>NZ_JACSQY010000001.1 GCF_014836415.1 Sporosarcina gallistercoris | reverse complement strand
CAATCGCCGGTTCAATACCGACAATTGGCTGCATAATAAGGTGTTTTTTACTTGTCTCAAAAAGGTTAGTCAGTGCCGATTCATCCGAAGTAGCTCTTTTTTACATGGGCAGTGTATCAGTCTTAAAATCCAAATAGCTTTCATATAGTAGGACAAAACTAAAAAAGGATCGATGTCATGACGCGACTGTTCTTCTTCCTTCTTAGCTATGGCCTTATTGTGACGACTTGTACGACGATGATTACGTATCTGAATTACACATCCATGGGATTCGATATGAGGACTGTCGGGCTTTTCATCTTGCAATCAGCGGACTTTGCGCTGTTTATCGGGGCGGTTCTCTTACTATTGCTTACCGTTTACGTCCGAGTCCCATCGCGGCTTCCATCTTCGTAAGGGTCTCCGATGCGATTGCATTCGCTTTAATAGCGCCTGCATCCAGGATATCATCCAATTTGTCGGACTCCATCAGGTCATGATACGTTTCTTGGATTGGTGCTAAGTGCTGTATGACGCTTTCAGCAACGCCCGCTTTAAAGGCGCCATATCCTTGCCCCTCATACTTGGCAACCAGTTCATCTACGGAAACACCTGTCAGTGCAGATTCGATGATCAATAAATTTGAGACACCAGGCTTATTCTCGACATCAAAACGGACAACTCCTTCAGAATCTGTGACCGCACTTTTTATCTTTTTCTCGATTTGTTTCGGCGTATCCATTAAGAAAATCGTTGCCTTCTGATTCGGATCCGACTTGCTCATCTTCTTTAACGGATCTTGCAGCGACTTAATGCGCGCGCCGACTTTTGGTATGCGCACTTCTGGAATTGTGAGCACATTTGCATAACGGCGGTTGAATCGCTCTGCTAAGTCACGTGTCAGTTCCAAGTGCTGTTTCTGGTCTTCTCCAACAGGGACGACATCTGTATTGTAAAGGAGAATATCAGCTGCCATCAGTGGCGGATAGGTTAGCAAACCAGCAGAAACACCATCTTGCCCATCCGACTTATCTTTGAACTGAGTCATGCGCTCGAGTTCTCCGATAGAAGACGTACATTGCATAATCCATCCAGCTTGTGCGTGTGCAGGCACTTCCGATTGAATGAACAATACGGACTTCTCCGGATCGATTCCGCTTGCGATATACGTCGCTGCAAGCGAACGAATTGCTTGTTTCAGTTCATCGGGATCTTGCTGTACCGTAATTGCATGCTGATCCACGATACAGAAAATGCAATCCGCTTCATGTTGAAGCTCGATGAATTGGCGGAACGCTCCAATATAGTTCCCTAATGTAATGATGCCAGTCGGTTGAACACCTGAAAAAATAGTTGTCATAAACGCTTCCTCCTTCGAAATTAGCTTAACAAATGTTGCTTGGATATCAGATAGCCCTGTTGAAGGAAGCGGTAAGGCGTCCGCCTGCAGTTGAACTCAACAAGGCTAACAATATCTCTAAATACAAAAAAACACCGACACATCCCTATAAAAATAGGGACGGTCGATGTGCAGGAACCGCGGTGCCACCCGAATTGCCCGAAGGCCACTCAAAACCCCTTAACGCGGGGGAACGCAGTGGAAAAGTAGCAGCAGCCTACTTATTCAACCGAGCTCGGGAGCCCATTCCTCATAACCGCTTCACCTGTTCACACCACCCACAGGCTCTCTTAAGAAGCTGGATTAAAAGTACTTGTTCCGTCTAAGCCGTTCTTATAATTGGAGTAATTATAATATGCACATTCTCGGAATGCAAGTACTATTCGGTTTCAAACTATTTTCTTCGGGAATACTCGAAGTAATCAGTAAAAAATTATTGCAAATTGGAACCTTTTGGAGTTTGAAACGTACTAGTAAACAAGAACATATTTTCACTTCGATTTTGTAATTGATAATGCAAATTGAAAAAAATTGATGTTTAATCTCTTTCTGAAAAGGGAATAACGATATTGATTACATAATTACTTATGTTGAGAAATGTTGATTATTGCGGAAATGTTACAATCTTGAAGAGCACAGGAAATATTTTTTAAAAAGTGTATTCATTGAGAACAAATGTGTGTATAATAGTCATTATGAAGATTAATTTAAAATGATTCTAATGTAAAAAAGTAGTCACCATTATATGAAGCCGATTGAAAGGGAGTGTCAGCAAATGGGCGTTACATTATTTACATCACCAAGCTGTACATCATGTCGTAAAGCGAAAGCATGGTTGGAGGAACATGAAATTCCTTATGAGGAGCGTAATATTTTCTCTGAACCTTTAAATATTGATGAAATCAAACAAATTCTTCGTATGACCGAAGATGGAACAGATGAGATCATCTCTACTCGCTCTAAGATCTTCCAAAAACTCAATGTCGACGTAGAGAGTTTGCCTTTGCAACGGTTATATGAATTGATCCAAGAACATCCGGGTCTTTTAAGAAGACCGATCATCTTAGATGAAAAGCGTCTTCAAGTAGGGTATAATGAAGATGAAATACGCCGCTTCTTGCCTAGGAAGGTTAGAGCCTATCAGTTATTAGAAGCACGTCGCATGGTAAACTAACGAATACTTATAAATAAGCTGATAGGGGATCTCATGGTGAATGCCGTAAACCTATCAGCTTTTTCCATTCTCCTAGTTTCCGTGCACGATGCAACGGATGGATTCTACTCAGTAACTAGGCGCAGATAGTGGTTTTTTCGCTAAAAAAATTTTGTCTGCAATGTTCGAGGCAAAACCCTTTCGTTACTGATGATTTGAACATATAGTAGAAGAAGCATCGCGGGAACGAAAAAAAGAGGTTGGACAGCACGTCCACTTCAGGGGAAAGGAGAGAGAAATCATGGAAATCGAGAGAATCAATGAAAATACTGTTAAATTCTATTTGACTTATATGGATATTGAAGAGCGGGGCTTTACTCGTGAAGAAGTATGGTACAACCGCGATAAGAGTGAGGAATTGTTTTGGGATATGATGGAGGAAATCGATTCGGAGTCCGACATTGAATTTGAAATTGAAGGTCCTTTATGGATACAAGTGCATGCTATGAGCGGCGGGATCGAAGTTCTTGTGACCCGTGCACAACTTCCTGAAGATGGAGAATCGACGGAGTATCCTTATGGCATTGATGATCCTCGTAAACTCTTCCAGCCTGAACTTGAAGCATCGATGGACTCTTCTGAGTCGGCAAATGAGTCAGTTGCAGATAGCAGAATGGCAGCAGCACGTGAATTGTTTGTATTCAAAGACTTTGATGATTTAATCCCTTTGGCTTCTCAACTTTCTGATTTTGATGAAGCGACTGCATTATATGCTTTCGAAGAGAAGTACTACTTGTATATCGACTATAGTTCATCAGACAAAGAAATCTCAGATAAGATTGATGTGGAAAGTATTATTCTTGAATATGGTACGCCTACGAACTTGACGATTCATCGCTTAAAAGAATATGGAACTGAAGTAATGGGTTCTAATGTGTTCCAAACGATTGAATCTTATTTCTAAATGATCCACAGCCACCTTTCGAGGTGGTTTTTCTATGCTTGAAAATCCATTTGGAGGTAAGAAATAGATGAGCAATGAAATCAAAGTTGCTATTTCACGTATTAGTTCGTAAACTATTCAGTGAAAGGAGTGATTCACATACTGACCGCATCTTTGAACGATGGTACACCCGTTATTCTCGACGAAACCGTCAAACGAGAATACTTGAGAACGTGGCGTACCGAGCAACAATTCCATTGTCCGCAATGTGGCGAGCGTGTACTTTTGAAAGTTGGTTCCATACGGATTCCTCACTTTGCTCATGAAGCGGATTCATCCTGTTCGGCTAACTTTTCGGAAGGAGAGTCAATCCCGCACCTTCAAGGAAAACAGGTTTTGCACTCATTCTTTCAGCGCCTGGAGAAATCATCCGTTTTGGAGCCCCTCATACCAGAACTTGCACAACGTCCTGACTTACTTGTGCAGCATAAGGGTGAATCGATTCCGATTGAATTCCAATGCAGCCGTTTGCCTGAAGATGTGAAATCCAGTCGGACTGAAGGATATAGGTCCATAGGAATGGAACCTATTTGGATTTTACAAACTCCAGAAAAGTATAAGGAGCGTCCTGAAGGCATGGGACTATTCAGTTTTTCTGCTTTTCATCAACTGTTTTTTACAAAGAGCATATCCCCAGAAGACACTCTGCTCACGTTATCCCCCGAGACAAAGCAATTCCATTATTTCAGTCATCTGATGCTTATCGATGGAAATCGCTTCATCGCAAATCATCGTAAGTTATCGACTCATTTACAAACTTTTCCGTTTGCACGACCAAAACTTCCCGATCGACAGATGCTTCTCCACTACTACAAATCTTATAAAATTCAACGGGCGACGTATTTACAGCGTTCCATCTTTTTAAACCGCCGTGGCGTCCAGAACCCTTTCTTACGCCATTGTTACGAACTGAAACTGCATCCGACAGAACTACCCTTGTGGATAGGGGTTCCCGTCAAAGGGAATCGTGCATTCTCTGTTCACGACTGCCAGTGGCAAATTGGAATCATATATTTGTTACACCGCTTCGAGCTTTCACCGACCCGTGTCCCGCTTCGCCGATTGCGCCGATTTGTACATGCTTATGCAGGAAACGATGAGCAGCAAATTGAAGCCTGTTTGTACTATTTACAATTCCTTCAGAGAATCGGTTGGAAAAAGAAGGACTCCATCGCAATTGCTCGAATAGAGAAAGAGATTGTTCACATACTTCTAGAGCGATTCCTTGCAATACAGATGGAAAATTGAGAAAATGGGAAAAGATTCGATTCCCGAATCATCGGGATCAAGGAGGAATTACATTGGCAGAGAAACTACTTACGCGTGATGAAGTGAAAGTGGAAGAAACATGGAACTTGGAAAACATCTTTGAAAGCGATGCAGCATGGACTGCGGAGTACGAGGAAATCGAGAAACTTTCATCCGAAGCGGAATCTTACCAAGGTACGCTGGACGATGGACCAGAAGCACTTTTGAAAGCACTTACTTATCGGGATGAACTCTCACAACGATTAGGGAAACTATACACGTATTCACATTTGAAGACAGACCAGGATACAACAAATAGCACATACCAAGCAATGGATAGCCGTGCAAAATCTTTGGCTGTCAAGGTTTCCACGAAGCTGTCATTTTTCCTGCCAGAATTACTTGCTATAGATGAAGCGAAGCTCAATCAACTGGTAGAAGAAAATGAAGGGCTCGCTCTCTACAAACAAGAAGTGAAAGAATTGAACAGCATGCGTCCGCACGTGCTTCCTGCCGAACAGGAATCACTGATTGCTCAAATGTCTGAAGTTGCACAAGGTTCATCCAAAACATTCAGCATGTTGAATAACGCAGACTTGACGTTCCCGACTGTAAAAAATGAAAAAGGGGAAGAGGTCGAGCTTTCTCAAGGCCGCTTCATCAATTTTCTGGAAAGCCCAGACCGTTCAGTTCGTGAAGAAGCGTTCAAAGCGATGTATGCAACATACGGATCGTTCAAAAACACATTTGCGTCAACTCTATCTGGAAATGTGAAGACAAATAACGTCAACGCTTCAATCCGGAATTATGAATCTGCTCGTGACGCTGCCTTGTCGAACAACCATATTCCTGAGCAAGTATACGAGAACCTTGTGAATACAATTTCCGATAACGTAGGGTTGCTTCACCGCTATATCGCACTTCGCAAGAAAGTATTTGAATTGGACGACCTTCACATGTGGGATCTTTATGCGCCACTCGTGAAAGATCTGGATATGAAAATCACTTATGAGGACGCAGCGAAGACGATGCTTGAGAGCTTTGAACCAATGGGTGAAGAATATCGGTCCATCATTAAGAAAGGATTGGAGAGCCGTTGGGTGGATGTCCGTGAAAACAAAGGGAAGCGTTCAGGAGCATATTCTTCAGGCTCATATGGCACGAATCCTTATATTTTAATGAACTGGCAAGACAATGTGAATAACATGTTCACTTTAGCTCACGAATTCGGCCACAGTGCCCACAGTTACTATTCACGTGCAAACCAGCCATACATCTATAGCGGTTATTCGATTTTCGTCGCTGAAGTGGCTTCAACTGTAAATGAGGCGTTGCTGAATGATTATTTGCTGAAAACGACAGACGATGATCAGAAACGGATTTACCTATTGAATCATTGGCTGGATGGATTCCGTGGAACCGTATTCCGTCAGACGATGTTTGCCGAGTTTGAACATAGGATCTATCAGTTGGACCAACAAGGGGAAGCCTTGACAGCTGAGAAGCTCACTGAAGAGTATTATGCTTTGAATGAAAAGTATTTTGGTGGCGCGATGACAGTGGATGAAGAGATCGGATTGGAATGGTCACGGATTCCTCACTTCTACATGAATTATTACGTGTACCAATATGCAACAGGGTATAGCGCCGCAGTGGCATTGAGCCATCAAATCCTTACTGAGGGTGAGCCGGCAGTAGAACGCTATGTGACAAACTTCTTGAAAGCTGGATCTTCCGATTATCCAATTGAAGTGTTGAAGAAAGCGGGAGTCGATATGACAACGACTGCACCGATCGAGGAAGCATGCCGAGTATTCGAAGAGCGTTTGAATGAGTTGGAACAATTGCTTGCGAAACAATAAGTACTGAATATGATATATTGAAATAGCATTAAAACAGACATTCATACAAAGTGCGCATGGATGTCTGTTTTGATATCTTGAAATAATTCCTATAAGTAAGCGTTTTCAAACAGGCCATATGTGACAAATCCATGAAATCGCTTGTGAATTGTTGATGTAACAATTATTTTGTGATAGATTTAACTTGTGAATGAAACTCACAAACCAAACATACACCCCTTTTGTTTGAACGTGAACATTTTTCCCATTCCCTTTATACGAGCACCGCTTCCCCCCAGGAGCGGTGTTCTTTTCATTTCTACAATGAAAAGACCCGGATCCGTGATTGAATGATGCACAAAGCTCATAAATTGCAGAAAGTGATCATAACCCGGGGAAAACGCTCATAAATCGCGGAAAATGATCATAACCCGGGGAAAGCGCTCATAAATCGAGAAAAGTGATCATAACCCGGGGAAAGCGCTCATAAATCGTGGAAAATGATCATAACTCATGGAAAACGCTCATAAATCGCGGAAAATGATCATAACCCATGGAAAACGCTCATAAATCGCGGAAAATGATCGTAACTCGGGGAAAGCGCTCATAAATCGCAAAAAGTGATCATAACCCGAGGAAAACGCTCATAAATCGAGAAAAGTGATCATAACCCGGGGAAAGCGCTCATAAATCGCAGAAAGTGATCATAACCCGTGGAAAACGCTCATAAATCGCAAAAAGTGATCATAACCCGAGGAAAGCGCTCATAAATCGCAAAAAGTGATCATAACCCGAGGAAAGCGCTCATAAATCGCAGAAAGTGATCATGCCCCGAGGAAAGCGCTCATAAATAACAAAAAATGCTCATAACCCACACCAAGCGCAAATATCCCCACAAAAAAACTTCCATAATCTATCTTATTTCATCAAACCCAATCACCGACCACATTCAATTAAATTAAAAAACAGATGGAGAAAATCTCTCCATCTGTTACGTATAATAATCGAATGCAAACACTATCCTTAGTGTTTGCGCCATAAGACTTTATCGTTAATAAAAATGCGTTCTACCTCTTGTTTCAGCAGAAGTTTCTTTAGCTCTCGTTCGCTCTCTTTTTCAGGGACACCGTAGATAGCTGCTATTTCTGCAGTTGCGAGCATCTCGAATCGGCTGAATAACTCTTCCAACGATGGAGCACGATCCCGGATGATTGGAGAACCTGTAAGCTCTTCTATAATTTGTTCATAGATTTCATAGCTGTACGAGCCGTCCACCATTAGGCCTTCGTCTTCAATGTTTTCATTGAAAAATACGAAGGTTGGGGATTTCAGAACTTCCATCTCTTTTGCTAAATGTAAATCGACTTGCAAGGACTGGAGAACGTTTTTTGAGAAGAAATCGCTGATGAATTCTTGTTTGTCCAAGTTCAATTTCTCGGCAATTTCAACGAGAACAGCAAAGGATTTAACGTTACGTGATTTTAAAAATGAATACTCGAATAGTTTTGTAAGAAATCTGAAACCGGCGCGTTTCCCTTGAAACTCCGCTGCCTTGATCGCAATGCTTGGGAACGCCGGATGTGACTTTTCAAATGCATGGGCTTCTTCACATTCGTCATCCACTAAAGGGAGTGCTTTATAATTCATCTTCGGCAGGGACGTAAGAAGACCGATGCGTAACGTGAAATACCGTTCGTATTCAACTTGCAGCCTTCTTAGTATGGGTTGCAATGCCCAGCAATCTTGACATAAGGGGTCAAGAAATACGTATAATTCAATTGGCCGAGGATGTGCAATCGGCTGCTGTTCAACTTCTGCGAAAGTTCTTCGATTCACTGCTCTCCCTCCTCGTTCCGGTTCACCATGTGGTTGGCTGTTAAGACGAGGCGTTGATAATAGATTTCACGAAGAGGACCGTCAAGACCGACCTCGTCCATCGCTTCAGCCATACAGGCTAGCCAAGCTTTGGCGCGTGTTGGTGTGATTGCAAACGGCATGTGCCTGGCTTTCATCATCGGGTGTCCGTGTTCTTCTGTATATAAATTAGGTCCTCCCAGATATTGCGTCTGGAATTGTTTTTGTTTGCGAGCGGTTTCTGTTAGGTCTGGTGGGAAAATGGGAATCAAGTCCGGATGCTTAGCCACTTTAGCGTAAAACCGGTCTATCAGTTCCGACAAACGTGCTTCACCGATCTCCTCATAGGGTATCAAAGGCTTTCGTGTCATGAATGTCATTCTCCTTTGTTGTATCTCTGCATTTCTATAGTATCAACCACATAAAACAATCACAAATAAATAGCTTCCAATACTCCGTTTCAACTTACACATTAAACGTATTGTAGTTGTTCATAACTTTGGTGACGTAATTTTGAGTCTCACGGAACGGAGGGATCCCTCCGTATTTACGGACATTTCCTGGACCTGCGTTATAAGCTGCTAGCGATAATTTCATATCGCCTCCGAACTGGTCGAGCATTTGCCGTAAGTACTTAGCGCCGCCCATAATATTTTGTTCAGGATCGGATGCGTTCGAAACGCCTAGAAATTTTGCAGTTCCAGGCATGAGTTGCATAAGCCCGGTTGCACCGGCATGACTCACTGCATCTTTGTTGAAGTTCGATTCCTGCTTGATAACCGCTGCAATCAATGCCGCGGGAACGTCATATTTTTTTGCGGCTTTGGTGATCAAAGGCGCATAAGCGCTACTGATACTGCCTTCGTTATATGTTAATGGAGGGCGGCTTGCTGAAACTTGGTCAATATATTGCAGTGCATCAGCAGGCGAATTGACCGATGGCGTGGAAAAGAACGCAAACGGATCTGCCCCTTGTGGAGATTGAATACTACCAAGCGTCGTCGCAGAGAAGCTTGAAAGCGAATCGGAAATGGAGCTCTCATTCGTCATTTCATTCAATAACGTCTGGAAGAAATCCGTGGCTCCTGTTTCCGTTTCGGTTGCAGAGTGAACAGCCCCTAGTGACTGCAGTGAATTCAATTCGAACAGGGTACGAATCATTTTCGTGTCCATACTAATCGTCCTTTCCGAGAGCTAATCATCCGTGGCAAATCTGATTCTTCTTCCAGTATATCAATTTCAGTGCCGAAAGCACAATCCTGACTGCAACAGAGGTGACTCTATGGTAAACTAATCATACTGACTGATAGGGGAAGGGAAGAGAAAAAAGTGCGTATTGAACATCGGATAACAGAAGGACGATTAAAAGAAGGAACTGTTTGTTTCAATTATAATGGAACGGAAAATACACTTGGAGATTCCCCCTCAGGGAAAATGATTACCGATTCGGATGCACTCAGTTTCGTGTATCTTTTTGAAGACGGCGAAGAATATCGGTATCTCCATTTTACGCAGCACGTATGGCCGCTCATGCAGCAACTTATTGAAATGGAAAATGGGGATCCTGTAATAGAGTGTGAAGATGGAACTGTTCAATTAATTGGGTTTACAGAAGAATTGACGATGTTGGTATTCAATATAGAAGGTAATGGAAATTACGGGGAAGAGTTCATGCTTGCTGTGGAGCAAGCATTCAAAAAGACATTACAACAAACTAGCTAACATGAACGGATGGGAGGCGGCCTTTATATGAGAATGTGGAATGATTTTCTTGCGCCCTATAAGCAAGCAGTAGTGGAGCTTAAGGTGAAGCTAAAAGGCTTGCGGCACCAATACAAATTGGAGGACCTTCATGCACCAGTTGAATTTGTGACAGGGCGTGTAAAACCACTCGCTAGCATTTACGACAAGACTCTCGAAAAGAACATTCCGTTCGAGCCATCTCCGGAACTGGCTGCTGAAGTCCCTGATATTGCAGGCCTTCGGATTATGTGCCAGTTTGTCGATGACATCGAAAGTGTCGTCGGCATGCTCAGACAGCGCAATGACTTAAAGATTGTCGAAGAAAGAGATTACATATCGAACAAAAAACAGAGCGGTTATCGCTCGTTCCATATTATTATCGAATATCCTGTCGAGACGATCCGCGGCGAAAAGACGATTCTTGCAGAAATTCAAATCCGCACACTTGCGATGAATTTCTGGGCTTCGATAGAGCATTCTTTGAATTATAAATACCAAGGGGAGCTCCCGGACGTCATCCGGCAGCGACTTGAAGGAGCTGCGGAAGCCGCTTTCCGGCTGGATGAAGAAATGTCGCTAATCCGAGATGAGATACATGAAGCACAATCGTATTTCAGTTCATTTAAAGAAACGGAAAAACGGGATATACAAGATACCTCATGGAAGGGGGAACCAGAATGATGAAGTTTGTCATCCAATCACGTGGTGATGAGTTATCCAACCGTCTAATGGCGGAGGCTAAAGAATATTTGGTGGAGTTTGGTTTGGAATATGACGAGGTGGAACCGGATATCGTTCTTTCCATCGGCGGAGATGGAACGTTGCTGCATGGTTTTCATAAGTACGTTCATCGCCTGCACGAAACTGCATTTGTCGGGATCCATACGGGCCATCTTGGATTTTATGCGGATTGGAAACCGGAAGAAATTGAAAAGTTGGTTATCATGATCGCCCGGAAAGACTATCACGTCGTGCAATACCCGCTTCTGGAGGTTGAGATTTCATACACCCATTCCGAAGAGAAATCCACGTATCTTGCATTGAACGAATCGACGATTAAATCACCCGAAGTCACTCTGGTCATGGACGTGGAGCTAAATGGAGAACATTTCGAGCGATTCCGAGGAGATGGTTTATGTATGTCCACTCCATCGGGTTCAACTGCGTATAGTAAGTCCCTGAATGGAGCGATTTTACATCCGTCATTGTCATGCATGCAACTGACTGAGATGGCGTCCATTAACAACCGCGTATTCCGTACTGTCGGATCGCCGCTTGTCCTGCCGGCGCATCATTCGTGTTTACTGAAACCAGTTAAAGGACCGGATTTCATGGTGACAGTTGACCACCTTCAGCTGCTTCAAAAAGATGTGAAGTCCATCGAATACAAAGTCTCAAAGGAACGCATTTCGTTCGCCCGTTTTAGACCTTTTCCATTTTGGAAACGTGTGTCCGAATCGTTTGTCGCCAGTGATGAAGAAAAGTAATCCTACACCGCTATTACTGAAATTCATAGCAGAAGAACAAATTCTCCTAAGGGACTTCCTTAAACTGAAAGGCCTTTCCAAAAGAGCATTGACTGCCGTTAAATTTGAAGGTGGTCGGATTATAGTAAATGGAGAAGAACGAACGGTCAGATGGATGCTTGAGCAAGGAGATCAGGTCATCATTGAATTTCCACCTGAAGAAGTAGGTGAAGGGTTGGTGCCTGAACTTGGAGAACTTTCGATACTTGCCGAGGATGATTCGATTTTAGTTGTGGAAAAACCTGCTGGGCAAGGAACGATACCATCAAGAAACCATCCGAATGGCACCCTTGCGAATATAATTTTCGGGAAGTACGTTATCGACCAACACTTTGCGACGGTTCATGTAGTTACCCGTCTGGACACAGACACATCCGGTGTCGTATGTATTGCAAAAAATCGTCATATTCATCACTTGATGAGTACACAAATGCAGCAAACTAGATTTGACAGACGGTATATAGCATTTGTGAGTGGATGGATTCTTGAAGACACGTTTACGATTGAAATGCCAATTGGCCGGAAAGACGGCAGCATTATTGAACGGATTGTCCGTCCGGATGGGCAATATGCGCGTACCGATGTGCTTGTAACAGGTCATTTTGAGATCGATGGCAGTCGGTATACAATTGTTCAACTTCAATTGCATACTGGAAGAACTCACCAAATAAGGGTTCATATGGAGTATATTGGCCATCCTTTACTCGGTGATGATTTGTACGGAGGTCCTTGTCACCTGATTTCTCGGCAAGCCCTTCATTGCAGGTCCATTTCGTTTAAGCACCCCACCACGAGCAAAAACGTTTCTTTTGAGAGTGAACTTCCACAAGATTTACTAAAACTTCTCCCAATGGAAATGAAATCTCAAGAAGGATACAAAGTAAACTTCTCAGGTTGAAACGGTTGTTTAGAAGCTACGGAGACGGTTTCACATTCCGGCCATCTAAATGCAGTCAGTTTACCGCCGAACACACATCCCGTGTCGATATTCACGGTATGATTCTTAAAGCGCGGCTCTCGTACGGGGGTATGTCCGTAGACGATCCAGGCAGTTCCGTGATACGACTTTGCCCAGTCACGTCGATCAGGACGTCCGTCCGATAAGGTCTTTCCTGTAATATCTCCGTAGAGGACAAATGTCCGGACAGCTCGGGATATCGGAGCGCCTATCAATTGCTCAGAAATACCTGCGTGTGCAATGATTAACTTTCCGCTGTCTAACTGGTGGTAAAGTGGCAGCGCTTCGTAGAATCTTTCGTAGCGATTCAGAATATGAGATCGTTTTTCTTTTGGCAAAGAGTCCAACTCTGCAATCGTGGTTTCCAACCCATGCGTGTGTTGCACGTTATTCCCTTTTGCGTACCGATACAGTTTGTTACAATGATTTCCCGGGGAATAAATGAGTTGTCCTTCGTCTTGCAGATCAAATAAAAGCTGCATCACTTTTACAGATGAAGGACCGCGATCCATTCCATCTCCGACAAATGCAACCTGTCTGCCGCCAGGATGGATTGGAATACCAGACTTCAAAGAATATCCAAGTGTGTCTAGTAAATCGAGCAGTTCATCGTAACAACCATGTATGTCACCGATTATATCGAACATATGATACACTCCTTTTTACGAAGTATTTGTAAAGCACACAAGTAGTATACAGGAGTAGTGCCAATTGGCGAAAAGAAAGGAAGGTGTAGCAAAATGGAAACAACAGAGGACCGCAAAGATGAAGTGGATTTCGATGAAGAGAAGCTAAGAGAAGATTTAGAGCGGCAAGATATTAAAGCGTTCCGTGATGAATATTTGCTACTCCATCCTTACGATCGCGCAATCTTCTATGAAGAAGCAGGACCTGAACTTCGGAAAACGATGTACTATTTCCTAAGTCCGAAAGAAATGGCGGAGATTTTTGAAACAAGTGAAATTGACGAAGATGAATACGAAGAGTTCCTTCAGGAGATGGAGGCGACGTATGCCGCTGAGATGATTTCTTACATGTTCGTGGATAACGCGGTCGATGTCCTGAAAGAACTCGATAAGTCTCAAAGCGTCAGCTATTTAACGCTCATGGACAAAGAAGCAGCGGATCAAATCAAGGAACTCTTGCATTACGAAGAGCACACTGCTGGATCGATCATGACTACGGAATACGTAACGATTCCCCAGAATTCCACGGTTCGATCTGCGATGAATATTTTGCGCATTCAAGCTCCAAGTGCTGAAACGATCTACTACGTCTTTGTTGTGGACGAAGACAACCGTCTAACAGGGGTTGTTTCGTTGCGTGACTTGATCACCTCTGAGGAAGATGTCTTGATCAACTCCATCATGAATGAACGTGTCGTAAGCGTACTTGTGTCCGATGATCAGGAAGACGTCGCCCGGACCACGCAGGACTATAACCTGCTTGCTGTACCAGTCGTGGATTTTCAGCAGCATATACTTGGAATTGTTACAGTCGATGATGTGCTCGACATCCTCGAAGAAGAAGCATCGGATGACTACTCGAAACTAGCCGGTGTATCAAATATGGATACATTTGACAAAAACTCGTTGTCTGCAGCAAAGAAACGAGTGCCATGGCTTATTATCTTACTTATACTCGGGATGATTACGGCGAATTTAATTGATATGTTTACGGATACCATTTCCCAAGTGGCGTTACTCGCTGCATTCATTCCTTTAATTGCAGGAACTGCTGGAAACAGTGGTACCCAAGCACTCGCCGTTGCCGTTAGAGGTATTGCCACACGAGATATAGAAGATGAAAGCAAGATGAAGTTATTGATAAGAGAAGCGGGTACCGGACTGATCACAGGATTCATATGCGGAGTTTTTGTCATCGGTTTGATCTTTTTCTGGAAACACGAATTGGTTATCGGAATGCTGGTCGGAGCAGCGATTTTCGTATCGATTTTTGCGGCAACTATTTCCGGGTCATTCATCCCTTTGTTCATGCACAAAATGAAAATAGACCCGGCCGTTGCTTCAGGTCCATTCATTACGACATTGAATGATCTGATCAGTATTTTAATCTACTTAGGGTTGGCGACTACATTCATCAACCTTCTATAACTTCAGTCACGCATGGGCAGATGTTGCATATAATGCAGTAAAAAGGATGTGGCGCATATTTCACTTCAAGTTCCTCTGCTTTTTATCGACGGATCCCCTATGGTATCGATTGTGGAAGTTGTGAAAGACGAGAGTACGTCCATTTATTGGTCAGGTAATGATCCTGAGCTGATGGAACAGAATGAGTCATTGCAAGAAGAATCAGTGCCGCTTAAGGCGAAAGAAGCATCGGAAGATTCTCCAATCGTGAAAAGGTTGCGTTACTTAGCTGAACCATTCCCCCGCAATGCATATCGGCCACTCCAATTTTTGGTGAACGGTCAATTATTGACAGGCGGCATTTCTGCGATGACTGATTCTCAGATTGCGATAGAAGTGAAACAAGAAAGCAAAGATTTAAACGAGATCCGTACGCTGAACTTGCAGGAAATCGAAGAAGTGTTCTGGAAAGGGACACCGTTTTCATGAAATAACGCGCCTCAGGCTAACGAGTCTGAGGCGTTTTTTGTACAAATAAAAAGAGGACTGCCCAAGGGGGCAGTCCTCTTTTCGCGCATCGCGGGGGTGATGCTTATGCTGGTGTTGTTGAACACTGCGTGACGAATGTATCTTTGATACATTGGATTGCGCAGAAACAATTCAAGTCGACCGTGATACAAGATTTAGTTGCTCTGAAACGCTCAACTTTGCAAAGCTTTTCAAGGTTTACTTTACCACAATCGATGATATCGACCGGTTTTCCGTCTTTGTCTAGCGGCTCAAGTACCATCAAGGTAGCGCAGCAATTGTCAAAAATGTTTTGTACTCTAAAGAATACAGAGAAACAATTGATACCATGATGGGTATGGCTTTTCGGACGGTACATCGCTTTAAAGAAATCACCGTCTTCAGTCAGCAATGAAAACACACGTGTATTGAAGCGCTCATTTGCTGGGTTTACTAGACTGCCAAGCGGTCTCATGAAGCAGTCTGTATCGCAGTCGAAGCAATCGTCGTCAGTGTGCGTGTCTTGAAGGCGTTTAATGAAGCGGACTGCCTCACAAACACAGTGTCCTTGAATCGGATTCACCTTATCCCCCGTATTTTCGTTCTTTCCACATCCACAACTCATTGATTATTTCCTCCTCTCGTTTGTTCTCTATACCTTATGGCGGGTCACAACCTATTGACAGGGCGCTTGAACCGTTATGAATAAAATGTAAGACAATCAGACATACTGGTGAAAAAGGAGGGGATGACAATCCGAAAATTACTGCCCCTTGTATTCATCCTCGTATTGCTGGCGGGGTGTTCGACATCGATTGGTTTCAAAACCGTCAATACAACAGATCAGGATTACCAGCAAGTAGAAAAGTTATTGAAAGAAGATAAGCGTATTAAAAATGCGGTCGTGCTTATCCACAAGGATCGGCTGATTGCTGGATTGCGTGTGAATACTTTTGAAAGATTCAAGAAGCGTAAAATTGCAAAGGAACTCTCAAAAGAACTGGAAGAAATGTATCCGGATCTAAATGTTACGGTATCCGCTGATAGTAAAGTTTTGCTGGAAACAAACAAGTTGATCGAAAAAGAGAATGAACAGAACTATGAAGAGAAGATGAAAAAAATTAGTGCATTAGTAAAGGAAGAGACGTAATGGATGAAAAAAAGTACCAGCAATTGGAACAACAGATTACTCCTAAACCAAAATATGTGAAGAATTGCATCGCAGCATTCTTAGTGGGAGGCTTCATTTGTTTTATCAGCCAATTCGTAGCACTTTTTTATATCATTTTCTTTGATTTCACAGAACGTACCGCAAGTAATCCGACGGTTGCTACTATGATTTTTGTATCCATGCTATTGACCGGATTCGGCTACTATAAAAAAATAGCGCAAGTCGGTGGTGCAGGCAGTGCTGTACCAATTACCGGGTTTGGTAATGCAATGATTTCATCAGCGATTGAACACAAATCAGAAGGATACGTATTAGGTGTCGGAGGAAATATGTTCAAACTGGCAGGATCGGTCATTATATATGGAGTTTTTTCCGCATTTGTAGTCGCTCTCATTAAAACGATACTTGTTGGATTAGGAGTGGTATCTTGGTGAACAAACGAGGGTTACTGACATTTGCATCCAAACCCGTCATCGCGTCAACTGGTGTTACGGTAGGGCCTTTGGAGATGAAGAAGAGTCCTTTTGCCAAATACGCGGATAAGAATTATGATGACGAACGCTGTGGATTGAAGACGAATGAGCAAGGTCACGCAAAGATGATGGAAGATGCGTGCATGATTGCACTGAGCAAGCTGGACAAAACCCCGGGGGATGCGGAATTTGTATTGATGGGAGATTTAGTGAATGAAATGACTCCATCCAACTTTGCGGCCAGCACCATCGGGGTCCCGTATATCGGGATGTTTTCTGCTTGTGCTACGTCCATTTCTTCGTTATTGATGGCTGCATTATTAACGGAGTCCGGTATGGCTGAACTAATAGTCGCTGGGTCTTCCAGTCAGCATAACGCTATTGAACGTCAATTTCGTTATCCACTTCAATATGGAAGTCAAAAAGGCGCCACAGCACAATGGACTGCAAGTGCAGCAGGAGCAGCAACGGTAATCCCTTATATAGAAGGAGCTCCGATTATTGCTTGTGGAACAATTGGGATAGTAACGGATCTTGGTCTGACAGATCCATTAAATATGGGGGCTGCGATGGCACCTGCAGCAGCGGATACATTTAAACGTCACTTGGAAGGTCACGGCACGAAACTTGAAGATTACGATTTGATCATGACGGGTGATTTAGGGAAAATCGGCTTCGAGTTGTTCAAAACGCTGCTGGATCGGTGGGAATATAACGTTTCAAGTACGTTCCGTGATGCGGGTGCTGAATATTATGGCAAGCACCCTGAATTCCTTGCAGGAGCCAGTGGTTCAGGTTGTTCTTCCTCCGCTTATTTCTCTGAAGTTTACGATAAGCTCCTATCTGGAACATATAAACGCGTATTACTGATTGCAACAGGCTCCTTAATGTCTCCGCTTTCGTATCAGCAAGGCGATACGATTCCCTGCATAGCGCATGCAGTGGAAATCCAAATGAAATGAGTGATGTGAATTGCTATCCATATTTATAACAAGTTTTATAGTCGGCGGACTCATTTGTGTCATCGGTCAGTTGATGATGGATGTCGGTAAACTCACCCCAGCACATACTCTTTGCACACTCGTCGTAGCTGGTTCCATTTTGGATGGCTTCGGACTTTATGAGCCGCTGATTGATTTTGCTGGAACAGGGGCAACCATTCCTATTACGTCTTTCGGGAATGCTCTGACGCATGGTGCGCTTGCTGAGGCTGAGCGACATGGAATCATCGGTGTACTGACAGGGATGTTTGAAGTGACAAGTTCGGGAATTAGTGCAGCCATCATTTTCGGTTTTGTCGCTTCCCTCATTTTTAAGTCAAAGGGCTCCATCTGAATCGTCAACTGAAAATAAATATGCAAATGTCCCGCCCGCTTCGCTGTGTTCTTGCATAGGATACAGGGAAGAGAGGGGGGATTTTCTTATGTATGGAAACTATTGCTATGGAGAACCGCGTTATGAAGGTGCATATGACCGCGGCTGCAACCAAGGTGGCGGCTCTACGTTCGTATTGCTCGTTGTATTGTTCATCTTACTGATTATTGTTGGTAGTACGTTCTGCTAAATGAGAGGGGGGAATAGGAGTATGAATGACTCCTTCTTCAAGAAAATAGAATCAAAAACCGGTGTACCGATGACTGAAGTATTTGCTCTCGCAAATGCAATCCAACATGCAGATTTTAAAGATGAACGTCAAGTGAGGAGAATTATTCAAAATGTGGGAATGCTTGCGAATAAGAATGTCCCTCAGCATTTGGAAGACGAACTCGTCAAATCACTCGTTTCCAGTGGCCAGCCTGTCAATATAGCTGACATTCAAAGAATGCTAGGGAAATAAAAAAAGAGGTTTAGATATTCCGGAAGTCGGGTAAAGCAGAGTATTAACTTAAACTAGGAAGAAGGTGGAGGCAATGGGTTACCTACTGCCGATTCAGAACATCCAATCACAAATATATGCAAATCGTATGGAAAACGCTTCACCATCTTTTGCATATATTGACAGAGTCCAATCTGTGAAATTACAAACAGAATACGACGAATGGCAAAAGGTCCTTCGCCGTGAGCGGGAGAGGAATTCTGAATGGGAGTTTGGTGAAGAAGCGAATCAGCAACAACCCTTGCCTCCAGCTAAAAAAGGGTTTATCCAGCCAAATCCAACAATGCTTTCCAAACAAGTAGCTGCTGTCGTCGGTAAAGGGATGGCCATAAACGAATACGTATAATAGGCGTTCTAAACAAACAAAAAAGACCCAAACCTTAAACGGAATGGGTCTTTTTGCTATTCTAAAGTGATAAGTCGATTTGTTTCTCCATCGCGCGATGAGGAATATCCGCATCCATGAATTCGGGTGAAGTGACACCATACCCGAGCTTCTCGTAAAAAGGAATTGCGTAAGACTGGGCATTCAACAAGATCTTGTGAATCCCAGTCGTTTTTGCGTGTTCCTCCAGAGCATTCATGATCAGCACGCCGAGATGCTGTCCGCGATATTCTTTCAACACACAAACGCGTTCGACTTTCCCGACTTCGCTTGAGATGCTTCTGATACGACCGGCAGCGATTGCTTTCGGACCATCATAAACGACAAAATGCGAGGACGTCTGGTCATGTTCATCAATTTCCATCGATAAGGGAACCCCTTGCTCTTCTACAAATACTTTCTTCCGTACAGTAAATGCAGCTTCACGTTCTTGTTCAGACGTGGCAATCTTCACTTCGTACAAATCAGTTTTCCTCTTGCAGACGGAACGTTTCGTAAACTGTCCAAGAACCGTCCTCAAGCTGATAAAGAAGATGGATGCGATCAATGGTTTCAGAGTGATCTGCACCAATCATTTTCAGCTGACCGATAATGTCGTCATGCTCACCGGAAGTTAGACTTTGAGCAATCGTTATATGAGGAACAAACGCGTACTGTGGAAGCGGACCGAAAAATTCATCGTTATTCAGTGCTTTGTGCAGTGCAAGTAAGTCATCGTTGGGCGCAACTTTGAAAAAAATTGTATTCGTTATCGGAGCAAAAGTACTTACTTTTGAAACGCTTAGTTCAAATGGCTTGTGTTTCCTTGCTACATTGCGTATCGCTTCAGCGACTTCTCTGATTTCAGATTCATCCGCATCAAAAACACCTTTTACAGTCATATGTGGAGTAATCTGAGCATAGTGAGGATCGTACCTTTTACGATATCCATTAGCTAAATCTTGCAATTTTTTTGATGGGAATGCTACAACACCGTATTTCATGAAAAAAACCTCCTTAGGAAAGTAAATACAATTCTTATTTCAAGTATAGCAGAATTGTTGGGAATTGTCCGATTGGTTATTGTCCATATACCATTTGGACAGCACGTCGCACATCTGGCTGCCAATATTTCCATGTGTGCTCCCCATTGAATTCTTCATAGAAGTATGGAAATCCTTTATTCTCAAATAATTTTTTTAGTTTTCGATTTGGAGTCAAGAAATCTTGCTTCCCATCGACTGTTGTTACAACCTCGGTTTCTCCGGTTCCGATTACATGATATACGGATAGAGCAGAGGGGTTTTTAGCTGCATTGACGGCGTTAAGCACTTTTTCGTCTACAAATGGAGAATGGAGAATGACTTTTCCAAAGCAATTCGGATAGTGCAATGCGGTTTGCAAGGAAACTGTTGCGGCTAAAGAATCGCCGATCAATCCTCGCCCTCCGCCAATTTGGTAAGTCGGATAATTTTCGTCTATATATGGAACGAGTTCGTGCACGAGGAAACGAATATAGTCTTTTTGGCGATCGCCATCTGGATGATACATTCTTCGCCTTTCTGAAACGGACTTGTATGGGATGCCGACCACGATGACATTTTCGATTTCCTCTTTATCCAAGTATTCATCGATAACTTTCCCGATTCTTCCGTACTGGAAATAGTCTTTTCCGTCCGACGCGAAAAGCACGGAGTATTTATAGAGTGGAGAATAATTATATGGAAGATGAATAAGAAGCTCCATTTCCTCCTGAAGTGATTCGCTGTAAAATTGAACATCGTGGATCTTTCCGTAGTTCATTTTGTTGCCCCCTTCACGTGTCTATTCAAAGAGATTGTAACATACGATCGTTAGAGGGTATAATGTGCACGATTGACGGAAAATTGTTACAGTTAGAATACGAAGGGGATGATCTGCATGTTTGATGGAAAGAGTAAAGTTCGTTCGGAAGTAATTGCAGCAGCCACAAAAGAAGCACTGCAACGCCGAGGCGTGGAATTGATAGATATCGCGAAAATCGTCTATGAAATGCAAGCACCTTATAACGAAGAGCTTCAGTTGGAACAATGTGTGGATTCGGTCGTGAATGTACTGAAAAAGCGGGAACTGCAACATGCGATTTTAGTAGGTATCGAGCTTGACGAACTTTGTGAGCAGGGCAAGTTATCAACACCGTTACAAGAAATCGTGGAATCGGATGAAGGGCTTTTTGGGGTAGATGAAACGATTGCACTCGGAGCTGTGTTCACGTACGGTTCGATTGCAGTGACGACTTTTGGTCACCTGGATAAAAACAAAGTCGGGATTATCAATGATCTGGATACGAAAAAAGGGAATAAGGTCCATACATTTTTAGATGATTTAGTGGCAAGCGTCGCATCTTGTGCCGCCGCTCGCATCGCTCATCGTTCTCGGGATTTAGATGAAGCCGGCTTGACATTTGAAGATGTCAAAGATGCGGCAAAGTAACGTAGTGAAGTGGAAAAAAGGAATGAAAAGGGTGCTCCGGCGCTCTTTTCTTTTTTACTTTTCAATTATGAAACCGTTTGCAAGTGATTTTGTTTTCTGAAAACCATTGACAATTGAACCCGCTTACATGGTAGAATATACATTACTAGACAAATAAAAACTAGGGGGTCTTTGGATGAATAAGAAACTTTTAGGGCTCATCTCGATGCTGCTCATTGCAGTGCTTGCACTTGCAGCGTGTGGGACATCGGATGATGCTGGAAAAGATGATGGAGAAAAAGGGGATGCAGATAGCGGGAAAGAATATAAGTTCCTCAGTGTTTTGACGGGGGGGACACAAGGGACGTATTATGCACTTGGTGGTGCAATCGCTGAATTTATCGAAAAGGATACGGGTGTGAAAACATCAGCTGAAGTGTCTCAAGCATCAGCTGCCAACATGACTGCACTGAAAGATGGTAAGGCGGAAATCGCTTTCGTCCAAACGGACATTGCGTATTATGCGCAAGAAGGCGAAATGATGTTCGAAGGTGATAAAGTCGATACAGTATCTGCAATCGGTTCACTTTATCCTGAAACAGTTCAACTCGTAACACTCGAAAAAACAGGAATCAAAACATTTGAGGATTTGAAAGGTAAGAAAGTTTCTGTCGGTGCTCCTGGTTCTGGTACGTATGCGAACGCAGAGCAGCTTCTTGAAATTCACGGATTGTCCATGGACGACATCAAGCCGCAAAACTTGGACTTTGGGGAGTCTCAAGAAAGTTTGCAGGCAGGTCAGATCGATGCGGCATTTATTACAGCCGGAACTCCTACTGGTGCTGTTGAAGGATTGAACGCAGTAGCAAAAGTATTCGTAGTACCTGTTGAAGACGAAAAGGCTGATGAGCTGATCAGCAAGTATAAGTATTATGCGAAAGAAGTGATCCCAGCTGGAACATATGGAATGGCTGAGGAAACACCGACTGTTTCAGTAGGAGCGATGCTTGTTATTCAGAACGATGTACCCGAAGACCTCGCTTATGAAATCACAAAAGCGATTTACGACAATGCATCTAAACTTCAGCATGCTAAAGGTAAGTTAATCAAAGCTGAAACAGGCCTAGACGGAATTGGTATCCCAGTTCATCCAGGTGCACAAAAGTATTTTGATGAAGTAAACAAATAAGAGTGGAATGAGAGGACGGGGCGGTGAGGCGATCGATGCTTCATCCGTCCCTTCTTCATTACTAGATCTTTTAAGAGGTGAGCGGATGAAACGATGGAGGATTCCGCTTGGGTTACTCATTGTCACTATACTGCTGATTGGTGCACTAACGATTCCAGTGAAGCAAGCATTCACGTTTTCAGAAATCCGGACAGAGAAACCGAAGCTCGCATACTACATAATGGATGCAGACTCAGAGTTTCAAATCCGGTATGTCCATTCGATTTTCTTGACCGATGTACTCGAAACGTATCGAGTGCAACCTGATGCGTCGCTGAAATTTTTAACGATGCGTTATGAGGATGTCGGAATTGGACTTCCAGCGTATGCAGAAGAAGGCGAAACACTGGATGTAACTGAAGATGGCATGTATACACTTACATATCAAGACAAAGTAATTGATTCTTTTGTGATGTATATCGGAGATGTAGACGCACAGTTGGCCTTTCGATACAAAGGGATTGAAACCGATTTGAAAGCGTACTTACAACGCGGGCAATCGTATGAATTCCGTGTGGAAAAACTAACTTTATATGAACTCATGAAAGGAGTTAACTTGAATGGCAAAGAGGAGTAAACAAAAGAAAGTGGAACCGATAACGGATCCGAATGATGATCGATTCGAAACCCTCTCGGAGGCTGAACAACTGGAACTCCTTCAGAAATTTGACCCTGAATCCAATACGAGAGATTTAGTAGGAGTCATCGGTAAGATTGTATTTTTTGGTCTGCTGGCATTCTCGATGTTTCAATTATATACGTCGATCGGTAAACCGTTCACCGCGTATATCCAGCGTTCCATACACTTAGGATTTGCCCTGTCATTGATTTTCCTATTATTTCCGGCACGTAAAAAACCTGGTGTCAAACGAAACAAAGTTCCCTTTTACGATGTGATTTTATCCCTTCTTTCCATAGGTGTCGGATTGTATTGGCCACTTAATATGAACGAACTCATCTTAAGGGTCGGTCGTGTGTCGGATATGGACTTGATTGTCGGGATTTTAGCTGTATTGTTAACGATGGAAGCGGCTAGACGGGCTGTTGGTTTGCCAATCACCATCATCTCAGGTGTGTTCTTGGTATATGCGTTTTTCGGGCCGTATTTTCCAGGATTCCTGGCACACCGCGGTCAGGACATAGAAAGTCTTGTGCAACTTATGTTCTTCACAACGGATGGTATTCTAGGAACGCCAATTAGTGTATCAGCTACTTTCATTTTCGTGTTCCTGTTATTCGGAGCGTTCCTCGTAAAAACAGGTGTCGGTAATTACTTTAATGACTTGGCAGTCGTCCTAGCGGGGAGATTGACAGGCGGGCCTGCGAAAGTTGCAATCTTCTCTAGTGCTTTGCAAGGGACGATTTCTGGCAGTTCCGTGGCAAACGTCGTGGGGTCGGGTTCCTATACGATTCCGATGATGAAGAAACTCGGCTACCGTAAAGAATTTGCAGGTGGAGTAGAAGCGGCTGCGTCAACAGGTGGTCAGATCATGCCGCCGATCATGGGGGCTGCTGCGTTCCTGATGGTCGAATTCATCGGCGGCGTTACGTATTGGGAAATTGCCAAAGCTGCGACAATTCCTGCATTGTTGTATTTCACAGGAATTTGGATTATGACGCATTTCGAAGCGAAGCGGGTCGGACTAGAGGGGATGAAACCTGAAGAAATCCCGAATCGTAAGAAAACGCTGAAGAAAATTTACTTGTTGCTTCCAATCATCGGGATTATCGTATTCTTGTTACTCGGAATTCCAACGATGAAGGCAGCATTACTAGGTATCGTTCTAACACTAGTTGTCAGTTCGTTCAATAAAGAAACACGGCTCAGCATAAAAGATATTATTCAAGCGCTTGTTGATGGGGCACGGACAGCTCTGGCTGTAGCAGCTGCCACTGCATGCGCAGGGATTATCGTTGGAGTGGTTGTGAAAACAGGTCTAGGACTAAGTTTGGCAAATGGCCTCGTTTCTGCTGCTGGTGGAAACATTTTGCTGACTCTAATCTTTACAATGTTTGCTGCGATTGTTCTTGGTATGGGTTCACCGACTACAGCGAACTATGTAATCACTTCTACGATTGCAGCGCCTGCAATTATTACATTACTGATGTTGGAAACGCCTGATGCAACAGTGCCAGTTGTCGTTGCGATTTCTGCTCACTTGTTCGTATTTTACTTCGGAATCATCGCGGATATCACGCCCCCTGTTGCGCTGGCTGCATTTGCCGCTTCCGGTATCTCGGGCGGAGATCCGATTAAGACCGGGGTGACGTCAGCAAAACTTGCCATTGCGGCATTCATCATTCCATATATGTTTGTATTTAACCCTGCGATGCTTATGATTGACTCCAGTGTAGGGGAAATCATTTGGGTCACCGCTACGGCCATAGTCGGAATGATAGCGATAGGTGCAGGCATGATTGGTTTCTGGTATCGAAAGATCAATTGGATCGAACGGATCATTACAGTTGCAACTGGTATGATGCTGATCTATCCGGAAACGAAAACGGATTTCATCGGACTTGGCATGTTTGTCATTCTGGTGGCGATTCAACTTGTCACGAAAGACAAAAATAAAAAAGAAAAAACCGTAACTGTATAAGGTTGACCCGTCTGCCAATAATTGCAGACGGGTTTGTTTTTTGAAACTTTATACTATACCAAACGTCTATTGAGTAACGTATTAAAGGGGGACGACGAACGTGAGGTTTATCAAAAGACTGATCATGACAGCAGTTGTGATCGCTTTACTATTAGGAGCTGCATACTATTTCGGTACGAATTGGATTGCTGACAAAGCGATGGATCAAGTGACGACTCAGTTAGAAAATAATGGACAACTGGATTCGGTCAAACAAGAAATCACGAGCAATCCAGAAGTCCAGGCTTATTTACAAGATGCAAAGACGGCAGACCGCAGTAAATTACCTATTAAAACAAAAGAACAGGCAACTCGCGTTGTGCTAAAGAAATTCAGCGTTCGCGAACTGCAGGATATACAGAAAAAAGCGCAGTCAGGAATGTCTGCACAAGAGCAGCAGCAATTAATGCAACAAGTTGAAAGCCGCCTTACGGAAGAAGAACTTCTTTCGTTGAAAGTGTTAGCTCTGGATGAGCTCTCGAAGTGAACCTTCTTTTAAATAAAAACAGGGACTATGCCACGGCAGCTTCAAAGACGCCATGGACTGTCCCTGTTTTGGTTTTTCTTTAGCGATTGAATTTCACCGGTCAAGTATTGAATCTGAGCTTTCATCTCTTTTAACTCAGTCACTAAAACGTCGTTGTTCGGTGGATTATTTCTTTTGTTTTTTTCTTCTTCGATTGCGAGCACAGCAGCATATGTCGAGATGGACTCTCCAATAATGGTGATGAAACTTCCGATGATATCGATTTTCGCCGCTTGCCCGCCTTCTTCTATGTCGAAGAAATCCAGACTATCGGGATTAACCATTAGCGTGCCCCCTCTATGCGAAAGATCCCTACTTTAATGTATGCTCTAGGCGGTAAGAGGTGTATCGGTCATAAAAAATCGCAAAAAAGTATTGCGTATGACGAGAAATCATGGTATTATCATACATGTGCTGAGTGAGAGCTCGTTTACCTTAAACGTTTGCTTGTCATGAAAGCCATTGAAATATTCCCGATTCCTTAGCTCAGCTGGGAGAGCGCTACCTTGACAGGGTAGAGGTCGCTGGTTCGAGCCCAGTAGGAATCATTGGGTGCCAAACCCACGGAAGTATCGTCGGAACAACGATACTTCTCCACAAGCAGTCCTATTAGGCCGTATGCCTAGGGGCTGTTTTTTTGTGTTTTATTTATTTGTGTGCCAAGAAGTTAGAGGGAATGCTCACTAATAATATTTTTTCGGAACACATCTATCACCATCCTTGAAGTTTCAAAATTGTAGAGCACAAGTAAAAGACGATATATGTTCAAATTATGACAGCATATTCTATACTTCTTCATAATATGACAGTTATCACTAGTATCCTTTTAAAATGTAGTGTAAGTTATCGGAGAGTACTGAGCTGCTTCCGTTATGAAATACAATTTTAGAGGAGAAGTATGAAATGAAGAAAATAGCCTGGATTACGGATACAGCGGCGCAACTAGAGGATGCATTCATCCAAAAACATAACATATATATTTTGCCCCTGGGTGTTGTTTTCCCCGAGGGCTCATATAAGGAGTCCATTGATCTTACGCAGGAAGAGTTTTACGAAAAATTACAAATGTCGAAGGTTTCACCGAAAACCTCTCAGCCTGCAATTGGAGAGATGCTTGCTTTGTATGAAAAATTGCAGACAGAAGGATACGATTTCGCAATTGCTCTGCATTTATCAAGTGGCCTTTCGGGTACCTTCGAAAGTGCGCAGTCGGCTTCGGAAATGACTGACTTCAAAGTGTACCCAATCGATTCGAAAATCGGTTCTTTTCCAATGGTTAAAATGATTGAAATCGGTAATGAACTGTTCGAAAGTGGTAAGGACGTAGAAGAAGTGGTTACAACCATCAATGAGATAACAACCAAATCTAAGTTGTCCTTTATACCCGATAGTCTGAACCAATTGCATAAGAGTGGACGGGTATCGGGTACGCAGACATTCTTAAGTAATTTGCTGAACATCAAATTAATCATTAGTTTTGAGGACGGAAAACCTGTTATGAAAGAAAAAGTGCGTTCGAATAAGCGAGCAAAAGATTACGTGACTTCTTTACTTCTAACGGATATGGATAAAGGGACTGTACCGGAAGTAGCTGTTATACATTGTAATAATGCTCCTGACGCTGAAATCTGGAAGAGTGAGCTATCGAGAGAGTTTCCCGCTTTAAAAATACACGTCGTTCCACTTAGTATTTGCGTCGGTGTACACGCCGGTGAAGGAACTACAGGACTAAGTTGGATTGCTAATTAAGGCTTTTAAGCTTTGCATAGGTGGATCGCTGTATGACGTCACCGAGTTCTCTTAAGAGGTTGCAAAAAAATAGAAGTATATGAAATGGGGTACGAGTCCGAAAACGGCTTCGTGCCCTTTTTTAGTATGATACTTGGTGAATGAGTGCCTGAATTCCATCAACTCAAAATTGAATCTAGATCACAAGTCGATATCACCTGTTAGCTTGGTGAGTGTGTTCTTCTGTTATAAAGAGGGGCTGATAAAAATTGCTGTAATCAGAAAGAGCATCATCGGAACTCGAGCAACGGCGGGAAATGTGAAGAAGAGAAGACCTGTCATAGTTAACAGGATGATTAGCAGAGCAGGGAAATTCTTTTAAGACAGGCTATGGTAGAATAAGAGATGATTTCATCCTGCAGGTTACGGTTCTTGAGGAGGAGTTGCTATTAAATATAAACACATTATCTTTCCACTTACTGCTATGCACTATCTTCAATGGAGGAGGTTTTTCTTATGAATGCTGAACTGAATCTACCATTCACTTACGATTTCGATCGTGCGCTTGAAAGACTATCCGGAACGCCGGTAAATTCCGTGGATCATCAGCTGCGATTGGCACGTGTTCCGATGGAAGAGGGTAATCTGGTAACTGTTAGAGCAACAGGGACATCACAGGAGCCGAATTTCATTATAGAAGGCATAATGGGCGAGGAACAACTCGCTCGTATCAAATGGATTTTTCACTTTGAAGAATCGTTGGATGGTGTTGCGGCTCATTTCGCTCAGACAGATCTTGCGCCAATCTTCAAAGAACATATCGGCACACCGCTTGTCAGAAGCTTTTCGCTTTATGGAGAACTGATGAAGAGCATTATCCATCAGCAATTGAACCTTAAGTTTGCAAACACACTGCTCATGAGATTTGTAGAGAAATATGGATCCCAGCAAGAGGGAGTGTGGAGGTATCCGAGTCCAAAAAGGATTGCCACTGTCACAGTAGAAGAGCTCCGTGAATTGCAATTCAGTACACGTAAAGCAGAGTATGTCATTGGTCTTTCACAAGCGATTGCTGCAGGAGCATTGGACCTCGAATCTCTGCGGTCAAAAACCGACGAAGAGGTGGTTGCTGAACTGACTGCTTACCGTGGCGTCGGCCCTTGGACTGCGCAAGGTCTCCTGATGTTTGGTCTCGGCAGACCGAACCTGTTTCCAACAGCAGACATTGGACTCCAGAATGCACTTAAGATACTTTGGAAATTGGATCGCAAACCGACACAAAACGAAATACGTGAGCGCTTTTCTGTCTGGTCCCCTTATTTAAGTTACGCGGCGTTATATCTTTGGAGAAGTATTGAAGTTCCTGCGGTGGAGTAAATGGTGAAAAGAGAGCCGATCGAGTGAATGAACTCAATCGGCTCTCTTTTTATGTTGATGGCAGGTATTGGGTGCCTCGCAAATAACCAGACATCGGTACATTTTTGTAGGACTTATTGAAAATTCAAATTTCCTCTTGCATACTAACTATTCATTACTGTATAGTTGATTCATATCTTGATAATATCTGAAAATTCTAGTGTTTTGAAAGGAGAACGTATGGCTCAATTCCATCTGACACCGAATTCTGTTCAAGAAGTTTTAGAAACTCACGATGAAGACGTGATTGTTACAAATCACAAAGGCATTATTATGAAGGCGACACGGATAAGTGGTCAAAGATATGGAATCGAAGCTGAAGATTTAATCGGCAAGTCGGTCTATGACCTTGAAAAAGAAGGGATTTTCTCTCCTGCTATCACACCACTGGTCCTAAAGGAAAAAAAGAAAGTAGTGCGAATACAAGAAACGAAAAGTGGTTCAAAGATTTTAATTACTGGAATGCCATTTTTTAATTACAACGGGGATGTGGATTATGTCATTAGCTATTCTTATGATGTTTCCGAGTTGCTTGTCATCCAAGATTATATGAAAGAAATTGAATATGAAATGTCGAAAGTGCGAGAAGAAGTACAGTATCTGCGTAATCAAATGTTTTCTGAGAAAGATTTCATTATGAGAAGTAAAAGTACACAAGAAGCCTTCAAGACGGCTCATCGAATAGCCGCACTTGACGTCTCCGTTATCTTATACGGAGAAACTGGTACAGGTAAGTCGACCATTGCTAAAGAAATACACAAAGAAAGCACCCGAGGTAATGGACCCTTCATCGAATTGGATTGTGCCACCATTCCTGAATCGTTAATGTTAAAAGAACTTGTTGGAGAACGAGCAGATAATGGCACAGTAATACCGGGACTTCTAGGGATAGCGGATGGCGGTACACTATTTTTAAAAAATATCGATCGAATTGCACTTCATTTACAAACAAAGCTCGCGAAAATTGTAAAAGAAGAACGTTTTTACCCAATAGGATCTGTGTCTTCCCGTACCTTGAATGTGCGCTTTGTATCCTCGACGGATAGTGATTTGCAGGATGCTGTTACTCATCAAACCTTTTTAAGCGAATTATATTACTTGCTCAATATTGTACCTATCCACATCGATCCATTAAGAGAACGCATCGAGGATGTAAGCGCTCTCATCTCTCATTTTCTGAAGATATTCTCATTGAAATACAAATCGGACAAAATGGTGACAGAACAAGTCTTTGCTCAGCTCCTGCAGCTTGAATGGAGAGGGAATATCCAGGAACTTCGTCATGTCATTGAACGCATGGTAGTCCAAAGCGAAGGGAAAGTAATTGACGTTAATGATTTGCCATTTGAATACAGATTATCAGAAGATGAGTTTCCAGAGTTCAACTTTGAAGGGGAAACGCTGCCAGATATTCTAGAACAAGTAGAGATGCAAGTGATTAATAGAGCTAAGAAGCGCTATAGAACAACTACTGAAATGGCGAAGATTTTAGGGATCAGTCAACCTTCAGTTGTTCGTAAATTAAAGAAATATACCCAAACAGAATTTGATTCATAATTTACATATTGCATAAATATTCATTATGATATATTTTTATACAATATAACTTTTTAAACTATTACTTGGAGGTCATTTTATGCAGAACCAGACAGACAGAGAGCAAGACTGGGTACACATGGTGGATTCGATTGGAAACTTTCTTGCACCGAGTATGGCTAAAGATCACCCGAACTTGCCTGTGACAAAAGCGGAAGGGTGTTATTACTACGGCGTTGATGGGAGAGAATACTTGGATTTCACTTCAGGAATAGCAGTTGAAAATGTAGGGCATCGACATCCGAAAGTTGTGCAAGCCATTAAAGATAGTGCAGATCATTTAATCCACGGACCGTCCGGTGTCATTATCTATGAGTCGATTTTGAGATTGGCTGCAGAGTTGCAAAAAATATTGCCCCCAAAACTTGATAATTTCTTTTTTGCAAACAGCGGCACAGAAGCGATTGAAGGAGCGCTCAAGCTTGCGAAGTATGTAACGAAACGACCTTATGTTGTTTCTTTTACTGGATGTTTTCATGGCCGGTCGATTGGAGCGCTTAGTGTAACAACTTCAAAGAGTAAATACAGGAAGCATCTTCAGCCTTCATGGTTATCCTACCAGCTGCCTTATGCACTCCCTGAATATTTACCTGAAGGAGCGGATCCCGATATCTTTTTTGCTGACAAGCTAGAGCGGGACGTCAAGGAGTTATTCAGCCATCAAGTTGATCCGGAAGAAGTTGCATGTATGATTATTGAACCGATTCTCGGTGAGGGAGGTTATATTATCCCTCCCGCATCCTGGCTTAAGAAAATACGGGAAATCTGTGATCGCCATGGAATTTTACTTATCTTCGATGAAGTCCAAACTGGATTCGGCCGGACGGGGAATTGGTTCGCTGCTCAAACGTTTGGCGTGACACCGGATATCATGGCGGTGGCCAAAGGAATTGGCGCAGGATTACCACTAAGTGCAACGATTGCTTCAAAAGAACTGATGGATCAATGGCCGCTCGGATCACACGGTACAACATTTGGCGGTAATCCAATTGCCTGTTCTGCGGCACTTGCTTCTTTAGAGATTATTAAAGAAGAGCAGTTGCTAAATAACGCACAAGAGATGGGCGCCTATGCAATGGCTAAATTGCTTTCCATGAAGGAAGAGTTCCCTATGATTCGCGATGTACGGGGAGTCGGACTTATGATTGGTATCGAATTAGGTGACCCGATTACAGGAGAAGCCTCTGGGGAAGTAGTGATGGACGTTCTCGATAAGTGTTTGGCTGATGGCGTGCTCTTCTATCTATGCGGAAATTCAGGTGAAGTGATTCGAATGATTCCGCCACTTACGATTTCGAAGGAGCAAATCGATATTGGACTTGACGTGTTGAAAACTGCAATTCAAACTGCATCACACTAAAGGGGGAAAAGCTATGTCCGTTGCGTTTAAAGGGGAGAAGACAAGTTCGAAAAATGCTGTTTGGAAGTTTCTTATTCCATCGCTCATAGGTGTATTACTATTTTTAGTACCAATCAAAGTGAATGGAGAAGTGACAATCGGAGTTGGGGTCCTGGCGTCATTTCTTCTGGAAAGTGCAGGGGACTACATTCCACATTTCATTTTAGTCTTGTTGACTGTTACAGTTGCACTGACGCTAATCACAGTAACTTTCAAGCCGAGAGTGATAATTGATCGCCCTTTCTTGAAAAATATATTCCAAGTCGGTTGGTTCGGAATTACGATGCGCGTCTTCGGTCTGGCAGTCGGAGTGATGACTTTCTTTGAAATCGGGCCGGAATTCATAGCTTCCCGCAATACGGGCGGGGTCGTACTCTTTGACCTAGCGCCTGTTCTGCTTACATGGTTCTTGTTTGCAGGTATTTTACTTCCGCTCTTAGTTGAATTCGGTTTGATGGAATTTGTCGGCGCGCTGTTAAAGAAAGTGATGCGACCGTTATTTACTCTCCCGGGCCGCTCTTCCATTGATACGATGGCTTCATGGATGGGCGCAGGAACTGTTGGTGTGCTAGTGACTATGAAGCAATACGATGAAGGGTACTATACGAAACGGGAAGCTGCTGTCATTGCTACTACGTTTTCAATTGCTTCAGTAGCTTTTTCGCTAGTGGTTGCAAACGTTGCGAAAATCGGGCATTTGTTCGTTCCGTTTTATATTACTGTCTCTATTGCAAGTGTGATTGCGGCAATCATTATGCCCCGAATCCCGCCATTGTCCCGCAAGGCTGACACCTATTACGAGCCAGTCGGTCAACGAATCGATGAAACTCAGCCGGACGGCGTATCCAATCTCCAATGGGGATGGAAGCAAGCGCTGGATAAGGCGAGCACGGCGAAAAGTCCGATTGGCTTGATAAAAGATGGTGTCGAGACCGTGATGGATATATGGTTAGGGCTGATCCCTCTTGTCATGAGTTTGGGTGCACTTGCACTCATCGTTGCAGAGTTTACACCTGTGTTTAACATTATATCGTATCCACTCGTTCCGTTACTTGAACTCATGCAACTGCCACAAGCTGCGGAGGCTGCACCGACGATGTTGGTTGGGTTTGCAGATATGTTCTTACCGGCAGTAATTGGAGGATCGATTGAAGCGGAAATCACCCGGTTCGTTGTGGCGGCGCTCTCATTAACACAGCTAGTATATATGTCTGAAATCGGAATTCTGATTTTGCGATCGAATATACCGGTATCATTCGTGGAATTATTTATCATCTTCATTCAACGGACCATTATTACACTGCCGATTATTGTATTAATTGCCCATCTATTTGTTTTTAACTAAAAAATGAGCTTTATCAGCCCGGTTAGAAGGAGTTGCTGAAGTTGATAAAGCTCTTAACCTTTTAGCAGATGAGGAGGAAAGGAATATGATCACTGCAGCAGATATACAACCAGAATTCGAAAGTTTGTTAGAAAGAAAAGCATTCGAAAAAATCAGGAGTGAAGCCTTCGACTATATTGCAAGAGGTGCGGGCAGCGAAGCGACGATGCAAGAGAATCTGCTTGCTTTTTCGAAATGGAAGATTCGTCCTCGCGTCTTGCGGAATGTTGCTGAAATCGATATGTCTAGCACATTGTTCGATCAAAAGCTCTCTATGCCGGTCTTATTTGCACCGATTGGGGTTCAACGGATTGCTCATCCAGAGGGCGAACTTGCCTCAGCTAGAGCCGCTAAAGAACTCAATGTCCCATTGGTTGTGAGCAGTGCTGCCTCCTATTCGATGGAAGATATCGCGAATGAGTTAGGAGGTTGTTCACGGTGGTTTCAATTATATTGTTCATCTGAAGAAATTGTAACAAGGAGCCTGGTGCAACGTGCTGAAGCGAATGGTTATTCAGCAATCGTCATCACAGTAGATACCCCGGTATTAGGAATCAGGGAATCTGATGCGCGCAATCAGTATTCTCCACTAGAAGAAGGGGACGGGTGTGGGAATTACCTAAACGATCCAGCATTTTTATCATTACTCGATCTTTCCCCTGAAGAAGATATGAAAGCGGCATTACAAAAACAAATAGACATCATCGACCAGCCAGGACTCGATTGGGATGAACTGAAAAAAATACGTGAGTTGACGAGTTTACCTATATTATTGAAAGGGGTCTTGCATCCCGAAGATGCGAAGTTAGCACTCGAGAACAATGTCGATGGTATCATCGTTTCCAATCACGGCGGAAGACAGTTGGATCACTGCATTGCTTCATTAGATGCTTTACCGGATATTAAAAATATCGTTCAAGATCGTATACCTATTTTACTGGATAGTGGCATCAGATCGGGTGTCGATGTATTTAAAGCACTCGCACTTGGTGCAGATGCGGTATTGCTAGGAAGACCCCTCGTTTATGGCCTAGCTATAAATGGGGAAGTCGGAGTAATGCAAGTAGTTCATAAGATTCTTCACGAACTTGAAATCACCATGGCGTTAGCGGGTGTTCGTAGTATTAAAGAAATCAATTCAGATTTGCTTTTTAAAGGGTGAATATGAATTACTTGATAGTCAAATAATGAAAGGTCCAAGATGCAATCGAGACGCAAATTGTAACAGTAACAGTCTCACTTATAATTGCTGAATATAAAAAGCAGCCTCAAGAGTCATTGGATGACCTTGAGGCTGCTTCGTGTTTTGTACCATCTTATTTCACATATATCCCCACTGCATCGCGAACAAGGTCCCGAAAATCGTGACAAGTCCTACGAATAAGGCATACAGGATATTCAAATACAAGGTCTTGCTCTCTGCGTTTTCCTTCACGTGCATGAATAGGAAAAGCTGCAGACCCGCTTGTACCAAAGCAGTGACGACTAGAATCGTCATACCGGCAACAAATGATAAGTCAAAAAGGACCGCAACGAGCGCTACTAGCGAGAGTAACAGGGAGAACAAGAATCCCATGACGTGCTGAGCTGGGAAAAGTTGTTTCATCTTACATCAATCCTTTCAAGTAGACGAAGCTGAAGATGAAAATCCAAACCACGTCAAGAAAGTGCCAATACAATGAGAAGATGAACGACTTATTCGCAGTTTCCGGTGTGAAGCCACGCTTTTTGATTTGTACTAAAATCGCGCCGCCCCAGAACAGACCGAATGTAACGTGCAATCCGTGAGTACCTAGAAGTGTGAAGAGGGCAGATAGGAATCCGCTCGTCTGAATGGTTGCTCCTTCGCCAACATACGTGACGAATTCATAAACTTCTACACCGAGGAATGCAGCACCAAGCGCTAGCGTAATACCGAAGAACGTCATCATCGGTTTCTTCAAACCAAGACGCATTGCGTGAATTCCTAACCCGATCGTGAAACTGCTTGACAATAAGAGGATAGTTTCGATCATGACCGGTGTCAGATGGAAGAGATCCGAAGCAGTGGGTCCCACTTTTGTATTGTTTTGCAGTGTGAAGTACACGGCAAACAAAGTGGAGAAGAGGGCGATTTCCGCCCCCAAGAAGATCCAGAATCCAAGGATCTTCATCTTGTTTTCATCTGTACTATATTCCATAGGTACTGAGTGATCAATTTTCATGCTGTTCACCTCGCAATGCATTTTCTGTTCTCTCTATTTCTTCCACAGAAATGTAGTGACCATGATCTTTCTCGAATGTGCGGTAAGCCAACGTACCTAAAATCACTACTCCGAAGACGATAGCCGGAATCCACCAACTGAATACCATGAAGAAGCCCCAGAAGAAGAATGCAGCTCCCATAATTACTGGTACACCGCTGTTATTCGGCATGTGGATCGGTTCATACTTACCAGACGTTAGCGGCTTTCCTTCTTTCTTGGAGAACCAGTGAGCGTCCAAACGATCCACAGTAGGGATTAACGCAAAGTTGTACTCAGGTACTGGACTGTGAGTGCTCCATTCAAGTGAACGTGCATCCCAAGGATCGCCATTTGTATCGCGTGGGCTGTAACGCACGCTGTAGTAAATGTTGTAGACGAGAATGATGAACCCGACTGTCAGGCCGAGTGCACCTACCATGGACAACATGTTAAGCGCTCCGTATCCTGTACTTTCCGAATACGTATACATACGTCGTGTCATTCCGTTCAGTCCAAGAATGAATAGAGGGAAGAACGTGACGTTAAAGCTGACTGCAATAAACCAGAATGCCCATTTTCCCAGTCTTTCGTTCAGACGGAAACCGAACACTTTCGGGAACCAGAAATGGAACCCTGCTATGACCGCAAACACCGTACCTGGAATCAGTACATAGTGGAAGTGGGCAACTAAGAACATCGTATTGTGATATTGGTAATCAGCACTTGCCATTGCAAGCATGACACCTGTCACACCGCCGATTGTGAAGATCGGAATGAATGCCAGGGCATACATCATCGGCGTCGTAAAGCTGATTTTCCCCTTACGCAAGGTGAACAGCCAGTTGAATATTTTCACACCGGTTGGAATCGCGATGGCCATAGTGGTAATCGAGAAGACACTGTTGACCATGACTCCATGTCCCATTGTATAGAAGTGGTGAACCCATACAACGAACGAAAGAAGTGAAATCGCGACCATACTGACGACCATGGATTTATAGCCATACAGGTTTTTCCGGGCGAAAGCAGAAATGATTTCGCTGTATATCCCGAAGGCAGGCAAGATCACGATATATACTTCAGGGTGACCCCAAACCCAGAACAGGTTCGCCCAAAGCATGTCCATCCCGCCATTTTGCATGGCAAAGAATTGAGTGCCGAATTGCCGATCAAGTGTCATCAATGCAAGAGCCACTGTCAATACAGGGAATGCAAACACGATAATGACGTTAGTGATCAAGACAGACCAAGTGAACATTGGCATTTTCATAAGTGTCATGCCAGGTGCGCGCATTTTAAGAATCGTCACTAAGAAGTTGATCCCCGTCAACAAAGTACCGATCCCGGCAATTTGGAGAGCGATAGCATAATAGTTATTCCCGACAGTTGGACTGAACTCAAGACTCGCAAGCGGGAAGTAGGCAGACCATCCTGCATCCGGTGAACCACCGATGACGAATGAGATATTGAACAGCATCGCACCAGCGAAAAATAACCAGAAGCTGACTGCGTTCAAACGAGGGAATGCAACATCGCGTGCCCCGATTTGGAGTGGAATCACGACGTTCATTAACCCGATAATGAATGGCATTGCCATAAACAGGATCATAATGACCCCGTGCGTTGTAAAAATTTCATTGTAATGCTGGCCGTCCAGCAATCCATTATCAGGAATCGCTGTCTGAGCACGCATCAGGAGTGCATCGACGCCTCCGCGGAAGAGCATGAGGAGTGCAGCAAGAATGTACATGACTCCGATTTTCTTATGGTCAACCGTAGTTAACCAATTCGTCCAAAGCCAGTTCCATTTTTTAAAGTATGTGAGCGCAATCGGAATTGCGAGAGATACGACAACAATGCTTGCCATCGCTGCGTAGATCATCGGTTCCCCGGTTACGAAAAATTCGTCCCATTTCATATCGTTGAACTCCTTTCGTTTGTTAAGTACGTGGATGGAAGGCTAGTTTTGCTAGACAAGCACTTAGTGCGCATCATGATCCATATCCATATCCATATCTTCGTGTCCTTCATGCTGATCTTCTGTTTCAGTAGAGCCACCGTGATGATGTCCGCTGTTCTCCCCTTCAGGAGCAGGTTTGAACTCAAGGTGGTTAGAAGAATAGGTTTTACGGCCGACGTGTTCAGCTTTTAATAGATCGTTAAACTCGTCTTCGGTAAGTTTAGGAGCTGTTGCTTTCACGTCATCTATCCATTCCTTATAATCAGCGTCTGATAGCGATTGAGCTTCGAATTCCATTTTGGCAAATCCTTCACCACTGAAGTTCGAGTTTTTACCCATGAACGAACCGGGGACGTCAGCAGACATATGGATGGTTGTAACCATGTCACTCATCGCATACTTTTGGCCGGCTAACTGTGGAATCCAGAAACTTGTAATCGGACCATAAGAATAAAGTCTGAATTCAATCGGACGGTTTGCTGGGAAGTTTACGTAGTTCACCGTTTCGATTCCTTCTTCAGGGTAACTGAAATGCCATTTCCAGTTGGAAGAAGAAGCGTAAATTACGATAGGTTGTTCATCTGCGTAGGCGACAGATTTTTGTTCCACTTTACTCGTTGAAGACACAGTAACAACAGATAGGACAATTACGATGATAACCGGTATTGTTGTCCAAATAATTTCTAACCATTTGTTGCCTTCTTCGTGAGGCGGTTCGTAATCTTCGTCCAGTTTTGAAGCACGGTACTTCACTAATACAACTGTATATAGCACATAAACGACGAAAAGGATGCCTGCCATTATCGCGATAGAGAACAGGATAGTATCCGACAAAGTCTTAGCTTGCGGACCTTTTGGATCGAATATGAGCAGTGGGTTGTCACAACCGGCAAGGAAAACAGCTGTAAGAGAAAATAGCATTAGGGCTATCCACTTTTTCTTCATGATAGAACTCCTCTCAAGGGTGAAATGGTAACAGTGACAGTCGTTTTATTTAGCCGTTAAAATATATTCTAATAATTATAAACGGTCTGTATTTTTCAAGAAAATGTAAACGACTGCCTTGCGAACTTTATAATAGTACCGGGGAACGAAGAATACAATGCTCAAGTGAGTATTTCACAAAAGGTTCTTATCTGTTCGGATTCATGAGCGAACAACTTGCGTCACCCATTTAATGGGTGTAAAATGAATACTAATTTGCTTGATAAAGTTATTTGAAATATAGAGTTTTTTAGTTAAATCGGAGAGTTGTGAGGATTACAGAAGTGACAAAGAGGTCCATTTTTAGGCGAACAAAAACAGCTTTTCTTTTTCGGGTTCTGAAAAAGAAAAGCTGTTCTATGTACCGCTGTCATTTTGAAAAGATCGATGGGTAAGCTGCGTCTTCAAAATCAGTTGACAACCTCTTGAGTAATTTCTTCGTCCTTAAAATATAGGAAGTGTTCTTCATCTAATTCTCTCATCCGCTCTTTGTTCAATCCTGCTGCCAAATTACCTTCGAAAATTGTTTCCCACCAAGTATCAGTTGCTGTCATGATAATTCCTCCCTTAAAGAATGTGGTTGCTTGCTTGTTGTACATTCTTTACCCTGCCTTTGTTTGTCTTAAAACATCGTTATGAAAAAAGACTCCGATAGTCCTGACAAGATCTCCCGGTTATGCAGCACTACCTGATGAAGTTAGTATATGTTTCGACAGCAGTTGCTAACCTGCGTATTTTGTCGGAATTATTGTCACGGAAAACAGATCCTTTTGAATGATTGACTTCCAAACGAAGTTTTGATAATAAGCAGTTTGGATTTTTGCGAATTAATCGATTGGCCGTTAAGATAGATGAAACAGCCTAAGAGGAGGAACGCGCATGAACTTTACACCTAAAGACGTAGAAGCAATGATCGAACGACAACATGATTTTTACTTTTCGGGAGCAACGCGTTCTGTTGAATTCAGAAAAGAAATGCTGAATCGCTTGAAAGAAGCGATTCAAAACCATGAACAAGAAATCGAGGAAGCTCTCTACCGGGACTTACGGAAAAATCCTTTCGAGTCGTATGTCACTGAAATCGGCTTTGTTCTTTCTAGCATCGGTCATATGTTAAAACATTTAGATGAATGGATGGAGCCGGTAATAGCGAAAACTCCACTCTATTTACAGCCAGGCAAAAGCTATGTCATCCGAGAGCCGTATGGATCGGTTTTAGTGATTGGGCCGTTCAATTATCCATTTCAACTAGTCATGGAACCGATTGTTGGAGCGATTGCTGCAGGAAACTGCATAGTAGCAAAGCCATCAGAAGCCGCCCCGAACACCGCTGCTGTTGTCAGGAGAATTTTAGAAGAGCAATTTCCTCCTGATTATGTGCGTGTTGTAGAAGGGGCGAAAGAAGAGACCTCAGCTTTAATACATGCGCCATTTGATTCGATTTTCTTTACGGGCAGTGTAGCAGTGGGGAAAATTGTCATGAAAGCGGCATCGGAACGGCTAACGCCTGTCACACTTGAACTAGGTGGTAAGAGTCCTGCAATTGTAGATCAGACGGCCAATTTGAAAATTGCTGCTGAACGGATTGTATGGGGGAAGTTCTCGAATGCAGGTCAAACGTGTGTCGCACCGGATTATGTAGTCGCACACAGAACCATTCAGGAACCACTTTTAAAAGAGATTAAAAAAGCGATCCGACGTTTTTATGGAAAAGACCCATCCACGAGCAAAGATTATGGCCGGATTATCAACGAAAAACAATTCGATCGTCTGCAAGCGATTCTCGAAAAGGAGCAACGCGCTGTAACTGCAGGAGGAAATACCAACAAAGCTGATTTATATATTGAACCGACTGTATTAGACGGAATTCGTTTTGACAGTCCTTCAATGGAAGATGAATTATTCGGACCGATTCTGCCTATCTTGGAATACGAAAACTTGGGAGCTCTCTTACATCAAATACGTAAAATGCCGAAACCGCTTGCTGGATATATGTTCACTGAAAATGAGGAAGCAGCTGGATATTTCACTGAACAGCTTCCGTTTGGTGGCGGGTGTATCAATGATACGATCTCCCATGTCGGCAACATACACTTGCCGTTTGGTGGGGTGGGATCCTCTGGACTAGGGAACTATCATGGGAAAGCAAGCTTTGATGTGTTCTCTCATGAAAAAGCGATGATGAATCGCAGTACGGCAATTCCAATGAGGGCTGCATTCCCTCCGTATGGCAATAAGCTTAAATTCATCAAACCGCTGATTCGTTAAGATCAGCGGTTTTTCTTTTGATTCGTTAATTCAGCCATGACGTAGCCCTTAAAAAAAAGTATAATGAATGTACTGCCTGAAAAACAGCAGTAGGTTGAACGGTAAGTTGAAACCGCTGCAAGGTACGGCTGAACGGAGGAGTACAATGAATACGAAACAGTTATTGGCGATTTTGCCAGTTAAACATGTGGTAGGCGAACTACCTGAAAACGTAACGGATTTGACGTCGGACTCACGTGCGATCAGCGCAGGAGGACTTTTTGTCTGTATCGAAGGATATACTGTAGATGGGCATAAATATGTCACATCCGCAGTAGAATCCGGTGCTCGCGTCATCATTGCATCTAAACCTATCGATGTGGATTTGGAAAAAGTGGCCGTTGTCTACGTCGATAGCACATCAAGAGCGATCAGGTTGCTTGCTGCTGCCTGGTGTGGATATCCTTCCAAACGGATGAAGATGATTGGTGTCACAGGGACGAATGGGAAAACGAGTGTCAGTAATGTCATTCACGGAATCTTGATGGGAGCAGGGGAACGTTCGGCTGTTTCCGGTACGATCGGATTCAACTTGGATGGCGTATTGTATGAAACTGAAAATACGACTCCAGACGTGTTGACCACCCAAAAAATGATTGCCCGTGCAGCAGAAGAAGGATGCGAGACGATGACGATGGAAGTTTCTTCCCACGGCCTCATCGAAGGACGGTTAGCCGGAACGGAATTCGACATTGCGATCTTCACGAACTTGACCCACGATCACTTGGATTTCCATGGCACGATGGAGAACTATGGAAATGCAAAAGGGCTGCTTTTTGCCCAGCTTGGACAAGACTTGCAACAACAGAAAGTAGCTGTGCTGAACGCAGATGATCCGTGGCACACTAAAATGAAAGAGATGACGTCTTATCCTGTCCTAACTTATGGAATCCATACAGAGGCGATGTTTACAGCAGTAAATATCGATCTCAGAACGGATGGCACCTCATTTACGCTTCGCTCTCCTATAGGGGAATGGGATGTGGAAATGCGAATGATCGGTGAGTTCAGTGTCTCCAATGCACTGGCTGCCATTACTGCACTTTATGCTAAAGGTCTGGCAATCCCTGATATCTTAGCGCCACTCCGTTATCTTGCGCCTATTAAAGGTCGGATGGAACGAGTGGAAACGGAATTACCGTTAACAATCTACGTAGACTATGCCCATTCTGCAGATGCGATTGAGAAAGCGATTGGTGCTGTTCTTCCATATAAATCAGCAGAGTCGAAGCTTATCTTTGTTATCGGTACAGGCGGGAACAGGGATCGGAAGAAACGACCTGTGATGGCTGAAAAAGCATCCGCTGCCGATTACGTGATCTTAACGACAGACGACCCGCGGGATGAGCCGTACGACTCGATCACATCTGAACTTGCAGCAGGTATGACCCATAAACAGTTTGCATGTATCGGGGACCGGGAGGCAGCTGTTAGACACGCAATCGAAGTTGCGGACGAAGGGGATATCATCATCTTTGCAGGTAAAGGGCATGAAGATTTTCAAATTATCGGCTCCACAAAATATCCGCATTCAGATGCTTCGATTGCATTAGAGGAAGCGGAAAAGAAGTTTGGTAAAGGCTTGATCGGCAACTGAATGCCGGCTCGTATTAAGAAGGAGAATAAGGAAATGACTAAAAACATGCAAGAGGAAATTGCTTCACGACGAACATTCGCCATCATTTCTCACCCGGATGCCGGGAAGACAACAATGACAGAAAAACTGCTCTATTTCGGTGGAGCTATCCGTGATGCCGGAACAGTTAAAGGGAAGAAAAGCGGGAAATACGCCACTTCCGACTGGATGGAGATCGAAAAACAAAGGGGTATCTCGGTCACATCATCTGTTTTGCAGTTCGATTACGACGGAAAACGGGTTAATATTCTAGATACACCTGGACACGAAGACTTCAGTGAAGACACGTATCGTACGCTGATGGCAGTCGATGCAGCAGTCATGATGGTCGACTCTGCAAAAGGGATCGAGCCTCAAACCATCAAGCTCTTCAAAGTTTGCCGCATGCGCGGTATCCCTATTTTTACATTCATGAACAAAATGGATCGACAAGGTAAAGAGCCACTTGAGTTAATGGAAGAACTTGAAGAAGTACTTGGCATCCAATCCTATGCAATGAACTGGCCGATCGGTATGGGGAAAGAATTCATGGGAATCTACGATCGCTACAACAATCGCATCGAACAAGCGAGAGTTGAAGGGGAAGATAAGTTTCTTGAGCTGGACGACAATGGTGAATTGGCGAAGCCTCATCCAATGATGGAAACGTCTTATTACAAACAGGCTGTGGAAGATGCGCTACTATTAAAAGAAGCCGGAAATTCATTTGACGAAGACCGCATTGCCAAGGGAGAACTGACTCCTGTATTCTTCGGCAGTGCTTTGACAAACTTTGGCGTTCAAACATTTTTAGAGACATTTTTGAACTTTGCTCCCTCCCCGCAACCACGGATTACAGAGAACGAACAGTATGTGGATCCGATGATGGAGGAATTCTCAGGCTTCATCTTCAAGATTCAAGCGAATATGAACCCTGCACATCGGGATCGTATCGCATTCGTCCGAATTGTGTCCGGGTCATTTGAAAGAGGGATGACTGTTAACATTCCCCGGATCGGAAAAACGGTTAAGCTATCTCAGACGACACAGTTCCTTGCAGATGATCGTGAAACGGTAAATGATGCAGTAGCAGGAGATATTATCGGCTTGTACGATACAGGGAACTATCAAATCGGTGATACTGTCGTTGGTGGCAAGTCCACCTACAAATTCGAAGCTCTACCGCAGTTCAATCCGGAGTTATTCGTTAAAGTCACTGCGAAGAACGTCATGAAGTCGAAACACTTCCATAAGGGTATCTTGCAGTTGGTCCAAGAAGGGGCTATTCAATACTACAAAACACTGCATACCGAGGAAGTCATACTGGGTGCAGTAGGTCAGCTACAATTTGAAGTATTCGAGCACCGGATGAAAAACGAGTACAATGTCGAAGTCCAGATGGAACATATCGGTTCAAAAGTCGCGCGCTGGATCGAGAACGAAGCTGATGTAAAAGAATCGATGACAGGACCGCGTTCGATGCTCGTGAAAGACCGTTTTGATAATTTTGTATTCCTTTTCGAAAACGACTTCGCAATGCGATGGTTCGGCGACAAATTCCCGGATATCCGTTTGTATAGTTTGTTATAAGAAGAAAAATCACTTCGAAACCCGTTACATATTTGTGTACGGGTTTTTTTACTATCTCAAAATTTTCAAACGTTCTGTTTGAACTCAAGCGTTGCATTGCATATGATGAAAGTACTGTAATTTAGACAAAAGGGGACGCGCACATGAAAATTAGCGATTTTTCGATTAAACGCCCAGTATTCACCATCGTCACGATGTTTTTAATCATCATACTTGGAGCCGTATCTTTTTTTAAGATACCTGTAACGCTCATTCCGGACTTGAATCCTCCAGTAGCGGTAGTAGTAGCGAATTATGGAGGCGCTTCTCCGACGGAAGTCAGTGAAAAACTGACAAAGCCATTGGAAGAAAGCTTATCCACAGCCCCCGGACTGAAGTCTTTGCAATCGACTTCCCAAGAGGGCGCGACACTTGTTTTTATGATGTTTGACTGGTCTGCTGATATCGATGATGTCCAGCTCGACATCTTACAGCGGATTGATCAGGTACCTGTACCTGAAGGAGCGGACAAGCCCCGCTTCATGAAGTTTGACCCATCGCAATTCCCTGTTATCCAACTCTCTCTTAAAACGGCTTCTGAAGATAGCGATATCCGGAAGATTGCAGAAGAATTGGAAACTGAATTGCACCAGACAGAAGGCGTTGCCAGTGTAAGTGTTTCCGGTAAACTAGTTGAAGAGATTCAAATCGTTTTAGACGAAAGTAAGCTGGAAAAGAACGGACTGACTCAAGCGGACGTATTACAAGCCGTCCAAGCTTCGAATGTAACGATGCCAGGTGAGCCCGTGAGTGCATCAGGTGGCAAACAGCTGACAACGAGAATTATCAGCACGCTCAATTCAGCGGATGACGTGAAAAACGTCATTATCGGTCCGAATCCTGTGACTGGTAAACGGTTGTTTGTAAAAGACGTTGCGAAGGTCAGCCTCGCAGAAGCCGATAGTGGCACGCTCACTCGTGCAAATGACCAACAAGCCGTACTACTCTCTGTCCTTCAGGAGTCAGGTGCGAATACCGCTGAAGTATCCAAGTCTTTTAAACAATCTTTAGATCGTCTATTGGACGAGGAACAATTTAAGGGTGTAGATGCAGACATATTGTTCGACCAAGGCGATTACGTAAAATTGGCCATCAATAACATTGGTCAATCGCTCATTCTTGGCGGTATCTTCGCCATGATCGTATTGTTCTTCTTCCTTAAAGGAATTAGAAGTCCGATCATAATAGGTGTTGCCATTCCATATTCAGTGATTGTCACATTTGTTCTCATGTTCTTTGCCGATTTCTCCCTCAATATCATGACGTTAGGTGCTCTGGCACTTGGAATAGGAATGCTTGTTGATAATGCGATTGTCGTCATTGAAAACATTGAACGGCACCTTGCTATGGGGAAAGACCGGAAAGTTGCAGCTAGCGAGGGTGCAAAAGAAGTCAGTGGAGCCATCATTGCATCCACGTTGACAACGCTCGCCGTCTTTGTTCCTGTTATTTTCATCTCCGGGTTGATCGGCCAAATCTTTACTCAATTTGCGTTGACCATCTCGTTCAGCTTATTTGCTTCGCTAGTAGTTGCATTAACGGTGGTGCCGATGATGGCGAGCCGGATGCTCCGTAAACCTCGCCGCAATGTAGAAGCCCGTCGTCGTCGCTCGAAAACACTCAATACATTTGAAAAGTCGATAAAATGGTCATTGGCACATAGATTCCTCATTCTCGCCATGACAGTAGTGCTGCTTGGTGCCAGCGCATTTGGATTGTTCAAGGTCGGAACGGAATTTTTACCATCTACAGATGAAGGTTTCTTCAGCATCAACGTAGAGCTTCCGAATGGTTCTTCACTCGAAACGACAAATGCTGCTGTGAAAAAGGTTGAAGATGTGTTGAAAGACCAAGAAGATGTAGAAGTTTACGTCAGTCTCGTTGGAGGAACCCAACAGTCCATGGCTCAAGGGGGATCTCAAGCGGATACAGCGGAGATGTATGTGAAGCTGAAACCATTGGATGATCGAAATCGTTCTGTGTTCGACTTCATGGACGATGTGAAACCGAAAGTGAACAAAGCGATTGGGGATACTGCGGAAGTCAGCTTCAATGTACAAGCTGCTGCAGGTTCAAGTCCTAATACGCTATCGTTTTCAATAGAGGACACAAACGAATCACGTCTAAATGAAGCGACAGAAAAAATAGATGAGGCACTTGGAAAGTTGGATGGGGTTACTGAAGTATCCAACAACCTCATGGATACGGTCGAAGAAGTCCAAGTAACCGTCGACCAAAAACTAGCTGCTGATTTCGGATTAGCCCCTTATCAAATAGCACAAACAATTACTGATGTTACACGAGGCACATTTGCAACTCAGATTGTCGATGAAAATGATCAAGTGTTAACAGTGAACGTCCAGTACGACAAAAAGTTCTATGAAGACACCGGTGCTCTAAGGAAGATTAAGCTCCGTACGCCAACAGGACAATTTGTTAAACTCGGGCAGATAGCGAAAATCGATATTGCTGAAGGGCCAGTTGCTATTCAACGTGTCGACCAGGCGCACTCCGTTTCCTATGATGTGAAGTATGAAAATGATAGATCCCTTGGCGAAATGACGACATCCGTAAACGACACCATTGATGGACTCAAGTTGCCGGATGATGTAAAGATGTCCTATAGTGGGGATCGTGAACTGTTTGAGAGCGCAGCGAACGATATGCTGCTAGCACTCATACTTGCAGTCGTTCTCGTTTATATTGTAATGGCGGCACAGTTCGAGTCATTTAAATACCCATTTGTTATTATGTTCTCGGTTCCATTGATGATCATTGGTGTTGCAATTGGTTTGTTCGCAACAAGTACACCGATCAGTGTTACATCGATCATCGGAATTCTCGTATTAGTAGGGATTGTGGTGAACAATGGAATTGTCCTCGTTGATTATATTAATCAGCAAAAGGAAAAAGGGATGGGCTCGTATGACGCGATTGTCATATCCGTGAAAAACCGGGTGCGTCCAATCCTTATGACCGCACTTACAACAATTCTGGGCTTGCTGCCACTTGCTCTAGGTATCGGGGAAGGTACGGAAATCAACCAACCAATGGGGATTGCCGTAATTGGCGGACTGATCAGCTCAACATTCTTGACTCTCTTCATCGTTCCTATTATTTATAGCTTGTTCGATAAAGAAACAAGAAGGCGAGCACGACCAAAAAATACTATGGATAACTAATTCTACCCATATTCAATACTTACAAAGCAGAGGGACGACCCCTCTGCTTTTTTGCAGGTTCCGTTTAGGACAATCATTCATAGTACGCACTGCTTTTTCATATAGTGTAAGTATCTGCAAAGGAATGTTTGAGATGAAAAAGACAGCGGCTGCTACATGGGATTCTCCTGAATGGTTTGGAATGTGACGAAACTGAAACATCCGGATGGAACTTATTAAAATAATTGGATGTTTAGTTTACAGAACAGCTGTTGATTAGTATAATAAAGGGAGAAAAGTACCCAACAACTGAATGTCTTTGACGTTTGTCAAAGGGGAGTAGCTATAGGGAAACCTATTTCATAGTCGTCAATACATGGTGATACAGCGCCATCGGTTATGATAGCTGGATTTTTTACAAATTCCGACTTAGCGAGACCTTTGCCTTTTATTAGGTGAGGGTTTTTTTGATTGAAAAAAAGGAGGAATTTTTTTGGAAACGATTTTCTTGGAATACGCGTGGGTCCTGCTTGTACTTATCATACTGGAAGGGTTACTCGCAGCAGATAACGCAGTAGTTATGGCGGTAATGGTGAAGCACTTACCGAAAGTGCAACAGCAGAAAGCATTGTTCTATGGGCTGTTAGGAGCTTTAGTTTTCCGGTTTACCGCACTATTCTTCATCACGTATCTTGTCAACTATTGGCAGATTCAAGCGTTAGGTGCGATCTATCTATTGTATATTTCGATTAAAAATATTTACGACCAAAAACATCATAAGAGTGATGACTCGACGAAGAAAAAACGCAAAGAGTCCGGTTTCTGGTTCACCGTATTGAAAGTTGAACTGGCAGATATCGCATTTGCCCTGGATTCGATGCTTGCAGCTGTAGCATTGGCAGTCACACTTCCGGAACTAGGTAACTTCCACATTGGCGGCATTAACGGAGGTCAATTCACAGTTATGCTAGCAGGTGGAATTATCGGGCTTATCATCATGCGTTTCGCTGCACGTCAATTCGTGACCTTGCTTGCGAAATTCCCATCACTTGAAACGGCTGCGTTCCTGATTGTGGGCTGGGTAGGTGTAAAACTAGCTGTATTGACACTCGCTCATCCAAATGTACAAATTATTGATACAGAATTCCCGCACTCGCTTACATGGAAGCTTATTTTCTGGGTGGTCCTTGCTTCGATTGCAATTGGTGGCTATTTAACAGGAATTTCAAGCCAAAGAAAAACTTCGAAATAACTTTTAAAACTGTCCAGCGCGAATCACGTATATCGCACTGGGCGGTTTTTTTGCTTAATGGGACACTCATTTGGTTGCTCAGCCTGACTACAAATTGATACTCTGAAGGTTGGAACTGGAATTCAGTGACGATGATAGTAAGGTACAGAATTTCTCTAACAGGATAATTTCGGATATGGTATGATAATGTCCTCCTGAAAGAAAGGATCGGATACTACATGAAACTTAACCGTGACACTTTACGCAGGTTCACACCTGCTCAATTAATCGTGTTTTACTATTTTTTAGCTATCGCATTCTCTTTTTTATTATTGAACTTGCCAGGTGTTTACAAGCCAGGTGTGGAAATTTCATTTATCGACAGTTTATTCACGTCAGTGAGCGCGGTGAGTGTTACAGGATTGACTCCGATTAGTATTGCTGGCACTTATTCCGTATTCGGATTATGTATGCTCATGCTTGTCCTGCAACTAGGCGGTATTGGAATCATGTCGATCGGAACATTTTTTTGGCTGCTCGTCAAGAAGCGGATCGGCCTTCGGGAACGTCAGCTGATTATGGTGGACCACAATCAGTATACGTTAGCCGGTGTCGTACAGCTTATCAAGCAGATTGTACGGATCATTTTCCTGATTGAACTCATAGGCGGAATCGTTTTGACGCTCTATATTATGCCTTTATATGATACATTTTCAGAAGCTCTCTTAAATGGTATGTTTCTAGCGGTATCAGCAACCACAAATGCAGGGTTTGATATTACGGACGCATCCTTGCTGCCCTATTTCAATGATTACTTTGTCCAATCTGTCATCATGGTACTTATTATATTAGGAGCTATCGGTTTCCCTGTACTTGTGGAAGTGAAGAGCTTCTTTTCAAAGAAAGTTCCACATTTCCGATTCTCACTATTTACTAAAATCACGACTGCCACTTTTGGAATTCTGTTAGTTTTTGGGGCGCTGATGATCTTTATATTAGAATCCTTCCACTCCTTTAAGGGGATGGTATGGCATGAAAAGATCTTTTCATCTCTTTTTCACTCAGTTTCAGCACGATCTGCAGGGCTGACGACGTATGATATTACGAACTTCAGTGATGCAACAGATATTGTAATCAGCTCGTTAATGTTCATCGGAGCTTCTCCAAGTTCTGTCGGTGGGGGCATCCGGACAACGACTTTTGCAATTGCTGTCCTTTTTCTCATTAACTTTGCGAAGGGGAAAGATGTCATTCACATTTTTAAGCGACGCATCAAACTTGTCGACATTTTTCGTTCATATGCTGTCATTTTGTTAGCGGGGTTTATGGTGATGACGGCCCTTCTTATCTTATTAGTGACGGAGCCAGGAGTGCCAGTGGTCTCTTTATTATTTGAAATCACCTCTGCATTCGGAACTTGCGGGATGTCACTTGGAATCACTTCTGATTTATCCATCCCTGGAAAAATCATCATCATGGCACTCATGTTTATCGGTCGAGTGGGACTTATTTCTTTCCTATTCACACTAGGTGGGAAAGTGAATAAAACTTCTTTCCGATATCCGAAAGAGCGTGTAATCATAGGCTGACACGATTTAGTTAAACATTAAACAACAGACTGAACATTCGATAAAATGATTATTTCTTTCATTAAAATATCATGAATGGAAGAAAGTTTTAATAATATGATTCTTAAGACCTATATAAGATGTGACTGAGATGTGGAATAATCTGAATTGTATATAGTGAATCGATATTTTATTGAAGTTATATCATTTGGTGCTAATTCATATCTTGTCTAAACAGTCTTGGGAGGGTAAATAATGCTAGAACAATTAGAAAATGTGAAGGCATGTAATTCACATTTTGTTACCGACAACAGTCGCCCTTGTATTTTGGTCAATATGGATGGTGTCATTGCTGAGGCGAATTCCTTATTCTTTAAAAAGTTCTCATTGGGTAAAAACGACAATTTTTTATCGTTACTTAAAAGAAATGGGTTACGCAGCTGGAATGACTTTAAGAAAGGCTGTACGGAAACAAAAGTAGGCATGTTCGACGACCTATTAATGATTTCAGAAGGTAAGATCGAATGTTTATGTAAAGTGCATGCTTTCTATTCGCACGAAACCAAACAAGCTGTCCTGACATTCGTAATGCCAGCAGTATGTACAGATCTCCCATTGTCCGCTTACGTAAATTGCTTTACACATGCCTCGAAGTTAATGATGATCGTGAACGATGAAGGCTACATCATAGACGTCAATGATCGGGTGGATGAATTATTCAATCTTACAAGAAGTGCAGTTATTGGGAAGCACATCCAATCGCTGTATAGAAAATTCAATACACAAAAAAGCAATGCCGAAGCTCAATATGAAGCACATTTGAATACTCTTAAAACGTATGGTGACATTAAAATAACAGAACGGTTTGAGAATGAACCGAATACGATTCAGTTTTTAGAAATCTGTGCGACGTACACAAGTGAAAATGGTTTGTATATCATTGAAATACGTGATTGCACAGAAACGGAAATGCTGCGCAGAAAGCTCGATCACTCGGGATCACTGTCGACAGTCGGACAGATGGCAGCGAGCATTGCTCACGAAATCCGGAACCCGATGACCACTTTAAAAGGTTTTGTACAATTGATGGAAGTGACTGCAACGGGAGATACCGCAAAGTATTTGTCTGTGGTGGATGATGAGTTGCAGCGGATGGAAGCAATCCTGAATGAAATGCTTATGTTATCGAGGCCGTCTGAAGAGAAAATCTCAGAGTTCTCATTAGGGGTTTTAATTACAAAAGTTCTGGAAATCATGAAGCCGAAAGCAATGTTCGAGTCGATCCAAATCGACTGGCATGATGCTTCTTTTTGTGATTCGATGATCTATTCCAATGCAGATAAGATTAAGCAAGTGCTATTGAATATTTTCAAAAATGCATTTGAAGCAATGGAACCTGGAGGGGTGCTGACGCTGAAATTGGAAAAGGCGGGAGAGAAATCTTTTACACTTTCTGTGAAAGACACTGGAAAGGGAATGTCCCCCTTGCAGATTAAAAATGTTTTTATGCCCTTTTTCACGTCCAAACCTGAAGGAACCGGCTTAGGGCTTCCATTCGTATTAAAAACGATGGAAGATCTAGGCGGCGAAGTAGCGGTATCAAGTGAGTGGGGAATTGGAACAACGTTTACGTTAGCCTTCCCGCAGCACTATTTGGAAAACAGTACAACGATTGAGCGGTATTCAGCTAACTGATCATCCATTCAGTTTTGTTTTGACGAATTGCTCGTTAACCGACTATACTAGCTTCATAGCTTAAAATGGAAATAGCAGGTGAATAATTATGGAGAATGCAAACGAACGGGCACTTAAGTTGTTCGTAGTTCTATCACGGGCAAATAAAGTGCTGCATGAAGAGACGAATCGACTAATCTCATCTAAAGGGTTAAATCCGACGGAGTTTGCGGTTCTCGAGTTGTTGTACCACAAAGGAAAACAGCCTATACAAAAAATTGGTGAAAAGATTTTAATGCGGAGTGGTTCGATGACGTATGTCATTAACAAGTTAGAGTCGAATGGTTACTTACGACGGGAAGTCAATGCCATCGACAAACGGGTGACGTATGTTGAAATTACTGCACAGGGTACACAGTTAATGGACTCCTTGTTTCCTGGACATGCGGCAAACATCACAAGTCTGCTTTCTTCCTTAACAAGTGAGGAGCAGGATCAGGCGACTCGATTGCTTCAAAAATTAGGAGTCTCCATACGAGATTTGTCCTCAAAAAAAGACTGAACTGCGTAAATTACGCTGTTCAGTCTTTTTTCCATCTTTACTTTGCTTCAATCGATTCAGCCATCTGTAAAAATTCTTCGTAATAGCTCTCATCGTTGTTATCATACATCATGACACGGACAACCATTTCCCCTTTTTGGAAGATCATTGCAGTAATTGGACCTTCAGGAGAAGTTACACGATAAGCTTGGACCTTTTCCAACTCTTTGTTCGTCGGAAGCTTTGTTTCATCTGTCAATGCTACAGGAGTTGCATCTGTACTAGTTGCTGCAAGTGTTTCGGTCATGTTTTCGACAGCTTTGTCAAAATCAGTATCAGAAGCATTCATTGTTCCGATGACCATATATTTATCCTCTTGTTCTTTTAGATAGAGAATGTCACGTCCCGGTTCTTCGCTCGTCAACTTATAAGCAGGCAACACTTGGATTTTGAAGTTTTGCTCATCACTTTCCGTTTCCACTGCGCCTTCGAGCTTGCTGACGTCATCCGTTTCGCTGCTGTCCGCTCCGGATTCCGAATCATCCGTAGCATCCTCTTCAGTTCCATCCTCTTTTGCTCCATCTTCTTCGTTTGCAGCGTCCTCGTCAGTAGCATCAGTTCCTTCTGTGCTATCCGTTTCGTTTTCAGTAACATCAGATCCTTCTGTACCGGTATCTGCAGATTGGTCACTATTTTCTATCGGCTGGTTACTGTTGTCCTCCTCACTCGTATCAGTTCCACAAGCGGCTAGTAATAGTGAGGCAGACAGTGCTGTGTAAAGTAATTTTTTGTTTTTCATGCGTTCATCTCCTCCTTATTGAATCTGACGAAAGTCATAAAAGAAAGTTTCAATTCTCTTTTTTGTGAACGATCGTGTAGCGTTTATGGTTGACGACTGTTTTTTCTTCAAGACCTAGATCCTCGAAGTTTTCCATGTACGTTAAGTTTACAATAACTGAGTTATCATTCACTTTTTCTACAATGCCTTGTAACCCATCTTTAAACTCAATGATGGTTCCAACCTCTGCGATATCCAACTCTTCCATTTCTTCCATCGGATTCAACTCCTCCTGAAACTGTTTAAGCCTAGTATACTTAACAAAAGTAATACAGGTAAAGTATCATGAAACGCAGGAATGTACAAATGATTATAGTTTCGACAAATACTTGTCGTGAATTGTCGAAAGGTTTTGACACAAAGGCTGCCTCTTTGTGATACCATATACTAAGCTTTGAAAAAAATCGTCAGGAGGGCTGTCTATGGATAATCTGGAATATAAAATTGAACGGATTCGAAGGGAGCTCTTGAAGACCGCGGAAGAAAGAGGTATGTCCTCCGTTGAGACGGTCAAACTGAGCGTGGAGTTGGATCACTTGTTGAATTTATATTCATATGATGAAAATAGCTCTGTAATTGAAAAGTGTAATTTAGAAAGCAATGCTCCCATAAAAAATAAAATATTTGGCTGAATATGTTTAGAAACATGAAAAAGGGGCATATTATGATTGAACACAGCAACATTCTCATTTCCCCCTTTTGAAGACGGTCCTTTCCCAGGACCGTCTCTTTTTTGTTTTAAGAAGGGAAACAGAGAGTTTTAAGGTATTATTAAGAAGAGAGCGAAATTGTTAAGGGGGATCATGTATATGAAAAATATTTCATTTATCGGAACAGGTGTAATGGGGGCCAGTATCGTCAAACACTTGCTGCAAGCTGGATATCCTGTAACGGTACATACACGTACGAAAGCAAAAGCGGAGCCACTGCTCACTGCGGGAGCTAAGTGGGCTTCTACGGTCGCTGGGGCTGTTCAGGGAGCGGATCTTATCTTTACCATGGTTGGCATGCCTGATGATGTTGAAGAAATCTATCTGAATGGAAACGGAATTCTCGCTAACGGAACGAGGGGGCAAATTGTGGTGGACATGACGACTTCAAGTCCAGCGCTTGCGAAGGAAATTGATCAAGCTGCGGCTGAAAGAGGAATGGCTTCACTTGATGCACCCGTTTCGGGCGGAGATGTAGGAGCTAAAAACGGCACTCTCTCAATCATGTGTGGTGGTGAAGAAACCGTATTCGAATCAGTTAAACCGATCTTCTCGCTATTTGGAAGCCGAATTATACGTCAAGGAGGAGCTGGAGCAGGACAACATACAAAAATGAGTAATCAGCTCGCCATTGCGACCAACATGATCGGAGTATGTGAAGCGCTTGCCTACGCTGAAAAAGCGGGATTGGATCTTGAACGTGTATTAGAGTCCATTTCTCCGGGCGCTGCAGGTTCGTGGTCGCTTTCTAATCTTGGACCGCGTATGTTAGCCGGGAATTTCGAACCTGGTTTTTATACGAAGCACTTCCTTAAGGATTTGCGGATTGCACTCGATGAAGCCCGTAACATGAACCTTGAGCTTCCGGGATTACAACTAGCGGCGCGTCTTTATGAGGACCTGATGGCTAAAGGTTATGGAGACAAAGGTACTCAAGTACTTTTCAAACACTATCAATCATAAAAAGACATGCCTGAACTCAGGCATGTCCCTTTAATGTTTACCGTCCAAATAGGAAGAACGAAAGACTTCCGTGTTTGAAACTCTTCTAGTTTTTGATTGTGGAGATTTTTTCACTGAAGTTGTCGGTGCACTCTCTTGGAGAACACCCGTAAAATCAGTAAGGATATCACGAGCGGTCTTTAAACTCATTCGCTCTTGAGGATTCCTAAACTCCAAATCTTGCTCACCTAGATGTGGCAACTGTGCGAAGTCATCTTTTTCAGGGAGAGTGTGAAAGAGGAATTCCCCACAACGTACGAGGACAGTGGAATGCTGTTTGCTGTATTTTGGATTTTCTACAAAATGTAACCCAACTTTTTCGGCGCCACCTGTTTCAAGAAGTTTAGCGATTGCTACTTTCTTCAATTGGTAAAGTGGTCGATTATCCGGAGCTGTTTTTGCATGCCGGTTAACGGTATAGATTGCTACGGCTAGTTCCCGCAGTGAATTGGCGTCTGCCAATATATAGACCTCCCATCTAATTTTAGAAACATCAATTTGACAGTATTGTACTAGTAAAATAGAAATAAGTACACAAAAAGCGACAAAGTCTTTTAAACTTTTGGCGACAGGTTCTTCAAGAAAAAGTAGAATGAGGAGCGGATGAAAAATAATCAGAGTTGTGGTACAATTTGAATGAGTATTCATTCATTTTATGAGGGGGATGTAAGAATGGACGAGAAAAAGGTTATTATCGTTACAGGCGGGTCAAACGGGATGGGGAAATACATGGCAAAGAAATTTGCTCAAGACGGGGCAAATGTCATTATAACGGGAAGAGACTTGGAAAAGTTGAATGCTGCCAAAGAGGAAATTGGCGAAAATGCTTATACTTTTCAAATGGACGTACGCGAGATTGAAACAATCGAAGCACTTATACACTATGCAGACAAGACATTTGGGAAAATTGATGGTCTTGTCAATAATGCCGCCGGGAATTTCATCGTACAAGCAGAAGATCTATCTCCGAACGGATGGAAGTCAGTGATCGATATTGTTTTGAATGGAACTTTCTACTGTTCAAGTGCAGTGATGAATTACTGGAAAGAAAAAGGACAAAAAGGTGCAATATTAAATATGTTGGCAACGTATGCATGGGATGCAGGTCCAGGGGTAGTTCATTCTGCTGCAGCGAAAGCAGGTGTCATGTCTCTAACAAGAACGCTTGCTGTTGAATGGGGAAGGAAATATGGTGTGCGTGTTAACGGAATCGCACCTGGTCCTATTGAGCGTACAGGAGGAGCGGAAAAGTTATTCCAATCAGAGAAAGCAGCGCAGCGAACGATTCAATCCGTACCACTTGGACGTGTAGGTAAGCCCGAAGAAATCGCTGAACTCGCTGCCTTCATCATGTCTGACAAAGCTTCCTACATGAACGGAGAAATCGTGACATTAGATGGCGGTCAGTGGCTGAACCAATATCCTTTTTGATGGATAGTTTACCTCAAGATGCACATTCTAATCCAACAGGTAGCAGAAAAAAATAGTGGCCTGTTGAGGAGGGAAGAAATTGTTTGATATTTGGGCAATTCCAATTGGTGTTGTCGTTGCAGTAATGGTCATCATTGGAGTGTTGGCGGTTCGTAAAAAGCCTCATTATAATCCAGATGGTGTGCTCAACAGACAGGATCGAAGTGTGGCGGAGCCGATTGAAGACCACCCCTTCACGTTGAATCCCATTTTGTGGGTGATTCTCGTAGCTGCTCTATTTAGTGTAATCGTTATATTTTACTACTGGGCCTCTTTCTCATAAGGAAGAGGCTTTTTTGTTAAAAATGGAAAATATCTATACGAATCGTCCGGGACTTCTTCATTTTATAGCGAGCTCTATGATATAGTAGAAGTGCAGCTTAGCTTGAAGTAAATTGCTGCTGGAGGAGCGATTTAAATTGGTTGCTTTGAATAATAGTGACTTTTTAGTCATGCCAATATCCGACTATCTAATTTCTTCTGAGAAAGTTGCACATGTGCAGGTTGGAAATAATGCAGAGCACGCATTACTCGTACTTACAAAGACGGGGTATTCAGCAATTCCTGTACTTGACGCAAAGTATAAATTAAGAGGTTTGTTAGGCATTGGAATGATTACAGATGCAATATTAGGGTTAGAAAGAATCGAATATGAGCGGCTATCAGACCTAAAAGTGGATGAAATTATGCAAACCGATCTACCGATGATCAGGACGACAGACCGCTTTCAGAAAGGATTGGACCTGCTCATTAACCATACGTTTTTATGTGTGACAGAAGAAGATGGTACTTTTGCTGGAATTTTAACCCGTCGTGTGATGTTGAAGCAGTTCAAGAAATATGTATATAGCTCAAGGTAAACTAGTTATCAACTGAAGTGAAGAGGCTCTTTTAAAGAGTCTCTTTCTTTTTAGATAAAACGAGAAACAACAAGTGACGAAGCCACGGCTTCTTGAAAAGGGTGTGGAATAGTATCTATGAACACAACAGAAATCATGAAAGTCTTAGCAGAAGAAGGAAATATGAGAAAAGCAGCAGACCGGCTATTCATCTCCCAACCGGCACTATCACAAAGACTGCAATCTATCGAAAAAGCCTGGGGGGCTAAATTATTCGTCCGTTCACAGAAAGGGCTCGTACCTACAGCAGCTGGAGAATTGGTCATCGAGTTTGCTAAAGAGACGGTTCAACGGAAAGAAGAAACCATCGAGCAAATTGCTGGACTTGCGGACAGGGTGCACGGAACTCTTAAAATCGCATGCGCATCCATAGTCGGACAAACGTGGCTCCCTGAAGTACTCAAGGACTATGTGAAGTTATATCCTGACGCTAAAATTTCACTCATGACAGGGTGGACATCGGAAATCTTGAAAGCGCTCTACGAAGGTGAAGCGCATGTGGGGATTGTAAGAGGAGAAGTGGAATGGAACAGCAGACGTACCTATCTGTTCCGTGACCAGCTCTATTTAGTGGATAAGGAGATCACTTCCCTTGAGCAATTGAAAGATACGGAACGACCTTACATACAATTTAAAAGCGATTCCAATTATTATACGGAAATTCAACAATGGTGGCAGAAACATTTCTCCAAAAATCCTGGAAGACAACTGACAGTCGACCAAATGGAAACGTGTCGACAACTGGTCCTTAACGGTATTGGTTATGCTATCTTACCTTCGATAACGTTACGTGGGGATGAGCAAGTGAATAAAATCCCGTTGCTGAATAGCGAAGCGGAATTTGAACTGACAAGAGATACATACTTGATCGGTTACGAATCCAGTTTCGAACTGAAGCAAGTGGATGCATTTTCAAAAGTGATTGAAGCCCATGCACTAACTTTAAAAAATGATTCCAGATTACTTGAATGATGGAACTTTCTAGAAACTAGAACGTACTAATTATCGATATGATTGGAAAAACAATTCAGAAAGTGAGGCGGGCTATTTGAAAAAGACTTTATGGAAGCCATTTGCAATGTTCGTAGTGCTAGTCGGAATCACGTTTCTGTGGCCGATGACAACTACGTTTGCTGCACCTGACTTGCATGTCTCCGTTAAAACGGGTTTAGACCAAAAAACAAAGGATGGTAAAGGTGCACCCGTCGTTTTCACGATTGAAAACAAAGGAACTGCCTTTGCAGGTGATCTGATTGTGAATACTACATCCAGTCAAGAGGGAGGTGTGGGTCAATCTACTGAGGTGGCAATCGGAGAAGGAGAGAAACAGACGGTCACCATGATTGTCGACTCGATTCAAGATCCGATGATGTATGGAAATCCAGTAAAGAAAAACATATTTTTCTACGAAAATGGATGGAGATCAGGAGAAGAAATTACGCATTCCGGAACACAGCTCATTTCATCTTCCATTTTTCCAGAGCAAGCCCTTTTCATTGCAGCGTTATCAGATAATATCGATCGGTTGTCTTCGCTGAAAGATCTGTATTTAAAAGGAAAAGAAGGTACGCAACTTCTGAATTTAACAAAACAAGACCAGCCTCCATTACCTGTAGAAGAAAAGGGATGGGATGCAGTAGATATCATAGCTGTCGATGGTTTTTCCATTGCAGATCTTTCTAAGAAACAGCAGGAAGCCATGCTGGAATGGGTCAAAACGGGAGGAACTCTACTAATTGGTGGATCCCAGAATGTAGCGGCAGAAGCAGGTATTTTCCGTTCACTGCTTCCTCTTGATATTAAAGAAAGCAAAGAGCTTGCTCCGTCAGTTTTCAATGAAAAATTCAAAGATCCTGTTCCAGGATTCCGAGCTGAAAAGTCACCGGAAGGAAATATTCTATTGCAGCATGATGACACTGTTTTAGCGGCCTCTCGACTTGTAGGCTCCGGTATGGTTCTCCAGACTGCTTTTTCAATGGGGAGCGAATCCTTTAGGGGTTCCACTGGCGTTAAAACATTTTGGACAGATTTGTTGAACAAGAGTAGTCAACAATTGAAACAGCGTTCTTCTCAAATGTATTACACGCCTCCAACAGATGATTTGAGGTTTACTGTTGGCGAAACAAATGAACTTTTTCCTTCCTTTAGAGTATCTACACCGCTGTTGTTCGGCATAATTATTGCTTATATTATTTTAGTCATCCCGTTTCTTTATTTCCTTTTACGCAAAAAAGATAAGAGGGAACATGCATGGTGGGTCATTCCTATGATTGCAATTGTCGTCTCTTTTGCAATTTTTGCTTATGGAGGAAAGGATCGCTTGGGGATATCCCAGCTCCAGCATTCCGCTGTCTATCTCGTTGAACCTGACAAATCGCTAACTGGTTATTACGCTGAATCCCTATTAACCGACAAATCAGGTGAATTCACTTTTTCAATACAAAAACCGAGTACAGTCAATACAAATTCAACGATGAACTCGATTTTTGGAGGAGCGATTCCAGCTCATGAGAGTGCTATTTTAGAAAAAGGAGCAACTGAAGAAGTTTTATCATTCAAGAATCTCGGGTTTTGGAATGTAGCATCTATTTATGGTCAAACAGAACTTGAGGCAATCGGCAGTTTTGACACGGACTTGAAGCTTGAAGATAATCGACTGACTGGAACCATTACGAATAACTTTCCATTTTCAGTGAAGGATGTCTCTGTTTTGTCAGGAAGTAAAACGATTGAACTGGGGTCGATACGTGCTGGAGAAACTATGACTGTTGAAAAAGAGGTGAAAGCAACTGCTCTAGGTGCACGTAGTTCATCTCAATATGGATATATGAATCCAGTGGCGAAAAATCAGGAAGATCTCGTCAAAATGAGAAAAGAGGGACTATTGAACTTTTCCTCAATTCATATGAATGATTCGTTGAAACCAACTTTGTCAGCGACGACAGATACTCAAATTATGGAACTTTCATTGAATGATAGAAAAGCTAAAAACTCACCCATTTCCATGTTGCTTCAGCCGATAGAAATTGAAGCGAAGCTAAATGGAAAAGTAACTGTTGATGGTGATTTGATGGAGATGCAACTTCTCTCCTCTTCAGGATATCCCGCCGAAGAGTTAGATGCAGTGAATAAAGAATATTTATTCTCGGAAAAGGAATACAGCCAGGTATGGCAAATGCCAAAAGACTTTACGAAGGAAGTTAACAGTTGGACGAAGCTACAATTATTCGGGGCGGATTTCAACAAGTATGACGTAAGTCTTCTTAATGTGAAAACAGGCAGTTATGAACTGTTGGAAGGAAAATCGTCACCTACTGTTGAACCAGCCGGGGATTATGTATCGAAGGACGGAAAAGTAACGATCAAGCTGAACTTCACGGATTCACAAATGGGAGAATCTGTCCATCCGCCAGAACTCCGTTTAACAGGGGAGGTTGCAAAATGATAGAGATCTCCAATCTGACAAAAAAGTATGGTCAATTTAAAGCTCTGGACCAGTTGACTTTGTCCCTTGACGAAGGTACTGTTTTTGGATTTGTAGGAGCGAATGGCGCAGGGAAATCCACTACTTTTCTCATATTAGCCACTCTCTTACAGCCTACTTCGGGCACGGTCATCATCAATGGGGTAGACATTACCAAGAAACCTGAAGAAATTAGAAAACTCATTGGTTACATGCCTGACTTTTTCGGGATTTATGATCAGTTGAAAGCACATGAGTATTTAGATTTCTACGGGGCCAGCTATGGGATTCCAGCGGATAAAAGAAATCAGCTCATTACGGAACTTTTGGAACTGGTCAACTTAACGGACAAACGAGATGCATATGTAGATTCTCTTTCCCGGGGCATGAAGCAGCGGTTATGTCTTGCGAGAAGTCTGATCCATGACCCAAAAGTTTTAATACTAGACGAACCTGCTTCGGGGCTGGACCCTCGAGCACGTGTAGAAATGCGAGACATTTTACGCTCACTGAAAAACCTAGGAAAAACAATTCTGATTTCATCACACATTTTACCGGAGCTCGCGGAAATGTGTGATGAGATTGGAGTGATTGATAATGGTAAGCTGATTGCTCATGGTTCCGTTTCGGAAATCCAGGCACAACTGCTAGGAGATAAAGTGATTTCTGCAAGAATTGCTGGAAATAGTGATGCAGCTATCGCGTTTTTTGAAGAAAGTCCATTTGTCTCCGCAATCTCTCATGAACTCAATGAAGGCGTACTGTCATTTACGTTTAAAGGAGATGACGTTCAGCAATACCAATTGTTGAGAGAAGCTGTGTTGTCAGGTATTCAAATTGTGTCGTTTGTGGAGAACTCTGTAGATCTGGAAGATGTATTCATGGAGATAACGAAGGGAGTGGAGCTTGATGAAAAGCAGACTCAATAATCCTGTGCTTGCTAAAGAAGTGAAGCTCCGGTTCCGAAGCTCCAAAAGTTTTACTGGAGTATTGCTCTATTTGCTTGCCATGTGTATTTTTGTTTTCGGCTTTATCTATATAACGACCAGTTTGGCTGGGACTATCTATTTCAAGCCTTCTGAAAGTGTCATATTGTTTAGTTTCTTAACGTTTATCCAATTGGGATTAGTCCTCTTCATTACTCCTGGACTGACTGCTGGAACAATAAGTGGAGAGCGTGAACGGCAAACACTGCCGATGCTGTTGACGACCTCTCAAAGTTCGTTTCAAATCGTTACGGGAAAACTGTTGTCATCCGTATTATTTTTAGTGCTTCTTATCATTGCAGGATTACCGGTATATAGCATGGTGTTTCTGTTTGGTGGAATCTCTCCCGTATTGTTTCTGAAATCCTTACTTTTCCTGATTGTCACGCTATTAGCGATAGGGAGTCTCGGAGTATTATTTTCAACATTGTTCCGCAGAACCACGGTATCGATGATTGCCACGTATGGCAGCATGCTGTTTTTCACAGCTGTCATTCCATTCTTGTTTTTGATCATCATTCAGGTGAACCAGTTTGGAACTATGGGTATAACACCGCCCAAATCCTACATTGGCCATTTCCTGGCATCCATTAACCCTGAAATTTTCTTTGCATCATTACTTGGAGCGGAGATTGGGATGGGAATTCAAGAAATGACACAAGTGACATTCCCACTGTGGATAGGATACTTACTCTTTTATGGAATGGTAACCATAGTGTCCATCTGGATCGCTACAAAACGATTACGAGTGAATATAAAAAAACATAAATAAGGAGGCGGGCAACTATGACGTCACAGTCTGGATATTTGAAGATGATCAAGAGGACAATTCACAAAGTGAGAAGAAGTCTACTATTTGAACAAGCAATTGTTTACGCTGTTCGTGGTACTGCAATCGCTATTGGTGCAGCAGCTCTAGTCTTGGCGATGTCCAGATTGTTTGTCCTTCCTTATTACGGGGTGTATGCATGGAGTGCCGCTCTACTTGTACTGCTCGTTGTCTCTGGATTGTTTTTGAAAAAACGTGTGAAGCGTGCCGAAGCAGTCCGTACATTGGACCGGTACATCCCTGATAACTTACTCCTGACCGTTTTAGACAAAGAGATCCAAGCCTCACCATTTGGCGGGATTTTACTGGAACGTGTCGGCGTTCGAATTCCAGCTGCAGAAAGTCTGTTTTCATCGCGCAAAAAGACACCGGTTGAGTGGAAGGTAATCGCTGCTGGAGTTTTGGGAGTTATGGTAGTGAGTGTCCTATTTTTAATACCTTCTCCTGCACAACAAGAAGCACAAACAATCGTGAAAGAAAAAGAAATCGTGAAAAGTCTTGTGAAAGAAACAAAGAAACAGTTGACGCGTTCAAAATCACCTACTGTCAAAAAGAAATTGGAACAACTCACAGTGGATTTGAAAAAAGCAGAAGGATCCGAAAAAGCATTGAAGGAATTCGTGAAGACTCAAAAAGAGTTGAAATTGCAACAAATGCAATTGCTTGAGAAGAAAAGTAGTCAAAAGAGTGGTTCCGCTAAATCAGGATTATCTTCTGAAGAAAAGCGTCAGCTAGAAGAGTTGGAGAAGCTCGCAAGTCCTCTTGCAGAACAGGCGGACCAAGCCTATAAGGAGTTAGCGGGCATTGGAAAAGCTCCATCGATTCCCCAATTGGCAACAGGTCAGTCTGCTGTTTCCGGAAAGGAAGCTGGAGCATCTCCTACTGCTGTTGGAATGGAGAACTCAACAACTGGACAAAATCCAGCTACAGGCAATCCCTCTTCTGGATCAGCCAAACCATCTGGAGGCCAACGACAGGGGAATAAACAGGCACAAGGCCAGGGCCAGGGCCAAGGACAAGGCCAAGGGCAAGGGCAAGGGCAAGGCCAGGGCCAAGGACAAGGACAAGGACAAGGACAAGGACAAGGACAAGGACAAGGCCAAGGACAAGGCCAGGGCCAAGGACAAGGACAAGGCAGTACTGGCACAGGCGGTATAGGGCAAGGCGGCAGAAATTTGTTGTCCATTCCGAATAATCGTCTTGGTGATACTGCAGACGTAGATAAGGACAATGGAAAGCTTGGAGCTGGCAATGTAGTCGACTCCAAAGATAAGCAGACCGCCAATGAACGCGGGACGATCCGACCTTATGAGGAAGTTGTAGGTCAATATAAAGAGGCTTATTTGAAGCGTACAGAACAGCTGCCTTTATCCCCGGAACTTGAAAAAATTTTAACTGATTACTTTTCATCCATCGAATAATTCAAGTTGAAAGGAGAACTTACTATGAGTGAACTGCTGCAACCATTTGAAGAAATGAGTCAGAAACTGAGTGAAGTGCGAACTGAAATCGAAAAATTCATCGTGGGACAGGAGCAGGCGATTGAATATACGCTTCTTTCTATTCTTGCGGATGGGCATGCCCTCCTTGAAGGAGCACCGGGACTTGGGAAAACTATGTTGATCCGTACGATTAGTGAAGCACTGGACCTTTCTTTTAAACGTATCCAATTCACACCCGACCTGATGCCTTCGGATATTACAGGTACGACCTTACTGGAACGGGACGCAGAAGGGCGTCAAAGATTCACTTTCAACGAAGGACCTTTATTCAGCCAGCTCGTACTGGCGGATGAAATCAACCGTGCTACTCCGAAAACCCAAAGTGCATTGCTTGAAGCGATGGGAGAGAAGACTGTAACTGTTTTGGGACAGACGTATCCAATGGAAAAGCCGTTTTTTGTACTCGCAACACAAAACCCGATTGACATGGAAGGTACATATCCTTTACCTGAAGCACAGCTAGATCGCTTTCTATGCAAAATCAATTTACAACATCCATCTCCAAGTGAACTGAAAGAAATTGTTAAACGGACGACGGGAACTGCTATCATTTCGATACAGAAAGTGATTAGCAGGGAGGAACTGCTTCAAGCGCAGCAACTGGTTCGTGAGATTGTCATTGCCGAAGAAATGATCGACTATGCGATACAGCTCATCTCCATGACACATGCTGGAGCTGAGGGGGCGGATGACTGGTCTCAATACATCCAGTTCGGAAGCGGACCCCGCGGCTTACAGGCGATGATTCGTCTTGCAAAAGCGAGAGCCTTCCTTTCTGGTCGTGTTCACGTATCCATCGGTGATATCCGTGCGGTTGCGAAACCCGCTTTGCTCCACCGTATTCAGTTGAACTATGAAGCGGAAGCTGAAGGCATTACAAATGAGATGTTCCTTGATCAGGTTCTTGCGAGCATGCGGAGGGAGGCAGTCGGTTAATGACTTCTTTCTTTCCATCGAGCTTAACGGCCCGTCTTGGCAGACTCTCATTTGTGCAGCATGGCGGACGTCTTGGTCATCACAAAGGGAGCCATGTGTCCAAAAAAACAGGTTCCTCCTTGGAGTTCTCGGATTTTAAGGAGTACCATCCTGGCGATGACATCCGTCATATCGACTGGAATGTGTACGCTCGAACTGATTCCTATTTCATCAAACAGTTTTTGGATGAACAAGAAATGCGAGTCCATATATTACTGGATACGAGCAAGTCGATGGACTTTGAAGATAAATGGAAGTTTGCACAACAAATTGCGATTGGGCTTGGACAAATCGCATTGAAAAACGGCGATACCGTATCCATCAGTCGAATGTTTAGCGGAAAAAAACAATCATTCACACGTAAAGGTGCTCGGCAGGCAGGATCTTGGACGACGTATATCAGCCGTTTTGAACAACCGTCCGAAACAACCGGCCTATTAGAAGGGATCCATGCGGTTCCTAAGGGGACGACGTTGTTATTCGTGGTGACAGATGCATTGGAACCGAATGAGAATCTAGATAAGTTGTTTAAACAGCTTTCAACGAGGTATCGGGATGTGCGGGTAGTAGCCATCCGATCGAAAACAGAGCTTAGCCCTTCCTATCAGGGAGATATCCGATTCATTGATAGTGAAAGTGAACGGATTTCAGAAGTAACAATGATGCCATCAGTCGAAACCGCTTACCAGCTTCAACAGAAAAAACATCAGCTGCTTATGATGGAAAGTGCAGCGAAATATGGAATTGGTGTACTCATGACGACACCTCAGACAGGACCTGAAGATGTATTTACGATGCAAATGCGTAGACAGGGCTGGGTGCGCTAGAGAGGAGGGGTGAGGATGGGGTTTGCGGGTATGACGAATTTGTGGACACTTGTATTTCCGCTCACAGTCATCATCTATTATTTATTCAGAAAACGTTTTGAACCGAAAATGATCTCATCCACGCTTTTTTGGAACGAAGATCGCCGGGAAGAGAATGTTTCTCCATTCATACGTAATTTGCAACGCAATGCTCTATTTTACTTACAACTGCTTGCCCTTCTGGTATTTGTATGGATGATGCTTGAACCGTTCACCAAGCACTCCGGAACTGAAGGCATTCCCCTAGTATTCATTGTAGATAGTTCTGCTACGATGCTTGCAACACCTAAAGATTCCACCCTCTTTGAGATGAATCAAGCGGAGATGGAAAAGTTATTGGAATCGGCAGAAGGACGCCCCATCTCCGTCGTGATTACAGGGAAAGAACCGGAATTCGCAATACAAAACAGTGATTCCCATGCAGCGATCCAGGTGATAGAAGATTTGACCGTTCGTTACGAGCAAAACCATATGGAGACATCTATTGAGTTAGTGAAATCGATGTATAGTGAACACGGGGCAGAAGTTCATATCTTTACTGACTCATTGGAACGGACAGCCTTGTCTTATGATGGAACGAACATGAGCTGGCACGTACATACAAATGATGAAAAGTTGAATAATCATTCCATTGTCCGATTCGGGGCCAACCGACTCGAAGACAGTGTAACAGCAATTGTGAAATTACACCATGATACAGAGAAAGCGCAACCTGGGACAATTCGATTAAAAGAAGCGGACACTCGGAACGTACTTGCTGAAAAATCCTTTGATGGCGAACCGGGCAGTGAAGAATTGGTTTCGTTTAAAAAGATTGAGACAAACGCACCTGCGCTTCTAGTTGAACTGGATGGTAACGATGACTATCTTGCGGATAACACGAGTTATGCACTGCTAGCGACCGAACGCGCGAAAGTGGTAGTGGATGCTGAACTTCACGAATTATTGAAAAAAGCTGCACAGGCAATAGAAGAGGTCACGATTGATAGCGGAGAAGATTTCGAAGAAGGTGACATTTTACGAATAACTGGTTCAGAAAGTTTTTTGGACCAAGGGAACCGCCCGATTTTCTTGGTGGGACGGAACGATGTTAAGCCGATTGAAGCAAAAGGGGAAGTTTCCGTAACAAATGATCCATTGTTTTCAATCGCAGCCCCAAAAGATATGTATGTAGAAGAAGTTTATCCTTCTTATGAAGACTATGAAGTACTCGCGAGAATCGGGAAAGATCCGCTTATCCAACGATCGCCTAGAGGAGACATCATATTTCTTGCTGACTTGGAAGCAACGGATTGGCCGTTACAACCAACATTTCCACTATTCGTATGGAGTGTCATGAAATCCTTGTCAGATGACGCCGAAACGCTAGGTATATTCACACCGCTTCAACGGAAATCTGTCGTGATGACGGAAGCAGCAGATATATATGAGTTATCCGGCTCGTATTTGTACTCGGCGGAGTCAGCGAATACATTACAGGCTCCAGCGATACCTGGTATTTATAAAGTGACAGAGGGAACGACTGACAAATTATTCGCTGTTCAGCTTGATGCATCTGAGAGAATTTTAAGAATCGGGGATTCTTATTCAACTGGGAATCTCACAGCAACGGATAGGGATACAGAGCAAATCATTCCAGTCATTTGGCCGTTTCTTGTGCCACTCTTACTGCTGTTGCTCGTAGAATGGGAGGTGCAGCGACGACGTGGATATCCGTATTGAACATCCTTTATGGTTACTCGTTTTAGTACCTATTACGGTCTATCTGATTTTCACATGGCGCACAGTAGGACGAAAAACACCTAGGACCGCTCTTCTTTTTATACTTCGAAGTGCGTCCATTCTATTCTTGGTTGCTGCACTCGTGTCGCCATTTCTAGTGCTTTATAATGATGAAGAACAGATTTTGTTCCTTGCCGATCGTTCAGCTTCGAACACTGGGACAGAGGAGGAAATGAACGCCTTCATAGAACAGAGTCTTGGAGCCAAAAAAGCGGACCAAGCAGTAGGTCTTTATTCGTTTGCAGGTGATTTCAGAACGGACGCTTCCCTAACAAAAGAGAAAGTGCTGATGCCGGAAATTGAAGCACTGGAAGAAGTGGGCGAAACAGATATTGAAAAAGCTTTTGCCTTAGCGAATTCGACCGGTCCTACCGATGCCGCCACGCGAATTGTTTTACTGTCAGACGGATTGCAAACACGTGGGGATGTGTTCAGCTACCTACAGAAATTCACAAATAATCGTGTGCAAATCGATGTTGCACAGCTAAAGCGTAAAACGTTTCCTGATGCCGCTTTAACCAGATTAGACGTGCCTCGAACCGCTTATGCGGGGCAACAGCAACTCATGACGATTGAAGTGAATGCATCAGATCGTACCTCAGGGACCCTCTATTTGTACCAAGATGATCGACCGCTCGGTGAAGAGGACATCGACCTGATTCCGGGGAAAAATCAATTCACATACCCATTACCTTCAGTCGATACTGGATTGGTGAAGTATGAAGCAAAACTCGTTGTTGAAAATGACCACTTTTTAGAGAATAACCGAATGTTTGCAGCAGTGACTGTACAAGGCCAACCATCCGTATTAGTTGTGGAAACGGATGATCATCCATCTGTTATACCGGAGTTGTTGGATCAGAACACGTTGAATGTGATAACACTTCGAGCGCAAGACTTACCTTCAACGTTGTCAGGCTATTTACCTTATCAGGCGATCATTTTCGATAATGTGCCGGGTACACTAGTTGGAGAAGAAAAAATGGCTATGATTGAACAGACAGTGAAAAATTTCGGAACGGGTTTCATGATGACTGGAGGAACGGACAGTTTCGGGCTTGGCGGCTATTTTAAAACGCCAATTGAAACTCTTTTACCTGTCGAAATGGAAGTGAAAGGAAAAGAAGAGCTTCCTTCACTTGGACTTGTCATCGTCATGGACCGATCGGGAAGTATGAGTGGTTCGAAATTATCCCTTGCCCGTGAAGCTGCTGCACGGTCAGTCGATTTACTTCGGGAAAAAGACACGTTCGGATTTACTGCGTTCGATGATAGTATTTGGGAAGTTGTTCCGGTAGGTCCTCTTGACGATAAAGAAGATGTGACTGCGAAGATTCTTTCAGTCCCTGCCGCAGGAGGGACGAATATTTTCCCTTCGGTGGCTAAAGCATATGAGGATCTGGCAAATCTGTCTCTCCAACGGAAACATGTTATTCTCTTAACGGACGGACAGTCATCGATGCCAAGTGGATATCTCGATATTATTGAAGAAGCAAAAAATAACAATACGACGTTATCCACAGTGGGAATCGGGTCAGATGCCGATCAAGCATTATTAGAGGCGATGGCGGAAGCAGGAGGAGGACGCTATTATGGCGTTTCTGATGAATCCACTGTACCGGCTATCCTATCTCGCGAAACGATTACAATGACACGGACATATATAGAGGACAATCCATTCCACATGAAACTGGGACCAGTTGCGGAGTGGAATGAGTTATTTGCTGAAGGGGTCCCGCAGATGAATGCCTATATCGCTACAACTGCTAAACAAACAGCTGACGTTGCCGCGGTTAGCCCTAAAGAGGATCCAATCATTGCTGAATGGAAATATGGTCTCGGTCGTACTGTCGCATTCACATCGGATTCTTCCGGTAAATGGTCAGGTGAACTCGCTGCCTGGGAAAAGTATCCTGATTTTTGGAATACGGCAATGAGAAGAATATTACCTTCTTATAGTTCGGCACCTTACGTAGTGACCCAACTTGATGGCGGGAAATTCACGATTACAGATACGAGCGGAGAATCCGCATTTCTTGAAGTGTCAGCAGTGACAGAGACAGGGGAGGAAATAGAAGTCAACGAAGATCAGACGGCACCTGGTAAGACAGAGATTACCCTCGAAGCCGCGCCAGGTCTTGTCTATCTCAGTGTAACGGATGACCAAAACCGGCTCTTTGAAACAGGTGTCACCATTCCTTATGGGGAAGAATACAGCCCGAAAGAACCGAATGAGGACTTGTTAGCAGCAATCGCTGAAGAAACTGGTGGACGTGTATTGGAAGAGCCTAAAGAGGCATTCCGTTCTCTCCCTTATCGGGGAGAAGAGCGAAAATCCATAACCACTTTGTTGGTGTTCGGATCTTTACTCCTGTTCTTTGCAGATATCACATTGCGCCGTTTCAGCAGATTTGTTCCGGTAATAAGAAAGAGATCATCCGTTGAACCTATCGATTCGCCAGGTCAGACGAGTGTTTCAGAACTTCTCAAACAAAAGCGAAAACGTTAGATGAATGGTAAAATCCCAAAGCGCATTTTATGCGACTTTGGGATTTTTTTCCGTTCATGAACGTGTGGCAGATAAAATATCTGAATTTCTCTTTGCCCATGTGGCGGCCAGTAAGAAACAGGAGAGTAGTATAGCGGTTCCGAGAAAGTACGGGGCCGTCATTTTCCAGTCGAAAACAAAGCCCGCTAATGCCGGTCCAACCATATTCCCTAAGCTCATGTAGGCATTCATCATTCCAGCTGCATATCCTTGTTCGTTGCCAGCAAGTTTTGAAACCAGCGTGTTTACTGCGGGTCTCAATAATGCCGTAGCCGTAGAGAAAATTGTTGCAACTAGCAAGATCGACCAGAACATATTGACAAATGTGATACTGAGCATAGCCACCGCTGCAATGACTAAGTTAATGAGAATGACACGCATTTCACCGAAACGCTTGAACAATCGGTTGATGACAAACGTCTGGATGATGACGCCTACGAATCCACCTACTGTTATGATAACTGCAATCATGAGTGGGGTGTAATCGTATTTAATACCTACATACAGAGAGATGGTCGATTGGAAGTTTGCTAGACCAAACGAGAAGACAAACATGACCAGTAAGACGACGAAGTAGGAAGTCTTAGTTGAGCGCGCAATTTGTTGAAACAAATTTTCAGTTCGTCGCGCTCCGTTTGCAGCAGCTGGACTAGGTGTCGGATTCGGTAAAATATAAATCGACAAGACTGCAGCGAATAACGCAGCGCCTGCAGCGAAGTAGAATGGGAACTGCAGTCCGAATTTAGATAGAAATCCTCCGATTCCAGGCCCGATCATGAATCCGAGAGACATCGATGCACCTAGTAAACCCATACCGCGACCGCGTTCTTCGAATGTTGTGATGTCTGCAACAAAAGCCATCATCGGGGGAATTAAGAATGCAGAGCCGAAACCTGAGAAGAATCGAGCTACAAAGAGCATCCAAAGTTCAGTGGAAAGACCGAAGGCGAGCTGAGAAACACCATAGAGGATGAGTCCGAAAATGATGATATTCTTTCGTCCGTGTTTGTCCGAAAGAGAACCCGAAACCGGCGAAAAGATAAATTGGGCAAATGAGAACACGGCTATGAGTGCACCAAGTGCAGTACCGGCAACGCCGAATGTCCCTAAGTAGTCAGGCATGATAGGGATGATGAGTCCGATTCCTGACATCGTGATGAACATATTGAACATCAGAATATAAATCGCAAATGATGTAGTTTTAGTGGCCACGCGTGTTCCTCCTTCTTATTCAGTTGTATCTTCGCCTTATTTTAGCATACAGCTTGTCTCTATTGTGTTCGAACACCTCGACAATTCGAGCAATAGGGATTTTTCCATTTGATCACCGTATATGAGGGATTAGTGAACTGATTTATCCATAGATGATGAAACCACTTCTTGCCCTGGGGAGGTGCTCATAACGGGGGATGAGTGATCATAACCAAAGAAAAATGCTCATAACCGGAGCAAAACTTTCGAATCGTTCCATCACCGTCTCACGACCACCAACCAATCACTTCATTCCAATAAAAAAGCAGAAGCGGCGATCCGCTTCTGCTGCTACATATCCCATCACTTCATGTTCATCTTGAACTCTAAAAACAATTCATTGTACGTACCGAGCATCTCCAACCCTAAATCCTTGTACACTTCCAAGTGGTCCCGGGCTTCTTCATCAGGATAATACCGCTCATCCGAAACCACTTCGGGATCTAAGAGACTCAATGCTTCCTTATTTGGTGTTGAATAACCGACATAATCCGCATTTTGAGCAGCGACTTCGGGACGCAGCATGAAGTTGATGAACTCGTAAGCTCCGTCAATGTTTTTCACAGTCTTCGGAATCACAATGTTATCGAACCATAAGTTCGAGCCTTCTTTTGGAACTACATAAGTGATGTCTTCGTTCTCGTACATCATATCCGCGGCTTGGCCGGACCAGATGAGTGATACAGCTGCTTCGTTATTCACCATCATCTGCGTGACTTCATCACCGATGACCGCTTTAATATTCGGGCTCAACTTTTTCAACTTATCCGTAGCTTCACGAAGTTCGTCCACGTTTGTCGAGTTGAGGGAATAACCAAGTGAATTCAAGCTCATACCCATGACCTCGCGTGCACTATCTACGAGAACAGCTTCTTGTTTGAGTGAAGGGTCCCATAGATCATCCCAACTCTCAAACGTTTGGCCATCTAACAAAGTAGGATTATAAGCGATCCCAACAGTCCCCCAAAAATAAGGAATGGAATACGTATTGTCCGGGTCAAAAGGAAGATCCATAAAATAAGGGTCGATGTTTTTGATATTAGGAATTTTTTTGAAGTCGAGAGGAACGAGCAAATCCTTTTCTCGCATCATTTCCACCGTATATTCGGATGGAACCGTAATATCATAAGAAGTACCGCCTTGCTCGATTTTCCCCATCATCCCTTCGTTGGAATCAAAGGTTTCATAGATGACATTGATGCCTGATTCTTTTTCAAACTGTTTGATGAGATCAGGATCGATGTATTCTCCCCAATTGTAAACGGTAAGTGTATTCCCGCCGGATTGCGCACCGCTTTTTGCAAGCTGTGCATTGATGAACATGAGAATGGCCGCAGTAGCCGCAATTAAAATAGCTCCACGTACTAGTGATTTCATCGTTTCACCCCCACGGCAGGAGTTTTAGGCCGGTTTGTAATGAAGTAATAGCCTAAAATCAGACCAGCTGTAATTACAAAGATGAGACCGGATAGTGCATTGATCGTTAACGTGACACCGGTTCTGGCCATTGAATAGATTTCAACAGAGAGTGTGGAGAATCCGTTACCGGTTACAAAGAATGTCACCGCAAAATCATCCAGTGAATACGTAAGTGCTAGGAAAAATCCTGCAAAAATCCCTGGTTTGATGAACGGCAAAATGACACGGGACATAATTTCTTTTCGAGTAGCGCCTAAGTCGAGTGCAGCATCAATCAGAGTCGGACTCATCTCCTGCAATTTCGGCAACACCATAATGACGACAATGGGAATACTGAACGCAATATGAGACAGAAGCACAGAGGCGAACCCGAGTTTAATGCCGACTAACGTGAACAATATGAGGAATGAAGCACCGATGATGACGTCAGGACTTACCATAAGAATACTATTCATGGAAAGCATGGCGTTCCGCATCGCTTTGTTCTTCATATAATGGATCGTGATCGCTCCCATCACACCAATTGCAGTGGATATCAATGCAGAGAGCAAGGCGACGACTACCGTATTGAGCACGATAATAATGAGCCGCTTATCTTCAAATACAGCAGCGTAATGCTCCCAAGTGAAGGACTCGAAATTGGACATCGTGCCGCCAGAGTTGAATGAGTAAAAAATCAAGTAAAAAATCGGTGCATACAACACAAGAAAGACAGCCGTCAAATAGATTTTTGGGAGTTTACCGTTTCTTTCCACTTCCAGCCATCCCCCTTTCGTTCGCAGTCGTAAGAAGCAAAATGATCACCATGAATAGAATTAAGAACACTGCAATCGTCGAGCCCATGCCCCAGTTTTGTGTAACGAGGAATTGCTGTTCAATTGCTGTACCGAGCGTAATGACTTTGTTTCCTGCAATAAGTCGAGTGATCATGAACAAAGATAGTGCGGGGATGAACACGACTTGGATCCCTGACTTCACTCCATTCAATGTAAGCGGCCAAATGACGCGTCTGAAAGTCGTCCAGGCATTCGCACCTAAATCCCGCGAGGCATCTATCAGTGCAGGATTCAATTTATCAAGCGCATTGAAAATCGGCAAAATCATAAATGGTATGAAGATATAAACAGATACGAACACGAAACTGAAGTCAGTGAACAAAATCTGCTGTTTCCCGATGCCGACCGTTTCAAGCAATGCATTGACCGGCCCATACAAGCCCATCAGCCCGATGAATGCATACGTCTTCAGCAAAAGATTGATCCACGATGGGATGATGATCAGTAACAGCCACAGCTGTTTATGCTTCAACTTTGTTAAGAAATAAGCTGTCGGATAGGAAATCAGCAACGAGAAGAACGTGATGAGAAACGCATACCAGAATGAGCTCACTGTCAGTTTTAAATAAACGGAAGTGAAAAAGTTTTTATAGTTATCCAATGTGAAATCGCCACTAAGATTGAAAAATGAGTAGTACACGATCAACCCGATTGGCGCAATTACGAAAAGCAGTATCCAAAGAGAGTAAGGGACCATAGATAAACGAAGCCCAGCGCGATTAGTCTTCATCCGCCGCACCATACGCTTCAAGACGCGCATCATAGTCTTCCTCTGATTCGTTAAGACGCATGACGTGAATATTTTCAGGGATGAAGTCCAGCCCGATTTGCATACCGACCTCAGCTTTTTTCGTGGAATGGACGAGCCATTCGTTGCCATCTTGGTCATAGGTTGAAATTTCATAATGGACACCACGGAAAAGGGAAGTATCTACGGTTACTGTCAGTTTCCCGGAATTCACCGGAGTGATTTCAATATCTTCAGGTCGAAGTACGATGTCGACCTTCTCATTAGGCTGCAGTCCGGCATCGGCGCATTCAAAGCGTTTTCCGTTGAATTCTACGAGATAGTCTTCAATCATGACGCCAGAGACGATGTTGGATTCCCCGATGAAATCAGCGACGAACCGGTTGATAGGTTCATCGTAAATATCGATAGGGGTACCTGATTGTTGAATCTGCCCAGAATTCATGACGAAGATTTCATCAGACATCGCAAGTGCTTCTTCCTGGTCATGTGTGACAAAAATGAACGTCTTGCCAAGACGCTGCTGCAGTTCACGCAGCTCATACTGCATCGCTGAACGCAATTTCAAATCGAGTGCTGAAAGGGGTTCATCCAACAAAATGACTTCCGGATCGTTGATGATTGCGCGTGCAATCGCAACACGCTGGCGTTGTCCACCAGACATTTCGGTGATCTCCCGGTTTTCATACCCATCGAGGTTGACGAATTTGAGAGCTTCTTTCACACGTCGATCGACTTCCGGTTTTTTCACTTTTTTTATACGTAAACCGAATGCGACGTTTTCATAGACATTCAAATGCGGGAACAGGGCGTAATCCTGGAACACGGTGTTCACTTGACGTTCGTTGGCAGGTGTTTGGTTGACGGATTTTCCGTTAAAGTAAATTGTGCCTTCAGAAGGCTCAGAAAAACCAGCGATCAGTCGCAGGATTGTAGTTTTCCCACATCCGGAAGGACCGAGAAGTGTGTAGAACTTTCCGCGTTCCATTTCAAAAGAAACGCCATCTAAAACAGTTGTGTCTTCGCCGAAACGTTTGCTGACATTCTCAAAGCGAATGATTGGTTGCGTGGACAATGAAGGTCCCCCTTTTTTATAAGTAAGATTCTGTAGCGACAAGTAAAAGTTCGCTGATTCCGTCGTGTGCATTTGAAATACGGTGCTGATCTTCTGCAGAATAGTACACCGCATCCCCTTCACTAGCCGTATAGATACGAGTTCCGATCTCTATCTCAACGTTCCCAGCAAGAACATAGATGAACGTTTCAGAAAGGGAAGGGGCGAACTGTTTCAGCTCCCCTTTATGAGAGAACGTAATATGTACGGGTTCCATTTCATTTTCGTTGGATCTAGGAATGAGCCAGCGTATTTTGTAATGCAACTCATCGTTTATATACGTTGTTTGGTCTTCTGGTGAATAAACGACGGGGTCGCTCTTCTTTGTTTCGTCAAAAAAATCTTTTGGAGTTGTACCGAGAACTTCAAGCAAGGAGAAAAGCGTTTCAATTGAAGGGGAATTCAAATCCCGCTCTAATTGAGAAATGTAGCCTTTCGTCAAATCAGTGCGTTCACCAAGCTCTTCTTGCGTGAGCCCGCTTTGTAATCGCAGCCGTTTGATTTTGCTGCCGATCTGCATGTGACATCCTACTTTCGTGGAAGTTTAGTATAACTGAACTTCAAGTTTACTTTTAGCATCTTTCATTATACAAAATCATGACAGGAATGCAAGAGTAACTTACAGCAACAAATGCAGTGTTTCAGTAAACTCGAGATCTATAAGCTAGAAGTGGTGTAAACAGTGATATATAACGGGCTTTCGTTGTATTATTGTCTGATGCGTAGTAGAATAATACCAAAGAAATGGGGGACTCCGATTGGGCGAGAAAATGCTTTTTTATTTTGACCCGGAAGACCGGCACTGGAACGATTTGCTGAAGACTGCGCTGAATGAGGACATGCGAACCGTAACGGATGGCAGTTCCCGTGTGTTTTTATATAATCGTGAAACGATGATCGAATGGGAGGAAATGGCGGATCATTGTGTCCGCTGCATGGGCTCACTCGTCTATAATGAAGAGTTCGATTCAGTCTACTGTGCTGCTTGTGATGAATGGCGGGAAGCTTCCTGTGAAGACCCATCTTGCGACTATTGTGGAGCCAGACCTACAAAACCATCGATGTGCACGGATAGTGAAGAGTCCTAATTGGCCATCTTCTCAATTACATGACATTTTTCGATAATGATTCTTATGTATGAGTCATTCTAATTGATATTCTGACGGGTATTTGATAAGCTAAAGAGGAATTGAGCGGATGAGAATTCCGCCCAGAAGATAATTGGAGGGATTTTGAATGGTAGAACGCATGGTTGGTAAACAAGCGCCAAGATTCGAAATGGAAGCTGTAATGACGGACAAGTCATTCGGTAAAGTAAGCCTTGAAGAAAACATGAAAAATGATAAGTGGACAGTATTGTTCTTCTATCCAATGGACTTCACATTTGTCTGCCCGACAGAGATCACTGCAATGTCCGATCGCTATGACGAATTTGAAGACCTTGATGCAGAAGTGATCGGAGTTTCTACAGATACGGTCCACACACATAAAGCTTGGATCAACACAGACCGTAAAGAAAATGGTCTTGGGGATTTGAACTACCCGCTTGCTGCTGATACAAATCATGAAGTATCTCGTGATTATGGCGTTTTGATTGAAGAAGAGGGGATTGCATTGCGCGGCCTTTTCATCATCAACCCAGAAGGCGAAATGCAATACCAAACAGTATTCCACAACAATATCGGTCGTGACGTAGACGAAACACTTCGTGTACTTCAAGCGCTCCAAACTGGCGGTCTTTGCCCAGCAAACTGGCGTCCTGGTCAAGAAACTCTATAATCTCATACACTGATAATTGATTGAAGTTCCCCGCTAAGTTTTTACAGCGGGGATTTTTATCCAAGAGGAGGAACTGACGCATGAAATTACGTGAACAGATGCCAGAATTGGCTGGCGCTACAGCATGGTTGAACGGTGAAGTTACTAAAACTGAACTCGTTGGCGAAAAACCGACACTCATTCACTTTTGGTCAGTGAGCTGTCATATGTGTAAAGAAGCGATGCCGGACGTGAATGCATTTCGTGATAAGTACCAAGACGAACTGAATGTTGTCGCGGTCCACATGCCGCGTTCAGAAGATGACGTGGATTTGGAGAATATCAAAGCAGTGGCTGCAGAACACGACATTACACAACCGATTTATGTGGATAGCGAGCTTAAATTGAATGATGCATTCGAAAATCAGTATGTACCTGCGTATTACGTTTTCGATAAAGATGGGCAACTTCGCCACTTCCAAGCTGGCGGAAGCGGTATGAAAATGCTTGAGAAGCGCGTAAACCGCGTACTCGATGAAATGAAGAAGTAATAAGTTTCAAAACCCGGCGTCCGTTCCATGGACCGTCGGGTTTTCTTGGTATTTGAGCGAGTCCCGTTGCTGTGGTAAACTTAACGCATTCTTACGTGAATCGGAGAGATGAGATATGAAACAGGAATTTGTCGTCATCGGCCTTGGCCGCTTTGGCGGGAGTATCGTGAACGAACTAATTGAATTGGATGCTTCGGTTATGGCGATTGATAAGTCTCAGGACAGAGTGGATGAATTTGCTCAAATCGCCACACAAGCGGTAGCGGCTGATACAACCGATGAATCGTCTTTACGTTCACTTGGAATTCGTAATTTTGAGCATGTCGTCGTTGCGATCGGAGAGAATATCCAAGCTAGTATTCTCACAACACTAATCTTAAAAGAACTTGGCGTGCAGACAATCACTGTGAAAGCTCAAAATGATTATCATGAAAAAGTCTTGCGGAAAATCGGTGCAGACCATGTCATTCATCCCGAGCGTGATATGGGACGGCGTATTGCGAATCGAATGGTATCAAACGATATCCTCGATTACTTGGAACTATCGGATGAGTATTCTATCGTGGAAATCCGTGCAAACCAAAAACTGTCTGGTGCGACATTGATCGACTTGGATATCCGTGCAAAATACGGTGTCAATATTGTCGCGATTAAGCGGGAAGATCATATTTTAGTTTCACCTCAAGCAATAGAAGAGATTCAATTGAACGACGTACTGATCGTTATTGGATCGGATGTCGATATTCATCGATTCGAGAAGAAAGTACTTCATTAAAAAACAGCCTTTCCCGATTGTTTCAAACAATCGGGAAAGGCTGTTTTTCTTTATACTTCCAAAATGACCGGTAGAATCATAGGTCTGCGCTTTGTTTTGTCGTACAGATAAGAACTGAGTGTATCAATGATTTCACTTTTCAGTACTCCGATATCAGCTGGTCCAGTCGACAATTTGCGATGCATTTGACGCGTCAGCATATATTGTGCTTCGTTGATCATCGCACCGGATTCCCGCATATAGACGAATCCGCGTGAAATGAGGTCTGGCCCTGAAACAACCCGGTTACGTTTCTTGTCAATCGTTGCGACGACAATGACGAGGCCGTCTTCAGAAAGGTTTTTACGATCACGAAGAACGACATTCCCGATATCACCAATTCCGCTACCGTCAATATAAATGTCGCCTGAAGGAACACGTCCAGCAGGGCGTGCCGTATCCTCGGTAAGTGCAAGGACATCCCCATTAGACATAATGAAGACATTATCAGGTTCCACATCACAGGCAATGGCGAGTTCTTCATGCATTTTCAGCATTCGATATTCACCGTGGATCGGCATGAAGAATTTCGGCTGAATCAGGCGCAGCATCAGTTTTTGTTCTTCTTGTGATCCGTGACCCGATGTATGGATATTATTCAGAGCGCCGTGAATGACTTCTGCTCCAGCGCGGAACAAAGCATTGATCGTCTTATTGACACTCAACGTATTGCCTGGAATAGGTGAAGAAGAGAAAATCACCGTATCACCTGGTTGGATCTGAACTTGACGATGTGTGCCGTTGGCGATTCTGGATAATGCAGCCATCGGTTCACCTTGACTGCCTGTACATAAAATCATCACTTCGTTTGCGGGCAAACGATTAATGCTTTGCGTATCTACGAAAAGGTCTTTAGGCGCGTCGATATAGCCAAGTTCACGGCCGATTGTTATCGCATTGTCCATGCTGCGTCCAAAGACAGCAACTTTCCGACCATGAATCTGTGCAGCTTCGATCACTTGCTGCAAACGGTGGATATTCGAGGCGAACGTTGCGAAAATAATGCGTCCGTCCACTTTTCTGAAGATTTCGTTCAGACTATCTCCGACTTTCCGTTCCGACATCGTGAAGTTCGGAACTTCAGCATTCGTACTATCCGAGAGTAGGCAAAGAACACCTTCGCTACCGATTTTCGCCATTTTAGCGAGGTTGGCAGGTTCTCCGACAGGGGTGAAGTCGAATTTGAAATCACCTGTGTGGACGATGTTGCCTGAAGGAGTTTTAACAACGACACCATACGCATCAGGAATACTATGTGTCGTGCGGAAGAAGGATACGGATGTTTTTCGGAATTTGAAAACATCCTCTTCACCATACTCGATGAGCTTTGTCGAACGGACAAGGCCATGTTCTTCAAGTTTGTTGCGTAATAAACCGAGTGCCAATTTACCGCCGTAAACAGGCATGTTCACCTGGCGCAACAAATATGGGATGCCCCCGATGTGGTCTTCATGACCATGGGTGATGAAAAGCCCTTTGATTTTATCGGCATTACGTTTTAAGTACGTGTAATCAGGAATGACATAGTCGATTCCGAGTAAATCATCTTCTGGGAATTTGATGCCCGCATCAATCAGGATAATTTCATCTTGGAATTGAATGGCATACGTATTTTTACCGATTTCACCTAGTCCGCCTAAGGCGAAAACGGCAGTTTCATTATTTTTTATGGATTTCATGAATTACACCTGCTCAAGCTCGAAGTGCTCAGAAGCCTTCTCATATTCGAGATGCTCCCCTTCAAGTTGCTGGATGAATTCGATGTTGTAGTTGCGGTCCTGCAGCTTTTTACGCACTTCGCGTTGAGTTTCAGCTTCTACATACATCGTCTTTGTATTTTCGCGGACAGGTACTTGTACCTTGGTTTCTTGATAATAAACTTTAAAGATCATGTTGTGCTCTCCTTTTTGAAAACGTTCGATTTTTGGACTGATATTTTTAATAGTACCACGTCATTCAGGGAAAATAAAGAAAAGCCCACCTTATGAAGGGTGGACGTATAAACGTTATGCAATTGACTTTTTCCCGAGGATGCCATTCAGCCGTTTCAACAATTTGCGTTTCAGGCGCCTATACATGGCGATATCACTCCTTGTTAAAGAAGTGTAACGTATTTTGAACTTTCTGTCAAGTATGGATCATTCCCTTTCGAAAGGGGAAGCACCTGGAATGTCTTTATACGGTTCTTTCGCATCGATGTGATCGTAGAACATAATTCCGTTTAAGTGATCAAGCTCATGTTGAAACGCGATTGCGGGTAATCCCTTTAACCGCTTTTTGAATTCGTTTCCTTCTGCATCGAATGCTTTTATTGTAATCCGTGCATATCTCGGTACGAACCCTTCTACTTCGCGATCGACAGATAGACAGCCTTCACCTGTTGATAAATAAGTTTGTTCTACTGAATGACTGACAATTCTAGGATTGATCGCCACGAAACTGAGATCTTTATCATTCTCTTGTTCAATGTGCAAAGCGAACATCCGCTTAGGTTGATTCACTTGCGGAGCGGCCAGACCGATTCCGGCACGCAATCCATATTTTTCTGCTATGGCATCGTCTTGACTGTGTATGACATATTCTAGTAATTCAGATGCAAGCTGTTTATCTTGCTCAGAAAGAGGGAACGTGACCTCCGCGGAACGCTCTCTGAGAGTTGGATGACCTTCGCGTATTATATCGTTCATTAAAATCATGATGGGTGTCTCCTTTTCGTTTTAGTGCCTAATCTTAGTATAATGGAAGTGTGAAACAGGTGAAAGGATTTAATGCTGACCTTGGAAAAATGACGGGGGGATACAATGCAGAAGCTGTTTTTAATAATCCCGATGTGTTTATTGCTTGTTGTAAGTGGTTGTACAGAAGAAAAGGATCAGATGCAGAGGGAATTAGGGAGTATTTTAACTGATATCCAAGCGTACGAAAAAAAAGTGGCGGAATATGAAAACCAATTGGCAAGTCTGGAGAAAAAAGAACAGATTCTTTTCGAGAAGACTGTGGATTTCAGTGTTGAAGAACGCGAACTCGTAGAAGGCGGGGTTTCCAGACTTGATAATTATCTGGATGAAAGGTGGCAACTCATTAAAAGAGAACAGGAAGTGATCGATGACGCAGAGGAAACGATTGAACAACTTACTGCACTTTCCGATGAAGCTAGTGATGAAGGCTCGCCGTCAGTTGCCGAGTTGAAAACTGCCTTGACGAAGAGATATGCCCTTCACAGGGAAGTCATCGGGCTATACGAAGAGTTGATGGATATGCAGAGTGCTTTATACGGGCTGCTGATTGAGGAAAATGTAAAACGGGTAGAATTGGAAGAAGCGACAATTGCGGTCAACCAACAACGTTCTAAACTTGAGGATGCAATCCAAGTATTTAACCAATCGACATTGGAAGTGAACAGTGCGTTGAAGGAAACTCAGCGGGTGGAATCAGAGTGAATACTTCCGAATTTTTCTATTATAATACAGATTGGGAGTTGTACTAATACAGTGTAGAAGGGCATGTCCGTATTTATGGGTGCGCATACAATCTATATGCTCCATGGATTGACCGTTGCTTTCCCTTTGAGTATACTGATTGTGAAAGAGTTATTGTATCAATAGAATGTCGTGAATTACCTAATACAGTTATGAGAAGGAGAGTTGCCGAAATGGCTGCAGAAAAGAACAAGCAGTTCGATCCGACAGGTGTGTTGCACGAGATCGAAGAAAAGTTTGAAATGTTCCAGATCTTGAACGAGGACGGTAAAATTGTTAATAAGGAATTAGAGCCGAAGCTATCGGACGAAGAGTTAACAGAGTTAATGGAACGTATGGTTTATACGCGTATCCTTGACCAACGTTCAATTGCCCTGAATCGCCAAGGACGACTAGGCTTCTACGCGCCTACAGCTGGTCAGGAAGCGTCACAACTTGCATCCCATTTCGCTTTAGAAAAGGATGATTTCATTTTACCGGGTTACCGTGATGTTCCTCAGCTGATTTTCCATGGTTTGCCACTACATATGGCCTTCCTTTGGTCTCGCGGTCACTTCCAAGGAAGTGAAATCCCTGATGGACTCAACATTTTCCCGCCACAAATCATTATTGGTGCGCAATACGTACAAGCGGCTGGAGTTGCACTCGGTTTCCAAAAACGTGGAACTAAGTCTGTTGTCATGACGTACACAGGTGATGGCGGTACCTCCCAAGGTGATTTCTACGAAGGACTGAACTTTGCAGGCGCATATCGCTCACCAGCTATTTTTGTTGTTCAAAACAACCAATTTGCGATTTCGACACCACGCGAAGTGCAAACAGCTGCGAAAACACTTGCACAAAAAGGGATTGCAGCAGGGATTCCAAGTGTGCTTGTAGATGGAATGGATCCGCTAGCAGTTTACGCGGCTACGAAAGATGCCCGTGAACGCGCTGTGAACGGTGACGGACCTACACTGATTGAAACAATGTGTTACCGTTATGGCCCTCATACAATGGCTGGAGACGATCCAACACGCTACCGTACTTCTGACATTGATAGCGAATGGGAAAAACGTGACCCGATCGTTCGTTTCCGTACGTATTTAGAGGGAAAGAAACTATGGAACGAAGAAAAAGAGAACGAAGTGATTGAACGCGCAAAACAAGAAATTAAAGATGCAATCAAACAGGCGGATCAGGCCCCTAAACAAAAAGTGACTGATTTCCTTAAAATCATGTACGCGGGCGATATGCCTTACAACGTACAAGAACAGTTTGACATCTATACGGAAAAGGAGTCGAAATAACCGATGGCACAAATGACGATGATCCAAGCAATTACCGACGCAATGCGCACGGAACTTAAAAATGATGAAAACGTGCTCGTGTTCGGTGAGGACGTCGGTAAAAACGGCGGCGTTTTCCGAGCAACTGAAGGTCTTCAAAAAGAATTCGGAGAAGAACGGGTATTCGACACACCACTTGCAGAATCAGGTATTGGCGGTCTTGCAATCGGCCTTGCATTGACAGGCTACCGACCTGTAATGGAATTACAGTTTTTCGGTTTCTTGTTTGAAGTGATGGACTCGGTCAGCGGACAGGCAGCTCGCATGAAGTTCAGAAGTGCAGGGAAATTAAATGCACCCATTACGATCCGCTCACCATTCGGAGGCGGGGTTGCTACACCGGAGATGCATGCAGACAGCCTTGAAGGACTTGTCGCTGCACAACCTGGAATAAAAGTGGTCATCCCTTCCACACCATATGACGCAAAAGGTCTTCTGATTTCTGCCATCAAAGACGATAACCCGGTTATTTTTTTAGAGCATATGAAACTGTATCGCTCGTTCCGTCAAGAAGTCCCTGAAGAGGAATATACAATTCCTTTAGGTAAAGCAGACGTGAAACGCGAAGGAAATGACCTATCCATTATTACTTACGGTGCGATGGTGCAAGAAAGCTTGAAAGCAGCGGAAGCACTTGAAAAAGATGGACATTCTGTTGAAGTTATCGACTTACGAACAATACAACCGTTGGACGTTGAAACAATTATTGCTTCAGTTGAGAAAACAAGCCGTGCAATCGTTGTACAAGAAGCGCAGCGCCAAGCTGGAATTGCTGCAAATGTCGTTTCTGAAATTATGGAGCGTGCAGTCTTAAGTCTTGAAGCACCTGTACTTCGTGTAACAGCACCAGATACGATTTATCCGTTTGCGCAAGGTGAAAACACTTGGCTGCCAAAAGCGGATGATATTGTTGCAACTGCGAAAAAAGTACTTGAATTTTAATAGCCAGTCTAATGGACTGAGGAGAGGATGGATCACGTGGCATATCATTTCCGTTTACCAGATATCGGAGAAGGAATTCATGAAGGCGAAATCGTAAAGTGGTTCGTCGCTGAAGGCGACACCATTAACGAAGACGATACACTTCTTGAAGTACAAAACGACAAATCCGTCGTGGAAATCCCTTCACCCGTGTCAGGAACCATAGAAAAAATACTTGTCAACGAAGGCACGGTTGCAGTAGTAGGAGATAAATTGATTCGAATCGATTCTCCTGACCACGAAGATGAGCAAGAAGAGGAAGAGACTGCTGTTGAAGAGAAACAGGAAGCTTCATCAGAAGCGGAATCACAAGTTCAAGCCACTGCCGAAAAAGGTCAGCCGGTAGATAAAAAAGAAGCACCTAAAGAGGATGCGGGGGCTGCAACAGATGCGACTCCTGAGTCAGAGGGAGAAGCAACGAGTAAGGACGTTGATCCGAACCGCCGCGTCATCGCGATGCCTTCGGTCCGTAAGTTTGCTCGTGAAGAAGGCGTGGACATTCGTCAAGTTGCAGGTTCAGGTAAAAATGGTCGTGTCCTGAAAGAAGACATTGAATCATTTAAATCAGGCGGTAACAAAAAAGCTCAAACTGAAGCTCAAGAAGAGAAATCACCGTCTGCAGTTCAGGAAGATCAGCCGGCGAAACAAGAAGGACCGGCAGCAATTGCTGTACCTGAAGGCGACTTCCCGGAGACACGCGAGAAGCTCTCCAATATCCGTAAAGTGATAGCTAAGGCTATGGTGAACTCTAAGCATACAGCGCCGCACGTGACACTTTTGGATGAGGTGGATGTGACTGAATTGGTTGCCCACCGTAAGAAGTTCAAAGAAATCGCTGCTGAACAAGACATTAAATTGACATACTTGCCTTACGTTGTGAAAGCACTTGTTTCGACATTACGTAAATTCCCGGAATTGAATACATCACTTGACGATGCAACCGAAGAATTGATCCAGAAGCATTATTATAATATCGGAATCGCAGCTGATACGGACCGTGGACTGCTTGTACCTGTCATTAAACATGCAGACCGTAAATCGATGTTTGCCATTTCAAAAGAAATATCTGACCTGGGCGGTAAAGCTCGGGACGGGAAACTAGCTGCTTCGGAAATGAAAGGCGCATCTTGCTCGATTACTAACATCGGTTCTGCCGGTGGTCAGTGGTTCACGCCGATTATCAATCATCCGGAAGTCGCGATCCTAGGTATTGGACGCATTTCTGAAAAACCAGTAGTGAAAAATGGTGAAATCGTTGCTGCACCTATGTTAGCATTATCATTAGTGTTTGATCATCGAGTAATCGATGGGGCGACGGGTCAACAAGCGTTGAACCACCTTAAACACTTGCTAGGAAATCCAGAACTTTTATTAATGGAGGCGTAAACGATGGTAGTAGGAGACTTTCCAATTGAAACAGATACGCTCGTAGTCGGTTCAGGTCCTGGAGGATATGTAGCAGCGATCCGTGCTGCACAACTCGGACAAAAAGTGACGATTGTTGAAAAGAATACGATCGGTGGTGTTTGTCTGAATGTAGGTTGTATCCCTTCCAAAGCACTGATTTCTGTCGGGCATCGATTTGTAAGTGCACAAAATGCTGATGATATGGGGATTACTGCATCAGACGTGAAACTCGATTTCTCTAAAGCGATGGCATTTAAAGAAAGCGTTGTGAAGAAGCTGACAGGCGGTGTCGAAGGGCTCCTTAAAGGGAACAAAGTTGAAATCGTCAAAGGTGAAGCTTACTTTGTCGATGCCAATACAGCGCGTGTGATGGATGATACATCTGCACAAACGTATAAATTCAAAAATGTGATTATAGCAACAGGTGCACGTCCGGTTGAAATTCCGAACTTTAAATTCTCTAAACGTGTACTGAATTCTACAGGTGCACTTGAGCTGAAAGAGTTGCCTAAGAAATTGGTAGTCATTGGCGGAGGATATATCGGTACGGAACTTGGTTCTGCGTATGCAAACTTAGGTTCAGAAGTAACGATTATCGAAGGTGCGGATGATATCCTTACAGGCTTCGAGAAGCAAATGACGCAACTCGTGAAAAAAGGGTTGAAGAAAAAAGGCGTTGAGGTTGTTGTGAAAGCGACAGCTAAAGGTGCTGAAGAAACTGAATCTGGCGTGAAAGTTACGTATGAAGTTAAAGGTGAAGAAAAAACCGTTGAAGCTGACTATGTGCTTGTAACTGTAGGTCGCCGTCCGAATACAGATGAGATGGGCCTTGAAGAACTCGGCGTTAAGTTTGAAGAACGCGGACTTCTAAGTGTCGATAAGCAATGTCGTACAAGCATCCCGAATATATACGCAATCGGGGATATCGTTCCTGGTTTACAACTTGCCCATAAAGCATCTTATGAAGGCAAGATTGCTGCAGAAGCGATTGCTGGAGAAAAATCGGAAGTCGATTACTTGGCGATTCCAGCGGTCTGCTTCACTGATCCGGAACTCGCAACTGTCGGACTTAATGAGAGTCAAGCGAAAGATGAAGGCTATGAAGTAGCAGTAGGTAAATTCCCGTTCGGTGCGAATGGACGGGCACTTGCACTGAATGCTCCGGATGGCTTTGTGAAGCTTGTTGCGCGTAAAGAAGATGGATTGTTACTTGGAGCTCAGATTGCTGGAGAGAACGCGTCTGATATGATCGCTGAAATGGCTGTTGCCATTGAAAGCGGCATGACGTTAGAAGACGTCTCCATGACAATTCATGCACATCCGACATTGGGAGAAATTTCAATGGAAGCAGCAGAAGTTGCGCTTGGTAAACCGATTCATATTCTTTCTAAATAAGAAGAAGGAAATCCTATCTGGCATTCCGTCGGATAGGATTTTTCCTTTGTGCATAAACTAACTAGAAATAGGAGGGAATTGGATGGAGTATAGTTATCCGCTGCGTGCAGATTGGTCTACAGAAGAAATTATGATGGTCACTGGATTTTTCACTTGTGTTGAAAAGGCTATTGAGCAAGGAATCGAACGAGATGAATTACTTGAGGCATATAATACGTTTAAGAAGGTTGTCCCTTCGATGGCTGAAGAGAAGACGCTGTTCAAGGAGTTTAAGGAAGCCAGTGGTTATGAGTGCTATAAAGTAGTGAAACGCGCAAAAGATGGTGTGCGTGGAGACGTTATAAAAGGATAAGATGGGCGAGGGCAATTGTGATAATTGTTTTTCCTTTGAACATTATTCAATAAGATGATTCCAGTGGATCGCTTGAGAGGCGAGCTACTGGAATCGTTTTTTTATTAACCAATTACACGATCATACACAGGTAAAAGTTTCTCGAACGTTTCTTCCGCGTACGAAAGAAATTCTTTTTCGGACATTGAGGCAGCTTGTTTACGTTCAAGATGACGTCCCACAAGGAATTCAGCTTTCTTCACATCATGCAGACGTTCAAGAAGGGATACCAGACCTTCTCTTCCGGTAACTTGAATTGAATTCGCATCCGGTTTCATATGATCTCCTGAAACTATATAATCCTCTGGAAGTCCTGTCAGCAGAGGGAGATCATTCAGCAAACGCTCTGAAATTCCTTTTTTATCAGGATTTTCGTAAATAATTGCAAGAACGATGAATAAATGTGTACCCCATAGACCAATCTGAAAGTGAGGAAGCGCTTTATATCCTCTTTTCGCAGGTGCAAATGCAACCCAACTGTCTGAGGGAGGATTGACCGTCCGTCTTGCATGCTTTGCAACATGCGGGTAAAATTCCCCTTTGCCATGTGCGGACAATAAAGGTGTGAATAAGTCTCCTAATTCCGTGAATTTAGGCTGGATTCTTTCTTGCAGTGCGGTCATCCGCGCATCCAATCCATCCACTTCAAAAACAGAAAAATCGTTCTCTGTCCAAAATGTTTTTGTCAATTTTATGACCCCTCTCATTTTTTCTACGTTTATAGGGAAGCACTTTGGGGAATAATTTAAGACAAACGGACAAATCATCTAGCTGTCCGACTGATTCCCGCATATCTTATGGTAACAGGAAATTGCACATACTTTCAAAAAAGGGGTGTTTTCGATGAAACAAGTCGTTCATGTTATTCGTAAAGCTGATGTTGAAAAGGAATTCTTGAAAGTTTTGAACTTGGAGCTGGATTATGAATTAGCGACCCTTCATGACGCATTGAATGAAGAGGACTCCAAGCAGATTGCGAAGAGCAAAAAGAGGTTGTCTGAAATTCATAGTGAATTGGAGAAGTTGAATGGTTTTTAACCGTAGCATTATAGACGATTATTAGGAAAGGCTGTTGGTCATTGTTCTCTCCAGGGAGATCATGCACAGGAGCCTTTTTTGTTTTGGCTCCGTATAGCTATGCTATACTTGGTGGAGATGAACTGGAGGGATTCGAGATGAACTGGGGTGCACTTGACCGTTATGCAAAATCGTTGATCAAAGAAGCGGCTCAACACATAAAACATTCATTTTTCACCGAAATTGAAATAAGCGCTAAGTCATCAGCAAATGATCTTGTCACGAACATTGACCATGAGATTGAACAATTTTTCATCAAACGCATTCGCCGTGATTTCCCTGAACACAGAATTATGGGGGAAGAAGGTTTCGGGGATGATATTCAATCGCTGGATGGGTTCATCTGGTTTTTAGACCCCATCGATGGGACGATGAATTTTGTCCATCAAAAACGGAATTTCGCGATTTCTCTCGGTATTTATATAGACGGAATAGGAATGCTCGGTTATGTTTACGATGTCATGGCAGATGATCTATACTCCGCAATGAAAGATGAAGGTGCATTTCTGAATGACATCCGTCTTCCGAGTCTGGAGGATACGACAATTGAACAAGCAATTATCGGTGTCAATGCGAGCTGGGTTGCGCCGAATCGATATGTGGAAACCGCTCCGATGATTGACCTTGTCACTAAATGCAGAGGGACACGCTCCTATGGATCTGCGGCTCTCGAACTGACTCATGTGGCTGCAGGAAGAGTCGATGCATATATGTCAATGAGGTTGTCACCGTGGGATGTAGCGGGTGGAATAATCATTGCAAACGAAGTTGGAGCGATTTCCTCCACGTTGACTGGTGTGCGACCAGGATTGCTCCAACAAGAGACGTTCGTTGTCGCGAATAAAAGTATCCACACGCAGCTTCTTGAGGAATTCATTGTATTAAAAAAGTGAAGTATCATTAGAGAACCTAACGATCTTCACTCATCTATTAAAGAAGTCCTTGTTCGCGCAACTTCTTTTTTGTTTTAAAACCATTCCCCATGATCAAAACTAGAGAAACGATCGCTGCTATTGCCAATAAAAAACTTTTTACGCCGACTGCTATTCCAATCATGAACATGGATAGGACGGCACCTAGAGCGTACAAAACGAACACCCATTTGACATTTTTCAAAAAAATACGCCTCCTGACAAAGTAAATCGTTTTTTCTCGAAGTATCTTGTGCTATAATAACACAGTTAATCAACTGAATAAAGACAGATGGAGTGAAATGATGACAAACACACGAAATGATCTTAGAAATATAGCTATTATCGCCCACGTTGACCATGGTAAAACAACTTTAGTCGACCAGTTATTGAAGCAATCAGGTATTTTCCGTTCTAATGAGCACGTAGATGAGCGCGCAATGGACTCAAACGAGCTTGAGCGTGAGCGTGGAATTACGATCCTTGCGAAAAACACTGCGATCGAATATGAAAACACGAAAATCAACATCTTGGACACACCAGGGCACGCTGACTTCGGCGGAGAAGTGGAACGTATTCTGAAAATGGTGGACGGCGTAGTATTAGTTGTCGATGCATTTGAAGGATGTATGCCACAAACACGTTTCGTATTGAAGAAAGCACTCGAAATCAATTTGAAGCCAATCGTAGTCGTCAACAAAATCGACCGCGAATTCGCACGTCCAGAAGAAGTGGTTGATGAAGTTCTTGAACTCTTTATCGAATTGGACGCAAATGATGAGCAACTTGAATTCCCGGTAGTCTTCGCGTCAGGGTTCAATGGTACTGCGAGCTTGTCTCCAGATCCTGCTGATCAAGAAGACACACTTAAAGTTCTATATGATGCAATTCTAGACAAAATCCCGGCACCGATCGACAACCGTGAAGAGCCGCTTCAATTCCAAGTTTCCCTTCTGGACTATAGTGACTATGTAGGCCGTATCGGTATCGGACGCGTATTCCGTGGAACGATGACAGTTGGTCAACAAGTAAGTGTCATGAAACGCGATGGTTCGGTCAAGAATTTCCGTGTCACTAAAATGTACGGTTTCCTAGGTTTGAAACGCATTGAAATCCAAGAAGCGCACGCAGGAGACTTGATTGCGATTTCCGGAATGGACGATATCGATGTCGGTGAAACAGTATGTCCTACTGATCATCAAGAAGCGTTGCCATTGCTGCACGTAGATGAGCCGACACTCCAAATGAAATTCTTAGTGAACAACAGTCCGTTCGCTGGCCGCGAAGGTAAATGGGTCACTTCAAGAAAAATCGAAGAACGTCTTCAGCAGCAATTGCAAACTGACGTGTCATTACGTGTAGATCCTACGGAATCCCCAGATGCATGGATTGTATCAGGCCGTGGAGAACTTCACTTGTCGATTTTAATCGAAAACATGCGCCGTGAAGGCTTCGAGCTTCAAGTTTCAAAACCGGAAGTTATCGTGAAAACAATCGATGGTGTACGTTGTGAACCGGTTGAAAACGTACAAATTGACGTTCCTGAAGAGTATACGGGATCAGTCATTGAATCGATGGGTGAGCGCAAAGGTGAAATGCTCGACATGGTCAACAACGGTAATGGACAAGTCCGTATGACATTCCTTGTTCCTGCTCGTGGACTGATCGGTTATTCTACTGATTTCTTAACTCTTACACGTGGTTACGGTATTTTGAACCACACGTTCGATTCCTATAAGCCGATGTCAGCTGGTAAAGTTGGCGGAAGACGCAATGGTGTTCTCGTTTCCATGGAAAACGGAAAAGTGACAGCATACAGTGTCATGCAGCTTGAGGACCGCGGTATTATGTTCGTAGAAGCTGGTACGGATATCTATGCGGGTATGGTTGTTGGTGAAAATACTCGTGAAAGTGATATCACAATCAACTTAACACGGGTGAAACATGCAACAAACGTCCGCTCAGCGACTAAGGATCAAACGGTTTCAACTAAAAAGCCGAAGATCATGACTCTTGAAGAAGCTCTTCAATATGCTGGAGATGATGAGTATTGTGAAGTTACACCGGTTTCAATCCGACTTCGTAAGAAAATCCTTGATAAGAACGAACGTGAAAAGGCTCAGAAAAAGAGTAAATAAGCAGTTGTGAAAGGAATGTGTTGAATGAAGGTAGAGGATTCAGAGCTCGTAGCCACTAAGATGTCCGGTATCGCGAAGTTTATCTACGAAATGATGCCGAATTTCAATGTTGCTGGGTACGTATTGTTCGCCCTCGTGTTTTTACTGGCAGCGTTAGTTTATAAACTAGGGTTTGCGAGAAAAATCAAGCCATTGCAAAATGTTGTGATTTATACGTTTTTGTTTATCGGCTGCCTCGTGCTAACGTTCTTGGCATTTTTCCTTCCAATCGTGGAAGGCTTAATTGTAGCCGCGCTGATTCTGATCATCTATAGAGTCCGCAGATTAAATGAACATCAAAAAGATCCAGTCGCATAATGCGGCTGGATCTTTTTTAAAATTCATCTTCAGCTGGATGGGAACTTCGGCGGAAAGTGAATTTCCCTGTTTCTATGCGCAAACGCGTCAACTCTCCAATGCGTTCTCTGCAAGGCTCGCACATATATGTATGAATCGGTCGGTTGCGCAATTTCTTTGCAAGAGGATCTTCGTCGCTCAGTTTATCGATCGCATCACACATTACACATTTAACACGCATCGTTGCACCTCATTTCAGCTAATCCGGATTGCAGACACATTTCGGATTGGATTATTTCGAGTTGAACCATCTTTTAGCATAACGTGGATCGGACCATCCTCTTTTAACGGTTTTCCTTCCAAACTGAATTGGAATAGCAAGTTCGCTGCATCTGTTATCGGGAAACTATGCTCACCATCTGCTGTTTCAAAGGTGATCGTGGTCGCGTCCTCTGCTGGTATGGCATTTTTCAAGAAGGGTTCGAATAGGATTCCGAAAGTTCCAGTCAGCATTTTCTGTTTTTCATATTTCTTTTCGGATTTCAACGTTGGAGGATAAGTGGCGCCTTCCATGATTTCCCGGGACCAATGCTTTCCCATACGCTCTTTATAGTCTTCCATTTCATCGAACTCTTCCACTTCTGAAGTGAAGTAGGTATCCAAATCGAGTCGTCTGTCATCAAAAATCCAAACAGTCGGGTCAAGCGTAATCGTATGTTTCACATTCCCTTTAATCGGTACAATCGTTTCCATAATAAATCCTCCCAGCTCATTCGTTTCTAGTTTACAGTATACCTGTTTTTTTTCTTAATCGGAAGTTATCTGGCCACGCGCCGTTAGAACCCCACGGGAATTACTTGCAATTTCAGCTTTCTACAGCTACAATTTACACTATAGCAGCTTGCTGAAATAAGAGTAATGGGGGCGTCCTCATGGATACAGAAGTACAGGAAACCTATCAGGAGAAAGCCATAATGCAGCTGCAGGCAGATGCAGACAAGATCGCCCAGCTCATAAAAGTGCAGATGGATCATTTGACGATGCCGCAATGTCCTTTATACGAAGAAGTGCTGGATACGCAAATGTATGGGCTGTCCCGTGAAATCGACTTTGCTGTTAAGCTCGGTCTTATTGAGAGAGAGCGTGGAAAGAACATACTTTCTGTATTAGAAAAAGAAATGAATATCTTACATGAACTGAGCATAAAAAAATAAACAAAAGACTCAAACTAACTTAAAGTTTGAGTTTTTTATTTACAGATACGAGGGATTTTCTTGAAAAGTTATGCAAAGCGGCTATTCCGCCATTTTGATTTCCCATTATTTTTTACATATTTAGTACTTTGTCTTTTCGGACTAGTTATGGTTTACAGCTCCAGTATGGTATGGGCGGTAAATCGTTATGGGTGGGAACCTGATTATTTTTTTAACCAACAGCTAGTGAGCGTAATAATAGCAGCATTCGCATTCTTCTTTACAGCTTTTCTCCCATACAAATTATACCGGAAAAAATATTTCATGATGGTTTCTGTTGCTATCATGTTAGTACTTCTGTTTTTAGTCCATTTCATAGGATTTGGCGGAGAAGTTGGATCCCAATCATGGATTAACCTTCCAGTCGGTAGTATTCAGCCTTCTGAGCTTGCAAAGATTGTAATGATCATATATTTTGCAGGTGTGCTAGCGAACAAGTACGATGCAGGAACAATTAACAGCATTAATACAGCGATTGCACCTCCAGTCATCATATTGGGGATTGCAGTTGGTTCCGTTATGATGGAAACAGATATCGGTGCGACATTTATCATAATAGCGACATCGGTCTGTGTGATGGCTACAAGCGGAATTAACATAAAGACGTTTGGAAAGTTAAGTTTGTTTGTTGCAATCATCCTGGTGTTTGTCGGTATCGTTCTATTTTTCGCTTGGGATTCTGTCATGACCGGCAGCCGTATGGGCCGTTTTACAGCCTATCGCGATCCATTCAAGTATATTACAGGATCAGGTCTGCAGATTGTGAATGGTTACATTGCAATCGGCGCAGGAGGACTGTTCGGACTTGGGCTAGGAAACTCTGTTCAAAAAATGGGATATTTACCTGAGCCCCATACCGATTTCATCATGGCGATCGTTTCCGAAGAATTTGGTGTGTTCGGGACCATTCTCGTAATAGGAGGATTAGGTTTCTTAGTCGTGCGCGCATTCTGGATCGCGTTAACGACTAAGGATCCCCATGCTAGAATGCTCGCTTCAGGTGTAGGAGCCCTTATCGGCATACAGACGTTCATCAATTTAGGCGGAGTAACCGGGCTTATTCCATTGACGGGTGTCACGTTGCCGTTTATTAGTTATGGCGGAACTTCGATTATTCTGTTATCTTTAGCTTTAGGAATATTGATGAATATTTCAATGTTCACTAGATATGAGAAAAACAAATAGAAAAGGACGTGCCTAAGGTGGAAATGAAATCCATTAAAAAGATTCTGGTTGCGAACCGTGGGGAAATTGCAATTCGTATTTTCAGAGCCTGTACTGAACTTCAAATTCCGACAGTGGGTATCTATTCTGCAGAGGACCGGGGATCGTTTCATCGTTATAAGGCAGATGAATCGTATCTGATCGGTGAAGGAAAGAAACCGATTGATGCATATCTTGACATCGATGGGATCATTGAAATCGCTAAACGTTCGGGTGCAAATGCCGTGCATCCGGGTTACGGTTTTTTAGCGGAAAACGAAGAGTTTGCTGCACGTCTTGAAAAAGAAGGAATCATTTTTATTGGACCGACTTCTCGCCATCTGGAAATGTTTGGCGATAAAGTGAAAGCGCGTACACAAGCAATACAAGCAGGAATCCCTGTCATTCCAGGTACAGATGGACCCGTTCAATCCATTGAAGAAGTGGAGGCTTTCGGGACATCTCATGGCTATCCGATCATCATCAAAGCATCATTGGGCGGTGGCGGACGAGGAATGCGTATCGTCGAGCAAGCCGATGATGTTCAAGAGGCATATAATCGTGCCAAATCCGAAGCGAAATCGGCATTCGGATCTGATGAAGTGTATGTAGAAAAGTTGATTAGAGAGCCGAAGCATATTGAAGTGCAGATCTTAGGGGATACTCATGGAAATATCGTGCATCTGTATGAGCGGGATTGCTCTGTACAGCGACGCCATCAGAAGTTGGTGGAAATCGCACCATCCATCTCGTTGTCCGATGATTTAAGACAGGCTATTTGTGATTCAGCGGTTAAACTCATGGCAAATGTAAACTACATAAATGCGGGCACTGTTGAGTTTTTGGTCGCAAATGATGAGTTTTACTTTATTGAAGTCAATCCTCGTATTCAAGTGGAACACACGATTTCTGAAATGGTCACGGGTATCGACATCGTCCATACTCAAATTTTCATTGCAGACGGAGAAAATCTTCACACTGGACAGTCTTCTGTTCCTGAACAAGACGACATTCCATTGTTCGGATATGCGATCCAGGCGCGTGTAACTACTGAAGACCCGTTGAACGATTTCATGCCCGACACTGGGAAACTATCCGTTTACCGTTCAGGTGGAGGATTTGGTGTCCGGCTCGATGCAGGAAATGGTTTCCAAGGCGCCGTAATCACCCCGTATTATGATTCGTTACTTGTAAAGGTTTCAACGTGGGGGATGACTTTCAGGGAAGCTGCAGCCAAAATGGACAGAAACTTGCAAGAATTCCGTATCCGCGGGATTAAGACCAATATTCCTTTCTTAGCAAATGTTGTCCGTCATGAAAGCTTTTTAACAGGAGATTATACGACTAGTTTCATAGACGCAGCTCCTGAATTGTTCGAATTCCCAGTCAGAAAAGACCGCGGAACAAAAGTTCTGAATTATTTAGGAACTATAACGGTCAATGGATTCCCAGGTATTGGGCGACAATCAAAACCTGTATTTGCGGTTCCGCGAAAGCCTGAGATGGATTTGTCCATTCCTCCAAAATCAGGTACGAAACAGATTCTGGACGAGCGGGGACCAGAAGGATTAGCAAAATGGGTCAAAGAACAGGAAGAAGTGTTACTGACAGATACGACTTTCCGTGATGCCCATCAGTCTTTGCTTGCAACTCGAGTCCGGACTTCGGATATGACGAATATCGCTGCAGAATCAGCTCGTCTAATGCCCGATCTATTCTCCTTTGAAATGTGGGGTGGAGCGACGTTCGACGTTTCTTACCGTTTCTTAAAAGAGGATCCATGGGAGCGGCTGGCGGTGCTTCGAAAGCAAATCCCGAACGTGTTATTCCAAATGCTCTTTAGAGGAGCCAATGCAGTAGGATACAAAAACTATCCGGATAATGTAATTAGAGAATTTGTTAAAGAGTCTGCTACTGCCGGCATTGACGTATTCCGTATTTTCGACAGCTTGAATTGGATCAAAGGAATGGAAGTAGCTATCGATGCTGTACGTCAAGAAGGCAAAGTAGCGGAAGCCGCACTTTGTTACACAGGGGACGTATTGGATCCAATGCGCACTAAATACACGATTGCGTACTATAAGGAAATGGCGAAAGAGCTTGAAAATACAGGAGCTCATATTTTGTCCTTGAAAGATATGGCAGGTCTCTTGAAACCCGAAGCGGCTTATCAACTGATTTCCGAGTTGAAGGCAACAGTCGATATACCGATCCACTTACATTCCCATGATACGAGCGGGAACGGAATCGCCATGTATACGCGTGCTATCGAAGCAGGGGTCGACATAGTCGATACGGCGCTTGGCGCGATGTCTGGACTGACATCCCAACCGTCAGCTAACTCGCTCTACTATGCGTTGCAGTATGGAGACCGGGGAGTCCGCACAGATGTAAAAGCGCTTGAAGAGTTATCATTCTACTGGGAGGACGTGCGTGAGTATTATGCTCACTTTGAAAGTGGCATGATCAGTCCTCATTCAGAAGTATACGTCCATGAAATGCCAGGTGGCCAATATTCCAATTTGCAGCAGCAAGCGAAGGGTGTCGGTCTCGGGAATCGCTGGAAAGAAGTCAAAGAAATGTTCTCTCGCGTCAATATGCTGTTTGGGGATATTGTGAAAGTGACCCCTTCATCCAAAGTTGTTGGAGATATGGCGTTGTTCATGGTCCAAAACGAACTGGATGAAGATGCAGTCCTTGCAAGAGGGAACTCGATCGATTTCCCAGAGTCTGTCATTGAATTTTTTGAAGGCTATATCGGTCAGCCTTACGGAGGATTCCCAGAAGAATTGCAGAAAGTCGTGCTAAAAGGACGTAAGCCATTGACTGTGCGTCCAGGGGAGTTACTGGAGCCGGTGAACTTTAACGAAGTCATTGAAAAGCTTGATGAGAAACTAGAGAAACCCGCTACTATCCACGATGCCTTGGCATACTCGTTGTATCCGAAAGTATTCGAGGAATATATAGCGATGTATAAGGATTTTGGGAATCTATCTGTCATCCAGACGCCTGAATTCCTATACGGAATGAGATTAGGAGAAGAAATTGAGGTCGAAATCGAAGTAGGAAAGACACTTATTATTAAGCTTGTTTCCATTGGGGAACCTCAAGCTGACGGAACACGTGTCGTTTACTTTGAGTTGAATGGTCAACCGCGTGAAGTCATCATTCAAGATGTGAGTGTCGAAACCGATTCTGCTAAGAAGCAAAAAGCGGATCCCGGCAATGATGCCCATATCGCAGCAACAATGCCTGGTACGGTTCTCCAGCTTGCAGTTGAAAAAGGGGATCGTGTCCGCCGCGGTCAACACTTGCTGATCACGGAAGCGATGAAGATGGAGACGACAATCCAAACGCCTTATGACGGCATTGTGAAAGAAATTCATGTTGTCCCTGGAGAAGCAATCTCAACTGGCGATTTGTTGATAGAACTCGAACACTGATTGCAGATGAGGGAAAGGATTGAGTGAAGCGCTCGTAAACCCATGAAAGTGCTCATAACCTGCAAAAAAAACGCTTATAAACCATATAAAAACAGCCGTTCGGATATACCGAGCGGCTGTTTTTGGGAGTTATTTTTGAATGCGTACTCTGGATAGCAGCAAAATCATGTACGTCAGTAATCCGAATAGCAATGTCACGAATAAGGAATGGAGCAATGCTATGGTGAGATTCAACCGAGTGAAGATGGATAGCATTCCAGTCGTTGCTTGTGCAAGAACAAGCACCATGGCGATGGACCAGCCCCATACGAGCACTTTCTGCTCACGATAATTACGCAGCACATGGATGGCGATGTAAACTAACCAGATGACAATCAATGCAGCAGCTGCCCGGTGTCCCATTTGAACCCACTCATTCAGATTGGAGGGAAGTTCGAATTGGTCGTTTCGGCACAATGGCCAATCTGCACAAGCGAGACTTGACTCAGTATGTCGAACAAGAGCACCTGTATAAATGACGATGTAGGAATAAACAGTAACACCGATTGTATGGAATTTCAGTTTGGGTCCGACTTGCATTTTATCGGCATCGAATTTTTTATCCACTTCAAATATGAGGAGTGTCAGAAGCAAGACTGCCGCAAAAGATATCAGCGAAATTCCGAAATGCAGAGCAAGTATAAAATCCCCTTGTCCCCATTTCACCTGTGCTGCACCAATGAGTGCTTGCAAAATGAGGAAAAATACAGCCATAATCGAGAGGAATTTCGTTTCACGAACATGTCCAATCGCTTTCCATGACCATACAGATAAAATCACTATTAAAATTCCGACAGCACCCGTAACAAGACGATGAGAAAACTCAATGAGGACTTCTGCGGTGATCTCGTCCGGAATTAGTTGTCCATTACAGCCAGGCCAATGTCTTCCACAGCCCATACCGCTGTCTGTTTTCGTAACGAGCGCACCGCCGAGCATGATGAGCAGCATCCCGATTGTCGCGGCGACTGCAAACCATTTTAAGTAGTTATATCGTTTCAAACAAGACACCTTCTTTTATAAAATGTCGACCGGTGAAAAGGTCTCTAGTTTTTAATGATAGAGAATCGAACCATAAAACACAATGCCGGAAACGAAGAACACGCAATTAGGTTCGGCTTTTCACAAAACGTTCATAAAATAGACCTGATAACTTCACAAATGACATGGTGGAATGATTTACTATAGAGGTTGCACTGTATAATTCCTCGAGAGATTGTGCAATTCTATACAAATTGCGATTTTGTATAGAAATTGTGAAGGATTTTCGATATAGTTAAGTACAGCGGTCATTTTCAAAAGGCTTTGAAAGGGGGAGTCAAATGTCGAACAGTCGCACGACTGCTGCAGGGACGGTACCGGAAACTGTAATTGCACCAACATTCATGAAGGACTTTTTAGCACTTATTAAAATCGGGATTGTGAATTCCAATCTGATTACTGCATTCACAGGTCTCTTCTTGGCATTCCAGTTTGCGGACATCAACTTTGTACATAGTCTGGATCTTATGATTGGTACGCTTTTAGGAACTGCCCTGATCATAGCTGGTTCAGCAGCGCTGAATAACTTGATCGACCGTGATATCGATCCTATTATGACGCGAACTAGGACGAGACCGACAGTAACCGGGCGATTCAAGGCCCCAGCTGTTCTCGCAATGGCGTTGGGTTTCATAGCAATCGGTGAAGTCTTGCTGTTTTCAGCAAATGCTACTACCGGGTTTCTGGGTCTTGCGGGAGTCTTCAGCTACGTCGTTCTCTATTCGATGTGGTCGAAACGCCGTCACGTATCCAATACGATCGTAGGAAGTTTGTCTGGAGCTATTCCGCCGCTGATTGGTTGGGCGGCAGTGGAACCGTCACTTGGATCTGGAGCTTGGGCGTTGTTCCTGATCATGTTTGTCTGGCAGCCGCCTCATTTTTACGCGCTTGCCATGAAAAAAACAGACGAATATGGAGCTGCTGGTATTCCGATGCTGCCGGTTGTGAAAGGCTTTGCTCGTACAAAGAAATCGATGCTTGCATGGGTTGTCGTATTATTTCCTCTGCCATTCATGCTAAGCGAACTAGGTACAGCATTTTTAGTTCTCGCTACAGTGTTGAACGTAGGTTGGTTAATACTCGCTCTTAAAGGGTTCCGTGTGAAAGATGATTTGAAATGGGCAACGACCATGTTCATCTACTCGCTGAACTATATGACAATTCTTTTTGTCTCGATGATTATCTTTTCGATTTTCATCTGAATGTATGGAATTCTTTCTTTGACAGGAATTCATTATAGAGAGGTCTTCACTCCTCGATGGAAGAAAACACTATTAGAAAGAGAGGGATTATGAAGCGATGATGAAAGGACTCAAAAAATGGCGTCTCTTTTCCTTGTTAGCGGTTCTGACTGTATTTCTAGCAGGATGTGGCCAACAGGAATTATCCACGCTTCTACCGGCTGGTCAGGTAGGTAAAGATCAGTTTAATCTGCTGATGCTATCTTCAGGTATCATGCTGTTCGTCATTCTTGTTGTAGTCGTAATTTATGTGGTAGCACTGATACGTTTCAGACGTTCGAAACTAGGTGATGATTTCGTTCCTGAACAAGTTGAAGGAAGCCAGAAATTGGAGCTCATCTGGACGATTATTCCAATTATCCTCATTATTATTCTTGCAGTTCCTACTGTGTATTACACATACAAACTTGGGGATGTTAAAGCGATGGAAGAAGTCACTGACGATGGCAAGGCGAAGCATCTAGTCGTTGACGTAACCGCTAAGCTTTACTGGTGGGAATTCGAATACCCGGATCTAGGTATTGTAACGGCTCAAGAGCTTGTGGTACCAACAAAGGAAAAGATTTACTTTAACTTGAAGGCAGCGGATGTAAAGCACTCCTTCTGGATTCCTGCAATCGGAGGTAAGATGGATACGAACGTTGAGAACTTGAACAAATTCTATCTGACATTCGACAAAGAGTCGGAAGGTCTCAAAGATGGCGTATTCTATGGTAAATGTGCTGAGCTATGCGGACCGTCTCACTCACTGATGGACTTCAAAGTGAAAACTTTGCCTCGTGATGAGTTCAACGCATGGGCGAAAAGCATGAAAGCAACTGAAGACGGAAACGCCGTAGCAAATGCAGCAGGTGAAGAAGTCTTCAAACAAAGCTGTATCGGTTGTCACGCTGTTTCAGGTGCTGGTGAGGGCGGAGCACAAGGTCCAAACCTTGCTTCATTCGGAGACCGTAACCGTGTAGCTGGTTTCATGGAGCATAATGAAGAGAAATTGAAAGAATGGATCAAGAATCCACAAAAAGTTAAACCGGGCAATGTAATGCCTTCTTTTGAAAATCAATTATCCGAGCAGGAATTGGATGATTTAGCTGAGTACTTGCTTGGCTTGTCTGTTGAGCAGTAATACGTAACGCGAAATTGAAGAGGAGGTAAAACAACGTGAGTTCTGTTGCTCAAAAAAGAGGATTCGGCGCAGCCCTTTGGGATTGGATGACGACTGTCGACCATAAGAAAATTGGGATTCTTTACCTCATCGGCGGCGGTTTCTTCTTCGTCGTCGGCGGTATTGAAGCGATGATCATTCGTCTCCAGCTGTTAAAGCCGAACAATGACCTTGTTAGTGCAGGTCTTTTCAATGATTTAATCACGATGCATGGTACTACGATGATTTTCTTGGCCGCCATGCCGATATTATTCGGATTTATGAACTATATCATGCCACTCCAGATCGGAGCGCGTGACGTTGCGTTCCCATTCATTAACTCATTAGGTTTCTGGATGTTCTTCTTCGGAGGATTGTTCTTGAACGTTTCATGGCTAATCGGGCAAGTTCCTGATGCGGGTTGGACTTCATACGCATCACTTTCACTTGCTTCCCCTGGACATGGTATTGACTTCTATGCGATAGGTCTTCAAATTGCTGGTGGTGGTACGCTGATGGCCGGGATTAACTTCCTCGTCACCATCATTAACATGCGTGCTCCTGGTATGACATACATGAGGATGCCATTGTTCACTTGGACGACGTTTGTCGCTTCAGCAATGATCCTTTTCGCTTTCCCACCACTTACAGTCGGTTTGTTCTTCTTGACATTCGACCGTATGTTTGGCGGTAACTTCTTTGACCATACTATGGGTGGTAACACTATTATCTGGGAGCATATTTTCTGGATCTTCGGTCACCCTGAAGTATATATCCTGATCTTGCCGGCATTCGGTATTTTCTCTGAAATCTTTTCGATATTCTCTCGTAAACGCCTCTTCGGTTATCCGGCAATGGTATTTGCGACTGTATTGATCGGTTTCTTAGGATTCATGGTTTGGGCTCACCACATGTTCACAGTTGGCCTTGGGCCGACTGCTAACGCAATCTTCGCAGTTGCGACGATGGCGATTGCTGTACCGACTGGTGTTAAAATCTTCAACTGGCTGCTTACCATTTGGGGTGGAAGTATTTCCGTTACAACTCCAATGCTGTATGCGCTTGGTTTTATCCCATCATTCGTAATGGGTGGAGTCACAGGGGTAATGCAAGGTGCAGCGCCTCTTGACTATCAGTTGCACGATAGTTATTTCATCGTTGCCCATTTCCACTACGTAATCGTTGGTGGAGTTGTACTTGCGATCTTAGCTGGAGTACACCTTTACTGGCCGAAAATGTTCGGAACTATGCTTAATGAAACACTTGGTAAAATTACGTTTGTGTTCTTCTTCGTCGGATTCCATTGCACATTCCTTATCCAGCACTGGCTTGGATTCTGGGGTATGCCTCGCCGAGTTTGGACATATATGGACGGACAAGGCTGGAATACAGCGAACTTGATCAGTTCCATCGGTGCGCTTCTGATGGCTATCGGTGTTATTGTATTAGTCGTAAATATCATCATGACGACTGTTAAAAACGTACGTGTTGGAAATGATCCATGGGGCGACGGACGTACGCTTGAATGGGCGATTCCTTCACCGCCGCCATTCTATAACTTTACTCAAACTCCGCTAGTACGCGGACTTGATACAGTTTGGATTGAAAAGCAGGAAGGTAACGCAACAGGACTTACATTTGCAGAACCCGTTACGGATATTCACATGCCGAATGGTTCAATCATTCCATTCTTTATGACTTTAGGGATGTTCGTTGCTGGTTTCGGTGCAATGTACCATCAAGAAACGGCATGGGGACTTCCAGTGCTCATCTTCGGTCTTGCGGTAACATTTATCGCTATGGCAATGCGCTCATTGAAAGATGACCTTGGTTTCCATGTATCAAAACAAGAGATTCAACGTGATATTGACAATGCTCGCAAAGGGGGTCAAAACTGATGGATTTGAATAAAAAGTTCACTCCGGAGACTTGGCCGGAACACCCCGAGCGTGCAACGCTTGAAGCAAAAAACAAATTTGTTGGATTCTGGCTCTTCCTTGGTGGAGAGACAATCCTTTTCGCAACGTTATTTGCAACCTATATGGCGTTAAAGAATAAAGGGCCAAGTGGTTTCGGTTTCTCGACTCAAGAACTGTATCAATTGCCACTCGTATTTGTAATGACACTGTTACTGTTAACATCTTCACTTACTAGTGTGTACGCAATGCACCATATGAAGAACTACAACTTTAAGAAAATGCAGCTTTGGCTAGCCATCACTGCATTCCTCGGACTTTGCTTCCTTGGACTTGAAGTGTATGAATTCACTCACTATGTGAAAGAAGGATTCACGTTTGGAAACAGTGCATTCAGTTCAGCGTTCTTTACACTTGTAGGAACACACGGTTTCCACGTAGCTATCGGACTTGTTTGGGTAACACTGTTGCTCTTCCGAAATGCAAAACGCGGTCTGAATTTGTATAATGCAACTAAGTACTACACGTTCTCACTTTACTGGCACTTCATTGACGTCGTATGGGTATTCATCTTTACGGTAGTTTACTTGATGGGAGTGATCGGATAACATGGCAGAAGTAGAAACGTACAAGAGAACCCCTATTGAACAGGATCTATTCATCCGTCGTTCAAAGGAAACTATGCGCGGTCAAGTCATGATGTTCTCACTCATGATTTTCATGACCCTCGTCTCGTTTACATTCGTCGTGGCTTATCAGCAAGGAGTGGAAGGTTTTTCTAAGTATTTAGTAATCCCTGTTCTTTTCCTCTTTGCTGCAGTTCAAGTAGCACTGCAACTTTACTATTTCATGCACATGAAAGATAAGGGACACGGTGTTCCTCAGATGTTCATGTTCACAGGAGTTGTGTTTGCATTCCTGATTCCACTTACTTTCGTCACGATTGTTTGGTGGTAAGCTTTACAAAACCTCTGCCTTTGGCCAATTGCCAAGGGCAGAGGTTTTCTTATTTGCTTGGATGTCAAAGAACGTTCATTGTGTTACATAAAAGAAGAGCCTATAATAGATACAGATCTTATAAAAGGAGCTGGGGCATTTGTCGTTAAGTATATTTGGCTTCCGCGCTTTATGGAGTCCATATTTTTTGATATTTCTCGTTCTCATGACTGTCCTTTACTTTTTACTGACAAAAAAGTGGAGAACTCGTTTTGAAGGAACGGAAGCTGTCACGTCGAGACAGATCACTGCTTTCCTTTCTGCAATGGTACTGTTGTATATTGTGAAAGGCTCACCGATGGATTTGATGGGACACATTCTGTTTTCTGTCCACATGGCGCAAATGGCACTATTACTATTGGTGATTGCACCGTTATTCATCATGGGCGTTCCGAACTTTTTGTGGAAAAAAGTATTCAGTTACCCGAAACTGGCGGCTGTTATCCGGTTCTTCACAAAGCCGGTTATCAGTTTAATGGTCTTTACGATCATGTTTTCGCTGAACCATTATCCACTGGTTCTGGATACGATTAAACTTAGCTTGCCTCTGCATACTGCTTTTACGCTGACATTATTTTTATCAGCGTTGTTCCTGTGGTGGCCGATTTTCAATACGTTGCCTGGAGAGACTCAATTACATGGTTTGAAAAAGATCGGGTATGTCATATTGAGTGCAATCCTGTTAACACCAGCTTGTTCGCTGATTATCTTTGCGGATGTTCCGGTCTACGAGACATACAGAAGCGGTGAAGCGTGGCTGAAAGCAATGGCACTCTGTGTACCTGCGGGGACGCTGTCCGGTTTGACGATATCAGGTCCCGAGTTGTTCACAAGTATGCCAACACTGTATGATCAGCAGCTTGGCGGAATCATTATGAAGGTCATACAAGAATTATTGTACGTGTTCATCATAGGAAAGATCTTCATTACATGGTATCGCGATGAACAAGACAATGCGGATGAAATTACCCGACAAGATCTGATCAACCGTAAGAAATTATCGGTTCATGGCTGATCCGTTATATCTGAATAGAAATGGAGAAAATGTATGAACTTGCCTATTCTGCCGACATTGAGCACATTGCTAATAATTATTTCCGGCGTTTTAGTCGGGATTGGTTGGATGCTGATCCGCAAAAAGCGGAAGCACGCACACAAAAATGTAATGGTTGCAGCATCTATTTCAGCACTTCTGTTTTTAGTAATTTACTTATCCCGTACAATTATCATTGGGAACACGGCCTTCGGTGGACCCGATAACATTAAAATCTATTACACCGTGTTTTTGATATTCCATATTTGTTTAGCTACGACTGGAGCCGTTCTAGGTGTGCTGTCACTTATCTCGGGATTCAAGGACAACTTACCTAAGCATCGACGTCTAGGACCTGTGACAAGTATTGTGTGGATTTTCGCGGCACTTACTGGTGTTGCTGTCTATTTACTTCTCTATGTGTTTTACGCAGGCGGAGAGACGACTTCCATGATCAAAGCGATTTTGGGATTCTAATGTAAAACACGCATGCCCCTATTTTAGGGACATGCGTGTTTTCTTTATGGCTTTACGTTTAAGCTAGATTTTGAAGTTCATTTTAATAATCCCGGCTTCTATTGCCGTAGTGAAAAGAATGACGACCATTGGACCGATGAAGAATCCGAGGACACCGAACAGCTTCAAGCCGATAAACATTCCGATCAACGTCGGAAGAGGGGATAAGCCGATTTGTGAACCCATCACTTTCGGTTCTACAGTCCTTCGGATAATCAGTAGTACTGCTGCTAAAATTGCGAGCTTCGTACCCATTCCAACATCACCGCTCACATACATATAAAGTGACCATGGTGCCAGAATGATAATGGAACCCAATATAGGAATAACGTCGATTATCCAGATGACGATCGCCATAACAACGGCATATTTAGGGACAATCAACAGTAATCCAACGAACGCTACCGCTAAAATGATGAAACTGACGAGTAACTGTGCTTTCATGAATCCGATGACTGTTGCATTCAGTTTCGTAGTCATGTAACGGACTTTTTCAGCAGTTCGATCCGTTAGTAAGTTAAACGCACTTTGTTTTAGCTGAGGAAGCTCAAGCATAAACAAAAACAAGGCAATTAAGAAGACGATGAAACTCACGAGGAAATTTGGAATTTCAGAAGCGAGTGCAATGATCTTTTCATAGCTCAACAGTTCAAGAAGAGAAGTTTTGAAGGAAGTGAGCGCAGCAGTCAATTGTTCTTGTGTAGCTTTGACGATGTCAGAAGGCATTCCGGAAGTGTATTTAAATACTTTATCCTGCATATCAATCCAAACACCTGAGAGTGAGTTTAAATAGTCGGGTGCGTCTTTTGTGAACTGAATGATCCTGCCGATTAGTGACGTTACGGAATAATAGATCCCTACTGCAACGAGTAAAACGACAAAGATGAATACGGAAATAACGGATAATTTTCGTTTCCAATTGAACTTTCGCTCTACTAGCTTGACAAGCGGATCGATCATCAGCGCAGTCAGCAGGGCTAAAATTAACGGTATGGAAACCGGGAGTATGAAGAATAGAGCAGCAGCCGCAATAATTGCGGTCACTAAAATAAGCAAAGTTCTTTTTGTTAACCTTTTTGACACCCGGCATTCCTCCAAATCGTGTATTATTTCTATTATAGCCAAAATAAATGAAAATGGATATGAAAAACCGGAGAATGGAATATTCTCCGGTAACGAATCACTTTTTCAGGTTAAAAGCTTGCAGGTCTTTCACTAAGCCAGCTAATGTTTTTTTGCAGTCGTTCACGACGAATGATGGATAGAATTCGTCCTCTCCGTATTCAACACCGTGTGGATAATAATGTTTTCCGAGTTGTGGAGTAATGAATTCAATGACAGCCTCATTCTTTCCAACATCGCCATCCGGTGTGAGTCCGTAGACGCGCAGATAGTATACGCCTTCACTTACTGTATACTTTTTGTCGAATGTGACGCGTTCATAGTCCCATTGTCCAGCGAGAACTAAATCATATCTTTTAGCGATTTCTTCAAGATCAATTAGGCTTACAGCCAGCTCTTCAATACCTGTGTTTACAAAATCCATTGATTAGCTTCCTCCTTATACAACAGTCAATCGTTTGCTCTTCGCCTATAATCATAGAACAAAAGGAAGTCGGTTGCAATGGCAACATTGTGTCTGGAAGCGTATTTAAGTGAACGGATGAGAAAAGGATGACTTATTCGTCTGATGATGATTACAATGGAGGTATAGTGATGTATGAATGGCAGTTGTAAGAAGGGGGCAGGCAGATGAAACGATTATGGAAAGTGCTTGTATTATTAATAATTGCGCTTCTGGCAGTTTACTTTTGGGATGATGGATTCAAAGAGAACGAGCCATTGGAGTCGCCTGTTCAGCCTGGGACTGCTATAAGCGGAGGGCAATCTTTTGAACAGCAGGGTGTCAGTAATGCGAAACGGCCTGAAAAAGGGATTTCCACAGTGGTCGGCCGCTCGTCGGATGAATTGGTGAAGCTGTATGGTGAGCCGGATCGCAAAGATCTTTCAGTATTCGATTTTGAATGGTGGATTTATAGTGCGAATCCGATGATAATGGCAGGAGTTCGGGATGGTAAGGTCAATCAGATTTTCAGTGCGGATCGAGAAGCGGACGTATACCCATATGAGAATGGACAGAGCAGTGAGGACATCTATCGGAGCACGATTATTGAGTCTGAAGTAGAAGTGGTCGTAGGAGAAAACCAATATACATTTGTACTCAATGGGGACGACGTTAAAAACAAGATGCTCATTCAATCGGAAGGTCTTTTCACTCAATTGTATATAGATGAAGAAGGTCAGGAGTTGGAAGGTGTCCGGTTCATCGACCCGATGACACTGGTCATGCAGCAACCTTATGATCTGTTTTATAAAGGGGAGCTAGTGGAAGTGAAAAAGCCTTCCTCCGAAGATCAGATGGCTGTCGATCGTGCGTTGGAGCGTCAAATACTCGACATCACCAATATTTATAGGAAGAATCATGATGTTGGCATTTTAAAACGTGACTACCAACTTCAAGTTGTAGCACGTGAACATAGTAAAGAAATGGCTCTGCAAAATTACTTTTCCCAAGATTCCCCGACTTCCGGTTCACTTGCCAATCGGCTGAAACTTGCTGGAATTGACGTTAAAAAAGCAGGAGAAAATATTGCGTTGAATTATACGGATGCCATTGATGCGGTTCATGGTTGGTTGAATTCTCCTGCACACCAAGAAGTTCTGTTGGATAAGAACTTTACGCATATCGGAACGGGCGTTTATGGGAATTACTATACGCAAAATCTAGTACAAGAAGTTGAAAAACCGGTAAAGCCATAAAATATCTAGGAAGAGCAAGGAGTAATCCAAGTCCCTTCTTCAGCTACAGCAATTCCTCTCACACAAAGAGGGATTGCTGTTTCTTTTGCATGGAGAGCTGCCCGTTTTTGAATGACGGGTCGCGTGCAGTCCAATAGGGGCAGGAATTCATCGATTGTCAACGAAGCGAATTTTTCAGCATCCTTATAGATATGAGGGTCTGCTGACATTACGCCGGGTACATCCTTGAAAAACTCCACATGGGATGCTTTCAGACTGCTGCCAAGAGCAATGGCTGTCAGATCACTGCCACCCCTTCCAAGCGTCATGTAGTCTCCCGCTGCATTCAACCCTTGAAACCCGGGTATGATCAAACATTTGTGGCTTTGTAAGGTTTTTTCGATATAGCTTGTCTCGATTGTTTCGATTGTTGCATTTCCAAATTGGCCAACCGTTTTAATACCAGAATTCATACTGTGCATGACCTTATTAACGGTTCCTGCTTCCTCCAGCTCTGCACTTAGGACAGCAGAAGCAATCAGTTCTCCGCATGACGCAGCAAGGTCCCAAGAGGCTGTAGAGGGTTTAAAGGATGGAGTGATGGATAGTAGACGATCTGTTGAATATGGACTTTCCTGACGACCAATTGCAGAAACTACAACGATGACCTTCTCATGTGATTTCAGACCTTCTTGGATTCGATCAATACATAAACGGCGCATCGCACGATCTTTCATTGCCGCGCCACCAAATTTTTGGATAATCATTTCGTCTCCCAACTTTCTTCGTGACATTTACCCGATGCTTTTCATACTCTGTGGTAGGTTCACTCTTACTATATTCCCTGAAAAGAAAAACGTTCGGGAAGGAGAAGCTGATTTGCATCTGATTGAATTATTAAAAGATTGGCCATGCACGATCCAAGGGAACTGGCGGAATGTCACAATTGACTCGGTTACAGAGCATCCAAACCGTCTTAAAAGGAATTGCTTATTCATCGCAAGAAAAGGGGCTCATCATGATGGAGTCGAGTCAATTGAAGAGGCGCTGGAGAGAGGAGCCGCTGCAATCGTCATTGACCGTCCAGTCTCCGAGAGTGTCTTGTCACAATGGAGTCAACGTGGCACTGCTGTTGTGACAGTACCTGACTGCAAACGGTTTTTATCTTATAGCAGTGCACAATTATCTGGAAATCCTTCTGAAGAATTGACGATAATTGCGGTGACCGGCACGAATGGGAAAACTACCGTGACTCATTTCATTGGTCAGCTGCTCGCTCAATTCGGTATCAAGACAGCAGTGCTAGGAACGACAGGTTGTTATATAGATGGGGAAAAATTCGACGAAGAGCTTCCGTCGCTCACCACGCCTCCTGCAGAGTATTTACACCCCTTGTTGCGCAAATGCAAAGATCGAGGAGTGACTCACGTTGCGTTGGAGGCGTCTTCGCTAGGATTGGAAATGGAACGTCTTGCCCATTGCCGGGTATCCGTCGGCGTTTTCCTGAATATCGGAACAGATCATTTTGAAGAGCATGGGGGGCGTGGGAATTATATTGCAGCGAAAAAGAAGTTATGTTCGTTGTCCGAGCAGCTCATAGTAAATAGTGAAGATAGGGAATGTATGGGGATTGTCAAGGATGTGGAGCTGCCCATTCACCTTTTTGGAAGAAATGTCGCAGGAGGATGTATGCCTTCAGAAGAGTTGATCGGAACGTTGCCTCCGGGAGAGCATAATCGCTTGAATGCGATGGCTGCTGCATCTGTAGTTAAATTGCTTGGCTTTCCGGAGAGGGATATTTTCACTGCATTCCGTTCGTTGAAATTGCCTGAAGGCCGCATGCAGCTTATTGAACACGAAGGAAGGCGGGTTTTTGTCGATTACGCCCATACCCCCGATGCGCTATCTGCGGCCTTACAAGCGGTAACCAGTTTGAACCCGAGAAAGCTTATTTGTGTATTTGGCTGCGGCGGCGATCGAGACAAAGAGAAGCGCCCGGAGATGGGGAAAATTGCTGAGACTTACTGTGATACTGTCATACTTACATCTGACAATCCTCGGAGTGAACATCCGCTAACCATCATTCAGCACATATTAAGAGGAACGGAGGAACCCGCTTCAGTCCGCGTTGTATTGGATCGGAAACGTGCGATTCATCAAGCAATTGCACAAAGCATGCCCAACGATATTGTGCTGATAGCTGGAAAAGGTCACGAAACGTCACAAATCATCGGAAACAAGGAAATCAGAATGTCTGATTTCGCAGAAGCGAGGACAGCATTGAATCAGTTGGAAACACTTCTATAAGGAACAAGTGATGCGTTTACTCCCTCTATTTGGTATAATGGTGGGGAATGGAGGGGAAATCACATATGATGATGACCGACGAATGGCTTGCCATCATCGAACAAACAGACGAATTGGCAGAAATGATTTTGACATCCGACGTACTACTCGCGTACCGCTCCGCTCATCATGAAGTTTACAGTGATCCGGATTTAGTAGAAAAAATCCGGAACTTTTCTGAGATGAAAGACCGTTATGAAGAGGTTCAGCGGTTTGGGAGATACCATCCGGATTATAATATAGTAATGAAATCGATACGCCTCGACAAACGGGCGTTGGACATGAATGAGAAAGTTGCTGCGCTGCGGCTTGCAGAGAATGATGTCCAATACATGCTGGATGAAATCAGCGCAGAGATTGCCCGCTCTGTCTCTGAATCCGTGAAATTACCGACAGATAATACATTTGTAACCGATTCCTCTTGCGGAGGCAGCTGCGGAACTGGCGGCGGTTGCTCGTGTTCTGCATAACTTGAATAGAAAACTAAAAGCGGATGGCTCTTCAGCCATCCGCTTTTAGTTTTCCAGTAAGGTATCCAATTGTGCCATTGTTGACTTTGGAGATTCCGTAATGAATCCCGAAATACCTGCTTGTGCAAGTTTAATAACGTCATCCGTTTCGTAGTTCTCAACATATACACGGATGTTCAGTTTGTTTAGAAACTGGACGAACCCTTCACTAGCCGGCTGAAATGGACCGATCTTATCACCTAATACAAACAGGTCCGAACGGGGCTGATAGAGGTGTCCGAAACGGCTAGTAAATGCGGCATAGGCTTGCTTCAGTTCGGTCACACCTGCTCCTGAAGCAGCCGTATGTTGAGTATACAAGTTAAACCGATCGACTTGTTCGTCGTATTGACTGATGACAGCAACTTGTTGTTGAGCTACACATTCTTCGAGCAATTTCCAAAGCTTTGAAGGCATCAAACTCCCTTCATAGGTATCAGGTGAATCGGCGATCCGAATGATGAAAAGCAGGTGCGGGTAAAGGGCAAGCATATCTTTCAGTAAGCAAAGGGAGGATTCTGCATGCTCATCGCTTACGATTACGATCTCTTCATCGGCGGTTAGTTTTACATCCACAGCAAAGCCATGGACTCCAAGGGAAGCAGCTTCATCAGCTTGTTGCTCGCTATTAGGTATGTCGGTCAGGTGCTGGATCACAACAGGTCCTTCAAAGTGAAGCGCCTTTTTTCCTGGTCTCGCATTTGGGCGGATAATGGCTTTAGAAGCGACCCAGGCTGCTGCGCCTGCTGCACCAAACGAGAGGGCGACCTTTGTTTTTCTTCCCATGTCTAATTCCTCCTTGTTTTTGAAACTGTTACAACTATTATAAGACAAATCGGACGAACTGTCAGTAAAGTCTGGTTGCGGCTTTTTTCAAACCTATGGTATTGTTAGAGGAAGAAAAGAGGGATACTATTGGTTGATCGTCAAGGAGTTATCATTTATCTCCATCATTTGAAACAGGCGAAATCGTTCCGTAAATACGGACACGTTCACTATATATCACGACGCATGAAGTATGTGGTCCTCTATTGCGGTCAAGATGACGTCGAGGACGTCATCCGTAAAGTCGAGAAACTCTCGTCAGTCAAGAAAGCCATTCCTTCATACCGGCCGTTTGTGAGCACGGAATACGAAAATGTACGCCCTGACAAAGCTAAGGAATACGATTACAAAACAGGTTTATGAAGTTAGTCAAGTGGCGGCAACAAATGATTGAGTCGCAGCACTCCAGTTACATATTGATAAAATAATTTTGTTTCTGGAAACTCAGAAGAATGTTTAAGTTCCACATGGACTGGCTTGCTGCCGGCAGACGCTGCAGCTTCTTCAAACACGAGTTGTCGTTTTGAAACGTTTCCTTCTTTTAAGGGTATCCCTTCACGGCATATATAGATCGGGTAAAACCCGCCTTCACCAGCCGGCGAGAAGGAAGCTGCTAAAGAGATGGAAGGTTTTCCTTCTTTCGTTGTTGCGTTGAATAAAAAGGTTCTTTGGAGTCTGTTTGCGTTCGTTGTAATGAGTTCGCACAATTCATAAATATCCGAGTACCCTTCACCGAGTTCGATGAATCGCTGTTGTCGCATTTGTGATGCACACACCTTTCGAAAAGTATCTTTTCCATCATAGCATGATGCGTGATTCTTTGCAGATCGGTTGTAGGGGAAAACAGTAAGGGAGTTACAAAATGAGAGTCATTGCCGGCACGAGAAGGGGAATCCCTTTAAAATCGATAAAAGGCATGGATACACGGCCTACGTCTGACAAAGTAAAAGAGGCGCTGTTTAGTAAAATAGGGCCTTTTTTCGACGGTGGCATTGCAGTGGAGTTATTTGGCGGGAGTGGCTCGCTGACTTTGGAAGCGCTCTCGCGCGGGTCCGACAGCGCCTGGATTTTTGAGAAGAATCCTAAAGCATGTACAGTCATCAAGGAGAATGCAGAGAAATGCAAGTTTACGGACGAACTTCACATAGTTCGAGGCGATGCAAGATCTGCAGCCAGTAAACTTGCTAAAGAAAGTATTCAAGCCGATTTGCTGTTTTTGGACCCGCCTTATGCAAAAGAAGAACTTTATAATCTTGCATTACAGTTTGTTGAAATGGAGTTGTTGACAGATCATGCGATCATCGTTTGTGAGCATGAAAAGCAACTCGCGCTTCCAACTTCGTACGGTGAGTTTGAAACGGTTGGGACAACGGTATATGGAGCCAGTGCAATCACTATTTACAAGAAATGAGGGTCTATCATGTCTAAAGTGGCAGTGGTGCCAGGAAGTTTTGATCCGCTGACGAATGGTCATCTCGATATCATTAAGCGCGCGGTAAAAATTTTCGACGAAGTCTACGTAGTGGTCATGAATAATTCATCTAAAAATCCGCTTTTCACGGTTGAAGAACGCCAACAGCTAATTGCTGAAGCGACTGCTGAGTATCCGTCTGTGAAAATCGATTCTTCTTCAGGTTTGCTCATCGATTATGCTAAAAGCATAAATGCCGCAGCAATCGTAAGAGGACTGCGTGCCGTATCGGATTTTGAATATGAAATGCAGATTACATCGATGAACCGCTTTTTGGATGAAGACATAGAGACATTCTTCGTCATGACGAAAAATCAGTATTCTTTCCTCAGTTCCAGCATCGTGAAAGAAGTGGCGAAATACGGCGGGGATGTCTCAACACTCGTTCCGGAGACGGTCAATCGGGCATTGAAAAAAGTGTATACATAACAAAAAAACAATGGGTGGCAGTTTTGGTAGCCTCCCATTGTTTTTTGTGCTGTGCCTATTTGGATGCTAATGAGGGTTTTGCACAAGCTTTCTGAGAACACTTTTCAATTTATAGGGAGGAGGAATGTCCTGATTCCCACTCATAGAATGATATAAAGGAACACAGGGACTGCCAATACGCTCCAGATGCGACCGATGACGTAGGGTTTAAGGGACAGTTCGGCTGTACGTGCAATGACGAATACTTGCATGTGGATACTTAAGCCATTGATGGAAAGAATGGCAGCGATTAAATACGGAAAGAGTGGGGAACCATAAAAATGCTGCGTGGCGGACTGGACACCTGACGTCATTTCAAACAACGAGAGGACAGCTGTTTTCACAATCCCCATTTCAACGGTTGCAGCGGCTTGAATGACGCTTGTCAGTACATTTCCAAGTGATGAAAAAAACACGACGGTCGTGGCGACTAAAATGATGATGGAAGAGCTTTCTTTGAATGCGTCCAACAAAGGTGCAGAACTAGGCGGTGCTACCGGCACATTGCTGATCACTGGATGCTTTGAACGTCTAGACGCCATTAACAGGAGAACGAATAGGAAAAAGAGAATATTCGCGACGTGAATGGCAATGAGCAACTTCCAGCCGGCCATTGTATTCCCGAAAAGTTCCAACCCTACATACCCGACGATGAACATCGGACCTGGTGCATGACATGCAGCTAGAAGAAGGCTGCTTTCGTAAGTGGAAAGTTGTCCGTTTCGTTTCATCTCACTCACCGTTACCGCTCCAACGGGAAACCCTCCGAATGATCCGAGCGTATACGCCTTCACGTAGCGCATCCAAGTAGGAGAAGAATTTTTTGACACGGGTAATTTTAAGAGCCATTGGGTTAGAATGATATAAGGGAGTAAATAGGGAAGCAATGCCTGTACGAACAATTTCACTCCTGTCTCTGCTCCATCGTGGGCAATTCCAGGCTGCAATATGAATAACGCAATGAGCGCCCAAATCATAATGACGTTGATCATGCTTTTTTTGCAAGTATAGATGGCATTGTTATCACGCTTGCTGCTCCTTTCTCTATTGTGTGACAAGCTCAAACAAAAAACATTGTGCCGCTCATTTTTCAGATGGTACACTTAACCATATGTTTTGTAGGTACAGGCTATTAATGGAGGTGTAGGAAAATTACATTTAAAAGAATAGGAATAACCGCTATACTTACAATTTTAATAGCTGTGTTCATGCTCTATCCCCTAGAAAGCTACGTATCCCAACCTGGTGGAGCGTATGAATTGTCACCCCTTGTCAAAGTGGAAGACGGTGACGAAGATGATGAGGGAACGTTCAGTCTTATGACAATCTCTGTTGGGAAAGCAACACCGGCAACTTATTTATGGACAAATGTTTCAGACAAGATGAAGTTACTTCCTGCGAACAAAGTGAGGCGTCATGGAGAGAGTGATGAAGAATACAATGTGCGGCAGTTGCGTTTAATGAGTGATTCGCAATTCAATGCAATTACGGTTGCTTTTGAAAAATCCGGAAAACCGGTGGACATCGATTTTGCTGGAATTTACATTCAACATGTCGTTGAGGGGAGTGCCTCAGACGGGAAATTAAAAGCGGGCGATCGCGTTGTCGGGGTTGATGGCAAACCACTGATTGAACCTGATCAGTTTGCGACGTATATTACGGATCAGCGTAAAGGTGATACGATTCAAGTCGAAGCTGAGCGGGATAAGAAAAAATTCACAACGGATATTACGTTAAAAGAAATTCCTGATGCACAAGGGAAAGTGGGACTCGGGATTCAGTTTTTGGAAGACCGCTCATTGAAGACGATTCCGAAAGTCAATTTCAATACTTCTGAAATTGGAGGTCCCTCTGCAGGTTTGATGTTTACGCTGGAGATTATAAACCAGCTAACGCCTGAAGACATTACGAAAGGGTATACTATCGCAGGAACCGGTGAAATGATGCCAGGCGGTACAGTCGGCCGTATCGGTGGAATCGATTTTAAAGTCATGGCTGCAGATCGAGACGGAATGGAAATTTTCTTTGCCCCGGATGATGAATTGCCTGAAGAGGTGAAAGCTGCGAATCCAGGCATAACGAGTAACTACGAGGAAGCTGTGGAAACCGCAAAAAAAATAGGCACGAAAATGAAAATCGTGCCCGTCAAAACGGTGGATGATGCTTTGAACTATTTAGACAAGCTGAAACCTAAAAAATGAATTAGCCTTTGCGGATCGGAGGAATCCGATAGTCGAGTCCGAGTGCTGGGTGGATCGGATCGATTCCGAAAGCATATAAATCCGATACTGAAGATGAGAAGTTTGCAGATGGACTATCAAAATTCGCGAGTCGGCTCACTACAGGAAGTTTCAGCTCTTCTTTCCTTTCTTTCAAATATGCTTGTCCGATGGAGGTCATTCCTAGAAGTCGTAAATGGTCTGGCGCCTGCATGGATGCCCGATTTCGGTAAGTGAATCCAGTGTAGATATGAGTGAGCATGCGTTGAATGCGTGTCCATGTATAACGTTTGGATTTTACAACCCCCATGAATTGCTGGAACGTATCTGATTGTTTTGCTGCCTTATACAGAAGGTTTTCAATTCCTTCCGTAACGTCAGCGATTGTGCTAAGCCGTTCAGGGCCATCGCGAAGAATCTGGAGCCTGAGAATTGGATAAAAGCCCTCCCAGCTGCCAAAAGATTTCCGCTTCGTAAGCCATTCGTTCAGAGATCTATAGACTGAATCAGGTACGAATTGTTGAATATGTTCAGTGCTCCGGCGTTCAAAAAATTCTTTGCGAATACCTGTAGCGCTTGCAATCGGAGTATCATGTACAACGTCATCATGGTATCCCGCACCGAGGCGGGGGAGCGTTGCAGGCTCCATGGAAGTTCCGATTTCCTTCGCCGCTTCCATGTAGTGGAAACCGAGAATGTTGTTCGGTAACGATAAATCTACAGTTTCATGTTCGGCTTTGGTTGTCCGAATGAGTGTGGAGTATGCCCGGTTCAATGCTTTTGGATAACTCATCCCTTGTTGAACGGATTCACGGATAAGATTATCGTACTCAGATCGAACTGAAGTGATCCGGCTGAGTGTTTCGGTAAATGGAGCGATTGTCCCGTTCTCACTTCCAAAGCAAAAACTGGAACAGCCGGCTGCATCTAACAGTTGAATGGCGCCGGCTGCGAACGAAGGTGCGTTTGAAGTGGCACGTTCATACGGTAACTCGAAAACGAGGTCCACTCCGTTTTCAAGTGCCATTTCTGTACGTGTCCATTTGTCGATTAGAGCAGGTTCACCCCGCTGCAGAAAGTTTCCGCTCATTACAGCGATCACCAGATCGGAATCGGTTTGGTCTTTTGCGGAAGTTGCGTGATACAAGTGTCCATTGTGGAAAGGATTATATTCTACGACAATGCCGACAGCTTTCATCGAAAATCACTCCTAGTTGAATAATTCTATTCGTTTAGTATAATGAACTAAGCGTTCAAGTGACAAGAAAATATCTTGACATCTTTTTTTATCCGCTATATAATCAAAAGTGTTGTCTTGAGGTGATAGGCATGAAATGGTCAATTCATCAATTGCGTAAGTTCAGGCAGGGAGCAATGCCGCTTGACGAAGTGGTTGATCTTGGATCTGTAAGGGAAAGAAACCCGGAAATCCGGGCGATTTCGCCTGTTCAGTTAACAGGTAGTTGTACCGTAGGTTCGAAAAAGATATCGTTTCACTTCCATTTGGAAGGCTCGTTGACATTGCCCTGTGCACGCACGTGGGAAGATGTCCATTTTCCGTTCTCTATTGAGACGGACGAGCAATTCAGTTGGGACGAAGACGTCTTGGCACTAGACGATGAAATCCATCCGATTACGGGGGATGTAGTCGATCCAATGCCGCTCTTTGAAGAACTCATTCTTTTGGAAGTACCATTGCAGGTTTACTGTGATGATGCGGATACCATGACGGAAGCCTCCGGCACGGGTTGGTCGTACACGACTGACGAAGAGTACAATGAACAAATAACAGAAGAACAGGATAAGAAGGCGGATCCTAGACTTGCAGGCTTAGCAAGATTTTTTGAATCCGATAACGACTAGTCGAAATTAAGGAGGTGCCCTCTAATGGCAGTACCAAAGAGAAGAACATCTAAAACCAAAAAGAACATGCGCCGTACACATTACAAGTTACAAGTACCTGGTATGACAACTTGTGAAAACTGTGGTGAAATGAAATTGGCACACCGCATCTGTAAGTCATGCGGTCAATACAAAGGGAAAGTCGTTGTAGGCGAATAAGCAAGATTCTGCCGCAACTCCCTGATAGCATTTGCTATCTAAAGACTACCGTGAGACCATGGCTCACGGTAGTCTTTTTTAATACAAAAAAATGGAGGAGGCTTTTTCATGCCATTCAACATTACATCCGTTAACGGAGTCGTTACGTTTACGATCAATCGTCCTGAAGTCCGGAATGCGGTGAATCATGAAGTGATCGAAGGTCTAGAACAATTCATCAACCTGATTGAGTCAGACCGTTCGGTAAGATGGGGAATCATCGCGTCTGAAGGAGGGAGAGCATTTTGTTCAGGAGGGGATCTGGGAGAATTCCACGCCTTAGAAACGTCCGCACAAGCACTTCCGATGCTTTCTCGTATGACGGAGTTACTTTACCGGCTTGCGACTTTACCTGCACCGACCATTGCGCTGATGGATGGGGCTGCGGTTGGAGGCGGTTGTGAAATTGCTGCTGCATGTGATTATCGATTGATGCAGTCGGGGGCGAAAGCAGGATTCGTCCAAGGGACTCTTGCAATCACCACCGGGTGGGGCGGTGCGTCGCTGCTATATGAAAAAGAGTTCGGACATAGTCAAGTAATTCAGCTATTGACGGAATCTCGTGTTCATACAGCGGAAGAACTGGTTGAATGGGGTTGGATCACGGATACATATAGCGGTGATAAGCAAGTCGCGCTAGATCGATTCCTTGCTAAATTCGCACATATTGAGTCTTCAGTGCTGCAGGCTTATAAAACGGTTGCCATCAGGAAGTGGAAACAATCTGACTTGAAGAGCAGGATGATGGACGAGTGCAAACACTGTTCAATCCTTTGGGAATCGCATGCGCATCATGAAGCTGTGCGTCGTTTTCGCGACCGCACCTAAATCACTTCGTTAATTGAATATTCAAAAGATGAACGAATAGTTGAAAACGGTTTCAATGTTCAGATAAACTAGTAAATAGATATATGAATATCATCTATCTGCAACATCCAAAAGTTGAGGAGGAAAACAATATGGCTCAAGTACTTTCTACAATGACAGGGACAGTTTTCACGATTGAAGTTGAAGTGGGGCAAGAAGTGAAAAAAGGGGATGTCGTTGTAATCCTTGAATCGATGAAGATGGAAATTCCTGTTGAGGCTGAAATGGATGGGAAAGTGGCATCGATCGCTGTGAAAGAAGAGGATTTTGTTGACGAAGGGGACCTCGTTCTTACGTTTGAAGGATAAGCGAATTAGCTAAGGGGGAGTTCACATGACAAACCACACGGAAGAACAGAAGGGGTATAATCATAAGCTTGAACAGCAGCTCGAGAAAATCTTTGCAGGCGGACACTCTAAATATCACGAAAAAGCTGCTCAACAAGGAAAACTTTTTGTGCGCAAGCGTCTCGAATTACTGTTTGATAACGGAGAATATACAGAAGATGGACGTTTCGCGAATTGTGAAGCAGGAGATTTACCGGCTGATGGTGTCATCACCGCAATGGGGAAAGTCGGTGGCCAAACAGTTTGCGTTATGGCGAATGATTCAACGATCAAAGCGGGTTCATGGGGATCCCGGACAGTAGAGAAAATCATCAGAATCCAAGAAACGGCTGAAATGCATCGCGTACCTATGTTATATTTGGTCGATTCTGCAGGTGCCCGCATTACGGATCAGTTGGATATGTTCCCGAATCGAAGAGGGGCAGGGAGGATTTTCCACAATCAAGTGAGATTGTCTGGGTTCATCCCGCAACTTTGCATTCTGTTCGGACCGTCAGCTGCTGGAGGTGCGTACATACCCGCTTTTTGTGATCTTGTCATCATGGTCAAAGGGAATGCGTCGATGTATTTAGGTTCTCCGAGAATGGCTGAGAAGGTCATTGGTCAGAAAGTGTCGTTAGAGGAAATGGGCGGTGCCGAAATGCATTGTTCGGTCAGTGGATGCGGGGATGTATTGGCAGAGGATGAAGAGGAAGCGATTGCTGAAGCAAAACGGTATCTTGCGTTCTTCCCGGCTAATTTTACTGAACCCGCCCCTGTAGCGGAAGCTGTGGCGGCAAAAGCAGGCCGTACATTAGAAGAAATCATTCCTGAAAATCAGAATGCGCCGTTCAATATGTATGAAGCGTTGGATGTATTGATTGACGAAGGCAGTTTCTTTGAAGTGAAAAAGAAATTCGCACCTGAACTGATTACGGGACTCGCGCGTATCGATGGCAAGTCCGTAGGGATTATTGCCAACCAGCCGAAAGCAAAAGGCGGGGTGCTGTTCGTAGATTCGGCAGATAAAGGGGCCAAATTCATCAACCTGTGTGATGCTTTTTCCATTCCGTTGCTATTTCTAGCGGACGTCCCGGGATTCATGATCGGAACGAAAGTGGAAAAAGAGGGGATTATCCGTCACGGAGCGAAACTGATCATGGCGATGAGTTCTGCAACAGTCCCGAAAATTTCGGTTGTCGTACGGAAGGCATATGGTGCTGGATTGTATGCAATGGCAGGTCCAGCCTTTGAGCCGGATGTTTGTATTGCATTACCAACTGCACAAATTGCAGTGATGGGGCCGGAAGCGGCCGTGAATGCAGTGTATTCAAACAAAATTGAAGCGATTGAAGATCCGAAAGAACGCCGAGAGTATGTACAGGAAAAGCAGCAGGAATACAAAGAAGAGATCGATATCTATCGATTAGCGTCAGAAATGATTATCGATGAAATCGTGAAACCTTCTGATTTGCGAACCGTTCTGGCTGCACGTTTCGAGCTGTACAGTACGAAGAGTATCCCGCAGCCTCCTCGGAAGCACCCGGTTTACCCGGTTTAAGTGAAAAGAGAGCCGTCCGCCTATTGGGCGGACTTTTCTCGTGAAAGGAGGGAGGAGAATGGAAGTTGTCATTGCGGGAGCAGGAGCGATGGGGCTATTAATCGGTACATACTTGGCGGAAGCGGGGATATCCGTGTCGTTCTTTACAAGAAGGGAAGAACAAGCTATTGAACTACGAAATCATGGCGTGACGAGAGTACAGGATGGCAGTGACGGCACTTTTCAAGTTCATGCATTTTCGAATCTGGAACTTGCACCACAGCATGCTTTATGGATCCTTGCTGTAAAATCGAGGGATCTGAGTGATGTAGTGAACCGACTTGAAAACTCTGTCCGACCTGTTCATCTGATGTTCGTTCAAAATGGACTTCGCCACTATGACTTAGGAAGAGCAACTTCTATATCTTCCGTTTCAATTGCGTCCCTGACCCATGGTGCTCGGAAGATTGACGATCGAACTGTTGTCCACAATGGAGTCGGTATCATGAGTATTGCGGCACTCAAAGGGGACCAAATATGTCCCTCTCACCTCTTCATAGCGGATTCACCGTTTTTTCCGATGGCACAAGCACATGATGGGCTTCAAATGCTGCTGAAAAAGGCACTGATCAACTGCTGTATTAATCCGTTGACAGCGATTTTGGAGTTGAAGAATGGCGAGCTGCTCACTCTTCAATGGGCACATCATCTTATGCGGAAAATCTACAATGAATTGGCAGCTGGTTATCCAGAAGCGGTAAAAACACTGCCTTTTTCAGAAGTGGAAGCAGTGTGCAGAAAGACCTCGAATAATAGTTCTTCCATGCTAACTGATCGGAATAATGGTGTGCCGATGGAAATCGACACGATTGTCAGCGCAGTCCTCGAAGGACATGAAGAGAAAATGCCTACTCTTAGAGCATTGGAATTGCTACTGAAAGCGATTGATGAAGGGAAAGACGGTTCATGAAAGAGATTGTTCAGTTCTTAGTGTCTCTCATCATCATCTTGCCGTACTTGATGACACTTTTTTTGTTTTTCTCATTAAAAGTGAGCAGGAAATCTTCTGTGAGGTCGTTTCGGATTGCAGCGGACATAACAGTCCCTTTGTTGTTTCTGTCTGTGTGCGTCTTACTTAGAGTGGTCGCTAATATACATGCGGACTTTTTTCTGTTAGCTGGTGTTCTCGTAACTGGGATTGGTTTTGCTGTAGCCGAAAGAATTCGCAGTAAAGATTTCCGGATTCAATATATGCTGCGCAATTTTTGGAGAATGCTCTTTCTGATACTGTCGTTGTTCTACCTTGTTTTACTGTTGCTAGGCGTGGTCAAAAATGTGGTTGAGTTTTTAAAGGGATAGCCGGACAATAAGCGTATGTTTTTTAACAATGACTGCAGAGTGATATACTCTAACCATAAACAGATGGTAAAAAGGGGCTTGAACGATGGAAATTGCATCACGAAACGTACATAAGAGCGCTGTGATGGAAGCGTTTGAACATGATGTACTGTTCAACGAAACGTTCTATGATTACACACAAAGCGCTGACAGTTATACACAGCGACTCGCTGAATTGAATAGCCGCACGTTTCAACGGCAGGAGCTGGCACGTACAATACGTACATATATGGAGCCGTTCGGAATTTCAGATGTGGCTTCTGCTCATTTGGACGAGCTTTCTGAAGATGGAGTGGTAATTATCGGCGGGCAGCAAGCGGGACTTTTAACCGGCCCGCTCTATTCCGTCCACAAAGCGATTACAGTAATTTTGCTCGCGAAGCAGCGACGGAAAGAGATGGGTGTTCCGGTCATACCTGTTTTTTGGGTAGCTGGGGAAGACCATGATCTTGAAGAAATCAATCACATCTTTACCGAACAAGACGGCCGGCCGGTGAAACGGCAATATCCAGAGCGGTTCGTCTTGAAGAAAATGGCTTCTCATACCGACTATGATAGTGAGCAAATGGCTGACTACATCCGTCTCGTGTTCCGTGATTACGAAGAAACTGCATATACTAAGAAATTATTGGAAGATGTGCTTTATTCGGCTGGACAAGAACATACGTTTACTGGATTCTTTGTTCGATTGATGAATGACCTATTCCGGAATCATGGCCTTTTGTTCATGGATTCTGCAGACAAGTCGTTACGTAAACTTGAATCCATGTATTTTAAAAAACTTATTACAGAATCTGAAGCGATTGCTGGAAAAGTTGTGAGTAAAGAACGGTTGTTTAAAGAACAAGGCTTCGGAACCCCTATTCAAGCGGCAGAAGATGCAGCACACTTATTTTACGTTCACGAAACAGGTCGTGTCTTATTGAGCAGGAAAGGCGATCTGTTTGTCAATGATGCTGCAGCCCTTCAGTTTACAACTGCAGAATTGCTTGCAATCGCTGATCAGACGCCATGGTTGCTGAGTAATAACGTAGCGACTCGACCGTTAATGCAGGATATGGTATTTCCGGTTCTTGCATTTGTTGGAGGACCCGGTGAAATTTCATACTGGTCGTTGTTAAAAGACGCTTTTAACCATCTTGAAATGAAAATGCCGATACTCGTACCTAGAATTTCCATAACATTAGTCACTTCAGGAACACAACATGCTTTGGAAAAGTCGGAACTGACGGTGGATGAAGTGATGGCTGGAGAGGTCATCAGCAGAAGAACGCAATTTCTAGATGAGCAACGTGATGTTGAACTCGAACAGTTACTTAAAGAAACGGAAGAAGTTATCCAATCGCAGTACGACAAAATGGAACAGCATCTATCTGATAAGGACTTGGCACATCTTGCTGAAAAAAACCGTGCGTATCATTTGCGTCAACTTAACTATCTTAAGGATAAAGCAGAAGATGCCTTGTTACGGAAATATGCGGCTGCAATCCGGAATTACAGTCTGATAGAAGGGGATTTATATCCAGAAAGAAACCTTCAAGAACGTACGTATACACCTTACCCGTTTTTAAATGTATACGGACCTACGTTAATCGATGATTTGCTGGATGCATCGTTACCGATGGATGGACAACACGTTGTCATATACTTATAAGTGATTTGTAGAGCATCTCTAACGTACACTTTCTGTGCGTATAGAGGTGCTTTTCTTTGTAATACGTGTAACAATCTCACTAAATGAAGTACTATTGATACATTTTCATTGCAATTTGGGAAATTGGTGGAGGAAAGTGGGGGGATGTGGTACATTAAATTTATATAGTGGGGTGAAGGGTATGTTCATGGGCGAATATCAGCATACTATCGATACAAAAGGCCGTTTGATAATCCCGTCGAAATTCAGGGAAGATCTAGCGGATGGATTTGTGTTGACTCGTGGTCTTGACAATTGCCTCTTCGGATATCCGATGCACGAATGGAAAAAACTTGAAGAGAAATTGAAAGCGCTGCCCGTGACCAAGAAAGACGCCCGAGCATTTACACGATTCTTCTTCTCTGGTGCAACTGAAGTTGAACTGGACAAGCAAGGTCGTGTCAATATTCCATCTTCACTGCTTGGCTATGCGAAGATCTCGAAAGATTGTATGGTTATCGGTGTGTCCGGAAGGTTTGAAATATGGTCTGAGGAAAATTGGCAGACGTATTACGAGGAGTCCGAGGAATCCTTTAACGATATCGCAGAGAATATTATGGACTTTGACTTTTGATGGGTAAGTTTGAATTTGAAACGTTAATTTTAGAAAGCAGGCGGTACCGGTGTTCGATCATACAACTGTATTACTTCACGAGGCTGTAGAAGGCCTTTCCATACGACCTGATGGCGTCTATGTCGACTGCACACTTGGCGGCGCAGGACATAGTAAGGAGATTGCTAAGCAACTTACAGGTAAAGGAAGACTTATTTGTTTTGACCAAGATATGACAGCAATTGAGGCGGCGAAAGAAACGTTATCGGAGTTTTTGGATAGAGTGACATTCATCCACGCTAATTTCAGTCAGCTGAAAGAGGAACTTCATAAAATTGATATAGAAACTGTAGATGGGATTTTATACGATCTCGGTGTTTCCTCCCCTCAGCTGGATACACCGGAACGCGGGTTCAGTTATAACCATGATGCGCCGTTGGACATGAGAATGGATACCACAGCTCCGCTAACTGCTTTTGAAGTAGTGAACGAATGGAGTTATCAAGATTTGCTCCGGATCTTCTTCCGTTACGGAGAAGAGAAATTCTCGAAAAGCATTGCTCGGAAGATCGAGGATGCGCGAGCTGAAAAGCCGATTCAAACAACGGCGGAACTCGCAGAACTTATTAAGTCGGGAATTCCTGCAGCAGCAAGAAGGACAGGCGGGCACCCGGCGAAACGAGTATTCCAAGCGATCCGAATTGCGGTCAATGATGAATTAGGTGCAGCAGAAACGTCGCTGACCGATGCGATTGACCTTTTGAATCCGAAGGGGCGCATCAGTGTCATCACTTTTCACTCGTTGGAAGATCGGTTATGCAAAACGATTTTCAAGGAAGCTTCCTCTTTACCTGAACTTCCTCCCAATTTGCCTGTCATACCAGAAGGTCTTGACGTCAAATTGAAACTGATTACACGTAAACCGATTTTGCCAAGTGAAGAAGAAATAGAAGCCAACAAACGTGCAAGATCTGCAAAGCTTCGAATAGCTGAAAGAAAATGAAAAGGGGATGAGGATGAATGGCTCTAGAGCAACGTAAAATCCAACCGAATTACATACCGGAACAGGAAACTCAAGCAAATCCTGCATCGATACCTGCTCCGAAAACCCGGAAGATCTTCTCACCGGGTGAAAAATTTCTTGCTGTTGTATTCGTTGCGGCTGTTGTGATGTTTTCTACGATGGTGCTTCATACACAGGCGCAAATCAATGACACAAACAAAGAGATGCACGTTCTTTCAAACAAAATCGAGGAAACATCAAAACAGAATATCGAATTGTCCAACCAAGTAAGCGAGAAATCGACTTATGAACGTATTTGGGAGAAAGCGAAAGAACTTGGCTTGAATCTGAATGAAAGTAACGTAAAGGTCGTGCCTGGACGATGAAGAAAAAGAAATTTCGATTTCAAGGTGGAGCCTTTCTAATGCTGTTATTATTTGGAGGGCTCTTTTTCCTTTTGTTCGGAAGAATGCTCCAAATTCAAATTACCGGCCAAATCGATGGGCGGGCGCTTGCAGCGATGGCAGACCAAAAGTATTTAAAAGAAAGTGTATTACGAGCAAACCGTGGGCAGATTGTTGACCGTACGGGAGAAGTCATTGCGACGGATACACTCAGTTACCGGCTGGTCGCTATACTTAGTGAAGAGGCAAGCAAGGGTTCTAAAAAACCGCAGCACGTCACGGATTTTGACCATACAGCAGAAGTGCTCAGTAAGTATATTGATATGGAAAAGGAAGAGATCCTGAAACGGTTCACAAACGCTAAAAAAGGTACGTACCAAGTTGAATTCGGGAAGGCCGGACGCTCCATTTCGAATGAGACTGCCGATGCCATCAAGAAAGAAGAGCTGCCAGGTATCCGTTTCTTCGAGGATAAAAAACGGCTATACCCAAATGGGAATTTCGCTTCGTATTTAATCGGCTTTGCAATGCCGGAAGAAACTGAAGACAAAACAGTGAAAACTATCGGGAAAATGGGACTCGAAAAAACATACAATAAACAACTCACAGGGACTGACGGAAAAGCGGATTTCAAAACAGATCGATGGGGAATTCCATTGCGTGACTCGAAAAAGAACATTGAAGCACCAAAAGACGGTCAGACGATACAGCTTACGCTGGATAAAACGATTGAAAACTTTACAGAAGACGCACTCAATCGGGCTGAAGAGAAATATCATCCGGAAAAGATGCTGGCAGTTGTCGTGAATCCGAAAACCGGTGAAATCCTATCGATGAGTCAGCGTCCGTCATTCCATCCCGGGACACGAGAGGGGCTAACCGAAAATTGGCTCAATGAGGCAGTTGAGGAAACATTTGAACCAGGCTCGACAATGAAAATGTTCACCCTTGCGGCAGCAATCGAAGAAAACAAATGGGATCCGGATGCCTACTACAAATCAGGGCAATATGAAATTTATGACCAAACCATTCGCGATGTAAACAAAGTCGGCTGGGGAATGATCACTTTCCTTGAAGGTTTCCAGCGTTCTTCGAATGTTTCGATGGCATACTTGCTCGAAAAACTAGGAGATCAGACACTCATTGAATACTTTGAGGACTTCGGGTTCGGAAAGAAGGTTGGAATCGACTTACCGAATGAGGCATCGGGTATTCTGTTAGCGAACTATCCAAGTGAGCGACTCACGACGTCGTATGGGCAAGGCTCGACTGTAACGCCGATCCAAATGTTACAGGCAGCAACCGCCATCGCGAATGACGGGAAGATGATGACGCCTTATGTGATCGATCAAATCATCGATCCGAATACAGAGGAAGTTGTCGAGAAACATGAGCCTAGTGAGAAAAAGAGTCCGATTTCAGAGGAAACAGCAAAGCAAGTGCGTGAAATTCTGGCATCGGTGATTACTTCTGAAAATGGAACAGGTAAGAAATTCGCTTTAGATGGATATGATGCCGGGGGGAAAACAGGGACTGCACAAATCCCGAGAACCACTGGTGGCGGGTACATTGCAGGTGATGGGAATTATTTGTACTCGTTTCTCGGAATGGCTCCTATCGATGATCCACAGCTATTAACATATGTACTTGTTCAGAAACCGAAGTTACAAGCAGGTCAATATGGGTCAGATCCAACTTCTGAAATCTTTACATCCATAATGGAGAACAGTTTGAAGTATTTGAATATCACACCTGATGCCAAACAGCCGGAGAAGTCGCTGGAACTGAAAGATTATACCGGCAATTCTTCTGAAGAAGTGACAGCCAGTCTGACAAAGGCAGGCTTGAAGCCGATAGTCGTGGGACAGCCAGGCAAGGTAGCCCAGCAATCTCCTGCCGTCGATACCAAAGTTACAAAAGGATCGCTTGTGCTTCTCAAAACTTCCGGTGAAACGATACTTCCTGACTTTACAGGATGGTCCAAGAAACAGGTTCTAGTGTTTAAGAACTTCTCGGGTCTTGATATCCGCTTGAACGGTGAAGGTTTCGTTGTGAAACAAAGCTTGTCGACCGGGGCAGCCGTTTCCGAAAGTGATCCAATCGTAATCACATTGGAAGAACCTGAACAGCTCGACCAAACGAAGCCGGAAACAGAGGAAGAACCTGAAATTATTGGCGGTTGATGAATAGCTAAGCATACTCTCTCATAAATTAGCAATAAAACGAGAGGTGTGAAGCTCTTTGAAAGAACTAATCGGAATGCGGTCTAAAAAGAGACTGCGAGCCGTTTTCATTATTTTTTTAGTGCTGCTTGGAGCAACTGTGGGGAAATTATTTCATGCACAGATCATTAAACATGAATGGTTGAAGGAGCGTGCCCAAGCGAACTGGGATCGGGAAATTCCGTTCGGTGGGGTGAGGGGTGAAATTGTGGACCGCAACGGTAAGCTGATTGTCGGAAACCAGCTTGCTCCCACGCTTTACTTCATGCCGGCGCAAAATCCGGACCCTGAAGGCGCGGCAGCAAAACTTGCACCCATATTAAAAGTGGACGAAGTGAAGTTAGCTGAAAAAATGAGTAAAAAAGATTATATGGTCAAATTGGCCCCAGAAGGTAAAAACATTGCAAAAGCTCAAGCGGATGAAATTACAGCAATGAAAATTCCAGGTTTATATACTGGTGTGGATTTCATGCGAAGTTACCCAAATGGAGAATTGCTTTCCCGGCTTCTCGGATTCACAGGATACGACGGTGAAGGTCTTGCCGGCATCGAGTATGCGTATAACGAGTTTCTGAACGGAACAGGAGACAAAATCCGAATGTATACCGATGCAAGAGGAGTTCCACTGCCACACGTGGACGATGATTTCAAAGACGGTAAAGAAGGCTCCTCCGTAGTATTGACAATCGACGCCGAGATGCAGAAAATCGTTGAACGGGAACTTTCACAGGCAATGGAAAAGTATGATGCCAGCCAGGCACTCGCAATTGTGATGAATCCGAAAACAGGAGAACTACTCTCTTTAGCATCTACACCTACATTCGATCCTTCAAATTATCAGGATGCGAATCCTGCCATCTACAACCGTAACTTACCAGTTTGGATGACATTTGAGCCAGGATCCACATTTAAGATTATGACGCTCGCTGCAGGATTGGAAGAAAAAGTTATTGACTTGGACCATGAAACCTTCAATGATCCAGGTTATACTATGGTAGGTGGAGCTCGCTTGCGTTGTTGGAAGCGTGAAGGACATGGGCACCAATCATTTCTTGAAGTCGTTGAAAACTCATGTAACCCGGGTTTCATCGAAATCGGACGTCGTCTAGGGGAAGAGAAGCTATCTTCTTATATTCGTGATTTCGGTTTTGGTGAGTCAACTGAATCAGGAATTGCGGGGGAAGCAAAAGGAATCTTGTTTGCTGAGGACGCATTCGGACCTGTGGAGCAAGCTACCACCTCATTCGGTCAAGGGATTGCAGTCACTCCGATTCAACAAGTGCAGGCTGTCGCTGCAGCTGTTAACGGAGGGATGCTGTACAAACCATATATCGTCAAGGAAATTGTCGGGCCGGATGGAAAAGCCACTCAATCTTATGTGCCGGAGATGAAGCGCCGCGTCATTAGCGAAGAAACGTCTGCCGAAGTTCGGAGAGCATTGGAATCGGTTGTTGCAAATGGATCCGGACGTAATGCATTTGTAGACGAAATACGGGTAGGCGGTAAGACAGGAACTGCACAAAAGGTCCAGGATGGAAAGTATAAAGAAGGGGACTATATAGTCTCATTCATCGGTATTGCGCCTTCCAATGACCCTGAACTAGTCGTCTATGTCGCGATTGATAGCCCTAAAAATTCAGTTCAGTTCGGGGGCGTCATTGCTGCTCCGATTGTCGGAAGAATCATTGAGGAAATTGCTCCATTGGCAGGTATTGAACCACAAATAGATCAGATCGAAAAAGAATACCGCTGGGGCGATCCATTGACACAGCGCATTCCTGATCTAAAAGGAATGACGAAAGATGAAGTGGCAAAACAGCAATACACGCTCAAAATTGAATGGCATGGAAATGGCAAGAAAGTTAGCAAACAGTTACCTGTTCCTGGAACAGTAGTGAATGAAGAAGATGTCATTCACTTATACACAGAGTAATTGTACGAATACGACTGAACCAACAAATTGTTTGGGAACACAGAAGGAGAACTATACATGACGCTCGTCACAACAATCACGGCAATTGCCGTAACATTTGGCCTTACCGCTGTACTGGGCTATGCAATCATCCCGCTGCTGAGAAGGATGAAATTCGGCCAAAGCATTCGGGAAGAAGGTCCGCAAGCCCATATGAAAAAAGCAGGGACACCAACAATGGGCGGACTGATTTTCCTGGTTGCGATCCTTATCGCAACGCCTATTTTGTCTTACATAAATGGCGTGCTCACTACTCAGACAATTGTCCTGCTGCTTGTCTTGGTTGGATTCGGGATTATTGGGTTCATCGATGACTTCATCATCGTGGTCATGAAACGGAATCTAGGGTTGACATCTTTGCAAAAGCTGATCGGTCAGATCATTATCGCGATCTTTGCGTTTTTCCTATTGAAATTAGGTCCTTTCGATACAGTGATATCTATTCCGTTTACTGGATTTGAAATCGATATGGGAATCTTTTACGTCGTATTCCTGATTTTCTGGCTCGTTGGATTCTCGAATGCTGTTAATCTCACAGATGGATTGGATGGCCTGGTTTCAGGTACCTCATCTATTGCATTCTCGGCATTCGGTATCCTCGCAGTCTCTTACAACCAGCAAGATATTGCGATGTTTTCTTTTGTCGTATCAGGAGCCATGCTCGGTTTCCTTCTTTTCAATATGAAACCTGCTCGGGTATTCATGGGTGATACAGGTTCATTGGCGCTTGGTGGTGCATTGGCGATGATTTCAATGCTCATTAAGCAAGAGTTCTTGTTACTTATTATCGGGATTGTTTACGTAATCGAAACACTATCTGTAATCATTCAAGTAATTAGTTTCAAAACAACGGGCAAACGGGTATTCAAGATGAGTCCGATTCATCATCATTTTGAACTTTCTGGATGGTCGGAATGGAAAGTGGTACTTGTCTTTTGGGGAATTGCGCTCCTCGCTGCAATCGTACCTGTACTTATGGAGGTGATGTAAATGCACAACGCAGCTCAGTTTTTAGGCAAGAAAGCACTTGTCCTTGGATTAGCGAAAAGTGGTCACGCCGCTGCCTCGTTACTATCAGCTTGCGGAGCATCTGTTACGTTGAATGATTCTGCACCTGAAGACGGAAATCCGCTTGCTGAAGAGTTACGGACACAAGGAGTCCAGGTGATACGTGGTGGACATCCTGACAATATATTAGATTGTGGATTCGACTTCATCGTCAAAAACCCGGGTATTCCTTATACCAATCCTGTAATTTTACAGGCGGAGCAACTAGGAATACCAATTTGGACGGAAATCGAACTTGCGTATTTAATTAGCGAAGCGCCAATTATAGCAATAACTGGTTCAAACGGAAAAACTACGACTACCACGTTGCTATACCATATGTTGAATATCGGTGATCGGAATCCGCTGATTGCTGGTAATATTGGTACAGTTGCAAGTACGGTTGCTTCAAAAGCGTCAGCTGACGAAGTCATCGTTTTAGAAGCATCATCGTTCCAATTGATGGGCGTCGATGAATTCAAACCCCACATCGCAATCTGGACAAATCTATACGAAGCGCATCTGGATTACCATGGGAGCGCCGATGCGTATGCTGAAGCCAAAGCTCAAATCACGAAAAATCAGACGGAAACGGATTTCCTGATTTATAACGCAGATCAACCGGTCATTAAACGTTATATCGGAAATACTAAAGCTACTCTCGTTCCATTTACAACAAAAGGCAGATCCGCTGAAGGGATTTCTGCAGATAGTGAATCGATATACTGGTTAGGTGAACCGATTATCCCAAGAAAGAAAATTACCTTACCTGGTGCTCATAACTTAGAGAATATCCTGTCTGCGACAGCAGCTGCTTTGTTGTATGGCTGTGAACGAGGGGCGATTGAAAGTGTGCTCAGTTCGTTTACAGGTGTAAGGCATAGGATGCAATTTGTCACTGAATATGATGGGCGTAAATTTTATAATGATTCAAAGGCAACGAATACGCTCGCAACCAAAAGTGCATTATCTTCCTTTGAAACACCGACGATTCTAATCGCTGGCGGATTGGATCGCGGACATTCGTTTGAAGAACTGCGGCCACATATGACTCATGTGAAAGCACTGATCGGTATTGGTGAGACGGGTGATCGGCTCGTCCAGTTCGCGGAGTCATGCGGCGTTGGGATTGTTAAAGAGACAGGAACCCTTCACGCAGCAATCCAAGAAGCGTATAACGTATCCGATAAAGGAGACGTAGTCTTACTATCTCCAGCCTGCGCGAGCTGGGATCAGTTTCCTGATTTTGAAGCAAGAGGCGATGAATTTATAGAGGCTGTTCAAAAGTTAAAAGCGTGAACTGGCAGTATTCGTTAGTCCTGTAAATCCCACAGCGAAAGGATGCATCCACTGCTTTCAAAGTATAGAATGCTCTTTATGTTTTCAGCGGTAGCTCTCACGATAATCGGTGTGCTTTTCGTTCACTCAGCCGCAGCATATTGGGGAGAAATCCGGTACGCGGACGCCGCTCCATTTGCTGTAAAACAACTCGTTTACATAGGTGTTTCCATTACAATCGCCTATTGGATGATGCGGACACCTTTCCTATCGACAGAAAGGTTTTGGACGTTATTCTATTTGGCGGCTGTCGTGTTATTGACGCTCGTGCTCATCCCGGGAATCGGGGCGGAGAGAAATGGTTCGCAAAGTTGGATTGCTTTTGGTCCGATTAGTTTGCAGCCTGCTGAGTTTGTGAAAGTGGCTTTGATTGGGAAGCTTGCAATGAGTATGAAAAAGAAATCGGGACAGAAAGTATGGGATTGGCGCCACTTTGCATTAATTTTATTGCCTTTTGCTTTAATTATGATGCAACCTGACCTAGGCTCAGCCGTCATAATGATCGTTTCCGCATTTGTTGTCTTATTCGTTGCAGGCTATCCTTTGACTTTCTTTTCTTTGTTAGGTGTAACGGGGGTTGGAGCATTTGCTGCTCTTATAGCTGCAGCACCCTATCGTTTGGCTCGTATTAAATCCTACATCGATCCTTGGAGTGATCCTCTCGGGAAAGGGTTCCAAGGTATTCAGTCGCTGTTTGCAATCGCACCTGGTGGACTGCTCGGACATGGTTTCGGAAATAGCAGACAAAAGTATTTATACTTACCGGAACCGCAAAATGATTTCATCTTTTCGATTATTGCAGAAGAGACGGGCTTCATAGGAGCAACTGTAGTGCTGTTGCTGTTTGTTGGTTTGCTTATTGGTGCATTCGGAATTGCAATACGGACATCGGGATGGAAAGAATGCCTTATGGTATCTGGAATGGCATCCATTATCATCTTCCAGACATTTTTGAACGTCGGTGTTGTTTCAGGACTGCTTCCGGTAACAGGGGTCACATTACCGTTTATCAGTTATGGAGGCTCCTCGATGCTGACTACGTGGCTTGCAGTAGGTACCATCTTACATTTTTCTAGACAAAAAATAGATTGAGTGAAAAGGAGGGGGAGGAAATGGAGAAGGTTATCGATATTGAAGAACGGATTCCGTCTATGCGCAAAAAACGTCGTAAAAAAACCAATCGGAAGTTTGTGTTCATTCTACTCGTTTTTGTTATCATCCTCCTCGTCCTCCTTTACTTTCAATCACAAGCAAGTAAAATTGATGCAGTTAAATTGAATGGCGCCGTTCTTCATAACAAGGAATTTTATTTAAAACAGGCTGGTATCGCTAATGGTGACTCTCTTTGGGGGTTTAATGCAGCGGATGCTGCAAAACGTCTTCGTGCTGTCGAGGGCGTAAAAGAGGCTTCCATAGTGCGCAAATGGTTCCGGGATGTCGACATCACCATCCAGGAATGGAAACCCATCGCGTGGATTGATAGAAAAGGGCAATACGACCTCATTCTTGAAGATGGTGAAGTTTTTTCGCCTGATGCAGAACCTTCAGTGGACATTCCGATTGTGAATGGATTCGAAGATGAAGATGTGCGAAAACTTCTAGCGTCACAGTTGGTGGAACTGGACGATTCGGTTTATCAACTCGTTTCGGAAATAAAAGAACCGGATGACTCTGATGGGGATCATGTGATTTTGTATATGGACGATGGCTATGAAGTACATGCTGTTCTAGGATCACTTGCGGACAAGCTATCCTACTATCCAGAAATCGTGAATCAGCTGAACGGTTCCGAAAAAGGTGTCATCGACGTGGAAGTCGGAACGTATTTCACACCGTATAGTAAATTATATGGAAATGAAGACGAAAAAGTTGATGAACAAAATGCAGACGAAGAAAAAGGTGATGACAATGAGTCTGAGGACGAGTGATCGAAGAAAAAGGAATAACCGTATTTCTTATGCCCTCGTATTCTTAGTGCTTGGTTTCATATTTTCCTTTTCCTACCGTACGCTCGGTCCAGGTTCTGAAACGCAGCAGCTGCGCTCTGGAATCGATTCAAAAGAAGAGGGGTTCCGAGAAGAATTAATCGAGCAAAAAGAACGGAACAAACAATTGACTGATGAAATTACATCAAAACAAAAAGCGATTGCAGAAGTTGAACAGACGTTAAGTGATACGGAAGAAAATCATGATTCTCTCGTCAAAGAAGCGAGAAGTCTCCGATTGCTGCTTGGCGTCGTTCCAGCAAGTGGACAAGGGGTCCGCGTTGAACTGGCAGATGGCGACTACGATCCAGCCAAGCAAAATCCGAATGAATATATCGTCCATGAAAGCCAAGTCCTTATGGTGGTAAACGAACTTAAAATTGCTGGAGCTCAAGCGCTATCCATCAATGGACAACGGTTGAATGCAAATTCCAGTATAAAATGTACGGGTCCTGTCATTACGATCGATGGACAAACCTATCCCGCTCCTTTCGTGGTTGAAGCGATTGGGGATTCCGATGCGCTTCACTCGTCACTAACGTTAAAGGGCGGCGTCATGGACAGTCTGTTATTAGATAACATTGAGATGAAAATCGAGAAACAGAAAGAGATAATAATGCCTGCATTACGGGATGATATACAAGGATAATTCAATCCGGCGAGGAAGGATGAGTGTGTATGAAGCGTAAATGGATGTTCACTTTCATCCTGCTCATTGTCGGTTTCATGGTGGCGGTCCAATACAATACTGTTCAGCAGCCACAGGAGCGAGATACGAGGGACTTGTGGGCAATCAGGAACGAGTTGGCAAAAGAACGCAAACTCCATTCGGAACTATTGACAGAAGTCCGTGCGTTGGATCAAACGCTAGGGAAGTACAATGCGTCTGAAGGAGCCAGTGTAGGAAAAGCGTTAGCCGATACGGTCCACAGTTTACACGAACAAGCAGGAATGGTTGATCAAACAGGCCCGGGGATCATAATCGATGTTGTCCCTTCGGAGGAAAGTATTGCATTCGGTACCCCGCTTCATGAAGTCAGCCCCGAATTGCTGACCCGATTTGTCAATGAAGTGAACCGTTTCAAAGGAATCGACATGGAGATAGATGGAAAGCGTGTGACTGCGTTAAGTGCCATCCGGGACATTAACGGGGAGACAACGGTGAATGGATTGCCTGTATCGCTGCCCCCGTTCCAAATAAAGATTCTATCTGCGGATTTAGGGAGTAGTGAAAAGTTATATAACTTTTTACAATCCTCATCGATTCTCGACGACTTTTATCTGGAGGATTTTGTGCTCGAAGTTGGCCAACCGGAATCTGAAGTGAAGATAAATGGTCGTATTGAACAATTCGAGAACCACTTTCTCAAAGAACTGCCAAAGGGGGGCTGACGATGTGGTTACCAATACTGGGGTTAATACTCGGGGTGTCTCTAGGATTTCTCTCGGATATCCAGATACCTCAAGAATACGGTAATTATTTGTCAATTGCCGTATTGGCAGCACTCGATACATTACTTGGAGGCATCCGGGCTCATTTACAACGGGTCTATGATGACCAAGTGTTCATCACAGGATTTTTCTTCAATATTTTACTAGCGGCAGGACTTGCATTTCTGGGAGTACACTTAGGTGTGGATCTTTACTTAGCTGCCATATTTGCATTCGGAGTCCGGTTATTCCAGAATCTAGCCGTTATTCGACGGGTATTACTCACTAAATGGTCAGAGTATCGTAAAGTTTCTACGACAAATACTTCAAAATGAGAGGATTTCGAGAGGGGATGGCGAAAATATTTAGACAATGCAGTAAGAATACAATAGAATGGAAGAAGAGTCACAATGGGAGGTGCCAAAGATGAGTCAGTCAAATATGTATGTATCACTCGACATCGGGTCCTCTACTATCAAAGTCCTAATCGGCGAGGTGGATGGCGGATCCCTGCATGTGATCGGGGTCGGCAACGTTCAATCTGCCGGTATCCGTAAAGGATCCATTGTGGATATCGACGCAACAGTTCAATCTATCCGGAAAGCTGTGGAACAGGCAGAACGGATGACCGGATTACAAGTTACAGAGGTTGTACTTGGAATACCATCCAATGGTGTCACCTTGCAAGATGTTAAAGGTGTTGTTGCTGTTAACTCTGTGAACCGTGAAATTACAGACGACGATCTGGATCGTGTCATGGAGTCTGCACAAGTTATGTCTGTTGCACCTGAACGAGAAATTGTAAATATCATTCCGAAGCAATTCATCGTGGATGATTATGATGAAATAAAAGATCCGAGAGGTATGATTGGAGTTCGTCTGGAAATGGACGGCACAATGATTACGACGTCAAAAACCCTTGTACACAATATTCTTCGTTGTGTTGAGCGAGCAGGACTTTCCATTCGAGAAATCTATTTGCAACCGCTCGCTTCCGGCACGTTTGCGCTAACAGAAGATGAAATGAATCACGGTACTGCGTTCATCGACATTGGTGGCGGGTCAACAACGGTTTCCGTATTTTGGGACAATCGATTCGCCGCAACTACTGTACTTCCAGTAGGAGGGGATCATATTACTAAGGACCTCTCGATCATCTTGAAGACGCCGACTGAACAAGCTAGAAAAATCAAACACCAATATGGTCATGCATTTTATGATGATGCATCTGACGACGAGTTATTTGAAGTTCCAGTAATTGGTGCAGAGACAAAAGATCAGTATAGTCAAAAATACATATCGGAGATCATCGGCGTAAGGCTCGAGGAGCTATTTGAACTTGTCCTTGAAGAGTTGTATCGCTTGGGGATCCGAGATTTGCCAGGTGGAGTTGTGCTGACAGGTGGCACGACTAAAATGGATGGCGTGTTGCAACTGGCACGACATGTACTCAACACACGTGTCCGAATCCATACGCCAGAATATATAGGTGTTCGTGAGCCGATGTATTCAACCGCTGTCGGACTCATCCGGTATGCAAGTATGGAGGACGTTTTCTTCGGCGAAGGACATTCTGAACCAATGGGACAAGCGTATGAGGAAACAGCTGCTGCACCTGCTACACGGAAGAGCAACGGACCGAAACAAGAAAAAGATTCGCTTATCGGCAAAACCAAACGCTTTTTCGATAGTTTTTTTGAATAAATCGGGTTCCAAATGAGAAGTTGAATGATTAGGAGGAGAAGAGATGCTAGAGTTTGATACGAATATTGAAGCGCTCGCAGTCATCAAAGTAATCGGTGTTGGTGGCGGCGGGAATAACGCAGTAAATAGAATGATTGAGCATGGGGTACAAGGTGTTGAATTCATCGCGGTGAACACGGACGCACAAGCACTTAACTTATCCCAAGCGGAAGTGAAACTTCAAATCGGCGGGAAATTGACACGCGGTTTAGGAGCTGGAGCTAACCCGGAAGTCGGTAAAAAGGCTGCTGAAGAAAGTCGCGAACAATTGGAAGAGGCACTCCGAGGCGCTGATATGGTATTTGTCACAGCAGGTATGGGTGGAGGTACAGGTACTGGAGCGGCGCCTGTCATTGCCCAAATCGCCAAAGATCTTGGAGCGCTGACAGTTGGTGTTGTGACGCGTCCATTTACATTTGAAGGGCGTAAGCGTTCAACACAAGCAATCGGCGGCATCACTTCCATGAAAGAATCTGTTGACACACTTATTGTCATTCCGAATGATAAGCTGCTTGAAATTGTCGACAAGAACACACCGATGCTCGAAGCATTCCGCGAAGCGGACAATGTTCTTCGTCAAGGTGTTCAAGGTATTTCAGATTTGATCGCTGTACCGGGTCTTATCAACTTGGACTTTGCCGATGTCAAGACGATCATGTCCAACAAAGGTTCAGCTCTTATGGGGATCGGAATGTCCACTGGTGAAAACCGTGCATCCGAAGCGGCTAAAAAAGCGATCTCCAGCCCATTGCTCGAAACATCCATCGATGGAGCAAAAGGTGTGTTGATGAACATCACAGGTGGATCGAATCTAAGTCTATTTGAAGTACAAGAAGCGGCTGATATTGTTGCTTCAGCTTCGGATGAAGATGTGAATATGATTTTCGGTTCAGTCATCAATGATGATTTGAAAGACGAAATCATCGTCACTGTCATTGCGACCGGTTTCACAGATGATCAGATCACTCAAACGCGCGGCAACCGAACATCAGGATATGGTGGGGTCCGTCAGCGAGAGACACAGGCACCACAAAGTAATCCGACGCCAAGTAATCAGATTCGTCACGAAGAACCGCAGCACCAGCAGCAGATCCACCAAGAACCTGCTCGCGGTCAGCAACAGACACAACAAGACGACGGCTTGGATATCCCGACGTTCTTGCGTAATCGTCGCCGTAAATAATTTCGTTTTGCAAGCCTCCGGCAATTGAGCCGGAGGTTTTTTGTGTTCTTCTTTTGAACAATCTGTCGAACTTTTCTTTGAGGTCATTCCGTAAAGTGACAAAACTCGTGATGGAAAAATGGTAGTCTTGCAAACAAGGAGGACAGCCTATGTATGGGGAAGTCATGATTATTATCAATATGGTTTTCAATTATACCGTTCTGTCATTTGCCAATGCGACCGGTAATACAAAAATCCGCAAGAAGAGATTGGCGTTAGCAGCTTTTGCAGGGGCAATTCCGGCGGTTGCTTTCCCGGGTTCCTTCGTTGCGTCGTTGACTGCGTTTGCAATCATGACAAGCTGTGCATTCGGTTTTTCTGCACGTCTCTGGAAAGCATCTGTCGGATTAGTGATAATCGGTGCTTTTGTAGCCGGCGGACTGTTATCGGCACTTCCATTCAGTCAATGGGGGCAAAGTTTCCAATATCGATTGGTCTTCTATGTAGCACTTGCTTATGGCTGCCTCCAACTCGTAAAAGTGAAATGGCTCGATGTCCGTAAAATCAGCAGGTTCTCAGAATTTGCGTGCAGCTCAGTATTGCAGCTTTTCGGTTCTTCGATACAACTTCGCGTGTTCATAGATACAGGCAATAGCTGTACAGAACCGTTGTCCAACGAGGCTGTCCATTTTGTATCACTGCGAGCTATTCAGCAGATAATTCCTGATGACTTGCTCCATAGCCTGCAGCGAGTTGGGAACGAACAAGGCGCAATTCCTGACTTGTCACAATTTCCTGAACGATTTAGTAAGCAATTGCGTCTTATTCGGATTCAAACGGTTGATGGAGCGAATTGGGCTGTTGGAATTCGTTTTGACGACTGGGAATTGGAAGGGAATCGAGCACTTGAAAAAGGCTATATCGTTTTAACTGCTGATGATGCACGTTATCCACATAGTGCATCCGCAATCTTACATGTATCTGCCTTGGAAACTAGAGAAGAAGGAAGGGGAATGCTTCATGCTACATGAATTGAAGAAATGGCTATCAGTACTTGCTGGGATTTTTAAAAAGAAAAATGGTACGTACTATATTGGCGGACATGAATCGTTACCGAAACCTCTTACGAGAGAAGAAGAAGCGGAAACAATCGCAGCATATATGGCGGGTGACCAACAAGCGAGGGATCGTCTTATTGAAAAGAATTTACGTCTGGTTGTTTACATTGCCCGGCGTTTTGATAATACGAATACACATATTGAAGACTTGATCAGTATTGGGGCAATTGGTTTGATCAAAGCAATTGAAACGTTCAAAAGTGATAAAAACATAAAATTAGCAACCTACGCATCACGTTGTATAGAAAACGAAATCCTGATGCATTTACGTAAAACGAATCGCACCAGGTCAGAAATTTCTTTTGACGAACCTCTCAATTCAGATGCGGATGGGAATGAGCTTCTGCTATCTGATATTTTAGGGACGGATGAAGATATCATTACAGATGATGTTGAAAAGAAGATTGAGCGCCAACATATGATTGACGCTGTCACTACGCTTAGTGACCGGGAACGACACATTATGGAATGCAGATTCGGACTGACAGGGAAAATTGAAATGACACAAAAGGAAGTAGCTGACTTACTTGGCATTTCCCAATCGTATATTTCCCGATTGGAAAAGAAGATAATTTCAGAACTCCGCGATCGTTTGAACCATCCGATTGCCTAATGGTTGAAATTGGCGTTTCAGAAAACCGCATAGAACTCCACTCAGAGGATAAGCTATCTCGTACAGTCATCTACAGAATACGGAGGAATTCAGATGGTACGTACAAGAGTGGAAATTTGCGGTATAGATACATCTACTTTGCCGCTTCTGTCGAGTGAAGTCATGAAAGAAACATTCATCCGTCTGCAAAGTGGTGATGAATCAGCCAGAGACGAACTCGTAACAGCGAACTTGCGCCTCGTCCTAAGCCTTGTGCAGCGATTTGCCTATCGTGGAGAACAAGCAGATGATTTATTTCAAGTCGGTTGTGTAGGACTGCTGAAATCGATTGACAACTTCGATCTAAAACACAATGTCCGATTTTCGACGTATGCAGTACCAATGATTGTTGGGGAAATCAAACGTCATTTGAGAGATCATCATTCCGTTCGAGTGTCACGCTCGCTCCGAGATATTGCCTATAAAGCAATCCGTGCAAAAGAAGAATTCATCAACGAACACCAAAAGGAACCAAGAATTTCGGACTTAGCTAAAATGACGGACATCCCGGAAGAAGATATCTTATTTGCACTGGATGCTATACAAGACCCGATGTCCCTGCACGAACCGATGAATGGCGATGGTGGAGATCCCGTATATATGATGGACCAACTGCACGATAAGACAGTATCGGAAGAACGCTGGTCGACTTATGTGTCGATGAAGGAAACGATGACAGGACTGGATAATCGCCAGCAGCTGATTTTATCTAAAAGGTTTTATCTCGGACAGACACAGACGGAAATCGCTCGGGAACTTGGCATTTCTCAGGCTCAAATTTCCCGCTTGGAGAAGCAAGCGATCGCTCAAATTCGGGAAGGTATGGAACAAAGTAAATAAATAAGGACGCGATGCTACATTGCATTGCGTTTTTTTTGTACGACTATCTGCATAGAATATGAAAAAGGGGGATTTCTATGCGCTTTTCAGAATTTCAAAAAAAAGAAGTGATCGATATGCAACGCGGGAAATTTCTTGGGTTCATACAAGATGCGGCAATCGATATAACAAAAGGTAAAATTGATACGCTCCATATCGGTGATACGGAACGATCGCTGTTTATGGAAATGCGCATAAAAGACCAAAAACAGTTTGGTTATGATGAAGTTGTTACGATAGGAAAAGATATCGTACTTATTCAAAAGAAAGATGCTAAAAAGTGACTTATCGTTGATAACTAGGCGTCTGATTGATACAATAGAACAAAGTATCGAGAAAAGTAGTGATTAGGATGTTACCATTACAGCAGCGTATAAATACAATCGAAGAGACAATCTGCCAGGCGTGTGAACGTGTCGGCAGAAATCGTGATGAAGTCACGGTTATTGCAGTCACTAAGCAAGTGTCTGAAGAGCGTACACAAAACGTTTTGGACCAAGGGATCATCCATCTGGGTGAGAACCGACCTGAAGGGCTTCTTGCTAAACAACACGAGATTCCTCAAGGAGCTGTTTGGCATTTCATCGGAAATGTACAAAGTCGTAAAGTGAAAGAGATCATCGAGCGCATTGATTACTTGCATTCGTTGGATCGATTGAGTTTAGCGAAAGAAATCCAGAAACGTGCGGTTGAACCAGTTGACTGTTTCGTACAAGTCAATGTGTCCGGGGAAGATTCAAAATCAGGACTATCGCCAGCTGAAACTCAAAGCTTTATCGAGTCATTAAGCGGTTACGATAAAATACGAGTGATCGGTCTTATGACGATGGCGCCACTCACTGAAGATCAAGATACAATCCGAAAAGTCTTTAGAGAATTGCGGGAACTGAGGGATCAGCTTGCAGCTGAAAAGATGCAGCACGCTCCGGTAACCAAATTGTCCATGGGTATGTCGAATGATTACAGTATTGCAATCGAAGAGGGCGCAACCCATGTGCGAATTGGGACTGCACTCGTCGGTTCGGAGAGCGAGGGAGACGAATGAGCATAAAAAACAAATTCGAAAAATGGTTTTACCTTGATGAAGAAGAAGCGGCTGCGCAAGAAACAGCTGCCAAGCACCAAGTGGCTCCCACACAGCCGGAACGGAAGCCGAACAAACAGCCCTCTATGAAAAACGCCCCCTTGCCTAAGCAGAATCGCAAGGAACCTCAGACTGCCGGGAACATTGTGAGCTTACAAAGCGTCCAAAAGTCATCGAAGGTGATTTTAGTAGAACCCCGTGTCTATGCTGAAGCTCAGGATATATCAGAACATCTGACGAATAAGCGAGCCGTTATTGTCAATTTGCAGCGTATCGACCGTGAGCAAGGAATTCGAATTGTCGATTTCCTGAGCGGATCGGTATATGCACTGAATGGTGATATCCAACGGATTGGCACAGATATTTTCCTCTGCGTTCCGGAAAACGTAGAAGTGAATGGTTCGATCTCCGAATATTTGAATGAAAGAAACTGAATGAGGTGTACCAACTGTAATGGCAGAATTATTAATCCAGCTTTATAATGTAATTACTTATGCACTTTCCATCTATTCCATTTTGCTCGTCATCTACATTTTGATGTCATGGGTACCGGCTTCCAGAGAAACAAAGTTCGGTAGAATTCTTGAAAAGATTGCAGAGCCATATTTAGGGTTTTTCAGAAAATTCATTCCACCTCTTGGAATGATTGATATTTCCCCTATTATTGCCTTGCTTGCATTACGGTTTATCGGGCAGGGGCTTGCGCCTGTATTCAACTTCTTTTTACGTTTACTATAATGTGCTGAACTGAACAATCATTTCGTTGAACCAATCCTCACGCTGTGGGGATTTTTCTATAAGGAGACGTGTACAATGGATGGCATCTTACAACACTTTAGAAAAGAAGAGCAGCCCTTTATTGAAATGGCCTCGGACTGGGCGAGAGAGGTCGAGGATTCCTATTCCCCTAAATTGACCGATTTTCTTGATCCGCGTCAGCGCTTCATTTTAGAATCAGTTGTGAAAGGAAGTGGCTTACTCGTAGCGGAGGATGGAGGATTTGAGGGGGCGGAGCGGAAACGGATGCTTATCTATCCAGATTATTACGAACCGACTCGTGATGACTTCCAAATTGTTGTCTTTGACGTTCGTTACGCTTCCAAATTTCTGACGCTGGAGCATCCTGCCGTTCTTGGTGCGTTAATGGGACTTGGTTTGGACCGGGCGAAATTCGGTGATATCCGTTTGAGGGACGGGGACGTTCAATTGGCGAGTGTGATGGAGCTAAGTACGTATTTGACTGCCAATTTCACTTCAGCTGGCAAAGCAAAGCTCCATTTGACTGAGTTGCCGGATTGCGAGGACTGGATTGCGCTCGAAGAGGTCTGGACAGAAGAAACCCAAATCATCAGTTCACTTCGCCTGGATACAGTCGTTGCAGCATTATTGAATATTGCTCGCCAGAAATCGGGGACATACATTCACGGGGGGAAAGTGAAAGTGAATTGGCGCGTTGTGGAACAACCTTCATTTGAGTTGAATGAATCGGATATTCTTTCCATCAGAGGTCATGGCCGATATAAAGTGATTGCAATAGAAGGCAGGACTAAGAAGGACAAAATTCGTTTGGTTACTGGGAAGTTGGAATGATTTTTGTGGACAGACTTTAGAAAAAGCCTGTTTTCTGTTATAGTCAACGTTATAACGAATAACGAACATCAAAAGGGGAGAGACTTGCATGGCGCTTACACCAATTGATATACATAATAAAACGTTTGGAAGCAGATGGCGTGGGTACGATGAAGATGAAGTGAATGAATTTCTCGAGCAACTCATGAAAGATTATGAAAACCTGCTCGAAGAAAACAAGGAACTGACTCGTAAATTGAAAGAAACCGAAGAGCAAGTGGCGCATTTCAATGCTATTGAAGAAACGCTGCAGAAATCGATCATGATAGCTCAAGAAGCGGCAGAGGACGTTCGAAGAAATTCCACTCAGGAATCCAAGCTCATCATTAAAGAAGCTGAAAAGAATGCAGATCGCATTGTCAACGAAGCACTATCCCGTTCACGAGAAATCTCGATGGAGATCGAAGACTTGAAAAAACAGTCCAAAGTATTCCGTAATCGATTCCGCATGCTGATTGAAGCTCAGTTGGATTTAGTGAAGATGGATGATTGGGATACGCTTCTGGACTATGAACAGAACACGAAGCAACTGCAAACAGCTGCAGACCAAGAGTAACAGGCACTTGACTTTACGGGCTGTCCGCCCCTATAATATGGTTCATAATGAATGACAGGCATCGAAAGAGACAGTACTTTCCAAATAGGCTGTGAATTAGCGAGTCGGGGATAGTGGGAGCCCGATTGCAGGTTGGAAAGGAAGATCACTCTGGAGCCGGATTGCAGCAATGCAATCCCGGAGCACACCCCGTTATGGTGTTCGAGAGGCAGTCGAGAGGTTTCGGCTGCAACTAGGGTGGTATCGCGAGCACAATCCTCGTCCCTTTTACAGGGATGGGGATTTTTTGATGTTTTATATGTTAGGTTTTACTGTGTTGATTTCCGCTCCGGGCGGACGCTTTCCGAGGGGCTCGATCTCAGCCGCTTCCCTCGCTGCGCTCAGTCCAGGGTCTTCGATCTTCGCTGATCCCTCCGGAGTCGCCGCCCTGCGCTACAATCAACGGTTACTCCTACTATCAGCTATTTCTATGTTAAAAGTAACATACATCAAAGGAGGAATTGGAATGGATTATAAAGACACGTTACTTATGCCGAAAACTGACTTTCCGATGAGAGGCGGTTTGCCGACTAAAGAACCGCAAATGCAAGAACAGTGGGAGAAGGACAATATGTACGCGAAAGTGCAGGAACGGACAAAAGGGAAACCGACGTTCATCCTTCATGACGGACCTCCCTATGCAAACGGGGATCTCCACATGGGTCACGCGTTGAACAAAGTGTTGAAAGACATCATTGTCCGACACAAGTCCATGACAGGCTTCCACGCCCCGTACGTCCCGGGCTGGGATACGCACGGTTTGCCGATTGAGCAAGCGCTTGTGAACAAAGGCGTGAAACGCAAAGAACACAGCATTGCGGAGTTCCGTGAAATGTGTAAAGACTATGCACTCACACAAATCGACAACCAACGTTCACAATTCAAACGTCTAGGTGTTCGAGGCGATTGGGATAACCCGTATATCACGCTCAAACCAGAATTCGAGTCCCGTCAAATTAAAGTATTCGGCGACATGGCGAAAAAAGGCTTCATTTACAAGGGCTTAAAGCCAGTTTACTGGTCCCCTTCATCTGAAACTGCTTTAGCGGAAGCCGAAATTGAATATCAGGATAAAAAATCACCTTCGATCTATGTCAGCTTCCCGGTCCGTGACGGTAAAGGCGTGTTGGATTCAGATGTCAACTTCTTGATCTGGACGACAACTCCTTGGACGATTCCTGCAAACCTAGGGATTTCCGTACACCCTGACTTTGTTTATACTCTTGTTGAAGCAAACGATAAAAAGTTCCTAGTGGCTAAAGATTTAGTGGAGAGTCTAGCAACTGAATTAGGATGGGAAAACTACGCGGCTTCAAAAGAGTTCAAAGGACGCGAACTTGAACGCATTACTGCAAGTCACCCGATTTACGATCGTGAATCACTGGTTATGCTAGGTGAGCATGTAACAGCTGACGCTGGTACTGGCTGTGTTCACACGGCTCCAGGACACGGTGAAGATGACTTTTACGTGTCAAAACAATACGGTCTGGAAGTACTCTCTCCAGTTAACGATCGTGGCGTCATGACTGCTGAAGCTCCATTATTTGAAGGGTTGTTCTATGAAGATGCTAACAAAGCAGTTACAGAAAAGCTGAAAGAAGTGGGAGCACTTGAAAAGCTTTCGTTCTTCACACACTCGTACCCGCATGACTGGCGCACGAAAAAACCTGTTATCTATCGTGCTACTGCACAATGGTTTGCATCAATCGAATCATTCCGTGACGAGCTTCTTGAAGCGATCCGTAAGACGGAATTCACGCCTTCTTGGGGTGAAACCCGACTCTATAATATGATCCGCGACCGTGGCGACTGGTGTATTTCCCGTCAACGCGTTTGGGGTGTTCCGATTCCTGTGTTTTATGCAGAAGATGGCGAACCGATCATTACGGATGAAACAATCGACCATATTTCTGCATTGTTCCGTGAGCACGGTTCTAACATCTGGTTCGAGTGGGACACGAAAGAGTTACTACCGAAAGACTTCTCTCACAAAGGAAGTCCGAATGGTACGTTCTCGAAAGAAACGGATATCATGGATGTATGGTTCGACTCAGGATCAACCCATCAAGGCGTCCTTGAAGAGCGTGATGACCTATCTTATCCGGCAGATCTCTATCTCGAAGGATCTGACCAATACCGCGGATGGTTCAACTCTTCCTTGACAACAAGTGTTGCAATCAATGGAATCGCACCATATAAAGGCTTATTGAGCCACGGTTTCACATTAGACGGTGAAGGACGCAAGATGAGTAAATCAATTGGTAACGTTATCCTTCCATCTAAAGTGACAAACCAATTCGGAGCGGATATTCTACGTCTTTGGGTCTCTTCAGTGGATTATACTGCGGACGTCCGAGTTTCTGATTCAAACTTCAAGCAAGTTTCAGAAGTATACCGTAAAATCCGTAACACCGTCCGTTTCCTTCACGGAAATACTGCAGACTTCACACCGGGTACAGATACGGTTGCGTTTGAAGATTTACGTCCAGTGGATCAGTATGTGTATGTGAAGCTTCAGGATTTGGTTCGTGATGTGAGAACGGCATACGACCGATACGAGTTCGCAACTGTCTATCATGCGATCAACTCGTTCTGTACAGGTACATTAAGCTCGTTCTACCTTGATATCGCTAAAGACGTTGTGTACATCGAAGCTGCTGATCATCCACACCGTCGTGCGATGCAGACCGTGATGTATGATGCACTTCTAGCGTTACTGAAGCTAGTTGCGCCAATCTTGCCGCATACAGCAGACGAAATGTGGGCTTATTTGGAACATGAGACAGCAGAAAGCATCCAGCTTACGGATATGCCAGAAGCAAAAGAATTGGAAGCAACTGAACTTCGTACACAGTTTGACCAGCTGATGCTTGTCCGTGACGATGTGTTGAAAGCGTTGGAAGAAGCACGCAATAACAAGACAATCGGTAAATCATTGGAAGCGCACGTAACGGTAGCTGTCCGTGATGAACTTGCTCCACTCTTTGAAACGGAGGAAATCGACTTTGCTCAATTCTTCATCGTTTCGAAATTCAGCGTTGTTGCATCATCCGACATGTCTGAAAATGCAGTTTCACTTACTACAGGTCTTGTAGCTGTTGAAAAAGCAGCCGGTGAAAAATGTGAACGCTGCTGGACAATTTCAGAGACAGTCGGTGCAAGCAATGACTATCCTGAGTTGTGTGAGCGTTGCGCAGACGTTGTTGCACATCACTATGCATAAATAACTAAAAAGACGCTGCAATCCGTCTAATCGGGTCTTGCAGCGTCTTTTTTCATTCATCCTTGTTTGTACTTGCGCGTGATGGGTTAGGGTATGATAAACTAAACAGGATACTGCAGGACGGAGGGAACCGGGTTGTTCATTTATTATGGTATTGCGGCGCTTGTTATTTTGGTCGATCAGCTGACAAAATGGTTGGTCGCTACTAATATGGAAATCGGAGAACGAATTCCTTTGATCGAACCGTATCTTGGCTTGTTGTCTCACCGGAATCGCGGTGCGGCGTGGGGGATGCTGGAAGGTCAAATGTGGTTGTTTGCAATTGTTACGATTGTCGTTGTAGGCGGCATCGTTTACTATTTTCAAAAAGAAGGAAAGAACGAACCGTTATTTGCATGGAGTCTGATGCTATTGCTTGGAGGCGCTATCGGAAATTTTATTGACCGGATGATAAGGGGTGAAGTGGTCGACTTTGTCAGCGTACTTATCCCGGTCATGAACTATGATTTTCCGATATTCAATGTAGCAGATGCAGCTTTGACAGCCGGGGTTGTTCTCGTAATCCTTCATATGATTTTAGAAGAAAAAAAGAACAAGAAAGATAAGGTGGCATAATGGAACAGTTTCAATATGTAATTGAAGAAACGACAGCAGGGGAGCGGATTGACAAAGCTCTAGCATCTGTAAATGCAGACTGGTCCCGGACTCTTATTCAGCAATGGGTGAAAGACGGAATTGTCTTAGTGAACGGTAGTACCGTGAAACCGAATTATAAGGTGAAAGCTGGAGATACACTTACAGTTGATGAGCCGGAGCCGGAAGAACTTAATATTCCAGCAGAAGATTTGAATCTTGAAATTGTCTATGAAGACAGCGATGTCCTAGTTGTCAACAAGAGAAGCGGGATGGTGGTTCATCCGGCACCTGGACACACGACGGGAACGCTCGTGAATGGACTGATGCATCATTGCACAGACTTGTCCGGCATCAATGGAATCATGAGACCAGGGATTGTACACCGTATCGATAAAGATACGTCAGGGTTACTCATGGTCGCTAAAAATGATAAAGCCCATACGTCCCTTGTCAATCAGCTAGTGGAGAAATCTGTAACACGCGTTTATACAGCACTTGTTCACGGGCATATTCCGCACGATAATGGAACAATCGATGCACCTATCGGAAGAAACCAAAAAGATCGTCAAAGCATGTCAGTCGAAAATACAGGCAAGCATGCGGTGACTCACTTTAAAGTACTGGAGCGATTCGGGGACTTTACACTTGTCGAGTGCCGTTTGGAGACAGGAAGAACGCATCAGATCCGTGTCCATATGAAATATATCGGTCATCCGCTAGCGGGAGATCCGAAATATGGGCCGAAAAAAACGATCGAGTATGACGGTCAAGTCCTTCATGCCGGTACATTAGGATTTGTACATCCAGTAACAGAAGAGTATATGGAATTTACAGCGCCATTGCCGGAAGACTTCGAACAGTTGCTGAATGAAATGAAAGCTAAAAAAGGTTGACGTGAAGTATTCCAGCCTGTATGCTTGTTGTAGAAACTTCATAGCGAACCTTTAACGCCAATCCAGAGAGGTTGGGAAGGATGCACGTTGTTCAGAAGTCGCGCTTGCGGGCGTTGACTGCTGGATTATATTCACGCACGCAAACCTTCCTGCCCGAAAGACGGCCGGAAGGTTTTTTGGTTGGAGCATGTTTTGGAAGAAAGTATTCGGACTTAGCGGGAAAACTATGGATAAAGCCGTACTCAAAATATAAAGGAGGCGTTGGATATGGCAGAAAAAGCGAATATCTTGGATGAAAGTGCGATTAACCGAGCACTGACGCGTATCGCACACGAAATCATTGAACGGAACAAAGGCATCGATCATTGTATCCTAGTTGGTATCAAAACAAGGGGAGCCTTTTTAGCGAACCGACTAGCAGAAAAGATTGAAAAAATTGAAGGCAAACCAATCCGTATAGGCGAACTGGATATCTCACTGTACAGAGACGATCTTGGACTGAAATACGAAAACAAAGAGCCGCTCGTCAAACAGGTAGACATCAACTACAGCTTAGCAGATGAAAAAGTTGTGTTAATCGATGATGTCCTCTACACCGGCCGTACAGTCCGTGCAGCAATGGACGCCGTTATGGACCTGGGAAGACCTTCTTCCATCCAACTGGGAGTCCTCGTAGACCGAGGACATCGTGAACTGCCAATCCGGCCCGATTTCGTCGGGAAGAATATCCCGACTTCAAGTGAAGAAAAAGTAGTTGTGAACTTGGTTGAAACAGATTCGGAAGATAGCGTCACCATTCACTCCCGATAAATGAAACCGCTTGGAGGCACTTAAAATGGCAGAAAAAGTATTGGATATACATGAAAAACCAGCAAGTGGAAAATGGCTTGCATTAAGTCTCCAGCACATGTTCGCGATGTTCGGGGCAACAATTCTTGTGCCGCAGCTCGTTGGTCTTAGTCCGGCGATTGCATTACTTACGAGTGGTATCGCAACGCTCATCTTTGTCGTCGTAACACAAGGTAAGGTGCCGGCTTATCTCGGCTCTTCCTTCGCTTTCATCGTCCCGATCCAAGTCGCGACAGAAACGGGCGGAATTGGAAGTGCGATGATTGGAAGTATGTTTGTAGCTCTCGTCTACGCGATTGTATCCCTTGTCATTTGGAAGACTGGACATCATTGGATCATGAACATTCTACCGCCAGTCGTTGTGGGGCCGGTGATCATGGTGATCGGGCTTGCGGTTGCACCGACAGCCGTTGGGATGGCCAGCCGTATTGATGTTGACGGAGTGTCAACTTATAGTCTGCTTCACTTCTCAGCAGCGCTCGTCACATTGGCGGCGGCAATCATCTGCCTCATGTTTTTCAGAGGGGTCATCAGTCTGATGCCGGTGTTGATCGGAATAATCATAGGCTACCTTTACTCAGCAGCCATCGGTATTTTAAACTTCCAGCCGGTGCTTGAAGCAAAGTGGTTTGCAGTTCCTGAGTTCCTGATACCAGGAATCGACTATGACTTCGTTGTTACTCCCACTCTGTTGTTCGTCATGGTTCCCATTGCGATTGTGACGATTTCAGAGCATATCGGTCACCAGCTTGTACTTGGAAAAGTAGTGGACCGTGATTTCATCCAGGACCCTGGGTTGAATCGGTCGTTGCTAGGTGACGGGCTCGGTACACTCATAAGCGGATTGCTTGGAGGACCTCCGAAAACGACTTACGGCGAGAATATAGGGGTCATGGCAATTACACGAGTATACAGTGTCTATGTCATCGTTGGAGCTGCAGTGTTCGCAATCTTATTCTCCTTCATGGGGAAAGTAATGGCACTGATTGCAACTATACCCACAGCTGTGCTTGGTGGAATTTCAATCTTGCTCTTCGGGATTATCGCTTCATCCGGATTGCGCATGCTCGTCGATCATCAAGTGGACTTTGATAAGCAGCGGAATCTCGTCATTACATCTGTCATTCTCGTCATTGGAATCGGCGGTGCGTCCATCAACTTCAGCGAAACCTTCCACATCGAAGGAATGGCATTAGCTGCAATCGTTGGTGTCGTGCTAAATCTTGTGCTTCCGGGTCGTGAAAAGAACACATTGGCTGATGTCCAAGAGGAACCATTGCTTGTGGATAAGGAAAACTGAATACGTTAGACCTTTTAACATTGTACAGAGAGACAAGGAAAGGTTTATGTGACAGGGACCGTATAACGGACCTGCATACATAAATGGCCTTCCTATATGCTGGGAAGGCTTTTTTTAAACCTTCCCCTACCTAAGAGGAGGACGAAAAAATGGATAACTTACTTACGATGAAACAATTTAACGAAGAGAATATTATGGAGATCCTGAATTACGCGGAGTACTTGAAGCGTCATGGAATTCGGGAATTGCCCGGGAAATATTTAGTGAGCAACTTGTTTTTTGAGCCAAGTACACGCACAAAACTTAGCTTCGAGATTGCGGAACGAAAATTAGGACTGGAAATCATCCAATTCGATCCAGGCCATTCGAGTACGACGAAAGGGGAAACTCTTTTCGATACGGTTAGAACGCTAGAAGCACTTGGTGTAAATGCAGTGGTCATCCGGCACCCTGAAAAAGAGTATTACAAGCAGCTTGAAGGCATTAAAATTCCGGTATTTAACGGTGGGGACGGTACAGGCCAACATCCAAGCCAATCCTTATTGGACCTGTTTACTATCAAAGAGGAGTTCGGCTACTTCGAAGGGCTAAATGTGGTCATTGCTGGAGATTTATCACACAGCAGGGTTGCTGCATCGAACGCTGAAGCATTACAAAAACTAGGTGCAAACGTGCAATACCTCTGTCCGGATGAATGGTCCGGGGATTATGAAACAGTTACAAGCTGGGATGATGTAATTGAACAAGCAGATGTCGTCATGCTGCTGCGTGTTCAGCATGAGCGTCACAACGAAGAGATGAGCTTTACAAAAGAGGAGTATCACGCACAATACGGATTGACTGCTGAACGTGCAGCGATGATGAAAGAAGATGCGATTATCATGCATCCTGCACCGATCAACTGGGGAGTGGAGATTGCAGAATCATTGACTACTCATCCAAAGCTAAGAGTATATGAAGCGGTTGAAAATGGAGTTTACATCCGTGCCGCTGCGATGGATATGATTTTAAGAGGGGGAAATGTTCATGCACAAGCTGCTCCGAAATATTTGGCTATATGACGAAACGTCACAAGAGTTAAAGGATGTACGAATTCAAGATGGCAAAATTGCAGAAATCGGACGAAATTTAGAGGTGAATGGAGCTGAAGTGATTGAAGGTAACGGTTCTTGCCTAGCACCTGGATTTGTCGATGTACATGTACACTTACGTGAGCCGGGAGGCGAGCATAAGGAAACGATTGAAAGTGGAACGAAAGCTGCTGCGAAAGGCGGTTACACGACGATCTGTGCAATGCCGAATACGCGGCCAGTACCGGATACGATTAAAAATATCGAACATGTGAACGCGTTAATCGAAAAAAATGCAGTTATTCGCGTACTGCCCTATGCTTCGATTACAATCCGTGAAGCCGGGAAAGAGCGCACGAACCTGGCGGAGTTGAAAGAGCATGGAGCTTTTGCGTTTACGGATGATGGCGTTGGAATCCAAGAAGCAGGGATGATGCTTGAGACGATGCAAGACGCTGCAAAGCTGAACATGGCAGTCGTTGCTCACTGTGAAGATAATACGCTAATTTATGGTGGCGCGATGCACGAAGGAATCCGCAATAAGGAACTTGGCCTTCCGGGAATTCCGTCTGTTGCAGAATCGGTTCATATCGCACGGGATATCCTGCTTGCTGAAGCTGCGGGTGCCCATTATCATGTCTGTCACGTCAGTACAAAAGAATCCGTTCGCGTAATCCGTGATGCAAAACGTGCGGGTGTGCGTGTAACAGCTGAAGTGACACCTCATCATTTATTGCTCACAGAACACGATATTCCAGAAGATGATGCTGTTTGGAAGATGAATCCGCCTTTAAGAGGAAACGAGGATTTGGCTGCATTACGTGAAGGGCTGCTAGACGGTACGCTTGACTTCATCGCAACGGATCACGCTCCCCATAGTGCAGAAGAAAAGGCTGCAGGGTTCAAGAAAGCGCCATTCGGCATCACTGGATTCGAAACAGCCTTTCCGTTACTTTATACACACTTTGTGAAAAATGGTGACTGGTCGTTGAAACAACTTGTCGAGTGGTTTACGAAAAAACCATGTGACGTGTTTGACCTTCCGTATGGTTCGATTGAAGAAGGTGCTCCAGCTGATCTTGTTGTGCTCGATTTGACGACGGAGCAGGCAATCGATCCAACTACGTTTTTATCAAAAGGCAAAAACACACCGTTTGCAGGAGTGACTTGTACGGGATGGCCAGTTCTGACATTGTTCGCAGGAGAACCAGTCTTTTCAGAACAGAAATGAGGACCGGAACGATCGAGAGAATTAGAAGGGGGTTCTTGCATGATTGTGCAGAACAGAATGGCTATATGCGCAACACGTCAACTCGCCGATAATATTATTGAAATGGTACTTGAAGGGAATCTCGTGAACGAGATTGCCTCACCCGGTCAATTTGTTCATATACGTGTATCCGATACATTTGAACCGTTATTAAGAAGACCTATCTCAATCGCTTCTTATGACAAAAGACAGCAACGGATGACGCTGATCTTCCGGGCGGAAGGACGAGGTACACAGCTACTGGCTGCGAAACAAGTTGGAGACGAAGTGGATGTACTTGGACCGCTCGGAAACGGTTTCTCAGCAGACAATTCCGGACAAGGGGAGACCGCCCTTCTGATAGGAGGAGGGATTGGTGTGCCACCGTTGTACCAGCTATCAAAAGAATTGACTGCAAAAGGAGTCCGTTGTGTACATATTCTAGGATTTCAATCCGCTAATGCTGTTTTTTATGAAGAAGAATTTGCTGCTCTTGGAGACACACGAATTGTGACTGTAGATGGCAGTTCAGGTGAGCGGGGGTTTGTCACGGATTCGCTCGCAAAAAATCCAGTTGACTTCACGACGTATTACACATGTGGTCCGACACCGATGCTTCATGCAGTGCAACAAGCATTTCCAGAACACCAAGGATTCCTTTCTTTCGAGCAGCGTATGGGGTGTGGAATCGGTGCCTGCTTCGCATGTGTATGTGAAACACAAGCCGGACAAGACATGCCTTATGTCAAAGTTTGTTCGGATGGACCTGTATTTCCAGCGGGGGTGGTGGCGATATGAACCGATTAGCTGTTGAATTACCCGGTTTATCCCTTAAAAATCCGATCATGCCTGCATCAGGATGTTTCGGGTTTGGAAAAGAGTACGGAAATTTGTACGATTTGTCACAGCTTGGGGCAATAATGATTAAAGCAACGACGCTGGAAACGCGTTTTGGCAATCCAACTCCCCGTGTAGCGGAAACGGCTGCTGGGATGTTGAATGCTATAGGACTTCAAAATCCAGGTTTGGAGCGGGTAATGACAGAAGAGTTGACACGACTTGCACAACATGACGTTCCAATTATCGCAAACGTGGCAGGCTCTGAAACGGAAGATTATGTTCAAGTGGCAGAGGCGATTTCTAAAGCACCCAACGTCAACGCGCTGGAATTGAATATTTCGTGTCCAAACGTCAAGTGTGGCGGGATTGCCTTCGGAACAGATCCACAACTTGCAGCGGAGTTGACTTCAGCTGTAAAGGCGGTATCGAGTGTTCCGGTATATGTTAAATTATCACCAAATGTGTCTGACATTACAGTGATTGCGAAAGCGGTGGAGGATGCTGGAGCTGATGGGATTACGATGATCAACACATTAGTCGGCATGCGCCTTGACCGGAAAACAGGAAAGCCGGTCATAGCGAACGGAACAGGTGGACTTTCGGGACCAGCAGTGAAACCGGTTGCCATCCGAATGGTCTATGAAGTGAGTAAAGCGGTCAATATACCGATCATCGGAATGGGCGGAGTTGCTGATGCAGACGATGTCATCGACTTTTTATCTGCGGGAGCAAGTGCAGTAGCAGTCGGTACAGCAAATTTTGTCAATCCATTCGTTTGTCCGGAGATTATTCAAGCTTTGCCAACAATGCTGGATGAATTAGGACTTGAAACTATTACAGAGTTAATCGGAAGGAGCCATGCGGTATGAACACCTCCCCAATCATAGCATTGGATTTCGAACATCAAGAAGCCGCATTGTCCTTTTTAAAACCGTTTGACAGCGGTACATTTGTCAAAGTAGGCATGCAACTTTTTTATAAGGAAGGTCCGAGTATTGTGTATCGTCTAAAAGAGCAAGGGTTCGACGTGTTCCTGGACTTGAAATTACATGATATCCCGAATACGGTGAAATCAGCGATGACATCACTTGCATCAGTTGGTGCAGATTTAGTGAATGTACATGCAGCAGGCGGTTCGTTCATGATGGAAGCGGCGCTTGAAGGATTGGATAAAGGAACGGCAACGGGGATGAAGCGACCATCCATTATTGCAGTCACTCAGTTGACATCGACAACGGAAGAGCAGATGCAGCGGGAGCAACTCATTCAAACTTCGTTGAACGATTCAGTTCTTCACTACGCAAAACTTGCTCAATCTTCAAAGTTGGATGGCGTAGTATGTTCCGTTTTAGAGGCTCATTCAATTGCTGAGGCATGTGGACGCGAGTTTTTGAAAGTGACTCCGGGAATTCGTCTTGCAAATGACGCAGCACATGATCAGAAAAGAATCGCGACACCTGCGGAAGCGAAAAGAATGGGGTCGACACATATTGTAGTGGGTCGCTCGATTATAGGGGCTGCAGATCCGTTAGCAGCATACGAGGAAATTGCACGGCAGTGGAAAGGACTGAGTGAATAATGACAAAACAGGAAATCGCAAAAATTCTATTGCACGTTGGTGCTGTGACACTTAGTCCAGATGAGCCTTTCACGTGGGCTTCAGGAATTCAATCACCTATCTATTGTGACAACCGCCTCATCATGTCCGACCCAGGCGGAAGACGACGGATCGCAGAAGGAATGGCGGCATCCATCAAAGCTAATTACCCTGATACAACTGTGATTGCTGGGACTGCAACAGCGGGAATTCCACACGCAGCATGGATTGCGGATATTTTAGGATTGCCGATGGTCTATGTCCGCTCGAAAGCGAAAGGTCATGGACGCAGCAAGCAGATCGAAGGTAAATTGAAGCCGGAAGACCGTGCGATCATTGTAGAAGATTTAATCTCTACGGGCGGCAGCAGTTTGACAGCGGCAGATGCGTTAAAAGAAGCGGGCGTTCAAGTAGAAGGCGTCGTCTCCATCTTTACATATGGATTGGAAAGTGCAGATCATGCATTTGAACAGGCTGGCTTATCGTATACAAGTCTCACGGATTTCAATGCACTCGCTGAAGTGGCTACCCGCTCCGGAGCTATCCGAGAAGAATCCGTTGCCTCACTCCTAGACTGGCACCAAAAATTAAAATCAGGAACGTTGCAATAAATGACAGAAGCTGGCGTTTTACGCTGTGCTTCTTTTTTTGTGGAGATATTTTTTCGACAGCATTCGTCGGATGTCGTTTGGTGATGCAATGTGGTGTTGTCTGTAGTTTTCCGATGAATCTTCGAGGTTCTTGGCAGCGCTGAATGTTTTATGAGCGATTTTGTCGTCTTATGATCACTTTTTTGTGTTTATGAGCACAAAATGGGTTTTATGATCATAATTTGTGATTTATGAGCGTTTTCGACGATTTATGATCATTTTCTCAAGTTTATGAGCGAATTGGAGTATTTATGAGCACTCGCCCAGTGAAATAAGAAAACCAGCAAGGCGTGTAGCCTTACTGGTTCAATTCAAGCTTTCAATTTTCGTACGATGTCTTCATCAGGCGTAACAAAAATCGTCTTCTGCTCAAAATAAATGACAAACCCGGGTTTCGAACCATTGGGCTTTTTCACGTGTCGCACTTCAGTGAAATCGACAGGAACAGAAGCAGAGCCGCGAGCCTTGCTGAAGTAAGCCGCGAGTGTGGCAGCTTCTTGTATCGTTGCGTCGCTAGGCTCCGCGTCGTGGATCACAACGTGTGATCCTGGAATATCTTTTGTATGGAGCCAAATGTGATTGCGTGCGGCTAGCTTCGAAGTCAGCCAATCATTCTGCCGGTTGTTTTTCCCTACAGAAATTTTCACACCATCGGTCGACTGATAGGATTCAGGCATTGGCTTCTTCGGCTTCACTTTCTTCTTACCTTTCCGAGCTTTCATGAAACCGAGTTCTGCAAGTTCGTCACGGATTTCATCGATATCATCGGTAGATGCTTGCATGACTTGCTGTTTCACCATTTCAAAGTACTCGATGTCTTCGTGTGCCTTTTCCAATTGACTTGCCAGCTGAATTAATGCATTTTTTGCTTTCGTATATTTGGAAAAATAGCGTTGTGCATTATCGATTACGGATTTCCGCGGATCGAGCTGAATCGTGACAGTCGTGCCTTGCTCGTAATAGTTATCCACAACGGCTTCTTTTTGCCCTTTCTCAATGGCATAACTGTTCGCTGTAAGAAGTTCGCCGTAAAGTTGGAACGTATCAAGACGTCCCGCATCATTACGTTCTTTTTCCAGTTTTTGAACCTTCAATTTCAATTTCGCTATTTCGTTATCCAGCCACCGCTCCAAATCCGCTGCCTGCGCTTTCACTCGTTCTCTCACTGCACGAGCAAAATACACTTTGTCGAGCAACTCACCTAATGTCGGATACACAATCTCGGATTCTTGTGTAAACGTCAGCTCAGCTGCAGAAAATAATAACTTGCCGTCTTTTTCAACCGTATTCGGATGGAATGGTCCCTCTGAAAATATCTGAACGAAAGATTGATAGGTTTGAAATGCGGATTGTTCTGATGAATGAGTGAGTCGATACAGCAGTTCTTCAGCATGACCGGGCGAAAACCCTGACAGCTCCTGAACGACCGCTTTAGGCGTATCAAACGTCGGAAGCAATTGTTCAAAAACTTCTTGTGTGAGAGTAAAAGGATCCCGCTTATCTTGAGGAGGAGCCGGAATATAAGGTTGACCAGGCATGATTGTCCGATAGCTGTTCACGCTAGGTGGCAAGTGTTTCATACTATCGATGATCATTTCGCGTTCCGGATCAATCAATAAGAAGTTACTGTGACGGCCCATAATCTCAAAAATGATCGCGCGTTCCATATCGTCTCCAATTTCATTTTTCGAACGGATCGTAAACTTCAAAATCCGGTCGGTTCCTAGTTGTTCGACTGCTGTAATTGTTCCCCCTTCCAAGTGTTTTCGAAGCGTCATGCAAAACATTGGAGGTTCTTTAGGGTTCTGAATCGTTTCCTCTGTAAATTGTACGCGTGCATAGGAAGGATGTACCGAAAAAAGTAATTTTCGGTTTTGACCGCCTGCACGGATGATGAATACGGTTTCTTGTGCGTTCGGTTGGTGGATCTTTGTGATCCGCCCGCTTTCCATCATCTGTAGTTCGCGTTTCATCGCGGTTGTAAATAACCCGTCAAATGCCATGTGAATTCCTCTTTCTTTTCGTTTCCTCCATTTTAGCACTACACGCCAAACATATGGTATAATACGAATACAAACTTCGGATCGAACTGGATTAGGGCTGATTTGAATGGAGAGACTACATTAGAAGAGGGATTGCATGTTTAAACAACGAGGACTTTTGATTGTTCTTTCCGGCCCATCGGGAGTCGGAAAAGGAACTGTCCGGAAAGAGCTTTTTGCGTCTCCGGACACCAATTATGAATATTCGATATCGATGACGACACGTCAGCCAAGAGAAGGCGAAGTGGATGGCGTCGATTATTTTTTCCGTACGCGTGAAGTGTTTGAGGCACTGATTGAAGAAGGGAAACTTCTTGAACATGCGGAGTATGTCGGAAACTATTACGGGACACCACTTGACTATGTCAACGAGACACTCGATTCGGGAAGAGATGTCTTCTTGGAGATCGAAGTGGTCGGTGCTGCACAAGTACGGGAAAAAATGCCGGACGGTCTATTCATCTTCTTAGCTCCGCCAAGCCTTTCGCATTTAGAGCAACGGCTTGTCGGACGAGGGACAGAAGTTCTTGAAGTCATCGCATCACGTGTCGCAAAAGCGCGCGATGAGTTGGAGATGATGGACTTATATGATTATGTTGTGGAAAATGATGAGGTGACGAAAGCATGTGATCGCATCAATGCAATTGTTATGGCTGAGCATTGCCGTAGAGAACGTGTGGAAGAACGTTATTTAGCTATGTTGGAAGGGGAATAAAACAATGTTATATCCATCTGTTGATTCACTAAAAGAGAAAATCGATTCAAAGTACACACTTGTTTCAATCGCTGCAAAAAGAGCCCGCGAAATGCAAGAGAAGAAAGATGAACAACTGGTTTCCTACACATCCCATAAGAATGTCGGGAAAGCACTTGAAGAAGTAGCGGCTGGCATGCTTCACAAACGCAAGACGGACGCTTCCGTTGTCTACGAGGACGAAATTTAAACGTACTTGAGTTGAATACACATATGGAGGCTCCCTTAGAAAAAGTACTTTCTTTGGGAGTTTGTCATTTTCGGGGAGGATGAAGATGGTGTTAGCCAACAAAAAAGTTTTACTTTGTGTGACGGGTGGCATTGCTGTCTACAAAGCGGTAGCACTGGTTAGTAAGTTGAGTCAATCCGGGGCGCAGGTGAAAGTGGTAATGACCCGCTCTGCTATGGAATTTGTTCAGCCATTATCGTTTCAAGTGATGTCGAGGAATGACGTCTATTTCGATACGTTCGACGAAAAAGACTCGTCGGTCATCGCGCATATCGACCTTGCGGATTGGGCTGATCTCATCATTGTAGCTCCGACTACTGCGAATTTCATCGGGAAATTAGCAAATGGCATTGCAGATGATATGGCGTCTACACTCTTACTTGCAGCGACAGCTCCTATTTGGGTCGCTCCTGCGATGAATGTCCATATGTATGAGCATCCAGCGGTTCTTCGGAATATCGATCGTCTGTATCGGGACGGTGTACGATTCATCGAACCTTCCGAAGGCTTTTTAGCATGTGGGTATGTTGGAAAAGGGAGACTGGAAGAGCCTGAGCGCATTGTGGAATTAGTCCATTCTTTTTTCAATGAAAAACCGCAACTCCCGCTTACTGGAAAAAAGGTTGTTGTAACAGCAGGTCCGACATTGGAACGCATTGATCCGGTCCGGTATATTTCAAATTTCTCAAGCGGTAAGATGGGGTATGCGATGGCTCAAGCTGCCATCGAACTAGGTGCTGAAACAACTCTTATTTCAGGACCTGTTGCACTTGATCCGCCATTGGGCGTAAAACTTATCCGTGTTGAAAGTGCATCTGAAATGCTTGAAGCTGTTTTAGATCATTACACAGATGCTGATTACGTCGTGAAATCTGCGGCGGTGGCAGATTATCGGCCAAAAACATTCCATGACCAAAAAATGAAGAAAAAAGAAGGGGCCGCATCGTTGGAGTTGGAACGGACAACCGATATTTTGAAAACGTTAGGCGAGAGGAAAACTACACAACAGCTTATCGGATTTGCAGCGGAAACGACAGATGCCCTTACATATGGAAAAGGTAAGTTGGAATCGAAAAATCTCGATTGGATTATTGTCAATGATGTTACGAACCCGTCAGGTGGCTTCGGGAGTGATGTCAACGTTGTTACATTAATCTCCCGGGCAGGTGTTGAGATTCCGTTCCCAGCTATGGAGAAAAAGGAGCTTGCAAAAAAACTGCTGACAACTATTGTTCAAGAAGGACAAGATTCCCTATGATCGCCGAAGTGATCGTGGACGTCGCAGCATACCCGATAGATCGTCCATTTGACTATAAGATCCCTGAGCTGTTTGCTGGATTCGTTGAACCAGGGATGCGCGTAAAAGTCCCATTTGGTCCGCGGAAAGTAGTGGGCTATGTAATCGCTTTAAAACAAGAAAGTGACGTGGACATCAGTAAGTTAAAACCATTAGACGAACTCATCGATTTTGAGCCGATCCTATCTCCGGAATTACTCGAACTATCGGAGTGGCTTGCGACCGATACACTCGCCTATCGTATAGAAGCTCTTCAAGTCATGTTACCAGCAGCTATGCGTGCAAAGTACGAGAAATTCATCCAAGTAGAGGATCCGGATGCCATCACAGACACCGAATTCGCGAACATGTTGCGCGGCAGAGATCGGATTCCACTCAAGTTAGCGGATACGAAAGAGCTGTTGAAACAGCTGAAAAATTACGTGGATAGTGGTGCAGTCCGAGTGGATACACTCGTTAAACAACAAACGGCAGTGAAAAAGGTCCGGATGATCCATATTGCCGAATCAGAAGAATTACATCTGCTGCTAGCGTCAGTGAGCAAACAAGCGGTAAAACAGCGTATCTTGCTTGAGTGGATGATCGAGCACGCAGGTCAATCGATTGAAGCGGGGAAACTGATTGCTGAATCCGGTGTATCGTCCACCGTTTTGAAGACAATCATCGAAAAAGGGGCTGCACAAGAAAGAAAGACGGAAGTGTATCGGGAACCGGAAGCTTTCGAATTACGGGATACTGCCATTCCAAAACAGCTTACGAGCCATCAGCAACATGCAGTGGATGAAGTACTTGATGCATTCCGATCAGGTTCTGACACGACGTTCCTATTACATGGAATCACAGGAAGCGGTAAGACCGAAGTCTACTTGCGTACGATTGATGAGGTGTTATCATCCGGTCAAGAAGCAATTGTGCTTGTGCCGGAAATTTCGCTGACGCCCCAAATGACTTCCAGATTCAAAGACCGTTTCGGCGACCAAGTCGCAGTCATGCATAGCGCCCTCTCTGCAGGTGAAAAATATGATGAGTGGCGTAAAATTCATAGAAAACAAGTGAAAGTGGTCGTTGGAGCACGTTCCGCTATTTTTGCTCCGTTTGAAAAACTAGGGATCATTATTCTCGATGAAGAGCATGAGTCCACTTATAAACAGGAAGATTCTCCACGCTATCATGCTCGGGATGTCGCGATTTGGCGAGCGCAATTCAATCATTGCCCTGTTATTCTCGGGAGTGCTACCCCGGCACTTGAATCCTATGCGCGCACATCGAAAGAAGTTTACCGTCTACTCGAATTGCCTACTCGTGCAAAAGACCAAGCACTGCCGAACGTCACTATTGTCGATATGCGAGCAGAGCTGAAAGACGGAAACCGATCGATGTTTTCCGTCCCATTAGCGGAAGCGGTCCGGGATCGATTGGACAAAGGGCAACAGACAGTATTGTTTTTAAACAAACGCGGATTCTCTTCGTTTGTTTTATGCCGGGATTGCGGAACGACAATTCAATGTCCTAACTGTGATATTTCATTGACGTATCATAGGGCGTCGGAGAGTTTAAAATGTCATTACTGCGGTCATGAAGAACGAGTGCCACACGTCTGTCCGGAATGCGAAAGTGAACACATCCGTTTTTTTGGAACGGGTACCCAAAAAGCGGAAGAAGAAATCACTAAACTCTTCCCGGAAGCACGGGTCCTCCGGATGGATGTCGACACGACCCGCAAAAAAGGGTCCCATGCCCGCCTGCTTCAGAAATTCAGTGAAGGACAAGCAGACATTTTGCTTGGAACCCAAATGATTGCCAAAGGGCTCGATTTCCCGAATATCACGCTAGTTGGTGTTTTAGCGGCGGATACGACCCTCCATTTGGCAGATTTCAGAGCGGCGGAAAAAACTTTCCAATTGCTGACACAAGTGAGCGGCAGAGCGGGGCGCCATGATTTGGAAGGGGAGGTTTTCGTTCAAACGTACACTCCTGAACATTACGCGATTGAGCTTGCGAAAGCCCAAGTATATGAGCCTTTCTATCATATGGAAATGACTTCCCGGAAGCAGTTTGGCTATCCGCCATTTTTCTATATCGTCAATATTCAATTCAGCCATGAAGACTTAATGAAAGTAGTCGGGTATGCAGACAAAGCCGCTCGGTTTTTAGCGGAAGGGTTAAGTCCTGAAAGCGTCATTATCGGTCCTACAGCTTCTGCTATCAGTCGGGTGAATAATAGATATCGCTATCAATGTTTGATAAAATACAAAAAAGAACCGAAATTGACAGAGACGCTGCAAGCGCTCATCCGCTTTTACCGAACAGATTGGATAAAAGACGGATTGTTGCTATCTGTTGATAAATCACCTGTCGTTATCTATTGAATAACGATCTGAAAAGAGGAATTTGTTTGACTGTACTAGAAATTGTTAAATATCCAGCTGAAATATTAGAAACAAAAACAAAAGAAGTGACGAAATTCGACCGGGACTTACATCGGTTGTTGGACGATATGATGGAAACGATGATTGCTGCAGATGGTGTAGGGATCGCTGCGCCGCAAGTCGGACATTCCATCCGTGCTGCCATTGTGGATATAGGTGAAGGAGATCCTCCGATTGAACTGATCAATCCAGTCATTACTGCGATTGGCGGGGAAGATGTAGACTTGGAAGGATGTCTCAGCTTCCCGGATTTATATGGTGAAGTAAAGCGTCCTTTCTTTGTCCGGGTGGAAGCACAGGAACGAGATGGTTCCCTTTACGAACTGGAAGCGGAAAGCTTTGAAGCACGTGCAATTATGCATGAGATCGATCATCTGGACGGCATTTTGTTCAACACGAAAATCAGCCGGATTGTCGATGCATCGGAATTTGAGGAATTGGACGAGGAACTTGTTCAACTTGAGAAGGAAGGTGAAGGGATTGAATAAGCTTTTATTTATGGGGACACCTGATTTTTCGGCCCCGATTTTAAGAATGCTTCATGAAGAAGGCTATTCAATTGTTGGGGTTGTCACTCAACCTGACAGACCGGTTGGACGTAAGCGTGTATTGACGCCGCCTCCTGTAAAAGCGGAAGCATTGCGTCTTGGACTTCCTGTCATCCAGCCCGAAAAATTGAGAGGTTCCGCTGAATTGGAAGAGATAAAAGCACTCGCTCCGGATTTGATCGTTACAGCAGCGTTTGGCCAGATTTTGCCGAAAGAGTTGTTGGATGTTCCGAGATTGGGATGCATTAACGTCCATGCTTCCTTGCTTCCAGCTTATCGCGGTGGAGCGCCCATCCATCAAGCTATTATGGACGGATGTACCGAAACCGGTGTCACGATTATGTACATGGTGGAAAAACTCGATGCTGGTGACATCATTTCACAAGCGACAACCCCTATCTTATCAACGGATGATACAGGCACGATGTTTGAAAAGTTATCACTCATTGGTGAAAAGTTGTTGAAAGAGACATTGCCTTCTATTCTGGAAGGAACAAATGCACGTATACCACAAGATGAAGCACTTGTAACATTCGCGAAAAACATCTCTCGCGAACAGGAGAGGATCGACTGGGCACGTACAGGAACGGATATCCATAACCAAGTAAGAGGGCTTACACCGTGGCCGACAGCTTATACGACATTTGATGGTGAAAACGTGAAAATTTGGAAGACGGAAGCGGTACCAGTTGTAAAGAAAGGCGAGCCAGGCGAAATCATCGAGTTAACGAAGGATCGCATTCTCGTCAAAACAGGTGATGACACAGCGATTGCAATAACTGAGTTACAGCCTTCCGGGAAAAAACGCATGACTGCAACAGTCTTTTTGAACGGATCAGGTAGCCAGTGGAAAAAAGGAGATCTGTTCCTATGACAGCAAAGAAGAAAGACATATGGAGAGGAAACGTCCGCGATGCGGCGCTTTCCATCCTGTTAGAAGTCAGTCGTAACCAAGCATACAGTAATTTACTGCTGACACGTACGATGAAAACGTATGCCATTAAAGATCAAGATAAGCCGTTATTGACGAATTTGACATATGGTACGTTACAGCATCGTCTTACATTGGACTATTATCTGCAGCCTTTTATCAAAGGGAAACTGGATGACTGGGTACGTGAACTGCTGCGCATGTCACTCTATCAAATTGTTTACTTAACTAAAATCCCGCCACATGCAGCGGTCAATGAAGCAGTGGAAATTGCCAAGCGGCGTGGACATAAAGGGACTACAGGACTCGTGAACGGTGTTTTACGTTCGGTATTGCGCCAAGGCGTCCGTTCTATTGAAGAAGAGACGGACGAAATCAAACGACTAGCACTTGAAACGAGTCACCCTGAATGGCTCATCCGTCGTTGGATTGACCAATACGGCATGGAGGATACAGCTGAGATGGCACATGCGAATAATGTGCCCCCTACGAACACTGCCCGCATCAATACTGTACAAACAACTATTGAAAAAGCGTTGCACCAATTGAAAAGTGAAGGCGCGAAAGTTGAAATGGGTAAAGTGGTGCCTGAAGCGGTTTATTGTCACTCGGGAAATATCGCTAACACATATACGTACACAAAAGGCTGGCTCACTGTTCAAGATGAGAGTTCCATGCTTCCAGTTTACGCATTGGATGTCCATCCGGGAATGAAAGTACTCGATATGTGTGCAGCACCTGGCGGAAAAACGACACAAATTGCTGAACACTTAGGAGATACAGGGGAAGTGCATGCGCACGATCTGCATGAGCATAAGCTTGAGCTGATCGAAGAAAATGCGGAGAGGTTGGGACTCAAGTCAATTTGGACTTCAAGCGGGGATAGCCGTGAACTGAACTATACGTATGAACCGGACACATTCGACCGGATTTTAGTGGATGCTCCATGCAGCGGACTCGGTGTGATTCGCAGAAAGCCTGAAATCAAGTACAACAAAACCGAAGCGGATCTTGAATCACTGACAAAAATCCAATCGGAGCTACTGGAAACAGCTTGGTCACTCGTCAAGCCGGGCGGTAAAATTGTCTATAGCACTTGTACTGTCGATAAAACCGAAAATGACGGGGTGGTTCTTCAATTTTTAGAACGTCATCCTGAAGCTGTAAAACTAGTTCCGGAGTTTTTCGAACAAGCAGGACTTGCGACACCTAATGGAATGCTGCAAGTCTTACCACAACACTTCGGCAGTGATGGATTCTTTGCAGCGACGTTGCAAAAACCAGCGAGTATTGACTAAAACACGTACAGGGATGGGGGAAGCGCAATGCATTTCAGTGTACGAACGGACATAGGCAGGAAACGTACGTTCAACGAAGACCAAGCTGCTGTATTTGTACGGGATAACGGCTACGCGCTCGCTGTCATTGCTGACGGCATGGGTGGTCATCGAAGCGGTGATGTCGCAAGTGCCATGGCGGTACGCCTAATGGGAGAACATTTCAATGAGCTGAACGCAACGATGCCTGAATCTAAGGAATCATGGAATGCATGGCTCGATTCCATGATTCGTAAAGTGAACCAGTTGATTTTTGAGAAGGCGCAATCGTCTCCTGAACACGAAGGAATGGGAACGACGCTTGAAGCTGCAGTCATTGCAGAAGGAAATTGTTACATTGCACATGTTGGAGATAGCAGGGTCTATACAATTACTTCCGAGACGATCACTCAGCTGACTAAAGACCATTCCTACGTAAATGCACTTCTGGCAAGTGGTGAAATTACGGAAGAAGAGGCTGAAGTACACCCACAGCGAAATTGGATTATGCGGGCTGTCGGTTCTGAACGGGATATCGAACCGGAATTCTATCATGTACCTTTAACAAAAGGAGACTATCTGTTATTGTGCACAGATGGTCTAAGTAACAAAGTAGAAGCGGAAGTAATGAGGGAAATCATAGTCACTGAAAACACTCTTGACGATAAAGTGATTCAACTGATTGATCTGGCTAACACAAGAGGTGGGGAGGACAACATTACTGCGGTATTGCTTGCCTCCTCCGACCTTGGAGCTGGTGCCGTATGATCGGTAATCGAATTGGAGACCGCTATGATATCATCGGCACAATCGGTGAAGGCGGGATGTCTAAAGTATACGTAGCGCATGACGTGATTTTGAATCGGGATGTCGCGATTAAAGTTCTGAATTATGATTTTGCAAACGAAGAAGAATTGAAGCGCCGATTTCAGCGTGAAGCGCTTTCTGCTACCAGTTTGACCCATGCGAACATCGTCAATATCTTTGATGTGGGCGAAGAAGATGAGCTTCACTACCTAGTGATGGAGTATGTGAAGGGTCTGACATTGAAGCGCTTCATTTTGGAGAATGGCCCACTTGAACCTGAAAAAGCGATTCCCATCATGCTGCAGCTCGTTTCAGCCATTTCGAATGCCCATCACAATGGAATTATTCATCGTGATGTGAAGCCTCAAAATATATTGATGGATGAAGACGGGGACGTGAAGATTACAGATTTCGGAATCGCGATGGCGCTTACAGCAACCTCCCACACGAAAACGAATTCCGTACTCGGTACCGTCCATTACCTTTCGCCTGAACAAGCAAGAGGCGGGATGGCAACGAAGAAATCTGATATTTACTCGTTAGGGATCGTCTTTTATGAATTACTGACAGGGAAGCTGCCATTCTCAGCAGAATCTGCAGTGGCGATTGCGCTTAAGCATCTGCAAGAAGAAACCCCTTCGGTGAGGGCAGATTTCCCTTCGATTCCGCAATGTGTGGAAAATGTCATATTAAAAGCAACGGCAAAAGACGCAAGACATCGGTACGTATCAGCAGATGCGATGTATGATGATCTGCTGACAGTTCTCGATCCATCGCGTGCAGATGAGCCAAAGTTCGTCATCCCGTTTGATGAGGATGAGACACGCGCCCTTCCCATCATTAAAGATGCACCGAACTTACTCGATTCTGAACAAACAGTGAAAATGGAGCCGGTTCGGATAGAGCCAGATCCCGTGAAACAAGAGCCGGTCCAAAAAAAGAAAAAACGTAAAAAATGGCCGATTGTTGCAAGTCTAGCGATTTTGATCGCTGCTGCAATCGCTGTACTGTATCTCACAGGTGTGTTTGACCAACAAGTGGCTGTCCCTGACGTATTGGGGAAAGACGAAGCAGATGCAATCGCACTCCTGGAAGAAAAAGGGTTTGTTATTGACGACAAAGTACCTCAACCTTCCGAGGAGTATGAAAAAGGGGAAGTTTTCCGGACCATTCCTGAAGCGAACAAAGAACGCGATAAAGGAAGCGCAGTCAAGTTATACATCAGTACGGGAAAAGAGACAACGACGTTTAGCGACTATATAGGAAGAGACTATGATTCCATCAAAGAACGTCTGGAACCTTATAAATTCAAGTCGATTAAACCAGAAGAAGTCTATGATGATCAACCTAAAGGAACCATCTTGAGCCAAGACCCTGATCCGGATTCAGAAGTTGTTCCAAGTGAAACGGATGTGATTTTCACAGTAAGTAAAGGTCAAGAGACGAGAACTTTGGAAAGTTTGATTGGCTATACGGATGATCAGTTGACTCGGTACGCACGTTCTTCAGGTTTCAATATTACAGTTGTGAAAAAGAGGAATTCGGATACGATTCCCGCAGGGCAAGTTATGAAACAGGAACCTACTGCCGGCCAGTCGTTGCCTATCGGATCTGAAGTTAATGTGACGATATCAAAAGGTCCAGCTCAAAAGCGTGTTAAACTTTTTGTGAAGCGTGTCAAGATACCTTATGAAGTGATGGAAGACGATGGTTCTTCTGGTGATGGGGAAGAAGATAGAGTTCCTCAAACTGTTCGCATCTACATCCAAGACCGCGAAAATTCCATGACCGATCCTATCAAGGAATTTGACATAACTGAGGACGCTGAGGAGCAAATTACAGTAGAACTGGAAGAAGGTCAACGAGGCGGTTATAAAATCCTCCGAGGAACAACAATCATCGAAGAAAAGACGTTCGACTACAAAGATATTCAATAAGGATGGGGATAGGATGCCGGAAGGTCAAATTCGAAAAGCGATTAGCGGGTTTTATTATGTAAAGTATGATGGTGGGACAGTGCGTTGCAGAGGAAGAGGCGTATTTAGAAAGCGGAAAATCACTCCGCTTGTAGGGGACTGGGTAACCTACGTCCAAGAAGGTGAAGAAGATGCGACGATTACTGAAGTTCATCCAAGGAAAAATGAATTGGTCCGTCCGCCTGTCTCCAATATCGACTTGGCGCTGCTCGCGGTTTCAATTGTAGAGCCGACGTTCAGCTCCAACTTGCTGGATCGCTTTCTTGTCCTGGTCGAGTCCCATTATATTAAGCCAGTCATCTGCTTAACGAAGAAGGATAAGGCGAACGAAGCGGAACTCCAGGCTGCAGAGGAAGCTGCGGCGTATTACCGATCGATTGGTTACTCCGTCCTAATGACTGCGATTGACGAACCTGGCCTTCTTGAGAAATTGCGTCCTCATCTAGAGGGGAATACTACGGTTCTTGCGGGGCAGTCGGGGGTTGGCAAGTCGACATTGCTCAATACGCTTTTACCGAATCTGTCACTTGAGACCGGTGAAATTTCAGAGTCTCTCGGACGCGGTAAGCATACGACACGCCATGTTGAATTACATGAAGTGGCAGGTGGATTGGTTGCAGATACACCGGGATTTAGTTCTTTGGAGTTCGATACTCTTGAAAAACAGGAATTAGGCAGCTGTTTTCCTGAGTTTCTCGAAGCATCTGAACAATGTAAATTCAGAGGATGTCTGCATTTGAAAGAACCTTCGTGTGAAGTGAAAAGACTAGTGGAATCAGGCGAGATCATTCAAAGCCGTTACCATCATTATTTGCAATTCTTACAGGAAATAACTGACAGAAAGCCGAGGTATTGAGGAGTATGATTAAACTAGCACCTTCTATCCTATCAGCCGATTTTGCAAAGCTCGGACAAGAAATCAAAGAAGTGGAACACGGAGGCGCGGATTGGATCCACGTCGATGTGATGGATGGTCATTTTGTCCCGAATATCACAATCGGACCATTGATTGTTGAAGCGATCCGCCCTGTTACCACGTTGCCATTGGATGTCCACTTAATGATCGAAGAGCCGGACCGGTACATTGAACAATTTGCCAAGGCAGGAGCAGATTATATTACGGTGCATGTTGAGGCATGTCGTCATCTCCATAGAACGATTCAGCTGATCCGTTCTCATGGTGTGAAACCCGGCGTTGTTTTAAATCCGCATACTCCTGTCGAAACGATCCTCCACATACTAGAAGATATCGACCTTGTTCTATTCATGACGGTGAACCCTGGTTTCGGCGGACAGAAATTCATCTCTTCTGTTGTTCCAAAGGTCCAGCAGCTGTCGGACATTATTAAAGAGCGCAACTTGTCCATCGAGATCGAAATAGATGGCGGAATAACACCTGACACGATTGGTGTGTGTGTTGAGGCAGGTGCTACTGTATTTGTTGCAGGTTCAGCGGTTTATAATCAGGAAGACCGAGCTGCAGCAATCAGAAACATCCGAGATGCGGGTGAAAAGGCGCTAGTCAAGTGAAAACGATTATAATATGTGCGGGGGGGCCAGAGGAAGAAATTATCCCTCTGGCTCTCTTTTCAGATGAAGACACACAGTTCATAGGTGCTGATCGAGGCGCACTCCACCTACTCGATGCAGGAATCGTTCCACTGGCGGCGGTTGGAGACTTCGATTCCATAAGTGAAGAGGAAATGAAGAAAATCGAATCGACAGGCTGTTTCGTCGAAAGAAGGTCTTCAGAAAAAGACGAGACCGATACAGAACTGGCATTAAATCTTGCGTATTCTTGGAGTCCGGAGAGGATTATATTGACTGGGGTGACAGGCGGACGTCTCGACCATATGTTTTCTGCAGTCCAACTCCTTGTTCGCAATGCAGGGGATCATAAATCGACGCAATTGATCCTGGCGAACAGACAAAATGAACTGATACTTCTGCGGGAAGGGATCTATCATTTCGAAAAGAATGCGCAGTTTCCTTATCTATCGTTTTATAGTATGACAGAAGAAGTGAAGGATCTTACGCTGACAGGAGTGAAGTATGAAGTCTTTTCTGAAGATCTACGTCTTGGAGATACTCGCTTCACGAGTAACGAGATTGTTGCACCATCTTGTACTATCTCCATGCAAGCGGGCATATGTTTAATGGTAAGGAGCTCAGATTCCTGAAAGGAGTGGGGAGTTGCGGATTTATACATTTACCTTGCCTAAGTTTGTAAGTGGAATTGTACGAAAGTGCATGGTCGTTTTTTCTAAGGAGGATACAGCGAAAGCGAAATCTTCCACTGCAGCAGCATCGAAAAAACGAAAAAAGCGACAAGAAAAAACGTCAGGCTGAACTTCAGCCTGACGTTTTTGTTGGTTGCGGTCTATTATACGCGTTGAACTTTACCTGATTTAAGTGCGCGGGCAGAAACCCAAACACGCTTCGGCTTGCCGTTTACAAGAATACGGACTTTTTGAAGGTTCGCACCCCAAGTACGTTTGCTAGAGTTCATTGCGTGGGAACGATTATTCCCTGCACGTGCTTTGCGACCAGTAATTACACATTCCTTAGCCATTTTATAACCTCCTCGCGAATGATGATTAAGCGTTTCACTTATAATTCGCATACTAGATTAATTTATCATATCCGTCTATCCCATGCAAGCTTTTTTCTCTGTTCTCTCAAGCAATTTTCCTTTACACGTTAAAGAAAACGCTTGCTTTCTTTTCATATAGGCTTGTATATAGTACAATGTGAACAGTGAAACTGGATTCAGGAGGGATAACGGCATGTCAATTCAAATTGCAAATGATTATGGGAAAATTGATATAACGAATGAGACAATCGCCCGGATCGTCGGTGAAGCTACAATTGAATGCTACGGAGTTGTGGGAATGGCTTCCAGGCATCAAATTCGGGACGGACTGACGGAAATTCTGAGAAAAGAGAACTTCAGCAGAGGTGTCATCGTAAGTAACGTTGGTGCTGACACACAAATCGATCTGTATATTATTGTCGGATACGGGACAAAGATCACTGAAGTTGCCTACCAAGTACAATCCAAAGTACAGTATACACTTAAAAAAACACTCGGGATGAAAGTTGGTTCCGTCAATATTTATGTACAGGGCGTTCGTGTGACGAACCTGTGAAGGAGGAACACAGTTCAATGAAGTCGATGGATGGACTACAGTTTGCAGAGATGGTATCGATGGGCGCATACCATCTTAAACAAAATGCGGATTACGTGGATTCCCTGAATGTCTTCCCGGTACCAGATGGAGATACGGGAACAAATATGAATTTATCAATGACTTCAGGTGCGAAAGAGACGGCAGCGAACGTTTCTGCTCACCTTGGCAAGACTTCTCAAGCATTATCCAAAGGACTCTTAATGGGTGCCCGTGGAAATTCAGGTGTGATTTTATCACAATTGTTCCGTGGCTTTGGTAAATCAGTTGAAGAAAAAGAGACGTTATCGGCAAGCGAATTCGCAGAAGCGCTCCAGTATGGTGTGCAAACGGCTTATAAAGCGGTCATGAAGCCTGTGGAAGGTACGATTCTGACTGTAGCGAAAGATGCGGCAGCTGTCGCAGTAGAAACGGCAAACACAGAAACGGACCTCATTCAGTTAATGGAAGCGGTCCTTACAGAGGCAAAAGCTTCGCTGAAAAGAACTCCTGATCTATTGCCGGTCTTGAAAGAGGTTGGCGTTGTGGATAGCGGCGGACAAGGCCTCGTTTACGTTTATGAAGGATTTTTGGCTTGTCTTAAAGGTGAAGAGTTGCCGGAACGTACGGTTGTCCAGTCAATGGACGAATTGGTAAATGCAGAACACCATCGAAATGTTCAAGGGTTCATGGACACTGCAGATATCGAGTTCGGATATTGCACGGAGTTCATGGTTCGATTTGAAGACGACAAAACGAAATCCCATCCTTTCGATGAAAATGATTTCAGATTGCAATTGAATGAAATGGGTGACTCCTTACTAGTCATCTCTGATGAGGAGATTGCGAAAGTACATATCCACACAGAAAACCCAGGGAATGCATTATCTTGCGGTCAACAGTATGGTTCCCTCATCAACATTAAAATCGAGAACATGCGTCAGCAGCACATGGACATCGTTGGGGACCAATCGTCGCGCAAAAACACAACCATTAAGAAAGTGCCTTATGCAATCGTAACGGTTGCGATGGGTGAAGGGATTGCGGAATTGCTGAGAAGTATCGGTGCTTCCTACGTAATTGAAGGCGGACAAACGATGAACCCTTCCACTGAAGATATCGTCAAGGCGATCCAGGAAGTGGGAGCTGAACGCGTTCTGATCTTGCCGAACAATAAGAATATCGTGTTAGCTGCTGAACAGGCGGCTGAAGTGATTGGAATTGAAGCGGCAGTCGTTCCCACGAAGTCAGTACCTGAAGGACTCGCTGCCATTTTAGCGTTTAATCCTGAAGCGGACGTGACAGTGAACGCGAAATCCATGAACACAGCAGCATCTGTCGTGAAAACCGGCCAGGTGACAACTGCAGTGCGTGATACATCCATTGATGGTATTGCGATCCATACAGATGATTACATGGCAATCTCGAATGGAAAGATTAAGGTATCTACTCCATCTTTGGAGACGACAATGAAGTCATTGATTGACGATCTGATTACAGAAGATGATGAAATCGTGACGGTCATTTATGGTGAAGGCGTTTCTCAACAAGATGCAGAACAGATGGTTGCTTATATTGAAGGGCAGTTCGAACATGTCGAAATTGAATTGTATAACGGGAAACAACCGTTATATCCTTATATTTTATCAGTGGAATAACAGCACATGTAAAGCGTCACGGCTCCTAGTCGTTGGCGCTTTTTGTCTGTTTTGTCGACAGCTATGAATTTTGTTTTCTAGCGACTGTTCGTGTAGAATGAATACTAGGAAAATGGGCAAAAGGGGGAGTTATTGTTGAAATTCAGATCCGTTTTTGAAATTATCGGACCCGTCATGATTGGTCCTTCATCTTCACATACAGCTGGTGCTGCACGTATTGGACTTGTAGCGAGAGATTTGTTCGGGCGTCAACCTGAATGGGCAAGGATTCACTTATATGGTTCGTTTGCAGAAACCTATAAAGGCCACGGCACTGATGTTGCGATTATCGGTGGACTTCTTGGATATGATACATTCGACGAGAGAATCCGTACGGCCTTCGAGGATGCGGAAAAGCTTGGCATGACTTTTGAGTTCATCGCTGAAGAAGAAGAGATGGATCATCCGAATACTGCAAGGCTAGTTATTGGAGATAAAGAAGGTGACATGGAACTGATCGGAATCTCAATTGGCGGCGGCACGATGGAAGTTGTCGAACTGAACGGTTTTCCGCTTCGCTTATCTGGTCATTTCCCGGCATTACTTGTTGTCCATGATGACCGTGCGGGCGTAATTGCGAATGTATCGAACGCAATTGCTGCACAAGATATGAATATTGCGCACATGGAAGTCGGACGTAAAGAAAAAGGCGAAATGGCGCTCATGGTCATCGAGGTCGATCAAGTCGTCAACGATGAACTGATTGAAGAATTGAGAGCACTTCCAAACGTCACACAAGTATCGACATTGGCGAACTAAGGGGGCAACTAAAATGGATATTTTGTTTTCAAATGTGAAAGAACTAGTAGCGATTGCTGAAAAAGAACAACAACCGATTTCCGAAATTATGATTCGTCAAGAAATGCTATTAACTCGTAAATCGCGTGAAGATATTGTGGCACAAATGGAGAACAACTTAGCAGTGATGGAAAAGTCTGTGGAAGATGGATTGAAAGGTGTCCACTCTCCGTCTGGTTTGACAGGCGGCGATGCAGTGCTGATCCAAAATTATATGAAAACAGGCAAATCTTTATCCGGGGAACTTTTACTGGATGCAGTCAGTAAAGCGGTTGCAACGAATGAAGTGAATGCTGCGATGGGGTTGATATGCGCTACTCCAACCGCGGGTGCTGCAGGGATTGTGCCTGGTACGTTATTCGCTGTGAAAAACAAATTGAATCCGACACATGAACAGATGGTCAATTATTTGTTTACAACAGGTGCATTCGGCTTTATCGTTGCGAATAATGCTTCCATTTCCGGTGCTGCAGGAGGGTGTCAAGCGGAGACGGGTTCTGCTGCATCGATGGCGGCAGCGGCGATTGTCGAAATGGCTGGAGGGACGCCACAGCAAAGTGCGGAAGCTTTTTCAATCGTCATGAAAAATATGCTCGGTCTCGTCTGCGATCCGGTCGCAGGGCTCGTCGAGGTGCCGTGCGTAAAACGTAATGCAATGGGTGCAGCAAAGGCACTTGTAGGTGCGGATATGGCACTTGCTGGTGTTATCAGTGTCATCCCGACCGACGAAGTCATAGAAGCGATGCACAAAATCGGTCAATCGATGCCATCTGCTTTGCGAGAAACTGCTAAAGGCGGACTCGCTGCTACCCCTACAGGCAAAGCATTGGAAGCGAAAATCTTCGGTAAGGATAAGGAAACACGTGACCCGGTCACTAAGTGAACCCGTTACCACCCTGAAAGGGATTGGCAAGTCAGCTGGCGAGCAGCTGGAGAAATTAGGTGTTGGAACAATTGAAGAGTTAGTTATGATGTTTCCGTACAGGCATGAGGATTTCAGGCTGAAAGATCTGTCTGAAACTCCCCATGAGGAGCGTGTAACGATAGAAGGACGGGTGGAGAGTGTTCCATCCGTCCTGTTTACCGGGAAGAAACGTTCACGCTTACAAGTACAGTTGTTAGTCGGAAACCACCTTGTCAAAGCGGTTTTTTTCAACCAGCACTATTTGAAAGATCGGATGAATCCAGGACAGATCGTGACTATAACAGGAAAATGGGATCGAGGAAGACAGCTCATTAATGTGAGCAATTTTAAAGAGGGCCCGAAAATCGGGCAGGCAGACTTTGAACCGGTTTACAGTTTGAAAGGTGTGGTCAAGCAGCCGACGTTCCGCCGATGGATGAGGACAGCACTGGATGAAGTGGTGCATGAAATTCCGGAAACGTTGCCTTTACGGCTGCTTGACTCTTATAAACTTCCAGCAATAGCGGAGACACTCGAGATGGTTCACTTTCCAAACAGTCCAGAAGATGTGAAACAGGCACGACGCCGTGTCGTCTATGAAGAGTTACTGCACTTTCAGCTGAAAATGGCTGCACTCAAAAAAGTACGTAAAGCTGCGGGAAAAGGTACAACGATCATGTATGATCTGGATAAATTAAAGCAATTCATCGCAAGTCTGCCTTTTGAGCTGACAGGGGCTCAAAAAAGAGTGGTCAATGAGTTATGTGCTGAGCTGAAAAGTCCGCTGCGCATGAATCGTCTGCTCCAAGGAGATGTAGGTTCCGGAAAGACGGTAGTAGCCGCCATTGCGCTATACGCCGCCATCACGGCAGGTTTCCAAGGGGCTCTCATGGCTCCGACAGAAATTCTGGCGGAACAGCATGCTGAGACATTGGCCAGCTGGCTCGAGCCGGTGGGCGTAACGGTTGCGTTCTTATCCGGATCTACGAAAGGGAAAGCACGACGTGATATCGTCGCCCGGCTTGAAAGTGGTGAAATCGATTTACTGATCGGGACGCATGCACTCATTCAGCCAGATGTGAATTTCCACAAGCTCGGTCTGGTCATCACGGATGAGCAACACCGTTTTGGGGTAGAGCAACGCCGGGTTCTGCGTGACAAAGGGGAAAGTCCTGATGTGCTCTTTATGACCGCAACACCGATACCGAGGACGCTGGCAATTACTGTTTTTGGTGAAATGGATGTGTCCTTGCTTGATGAAATGCCGGCAGGACGAAAAGAGATTGAAACCCATTGGTTGAAAGAAGATTCACTCGCTCCAGTTCTGCGTCGAATGGAAAAAGAGTTGCAAGCGGGCAGACAAGCATATGTCATTTGTCCGCTCATTGAAGAATCCGATACGTTGGATGTTCAGAACGCTGTTGACGTCTTCGGACAGCTTTCGACGTATTTCGCAGGTCGGTTCACTGTAGGGCTGATGCACGGAAGACTTCATTCCGATGAAAAAGATGAAGTCATGCGTGATTTCAGTGAAGGTAAAATAGACTGTCTCGTGTCGACAACGGTTGTCGAAGTCGGGGTGAACGTACCGAATGCGACATTTATGCTGATCTATGACGCGACACGCTTCGGTCTTGCTCAGCTCCATCAATTGAGAGGTCGGGTCGGTCGTGGTGCGGACCAGTCGTATTGTGTGCTGCTGGCGGATCCGAAGACAGAAGAAGGTAAAGAGCGTATGATGACGATGGCGGAAACGAATGATGGGTTTTTATTGGCTGAAAAAGATCTGGAACTCCGTGGTTCTGGTGATTTTTTCGGGAAGAAGCAAAGCGGATTGCCTGAATTTAAAATGGCGGATCTGATTCATGATTATCGTGCACTGGAAACGGCTCGGCAAGATGCTGAACAGCTGCTTGAAATGGAATCATTTTGGACAGATTCTGATTATAAGAGTCTCCGAACGACTGTCGAAGAATCAGGAGTGCTGCAAAATGAACGGATTGATTGACAATTGAAGATAATTTTCATTTTTGAGAGTTGTCTGATAGCAGGCTAATAAGAATGCAAAGGGCATGTCCCCTCTTGCATTCTTTTTTTTATCTTTATATACTGTTACTAATACCAAGTGCTAAACGTGAGGAGTGATTATGGTGCGAGTACCTAAAAAAGATCGTCAGCATCAGCTGGCTCAGCTGTTGGACGCGACCCCTTTTTTAACGGATGAAGAAATCGCACAACACTTCAGCGTGAGCGTGCAGACCATTCGACTGGATCGTCTTGAATGTGGAATTCCCGAATTGAGGGAACGCATGAGGACAGCAGCGACCGAAACGATTGCTGATCAAGTAAAGGCGTTGCAGCAAGAAGAAGTGATCGGTGAAATCATCGATATCGAATTGGACAGCAAAGCGATCTCGATCCTCGATATTACATCTCTTCATGTGTTTCAAAAAAGTGGTATTGCGCGTGGACATCATTTGTTCGGACAAGCGAACTCGCTAGCTGTTGCAGTTCTTGACGATGAGCTCGCACTTACGGCAAAGTCTGTGCTACACTTTGTCAAGCCAGTTAAAGCAGGAGATCGTGTCATAGCCAGAGCCATTGTCCGTGGGAAAAGGGATAATCGGACTCTTGTTGAAGTGACTTCCACAGTCGGTGAAGAAAAAGTCTTCAGTGGTGAGTTTCAAATGTATCGCTCCACAGGGACGAGTCAGGGGGAAGTTGAATGAAAATCGCAGTAGACGCGATGGGCGGCGATCACGCTCCAAAGGAAATTATCGCAGGCGTATTGCAAAGTCTTCATGAATTTAACGATATACATATACAGCTATTTGGCGACGAAGCGGCCATGAAGCCGTTCCTAGAACCTCATGAACGGTTAACCGTGCACCATTGCAGTGAAATCATTGAATCGGATGATGAACCTGTAAGAGCAGTTCGAAGAAAAAAAGATGCGTCTATGGTACGAATGGCACAAGCAGTGAATGATGGTGAAGCGGACGCTTGTGTTTCAGCAGGAAATACAGGTGCTTTGATGGCAGCGGGATTATTCATTGTCGGTCGAATTGAAGGGATTGAGCGGCCAGCTCTTGCACCTACGCTTCCGACGATTGGCGGAGAGGGTTTCGTGCTGCTCGATGTTGGAGCGAATGCCGATGCAAAACCGAGTCAACTCGTTCAGTACGCGATTATGGGAAGCATTTACGCAGAAAAAGTCCGAGGTGTCCAAAATCCTAGGGTGGGACTGTTGAATATCGGGACTGAACCAGGCAAAGGGAATGACTTAACAAGAGCTGCGTATGATGAGTTGATGAAAGCACCCCTTAACTTTATCGGGAATATTGAGGCCCGCGATTTGTTGACAGGTACGACTGACGTAGCCGTGACTGACGGATTTACAGGGAACATGGTCTTGAAAACGATTGAAGGCACAGCTTCAGGTTTGTTTTCTATGATTAAAGACGTGTTTGCTTCTTCCATTAAAACGAAAATTTCTGCTGCACTCGTAAAAGACGATTTGCGTGGCTTGAAAAAGCAGATGGATTATACAGAATACGGTGGAGCGGGCCTATTCGGATTGAAAGCCCCAGTCATCAAGGCTCATGGGTCTTCCAATGCAAATGCAGTGAAAAATGCGATCCGTCAAGCGCGGATCATGGCTGAACATCACGTGAGCGAAACAATTCGTGAAGCCATCAAAGAGGAGGAGACACGATGACAAAGGTAGCTTTTCTATTCCCAGGCCAAGGATCCCAAAAAGTGGGCATGGGTGCTGAATTATTAGCCCAAGAAGGAAGTCAGCATTTTTTTGAAATAGCAGATCGCGAATTAGGATTCGGACTAAGCGGATTGATGACAGAAGGACCACAGGAAGAATTGACCATCACCTATAATGCCCAACCGGCATTGCTTACTGTGGGAGCAATGATCTCTGATCGTTTGAAAGCAGCGGCAATTCAACCTTCATATACCGCTGGCCATAGTTTAGGAGAGTATACAGCGCTCTACGCATCAGGGGTCCTTTCCTTTGAGGATGCAGTGAGAACTGTGCACAAACGTGGATTATTCATGAATGAAGCAATGCCGGCTGGTCAAGGGGCAATGGCTGCCATTCTTGGTCTGGATTTAGAAACGCTAACAGAAGTGACGAAAGCGGTCACGGATGAAGGGGAACTTGTACAACCGGCGAATCTCAACTGTCCAGGACAAGTTGTTATTTCTGGAACAAAAGCAGGGGTGGACGAGGCGTGTATCCGTCTGAAAGAAGCAGGAGCGAAACGTGCTCTGTTGCTCGATGTAAGCGGGCCGTTCCATTCCGAACTTATGCGTCCAGCAGCAGGAAAACTCGGTGAAGTGCTAGAAAGTTTAGAGATGAATGAAGCGAACGTTCCAGTCATCGCTAATGTGACGGCTCTGCCCGTTACAGAAAGCATTGAAGTGAAACGTCTGCTGATCGAACAATTGTCATCACCTGTCCGATGGGAAGAATCCATTCGTCACATGCTTGAATTAGGAGTGACGCAATTCATAGAGTGCGGGCCTGGTAAAGTGTTGAGCGGTCTTGTTCGGAAAATCGACAGAAGTGCAACGGTTTGGCCGGTATACGATGAAGAGACACTGAATGCAGTTGTAGAAGCGTCGAAGGAGTGGTCTTGATGGGGAAGTTTACAGGGAAAACAGCGGTAGTGACTGGCGCGTCCAGAGGAATTGGTCGTGAAGTAGCATTATTACTCGCTCGTGAAGGTGCGAATGTTACAGTGAACTACAGCGGCAGTCAAGAACGAGCGGAGCAAGTCGTTCAGGAAATCGAAGCGAATGGCGGAAAGGCGATTGCTGTTCAAGCGGATGTGACGTCAGCAGATAGTGTGAAGGCTTTAATGGATCAAACCCTTGAGACTTTCGGTTCGATCGATCTCCTCGTCAATAACGCAGGGATTACGAAAGACAATTTGCTTATGCGTATGAAAGAAGACGAGTGGGATGCGGTTATCGATACGAATTTGAAAGGTGTATTCCTATGCACAAAAGCGGTATCCAGACAGATGATGAAGCAACGTGCAGGTCGCATCGTGAATATGGCGTCAGTTGTTGGAATCGCAGGAAATGCAGGCCAAGCAAACTATGTTGCAGCGAAGGCAGGCGTGATCGGGCTGACAAAAACAACGGCTAAAGAACTCGCATCTCGTGGTATCACAGTCAATGCAGTCGCACCTGGATTCATCACAACAGACATGACAGATGCTTTAGGCGACGACATGAAGGATCAGCTGCTCAGCGGGATACCTTTAGGATCGCTAGGACAGCCTGAGGATGTCGCAAAAGCGGTTGCCTTCTTCTTGTCTGAAGATGCGTCCTATGTAACTGGACAAGTGCTGAATGTCGATGGCGGCATGGTGATGTAACTCGGTAGTGATTTTTGTGTTGGATAGCCCGAGTAGCCAGAGGCTCGGGGTCGCTTCGGAATATGAACAACAGGACAAAGAGCGTCCTGTTGTTCAATTCCTCTAGCGCTCTACCCGGTCACCTGCGCTTTTCTAATAATCCAGCTCCGGCAGCCAGGGCTCGGGGTTGCTTCAGAGAAACCGACAAGGTAAAGAGCACCTTGACGGTTTCTCTTCCAGCAATTGTCGCCTCTACCCAGGCTGCCTGCGCTTTTTCTTAATCCAGCTACAGTAGCCAGGGCTCGGGGTCGTTTCGGAAGGAAAAACAGGACAAAGAGCGTCCTGCTGTTTCCTTCCTCCAACACCCGTCGCCCTAATCGGCTACTTCCGTTTTTTACTTTGAAAGGAGGTGAATACAGTGGCTACAGTCTTAGAGCGTGTTACAAAGGTAGTTGTCGACCGTTTGGGAGTCGATGAGAGTGAAGTGAAACCAGAAGCTTCTTTCACTGATGATCTTGGTGCAGACTCATTGGATGTTGTTGAATTGGTTATGGAACTAGAAGACGAATTCGACATGGAGATTTCTGATGATGATGCTGAAAAAATCAGTACAGTTGGAAGTGCTGTCTCATACATCGAAGAAAAAACTAAATGAGTTTAGCACAGAGACCCTTTCGACCCTTCACAAACGGTCGGAAGTGTCTCTTTTCCATTTTGCACTACACTACCAGACAGGGTAGAATGAAGAGGAACATGTTAAAGAAGGGCGGATTTTATGAATGACAGCGAAAAAAAGAGTGAACGATAAGCCGGATAAGACTGTGTTACCTGCAGCGGTCCGGAAAAAATTTGATGAACTGCAAGAACGACTTGAAGTCCGCTTTGAGAATGTATCCTTGCTGTACAATGCCTTTACTCATTCATCTTATGTGAATGAACATCGCGCTAAGAAATTTTCGGATAATGAACGCTTGGAGTTTTTAGGGGATGCCGTTCTTGAATTGGCTGTTTCGCAATATTTGTTTTCAACGGAACCGAACAAAAGTGAAGGAGAACTGACGAAGTTGCGTGCGGCTATTGTTTGTGAACCGTCTCTTGTGACGTTCTCTACCGAACTTGACTTTGGAGAGTATATCCTTTTAGGAAAAGGCGAAGAACTGACTGGCGGACGCACACGACCTGCTCTGCTAGCTGATGTATTTGAAGCGTTCATCGGAGCCCTTTATCTCGACCAAGGATTTGATGTGTCGATTGACTTTCTGGAACGTACGGTATTCCCGAAAATCGGACTTGGAGCTTTTTCGCATGTGATGGATTATAAAAGCCGGTTACAAGAAATTGTCCAACAGACGAATCATGGACAGCTGAACTACCGGATTGTTGAAGAATCAGGTCCTGCACATGCGAAAAAGTTTCTTACATACGTTCAGCTTGGAGACGCGAAACTTGGAGAAGGTATCGGGAGATCGAAAAAAGAAGCTGAACAGGAAGCGGCTCGTCAGGCGATCCAGCAGTTACTGGATGAGCATACGAAAGAGGAGAGCTGAACGTGTTTTTAAAACGTCTTGAGATTATCGGATTTAAATCATTTGCCGAAAAGGTATCCATTGAATTTGTACCGGGTGTCACAGCTGTAGTCGGCCCAAATGGTAGCGGCAAAAGTAATATCATCGATGCCATTCGATGGGTACTCGGTGAGCAATCTGCTAAATCGTTGCGAGGAGCGAAAATGCAAGATGTCATTTTTGCCGGCAGTGATTCCAGAAAACCTTTGAACTTCGCTGAAGTGACATTGATTTTAGATAACACTACAGGGCTTTTCCCTCTCGATTATACTGAAATTAGTGTGAGCAGACGGGTGTTCCGGTCAGGTGAGAGTTCGTTTCAGCTAAACGGGCAAGCCTGCCGTCTGAAAGACATTAACGATGTCTTTGTGGATTCTGGTCTTGGGAAAGAGGCTTTCTCGATCATTTCACAAGGACGCGTAGACGAAATATTGAATAGCCGGCCTGAAGATCGGAGAAGCATATTCGACGAAGCTGCAGGTGTCCTGAAGTATAGGATGCGCAAAAAGAAAGCGGAGTTCAAGCTCATTGAAACAGATGATAATCTGGACCGGATTTTAGATATCTTGAAAGAACTGGATGACCGGATGGAGCCGCTCGCTGCCAATGCCCGCTCTGCTGAGCGTCATGGGAAGCTGGTGACGGAGCTAAGAGATTCTGATGTGCGTCTTCTTAATGTAGAAGCCTCCCAGTTGCAAAATGAACTGTTGGATAATAAAACAATAGTGGAAAATAAATCGAAGGCTAAAGCTGATCTGGAAAAGGCAGGGGATACTGCTGAACAACAGTTGAAACAAGCAAAGGCTACCCTATCTGTTTTAGATCATAAGATTTCTATGTTGCAAGAACAGCATGTCGTCTCGAGCTCGGAAGCTGAAAAGTGGGAGGGGCGACGACTTCTTTCGTTAGAAAAGCAGCGGAATGTTAAAGACCGTTCCAAGCGTCTGATGGAGGACTCAGAAAACTTAAAGCAAATGCTTGGACAACTGGAAGCGAAAAAAGCGGAACTCACCAAACAAAATCAGGAAACCGAATTGCAGCTATCTAGAAAAACGGAAGAAATGACATCGATTTCGAGGAAACTGAAACGTTCACTTGCAGAAACTGAACAAGAAATCGAAAATCTTAAATCCACCTATATCGAAGTGTTAAACGAAGAAGCGACTGTTCGTAATGAGTTGAAACATATCGAAGAACGTCTGACAGGTGAGCGTTATTCATCTGAAAAGACAAGTGAACAAACAGAAGCGCTTCAATCTAAACTTCAGACACTCCATGACTTGAAAGAGCAGCAGACTGCTGAACTCAGGAAGCTGAACCAACGGATGGAAGAGTCTGTAAAACAGGCAGCAGCGAATCGCGAACAATTACATCATACAGAAACACAGCTTGAACAGACGCAAAAAATGCATCAGCAAGCTGTTAATAAGCGCTATGAACTGCAGGGGAGACTTCGTGCGTTAAAAAGTATGGAAGCGGATTTCTCCGGATTTTATTCGGGCGTTAAAGAGGTACTTGTAGCAAAACAAGCACGCACACTCCAAGGAATCGAAGGTGCAGTAGCCGAACTGATTTCCGTAGATAAAAAGCATATCAAAGCTGTCGAGACTGCGCTCGGCGGAGCGATGCAGCATATCATCACTACAACTGAAAGCCATGCGCGAGCTGCTATCGGATTTTTGAAAAAGAAGAATGCTGGGCGCGCAACATTTTTACCTCTCGACGTCATGAAAGCACGCGTTGTCCCTAAAGATGTCTTATCAAAAGTCACTCATCATCCTGACTTTGTTGGAACAGCTGACCAGCTTGTAGCGGTACAGCCGGCATATCGGAATGTCACTGCAAGCTTGTTGGGAGCTTCCATCGTGGCCACCACACTGAATGGAGCTTCTGAAATCGCGAAACTTGCGGGCTATCGATTCAGGATTGTCACTTTAGACGGTGATGTCGTGAATGCAGGGGGCTCACTTACAGGTGGAGGTTCGAAAGTACAATCGACCGTATTCTCCCGGAAAGCTGAATTGGAAACATTGACGAGCCAGCTTGACCAGTTGAATCATTCCATTGGTGCTGCAGAAGAGAAGTTAAGTGCCATCAAATTGACGATTGCCGGTGAGATGCAAAAAGCTTCCGTTTCCGCACAAAACAGAGATGAACTTCAGCTTGCCATCACTCGTCTTGACTCGACTCTTAAAGAGACGACCTTTGAAATCCGAACTGCTGAAACTGAATGGAAAACGATTGAAGCAGGAAGAAAAGGTTCTGAGGATACGCGCAGTTCATTGCTTTCAAAACGAGAGGAACTTCATCTGCAACGGGAACGTTTGACAGCACAGCAGCAAGAAATTCAAACTTCAGTTGCTTCTCTAGAACGTCTCGCTGCAGATCGTCGCAGTGAAGAACAGACACTTCGAGAGCGTTATAGTGAACTGCGGGAAGAAACTGCCATCCTGCGTGAACAAGTCGCCAATCGAGCTTCTTTAGTAACTGCAGCAGAACAAGAACTTCAGGACACAAAACGTAAATTCGTCCAAACAGAAGAAGAACTTCAATTTCTGGCGAGTCAAGAAGAAGGGGAAGTTCTAAGCCCTGAAGAAATTGAACAGCGTATAGTTGCAGAGACGACTATCGTCACTGAAGTGAAATCGGAATTACTCGCTAAACGGGCGGATCGGGATCAGCTTGCACAATCTTGCGAAGCGCAAGAGGCTGCCCTGAAACAGATTTCTGACCAGATTAGGATCGTCACTTCGGAACTTGGTAATTTGAATGTTGCGTTTTCGCGCAATGAAGTGAAACTGGAGTCTGTCCTCAACCGTTTGTTGGAAGACTATGGACTTTATCCTGATTATGAAGTACCTGAAGCGTTCAATGCATCGGTCGTGAGAGAGCGTGTGGAAGAGCTGAAACGTGAGGTTGAATCATTAGGTCCTGTGAATCCGGGTGCAGTTGAGGAGTATAAAGAAGTGCTCGAAAGACATACATTCCTGACAGACCAGCGAAACGATTTGCTGGAGGCGAAAACCACGTTAGAAGAAGCGATGTCCGAGATGGATATGGAAATGAAAACGAGGTTCACTTCTACGTTTGAAGCTGTACAACAACGATTCCGCACCGTTTTCAAGGAGATGTTTGGCGGAGGGGAAGCGGACCTGGTGCTAACGGACCCAGATAATATACTTGAAACAGGTGTGGATATCATCGCCCGCCCACCAGGGAAGAAACTGCAGAATCTGAGCCTTCTTTCAGGTGGGGAACGTGCGTTGACAGCAATTACGCTGTTGTTTTCCATTATCGAAGTACGCCCGGTACCATTTTGTATATTGGACGAAGTTGAGGCGGCGCTGGACGAAGCGAATGTCATCCGATACAGTCGTTATTTGAAAAAGTTTTCAGAGGATACACAGTTCATCGTCATTACCCATCGAAAAGGAACGATGGAAGGTGCCGATGTCCTTTACGGAATCACGATGCAGGAATCTGGAGTATCCCGACTTATCTCCGTGAAATTGTCCGAAGTTCCCGAAACCGCGTTAAGCACACCATAATTTGACAAAGGAATGTGAGAATAATGTCTTTTTTTAAGAAGATGAAAGAGAAAATCACAGGCACGAATGACTCAGTAACTGGAAAATTCAAAGAGGGATTGACTAAAACGCGCGACTCATTCACTTCCAAAGTGAATGATCTGGTTGCCCGTTTCCGTGAGATTGATGAAGAGTTTTTTGAAGAATTGGAAGAAGTCTTGCTGCAAGCCGACGTTGGATATGAAACCGTAATGGAACTGATCGACCTGTTGAAAGTCGAAGTGCAGCGCAAAAATATTAAAGACACAGCTGGTATTCAAACGGTTATCTCCGAGAAACTTGTAGAAATCTATAATTCTCAAGGAGAAAGTGATAACAGCTTGAATATCCAAGAAGACGGAATCACCGTCCTTCTCATGGTAGGCGTGAATGGCGTAGGAAAAACTACAACGATTGGGAAGCTGGCATCCCGTCTGAAAGCCGAGGGGAAGACTGTCATGCTTGCGGCAGGAGATACGTTCCGCGCCGGAGCCATTGACCAATTAGTCGTTTGGGGAGAGCGTGCAGGAGTTGAAGTGATTCGGCAGTCTGAAGGATCCGATCCTGCAGCCGTTATGTTTGATGCCGTTAATGCTGCTAAAAAACGCAATGTGGATGTCCTGATTTGCGATACAGCGGGACGATTGCAAAACAAAGTGAACTTGATGAACGAATTGCAAAAAGTGCATCGCGTCATCGGCCGTGAAATCCCAGGAGCGCCTCATGAAGTGCTGCTCGCACTTGATGCGACAACGGGTCAGAATGCATTAATCCAAGCAGAAACGTTTAAAGAAGCGACGGACGTGACGGGGATTGTCCTCACAAAACTTGACGGAACTGCCAAAGGCGGAATTGTTCTAGCAATCCGCAACAAGTTGAACATTCCTGTTAAATTTGTCGGTTTAGGCGAAGGCATCGATGACCTGCAGCCATTCGATCCTGAGAAGTACGTGTACGGTCTTTTTGCTGAGGGACTGGAATTGGAAGCGGATCAGGAAGCCGAAAAGGATGGAGACAAGTAAAATACCTTGACGGAGGTAGGACCAACAGCTACTATAAAGAGAAGGTCTGAGGAGGAATTGTGGATGCTTGAGAAAACAACACGTGTTAACTTCCTCTTTGATTTTTATCAATCATTGTTGACGGATAAACAGCGGATTTATATGCAATTGTATTACCTCGATGATTTGTCACTAGGTGAAATTGCGGAGGAGTACGAAGTGTCCAGACAAGCTGTCTATGACAATGTCCGCAGAACAGAAGCGATGCTCGAAGACTACGAAGCAAAACTGGCATTGTTCCATAAATTTCAGGAACGTTCCGAGTTAATCGAGCAGATCGAACAGCGGCTTTCCATTGAAAAAGCGCTGACAGATGAAGTGCAAATGTTATTACAACAAATAAAAGAACACGACTAAGGAGGCTCTATGCATGGCTTTTGAAGGATTAGCGCAGCGCCTGCAAGGGACGCTTCAAAAAATCACAGGCAAGGGTAAAATTAGTGAAGCTGATGTAAAAGAAATGATGAGGGAAGTCCGCTTTGCGTTAATTGAAGCGGACGTCAATTTGAAAGTCGTCAAAGAGTTCGTGAAGAGTGTTAGTGAACGTTCGATCGGTCAAGACGTCATGAAGAGTCTGACACCTGGTCAACAAGTCGTGAAGATTGTAAAAGACGAACTTACAAAATTGATGGGAGAAGAGCAAACAACGATCCAGTTTGCCCGTAAGTCCCCGACTGTCATAATGATGGTCGGTTTACAAGGTGCCGGTAAGACGACGACATCCGGAAAACTTGCGAATTCCTTGCGTAAGCGAAACAATAAGTCTCCATTGCTCGTTGCAGCAGACGTTTACAGACCCGCTGCGATCCAACAGCTGGAAACAATCGGTAAACAATTGACCATTCCTGTATTTTCCATGGGCACGGATGTCTCTCCTGTTGAAATCGTTCGTCAAGCCCTCAAACAAGCGGACGAAAATCACAATGATGTGGTGATCATTGATACTGCTGGCCGTTTGCATATCGATGAAACCTTGATGCAAGAGTTGAAAGATATTCGCGAACTTTCATCACCTGATGAGGTTTTCCTTGTTGTCGACTCGATGACTGGTCAGGATGCTGTAAACGTAGCGAAAAACTTTGACGAGGCAATCGGCATTACAGGAGTTGCTCTTACTAAACTTGACGGGGATACACGTGGCGGTGCAGCGCTTTCGATCCGTTCAGTCACTCAAAAGCCGATCAAGTATGTCGGTATGGGTGAAAAAATGGATGCGCTTGAACCTTTCCATCCTGAACGTATGGCGTCCCGTATTCTCGGTATGGGGGATGTCATGTCTCTCATTGAAAAAGCTCAGGAGAATGTCGATGAGGACAAAGCGAAAGAACTTGAACAAAAGCTGCGAACACAAACCTTTACTTTGGATGATTTCCTTGAACAGCTGCAACAAGTGAAGCAAATGGGACCTCTTGATGAGATTTTGAAGATGATGCCAGGATTCAATAAAATCAAGGGCCTTGACAATGCCAAAGTCGATGAGAGCCAGATGGGGAAAGTGGAAGCGGTCATCTATTCGATGACCACTCAAGAACGAGCCACCCCTGAAATGATCAATGCCAGCCGTAAAAAGAGGATTGCCAAAGGATCTGGGACTTCCATCCAAGAAGTCAACCGATTACTGAAGCAATTTGAAGAGATGAAAAAAATGGTCAAGCAAATGACCGGAGCGCAACAACGCGGTAAAAAGAAGATGAAAATGCCAGGAATGGATGCCTTTTTCAAGTAATTCCATTCAAAAAACAAGGTGTTAAGAAAAAACACTTTACAAACAACAAAAAGCTTGATAATATACTATCTTGTGTGAAACTATTCGGAGGTGCAATTAAACATGTCAGTAAAAATTCGTCTTAAACGTATGGGTGCAAAGAAATCACCTTTCTATCGTATCGTAGTAGCAGATTCACGAGCTCCTCGTGATGGACGCCAAATCGAAACAGTTGGAACTTACAACCCGCTTACAAAGCCGGCTGAAGTGAAAATTGACGAAGCAAAAGTTTTGGATTGGATGCAGAAAGGCGCTAAGCCATCTGATACAGTTCGTAACTTGTTCTCAGAACAAGGCATCATGGAGAAATTCCATAACGCAAAACTTAGCAAGTAATCAGGAGGTGCGCTCATGGAGCAGCTGATTAAGACAATCGTAAAACCGTTAGTCGATTATCCTGAAGCGATTCACATCGAACAGGATGAACAAGCGAATCGGGTTGCCTACAAACTTTCTGTGCACCCGGAAGACATGGGTAAGATCATTGGAAAGCAAGGTCGTGTTGCGAGTGCAATACGGACAATTGTTACATCAGCTGCAGGCAGCCACCGAGGTAAACGAGTTTACCTGGATATCGTTGACTAACACTGCGTAAAGGGAGGAGCCTCGGTTCCTCTCTTTTTCTATATCAAAGAATTTCCCTCCCCTATAATCGAACAAAGGAAGTGAATGTACCATGTTATGGTTTAATGTCGGGCAACTCGTCAATACACACGGGGTTCAAGGAGAAGTACGTGTCACACCTCGGACAGATTTCCCTGAAGAACGGTTCGCAGTCGGCAGTGAGCTATTCCTATTCATGCCGAACGAAACAACGCCCATCAAGCTTAAGATTTCTGGCGCACGCCGTCATAAAAACTTCTACTTGCTCACTTTTGAAAACCACTACAACCTCAGCCATGTGGAGAAATACAAAACGGGCATGCTGAAAGTATCAGAGGAACAACTCGGTGAACTCGATGAGAACGAATTCTATTATCACGAAATCATCGGTTGCGATGTGGTCTCCCTTGAAGGAGACATGATCGGCACTGTAACGGATATATTGGAGACTGGCGCAAACGACGTTTGGACAGTGACACCAGCACAAGGGAAACCGCACTACATTCCCTATATTGAAGATATCGTGAAAGAGATTGATATCGAAAATAAGAAAATCACGATTGAGGTCATGGAAGGGCTTCTTTCATGATGAAGATCAGTATTCTTTCGTTATTCCCTGAAATGTTCGAAGGGGTTCTTCATACCTCAATCCTGAAGAAGGCGCAAGAGAATGAAGCGGTTTCGTTTTCTGTTACTGATTTCAGAAACTACTCTGAGAATAAGCACCATAAAGTAGACGATTATCCGTATGGCGGTGGCGCAGGGATGGTATTAAAACCAGAGCCTCTTTTCAATGCGGTTGAAGCGGTCACAGAGGGTGCTGATAAGCCACCGCGTGTCATTCTGATGTGTCCCCAGGGAGAGCGCTTCACCCAAGCTAAGGCTGAGGAACTGGCTTCAGAAGAGAACCTGGTTTTTATCTGTGGTCATTATGAAGGATATGATGAACGGATTCGCGAGCATCTCGTGACAGACGAACTCTCCATCGGTGATTTTGTGTTAACAGGCGGAGAAATTGCATCGATGGCTATTATAGATAGCGTTGTACGTTTGTTGCCTGGCGTGCTAGGAAATAACGTATCTTCTGTAGAAGACTCTTTTTCGACAGGTTTACTTGAGCATCCACACTATACACGTCCGGCGACTTATAAAGGTCTTACTGTGCCCGATGTATTGTTGTCAGGCAACCATGGCGAAATTGATAAGTGGCGTATGGAGCAATCGCTGAAACGCACACTCGAACGCCGTCCTGATCTGTTAGAAAAAATATCATTAACGCCTGAGCAGGAAAAGATGTTGAAGCGACTGAAATCCAATCGATGAGTGTTGCGTAAGCCGTGCGTTTATGCTAGTATGATATACGTGCTTCTATGTAAGCACATACTTAACTGATGTTCCGCTGCGGTCATTTATCGCAAGAGCCTCTAAGGATAGGAGAGAAAAATCATGCAACAACTAATTGCAGATATTACAAAAGATCAGCTTAAAAGCGATCTACCGGCATTCCGTCCGGGAGACACAGTGCGTTTGCACGTAAAAATCGTTGAAGGAACGCGCGAGCGTATTCAGCTATTTGAAGGTGTCGTTATCAAGCGTCGTGGAGGCGGAATCAGTGAGTCATTCACAGTTCGCAAAATCTCTAACGGTGTTGGCGTGGAGCGTACATTCCCTGTACACACACCAAAAATCGCAAAATTAGAAGTGACTCGTCGTGGTAAAGTACGTCGTGCGAAGTTGTACTACCTTCGCAACCTACGCGGAAAAGCTGCACGTATCAAAGAACTTCGATAAGCATAGAAAGATCAGGAGACCGTTTACGCGGCCTCCTTTCTTTTTGCCTCTAAGTCGAATTGAATGTACAATAGGTTTAATAGACTACAGGGGGCAATGGGATGAACGAAAAGAAAAAGAAAAATGAAACATTTGAATGGGTGAAAGCGTTACTTATTGCATTTGGTATTGCAGCTGTCATTCGTGTTTTTCTCTTCACGCCGATTGTTGTAGATGGAGTCTCCATGATGCCGACACTCGAAGACGGCGACAAAATGATTGTCAACAAAATCAGTTATTCGATTGGCAAGCCGGATCGATTCGATATTGTTGTATTCCATGCGCCTGAACAGAGAGATTATATTAAACGTGTCATCGGGCTTCCTGGTGATTCCGTAGAATATAAAGATGATGTTCTTTATATAAATGATCAAGCGTTTCCGGAACCTTATCTGGATGCATATAAAAAAGAAAATACAGAAGGTACACTGACTGAAGACTTCACGCTCGATGAGAAAATCCAACAGCAAACCGTACCGGAAGGACACGTTTTTGTAATGGGGGATAATCGGAGGAAAAGTAATGACTCCCGACACATCGGCGTCATCAGTATAGAAGAAATTATCGGTACGACAAAATTTGTTTTCTGGCCGATGGATGATATCGGACTAGTGGATTGAGAAAGTAGGGGGAGCAGATGACCATTCAATGGTTTCCCGGTCACATGGCGAAAGCCCGAAGAGAAGTAACCGAACAGTTGAAACTTGTGGATATCGTATTTGAACTTGTGGATGCGCGACTTCCATTATCTTCTCGGAATCCGATGATTGATGAGGTTATTCATCAGAAACCGAGACTACTGATTTTAAATAAGATGGATTTGGCGGATGAACATGAAACTGCGAAATGGATCCGCTATTTTGATGAGCAAGGCATTCGGGCAGTCGCGATTAACTCATTTGAAGGAAAAGGGCTGCAGACGGTGACGAAAGTAGCTAAAGAAGTGTTAGCGCCTAAAATCGAGCGTATGAAAAAACGCGGAATCCGCCCCGGAGCGATTCGCGCGATGATCGTTGGTATTCCGAACGTTGGAAAATCCACTTTGATCAATCGGCTGGCTCATAAGAACATAGCGAAAACAGGAAACAAACCTGGCGTCACAAAAGCCCAGCAATGGATCAAGTATGAAAAAGAATTGGAACTGCTCGATACTCCGGGGATTCTTTGGCCTAAGTTCGAAGATCCCGAGACTGGTCAAAAACTTGCGTTAACTGGGGCAATCAAAGATACGATTGTGAACATGGAAGATCTGGCGATGTACGGATTGACATTCTTATCGAATCGGTATTCTGATCGATTAAAAGAACGGTATGGCTTCGCTACTGTCGAAGACAATACTGCGGAACTGTTTGAAGCAGTAGGGGCACGCCGTAAAGCTTATACAACGGGTGGAGAAGTAGATTACGATAAAGTTGCGGAGCTGATCATCCAAGATGTCAGAACAGGTAATTTCGGAAAATTAACATTCGATTGGACAGAAGAACAGGAATGACTCAGCCGGAGCCGGCACCCGGCTTCGGCTTTTGCGTATCTAAAAATCAATAACCTGACCGATAAAAGGAATATGGAGTTGACGAGGGATGGAAGGTGAGCGCGTGAAAACAATACAAGCGATTAAATTACAACTAAAAGAGACGAACGAGCGTGAGTCATGGATGGAAGAGTTGACTAAGGATTCACGCAAAGGTGTCCAACAAGCGCTCAATAGCTGGAATCGAGCATATGACAAACGGTGTGCGTTGAAAGTTGACCACTTAAAGAAAAAGAAGTTTGACGCCTCGTATGCACCGTTTGAAGGAGCTCAAGTGGCGGGAACGGACGAAGCTGGCAGAGGCCCTTTAGCAGGTCCGGTTGTGACAGCAGCGGTCATTCTTCCGCTTGAATCAGATGAGTTGATCGGTTTGGATGACTCCAAACAGATATCCAAGAAAGAACGCGAACGTTTCGCGGAAATCATCAAAAGGATTGCTGTAGCTTGGTCTGTTCATGTGCAGTCTGCAGAGCGGATCGATGAAATCAATATCTACGCAGCGACCCGTGAATCGATGGAGCAGGCAATCCGCAAGTTGTCTGTTGAACCCGACCAAGTGCTTGCGGATGCGATGAATCTGACTGTAAACTGTCCGTCTGCCTCCATCGTGAAAGGAGACGCTCAAAGTTTAACAATCGCCGCTGCTTCCATACTTGCAAAAACAACGAGGGACCAGTTGATGGATGAATTACACGAGCAATATCCGATGTATCGTTTTGATAAACATGCAGGCTACGGAACGCCTGAACACCTGGATGCACTCAAGGAATATGGTCCGAGCGTGCACCATCGGAAAACATTCGAACCGATCAAGACAATGATTGCAAGAAAGGCGGCTGACCTATGAATAATCCGTCCATACCTAAAAATCTCAATCCAGCAAATTTAGGGAATGTACAACCGTCACAGCCCGCTCAATTACGTGAAGGTCAACTTTTCCATGGAACGATCAAACAACTGTATCCAGGGGAAATGGCGGAAGTCCAAATCGGTAACCAGAAGCTGAATGCAAAATTAGAAGTTCCGCTCAAGACAGGAGACTCCTACTATTTTCAAGTGAAGGCAACTGAACCTGAATTGCAATTGAAATTAGTCTCCGGGCCGCATGCGCAAGGAGAGAGTCAAAGTGCAAAAATCGGCAGCTTACTCGATACGCTGCAACTTACTAAGACACCTGAAATGCGTAAACTTGTGGACTTTTTCATGAAACAGCAAATTCCTATTACGCGCGATTCATTGGTAGCAGGCGAAGCACTTCTTAGGCAGACAGCTCCTGGGCAACAGCAGGAAGCACTGCAATCGATAAGGAAGCTCGTGTCCCTCAAGTTACCTATCACACAACAACTGTTTCAAGCGATGATGGGTGTTGAAACAAAGGCGGGTCTTGGAAGTGTCCTTGATGCACTCCAACAAGCGGTCTCCGCAGATAGTAAAATAACGCCCACTCAAAAGACGGATCTCCAAACAATTCTGCAGCAAGTCAAACAGCCTTTATTGGAAACCAATGGGGGCAAACTGTTGGCGCAGTCACTTGCGACGGCACTCGACAAGTTGTCTCCTCCTGAACTTCGGTTCCAAGCTGTCCAACTTCTGAAGACAGCAGGAATCTTACCTGCTCAAACTTCACTGGCTAATCTGCCGGCAGTGTTGGCGAATCTTGTCAGTTCATCTCAAAACACTCTGGCTCAGATGCCGAGTGTAGAAAACCGAGCTTCACAACAAGCCGCTTCTTATCTTGGTGCAACTGCCCCTTCGGAAAATACGCCTGCAATGGACGCGAAGCAGTTATTGACGGCGCTCCAGCAAGCGTTGACTGGCGCCGCTAAGCTGACTCCAGGAGGTTCAGCAGAGCTCCAGCGACTCATTCAACAGGCTGGGCTGCCAGTAACCGTAAAGACCCAGTTAATGAACCTTTTAACAGTGCATTCACAAAAAAATGAGACAGCCAATACATTGTTTTCCAAATTTAGTGAGACACTATTCAGTGAAGCTGCCAAACAAATGCTGCCTAGCCAAAATACCGCTCAGTCCTCTCTGAGTCTAAACACTTCAGGCTCGACTCCGGTGGTGAACACTTCTCCTACTCCGACCCAAGCGGGTATGCCAGCTCTGTTGCAGGCTCTACTCGAGGCTCAAGGCGGACCAGACAAACTCCCTATACTTGTTAAGCAAGCGCTTCAATCGAATGCACCGGTCATTCAATCGTTCGTAGCTGCAGCCGAGGCAGCGACAAGTGAAGAGCTTTCAGGGAGCACTGTCAAACAGGCGATACAATCTGTATTAGCAAGGCTCGGCGTTCACTATGAGGCGGGTCTCGCATCAAAAGAGCCTCACATTGCGCAAATTCAAGATTCCTTGAAGCCTCAACTCATCGCGCTATTACAAGAAGGAGTGGCAGGAGCTGCACTTCGGGAAGCGGCAGAAACAGTCGTTTCTAGACTGAATGGCCAACCTTTGCAATCCACTGAATCAGGTGTCCAACAGCAAATCATCATGCAAGTGCCACTTCAGCTGCAGGGAAAGAGGATTGACGCAACGTTAGAATGGAACGGCAGGATGAAAGAAGATGGAAAAATTGATCCGGATCATGCACGTGTCTTATTTTACCTCGACTTAGAAGCCATCCACAAAACAGTCGTCGATATGCAAGTCCAGAACAAAGTGGTTACAGTGACCATTTTCAATGAAGATCCGACATTGAAAATGGCAGGGGAATTGCTCAAGGATAGGCTGTCGGAAGGTTTGGATGCAGAAGGATATCGTCTTTCGGCTGTCCGATTCAAACCCTTTCACGAAGAAGCGAGTACTCCGACTAAGTCTATCTTACCTACAGATGGCGGAAAGCAAGGAGTCGATTTCCGGATATGAACGAGAAGCGATATAAGCGCCGTGAAGCAGTCGCATTGACATATTTACCGGAGCTCAATGAAGCACCGAAAGTGACTGCTAAAGGAAAAGGGCAGATTGCTGAAAACATACTAGAGAAAGCTCGAGAACACGGCGTGCCCATTCAAGAAGACCCGAGTCTGGTGGAATTACTTGGTCAGTTAGAAGTGAATGAGACGATTCCTGACCAACTTTACCAAGCAGTATCGGAAGTTCTGGCATATGTTTACAGATTAGATCGTGCTAAAAGCGTAAAATAGACGGATCCTATCTGTAGTAGAACAGAAATTTCACACTTAACGAGTACAAATATGGACATAGTATGACAAGTTTACTACAATAGAGTACGCAGTATAGAATAGTTATCAGTTTGATTGGAGGATATAAGATGAATATCCATGAATATCAAGGGAAACAACTGCTTCGTGATTATGGAGTTGCAGCTTCAAAAGGGATTGCAGCATTTTCTCCGGAAGAGGCAGTAAAAGCAGCGAAAGAACTTGGCACTGAAGTATTTGTCGTAAAAGCGCAAATTCATGCAGGTGGCCGCGGAAAAGCGGGCGGCGTCAAAATTGCTAAAAATCTTGACGAAGTACGTGCTTACGCAAAAGAACTTCTCGGCAAAACGTTGGTGACTCACCAAACGGGCCCTGAAGGGAAAGAGGTCAAGCGTTTACTTATCGAAGAAGGCGCTGACATCAAAAAGGAATACTACATCAGTCTTGTTGTAGACCGTGCAACGGATCGCGTTACATTAATGGGATCTGAAGAGGGCGGAATGGACATTGAAGAAGTTGCAGAAGCGACTCCTGAAAAGATCTTCCATGAAGTCATCGATCCGGTAGCTGGATTAACTGGATTCCAAGCGCGTCGTATGGCGTTCAATATGAATATTCCTGCACATCTTGTGAACAAAGCAGCGAAATTCATGACAGGCCTTTATCAAGTATTCGTTGAAAAAGATGCTTCTATCGTGGAAATCAACCCGCTTGTTGTCACTGGGGATGATCAGGTGCTTGCACTTGATGCGAAATTCAACTTTGACGACAACGCATTGTTCCGTCACAAGGACATCGTAGAACTGCGCGACTTTGAAGAAGAAGACGCAAAAGAAATCGAAGCTTCCAAGTATGACTTGAGCTATATTTCTCTAGACGGCAACATCGGCTGTATGGTCAATGGTGCAGGACTTGCTATGGCTACTATGGATACGATCAATTACTACGGCGGATCACCCGCGAACTTCCTTGACGTTGGGGGCGGCGCGACTGCTGAAAAAGTAACTGAAGCGTTCAAAATCATCCTTTCAGATGAGCATGTTAAAGGGATTTTCGTTAACATCTTTGGCGGAATCATGAAGTGCGATGTGATCGCTGAAGGTGTCATTACTGCAGCGAAAGAAGTCGGCCTTGAAGTACCACTAGTTGTTCGCCTTGAGGGAACAAACGTGGAAAGAGGTAAAGCATTGCTGAACGAATCAGGACTTAATATCATTGCAGCTGGCTCTATGGCAGACGGCGCGCAAAAGATTGTTGAAATCGTAGGCTAAGAAAGGCAGGGACAAACGATGAGTATTTATATCGATAAAAATACAAAAGTAGTCGTCCAAGGGATCACTGGCGGGACTGCAAAATTTCATACCCAGCAAATGCTTGAATACGGAACGAAAATTGTTGCAGGTGTAACACCAGGCAAAGGCGGCACGGAAGTTGATGGCGTTCCTGTATTTAATACAATGGAAGAAGCTGTCAAAGAAACCGGCGCTAATGTTTCCGTAATCTACGTACCAGCACCTTTCGCAGCAGATGCTATCATGGAAGCGGTAGACGCTGAACTTGATATGGCAATCTGTATCACGGAGCACATTCCTGTTCTGGATATGGTGAAAGTAGTACGTTACATGGACGGCAAAAAGACGCGTCTTGTCGGACCGAACTGTCCTGGTGTCATTACACCGGAAGAATGTAAAATCGGTATTATGCCTGGATACATTCATACAAAAGGTCACGTAGGCGTAATTTCACGCTCAGGTACTTTGACGTACGAAGCGGTTCACCAACTTTCTGAAGCGGGTATTGGTCAAACGACAGCTGTTGGTATTGGTGGAGACCCAGTCAATGGAACAAACTTCATCGACGTGTTGAAAGAATTCAACGAAGACGAAGATACGTACGCAGTTGTCATGATTGGTGAAATCGGCGGAACTGCTGAAGAAGAAGCAGCTGAGTGGATCAAAGCCAATATGAAGAAACCGGTTGTCGGTTTCATCGGCGGACAGACAGCACCTCCAGGAAAGCGCATGGGCCATGCTGGTGCCATCATTTCCGGTGGTAAAGGAACTGCTGACGAAAAGATCAAAGCACTCAATAACGCAGGCGTAGAGGTTGCAGAAACGCCATCTGTTATCGGAGAGACATTGATTAAAGTTATTAAAGAAAAAGGGTTATACGAAAAGTGTAAAACCCACTAAAATAGCAGATGCAGCGTATTCAATGGATACGCTGCATTTTTTTCTATACTAAGAGGAGGTATTTTGTGAACCTATCCACACAAGACCAGGAGCTCTTGAAACTTCACTATGCATGGCCAGCCCCTTATCCGAAACTTGCAAGATTACTTGAAAATAACTATAGGAACGAATATTTGTTGCATTCGTCACATCCGCAACGCACAAACCTGAATACGAAACTTGCTCTACTATCCCCGCTTCCACTCTTAGAGTTACTACTCGAAAAAGGAATCATCCCCATTCCTTTTACACATCCTGACTATCCCGATGAACTGAAACAACTAATAGATCCGCCCGCTGTCCTCTATACAAAAGGGGATACAAGTTTGTTGAAAAAATCAAATAAGGTTGCGATTATCGGTTCTCGAAAAGCTGGGAACTATTCGATGTGCGCCATGGACATGATTGTTCCGCCGCTTGTCCAACATGATTGTGCAATCGTCTCGGGACTTGCAAAAGGTGCAGATACAATGGCGCATCAAGCAGCCTTGAAATACGGGGGCCAGACAATTGCGGTTCTTGGTCATGGCTTCTTCCATGTGTATCCAAAAGAGAATGCGGAACTAGCGACAGTAATTGCAAAAGAGCATCTTTTAATAACAGAGTATCCGCCATACCATCCGCCTGCCAAATGGACGTTTCCGATGAGGAATCGGATTATAAGTGGACTATCCAGTACCATAGTGATAACGGAATCAGCTGTAAAGAGCGGAACAATGAGCACAATCGAACACGCACTTGATCACGGAAAAGAAGTATTTGCTGTTCCGGGACCCATCGACTCACTGTTATCAATAGGTCCGAACAAGCTATTAGATGAAGGGGCACGACCGATTTGGGACGGCTTCCAAATCGTTGAATCTCTTGTCGAATCTTGACGAGAGAAATGTCTTTTTACTAAAATAGTTGCTTTTCCATGAAAACTGTTATACATTTTGCAACAGATATTCTTTTAGATGAATAAATACAAAGAACCTCTTTAAGGAGGGCATATTAGAATGGCAGATTACCTAGTAATCGTGGAATCCCCAGCAAAAGCGAAAACAATTGAGCGTTATTTAGGAAAGAAATACAAAGTGCGCGCATCCCTTGGCCACTTGAGAGACTTGCCCCGCAGTCAAATGGGCGTCGATGTTGAAAATAACTATGAACCGAAGTATATTACAATTCGGGGAAAAGGCCCGATTTTACAAGACTTGAAAAAAGAAGCGAAAAAAGCGAAAAAAATCTTTCTCGCGGCTGACCCCGACAGAGAAGGGGAAGCAATTGCGTGGCACCTTGCGCATCAGCTCGGCGTCGATGATCATTCCGATTGCCGAGTCGTTTTCAACGAAATTACGAAAGACGCAATTAAAGAATCGTTCAAAAATCCACGGCCTATCAATACGGACTTAGTAGATGCCCAACAAGCCCGTCGTATTCTTGATCGGCTTGTCGGCTATAACATCAGTCCGATTCTATGGAAGAAAGTCAAAAAAGGTTTGTCAGCGGGCCGGGTTCAATCTGTTGCGCTAAAACTTATTATTGATCGCGAAGAGGAAATCAAATCTTTCGTACCTGAAGAATACTGGTCAATTGGCGCGGACTTCAGTAAAAAAGAAGGTAACTTTGAAGCCTCTTTCTATGGGACAGCTGGTAAGAAAGTTAAACTGACAGACAAAACACAAGTGGATGAGATTCTCTCCAACTTGGATGGAGATGACTTTACTGTTCATCAAGTCGTGAAGAAAGAACGTAAACGTAATCCTGCAGTACCTTTTACCACGTCTTCTTTACAACAAGAGGCAGCGCGTAAGTTGAACTTCCGCGCAAAGAAAACAATGATGATTGCCCAGCAATTGTATGAAGGTATTACAATCGGTAAAGAGGGGATCGTTGGACTCATTACGTATATGAGAACGGATTCGACCAGGACATCCGAGACGGCCCAAGCTGAAGCGAGATCACATATAGAGACGATGTATGGAGAAGAGTTCACTCGGAAAACAAAAGCGGCAAGCAAATCTTCTGCTGCGAAGACGCAAGACGCACATGAAGCTGTGCGGCCAACGTCTGTCCTGCGTACACCTGAAGCGATGAAAGCGTTTTTATCAAAAGACCAACTGAAATTATACAAGCTCATCTGGTCACGTTTTCTTGCGAGTCAGATGGCACCTGCCATCCTTGATACTGTCACTGTTGATTTAATTAACAATGATGTGCAGTTCAGAGCAACAGGTTCCCAAGTGAAATTCCAAGGATTCATGAAGGTGTATATTGAAAGTCATGATGATAAAGAAGAAGAAAAGGATAACGTACTTCCCCCGCTTACTGAAGGTGAAACAGTCAAGTGTTCATCGGTTGACCCGAAACAGCATTTCACTCAACCACCGCCCCGCTATTCAGAAGCACGTCTTGTAAAAACATTGGAAGAATTAGGGATAGGACGCCCATCGACTTACGCTCCGACGTTGGATACGATCCAAAAAAGAGGGTATGTCACGTTAGATGCTAAGCGGTTTGTTCCTACTGAATTAGGTGGAATCGTCAACGCGGCGGTCAATCAATACTTCTCGGATATCACCAATGCGGAATTCACGGCGAAAATGGAACAAAGTCTGGACCATATCGAAGTGGGAGAAGTTCCATGGGTCACCGTCATTGATGAATTCTACAAAGACTTTGAAAAACATTTGAAAATCGCGGATGAAGAAATGGAAAAAATCGAGATCAAAGATGAACCGGCGGGAGAGGATTGTGAAAAGTGCGGGTCTCCGATGGTTTATAAAATGGGACGTTATGGTAAGTTCATGGCGTGCTCGAACTTCCCGGATTGCCGCAACACAAAAGCGATCATTAAACCGATCGGTGTGACGTGTCCGCTATGTAAAGAAGGGGAAGTCGTTGAACGGAAGAGTAAGAAAAACAGAATCTTCTATGGATGTGACCGGTATCCTGAATGCGAATATATTTCGTGGGATAAACCGATCACTAGACCGTGTCCTAAGTGTGAAAGCACTCTTGTTGAAAAACGGTTGAAAAAAGGGTTGCAGATCCAATGTACGGAATGTGATTACAAAGAAAAACCACAAGAATAATCTAGCTAGAGAGAAGGGTTCAATGTGACACCAATTGTAAATGTCATCGGTGCAGGACTTGCGGGAAGTGAAGCGGCTTGGCAAATTGCAAGCCGAGGTGTTCATGTCCGTTTATACGAAATGCGTCCTGTCCAGCAGACACCAGCACACCATACAGACAAATTCGCAGAGCTGGTTTGCAGTAACTCGTTGCGTGCAAACTCACTGACGAATGCTGTAGGGGTCATTAAAGAAGAAATGCGCCGTCTAGACTCCGTCATAATTGCAGCAGCGGATGCTTGCTCTGTTCCTGCGGGGGGAGCGCTTGCTGTCGATCGTCACGAGTTCTCGGCACATGTGACGGATAAAGTACGAAATCATCCACTCGTGGAAGTCGTTAACGAAGAAGTGACAGAAATCCCTGAAGGCATAACAGTGATTGCCACAGGTCCGCTAACTTCTCCAGCACTAGCAGAAAAGGTCCGACAGCTCACTGGAGAAGAGTATTTATACTTCTACGATGCAGCGGCGCCTATCGTTGAAAAAGACTCCATCGATATGGACAAAGTCTATCTGAAATCTCGTTATGACAAAGGAGAAGCTGCGTATCTCAATTGTCCGATGAATGAAGAAGAATTTGCTGTTTTCTACGATGCATTAGTGAATGCAGAGGTCGCGGAACTGAAAGAATTTGAAAAAGAAGTGTACTTCGAAAGTTGTATGCCGGTGGAAGTGCTTGCGAGCCGTGGAGAGAAGACGCTTCTTTTTGGTCCGATGAAGCCAGTTGGATTGGAAGATCCGAAAACAGGTAAACGTCCAAAGGCCGTTGTCCAGCTTCGCCAAGACGATGCGGCGGGAACTCTTTACAATATCGTCGGTTTCCAAACACATATGAAATGGGGAGCTCAAAAAGAAGTGCTGCGCCTCATTCCAGGCCTGGAAAACGTTGAAATTGTTCGTTATGGCGTGATGCATAGAAACACATTCATCAATTCCCCAAGAGTATTACAACCTACCTATCAGTTAAAAGCGAACCCGAATCTGTTTTTCGCTGGTCAAATGACCGGAGTTGAAGGATATGTCGAGTCGGCAGGGGCAGGTTTAGTCGCAGGCATGAACGCTGCACGGCTCGCTTTAGGAGAAGAACCCTATGTTCTGCCGAATCAGACGGCTCTAGGAAGTATGGCAAGGTATATTACGGAAGCTGATTCAAAGAATTTCCAGCCGATGAATGTGAACTTTGGTTTGTTCCCGGATTTAGGGGAGCGTGTCCGTTCTAAACTGGAAAGAGCTGAAAGGCACTCCAATCGAGCACTCGAAGCTCTGGATGAGTTTAAGGCTGAAAACCATTTATAATAACAAAAAGAAGAAGAGAGCCAATCTCTTCTTCTTTTTGTTGGGAAAATGTGAAGTAAATGTGTACATTCCATGTCGATATTCAAAAAGAATGTCCAGAGGTCTGACTTCCTGAATGCTCTTAGTTGAAGAAATACCTGTCAATCATGTATAGTAAATCGTGGATCAATTTGAATTTAAGGAGTAGTCCGCATTTTCAATTAGTTTGGATAATCGAATACGCTGATTGCCGCGCGTTAAAATGATGATTATTTGTTCTTTTTTCGGGAGGTGTCTGAAATGGATAAAGAGATGTTCCAAATTCGTGATGAGTATATAACGTACGTTCGTTTGGAAAAAAACTATTCAGTCCACACTGTAACGGAATATGAAAAAGATGTAGATGAATTTCTTGAGTTCTTAAAAACCGAAGGCATTCTTACGATAGAGAGCATTACATATCAAGAAGCACGACTTTTTGCTTCACGCCTGTATGAACGCGAGTTATCGAGAGCAACCATTTCCAGAAAGATTTCTTCAGTTCGTTCGTTCTTTCGATTTGCCAATGCCCGTTATGGGATTAATGACACAGCATTCCGTTTGCTGCACCACCCGAAAAAGGAAGATCGTCTTCCGGCTTTTTTTTATGTAGAGGAACTTGAAAAGCTTTTTGCTGCCTGCCTTGGTGAAAAACCAAGAGATCTTCGGGATCGAGCATTGCTTGAACTTCTTTATGCAACAGGAATTCGCGTGAGCGAACTCACTTCAATTAGTGTCAGTGATATCGACAACGATCTTGGAATTGTCCGGGTAATGGGGAAAGGAAGAAAAGAACGCTACGTCCCATTCGGCAGCTTTGCACAATCAGCGATCGAGCGCTATATTGAAATCAGCCGACCTCTTCTGATGAAAGCGACGAAGCATGAGCGATTGTTTGTCAATTTACGAGGCGGACCGCTTACTGATCGTGGCGTCAGACATGTTTTAGATGCCATCGTAGAGAGGGCTTCCATACAATCGAATGTTTATCCTCATATGTTACGCCATACGTTTGCGACCCATTTGTTATCTGCAGGGGCAGATATGCGTACTGTCCAAGAACTTTTGGGGCACAGTGATTTGTCTTCGACACAAATATATACCCATACAACGAAAGAGCATTTAAGAAGAACCTATATGAATACGCATCCGCGTGCTTAGGAGGAAATTTAAATGGAATTTCATGCAACTACGATTTTTGCCATTCGGCATAAGGGAGTTTGTGCAATGTCCGGTGATGGTCAAGTTACCATGGGAGAAAGTGTAGTTATGAAACACACCGCAAAAAAGGTCCGCAGATTATTTAACGGAAACGTACTCGCAGGATTTGCAGGGTCTGTTGCCGATGCATTTACGCTGTTTGATCTTTTTGAAGATAAATTGACAGAGTACAATGGGAATCTGCAACGGGCCTCTGTAGAACTTGCGAAAGAATGGAGAGGTGATCAGATTCTTCGTAAACTCGAGGCGATGCTGCTTGTGATGAATGAAGACACGCTCCTTCTTGTGTCGGGAACAGGTGAAGTAATTGAACCTGATGATGGCATTCTGGCGATTGGATCCGGTGGAAACTATGCGTTAGCAGCTGGCAGATCACTTGCGAAATATGCAGGTGAATCATTGACTGCTGAACAAATTGCGCGTGCGGCACTAGAAACGGCTTCAGAGATTTGTGTGTTTACAAACGATAGGATTATCGTGGAGGTGCTTGGGGAATGACTTCATTACAACTGACGCCAAAAGAAATGATCTCATTTTTAAACCGGTATATTGTTGGGCAGGATAAAGCGAAACGTGCGGTTGCGGTTGCCATTCGGAATCGCTATAGACGTAACTTGTTAACGGACGAAGAGAAGAATGAGATCATCCCGAAGAACATTTTGATGATTGGACCAACCGGAGTTGGGAAAACTGAAATCGCCCGTCGTATTGCGAAACTCGTGGATGCGCCTTTTGTGAAAGTCGAAGCGACGAAATTTACGGAAGTTGGCTACGTCGGTCGTGACGTCGAATCGATGGTGCGTGACCTTGTTGAAACGGGTGTCCGGATTGTCAAAGAAAAACAGCGCGCTCAAGTGAAAGACCAAGCGAGTGTTCAAGCGGAAGAACGCTTAGTTGAATTGCTTGTACCTTCAAAGAAAAAGAAGGCATCTATGCAAAATCCGTTTGAAATGCTGTTTGGTGGGCAAAAGAGTGAGAGTGACGCTGAGGAACAAGAAGAAGTGACGGAGACGACTCGAAAGAGAAGTGAAATTGCTGACTTGCTCAAACAAGGTAAGCTGGAAGATGAGCTAGTGACAGTGGAAGTCGTCTCCCAACAACCTTCCATGTTCGATGCACTGCAAGGTTCTGGAATGGAACAGATGGGGGCGAATATGCAAGATGCCCTTTCATCGCTTATGCCTAAAAAAACATCTGCACGCAAACTATCTGTAAAAGATGCCAGAAGGGTATTAGAAGCTGAGGAAGCGGACAAACTAATTGATCATGACGAAATTGCCCGGCAGGCTGTCCAGTTAACAGAGCAATCCGGCATTATCTTCATTGATGAAATGGATAAAATCGCAAGTAAAAGTGGCGGCTCTTCTAGTGCAGACGTTTCCCGTGAAGGGGTTCAACGTGATATTTTACCAATTGTAGAAGGCTCAACGGTTAATACAAAATACGGCGCGGTGAAAACCGATTATATTTTGTTTATAGCTGCAGGTGCTTTCCATATGGCAAAACCATCGGATATAATACCCGAGTTGCAAGGACGGTTCCCGATCCGTGTTGAATTAGACAAATTATCCAAAGAAGATTTCGTTCGTATTTTGAAAGAACCCGATTTCTCTCTTATTCGACAATATGAGAAACTTCTGGCAACAGAGGACGTCCTGTTAGAGTTCACGGATGAGGCGATCGACCGAATCGCTGAAATTGCATTCGAAGTGAATGATAATACTGAGAACATTGGGGCAAGACGACTTCATACAATTGTTGAACGTCTGCTTGAGGAACTATCCTTTGAGGCATCTGATATCGGTCCTACGAGCATAAAAATCACACCAGCATATGTCGATGAAAAATTGCAAGGCATTGTAAAAGACAAAGACTTGTCACATTTTATTTTATAGTGGAGACAAAATAGTTTATTTAATAATTGAAAACCTTTAGAATATTCTTATCAGTTCCATAATTATGAGGAGGAAATATAATGACACTGTTAGCGAAAACAAGAAAGATTAATGCAATGCTTCAAGAAACTGCGGGTAAGCAAGTGAATTTCAAACAAATGGCGGAACAGCTTAGCGAAGTTATCGACTGTAACGCATTTATCGTAAGCCGAAAAGGAAAGCTGCTTGGGCTTGAAATTCATCACCAGATTGAAAACGAACGTATGAAGCAAATGTTTGAAGATCGTAAATTCCCTGAAGCGTATACTAAACAGCTTTTTGAGATTCGTGAAACTTCACCGAATATTGGAATTGAAAGTGAGTACACTGTATTCCCTGTAGAAAACCAAGAGCTTTTCAAAAACGGCTTAACTACAATCGTTCCGATCATCGGTGGCGGTGAGCGTCTTGGAACACTGATCCTTGCTCGTTTGAGCGACGATTTTAAAGAAGACGATCTTATCCTTGCGGAGTATGGTGCAACAGTGGTGGGAATGGAAATCCTTCGTGAGAAATCTGAAGAAATCGAAACGGAAGCTCGCAGTAAAGCGGTCGTACAAATGGCTATCAACTCACTTTCATACAGTGAGCATGAAGCAATCGAGCATATCTTCAATGAGTTGGATGGAAATGAAGGACTTCTCGTCGCTTCAAAAATTGCTGACCGTGTAGGTATTACACGTTCGGTTATCGTCAATGCACTTCGCAAACTTGAAAGTGCTGGTGTGATTGAATCACGTTCACTAGGAATGAAGGGCACATATATTAAAGTGCTGAATAGCAAATTCCTAGAAGAACTTGAAAAGCAAAAATCATAAGCCTGCAATGGTGCATAATAGAGGAGAGTAAAAAGCGTTATTCGCTTTTTACTCTTTTTTTTATTTAAAAAATATAGGATTTCACAGTACTTCAAAAAATATTAAATATTGAGTTTATTAAATACTCCTATATTAAAACTAAACATGCTTTTTTAAGTATCCAGAATAAGTACATATGGCCTATTAATATTGGTAAATGTTGTGAACGAATGTGAAATTATAAGGAATGTTTCTTTCTTTTTTATATTATTTGTATAGACAAAATGGTTCATCATCCGATACAATAAGTAGTAATTGTTGACTTTTAGGAGATTATGTCGAATTTAATATAATTCTTAACAATATACGAAGGAGGGGGATATTTTGGACCTTTATGGTGGAACGATTTCAGCTTTAGAAAAGGGACTCAATTTTTCTTCTGACAAATCCAAAGCAATTTCACAAAATGTGGCGAATGTAGACACACCAAACTATAAAGTTAAAACAGTAGATTTCAAGAGTTACTTACATGAAGCGAAGACAGCTCAATTAGAGGCGTTACGTACTGATTCGCGTCATATGCAGTTTTCGCCAACGACTTCCGGTTCAGGAACGCGCACTTATTCAAACTTCAAATACAACCAAAATGGTAACGGTGTCGATATGGATAAAGAACAAGCGGATCTAGCGGCTAACCAAATATATTATAATGCGCTTGCTGATCGGATCAGCAGTAAATTTAACTCACTCAATAATGTCATCAAAGGAGGCCGTTAAGCGTGTCTATTTTCCATAGCTTGAATTCTTCAGCTTCTGCATTGACATCACAACGTCTCCGGATGGATGTAATTTCTTCCAATATGGCAAATGTCGATACAACCCGCGGTAAGTTGGTAGACGGAGAGTGGCAGCCCTATCGAAGAAAATCTGTATCATTTGAACCGAAGCAAGGGCAGTTTTCAAACTTCTTGAATGTTGCCATGGGAACTCGGGAAAGAGGGGCTATCGGTAATGGTGTCACGGTCTCGAAAATCCAAGAAGACACTGAAACCCCTTTTAAACAAGTATTTGACCCTACACATCCAGATGCTAATGCAGAAGGATATGTAGAAATGCCTAACGTCGATCCATTACGAGAAACAATAGATATGATGTCTGCAACTCGTTCTTATGAAGCGAATATTACTGTACTTAACTCCAACAAAGCAATGTTGATGAAAGCACTTGAAATTGGAAAATAAAAGAAAGAAAGGATGAGAGCGCATGGCAATATCTTCAATTCTGGCAATGGCGCCGGGTGTTTCGCCGGATGCAACGAAAGCATCGCCTACTACATTCGAATCCCAACAGAAGTTTGGAAGCTTTTTGAAAGATGCGATTCAAGACGTGAACGCAGCTCAAGTTCAATCCGATGTCATGACTGAAAAGTTGGTCCGAGGTGAGGATGTAGATCTACATAATGTAATGATCACAGCTCAAAAAGCTTCAATTGCTTTGAATGCCACGATGGAAGTTCGCAATAAAGTGATCGAGGCGTATCAAGAAGTCATGCGTATGCCAGTGTAAGAAAAATCTAGCGTTATTCATCAGAAACAGTACGGATGACGTTTGCCGACCGGAGGATCAGAATGAAAGAGAGATTGACAAAGATCAAAAACGACTTACAAGCGTTTTGGTCAAACCGGACAAAAAAACAGAAAATAATGTACGTGAGCATCGCTGCCTCAATCATCCTTGTTGCGGCGCTTCTTACTTTCTTCCTTTCTCGTACAACGTATGTACCATTATACAAAGACCTTTCCCGTTCAGATATCGGTAGAATAAAAGAAGAGCTGGACGCACAAGCAGTCCCGAACAAAATCGCGCCAGGCGGTACCTCTATATTGGTTCCGGAAGAACGAGTGGATGATATGCTTGTAGCCATCGAGTCACAAGGACTTGCCAACTCAGGAAGAATTGATTACTCTTTCTTCTCTGAAAATGCGGGATTCGGAACAACAGACAATGAGTTTAATATGATCAAGCTTGCGACCATGCAAAACGAACTAGCGAAATTGATCACTGGCATTGAAGGGGTACAAGACGCAAAAGTAATGATCACCCTTCCAACGCAAGGTGTTTTCGTCAAAGAGGATGTTCAAGCAGCTAGTGCATCAATCGTTTTAAAGACAGAACCCGGGCAGCAGTTCAGTGAACAACAGATTAAAGGGCTATATAACCTGATCTCTAAAAGTATTCCGAACCTAGCACCGGAAGATATCGTAGTGATGAATCAGTATTTCGAATACTACGATTTGAACCACGAAAATAACCAGTTCGGTACAAATGTAGCTGACCAGATGACGATTAAAAAATCTATTGAACGGGACTTGCAGCGTCAAGTTCAAATGATGTTGGGTTCCATGATGGGTCAAGATAAAGTGGTTGTTTCAGTTACGACAGATATCGATTTCCAACAGGAAAATCGAGAAGAAAACCTTGTCACACCGGTTGACGAAGAAAGTATGGAAGGCATCGCACTTAGCGTGCAACGTATCACAGAAACATTTACAGGTGACGGCGCCGTTCCAGGGGGGATTCCGGAAGGGGAAGATCCTACGGACAATCGCACTACGATAGTTGAAGGTTCAACAGGTAATGGGGACTATGAGCGAGTAGAAGAGACGATTAATAATGAAGTGAATCGAATCCGTAAAAACATTGTCGAAAGTCCTTATAAAATACGGGACATAGGTCTCCAAGTGATGGTTGAGCCACCGACTGCAGATGATCCAGGGTCGTTGGATCCAGGTGTTGAAGAGGACATTAAACAAATCCTTGAAACGATCGTACGGACATCGATTGACAAAGTTTCTGTAGGTGAATTGACCGAAGAACAACTAGCTCAGAAAATTGCTGTTTCCATTCAGCCGATCCGTGGCAAGCAGGCAAACTTCGATGCAGAACGCACAGTAATCCCTTGGTGGGTATATGTTGTAGGCGGAGTACTGCTGTTAGTGATAATCACATTAGTCATTCTCTATGTTCGTAAACGACGTAAAGACGAAGCACTTGCATTAGAAGAAGCACGTGCACTCGAAGAACAATTGGAAGCGATAGAAGTGAGTGACATTAACGGTGAAGTTGAGACTGAAGGCACGATGCGCAGAAAACAGTTGGAAAAAATGGCGAAAGAAAAACCCGAAGAATTCGCGAAATTGCTACGCACTTGGATAGCAGAGGACTAAGGAGAGGTCAGACATGGTGAAAAAAGATAAAGAAATGTCCGGGAAGCAGAAGGCGGCTCTCCTTCTGATTTCTCTCGGTCCTGAAGTATCCGCAGCAATCTACAAGCATTTGACGGAAGAGGAAATCGAGCGATTGACTCTCGAAATATCCGGAGTTCGTAAAGTGGAGTCTTCAGTAAAAGAAGAAATCATTGAGGAATTTCATAACATCGCTCTCGCACAAGATTACATTTCTCAAGGCGGTATCGGCTATGCGAAAACGGTTCTAGAAAAAGCGTTAGGAAAAGAACATGCGCAAGCGGTCATTAATCGCTTGACTTCTTCACTCCAAGTCCGTCCCTTTGATTTTGCAAGAAGGACAGAGCCTAGCCAGATTTTGAATTTCATCCAAAATGAGCATCCGCAAACCATTGCACTCATTTTGTCCTACTTGGAATCGGAACAGGCAGGAATGATCCTTTCTTCTTTACCACAGGAAGTGCAAGCTGACATTGCGAAACGGATTGCTACAATGGAATCGACATCTCCTGAAGTTATAAGCGAGATCGAAGCTGTCCTTGAACGAAAACTATCTTCAACTGTTACTCATGACTATTCGGATACTGGCGGAGTGGATGCAGTAGTCGAGGTTCTAAATGGAGTCGATCGAGCCACTGAAAAAACAATTCTGGATGCGCTGGAAATACAGGATCCCGAACTTGCAGAAGAAATCAAGAAGCGTATGTTTGTCTTTGAAGACATTATTACACTCGATAACCGCTCGATTCAGCGTGTTATCCGTGATTGTGAAAACGAAGATCTCATTCTGTCTATGAAAGTATCAAGTGAAGAGGTTAAAGATATACTTTTCAAAAACATGTCCCAGCGTATGGCGGAATCTTTCAAAGAAGAGATGGATGTCATGGGGCCGGTCAGGCTGCGTGATGTTGAAGAAGCGCAATCGAGGATTGTTGCGACAATCCGTCGACTGGAAGACGCCGGAGAAATTATTATTGCACGTGGTGGAGGAGATGATGTGATTGTCTAATATCTACAGACCTGACACGAACAAAGTGAAAGGTGTGAAGAAGATTGGAATTCGCAATCTCCGACCAGTGAATGAGGCATCTGTGGAAAGTCCTTCATCTTCTCAACTGAATTTAGCAGAAGTCATCATAGAAAGGGATCGCCTCTTGAACGAAGCGCGCACTCAAGCCGGGATTGAAAAGGCTGCTATTGAACAGATGCGTGAAACAGCACATGATGATATCGATGCTATGCGGAACGCTTGGGAAGCTGAAAAGGCGGAACTGCAACAAAGAGCTTATGAAGAGGCATTCCAAGTCGGCTATGAAGAAGGTACTAAAAAAAGTATTTCAGACATGCAAGACACCATTGAAAAAGCCAATGACACAATTGAAATGGCCCAGAAAAATGGTCAATCCTACTTAGACCATCAAGAACGGCTCATTCTCGAGATAGCGATGAAATCAGCCGAACGTATTCTTGGACATGCGTTACAGGAAGATTCGGATTTGTATTTGTCTATCGTGAAACGTGGCTTGAAAGAAGTCCGTGAAATGAGAGAAGTGAAAGTCTACGTATCACCTCAGTATTATAAGTTAGTTTCAGATAGTCGGGAAGAACTTGCTTCGATCTTCCCGCCTGACGTCCCGATGCTGGTATTCGTAAATGATGAATTCGAAGATACGGAATGTTATATCGAAACAAACCACGGAAGAATCGTTGTGAGTATCGATGAACAGTTGAATGAGATGAAAGAGCGCCTTGTGGAACTACTGGAGAGCGAGGGCTGATCATGAATAAAGCTGAAGAACTTTCAAGTAAAATAACGAGTGTCAATACATTCAAGAAATATGGCCGTGTTGCCAGAGTCGTCGGTTTGATGATTGAGTCCAAAGGCCCGGAAAGCTCAATCGGTGATTTGTGTATCATCCACTTGAGTCCGACAAGTAGATCAGAGTCGAAAATTTTGGCGGAAGTTGTCGGGTTTCGCGAAGAGATCGTTATGCTCATGCCGTTTACGAATGTCACGGACATTTCTAGTGGCTGCTTAGTGGAAGGGACAGGGAAACCGCTTGAAGTAAAAGTCGGTATGAATTTGATAGGGAAAGTACTAGACTCGATGGGAAATCCGATTGACAATTCAGCGCTGCCAAAAGGACTTGCGACTGTTCGGACAGAGCAAAGTCCTCCTAATGTATTAACTCGACCGACCATCAATGAAAAATTAGCGGTCGGAGTGAAGGCGATTGACGGAATGCTGACAGTAGGCAGCGGTCAGCGAGTAGGGATTTTTGCTGGTTCGGGTGTAGGGAAAAGTACTTTACTCGGCATGATTGCACGCAACACAACCGCTGATATAAATGTCATAGCGCTCATAGGTGAGCGTGGCAGGGAAGTTCGTGAATTCATCGATAGAGACTTAGGACCTGAAGGGTTAAGTCGCACGATTGTCGTTGCTGCGACTTCCGACCAGCCTGCTCTTATGAGAATAAAAGGCGCATTCACAGCGACAGCTATCGCGGAATACTTCAGAAATAAAGGTATGAATGTCATGCTCATGATGGACTCGGTAACACGGGTTGCAATGGCACAGCGAGAAATTGGACTTGCAGTAGGGGAACCGCCTGCTACTAGAGGGTATACACCTTCCGTCTTTGCAATACTACCGAAGTTGCTTGAACGAAGCGGTACGAACGAATTCGGAGCGATCACTGCATTCTATACCGTATTGGTCGACGGTGATGATATGAATGAGCCTATTGCCGATGCGGTTCGAGGAATTTTGGATGGCCATATCGTTTTAGATAGGACTCTCGCAAACAAAGGGCAATATCCCGCTATTAATGTATTGAAGAGTGTCAGCCGATTAATGAATCATATTTCCGATCCGGAACATGTGAAAGCCGCAGAGAAGCTCAGGGAATTGTACTATACGTATGATAAATCTGAAGATCTCATTAATATTGGTGCATACAAACGGGGGACTTCTAAAGAAATCGACCAAGCGATTGAATATGAACCGCTCATTACAAAGTTCCTGAAACAAGGGTACAAAGATAATATTTCGATGGAAGAAAGTATAGAAGAACTGATTGCACTCGCTTCAGCGGGCGGTCACACATGAAGTCATACCATTATCGATTTGACAAAGTCTTGACGTTTCGTGAACAGGAAAAGAATGAGACGGAATCAGCTTATAAGGAATCCATCGAGTCATTTGAAACAATTGCCACTCAGCTTTATGACCTGTTGAAAAAGAAAGAGGACATTTTAGTGGAGCAGCAAGAGAAAATGGCAAGAGGGTTTTCAGTGAATGAGATTCACCACTATGCGAGATTCATAGAAAGCATTGAAGCAAAAATCAATTCCGTTCAAGAACAAGTGATTCAGGCACGCAGTAAAATGAATTGGTACGAAGAACGGTTGTTGGACAAAACGATTGAAGTGAAAAAATATGAAAAGATGCGGGAAAAAGATCGGGATGCTTATCAGGAAGAGATGGAACATAAAGAAGCCGAACGATTAGATGAACTTTCAACACTGAAATTCCGCAAAAATGAAAATGGGTGGTAAGCAGGTGAAACGTAAAAAGACTAAAGTGCCAGACTCCTACCAAGAAGAGCGCAAGGCCGGAAGTTTCTTTCAGATGTTACTCGCGTGGTTTGTGATTCCACTTATTTTTGCGATAGCTGTTCTCCTTATTATTGCAAAAGTTGCAGATGTGAATGTGGTGGATAAAGCGAAAGAATGGACAGCTTCCGTTCCTGCACTAGAACAGAAAAAACAAGACTCTTCCACAAAAAAAGATAAAAAAGTATTAGAAGACCGTGTCGTCGCCATGAAAGAAGAGCTGAAACAGAAAGAGCAGCAACTGATGGATATACAGGAAGACTTGAAGAAGTCCAATGCGAAAAATGAAGAGTTAACCCTTGCACAAGAAAAGCTGCAAGCTGAAATTTTAGTCCTGCAAAGAACGAATGATAGTTCCAGTAAGGAAATAGCGCAGCTCGTGTCAACCTTTGAACAGATGTCTGCAAAATCTGCGGCCCCTGTCATTACAAAAATGGACGATGCCCAAGCACTCCAGCTTCTTTCGCAAATGAAGGCGAATACGCTAGCGGCTGTTCTTGAAAAAATGACACCGGAGGATGCTGCGAAATATACTGCCCTTTTAGCTAAATGATGATATAATCATAAAGTAATAGATTATATCTTAGGAGGTGAAAAAATGAATATTGGTTCAGTTCCAATAGCGATGACAGCTCCAGCTCCAGTTGCGGTATCGGGAAATTCAGTTCAAACAACTGGGAAATTCAATGGGAAATTTGGTTCTGTACTTGCTGGAATGACGAAAAGCGTCGAAACTACGAAAAACCCAGGTTCCGCCGATCAGGCAGGCGCGTTATCAGGAACAATCAGCGAAATTCTATCTGCACCAACTGTCGAAGACCTTGCTAAAGTATTGGAGTCATTGACTGACATTCCTCAGCAAGATATTCTGAGCGGTCTTGGCAAGTTGGGCGAAGCCAGTTCGATTGAAGAATGGGCGGAAGTTTTAGCATTGGATCCAGCAGAATTGTTGGAAACCATCAGCACATTGTTAGACGAGGCAGGTCTTACTAAGGAAGAACTGGCGGAAGTCATGTATTCCAACGATTTGTGGACGCTTTTAAGTGTCGTAAATGAACAAACACCTCATCTATTAGGTGCGCTTGGAGAAATGTTGAATAGTGAAGCACAGGCTACACCACAACGAGCAGCGGACGTTCTAGCATTTTTGAAAATGGTTGAAACCGTGCTTCCGAAAAAGGACTTACTTGGTTGGCAACAAACCAGTTTGACAGAATTGAAAGGTATCCTAGACAGTGAAACTATTTTAAAGACAAGTGATTTTAAAAGTAAAGATTCAATTCCATCAGCTTTTATGAGTGCAATCGTAAATGTGACAAAGAGTAGTCAAGAACAGACACCCAATGATGGGAAAAGTGAGCAAAATCCATCTCAGCTTCTTCACAATACAAGTGTACAACCGATAGTATCTAGGAATGTTTTTTCATTTGAAACGCAAGAAACACGACCTACCAGTCAATCCGAGGCTTTGCTTGCAAAATTACAAGGACTGTTTAAGCAGACGAACTTTGGCCAACAGGGTGGCACAAATCGTTTGCTAGTCAAGCTGAATCCTGAACAACTCGGTCAAATCCGAATTGAACTCATTCAGACCAACGGCGTCATGACTGCAAGAATACTTGCTTCAACAGCTCTAGGAAAAGAGATGTTAGACAGCCAACTGCACCAGTTAAGACAGTCATTCAACCAGCAGAATATTCAAGTAGATCGGATTGACGTGACGCAAGCTGTTCAAGATCCATCCCGTAACGATCGCAGTCAAAACTTTAACCATCAGCAGTTTAAAGGAAATGACGATCAACAAGAAACAGAAGAGCACGAACATGATGAACAGCAATCGTTCCAAGAATATTTGCTCGATGTGGAGGTGTAACAAATGGTAGATGGACAACAAGCGATAACAGATTCCATGTATCTTGTGAATAAGCAGAGGGATGAACGGAAAACTGGCCAAGGCACGTTAGGCAAAGACGACTTCATGAAGTTGCTGATTGCACAGTTGCAGAACCAGGATCCTACAAATCCGATGAAAGATAACGAGTTCATCGCACAAATGGCGCAGTTTTCTGCACTGGAACAAACTATGAACCTTACAAAAGCTTTTGAGAAATTCGCGGAATCCCAAAACCAAAGCCAATTGATTCAATACAATTCGTTTGTTGGAAAAGATATTAAGTGGCACAAAGTGGCAGAGAAACCTGATGAAGACGGGAAACCAGTCATTACAGAAGGCACTGGAACAATAACATCCATTAAATATGTGAATGGTTCCGTAGTGTTCACAATGGCTGATGGCCAAGAATTGTCACCAGGTAATATCTCAGAAGTACTATCAGGCGGAGTGAATTCCAATAGTTTGGTAGAAGCAAGTATGCTGATTGGCAAGACAGTCGGTTATCTGGATGGTGAAACCGAAAAGACAGGGACAGTAACATCAGTATCCAATAAAGATGGAAAACTATTGTACATTCTGGAAAACGGAGAAAAGATTGAAGGGAACAAATTCACTTCAATAAGTAAATAACTAGTTAGAACGGAGCGATTGTATGAATCAGCTAAACATTCAGCGTCTCCAATCGCAGCCGCAACTACGACCCGGACAATTGAAACAGGCCATACCGAAACAGTCCTTCGTCGAACAACTGAACAACGCGCTTGCACCACAAACGCTAAAGGTCAGTAAACATGCGACTGAACGTCTGACGGAACGGAATATCACGATATCTGAAGCCGAATGGGCTCATGTCACGGACAAAGTAAACGAGGCAAAAGCGAAAGGGATTCGCGACTCACTCGTACTGCTGGACCAAGCCGCACTCATTGTCAGTGCAAAAAATTCCACAGTCATCACAGCGATGGATCGTAAGGAAGCGAAAGATCAGCTGTTCACGAACATCGATGGAACGATTATCCTAAGTTAACAAACGAACATTGGCAGGACCTTAAGAATAAGGATGCCACCGCATTGCCGACCGACAGAGGCACTTGCACTTTACAATCCGAGAGGGGAAAATACAATATGTTACGCTCAATGTACTCAGGAATTTCAGGACTTAAAAACTTTCAAACAAAGCTGGATGTAATTGGTAACAACATTTCGAACGTGAATACTTATGGATTTAAAAAGGGACGTACTGTATTTAAGGATTTATATTCACAGACAGTTGCAGGTGCAAGTGCACCAGTCGGAAATACGCGCGGTGGGGTAAACCCTAAGCAAGTAGGTCTCGGTTCACAACTTGCTGCGATAGATACACTCCACACGGCAGGTTCAACGCAATTTACAGGAAACACGCTTGATCTTGCTATCGAGGGCGACGGATTCTTCATAGTACAGGATGGAGCTAATACTACGGATGTTCAATATACTAGAGCAGGAAATTTCTATATGGACAAATCTGGTGCTTTGGTAGATGGCGATGGTAGATTTGTTATGGGATTCCAAGGTATCAATGGCGATACAGCAGTTGGAACAACACGAGGAAAGCTAACTATCCCAAGTGATGCGACAAATATGTCGATTGGACAGGATGGTACAGTGAACTATGTTCAAGGAGGCGTTCTTAAAATCGCGGGACAAGTTCAAATAGCAACGTTTAATAACCCGGGTGGATTAGAAAAGGTGGGTGGAAATATGTATAAAGAATCAGCTAACTCAGGAGGTGCTTTAGCTGGAGCTCCACTAACTGACGGTCGTGGTACAGTTAAATCCGGATCCCTGGAAATGTCCAACGTCGACCTCTCTGAAGAATTTACAGAAATGATCGTCGCTCAACGTGGATTCCAAGCCAACACACGGATCATTACGACATCGGACGAAATCCTTCAAGAACTCGTTAACTTGAAGCGTTAATAGTATATTCAAGTAGTTTACAACTATGCTAGTTGTTTGAAGCGAAAGACGGCGCCTCCGGAGAGATCAGTGAAGATTGAAGACCCCGCAGGAGCGAAGCGACGGAAAAGAGTGCTGCCTTAATTTTAGCAAAGCTCGCTAAAATACGGCCAATCGAACCCTTCGTTGTTCGATTGGCTGAGATCGTGCCCCCGGAAAGCGTCCGTCTGAAGCGGAAAACAACGACTGTAGCTTACCTTATCGAACCACATAATTTGCTCGTTAAAGGAGGGTCGGGCCGGCTCTTGTGCCTGGCCCTTTACATATGATTCAAGTGACACGACTCAATGGAGCTGCATTCCATTTGAACGCACTCTACATAGAAAAAGTGGAATCGTTTCCCGATACGACCATTACGTTGACGACGGGCACAAAATACGTCGTTCTCGATTCAATGGATACAGTGAACGACCGTATCATAAAGTTCTATCAATCTGTTCAACTACTATCGAACCCACATTTGCGAGGTGAAGAAGATGAAGAATAAAGTATTGACAATCTCTCTAATCATATTAGTAAGTATCACTCTCGTTGGCGTTGTGGGTCTCATCCTCACTTTACAATTGAAAAATGGTGACGAAGCTGAAAAAGAACCATCCATTGATGAAATCATTGAATCGTCTGTAGACATTCCCGAAATTACAACGAATTTAAGCGGTCGTCAATTTATCCGTATTTCATTGAAAATCCAAACAAGTAATAAAAAGTCTGCAGAAGAACTTACGAAACGTGACTTCCAAGTGAATAACATCGTCATCCAGGAATTGTCCGAGAAGAGTGCTAAAGATTTTGAAGGCAAAACAGGGAAGCAAGCTTTTGAAGATGCCATCAAGGCTCAGTTGAACCCTCTTATGCAAGAGGGGAAGATCGAGAAGGTATACATCGTCTCTTACATTATTCAATAAGCATTCAACCAATTAAGAGTGAAAAGGAGGTGGCCTAATGTCGGGAGATATTTTATCCCAAAACGAGATAGACGCACTGCTGTCCGCCATTTCGACAGGTGAAATGACGGCGGACGAAATAAAAAAAGAAGATGAGACCAAGAAAGTTAAAGTATATGATTTCAAGCGGGCATTGCGCTTTTCAAAAGACCAGATTCGCAGTTTAACCCGAATCCATGAAAATTTCGCTCGATTGCTCACCACTTATTTTTCAGCAAAATTACGAACATATATCCAAATCAATGTAGCGTCCGTTGACCAAATTCCGTTTGAAGAGTTCATTCGGTCGATCCCGAACATGACGCTCCTCAATATATTTGAAGTCCCGCCGCTTGAAGGAAACATTATTATGGAAGTCAATCCGAATGTCGCCTATTCCATGCTGGAACGGCTGATGGGCGGCTATGGCGAGAGTTCGGGGAAAATCGATAATATGACTGAGATCGAAACAAAGATTCTTACAGGTTTGTTCGAGCGATCTTTTGACAACTTACGTGAAGCCTGGTCGAATATTGCAGACATCGATCCGTTTCTCGCTGAAATGGAAGTGAATCCGCAATTTCTTCAAATGATCTCTCCGAATGAGACAGTAGTCGTCATATCGTTCAATATTGTTATCGGAGAGTCAAGTGGAATGATCAACATCTGTATTCCACACGTCGTATTAGAGCCGATTGTACCAAATCTCTCTGTGCGCTACTGGATGCAGACGAATAAGAAAGAACCGACTCCTGAGCAGAGCATTGTGCTTGAGAAGAGAATTAAAAAAGCGGATCTACCCGTTGTTGCGAAACTGGGTGAAGGCGCTATGACTATCGAAGACTTATTATATCTTCAACTTGGCGATGTCATCGAACTGGATACCGCGTATGATGCGCCACTCACGATAGAAGTGAGCGGCATCCCTAAATTCACAGCACAACCTGGTCATTTGAGAAATCGTATGGCTGTCCAAATACTAGATACCCTGATTGGAGGGGATGACGAAGATGATGAGTGATAATATCCTTTCACAGGAAGAAATAGAAGCTCTGTTGCGTGGAGAATCCATTGATACCGGAGCTGAAGCGGAGCAGGAGATACAGGGCATTTCAACAGACGATTATCTCGATGAAATGGAGCAAGATGCTCTAGGTGAAATCGGTAATATTTCTTTTGGGAGTTCGGCAACAGCGTTATCCGGATTACTAGGTCAAAAAGTTGAAATTACGACACCAAAGATCTCTGTTATCAATCGGAATGAACTTGAAACTGAATTTGTTCATCCGTACGTTGCAGTTGGCGTTGAATATACAGTGGGACTGAGCGGGACGAATTTGCTCGTCATTAAGCAAAGTGATGCTGCCATTATCGCCGACCTGATGCTAGGTGGAGATGGACTTTCACCCGATCCCGACTTGGGCGAAATCCATTTAAGCGCCGTACAGGAAGCGATGAACCAAATGATGGGGTCTGCTGCAACATCGATGTCCACAGTGTTCAATAAAAAAGTGGATATTTCACCACCAACAATTGAGTTACTAAACGTTCAAGAAGACAAAGGCACAGGAAGTATCCCGCAGGAGGATCTGCTTATCCGAGTGTCATTCAACTTAAAAGTCGGAACGCTTATTGATTCGAATATTATGCAGTTGTTCCCGCTTGGACTTGGTAAAGAGCTTGTTTCGTCACTTGTCGGTGATACGGCCGCTGAAACAGCACCCACAGTTGCAGAACCGGCACCGCAGCAAGAACAGCGTCAAGAAGTTCAACAACAGCCGCCAGCACAACCATATCCTCAAGGTGAGCAGCAATATTCCGGCTACAGTGAACCGCAGCACTTGCCGCCAAGACAGCAGCAAAACCAGCATGCAAATGTACAACAAGCGCAATTTGCAAGCTTTGAATCCCCATCCTTAAATCAATCCGAGACTTCAAACTTAAACTTGTTATTGGATATACCGTTGAAAGTGACAGTTGAGTTAGGACGGACGAAGCGATCTGTTAAGGAAATACTGGAAATGTCGAGCGGTTCAATCATTGAACTCGACAAACTAGCAGGCGAGCCTGTTGATATCCTAGTGAATAACAGACACATTGCAAAAGGGGAAGTTGTCGTCATCGATGAGAATTTCGGTGTAAGGATTACGGATATCTTGAGCCAAACAGAACGGTTAAACAATTTACGATAAACCTTGGAGGTCATGGACATGTCAAAACGTATTTTAATAGTGGATGATGCAGCATTTATGCGAATGATGGTAAAAGATATTCTTTCAAAAAATAATTTTGAAGTCGTTGGAGAGGCTGCTGACGGAGTACAGGCAGTTGAGAAGTATTTCGAATTGAAACCGGATCTCGTCACGATGGATATTACGATGCCTGAAATGGATGGTATCGCAGCACTAAAGGCAATCAAAGAAAAAGATCCGAATGCGACAATCATCATGTGTTCAGCAATGGGGCAGCAAGCAATGGTAATCGACGCAATTCAAGCAGGAGCAAAAGACTTCATTGTGAAGCCATTCCAGGCAGACCGGGTCGTAGAAGCAATTGAAAAAGCGCTTAGCTAACATCAATCACTTTGCAGTCATCAGTAGGTTGTTGCTCGTTGCACTGCTTTTATGTTTAAGTGCAGCACCTATGACTGTTCAAGCGGAAACAGATTCATCGGTAACCGATTATCTGAAAAAAAACAAAGAACAAGAGGAATCACCTGCCGCTAAGAGTGAGAAGCCGGATGAAGCGGATTTGAACAATGATGTGTCACCTTCCCCTGTTGGTTTGACAGCATGGGATTATATTAAGACCCTCTTAGCGTTAGCATTTGTCATTGCATTGCTCTATGGCATGGTGAAGTTCATCAATACGCGGAATCGGGTGACCCAACATGGCAAACTTATGCAAAACATGGGTGGCCTATCGCTTGGACAGCATAAGTCGATTCAATTAGTGAAAATTGGGGAGCAGTACTTCCTGATTGGTGTTGGTGATGATGTTCGGCTGCTTAAAGAACTCTCGAATCCCGAAGAAATTGCTCAACTAGCTGATTATTATTCGGAAGAGGATCAAGTTCTTCAACAAACTCTCCTCATGAGACTTGTCAACGGAGTGAAAACGCGAAAGACCAATCCTTATCAGAAACAAGAGGAACCAGAAGAATTCGGAAATCTATTTAAAACTAAGCTGACTGAAATCGAGAACGAGAGGAAACGTCAGCTCAATCAGCTGACGGAGAAGGAGCGCAAACGGAATGAATGACTTTATGCAATTTTTTTCGGATAGTGATCCGGGTGCAGTATCGACATCCGTCAAGATGCTTCTTCTACTGACCGTTCTATCTTTAGCTCCAGCGATTCTGATCCTGATGACGTCGTTCGCCAGGATCATTATTGTTTTATCGTTTGTTCGCTCAGCCTTGGCGACTCAACAGATGCCTCCAAACCAAGTTCTTGTAGGACTTGCTTTGTTTTTAACGTTTTTCATCATGGCTCCGACATTTCAGCAAGTGAACGATGACGCACTGAAACCGTTGTTTGCAGAAGAAATATCTTTGGATGATGCCTATGAAAAAGCCAGTATCCCTTTTAAGGAATTCATGGGAAAACATACGAGACAAAAAGACTTGGAATTATTTTTAAGATATAACAACGCAGATCGTCCTGAAACGATGGAAGACATCCCATTAACTATGATGGTGCCAGCTTTCGCGTTAAGTGAAATCAAGACAGCGTTCCAAATGGGATTCATGATCTTCATCCCGTTTCTCGTCATTGATATGATCGTCGCTAGTATTCTTATGTCGATGGGGATGATGATGCTGCCGCCGGTAATGATTTCATTGCCGTTTAAAATTTTGCTATTTGTACTAGTGGACGGTTGGTATCTGATTGTTAAGTCACTGCTGCAAAGCTTTTAGGAGGGGTTCAGAATGACAGGAGAAATGATCATTGCAGTCGCCGAGCGTGCGGTATGGGTAATATTAATGACAGCTGGACCTCTGCTAGTTGTTGCGTTAGTGACAGGCTTAGCGGTCAGTATTTTCCAAGCGACTACTCAGATCCAAGAACAAACCCTCGCATTTGTGCCGAAGATTGTTGCTGTGCTCGTTGCTATTGTATTTTTCGGACCGTGGATGCTGTCGAAAGTGACAGCATATGCTGAGGATATTTTTGGTAATTTATCGCGGTACATAGGGTAGCTTTGATGGAAGCATTTATGCCGTACGTTGCAACCTATTTATTAGTTTTGACCCGGATTTCCGCTTTTTTCGTTACTCTGCCTTTGTTTTCATACCGAGCAATTCCACCCGTCATGAGAATTGTTTTTGCTGCGCTGCTTGCATGGGTGCTCGTATTCACTCTTAACGTGCCGGATCTTGAGATTGATGGAGCATATATCATGCTCGTTCTGAAAGAGGCTTTGATAGGGTTAACAATTGGAATTATCGCCTTTATGGTTATGGCTGCGATTCAAGTTGCGGGAGGTCTCATTGATTTCCAAATGGGATTCGCAATTGCAAACGTCATTGATCCGCAAACTGGAACACAATCCCCTTTGATGGGTCAATTTTTCAACTCCTTAGCGCTGTTATTATTACTCGCAGTGAATGGACATCATGTTTTACTGGATGGTGTATTTTATAGTTATCAATTTCTTCCGATAGATCAGCTTTGGCCATCTTTCGGAAGTGAGGATGTCGCGGAGCATGTGTTGAAAACGATGGCCGCCGTATTCGGGATTTCTTTTCAAATGGCCGTACCGATAGTCGCCACTCTTTTTCTTGTCGATTTAGCACTTGGTATTACTGCAAGAACAGTGCCTCAGCTCAACATTTTCGTAATCGGTTTTCCGATTAAGATCGGAGTAGGGTTTCTAGTCCTGTTCATTATGGGGGGCGTCATTGTAGCGATGATGCAAAAGATATTTGAAGTGATGGCGGTTAGTATGAGGGACTTGATGGTGTTGTTAGGAGGAGGATAAGTACATGTTGCGCTTGGATCTTCAATTTTTTGCGGGTGAGAAAACTGAAAAGGCGACACCGAAAAAACGGGAAGATTCTCGGAAAAAAGGTCAAGTCTTAAAGAGTCAAGACGTGACCAGTGCAATTGTGCTACTATCTGTATTCCTCTTTTTGTTTTTTGCTGCAGGCTACATGAAAGATCGTTTTTATAAGTTTTTCAAGGAAACATTTCATACATACATAACGATGGGGAAGTTGGACATCGATCAGACCATGATGATCTACATGGAAGTCATTAAAGAAATGGCATTCATCATGCTTCCCGTCATGCTAATTGCAATGGTAGCTGCCATTGCCGGGAATTTGATACAGTTCGGATTGCTTTTCACAGGAGAGCCGTTGAAATTCGATTTGAAGAAAATAGACCCAATCAAAGGTCTTAAACGGATTTTTTCTATAAAAGCAATCGTCGAGTTACTTAAATCGTTATTAAAGATCTCATTTATCGGCGGAGTCACATCGATCATCCTTTATTTTAATATTGATAAGGTATTGAATTTAGCTTTTAAAACACCGTCAGCAGTCATGAAGACAGTCGGTGAACTTGTTGCTTTGATGGGAATAACAGCTTCATTTGTCTTGTTATTCATTTCAATTCTCGATTTTCTTTATCAGAAATATGACTATGAAAAAAACTTGAAAATGTCGAAACAGGACATTAAAGATGAATATAAAAACTCAGAAGGCGATCCGTTGATAAAATCTAAAATCAAACAGCGTCAACGGGAAATGGCCATGCGTAGAATGATGCAAGAAGTACCACAAGCTGACGTGGTCATAACGAATCCGACACATTATGCAATCGCGATAAAGTATACAGATGGGGAAATGGATGCGCCGGTAGTCGTTGCTAAAGGCGTCGACTTCATTGCCCAAAAGATTAAACTCATTGCGAAAGAAAACGATATTGTGACAGTCGAAAATCGACCGCTTGCTCGTGCTCTTTACTCAGACACAGAAATAGGTGATCGGATTCCTGATCAATTTTTTAAAGCAGTGGCTGAAGTACTGGCGTATGTCTACCGGATTCAGCGCAAAATTTAAATGAACAACAGAAAGTGGGGATGACATGCAGTTTAAAGATATCGGTGTACTTGCATCCGTAATTATGATTGTTGCGATGCTTGTCATTCCTTTGCCTCACTGGTTGCTCAGTTTCCTGATCATCATTAATATCACACTCGCACTATTAGTGCTTCTGACAGCTATGAATATGCAAGAAGCATTGCAGTTTTCAATCTTTCCTTCATTGCTCTTGTTACTGACACTCTTCCGACTCGGTCTGAACGTTTCTACGACTCGTGCAATTTTGAGTGACGGAAGTGCAGGGGGTGTCGTTGATACGTTCGGTTCGTTCGTAACCGGAGGAAACGTCATAGTTGGACTTGTCGTATTCGTGATTTTGATCATTATTCAATTCATCGTTATTACGAAAGGATCTGAGCGTGTTTCGGAAGTTGCCGCTCGTTTTACGTTGGATGCAATGCCAGGTAAGCAAATGAGTATTGACGCAGATTTGAACGCAGGAATGATTTCTGACACGCAAGCAAGAGAACGCCGGGAAAAAGTAGGGAACGAGGCGGACTTTTATGGGGCCATGGATGGTGCGACAAAGTTCGTTAAAGGTGACGCAATTGCAGGGATTATCATTGTAATGATCAACTTGCTTGTAGGGATGGTGATCGGTGTTGTCCAACTGGGACTTCCATTTGCAGAAGCGGCAACGACGTTTTCCAAACTGACAGTCGGTGATGGAATTGTATCTCAAATTCCCGCATTGCTGATTTCTACCGCAACCGGGATCGTCGTGACACGAGCTGCCTCAGAAGGGAACTTAGGAACGGACATTACGAGTCAATTACTAGGTCAGCCAAAGTTGTTATATGTAGCAGCTGTAACGATTCTCTTATTAGGACTGGCGACACCTATCAATGATATTTTAACAATACCAATTGCACTTGCACTTGCAGTTAGTGCCTTCATGATGTCCCGGCCACAAGACGAAGATCCGGATGAATTACTGGAACTTGAAGAAAGCGAACAAACAGAAGGTCTGAAAAGTCCGGAAAATGTCGTGAACCTTTTGAATGTAGACCCCGTAGAGTTCGAATTCGGCTATGGGCTCATCCCTCTCGTCGATGCTTCACAAGGCGGAGATCTGCTCGATCGCGTTGTCATGATAAGAAGACAGCTTGCCTTAGAACTTGGTCTAGTCATTCCTGTCGTTCGTATTCGAGATAACATTCAGCTTCAGCCAAACGAATACAGAATAAAAATCAAAGGTAGCGAATTGGCAAGAGGAGAATTGCTGCTTGATCACTACTTAGCAATGAGTCCGGGGGGCGATGATTCCATCCCAGGCATAGACACAGTCGAGCCATCATTCGGTCTTCCGGCAAAATGGATTACCGAAGAGGTGAAAGAGGACGCAGAAATTCTAGGATACACTGTAGTCGATCCTCCAAGCGTTGTTTCAACCCACTTGACAGAAATTATTCGTGCAAATGCTTCTGATTTGATCGGTCGTCAAGAGACAAAGCAACTGATCGATCACGTACACGAGTCTTATCCTATTCTTGTGGACGAACTTACACCAACTCCGTTATCTGTTGGGGAAATTCAAAAAGTATTGGCGAAGTTGCTTAGTGAACATGTCTCGATTCGTAACTTGCCGATTATTTTTGAAACGTTAGCGGATTCCTCCAAATATACTTCGGATGTAGATTTGCTGACGGAGTATGCCAGACAGTCGCTAGCACGTCAGATTACGGAACAATATACACCTCAAGGACAAGCGTTGAAAGTTATGACTGTCTCTGGAAAAGTTGAAAAAATGATTGCAGATAGTGTCCAGCAAACAGAACAGGGGAACTATTTAACGATTGAACCACAAAACTCGCAAGCGATCTTAGAATCGATTGCAAGTGAAGTGGAACGTGTTGCATTACTCGACCAATCGCCAGTCATCCTTTGTTCACCAGCAGTTAGAATGTACTTGAGACAAATTACAGAACGCTATTTCCCGCAAATCCCAATCTTGTCTTATAATGAGTTGGAAGCATCTGTGGAAGTACAGAGTGTAGGGGTGGTGGATGTCGCATGAAGATGAAAAAATATACAGCAGACACAATGGTCCAAGCAATGGAAAAAGTCCGACAAGACTTTGGTGAGGATTCAGTTATTCTGAGTTCTACCATTGTCCAATCCAAAGGATTCCTAGGGCTATTTAAGAAGAAGAGCGTGGAAGTCGTTGCTGGATACGACGAACCGATCTCGGTGAAAGAAAAAACAGCTCCCATTTTTAACGAACCAGTTAAACATGATGCCGACCAAGATTCCATGATCCATGATCTGAAAAAAGAAATGAAGGAAATGAAACAACTTCTTAAAACGAATCATACACCTCTTGAATTTCACCAATATCCCGAAGAAATGCAGGAATTATTGAAGAGATTGAGTGCTCAAGAGCTGAACGGTGTGACGATACAAAAGATTGCCAGTGAAATTTTTTCACGTATGAAAACTGAAAAAGTGGATTTTACAGCAGATGAACAGAAAAAAATCGCGCGTGAAATTTTAAAGGAAGAACTTGCAGATTTGCCGTTCGGCGGTGTTCCTTTCAAAAAGAAATATGTGAACGTTCTCGGACCGACAGGAGTAGGTAAAACTACAACCATCGCCAAAATTGCAGCGCGTTCACTCATCGAACATAAACGTAAAGTAGCTTTTGTCACGACAGATACTTATAGAATCGCTGCAATTGAGCAATTGCGGACGTATGCCAATCTTCTTCAAGCACCTGTGGAAGTGGCTTATAATGAGAACGACTTCAAAATGGCATTAGAGAACCTGAGTGCAAAAGATGTTGTGTTCATTGACACGGCAGGTCGTAATTATAAAGAGAAGAAGTTTGTGGATGATTTGAAGAGACTCATCGATTTTGAATTGGAAATGGAATCCTATTTAGTTCTTTCCACCACAACGAAGGAATCGGATATGCGGTCTATCGTCGACCAATTTCTTGAATTTCCGATTAAACAATTCATCTTTACGAAATTGGATGAAACAGAAACCATTGGACCGGTTTTCAATCTTTTGAAAGATTATCATATGGGAATCGCATACGTTACAGATGGCCAAGAGGTGCCGGAAGACCTGGAAGAGGCAACCGTTGAAAAAATATTGACTCTCTTACTTGAGGAGGGAGGACATGCGTGATCAGGCGGAAGCACTACGGTTGAAAATGATGAAGGCGGATAACGCGGCTGCCCGTTCCATCGCAGTGATTAGCGGTAAAGGTGGAGTGGGGAAAACGAATTTCATAACTAACTTTGCGAGTAGCTTATTGACTCAAGGGAAAAATGTCATCATTGTGGACATGGATATCGGTATGGGAAATGTCCATATTTTACTTGGTGCTTCTGCTCAATATGGTTTGAAGGAATATCTTACAGGTGAACGTACGTTGGAAGAAGTCATAGCTGTAAGTGCCGGTGGATTGAGTTTCATTTCCGGAGGATCCGGTCTGGAAACTGTTTTGGAATGGACGGAAGCCCGTTTTGAACGTCTCATAGAAGCATTTGAAACGCTGCAGCAGCAGTACGATTATATCTTGTTCGATATGGGGGCGGGTGCCTCTGAGAGTTCAATTGAACTGATTGTTTCGGTAGATGAAATCGTTGTGATCGCGACATCAGAGCCAACTTCCATCACAGACGCTTACTCAATGATGAAATTCATCTGTCTGAGAGATCCTGAGAAAAAGTTTTTCATTGTCAATAATCGAGTACAGCCGAAAGAAGATGGAAATGAAGCCATCACACGTCTGCAGTATGCGATGAGGAAGTTCTTGAACAAAGAAACAACCTTGTTAGGGGCACTTCCTGAAGACGCTGCAGTCCATAAATCGGTGGTGGCACAACAGCCTTTCGTTAAACTTTACCCAAATGCACCGATTTCCCGAAGAATGAATGCAATTGCTGCTAACTATATTTCTTCAGGAACCGATATAGATAGTAAAGAGGGCAGTACGTTCCTTGGACAACTCAAAAAACTATTTGCGAGGGGACGTGGGTGATGGTGGTCGAAAACCTTTCCAAGAGAGTACTTATTGCTGATGACTCAGCCTTTATGCGCAAATTAATATCTGAAATCATCTCCTCCCATCCGTCACTTGAAGTGGTCGGTACGGCAAGGAACGGACAAGAAGCAGTCGACAAAGCTCGCCTGTTAAAACCGGACGTGATGACTCTGGATATTGAAATGCCGGTTCTGGATGGCTTAGGGGCACTTCAGCAGATTATGAAGGAAAATCCGTTACCAGTCGTTATGCTTTCGAGTACCACCAAAGAAGGCGCCGAGAATACGATCCGTGCTATGGAATATGGCGCTGTGGATTTCATTACCAAGCCTGGTGGAGCAATATCACTCAATTTACGTGATAGTGAAAAGGTTATTATAGAAAAAGTATTGGATGCATCCCAAATCGATATGGTTAAAATCCTTCCCCGCAGAGCGAATGCAACAATGTCCAACCCTTCTGTAGCGACAACTGGAACAAAATTGACGGTTTCACCAAAACGTTTGTTTGTTTCTCCTACTGAAGGAGCACTCCCACGCTCTGCGGTAAAGCAATTCATCATCATAGGTACATCGACAGGGGGACCAAGAGCACTCCAGCAAGTGCTTGTTTCACTTCCTGAAAATATCGGTGTCCCCATTCTAATTGTTCAACACATGCCTGCCGGATTCACGAAATCACTTGCAGATCGTTTGAACAGTTTAAGCGGCATCACTGTTAAAGAAGCTGAAAACGGAGAGCTCATTGAGAAGAATACAGCCTATATCGCACCAGGCGGCAAGCATATGAAAGTGGCCCGTGTAGGTGTGAGCTTCGCCATTCGGCTGGATGACCAAGATGCACCTCGTATGGGGCATAGACCAGCTGTCGATGTCTTACTCGAATCCGTGTCACAGTTCCCCGAACTCCAATTTGTAACTGCAATTATGACCGGGATGGGACACGATGGATTGCAAGGGATGAAAATACTTAAAGAACACTGCACTACGTTCACGATTGCTGAGTCTGAAGAAACGGCTGTAGTCTATGGCATGCCGCGAGCTATACAAGAAGCAGGACTCGCTGACATTTCAGCAAATGTACAAGATATCGGTAAGTTACTTTTAGAGCAGGTAAAGTCTTAAGGAGGCATTTTGATGGATACAAATCAGTACTTGGAAATGTTCCTGGAAGAGAGTAAAGAGCATCTCCAGGCGTGTAACGAACAATTACTAGAACTTGAAAAGAACCCGGATGATCTTGCGATTGTCAACGAAATTTTCCGAGCTGCACATACCCTTAAAGGGATGTCGGCAACGATGGGTTATGAAGACATTGCGAATCTGACACATAAGATGGAAAATGTCCTCGATGCAATCCGGAATTCCAAAATCCGTGTGACTTCTGAGATCCTGGATGTCGTGTTTGAATCTTCAGATGCACTTGAAGAGATGGTCATCGATATCGAAGAGGGTGGAAGCGGTAAAAAAGATGTTGAGAAATTAGTGATGATGCTTAACCAAATTGAGGCGGGCAAATCGCCATTGGAAGTTGTAGAAGAAAAAATGGTGGAAACAAAACCTGAAGAGGGAACGGCTGGACTCGTTTATGATGACTTTGAACAAACAGTAGTTTCCCAGTCTATTGAACAAGGTTTCAATGCTTTTGAACTTAAAGTCATACTGCGTGATGATTGCCTGCTGAAAGCGGCTCGTGTATTCATGGTATTTGAAATCCTCGAAAAATCCGGGGAAATCATTAAAACCTCCCCTACTGTCGAACGGTTGGAGAATGAAGAATTCGATAGTCAATTCACGGTCGTGATCGTTACCAAAGAAGATGCAGAAGTGCTACAAGCAAAAGTGCAGAAAGTATCTGAACTTGAACACGCTGAAATTCGTCCAGTCCAATTCCTTTCGTCCCATTCCGAGGCAGCCGTTACAACGGAAACAGCCGTTACAGCACCTGTTTCACAACCTGCCAAGCAGGCGGTTAAAAAAGAACCTGCTAAAGCCGAACCTGTTGCCAAGCGCTCTGGCAATTCCCATTCTGCCAACAAGACGATAAGGGTCAATATCGATCGCTTGGATGTGCTCATGAACCTATTCGAGGAATTAGTTATTGATAGAGGACGACTCCAGTCCATCGCTACGGAATTACAAAATGCTGAACTCAATGAAACAACGGAACGGATGACTAGAATTTCAGGAGACTTGCAAAATATCATTTTAAATATGCGAATGGTTCCTGTCGAGACGGTATTCAATCGATTCCCTAAGATGGTTCGCCAGTTAGCGAGAGATCTTGATAAAAAAATCAACCTAGAAATCATCGGGGCTGAAACAGAATTAGACCGTACTGTCATTGATGAAATCGGGGACCCTCTAGTCCACCTCATTCGGAACGCATTGGACCATGGAGTTGAAAGCCCGGCAGATCGCATTGCGGCGGGGAAACCTGAAGAAGGTACTGTTACGTTACGCGCATACCACTCCGGTAACCATGTCTTCATTGAATTAGAAGATGACGGGGCAGGCGTGAATCGCTCACGTGTGCTCAATAAAGCGATTGAGCGTGGCATCGTTACTGAAGAGATAGCAGAGACATTAACGGACAAACAAGTAGCAGAGCTTATTTTGTCTTCAGGCTTTTCAACAGCTGAAAAACTTACAGACGTCTCTGGACGCGGTGTAGGTCTGGACGTTGTTAAAAGTACGATTGAATCATTAGGCGGTCATATTTCGATTGACTCTAAAGAAGGCCAAGGCTCATTATTCCAAGTACAGTTACCGCTTACGCTGTCAATCATTTCAGTGATGCTGGTACAACTCCAGAAAGAGATTTTTGCAGTTCCTTTATCATCGATTATTGAAACTGCTATCATTCAAAATACGGATATTTTGAATGCACATAATCAGCGTGTCATCGACTTCCGTGGGAAAATTGTTCCACTCGTTGACCTTCGTGAGATTTTCGATACAGGACTTCCCGAACAGCCAGAAGAATTAAAGTCTGTCGTCATCGTTCGTAAAGGTGAAAGCCTAGCTGCACTTGTCGTTGACTCATTCATCGGCCAACAAGAAATTGTACTGAAATCACTCGGTAACTACTTACAGAGCGTTTTCGCACTATCTGGTGCTACAATCCTCGGAAACGGCCAAGTTGCACTAATAGTAGATTGCAACGCGCTCATAAAATAAGTAGGAGGGAATCCAATGACAGCTGTAACTGAAAATAAGGTTATGAAAACAATTGTATTTCAATTGCTCGACAAAGAGTATGCGATTGAAGTGGATGTTGTCCAGTCCATCGAGAAATTATTGCTCATGACAATCACGCGAATTCCAGGTGTGCCTTCATATGTTAAGGGAGTCATTAATTTACGTGGAATGGTGACGCCTATCGTTGATTTGCGGAATCGTTTTGACTTACCTGAAATGGAGTACAATGACAACACACGCATCATTATCGTGAATCTCGAAAACTTCGATGTAGGACTCATAGTGGACGATGCCAATGATGTAATTGACATTCCTGCAAACGTTCTAGAAGCGCAGCCGGAAGTGGTCGGTTCCGTAGAATCTGAATTTGTGGCAGGTGTTGCAAAGATTGAGAAACGATTACTCGTTATGCTCAACTTGGATCATGTACTGCGTCCAATTAGGAACGTGAATACGGATGAAAACTGATTTTAACATATCTGATATGCATTTAGATGTTCTCAAAGAAATCGGTAACATCGGGGCAGCACATGCGGCCACGTCTCTGTCCGAACTGCTTCAGCGTAAAATCGACATGCACGTCCCGAAAGTTGCGCTTGTATCATTTGACGATATGTTCGAACTTGCAGGAGGCAGTGAAAACGTAGTTGTCGGGATTTTCCTGAGGATTGAAGGAGACTTATCCGGAAGCATGTTTTTTGTGCTTCCGATCGAATCTGCTAATCGTTTTATTCGCCGCTTAGTAGGGGATGACCAATTTGACTTCTCTGCTCCGGACTCGACGGGGGAAATCGGAGTTTCCGCCATGCAAGAACTAGGCAATATTCTATCCGGATCGTATTTATCTGCCTTGTCCGACTTCACCGGTTTGAAGATTTATCCGACAGTCCCTTCGTTAAGTGTCGATATGGTTGGTGCTATTGTCAGCTTTGGCCTCATAGAAGTATCCCATTACAGTGACGAAGTCATCGTGATCGATACGAAGATTGTAGAAGACGAAAACGATAAAAGTGTGGATGGGCACTTCTTTTTACTCCCTGATCCACCATCTTACATCACGATCTTCCAATCATTAGGTGTAATGTGATATGGAAATGGTGAAAACAGTAGTCCGGGTCGGGATTGCGGATATGAATATTGTCCGGGAGCCAAACACCATTCGGACATCAGGTCTCGGTTCATGTGTTGGTGTTGTGTTGTATGATGAACGCCGGAAAATTGCTGGAATGGTGCACGTCATGTTGCCGGACAGTTCACTTGGTAAAGGGGATTCCATCAATGTGGCGAAATTTGCAGATACGGGCATTTATTCTCTAATGGAACAACTGAAAGCAGAAGGAGTCCGGCCGATGTCTTTGAAAGCGAAGATTGCTGGCGGATCCCAAATGTTTCAATTCGGCTCAGGGGATACCGTACGTATCGGTCCTCGAAATGTGGAAGCGGTGAAAAAAGAGCTTGCTAGACTTTCCATACCGTTGGTTGCTGAAGATACCGGAGGATCCAATGGCCGCACAATCGAATTCGATCCTGGAGTCGGAGCACTACAAGTCCGTACGGTGAACGCAGGTACAAAGGAAATCTAAAACGATGGCGCAGTGGTTTCAGTAAGTGAAACTACTGTTTTTTTATATGAAAATATGATTGACGTCCACTGTCTTTACTCCTAAAACTTTGATATAATGATTAGTAAGATCGTGTAGAAATATACATTGTTGCACGGAAGCGAGGGATTCTATGTCAAAAAAAGACATGACGGAGGAGACATATTGGGACCTATGGTTAAATAAAAGAGATCCTGATGCCGGAGATGCGCTCGTCCGTAAATATATGCCGCTCGTAAATTACCACGTCCAGCGTATAGGTTCCGGGTTACCGCGTAATGTTTCCAGGGACGATGTCAAAAGCCTTGGGTACCAAGGATTATTTGACGCACTCACTAAATTCGATCCAAGCAGGGACTTGAAATTCGATACATACGCTTCGTTTCGGATCCGTGGCAGTATTCTTGATGGATTACGGAAAGAGGATTGGCTGCCGCGTTCCTCGAGAGAGAAATCAAAAAAATTAGAAGAGAAAATCAGCAAACTGGAACAAAAACTGATGCGGACAGCGACACCTGAAGAGATTGCGGAGCATTCGGGGATACATGTATCTGAAGTTTATCAGACAGTCCAGGAGCATTACTTTTCAAGTGTCCTATCGATTGATGAACGGATGAATGATGACGAAGAAGATTCGGGGAAAAGTTTTATTTTGAAGGATGAAAAGACTGTAACTCCTGAACAGCACTCGGTTAAACATGAATTATTGGGAGAAATGATTCAAAAAATCAAAGACTTGAATGACAATGAACAACTTGTGCTGAGTCTGTTTTATTCCGATGAAATGACACTTACTGAAATTGGCGAAATTCTAAACTTATCGACGTCACGTATTTCACAAATCCATTCGAAAGCACTTTTCAAGCTGAGAAAAATTTTGCTGCCTGAAGTGCTGGATCGGGGGATACTATGAGCTTGAAATCGATAGAACTCCAAATTGCGATCCCGAAAACTTTTGATGCAGGGAAACTGACAGAACAAAAAAATCAGCAGTCCATGCTCAACCATCAGCAAGCGGCAGTTCAAACAGACCAACAAGTGATGAAACAGCGCAATACAGTCATCGAATCGGCTGAGTCCGAAAAAACCAGGAACTCAAGAGACTCTTCAAGTGAAGAAAAGTCAGAGGACAATGACCACCAGAACGCTTCTCGGCAAGAGAAACATAAACACGCAAGCCACCCTTATAAAGGTGGCTTCGTAGACTATACAGGGTGATGAAATGACAGCATTTTGGATTGCGGCACTTTGTGTACTGCAGATCGTTGGTTTCTATCTGATCGCTTTGCTGTACATGAGAATTTCAAAATTGGATAAAACCGAAAAGAGACAACAGCAACTTATGAAAGAAATGGAAGATAGCCTGGCGCTCTATATAACTGAAGTAAAAGAAGAAAACGATCGTTTAATCGATCAACTTACAAAGTTGCAGAAAAAACCGCAACCTGCTGAAATTCAATCTGAAGTTAAAGAATCACCGATTCCACAAGAGGATGAAGTGGCTGCAACGGCTGTTTACTTTACTCCTAAGCCACCCACTTCGAAAGTTTTGGATTCATACCGGTCCCAGCAGCAATCTAGGGGTGCAAACACTACGGATCGTTTCGCGGAACCGAAACAGGAGACTGAATTCGAAACGGTATACCGATTACATGATGAAGGATTATCGATGGATGAAATCGCAAGCCGGCTTAAAAAAGGTAAAACGGAAGTGGAGCTCATTTTAAAATTCAAAAGATAATTGTTGCATAAGTAATTAGGCTTGTGTTATATTAGAAAGTGGTATTACTACACACGTATATGGACGTATTGAGATGGTGCCGAAAGGTCGCTCGGCGGATGAAGTATGCGGAGGAATCCAACCAAACAGGAGGAAATAATTATGTCAGTAATTTCAATGAAACAATTGCTTGAAGCTGGTGTGCACTTCGGACACCAAACACGTCGCTGGAACCCTAAAATGAAGAAATTCATTTTTGTTGAGCGTAACGGAATCTACATCATCGATCTTCAAAAAACAGTTAAAAAGCTTGAAGAAGCTTATAACTTCATGCGCCAAGTCGGTGCTGACGGCGGAAAAGTACTTTTCGTTGGTACAAAGAAACAAGCACAAGATGCTATTAAAGAAGAAGCGGAACGTGCAGGCATGTACTACATCAACCAACGTTGGTTAGGTGGTACGTTGACAAACTTCGGTACTATCCAGAAGCGAATCAGCCGTATGAAACAAATTGAGAAAATGGAAGAAGACGGTACATTTGATGTTCTTCCTAAGAAAGAAGTATCTCAACTTAACAAAGAACACGATCGTCTTGTGAAATTCCTAGGCGGTATCCGTGATATGAAATCAATCCCAGACGTAATCTACGTTGTAGATCCACGTAAAGAGCGTATCGCTGTTGCGGAAGCTCATAAATTGAATATCCCACTTGTTGGTATCGTTGATACAAACTGCGATCCTGACGAGATTGACTACGTCATTCCTGCAAACGATGATGCAATTCGTGCGGTCCGCCTTTTGACAAGCAAAATGGCTGACGCTTTGCTAGAATCTAGACAAGGTGAAGACGAAGAAGCTGCTCAAGCAGAACAAACAGAAGCAGTTGCTGCAGAGTAACTGGAAAATCAAAGACGATAAGCGGCCAATCCCCTTATCGTCTTTTTTAGAGAAATCATCTAAAATCGTTAACTATTACTAGGAGGAATACAACATGGCAGTTACAGCTCAAATGGTAAAAGAACTTCGTGAAAAAACAGGCGCGGGTATGATGGACTGTAAAAAAGCGCTAACAGAAGTCAACGGTGATATGGACGCAGCACTTGACTTCTTGCGTGAAAAAGGTCTTTCTAGCGCAGCTAAAAAAGCAGATCGTATTGCCGCTGAAGGAACAACAACGATCGAAGTTTCCGGAAATGATGCAATCATCCTTGAAATCAACGCTGAAACTGACTTCGTTGCTAAAAACGAAGGTTTCCAAACGTTGGTTAAAGAAATTTCGGCTCACCTGCTAAAAACAAAGCCTGAAACTGTAGAAGCAGCTTTAGCTTCAACTATGGACAATGGTCAAGTTGTGGCAGATTACATTTCTAATGCAATCGCAAAAATTGGTGAGAAAATCAGTCTTCGCCGTTTTGAAATCCGTACAAAAACGGATAATGATGCATTCGGTGCTTACCTTCACATGGGTGGCCGTATTTCCGTTCTTACAGTACTTGAAGGTTCTAAAGACGATGAAGCAGCAAAAGACGTTGCAATGCACATTGCTGCTATGAACCCTAAATACATTTCACACGACCAGATTTCTGAAGAAGAAGTTGAGCATGAGCGTAAAATCCTTACTGAACAAGCTCTTAACGAAGGCAAGCCTGAAAACATCGTTGCTAAAATGGTTGAAGGACGTCTTCGTAAGTATTTCGAAGAAATCTGTGTACTTGACCAGGCGTTCGTTAAAAACTCTGATCAAAAAGTTGGAGAATTCGTTACTTCCACTGGTGGAAAATTAACAGAATTCATTCGTTACGAAGTAGGCGAAGGAATCGAAAAGCGCGAAGACAACTTTGCTGACGAAGTAATGAGCCAAGTAAACAAAGGGTAACTAATTTAACTCATACTAATGGTAGGGGACACATTTTGTGTTCCCTATTTTTAAGAAAACCAAGAAGATGGGGGATACATATGAACACACCTACCTATAAACGGATCGTGTTGAAACTGAGCGGGGAAGCTCTCGCTGGAGAACAAGGATTTGGTCTTTCCCCGGAAATCATTAAATCCGTTGCGATTCAAGTGAAAGAAGTGCTGGATCTTGGCGTTGAAGTAACAGTCGTAGTCGGTGGCGGAAATATTTGGCGTGGTAAAGTCGGCAGTGAGATGGGCATGGATCGCACGACTGCAGACTATATGGGAATGCTGGCTACGGTCATGAACGCATTGGCACTTCAAGACGCGATTGAAAAGTTAGGTGCTGAGTCTCGTGTCATGTCCTCAATCGACATGCGTCAAGTAGCAGAACCGTACATTCGTCGGAAAGCTATCCGGCATCTTGAGAAGAAACGCGTTGTCATTTTTGCTGCAGGTACTGGAAATCCATATTTCTCAACAGATACTACAGCAGCACTTCGAGCAGCTGAAATTGAAGCGGACGTCATTCTAATGGGTAAAAACAATGTAGATGGAGTCTATTCTGCTGATCCGATGATTGATAACACTGCTGTGAAATACGATCAATTGACGTACCTTGATGTGATTAGCAAAGGTCTGCAAGTGATGGACGCTACAGCTTCAACACTCTGCATGGACAATGATATCCCACTCGTAGTATTCTCGATTATGGAAGAAGGAAATATAAAAAAGGCTGTATGCGGAGAAACAATCGGTACAGTCGTCGGGAGGAACTAAATATGCCAAAAGCAGTTATGAATCAGACAACCGAAAGAATGGAAAAAGCTATCAGCTCACTTGGACGGGAACTTGCCTCAATTCGTGCAGGCCGGGCAAATGCTTCCCTACTCGATCGTATTTCAGTTGAGTATTATGGTGCACCGACACCGCTGAATCAGATGGCTGGAGTCTCTGTACCTGAAGCTCGTCTTATGGTCATTCAACCCTACGATAAGACAACTTTGGGCGATATCGAAAAAGCGATCTTGAAGTCGGATATCGGAATTACACCTTCAAATGATGGAAATGTCATTCGCTTAGCAGTACCAGCGTTGACTGAAGAGCGTCGTAAAGAACTTGTTAAAGAAGTTAAAAAAGACGCGGAAGAATCAAAAATAGCAATTCGCAATATCCGTCGTGATGCTAATGAAGAGTTGAAAAAACTCGAAAAAGATGGCGAAATCACCGAAGATGAATTACGCCGTCATAACGATGAAGTCCAAAAGCTAACCGATACGTACATCTCTAAAATCGATAGTATTGCCGAGGACAAAGAAAACGAAATTATGGAAATCTGAACATGAACTTTCTTTTTCGCTGGACGTCCTAACTTTAGGACGTCCTTTTTAACATGCAAGTTCTCCTGTATTTTGTTAGGATAAAGAGGATGAAGGATTTGAAACGTCGTCGAGTGGAGGAAAAATAATGTTCGATAAACTACTGCGAAAGAAGACGACGGCTGTCCCGTCGACATTACAAGAGCGGGTCACGATTGCGAAAGAGAAACCGATGCCAACTCATGTCGCCATTATAATGGATGGAAATGGAAGATGGGCGAAACAACGGAAACTTCCTAGAATTGCAGGTCACCATGAAGGGATGAAAACCGTTCGGAAGACCACTCTTTTTGCCAACGACCTAGGCATTCGGGTTTTGACGTTATACGCATTTTCAACAGAAAATTGGAAGCGTCCTAAACGCGAAATCGATTTTCTCATGAAGCTTCCAGGTGAATTTTTAAGTACGTATTTGCCGGAGTTAGTTGAGAATAACGTGAAAGTGGAAATGATCGGTAGTTCTGAACTATTGCCTGCCCATACAAAAGAAGCGATTCAGAAAGCGATGGAAGCGACAGCGGATAATGATGGAATGATCCTGAATTTCGCAATGAATTATGGAAGTCGTTTCGAAATTGCCGAAGCAGTAAAGAATTTAGCCCACCAGCTTTCAGAAAATCTTATTCAACTAGATGAACTAACTGAAGAGAACGTTTCGAGTGCGATGATGACCGCTCATCTACCGGACCCTGACCTTCTCATCCGAACGAGTGGGGAAGTCCGTCTGTCCAATTTCATGCTCTGGCAGTTAGCCTATGCAGAGCTTGCATTTACTGATGTACTTTGGCCAGACTTCAATGAGGCCAACATGCTTGACATTATAGAGGATTATCAAAAACGAAGTAGACGGTTTGGAAGTCTTGAAGGGGATGAAATCAAGTGAAACAACGGATACTAACTGCTATTGTAGCAGCTGCAGTATTCATTCCATTTGTTGTGATTGGAGGAATTCCATTCACCATTTTGGTCTATGCAATCGCAACAATCGGACTGTATGAACTGTTGAAAATGCAATCCATAAAATTACTTTCTGTCGAAGGTATCCTATCGTGGTTATTGGCAGCAGTTCTATTATTGCCTAACCCACTAGCGCTGCGTTGGCTTGGAACAGCTGGCTATACGAAATTAGAAGCCGCTTTTATCATTATATTGCTCTTATTGATCTATACTGTTCTTGTGAAGAATCGTTTTACGTTTGCCCATGCGTCCTTTTTGGTGATGTCAGCTTTTTATGTAGGTATGGGATTTTACTATCTCACAGCTACTCGTGATGCTGGTTTAGTGTTCATCATCTATGCGCTTGTCATTGTATGGACAACTGATTCTGGAGCATATTTTATCGGCCGTAAACTAGGAAAGAGAAAGCTGTGGCCGGATATTTCACCAAACAAGACAGTTGAAGGTTTTGTAGGAGGGATTTTGAGTGCTGTAATTTTCGCGGTACTATTTCAGCTTATACAGCCTGTCACGTCTACATTCCTCATCTTGATCGGTGTCACAATCGTTGCATCGATTATTGGGCAGCTTGGAGATCTTGTTGAATCGGCGTTAAAGAGAAATTATAACGTAAAGGACTCGGGAAAGTTACTGCCCGGACACGGCGGCATTTTAGATCGGTTTGATAGTTTGTTATTTGTTTTGCCGCTTCTTCATCTATTGCACTTTGTTAGTTAATGGAAAGGGATGTTTTTGATGAAAAAAAAGATCAGCCTTCTTGGTGCTACAGGTTCCATTGGTCTGCAAACACTCGAAGTGATTGCAGCTCACTCAGATCGATTTGAACTTGTAGCATTTTCTGCTGGGCGTAATATTGAGAAAGTGAGAGAAATTGCCGCTTCCCATAAGCCGCCACTTATATCCGTAATGGAACAAAAGGATGCCGAAACCCTGCAAAGTGAGTTTCCTTCTATACGCTTCCTTTATGGTGCTGAAGGATTGAAGGAAGTTGCAGCAAACACAGGCGCGGATGTTCTATTGAATTCTGTAATCGGGAGTGTGGGGCTTCAACCGACACTAGCCGCTATTCGTCAAGGGATTACAATTGCAATTGCAAACAAAGAAACACTTGTAGCAGCAGGTGATATTGTAATGGCAGAAGCAAAACGATATGACGTTTCTGTTTTACCCGTTGATAGTGAACACTCCGCTCTGTTTCAAGCGTTGAACGGTGAACAATCCAAATCCATCAGCCGTCTCATCTTGACAGCTTCTGGAGGAAGCTTCAGAGATTTAACACGTGACCAGTTAGCCAACGTTACATTGAAGCAAGCGCTCGCTCACCCGAACTGGTCGATGGGCAATAAGTTAACCATCGACTCAGCTACGATGTTCAACAAAGGGCTTGAAGTGATTGAGGCCCACCACCTGTTTAATATGCCTTATGACCAAATCGATTGTCTGTTACACAAAGAAAGTATCATCCACTCCATGATAGAGTTTGAAGATACAAGTGTCATGGCGCAATTAGGCTCTCCTGATATGCGTGTGCCCATTCAGTATGCATTGTCTTATCCTGAGAGAATTCCTATGGAAAATCCGCAACGCCTTAAACTTGAAGATATTGGAAAGCTGCATTTCGAGAAACTGGATCTAACTCGTTTTAAGGCTCTCGCTCTAGCTTACGAAGCGGGACGTATTGGAGGAACAATGCCAACTGCAATGAACGCTGCAAATGAAATGGCTGTGAGTCAATTCATGGCGGGACGTATTCCTTTCGTTCAGATCGACGAGTTGGTAGAACGAGCAATGGAACAGCATCAACCAATCCAAAAACCTGATTTGGAAACCATACTAGAGACGGATAAGCAAACTCGTAAAATTGTCCATTCCATGATAAAATAAGTTATTTAGTACAACAGCCAAGTAAGCTGAAAAGGTGGGTATAAATGGAGAATGTTATCTCGTTTATAATTATTTTTGGCTCATTAGTCTTTTTCCATGAGTTCGGACATTTTCTTTTTGCAAAAAGAGCTGGAATCATGGTTCGGGAATTTGCAATTGGAATGGGACCAAAGATAATCGGTATTCAAAAAGGTGAAACACTTTACACGGTGCGGTTACTCCCGCTTGGCGGATATGTACGTATGGCAGGCGAAGATTTTGATACAGTGGAATTGTTGCCTGGTTATCGTGTAGGATTAATATTAAACCCTCAAGACGAAGTGACTAAGATTTATTTGAATTCAAATGTGTCGAATCCGGATGTCTTATTTCTTGAAACAGAAGAAGCGGACCTCAATGATAAATTGTTTATAAAGGGGTATGATGACGAAGGAAGTCTCGTTCGTTTTTCAGTATCCAGAACTGCTGTAATATACGAAAAAGGACAGAAGACCCTGATTGCTCCAAAAGATCGCCAATTCGACTCGAAACCTTTGATGGGGAGATTCCTGACGATCCTGGCAGGACCGGTCTTTAACTTCATACTGGCGTTTTTTATCTTTGTTGCACTCGGTTTACTGAATGGTGTACCAACAAACGAACCTATTATTACGGAAGTTCAAGCAAACAGCCCAGCTCAAGCAGCAGGTATTGAAAAAGGTGACTTTGTTAAATCCTCTAATGGTGTAGAGGTGAACACTTGGAATGAATTCACAGAAACGATTCAAGATAACGCCGGGCAAACAATAAATCTAGAAGTTGAACGTGATGGAGAACTTGTCACTTTACAAGTAACGCCAAAAGAAATGAAAGAGGCAGGGCAAAAACAAGGTCAGATCGGTGTTTACTACACAAGTCCAGTGGAGAAAAACCCATTGAAAGCCATTGCTTATGGTGCACAGCAAACTTGGTTCTGGATTGCGAAAATAATTGAACTGCTCGGCATGCTGGTTACAGGTCAATTTACGCTAGACGCATTATCTGGGCCGGTAGGTATATACAAAGCTACAGAGGAAGTTGCGCAGTATGGTATTTTCAATCTCATGAATTGGGCTGCCGTATTGAGCATTAACTTAGGGATAATGAACCTTCTACCGCTTCCGGCGCTAGATGGCGGACGGTTGTTGTTCTTCTTGTTTGAAGCATTGCGTGGAAAACCGATTGATCGACAAAAAGAAGGTATGGTTCACTTTGTAGGAATTATGCTGCTCATGTTACTCATGCTTGTCGTAACATGGAATGATATCCAAAAGTTCTTTTTCTAGAAATGATGATCTTTTCGATCAGAGAGTAACGGAGGCGACGCACCATGAAACAATCAGGTGTATTCATACCTGCTGCTGAAACTTCAAGTAACTGTCTGGCAGATCAGCTTCTCACTCAATCAGGTTATGTCCAGGAAACATCTGAAGGGATGTATGCCTACTTCCCATTAGCAGGAAAAGTTTTGGAAAATATTAAACGTGTGATCAGGGATGAAATGGAGTCAGCGCGGGTTCTTGAAGTGGATCTCCCGTATGAACAATTCCAACACGCGACAGGAAAATCAGATGAAATGATTTTACTGTCTTTCATTGCAAAAGAAATCATAAGTGCTGAGCAATTACCGATTTCGGTATTTCACATAAAACAGCACGTCAGGGAGGAGCGGAGCCCTCTTCAAGATTCCAGTCTTCTGTATGCTAAAGAATATTCGCTGATGAGTGGATATTCTTTTCATACAGACACCGTTGAAGCGAAAGAAAATGGCGAGACACTTCTCTCGGTCTTTTCAACGATTGTGAATAGGGTAGGAATCCCCTATCAGGTGATCGAATCCCAAAATGAAAATGGAAGAATTGAATACGAGTTCATCGCCTTTACCGGGTGTGGCAAAGAAACATTTGCACAAAGTACGAATTCTACTTATACGTCAAAAGCAGAGCTTGCAGAAGCTGTCCAAGAAGAACTTGAGGAACCGAAAAAACTGAAAAAAGCTGAGAAAATTAGTGGGCTTGGTAAAGAAATCGTTCCTCTTGCTGAAACGCTTGGGTTAGACTGCTCACAAACCATCCAAACATTCCTGTATGACATCGATTCAGAGCCAACACTCATTCTAGTCCGTGGAGATCACGAGCTGAATGAGAAGAAATTGAAGAAATTATTCGGTACTTCCGCTATCAGGTTATTAGATTCGGAAGAAATGGAAAAAGTGTTAGGTGTTGAACTGAATTCGATGGGACCAGTACAACTACCTTTTGGTTTGCCAGTTTATGCTGACTATGGTATATCGTCCATTGTGAATGGAATTTGTGGAGCAAACGAAAAAGATACTTTTTTGGTGAATGTGAACCCGGATCGTGATTTTGCAGTCGATCATTACGTGGATATTCGTGTAGTGAAAGAGGGAGATACTTCCCCTGACGGAAACGGTACGTTAACATTTCGTCAAGGTGTTACATTTGCGCGGATTATTGAACCGGAACCAGTATTCAGTAAAATCAATGTTGCTAACAAGGAGCCTCTGGAAATATTAACGGGGTATTATTATATGGATTTGACGCGTCTATTCGCAGCAACTGCTGAACATTACAGTGATTCACTCGGATTGAAATGGCCGATACAACTTGCGCCATATGACCTTCATTTATTGATTGAAGATATTGAGGATGAAAATCAGCAGCAGCTAGCTGAAGAAATTCACTCTGTCATGAATGGATATCGGTACCGTGTGCTATTCGATGATCGAAATGTAAGCGCCGATAGTAAGCGTAAAACATCAAATCAGTTAGGTGTTCCTGTGAAGATCGTAGTTGGGGATGATGCTGCCGATGGGATGGTGGAAGTCACTTATCGGACGATGGGTGAGGCAGTCAGCATGCGGAAAGAAGAAGTGACAGAAAAGCTTCAGGAATTTTTCAGAACAGAGTAAAGACACGGGAAGGCCGATTTTCGGTCCTTCCCTTCTTTTTACGGAAAAGGAGAGACGTATGGACGCTAAAAGAAAAATGTCAATGTTGCTCCAGCAAATTGGACTGACGGAAGATGCGTTTGTCATCCATTTTCAAGATGCAGAACTGGAACGTATTGATATCTACAAAAAATCCAGGGTGTGGCAATTCACTGCAACTCTGGAAAAACCATTGCCTTTTGATGTGTTCCAGCTATTCCGAAAACGAGTTGAACAAGCCTTCGCCAATATTGCTGCGATCCGATTGCAAATCAGTACGAAAACAGAAGTGCATGAAGAGGAAACGATTCTTGCCTATTGGCCAGCAATTATGGATGAGTTAGGTGATGTATCTCCTCCCATACGGGAAGTACTTACTGCGCAAAAACCGGTGTTATCTGGTGATAAAATCACGGTTTGTTGTGTCAACGATGTGCAGCAACGGACATTGAAAAATAAGTATGGTCAACTTATTTCAAATGTGTATGAGTCCTTTGGATTTCCAAGGATCTATCCTGAGTTCATAATTTCCGATGCCCCAGTCGAAGAAGAGCAGGCACGCGTCGCATTTTTCGAAGAGCGTAAAGCGGAAGAGGTCGCCTATGCCCAAAAAGCCTTAGAAGCGATGCAACAACGGGAAACTACTAAGAAAGATGGCGGGAGCGCACCAGTTGGTCCGATTTCTTTCGGTACGCCGATCCGTGCAGACGAACCACTCCTAGAGATACAACAAATCCAGGATGAAGAACGTCGTGTGACAATCGAAGGATATGTGTTCGATGCTGAAGTGAGAGAACTGCGCAGCGGACGGTCATTGCTAACCTTGAAAGTAACGGATTACACAGATTCCATCCTAGTGAAAATGTTCTCCCGTGACAACGAAGATGCGGACCTGATGAAAGCACTCACGAAAGGAAAGTGGGTGAGAGCTCGCGGAAGTATTCAAAATGATACTTTCGTCCGCGACTTGATCATGATGGCTCAAGATATTATGGAAGTTGCTCCAGTAGTAAAGAAAGACAAAGCCCCTGAAGGAAGAAAGCGTGTTGAATTGCATACACATACGAAGCTGAGTCAAATGGATGGAGTCTCTTCTGCAGGAGCACTCGTTGCGCAAGCGGCCAAATGGGGTCACCCTGCGATTGCAATTACTGATCACGCGAACGTCCAAGCTTTCCCGGATGCTTATAATGCAGGGAAGAAGCATGGCATAAAAGTCTTGTTTGGCTTAGAAGCGAACCTTGTGGATGATGGTGTACCAATCGTATACGACGAACAGCATCGGTTTCTTGAAGAGGATACGTATGTGGTCTTTGACGTTGAGACAACAGGACTGTCTGCTGTGTATGACACAGTGATCGAACTTGCTGCAGTGCGTGTCAAGAATGGAGAAATCGTAGACAAGTTTGAACGTTTTTCCAATCCTCATCATCCTTTGTCGTCTACAACGACTGAGTTGACAGGCATTACCGATGATATGGTGAAAGACGCGCCGGAAGTTTCAGAAGTGATGGTGGATTTCATTGAGTTCATTGGTGATTCCATTCTAGTCGCACACAATGCTTCGTTTGATATGGGCTTCTTTTACGAGTCCTGTAAGAAATCCGGCATTGAAACAATGGATTATCCCACAATTGACACATTGGAATTAGCTCGTCTTCTGTACCCGGATCTCAGAAATCACCGTCTCAATACATTAGCTAAAAAGTTCGATATCGATTTGACCCAGCATCACCGGGCCATTTACGATACGGAAGCGACTGCTCATCTGTTTGTCAGACTGATGAAAGATGCCGCTGAAAAAGGCATTACGTGGTTGGACGACTTCAACAAGAACGTCGGTGAAGGGGACGCTTATAAGCGTTCAAGACCGAATCATTGCACGCTGCTTGCTACGAGTGATGAAGGATTGAAGAATCTATTTAAGCTCGTCTCTTTCTCTCATATGGATTATTTTTATCGAGTACCAAGAATTCCAAGGTCGTTACTCGTGAAATACCGAAAAGGGCTTCTTGTCGGTTCGGGGTGCGACAAAGGTGAAGTATTTGAAGCACTTATGCAAAAATCGATCGAAGAAGCAGAAGAAGTGGCTGGATTCTATGATTATTTGGAACTTCATCCTAAACCAGTCTATAATCACCTGATTGAACTGGATCTCATTCGCGATGAATGGAACCTTGAAGATATTATGCGTAAAATGATTAAACTTGGTAAAAAGACCGGTCTGCCCGTAGTAGCGACTGGAAATGTGCATTATATCGAAGAAACAGACGCTGCCTATCGGCAAGTATTGGTTCGTTCTATGGGCGGTGCGAATCCGATGAACCGTCATGAACTCCCTGCTGTCCATTTCAGGACGACAGATGAAATGCTTGAGGAGTTTGCATTCTTAGGACCTGAGACAGCAGAGCAAATCGTGATAGATAATCCACTTGCTATTGTCGACAGGGTCGGAGATGTCAAGCCGATCAAAGACGACCTTTATCCACCTGAAATCGAAGGTGCGGATGAAGAAGTGCGTCAACTCACGTATACAATGGCACATAAAATCTATGGTGAGACGTTACCGGAAATTATAGAGGCTCGCATCGATAAGGAATTGAAATCGATTATCGGAAACGGTTTTGCGGTGATCTATTTAATCTCTCATAAGCTCGTTAAGAAATCATTGGATGATGGGTATCTAGTAGGGTCGCGTGGTTCGGTAGGTTCTTCACTTGTCGCAACAATGATGGAGATTACTGAAGTGAACCCAATGCCGCCCCATTATGTATGTCCAGCGTGTAAGCAGTCCGAGTTCTTCTCGGATGGGTCCGTAGGTTCTGGTTTCGACTTACCGAACAAAAATTGTCCGTCATGCGACATCCCTTATACAAAAGATGGACATGATATCCCGTTTGAAACGTTTCTTGGATTTAACGGAGATAAGGTGCCGGATATCGACTTGAACTTCAGTGGTGAATATCAAGCGAAGGCACATAACTACACGAAAGAACTGTTCGGGGAGGATTATGTGTACAGGGCTGGAACGATTGGCACGGTCGCGGAAAAAACGGCTTATGGCTATGTCCGGGGATATATGAACGACAATGCTATCAATTTGAGAGGTGCTGAAATTGACCGCCTTGTTCAAGGGTGTACAGGTGTTAAACGGAATACCGGTCAACACCCTGGCGGCATCATCGTTGTCCCGGATAATATGGAAATCTATGATTTCACGCCAATTCAATTCCCGGCAGATGACGTCGGCTCGAGTTGGAAAACAACTCACTTCGACTTCCACTCCATTGATAATAATTTACTGAAACTTGATATTTTAGGGCATGATGATCCGACGATGATTAAGATGCTGGAAGATTTGTCGGGGATGGATCCTAAAACGATTCCGCCGGATGATCCTGGTGTGATGGCGTTGTTCAGTGGGACAGAATCACTCGGCGTAACAGAAGAGCAGATTAACTGTAAAACCGGGACACTCGGAGTACCGGAATTCGGTACTCGATTCGTCCGACAGATGCTTGAAGAAACGAAGCCATCAACGTTTTCGGAGCTCATCCAAATTTCCGGGTTGTCTCATGGAACCGACGTATGGCTTGGCAATGCACAGGAACTGATTCAGAACAAAACGTGTGTGCTTGCTGAAGTAATCGGTTGTCGTGACGATATTATGGTGTACTTGATCTATCAAGGGCTGGAACCGGCGATTGCATTTAAAATCATGGAGTCTGTTCGTAAAGGTAAAGGACTGACACCTGAATTTGAAGAGGAAATGAAGAAAAACAAAGTTCCGGCATGGTATATCGCATCTTGTAAAAAGATCAAGTACATGTTCCCGAAAGCACACGCCGCAGCTTATGTACTAATGGCATTGAGAATCGCTTACTTTAAAGTGCACCATCCAATTATGTATTATGCAACGTATTTCACCGTCAGGGCGACGGATTACGATTTGGCGACAATGATTAAAGGATCGGCGTCCATCAGAGTGAAAATCAAAGAAATCTATGACAAGGGATTGGACGCATCACCGAAAGAAAAAAGCTTGGTGACTGTCTTGGAGATTGCATTGGAGATGTGCGAACGCGGATTTACATTTGCAAAACCGGACTTGTACAAATCATCGGCTACTGAATTCATCATCGAAGGCAATACACTGATTCCGCCGTTCAACGCCATTCCATCACTCGGTACAAACGTTGCGAAAACAATTGTAGAGGTCAGGGATGATGGTGAATTCCTTTCAAAAGAAGATCTTCAGCGTCGAGGACGTGTATCCAAAACCATTACGGAATATATGGATGCGCTTGGGTGCTTGGAAGGAATGCCGGAAATGAATCAGCTTTCATTGTTCTAACTAATAGTCCCAACTCTTTGTTGAACAATTGGCTGGAATCGAGACCGGGATAAAGCATGCATTCGCAACGGAAGTCAACGTGTTCTACTGCGAGCATTTTGATAATTTGCGCGGGCTATGAACGTATGGTATAATGGAAACAACTTTTGCTATAGTCTTACGCGAAAAGAGTGGGATTCCCCGCTCTTTTCTGTTGTCTGCCGTTATTATGCAAGCAAATTACAACCTGCAAGGGAGGGGTAAGATGAGTAAAATTACAGAGGAAGTCGAAACATTAGTACTCCCGATTGTTAAGGAGTTAGCGCTTGAACTAGTCGACATCGAGTTCTTGAAAGAAGGAAGAGATTGGTTCCTACGCGTCTACATCGATACGCAGGAAGGCAATATCGATATAATGCAATGTGCACAAGTGAGTGAACGTCTAAGTGAAGAACTGGATCGTACTGATCCGATTCCACAGAATTACTTTTTGGAGGTTTCTTCTCCAGGCGCAGAACGACCGCTTAAAAAAGAACAAGATTTTGAAAAGGCGGTTGGTCAGTACGTTTATATAAAAACCTATGAGCCGGTTAAAGATATGAAAGAATTTGAAGGGCACCTGTTAGTCAATGAGCCAGATGCTATTGAACTTCAAATCCGTATTAAGACCCGTACATTGACAGTCAGAATCGAGAAGCAAAAGATTGCCGTCGCAAGATATGCAATCGACTTTTCTGCATAATTGAATAATCAGGAGTGATGAACATGAGTAGTGATCTTCTCGATGCATTAACTGCATTAGAAAAGCAAAAAGGGATTTCTAGAGAGGTACTTGTGGACGCTATAGAAGCGGCCCTCGTAACTGCGTACAAACGCAACTTCAATCAAGCTCAAAACGTGCGTGTTGACTTGAATTTGGGTGTAGGCACCATTAAAGTCTTTTCGCGTAAAGATGTAGTAGCAGAAGAAGTGGAAGAAGATCGTCTGCAAATTTCGCTTGAAGATGCATTGCTGATCAATCCGGCGTACGAAGTTGGTGACATAGTGGAGCAAGAAGTGACGCCTCGCGACTTTGGTCGTATTGCTGCGCAAACTGCGAAGCAAGTCGTTACTCAACGTGTCCGTGAAGCAGAACGCGGTCTTATCTATGAGGAGTATATCGACCGTGAAGACGACATCGTCAATGGGATTGTAGAGCGCTTTGATGCACGTAATCTGTATGTAGGCTTAGGGAAAGTGGAAGCAGTACTTCCTATGACTGAGCAGATTGCATCTGAAAAGTACAATCCGCATGACCGCATCAAAGTGTACATTACAAAAGTGGAGCGCACTTCACGCGGACCGCAAGTGTTTGTTTCTCGTACACATCCTGGACTGTTACGCCGTCTATTTGAAATGGAAGTTCCTGAAATCTTTGAAGGAATTGTAGAAATCAAATCGATTGCAAGAGAAGCGGGCGACCGTTCAAAGATTTCCGTCTTTACGACGAACGAAGAAGTGGATCCTGTCGGTTCTTGTGTGGGTGCACGTGGAGCTCGAGTACAATCCATTTCCAATGAACTTAACGGTGAAAAAGTGGATATCGTCGAATGGTCAGAAGACCCGGTTATCTTTGTTGCGAACGCTCTAAGCCCTTCCAAAGTATTGGACGTTCAAGTTAAGGAAGAGGATCGTTCCACAACTGTTGTCGTGCCGGATTACCAATTATCGCTAGCGATTGGTAAGCGAGGTCAAAATGCACGGTTAGCTGCCAAATTGACTGGCTGGAAAATTGACATTAAGAGTGAAACAGATGCCCGTGAACTAGGGATCTATCCACGATTCGAAGAAGAACAAACGCACGCTGAATTCGTTGATGAGTCTGAGCTAGTAGATGTCTATTCAGATGAAGAGACATCACTTGACTCGACGGAAGAATCCGAAGAACTCGATACAGAGTCAATCGACTTGTATCAAGACGATCAGCAATAAGAAGTGACGAAAGGGTGCATACGCATGGCAGTCAATAATAAAAAAGTGCCGTTGCGCAAGTGTGCAGCTACCGGCCAAATGTTTCCTAAGAAAGATATGTTCCGCATTGTCCGCACAAAAGAAGGCGAAATCTCAGTCGATTTGACTGGCAAGAAGTCTGGTCGCGGAACCTATGTATCGAAATCTGAAGCAGCTGTGGAAAAAGCGCAAGCGACTCGTGCTATTGAAAGTCAATTGGGCAAAGCTGTTCCGGAACAAGTGTATGCGGATCTGTTGCATGCGATCCGGAGAGAGGCCATTAAATGATTTCTAATGAAACTAAGATTTATCAACTGCTAGGATTAGCAGCTCGAGCAAGGAAACTGACAACAGGTGAAGAACTTGTAGTTTCCGAAGTGCGGGCACAAAGTGCAAAACTTGTTATACTATCAGAAGACGCATCTGACAATACGAACAAGAAACTGTCGGATAAATGTAATAGCTACAACGTTGAGAAGCATGTTTTCGGGAGCCGCGAAGCACTCGGGCATGCAATCGGTAAAGAGTCGCGGGTCGTCCTCGCGGTAACGGACAGCGGTTTTGCTAAAAAGCTGTCCTCGCTCCTCAACGAATTATAACGGGGGTGGGCTAATGACGAAAATACGTGTACATGAATACGCGAAGAAGGTTAACAAATCAAGCAAAGAAGTCATTGAAGAACTAGGTAAAATGAATGTGGATGTTACAAACCATATGTCGATGATCGATACTAGCTCTGCAGAAAAATTGGATAAAAAGTTTTCATCTGCGAAAAGTGCTCCATCGAACAATCAAAGTACTCCTCGTGCACAAGGGCAGAACACGAATCGTACACAAGGCCAAACGGGTAATCGTCCACAAGGCCAAGGTGGCAATAGCCGTCCTCAAAGTCAAACAGGCAATCGTCCGCAGGGCCAAGGCGGAAACCGTCCACAAGGTCAAACAGGAAACCGCCCACAAGGACAGACGGGTAGCCGTCCACAAGGACAAAACAGCAACACTCGTCCGCAAGGTCAAACAGGCAGCCGTCCCCAGGGGCAGAACAGCAGTCGTCCGCAAGGGCAATCTGCCAGCCGTCCACAAGGGCAAAGCAGCAGCCGTCCAGCAACGGCTGGTGGCCAGAGCACTCCAGCTTCAAGTGGACAAAATCGTCCTAACCAAGGACCATCTTCCCAAAACCGTCAAGGCGGAGGCGGCAATCGACGAGGCGGACGTCCGCCGGCGCGGGGCATTAACCAAGGACGACGCAGACATCGTCCTGCGAACCCGATGCCTAGAGTGGAAAAGCCGTTACCTGAAAAAATCACATTTTATGAAACTCTTTCTGTTGGAGAACTTGCGAACAAGCTAGGTCGCGAACCATCAGAAATCATTAAGAAGCTATTCCTTCTTGGTGTAATGGCTACTATTAACCAAGAGCTGGATAAAGATGCAATTGAACTCATTTGCGCAGAGTACGAAGTGGAAGTGGAAGAGGAAATCCGCATCGACGTAACAGATCTTGAAATTTATTTTGAAGATCCTGAATCAGATGAGGAATCAGTTGAAGATGATACAAAAGCAATCGAGCGTCCTCCTGTTGTTACCATTATGGGACACGTTGACCATGGTAAAACAACATTACTCGATTCCATTCGGAACACGAAAGTCACTCAAGGTGAAGCGGGTGGTATTACGCAGCATATCGGGGCTTACCAAATCAATTCCGGAGGTAAAAAAATCACGTTCCTCGATACACCTGGACACGCAGCATTCACAACAATGCGTGCACGTGGTGCAAAGGTTACTGACCTTACCATCCTAGTCGTAGCTGCTGATGATGGCGTTATGCCGCAAACAGTCGAAGCGATCAACCATGCCAAAGCTGCTGAAGTTCCTATTATTGTAGCAGTGAATAAGATGGATAAGCCTACAGCTAATCCGGATCGTGTCATGCAAGAATTGACAGAGCACGGGTTAGTCTCTGAAGCATGGGGCGGAGATACAATTTTCGTTCCGATTTCAGCATTAAAAGGTGAAGGGATCGATCAGCTGATTGAGATGATTCTTCTTGTCGCTGAAGTTGCTGAATTGAAAGCGAATCCTTCCGTCCGTGCTAAAGGTACGGTCATTGAAGCACAGCTTGACCGCGGCCGTGGTGCAGTAGCATCGTTACTCGTTCAAGATGGGACCCTTCGCATCGGCGATCCGATTGTTGTCGGAAACACATTTGGTAGGGTCCGTGCGATGATCAATGATGTAGGTCGTCGTGTGAAGGAAGCCGGGCCATCTGCTCCGGTTGAAATTACAGGCCTAAGCAACGTCCCTCAAGCGGGTGACCGTTTCGTCGTCTTCAAAGATGAGAAAACTGCTCGTCAAATCGGTGAAAGCCGTGCTGTCGAAGCGATTCAAGAACAGCGTACTGAAAAGACGCGTGTTACATTGGATAACTTGTTCGATCAGATGAAAGAGGGCGAAATGAAAGAATTGAACCTGATTGTCAAAGCAGACGTTCAAGGTACTGTGGAGGCAATGGCAGCTTCATTGATGAAGATTGACGTAGAAGGCGTCAATGTTAAAATCATCCATACAGGTGCTGGAGCAATCAACGAATCCGATATTTCGTTAGCAGCTGCATCCAATGCAATCGTCATTGGATTCAACGTGCGTCCAGACGTCAATGCAAAACGTGCTGCCGATGAAGAAGGCGTGGATATTCGTCTGCACCGTGTCATTTATAAAGTTGTGGAAGAAATCGAATCCGCAATGAAAGGCATGCTTGACCCTGAATTCGAAGAAAAAGTCATCGGGCAAGTGGAAGTTCGTGAAACATTCAAAGTCTCTAAAATCGGTACAATTGCCGGAAGTTATGTAACTGATGGTAAGATCACAAGAGATTCTGGCGTTCGTATTTACCGAGACAATATCGTCATTTTTGAAGGAGAACTCGATACGTTGAAACGCTTCAAAGATGATGCAAAAGAAGTCGCTAAAGGGTATGAATGCGGAATCACGATTAAGAACTTCAATGATATTAAAGAAGGCGATATCATCGAATCCTACATCATGCAGGAAATTAAGCGCGCGTGATTGTTTACGCAGAGTGTTCGTTCATCATTCCAATGGCGGCTTCTCTGAAAGATAAACGGTCCGTGCTTAAACGGATGATAGATCGTGTTAAAAATGGGTATAATGTTTCTATCTCTGAGTTGGATCATCAGGATCTTTGGCAACGGACTACGCTTGGCGTCGTTGCGGTTGCCTCTTCTACGGAAGCTGCTGAACGTGAAATCCATCGAGTTCAGCGATTTCTTGAGTCCAATCCGGAATGGGAACTAACTGCAATACAAATCGAGTATCCAGGATAGTGAAGCGGGGTGAAACTCCATGTCAATGCGTGTTAATCGAGTCGCAGAACAAATGAAAAAAGAACTCGGTGATATTATAGGCCAACGTTTGAAAGATCCTCGCATTGGTTTCGTCACAGTGACCGATGTGGAAGTAACGGGTGATCTTCAACAAGCGACAATCTATATTTCTGTTCTCGGTAAAGACTCTGAGAAAGAAGCGTCACTAGAAGGGCTTAAGAAAGCAAAAGGATTCATCCGCTCTGAGATCGGAAAAAGAATCCGTTTGAGAAAAACACCAGAGATCGATTTCGCGTTTGATGAATCCGTCGCATACGGCAACCGAATCGAATCACTTCTTCGAGATGTGAAAGAAGACGAGTCGGGCAATTAAACAAAAGGGATCGGTATCCAAATGGATTTCCGATCCCTTTTTCTTTTTACATAGCTTATGAAACAACATCTAAAAGGAGGCGCTGAAATGGACGGAATCCTGCCGCTGTGGAAAGAAAAAGGGATGACCTCACATGATTGTGTTTTTAAATTACGGAAAATCCTCCGCACGAAAAAAGTGGGACATACCGGTACGCTTGACCCGAATGTAGAAGGTGTTCTTCCGATTTGTATCGGTTCAGCCACTAAAGTTGCATCATATATTACGGATTCTGGCAAAGAGTACATTGCTGAAGTGTCGATCGGAACAGCGACTGAAACGGAAGACGCTGATGGAACCGTAGTTGAGAAGAATCTATCGGAGAAAGTGATCACCCGTAAACAAGTATTGCAAGTATTAAGTTCTTTAACCGGCCATATTACACAGATTCCTCCTATGTATTCTGCAGTTAAAGTGAATGGAAGAAAATTGTATGAGTATGCAAGGAAAGGAATCGAAGTGGAGCGTCCAGAACGCAGCGTACACATTCATGAAATCGATTTGCTCAGTGAAGATGAGCAGTTCCAAGGAATCGAACCTCGCTTCACCATTAAAGTCCGTTGTGGAAAAGGGACCTACATACGTACACTTGCGGTCCAAATTGGAGAGCGTCTTGGCTATCCTGCCCATATGTCACACTTAGTCAGGACAGCTTCAGGGTCATTTGTGCAAAATGACTGTCTCACACTTGACGAAGTCCGCAATATGCAGGAATCAGGTATCCTCGAACCGTTTTTACGACCTTTGGAAACGGCTTTGGACGACATCGTTGAAGTGCACGTGGAAGACAATGCAGAGTTACTGACAAAGATTTTAAACGGTCAAGTCCTTCCGCTTCATCCGATATTCGATACAGAGCCCGAAGCAGTATTTTCCGAACATGGTAGAGCCATTGCAGTATACGCACCGCATCCAGAGAAGGCCGGACTCATGAAACCTGTGAAAATGTTCCTTGCGAATAGAGGAGAAGAGGGTGAAAATGTTGGAAACAATTGAATTGCAAATTGATCTGGGAGTTCCGCAGATTTCAGACAAGGAATTCTCATTAGCCATCGGTTTTTTCGATGGCTTGCACAAAGGCCATCAGACGGTCATACAACGAGCGATAGACACTTCGAAAAAACTGGGTATTGCCCCAGCAGTCATGACATTCAATCCGCATCCATCTCATTTGTTTGCTAGTGGAAATGGAAAGATTGGTTACATCACTCCTTTGGAAGAAAAACAGCGGATCTTGAGTGACATGGGAATCGATACGTTATTTATCGTTACATTCGATCAAAACCTTGCCGATTTGACTCCTGAAGAATTTGTTGTACAAGTGTTGAAAAAATTGAATGTGCGTCATGTAACAGCTGGGTTCGACTTCACTTTTGGTGCTAAAGGAAAAGGGGATATGGAACAGATGACTTCGTTATCAAAAGGAGTTTTTGGCACAACGAGCGTCGGAAAAGTAGCTGATGGTGATGAAAAAATTTCGTCCACACGCATCCGTAAATTACTGGCGGACGGGGATGTAGCAAAAACTGCAGCATTACTTGGCAGACCTTTCCGTTCCATCGGCATAGTAGTCGATGGGGACAAACGTGGAAGACAGCTTGGTTTTCCAACAGCAAATATGATTCCAAGTGAAGAAGTCATAGTGCCACAAAACGGCGTCTATGCAGTGCAGTTCACAGTTGATGGAACTCGTTATGACGGAGTTTGTAACATCGGTGTAAAGCCTACCTTCGACCATCCCGATGAAGCACGTAAAACAATCGAAGTGAATGTTTTCGATTTTGAGGGAGATCTGTATGGCAAACAGGCTATTGTTGACTGGATCGATCATATCAGGCCTGAACAGAAATTCGATTCAATCGACATGCTGATCAATCAAATCGCCGAAGATAAAGAAACAGCAAAAAAGATTCTTGCTAAAAAAGTCTAAGGTTGCAGTCATTTGTCGTGCATGCTATGATAGGGGAGTGTACAATGTACACGAACCTTTCCTTGGCTTAGCGATTCACCAACGCATGCTTGGGACTTGGGGATATTAAAGAATGGGAGGTGACTAGGATGGCTATTACACAAGAGCGTAAACATGAATTGATCAACGAATTCAAAACTCATGAAAACGACACAGGGTCTGCAGATGTTCAGATCGCTATCCTTACTGAAGAGATCAACAACTTGAACGAGCACTTGCGTACACACAAGAAGGATAACCACTCACGCCGCGGTCTTTATAAGATGGTCGGTACACGTCGTCGTCTTTTGAGATACTTACGTGAAACAGAAGTTGCACGTTACCGTGATCTAATCGCTAAACTCGGCCTACGCCGTTAATATTGACAACCGAAAAAGCGGGCTTTGCCCGCTTTTTTCTATGCAAACGGATGCCAGTGTAACTATTGGAATTCGTATATCCCATCACTTAATGAAATATTTCGCAAACCCTTGCTTAATTTGATACACTATTACGTAATACATACTACGTATTCAATGGATGTAACTCGAGAGGAGATCAATCATGACAGAACACAAAAAGTTTACAATGGATTGGGCTGGCAGAGAGCTCACCATCGAAACAGGGCAACTCGCTAAGCAGGCAAACGGGGCTGTTCTCGTACGTTACGGAGAAACGACAGTACTCTCTACTGCGACAGCTTCTAAAAAACCGAAAGCATTGGATTTCTTCCCTCTTACCGTGAATTATGAAGAGCGTCTCTATGCTGTTGGTAAAATCCCTGGAGGATTTATCAAACGTGAAGGACGTCCCTCTGAAAAAGCGATTTTGACGAGCCGACTAATTGACCGTCCAATACGTCCACTATTTCCAGATGGATTCCGTAACGACTTGCAAGTCATTTCACTCGTGATGTCTGTGGACCAAAACTGTTCATCGGAAATGGCGGCAATGTTAGGATCATCTCTTGCAATTTCTATTTCGGACATTCCATTTGATGGCCCGATTGCAGGTGTTCAAATCGGCCGTGTCAATGGAGATTTCATCGTGAATCCTACTCAGGAACAACTGGAAGCAAGCGAACTCGATTTAGTAGTCGCTGGTACAAAAGACGCGATTAACATGGTGGAAGCAGGCGCGAAAGAAGTATCTGAAGATATTATGTTGGAAGCGATCATTTTTGGGCATGAAGAAATTAAAAAGCTCATTGCTTTCCAAGAAAAAATCATCGCTGAAGTCGGCAAAGAGAAGATGGAAATCGAATTGTTCGAACTCGATCAGGATCTTGTTGCTACGATCAAAGAGAGCTGTAACAGTGATTTAGTACAAGCAATCCAGACTGAAGAAAAACATGCGCGTGAAGAAGCGATCACTGCTGTGAAAAACGAAGTGATTGCTCGTTACGAAGAGAACGAAGCGGATGATGCGACAATGAAACAAGTCCGGAACGTTTTGGAGAAGCTTGTTAAAGACGAAGTACGGCGTCTTATCACGGATGAAAAAATCCGTCCGGATGGTCGGGGACTTGAAGAAATCCGTCCACTTTCATCAGAAACAGGCATTCTTCCTAGAGCCCATGGTTCAGGTCTATTTACACGTGGACAAACTCAAGCGCTTAGTGTGTGTACATTAGGAGCGCTCGGCGAAGTGCAAATTATTGATGGCCTTGGACTTGAAGAAACGAAACGGTTCATGCATCACTACAACTTCCCGAACTTCAGTGTTGGAGAGACAGGACCGATCCGTGCGCCAGGACGTCGTGAAATTGGACATGGTGCGCTCGGTGAACGTGCATTGTCTACAATTATTCCGGATGAAAAAGACTTCCCTTACACGATTCGTCTTGTAGCTGAAGTACTCGAGTCCAATGGCTCCTCATCACAAGCTTCAATTTGTGCATCTACAATGGCAATGATGAATGCGGGTGTTCCAATCAAAGCTCCGGTTGCAGGGATTGCAATGGGACTTGTGAAAAAAGGAGACAACTATTCGGTGCTTTCTGATATCCAAGGAATGGAAGATCACTTGGGAGATATGGACTTTAAAGTAGCCGGTACTTCCGAAGGGATCACTGCGCTTCAAATGGACATTAAAATCGAAGGTCTTTCACGTCAAATTTTGGAAGAAGCGCTGACTCAGGCTAAAATCGGACGTATGAAGATTCTAGGTCATATGCTCGAAACGATTGCCCAGCCTGCACAAGAACTATCAAAATATGCTCCTAAGATCATAATGATTCACATCAATCCAGACAAGATCCGCGATGTGATTGGACCAGGCGGAAAAGTCATTAACAAGATCATTGAAGAAACCGGTGTGAAAATCGATACTGAACAAGATGGTACGATCTACATTTCGTCTCCGGATTCTGAGATGAACGACAAAGCGAAGAAGATGATTGAAAACATCGTCCGTGAAGCAAAAGTCGGAGAATATTACATGGCAAAAGTGAAACGCATTGAAAAATTCGGTGCATTCCTTGAGTTATTCCCAGGAAAAGATGGTTTGCTCCACATTTCCGAAATCCAGGAAGAACGTACAAAAGCTGTGGAAGACGTAATGAAATTGGGAGACGAATTATTCGTCAAAGTCATTGAAATCGACAACCAAGGCCGCGTTAACCTATCCCGTAAAATTGTTATCAAAGAAGAAAAAGAAAAAGCGGAACAACAAGGCGAGTAATTTCATTCGCAGAAGCCTCCCTCCCACAGTTGTGAGAGCGAGGCTTTTTTGTTTACGTACAAAAGGGAGGCAACACAATGGTTACCATTCAAACACTGGATAATGGCGTGAGAGTTGTTAGTGAATCCATTTCTCATGCTCGTTCTGTATCGCTAGGAATATGGGTTAAAGTAGGATCTGCTGAAGAGTTGGCAAGTGAGGAAGGCATTGCACATTTCATTGAGCATATGCTCTTTAAAGGTACTGCGTCACTTACCGCAAAAGAAATCGCGCAGCAATTTGATCGTTTTGGTGGAGACATCAATGCATTTACAACAAAAGAAGCAACTTGTTTCTATGCTACCGTTTTAGAAGACCGCGCAGAAGACGCAGCACGGATTTTAGCGGATATGCTATTAAATTCCAAATTGGATGAACAGGAGATGGCAAAAGAAAAATCCGTTATTATCGACGAACTCGCATCTGTTGAAGATTCACCTGAAGAAGATGCGGATGAACGATTATGGGCACTCATGTATCCAGACCACGCTATCGGAAAACCGATCGGTGGTACATCTGAGCGTGTCCAGTCTTTCACAAGGCAGGACCTTGTCTCCTTCATGGATTATTTTTACACACCTGATCGGATTGTTATCTCTGTTGCGGGGAATTTTAATGACTCCCTTCTGCAGACAATCGGGCAATTATTTGGTGATTTCAGCAAACCGGTTCCAAAAGAGGAACGTCGAACAATAGAATCGGCCAACTTTATAAGTGGTGAAGGACGGAAAGAAAAAGATATCGAGCAGTCACATCTATTTTTGGGCTATCCTGGTCTCCCTCTGAAGCACCCTGACATATACAGCTTAGCGTTGCTCGATAGTATTCTTGGAGGCACAATGTCATCGCGTTTGTTCCAAGAAGTAAGGGAGGAAAAAGGGCTGGCGTATTCGGTTTACTCCTATTATGCTTCTCATGCTAGAGAAGGGGCATTCGTTATTGGGTGTGCAGCTTCTCCAGAAAATGAAAAACTGTTATTTGAAACGGTCCAATCTGTGATAAAGGAAATCATCGAACATGGAGTAACTGCAGACGAGCTCAGTAATGCGAAAGAACAAATGCGGGGAAGCTACTTGATCGGGTTGGAGAGTACTGAAGCAAGAATGCACCGCAATGGTAATAACGAATTGATCCTCGGTGAGCACCGCTCGGAGGAAGAAATCATTGCTCGGATCCAAGCTGTTACGGCAGAAGATATAGCAGCGATGGCAAAATCTTTGTTAGGAAACAAACCTGCAATCTCCGTTCTGTCTCCGAATCAGAACTAATCAAACGGATTGTCAGCTTTTCACATGTTGAATCATAGACTGGTGGTAAAGAGACTAGGAGGAATGCATGTGTTATTGTCTGAACTCGCTCAAAAAGAGCTGATTCAAGTGGAAGAAGGTATCCGTTACGGATTTTTAGCGGATACGGATTTGTTATTCGATCGCTCAAGCGGTGCGATCATTGGATTTGAAATACGTGATCGTGCGAGTAAAATTCCGTTTCTCCAAAAGAAAGAAACATCAAAGCAATATATTCCGTGGAGTGAGATTGTATTGATTGGCGAACATCGTATTTTATTTGGCCGCACTCATTTCCTGGAAGGGGCAGATTTTGATGAGTGAAGCGCGTTGGCTGTTGATTGGTGCTGATCGACGAATTGAAGAATCTGCACGTCTGTTCATAGAAAAAGGGTTGGATGTTACTGTTCACTTAAATGATGAAGTATCAGATGAGCTTACCGACAAGATTGCCAAGATTCATCCCACTCATATCGTGTTCCCGATACAAGGGTTGAAAGGAATACTCGACACACAGCGATTACCTGAAAGGACCCTGTTTTTTACAGGCATTCTATCTGAAATCCAGGAAATCGAAATAAAGTCGGCCGGGCATATCGTATCCAGCTATTTGAGTGATGAACGATTTGTTTGGAATAATGCCCGACTTACGGCAGAAGGTTTCGTAAAAGACTTTTATCAGGAAACGAACACCCCGATCGCAAACACCCATTTTCAAATTGCTGGTTTTGGAAGAGTAGGAAGAATGCTTGCGCACGTACTTCAGGCAGCAGGGGCGGAACTGACGATTTTTGCGCGTTCAGAAGCTCAACTCGGTGAAGCCGAAGCGTTGGGATTTGCAGTGGAGAACTTATCGCACGATATTGATTTTAAACCGGGATATTTAGTCAATACCATTCCAGCTCAATGGCTTACGCTGCAGCCAGAAGATTCTCTGCGTGTGTTTGATCTGGCATCTAAGCCCGGGTGCCTAAAGCCCGGAAAGTCCTCTGCATACTATACGTTACACCTCGGACTGCCAGGTAAACACTTCCCGCAAAGAGCGGCAAGCTATTTGGCAGATACAATTTTGAGGATGTGCAGAGGAAAGGAGTAAAAAAATGCTTGAAAACAAACGTATTGGCCTCGGGATTACAGCGTCCCATTGTACGTACGAAGAATTGTTACCGATGATTACGAAACTTCAAGACGCGGGTGCGACGGTAGTGCCTATCATTACTCATTCTGTCCTCACAGCAGCTACCCGATTCGGTACTGGAGAAGAATGGATCGAAAAGATTGAGCGGGCAACGGGAGAAAAAGTTATTTCTTCGATTGCAGGCGCTGAACCTTTTGGGCCATCCACTCCCGTCGACTGCATGATTATCGCTCCACTCACAGGGAATTCGATGAGCCGTTTTGCGAACGCTGCCACGGATTCTCCTGTTCTCATGGCTGCAAAAGCTACGTTACGAAATCATTCACCTGTACTTTTAGGAATCTCAACGAACGATGCCTTAGGGTTGAATGCCGCAAACCTAGTCAAACTCTTGAACATGAAAAATGTGTTCTTCATCCCATTCGGTCAAGACGATCCCTTCAAAAAACCGAACTCACTCATTAGCGATTTTTCATTAATTGTTGAAGCGGCAGCTGCTGCAATTGACAAGCGACAGCTTCAGCCTCTTTTAATAGTACATTCTTCTGGGAAATAAACCTCCCGATTATTCATTGTTATGGTATAATTCCTGCAATACGAAATATTGGTGTTCTCATTTAACGAGACATCGTGTTAGATAAGGAGAATCATTATGCAGACTTATACGATTGCGATTGTTGGTGCGACAGGTGCAGTAGGTGCCAAAATTCTTGATAAACTTATTGAACGGAAGTTTCCGTTTCGTTCAGTAAGGTTGTTAGCATCTTCACGTTCAGCAGGAACAGTTATTCAAGCGGGTGGAAGATTATTCACGATCGAGGAAGCGAAACCAGAGTCATTCAATGGCGTCGATTTTGCTTTTTTCAGTGCGGGTGGGGCTATTTCAGAGCAATTAGCAGCTGAAGCCACTCGTCGAGGAGCGATTGTGATCGATAATACAAGCGCGTTCAGAATGGATGCTGAGGTTCCACTCGTGGTCCCTGAAGTGAATCCGAAAGCATTGGATACCCACAACGGGCTGATCTCAAATCCGAACTGTTCAACAATTCAGATGGTCGTTGCCCTGAATCCTATAAAAGAAGCATTCGGCATTAAGAAAATCCTCGTATCTACGTACCAGGCGGTTTCTGGTGCAGGAGCGGATGCCATTTTAGAGTTGAAATCCCAAAGTGGACAATTTGACAGCAGAGCGGAAAATTCAGCGTCACAGCTGCCGAGTGCAGGTGCCAAACGGCATTATCCTATAGCGTTCAACGCGATTCCGCAAATCGATTCTTTTGATGACATGGGGTATACGAAAGAAGAGTGGAAAATGATCAAAGAAACAAAGAAAATTTTCAATGATCCTTCCATCGCCGTTTCTGCCACGTGCGTAAGATTGCCAGTCGTCACAGGGCATTCTGAATCGGTTTATGTGGAGATTGAAAAAGAAGGAATTTCAGCTGAGGAATTCAGCCGGGCGATTGCAAAAGCACCAGGCGTAGTCATCCAAGATAATCCTGCAACACAAACGTACCCAATGCCGCTTTTTGCAGAAAACAAGGACGATGTCTATGTTGGACGCATCCGGAAAGATCCAGATCATCCTAGAGGCTTCCACTTGTGGATTGTCGCGGATAACTTGCTGAAGGGCGCTGCGCTGAATTCTGTTCAGATCGCAGAACAGCTCCTGAAGAACCGCGAAGCACAAAACAACTAGATAACTGTAAAGGAATGGTGCGAGTGAAGTTAGGTTCGATTGGTACAGCGATGGTCACACCGTTCAACGAAGATGGTAAAATTGACTATGAAGTGACAACACTTCTGATAAATCACTTAATCGATAACGGAACAAATTCGCTCATTGTCAATGGAACGACTGGAGAATCACCTACTTTGTCAGAAGAAGAAAAAGAGCGGTTGCTCGTTCATACGATTTCGATCGTGAATGGACGGATCCCTGTCATTGCTGGTACAGGAAGCAATGATACCCAAGCTTCCATACGGGCGACGAAACGAGCCGAACTGCTTGGTGCAGACGGTGTCATGCTTGTCGTCCCTTATTATAATAAGCCCGATCAAAACGGAATGTACGAACATTTTAAAACAATTGCAGAAAATACATCACTTCCGATTTTGCTTTACAACATCCCTGGGAGGTCGGGGGTGAATCTGTCCGCAGAAACAGTGATTCGATTATCAAAAATAACGAACATTGAAGCAGTGAAAGAAGCGAGCGGAGACTTGGCACAAATGGCTGCAATTATTGAAGGAACAGACGATACTTTTAGTGTCTACAGCGGGGATGATGCGCTAACATTACCGCTGTTGGCAATTGGGGGAGAGGGAGTCATTTCTGTATCTTCACATATTGCAGGACTTGAGATGCAGCGTATGATCGCCGATTTTCGTAATGGGAACACCGCCAGTGCTGCGACACATCACCAAATACTCATGCCTCTCTTTCATGCTGTATTCTCAAAACCTAATCCGGTCCCCATTAAATATCTTTTGAAAAGGGCTGGTCTTCCGGTGGGAGATGTACGACTTCCTCTTGTCGGAATTGCAGGTGAGGATACTTATTTGAACCTTACAATGCAAACGTTTAAACAACAATTCGATTCGAAAAGGGAATAGCCGGCGAGACTGCCGGCTTTTTTTGTTTGTGCAGAACTGCTCCGTCAAGTATAATGAGAACTAGTCGTTTAGCGCGGGAATTTTTTATAGGAGGAAACAATGTGACTAAAGTCAAAAATGAAGTAATTAAAGTCATTCCGCTTGGCGGAGTGGGAGAATTAGGGAAGTCGATGTATGTGGTAGAAATCGACGATGAATTATTTGTTGTCGATGCGGGCCTGATGTTCCCGGAGGAAGAAATGCTGGGAATCGATTTCGTAATTCCGGATATGACGTACCTCGAAGAAAACAAAGATCGTGTCAAAGGGATTTTCTTAACACACGGACATGAGGATGCAATCGGAGCAATTGCGTATTTACTTCAAAAGGTACAAGCTCCAGTTTACGGTTCGAAACTAACACTTGCTCTTGCGAAAGAGCATTTGAAAGTGATGCCTGCCCCTACTAATGTGAAGTTCTTCGAAGTGTCTACGAAGAGCCGCATGAATTTCAAACAGACATATGTGACGTTTTTCAATACGACTCATAGTATTCCAGATGCACTTGGCATCGTGTTCCATACGAGTGAAGGAGCAATCGTTCACACTGGAGAGTTCAAATTTGACCAGGCGGCTAAAGGGCCTTATAAGCCTGATCTTGGGAAAATGGCAGCTCTTGGCGAAGAGGGTGTATTCATTTTAATGTCCGATTCAACTGAAGCTGAGCGTCCTGGTTATACAACATCGGAAACTGTAGTCGAAAACCAACTATCAAAGACTTTCTATGGTGCTGAAGGAAGAATTCTAGTGGCAGTCTACGCTTCGAATTTTCTTCGGATCCAGCAAGTATTAGATAAGGCTGCTGAGACAGGTAAGAAAGTGGCTGTTGTCGGGAAAAGCTTGGAAAGCTATTTTGAAGTCGGTGTAAAACTAGGTTATTTGAATGTGGGCGAGGATATCGTTGTTTCTGTGAAAGATATCGGGAACTATGACGATAGCGAAGTCGTTATTATCTTAACGGGCAACCAAGGTGAACCGTTGGAAGCACTTGAAAAGATTGTTCGTAAACATCATCGGGATATCCGTATTAAAGAAACGGATACGGTATTGATAACTGTGACGCCGTCACCAGGATCGGAAGTCTCCGTCTATTCAATGATGAACGAACTTGCGAAAACAGGGGCAACGGTATTGACGTCAGCCCGCAATGTCCATGTTTCAGGGCACGGCAGTCAGGAAGATCTCAAAATGATGCTCAATCTGATGCAGCCAAAGAACTTCATTCCGGTGACGGGTGAATACAGAATGCTGATTGCACACTCGAAACTTGCACAAGAGGTCGGTATGCGCAAAAACCAAATCTTCATTGCCGATAAAGGCGATATCGTTGAATACAAGAATGGTAAGATCCGTATGAGCGGCCGTGTTACTGCAGGAAATATCTTGATTGACGGAATTGGTGTAGGAGACGTCGGGAATATTGTCTTAAGGGATCGTAAACTCCTATCTCAGGATGGAATCTTTACAATCGTCATTACATTAAGCCGCAAGCAAAAGAAGATTGCAGCAGGGCCGGAGATTGTCTCCCGTGGATTTGTCTACGTTCGTGAATCCGAAGAGTTGTTAGAAGAAGCATCCAATCTGATCCGTAAAATTGTAGAAAAATATGTGAATAAAGAAACGTTTGAATGGACAAACATTAAACAAGAGATCCGAGACACCCTCAGCTCTTATTTGTATCAGCAAACGAAGAGACGACCAATGATCATTCCAATTATTATGGAGTATTGATCAAAAGATTCTACTAAAGGATTTCCTTGCCGTCAGGCAGGAAATCCTTTTTTCGCAAAAAGGAGGTACAGTATGTCTAAGAAAGTCTCAAAAAAGAAAAAGAAACGGGCAGCCAGTAAGAAAAAAGGGAAATCCCCTTTAAATCCGCTTTTATTCGAAGTAATCGGATTAGCGATGCTTGCACTGGCTGTCATCATGATTTTTGAATTCGGAGTCGTAGGGAGAGGACTAGGCTCATTCGGTAGATTCCTATTCGGAAATTGGCATGCAGCTTTGCCGTTCATCCTGATTGTCCAAGCGTTACTGTTTATGGTGAAACGAGGAGAACTTGGTTGGAAAAACCGGATTGTCGGAGGAAGTCTCTGCATACTCGCAAGTCTGCTCTTATTCAGCCATATTTTGTTATTCAAAGAACTGTCTGCTAGCCGTGTCCTCATGACAGATTCTGCACTCAAGGAAACATGGAAAGTACTTATCTCAAATGGAGGGATTAGTACTAGAAGTGGAACGCTTGGAGGCGGCATGATTGGAGCCGTCCTATTTGCGATGTTCTATTCGCTCTTCGATTCTGCAGGTGCTACAGTCGCAGGCGTATTGCTGTTATTGACAGGGCTGATTCTCATCTCAGGGAAAGCGCTGGCGCCCTATCTTGCTGAGTGGTTTCCCCGTGCATTTTCATCAGTTAAACAGAAGTTGAAAGGCATTAACTTGAGGACTGCACCTAAAGCGGTACCGGAAAAGAAACCAAAACCAACTCGTGCCACACGCTCAAGCAAGCACCAGAAGGAAAATAGTCAAGAAAGTGAACCAGTATTGCGTCCTATGATTACCGTTCCTGAAGAGGACGAACCCTATGTTCAGCCGATCATATCAGCATTCAATGAGCGGAATGATGAAGTGGAAACGCCAGCTGCAAAAGATACGGAACCTTTACCGCGTTCAGACATGCAGGAAACTGATACTGTGGAAGTATCCAAAAATCCCTACCAAGGTGTTTCTGGGGAAGAGGAGAACGAATCGTATCAATTGCCATCGTTCAACTTATTAAAACAGCCACCTGAAAATGACCAATCAGGAGAATACAATGCAATTCAAGCGAACGCGCAAAAGTTGGAGCGGACATTTCACAGTTTCGGTGTCAAGGCACGTGTTACACAAGTCCATTTAGGACCTGCTGTAACTAAATATGAAGTACTGCCGGATACCGGCGTGAAAGTGAGCAGGATCGTCAGTTTGGCGGATGATATTGCGCTGGCATTAGCAGCAAGTGGAATCCGGATTGAAGCACCTATTCCTGGGAAATCTGCCGTAGGGATTGAAGTTCCGAATACATCAGTTGCAGTCGTCAGTTTACGGGAAGTGTTGGAAGCGAAGGAAAATAACCGGCCCGATTCTAAACTGCTTATTGCATTAGGACGGGATGTTACGGGAGAAGCGATGCTCTCGGAATTGAACAAGATGCCGCATGTGCTTATTGCGGGAGCCACTGGCAGTGGTAAGAGTGTTTGCGTAAATGGAATTATCATAAGCATTATTATGAGGGCCAAACCCCACGAAGTGAAAATGATGATGATAGATCCTAAAATGGTTGAATTGAATGTCTACAATGGGATCCCCCATCTATTGGCTCCTGTCGTCACTGATCCAAGGAAAGCGGCGCAAGCGTTGAAGAAAGTCGTGTCTGAAATGGAAAGACGCTATGAGCTGTTTTCCCATACAGGTACAAGGAATATCGAAGGCTATAACTCTCATATTGACACATGGAATGAAGAAAATGAGGAAAAGCATCCGAAAATGCCCTATATCGTCGTCATTGTGGACGAGCTTGCAGATTTGATGATGGTTGCATCCAATGACGTGGAAGATGCGATCACACGACTCGCTCAAATGGCGAGAGCTGCAGGCATCCATTTGATAATCGCAACACAGAGGCCTAGTGTAGATGTCATTACTGGAATTATCAAAGCGAATATTCCATCCAGAATTGCATTCGCGGTCTCATCTGCAATCGATTCCCGGACGATTCTCGATAGTGGCGGCGCGGAAAAACTTTTGGGCAGAGGGGATATGCTCTTCCTTCCGGCTGGTGCTTCCAAACCAACGCGTGTTCAAGGGGCTTTCGTTTCTGATCGGGAAGTGGAAGCTGTCGTCGACTTTGTCATACAACAACAAAAAGCGCAGTATCAGGAAGAGATGATCCCTTCAGAAATCGATGATGTGCCTCAAGATGAAGAAACAGATGAGCTTTATGACGATGCGGTGCAATTAGTAGTGGAAATGCAAACTGCTTCTGTTTCCTTATTACAAAGACGTTTTCGTGTAGGGTATTCACGAGCAGCACGTATTGTCGATCAGATGGAAATGCGCGGTGTTGTAGGGCCGCCTGAAGGCAGTAAGCCGAGACAAGTTTTAGTAGGAAAAGATTCAGCAGACATGTAGCACAGGAATTTGTCAGATTCAGGACAATAAGCAAGGATTGAAAATGTTTTTTTTGAAACGATGTTTATTTTCTCTTCATTAAATGTTATAGTATGGGTGAATAGAACGATGTTAAACATCAGAGGTCTGACCTCGGCCGGAGGGAGATGGGTTGATGATAAAGGCAGACCAAAGACATTTATATGTCCAAGTCATCGAGCATATTAAGCAGGACATTGAAGCCGGCGTGTTTAAAGAAAATGAAAAATTCCCTTCGGAGTTTGAACTGGCTAGGACGTTAGGTGTAAGTCGTGCGACATTGCGGGAAGCGCTCCGTGTATTGGAAGAAGAGAAAATCATTGTTCGTAAACACGGAGTGGGGACGTTTTTGAAAGCGCGTCCATTATTCACTTCAGGTATTGAAGAGCTATCTAGTGTTTCTTCCATGATCCGTGCAGCCGGTATGGAACCCGGAACGATTTTCCTTGAAGTTTCCGACACACTTGCAACTGAAGAGAGTATGGAAAAGTTCGATTGCCACAAGGAGGACTCCATTGTTACAATTAAAAGAGTTCGAACCGCAGACGGTGAACCCGTCGTATATTGTGTGGACCAAGTAAACAAAAAGAATCTTCAAACGGAAGCGACAGCTCTGATGAAGCATTCGATTTTCGATGCGCTGGAAAAGAATGGGGAAATTCACATTACCCAAGCGATTGCGCATATTGAACCTGTAGGATACGACCAAGAAGCATCTTCCATACTTAGGTGTGGTGTGGATGTCCCATTGCTTGTATTGCTACAAAAACACTACACGGAAACTGGTGAAATGGTCTTGTATTCCAAGAACTATTTTCGAGCTGACAAATTCAGCTTCCATGTGGTCCGGAAACGGGTATAAGGCGATTTCGCCATAATCATACCAACATATAAATGGGGAGGTCACAAAATGAGTAAACGCAGATTTGGTCTTGCACTGTCCCTTGTACTTGCTGCAGGTACAGTTTTGGGAGCTTGTGGTTCAGACAAAGAAGAAAGCAAGGGTAGTGACAAAGGTTCATCTTCTGACGGAGGCAATGCATCTGAATTCTCTCTAGCAATGGTCACGGATGTCGGCGGTATTGACGACAAATCGTTCAACCAATCCGCTTGGAAAGGTATTCAGGATTTCGGTTCTGAAAACAGCTTGAAAAAAGGCGACGGAGGATTTGACTACTTGCAATCACAAAGTGATGCAGACTATACAACAAACCTTAACGCGCTCGCTCGACGTGATTTCAACTTGATCTTTGGTGTTGGATTCCTTATGGAAGATGCAATTGATACAATTGCTCAACAGCAAAAAGATACTGAGTTTGCAATCATTGATGGTGTTGTTGAACAGCCAAACGTAGCAAGCGTACTCTTTAAAGAACAAGAAGGAGCTTACCTTGCAGGTGTTGCTGCAGCTCTAATGACTAAATCCGATAAAATCGGTTTTGTTGGTGGTATGGAAATTCCGGTAATCGAACGTTTTGAAGTTGGTTTCCTTGAAGGTGTTAAAGCCGTTAAGCCGGACCTGAAAGTAGACGTTCAGTACACAGGTGCATTTGATAAAGCGGAACTAGGTAAAGCAGCTGCAAACCGTATGTATTCTTCAGGCGTAGATATTATCTTCCACGCAGCTGGCGGCAGCGGTAACGGTGTATTCAGTGAAGCGAAAGAACGTAAAACAGCTGACAAGGATGCATATGTATGGGTAATCGGAGTTGACTCTGACCAGTACGACGAAGGTCAAGTTGGAGACGATAACGTAACATTGACTTCAATGTTGAAGCGAGTTGACAACGCAGTAAACGATATCGCTAAGCTTTCTAAAGAAGGGAAATTCCCTGGCGGCGAAACAAAAGTTTACGGGTTGAAAGATGAAGGTGTAGCACTTGCAGATTCACGCGGTGCGATTCCTGAAGACGTACTTGCTGAAATCGAGAAGTACAGCAAAGATATTTCCGATGGTAAAGTCGAAGTTCCAGGTGAAAAGTAAGAGGACTCTCAATGAGAAGAATGAGGGCCGGTTCATACCGGCCTTCGTTATTTTTGTATACATAACCAAAAGGGAAAATACTTAAATTGCCAGACTAAAAGGTTCTTTTTGGAATCTTTTATTGTGTTAATTTAACAAACTAAATTAGTAGAAACTATAAGCAAGGAAGTGAGATCAGTGGAATACGTCATCGAGATGCTGAATATTAAAAAGAAATTCGGCACTTTCTATGCGAATAATAATATTACTCTTCAGTTGCAAAAAGGCGAGATTCATGCGCTTCTCGGCGAGAATGGTGCAGGTAAGTCAACATTGATGAACGTATTATTCGGTCTATATCAGCCAGATGGCGGAGAGATTAGAGTCAAAGGAAAAAAAGTGGACATCACAGATCCTAATGTAGCAAATGATTTAGGCATCGGGATGGTTCACCAACACTTTATGCTTGTTGAGAATTTAACAGTGACTGAAAATATTATCCTCGGCAGCGAACCTACCAAAATGGGTATGCTTAACATCAAAGACTCTGCAAAGAAAGTAGCGGAAATTTCGAAGCTGTACGGATTGGATGTTGACCCGCATGCAAAGATTGAAGACATATCGGTCGGGATGCAGCAACGTGTTGAAATTCTGAAAACACTTTATCGCGGAGCGGAAATTCTGATTTTTGACGAGCCGACAGCATCCTTGACGCCACAGGAAATCGATGAATTAATCAGAATCATGCACAAATTGATCGAAGAAGGAAAGTCGATCATTCTCATCACTCACAAACTGCAAGAAATCATGTCAGTTTCAGATCGTGTAACGGTCATCCGCAAAGGGGAAGGAATCGGAACGGTTACAACTGCTGAATCGAATCCTGAAGAACTTGCAACGCTAATGGTTGGACGTCAAGTGACGTTTAAAACAGAAAAAGGTCCATCTCATCCTACAGAAGAAATTTTGAAGATTGAAAACTTGGTCGTGACAGATTATCGCGGTATTGAAAAAGTGAAAAACTTGAACCTTTCCGTTCGTCGGGGTGAAATTGTCGGTCTAGCTGGAATTGATGGCAACGGCCAGTCCGAGTTGATCGAAGCGATTACAGGACTCCGGAAAGTGAAATCCGGGAAAATCATAATGGGCGATAAAGACGTTACGAATAAGAACCCTAGACAAATTACCGAAAACGGATTAGGTCATATCCCGCAAGACCGTCATAAACACGGACTTGTCTTGGATTTCAGTGTCGGATACAATGCGGCATTGCAGTCTTATTATCAAAAACCGTATTCTTCTAATGGTCTTATGAATTACAAGGAAGTAACAAAGCATGCGAACAAACTAATTTCGGATTTTGATGTTCGGACGCAAGGTGAACACGAGCTTGCTCGTGCTCTTTCCGGAGGAAATCAGCAGAAGTTGATCATCGGCCGCGAAGTGGACCGGAACCCTGATCTGCTGATTGCAGCACTTCCTACAAGGGGTCTGGACGTAGGTGCAATTGAATTTATCCACAAACGGCTAATTGAACAACGTGATCAAGGGAAAGCGGTTCTTCTAATTTCGTTTGAGCTTGATGAAATAATGAATGTATCCGATCAGATTGCTGTTATTTATGATGGCGCAATTGTCGACACGGTAATTCCTGCTGAAACGAGTGAACAAGAACTCGGTCTGTTCATGGCAGGACATAACAAAAGTGAAATTGTTGAAGGCAGTGACGGTGCTGTATTGAAAGAAGGTGATGACAACCATGTCTAATCGATTAATAAATGTGCTCGTTCCCGTAATTTCAATTATTCTCGGATTACTAGTCGGAGCGGTTGTCATGCTTGTTAGTGGCTACGATCCAGTGGCTGGTTATAGTGCGCTTTGGAACGGTATTTTTGGAGATTCCTATGCAATCGGGGAAACCATTCGTCAAATCAGTCCATATATCCTTGCTGGACTAGCGGTTGCGTTTGCTTTCCGGACCGGCCTATTCAATATCGGAGTGGAAGGTCAGCTAATCGTAGGTTGGTTTGCAGCGGCATACGTCGGTATGGCTTTTGAATTGCCGAAGATCATCCACTTGCCACTTGCATTGTTAGCGGCTGCAGCGGCAGGAGCTCTTTGGGGACTGATTCCAGGTATACTGAAAGCAACATTGAAGGTCCACGAAGTAATCGTCACGATTATGATGAACTATATTGCATTGCATTTAGTCAATGCACTTATTAAGGTTGTAGCTGATGGCGGATTTAAAACGGATAAAATCCAAGATACCGCATCACTACGATCAGATTTCCTTTCTGAGCTAACAGATTTTTCAACGCTTCACTACGGGATCTTTGTAGCACTCTTCATGGTATTCATCATGTGGTTCATCCTGGAAAGAATGAAGCTGGGATACGAATTGAAATCAGTAGGATTCAATGAAAATGCTGCACAATATGCAGGTATGAGTGTTAAAAGAAATATTGTGATGGCCATGGTCATTTCAGGAGCGTTCGCTGGTCTAGGCGGCGCGATGGAAGCCCTTGGAACATTCGGTAACATGTCTACACGTGCAGGATTCACAGGAATCGGCTTTGACGGAATTGCAGTTGCTTTGTTAGGTGCAAATACTCCACTTGGCGTAGTTTTCGGAGCAAGCTTGTTCGGTTCGCTTAAATATGGAGCAAACAATATGCCGAATGCTGCTAATATCCCGATTGAAATTGTATCAATTGTCATTGCGTTAATCATCTTCTTTGTAGCATCTGGTTATGTTATCCGCGTTGGATTACAACGAATTGGCAAGAAAAAGGAGGCGAAGTAAGATGGGTGGCTTTCTCGATATACTATATTTCATCGTTCCAATATCGATTGCTTACGCTGCGCCTCTAATTTTCACCGCGATTGGCGGTGTGTTCTCTGAACGCTCGGGTGTCATCAATATTGGTCTCGAAGGACTGATGGTGATGGGGGCGTTCGTAGGAATCGTCTTCAACCTGTTTTATGTAGATACGTTCGGAGCGTGGACGCCATGGGTGTCAATTTTAGCTGCAATGCTCGTATCGGCAATTTTCTCCCTCATGCACGCAGTCGCTTCGATTTCTTTCCGTGCCGATCAGGTCGTATCGGGTGTTGCGATTAACTTGCTAGGGATAGCAATTGCTTTGTTCTCAGTAAAAATGATTTATGGAAAAGGACAGACTGACTTTATCCAGAAAAAAATACCGCGGTTCAATATTCCTTTTCTGCAGGACATTCCGGTAATTGGACCCATGTTCTTCAAGTCAGTTTATGGTTCCTCCATTTTAGCTGTTGTCGTTGCAATCCTTGCCTGGTTTATCATCTTTAAGACGCCATTCGGTTTGCGTCTCCGTTCTGTAGGAGAACACCCTATGGCAGCGGATACGATGGGGATTAAAGTCAAACGGATCCGTTATATTGCCGTGATTATTTCCGGCGGACTCGCTGGTATGGGTGGCGCTGTCTATGCACAAACCATGACAAATGATTTTGGACACGCGACAATCAATGGTCAAGGATTCATGGCATTGGCTGCTATGATCTTCGGAAAGTGGCATCCGATCGGTGCGATGGGAGCAGCGTTGTTCTTCGGCTTTGCTCAAGCACTTGCTATCAGTTCTTCCGGCATTCCATTCATGGAAAATGTGCCGTCTGTATTCTTGTATATTTTGCCTTACGCACTTACGATTATTGCGCTTGCTGGATTTATCGGAAAAGCGAATGGACCAAAAGCCCTTGGAGATCCATACATCAAAGGATCCCGATAATCATTTACTGCCCGAATTGTCCGTCCTAGGACTCTTCGGGCAGTTTTTTGATGAAACCATTCACTTGTATGAGAACGTTTGGAAATGTATAGTGAAGTTGGAAAGAAGCATACTACTTGAACACGCAAATTGCGTGAGAATCATACCATATACTTATCCTAGAGATCGAGGTGTTTTTTTGCATGTTCCATAAAACAGAACTTCAATCTGGCGTGAATTTGTACACACGTCAAACTGCGCAGTTTAAAACTGTAAGTGTAGCCATTAAATTCACAGCTCCTTTGACAGAAGAAAGTGCAGCGGCGCGTACAGTACTTGCCAATGTGCTGGAGGATTCATCTGCACAATACCCGACACGGACAAAATTGCGGCAAGCGCTGGAAGAACTATATGGCGCTGTATACTATACAGACACAAGTAAAAGAGGGAACGAGCATATCTTTACGATTTATGCGGAGAGCGTAAACGAAGAGTATTTGCGCAATCCCGATGTCCCTGTCTTCGAGCAGCTACTCACACTCGTTACAGAGAGTTTGTTTAAACCGAATTTGAACGATGGCGTTTTTGACGGAGCAATAGTAGAAAGAGAAAAACAGACAGTTATTGATCGTATTGGATCCGTCTATAATGATAAAACCCGGTATGCAAACAAGCGGATGCTTGAACTGATCCGCTCAGGGCAGCCAGCATCACTATCCGCTTCCGGAACGGAAAAAGCGGTCTCGGCTATAACTAAGGAGTCTTTAAAAACAACGTACGATCAGATGTTGAACGAAGATACGATCGACATTTATATTCTTGGAGACGTAGATACAAAACAGTTGACAGAGCGTGCACAAACACTCTTCCCTTTTACACAAAGGACCCGCAAATCCATGCCTGCTGAAGCTGGGAAACAGGACGGGTATGTCCCGACTGTCAAACATATCCGTGAAAAACAAGATATGAAGCAAGGTAAGCTGAATATGGCATTCAGCACTCCTGTAGGTTTCAAGCATCCCGATTACCCGAAAATGCAGATGATGAACGGCGTATTAGGTGGATTCGCCCATAGTAAGTTGTTTATCAATGTTCGGGAGAAAGAGAGCCTTGCTTATTATTGTTCAAGCTCATATGCGTCTCATTATGGATTGCTTTATGTCATGTCAGGAATTGATGCTGAACAAGAAGAAAAGACAGCTGCGCTGATTGATCAACAGATCGAAGCGCTTAGAGATGGGGATATTTCCGACTTGGAAATTCGCCAAACGCTTGCGCTATTGTCAAACAGCATCCGTAGTTCATTCGATTCTGCTAAGGGGCAGATCGAAATTTACGACCAGTATAAGTTATTGGATGAAAACTTTACTGCAGATAAGCTTATTGAAGAATGGGAGCGCGTAACGAAAGAGGATATCCAGCAAATGGCTGCGGTACTGACGAAAGAAATCACATATCTTCTTTCCGGAAGGGAGGCAATGGACCATGAATAAAATTCATTTTGATCAATTGCAAGAAACACTCTATCATCAGAAACTTGATAATGGGCTTGACGTGTATGTTCTGCCGAAAGAAGGGTTCTCAAAGACGTATGTGACGTTTACAACGAAATATGGTTCCGTGGACCGGTCTTTCATTCCTCGTGGCGGTAAAGAACTTGTAACGGTGCCTGACGGGATTGCACACTTCCTCGAGCACAAAATGTTTGAGAAAGAAGATGGAGATGTGTTCCAGCAGTTCAGTGAAAACGCAGCTGCAGCGAACGCATTCACTTCCTTCACCCGGACATCGTATTTGTTTTCATCGACATCCGAGTTATATGAGAATACGAAGACGTTACTCGACTTTGTCCAACAACCGTACTTCACCGAAAAAACGGTTGAGAAGGAAAAAGGGATCATCGCTCAAGAGATTACCATGTATGATGACCAGGCGGATTGGCGACAATACTTTGGTACTATCGAAAACTTGTTTGAAAATCATCCAGTCCGTATCGACATTGCTGGAACTGTGGAAACGATTCAAGACATTACAGCGGAGCATCTATATGAGTGTTATGAAACATTTTATCATCCATCCAATATGGTGTTCTTTGCCGTAGGGAACGTGGACCCTGATAAAATGCTGAAGTTTGTAGAGCAAGATCAGCAAGCGAAAACATTTGAAGCACCGGAGCCTGTAGTTCGCAGTTTCCCGGATGAGCCTGATCACGCTGCCAAAAAACGTAGTGAACTGTACATGGACGTAGCCAAACCTAAGTTAATGGTAGGAACAAAGTGCCGTCATACCGATATGTCTGGAAAAGAAATGCTGGTCCGGGAATTGGCATCTGATGTGACGCTGGATATATTGTTCGGAAGATCTTCTGAGTTCTATACGAAAGCCTATAATGAGGGCTTGATCGATGAAACGTTCTCTTATGAGTTCAATCTGGAAAACGGATTCGGTTTTGCAGCGATTGGCTCTGATACTGAAAAGCCGGAGGAGTTAGAAAAGCTGATAATAAATGTTCTTGAGGATGCGAAAAATAACTGGTCCATTACAGAAGATCAGCTTGAGAGAATTCGCAAAAAACGAATCGGATTATTTATGAGAGCCTTGAATTCCCCTGAGTATATCGCAAATCAGTTCACGCATTACAACTTCAATGAGATGAACTTGTTTGACGTCGTCCCGGTATTGGAAGGGTTAACAACAGATCAGCTGAAAGCTGCCTTTGAGGATCTTTATTATGAAGATGGTCAAACGATTATGACAATCCATCCTTCGGAGCAATCGAAGTGAGTACTCGACGCCGTGCCCTTGTGCTCGGTGCGTCTGGTGGAATCGGCGAAGCTATCTGCAAAAAGATGGCATCAGAAGGCTGGTCTTTGTACATGCACTACAATAGTGGGGATGATATGATTCAACAGCTTCAAAAAGAGCTAACCGCAAACTATCCGTCCAGTGATTTTCAATATGTCCATTCAGATTTTGGTCAGTTAGGGGCAGCTGAACGTCTGGCTGCCCAGTTGACTGATGTGTCTGCTATTATTGTAGCGAATGGGCAATCGATGCTGAAACTCTTATCAGAAACAACGGAACAAGATATGGAGTCGTTATGGCGAGTGCACGTCCAAAATCCAGTCCGTCTGATTAGTTTACTTTCTGCTGGGTTGCGTTCTTATACAAGATCGTATATCGTCTTTATCGGCTCGATATGGGGCAACACGGGAGCAGCGGGTGAAGTGATGTACTCAAGTGTCAAAGGTGCCCAGCATGCGTTTGTGAAAGCTTATGCAAAGGAAGCAGCGTATGGCGGAATACGCGTCAATGGAATTGCACCTGGCTGGATTGAAACAAGGATGAATGAAGAAATTCCGGAAGATGAGAGACAAATGGTCATGGAAGAGATTCCGCTAATGGTCCCTGGAAGACCTGAAGAAGTAGCCGATCTTGTCGTTTTTTTAACGAGTGGCAAGGCTGATTATATGACTGGGGAGATCCTGAAGTTGAATGGCGGCTGGTATATCTGACCAGTTCATGGTCAACCGGATCTCCTTGTTTTAGTTTTTCGCTTTCACTCATGGACTAATTCAGCTATTATAGAAACTAAGCTGTTGTTTTTTGCGTCCTATCCAATGAATGGTGAACAGACGAAGGAGGGATTCCGTTGGGTGAGTGGTATCTGGAATACAAATTACAAGTGAATCGTCCCGGTCTTTTGGGAGATATTGCTACACTGCTTGGGATGCTCCGAGTCAATATTGTCACTATCAATGGAGTGGATGGCGATACACGTGGTATGCTTGTGCGGACAGAAGACGATGACCAAATCAGACGGTTTGAATTGATCGCTTCAACCATGGAGCAGATTGAAATCCGTAAAATCAGGGAACCGAAGCTGCGGGACGTTCTCGCTGTACGGCACGGACGGTACATCCAGCGTACAGTCGATGAACGGAAGACTTTCAGATTCCTCCGAAGCGAGTTAGGAGTTCTTGTCGACTTCATGGCGGAAATCTTTAAAACAGAGGGCCATAAGCTTGTCGGGATCAGAGGAATGCCGCGGGTCGGCAAAACTGAATCTGTCGTCGCTGCCAGTGTCTGTGCAAACAAAAAGTGGATTTTTCTTTCGTCCACGATGATTAAACAGACGGTCCGCAACAGTTTAATGGGTGATGAATTTTCAAAAGATAATATTTTCATTCTAGATGGTATTGTTACGAGGAACGCGGAAGATGAACGTCATATGCAATTAGTTCGTGAAATGATGCGACTCCCTTCAACTAAAGTTGTTGAGCATCCTGATATGTTCGTCCAACACTCGGAATATTCAATCGAAGATTTTGATTACATTATCGAACTGCGTACAACACCCGATCAGGAGATTACATACGAGGTCATCCAAAACAACGGATTGACTTCTGGCCGTGATGGCGCGGGCGGCTTAGGGATGTTCAATTTTTAAAACAGGCAGGTGATAAAGTTGTCCGGTTTAGGCGATCGCCTTAAAGAGGCGAGAAAAGCAAATGGATATACCTTGGATGACTTACAAGCAATTACTAAGATTCAGAAACGGTATTTGGCTGGAATTGAAAACGAAGACTACAGTATGATGCCAGGCTCTTTTTATGTGCGGGCATTCATTAAGCAATACGCTGAAGCGGTTGGGTTGGAAGCACAAGAAATGTTGTCATTGTACCGTGAGAACGAATCTTCGGAACAAATGAAAGAAGAGGAAATTCAACGCAGTGCTCCCCAGTTGTCACAAAAAGCAGGTTACATGAAATCTGGCAGAATGAATGAAGTTCTTCCTAAAATCATTACCGCCCTGTTCATCATCGTCATTCTTGCTGTCGTTATATTTCTTTATAAACACCAGGCGAATACTCCGAAACCTGAAGAATTAGAGACATCCGATGAGATTACAGTTGATAACAACAAACAAGATGAACCTAAAACTGATGTGAATAAAGATGAAGAGGGTAAAGATACTTCGGCTAAAGATGATGAGCCAGAAGAACCGGAAGAGAAACCTGAGGAAGTACCAGCACCTGAACAGACGCTTACACAGGGCGCTGTAAACGGGCCAACAACAACGTTTGCGCTGGAGAAATCAGACACCTTCACATTGTCCATCAAAGTGAAAGATGGCGGAGAATCATGGATCGGCGTTACCAATCAAAACGGTCAGGAACTTCTACCCAATGGCGCGCGTGTCATGAAAAACGGGGAAACAGAGGAACTCGATTTGACAGACCAACAGTCTGCCAGAGTTCGTGTAGGGCGAACTCAATTTACAGAAATTCTTGTAAATGGAGAGCCGCTTACTTACCCGAATGATACGGTCACTCAAAATATTATTATTGAATATAAAAAATGAAAATAGTCATCTGCGAAGATGACTATTTTCTTTAAGCCCTGCTGAAAGGCAGGGCTTTTCAAAGAGTAAATCTAACGAAAAGAGGGTGCTTAAAACATGAACTTGCCGAATAAAATAACCGTTTCGCGCGTTTTGCTAATTCCTGTATTCATCGTATTCATGTTAGCTGACTTCGGTATGGGGAATCTTACTATCGGAGGAACTGAACTATCTATAGAACAATTCATAGGGGGACTGCTATTCATTTTCGCTTCTGTAACGGATTGGCTGGATGGATACATTGCCAGAAAACATAACTTAGTTACCAATATGGGGAAGTTCTTGGATCCCCTTGCAGACAAATTACTTGTCTCTGCGGCATTCATCATCCTGGTTGAATTCGGATTAGCACCTTCATGGGTTGTCATTATTATCATTAGCCGTGAATTTGCGGTTACCGGATTACGGCTTCTATTAGCAGGTGAAGGGGAAGTAGTAGCTGCAAATCAGCTAGGGAAAATTAAAACAGTCACTCAAATCCTGGCGATTTCATCGCTGTTGTTGAATAATATCTTCTTTGAAGCCATCAACGTTCCTTTTGGCACAATCATGTTATACATTTGTCTCTTCTTTACAATATGGTCGGGATTGGATTATTTCATGAAGAACAAGCACGTTCTTACGAAATCTATGTAAAGGGGCAGATCGATTATGCGAGCAGAAATCATAGCGGTCGGATCAGAGTTATTGCTCGGTCAAATCACCAATACAAATGCCAAATTCATATCTGCTGAACTTGCTGATATCGGAGTGGATGTACATTATCAAACTGTCGTTGGTGATAACCCCGCACGCTTGGAAGAAGCAATCCGGATTGCTGAGGAGAGAGCGGATCTCATCATCTTCTCGGGTGGACTAGGACCGACTAAAGACGATCTGACAAAAGAGACCATTGCCAGACATATAGGGGTTGAACTGGAATCCAACAATCAGGCGTTGCTGTCGATACAAGCTTACTTTAAGCGGACAGGAAGACACATGACAGAAAATAATAAAAAACAAGCCTTAGTCCTGGAAGGCTCGACAGTCTTGGAAAACCGGTTCGGGATGGCGCCTGGTATGGCGATTTCAGCAAATGAAAGAACGTACTTGCTATTGCCCGGTCCACCGCATGAACTGGAACCTATGTTCAGGGATGAAGGCATTCCATACTTACAGCGTCTTTCAGGCATTCAGGAAATAATTGTTTCTACTGTTGTGAAATTTTTCGGGATCGGTGAAGCGGAACTTGAATACAAAGTGCAAGGCTTATTGGCCTCCCAGACGAATCCGACCATCGCTCCTCTTGCTTCAAAAGATGCGGTCACGCTTAGGGTCACAGCTAAAGCCCGTACAGCAGAAGACGCCCGCCAATTAATCGAGCCGGTTCTATGTGAACTGCATAACCAAGTTGGCGAGTTCATATATGGAACGGATGACGATACGCTGTCTTCCAAAGCTGCTTCTTTACTAACGGGGGCGGGTCTCACGATTTCGGCAGCAGAAAGTTTAACGGCCGGACTCTTCACATCATTGCTTGCAGAAGAACCAGGGATCAGCGCCTCGTTAAAAGGCGGCATGACAGTTTATGATATAGAGGCGAAAACGAAGCAACTCGGAGTCGATTCACAACTGTTAGAGACCTATGGTACAGTCAGTGCTGAATGCGCAGAAGCGTTAGCAGAGAAAATCCGTGACCGGTTCCAAACGGACATCGGCATCGGTTTAACAGGTGTTGCAGGACCGGATACACACGATGGACAGCCTGCAGGAACGATTTGGATTGGGCTTTCTTACAAAAAGAAAACAGAGTCCTACAAACTTAGATTATCAGGAGCTCGAAACACCAATCGTTTACGCGCAGCGAACTTTGCCCTTTATTATCTCATTCGTAAATTGGAATCTGAAAAGAGTTGAATTAGAAATATCGCTTCGATTCTCAATTAAAATTCAAATATCGAGTGATTTCTCAATTAAAATGAGGATTTTCAATTAAAAATAGAATACTCGTTCGCTTTTTTCTTGTTTATTTTTCTCATAAGGAGTATAGTAGAGACAGATAGAAAACACCTTGAAGGAGGAATCATTTTTGAGCGAACGTAAAGCGGCTTTAGATCAAGCACTTAAACAAATAGAGAAACAGTTTGGAAAAGGCTCTGTCATGAAGCTCGGTGAGAAGACCGATAGAGAGATTTCCACATCATCAACTGGTTCATTGGCACTTGACTCAGCATTAGGAGTTGGCGGGTATCCTAGAGGACGCGTCATTGAAATCTACGGACCTGAGAGTTCAGGTAAAACAACTGTTTCACTTCACGCAATTGCAGAAGTACAAGCTGCAGGTGGAACAGCTGCTTTTATCGACGCGGAGCACGCGCTGGATCCTGTATATGCCCAAAAACTTGGAGTGGATATCGATGAGCTCCTATTATCACAACCGGATACAGGAGAGCAAGCATTAGAAATCGCTGAAGCTCTCGTACGAAGTGGTGCAGTCGAGATCATTGTTATCGACTCTGTAGCGGCTCTCGTTCCGAAAGCGGAAATTGAAGGGGAAATGGGAGACTCACACGTAGGTCTGCAAGCACGTCTGATGTCCCAAGCATTACGTAAGCTTTCCGGCGCTATTAACAAATCGAAAACGATTGCTGTCTTCATTAACCAGATCCGAGAAAAAGTTGGAGTCATGTTCGGTAACCCTGAAGTTACACCAGGTGGACGTGCCCTTAAATTCTATGCATCTGTACGACTTGAAGTCCGTCGTGGGGAAGCTATCAAACATGGTAACGAAATCATGGGTAACAAAACTAGAATCCGTGTTGTAAAAAACAAAGTTGCTCCGCCTTTCCGTACAGCTGAAGTGGACATCATGTATGGAGAAGGAATTTCAAAAGAAGGCGAAATCGTCGATTTAGGTGTTGAAGTGGAAGTCGTTCAGAAGAGTGGAGCTTGGTATTCTTATGAAGGCGAACGCATGGGCCAAGGCCGTGAAAATGCAAAGCAGTTCTTAAAAGAAAACCCAGCAATCCGTTCGGAAATTTCAGATAAGATCCGCAGCAGCTATGGACTTACTAGTGATAACTACGTAATTGCCGCACACGAGTCAGAGGATGACGATGAATTAGAGTTGTTTGAAGAAAAGGAATAACAAATTACTGCATGGTCCTGAGCCGGCTTTCCTCATTGAGGGAGTGCCGGCTTTTCAAATGGATTTCACATCAATTGAGCTCCCACTCTGCATTAGAGAATCATAGTCTCATCGCTTCTCCCGTCTTGACATGGGAATATGACACCGATACAATTAGAGTTGTATAATTCTCACCATTTGAAAAGAATTTGGCGGTATGTTGAAAGTTGATGTACAAGCCGACTGAAAATGAAAAAATAAGCAAGAGGAGGTGACCTGAATGGGTACTATTATCATCTCCGCTTTGCTCGGTCTCATCGTCGGTGCAGTTGTTATGTTTGTTTACAACAAAAACGTGAATGAATCAAAAGTGACAGGTGCTAAGCACTCCGCCGCATCAATCGTTGAAGAGGCGAAGCGCGAAGCGGAGGCATTGAAAAAAGAAGCACTTCTTGAAGCGAAGGATGAAAATCACAAATTGCGCGTTGAGGCAGAAACGGAAATCCGTGAACGAAGGACAGAACTTCAGAAACAGGAAAACCGGTTATTGCAGCGGGAAGAGAATATGGACCGCAAAGATGATTCTCTCAACAAGCGAGAAGCAAGTCTGGAGCGTAAAGATGACGCGCTATCCGGACGACAACAGCATATTGAAGAGATGGAACGCAAGGCGGAAGAGCTGGTTGCTACGCAGCAGACTGAGCTTGAGAAAATTTCAGCTTTGACACGTGATGAGGCAAAACGTCTGATCCTGGATGATGTGGAAAGAGAACTTACTACAGATATCGCAGTGATGACAAAAGAGTCCGAACAACGTGCGAAAGAGGAATCCGAAAAGAAAGCACGAGAAATCCTGTCTCTAGCTGTCCAGCGATTCGCAGCAGATCATGTGGCTGAAACGACAGTATCCGTCGTCAATTTGCCTAATGATGAAATGAAAGGGCGAATCATAGGCAGGGAAGGGCGGAATATCCGTACTCTCGAAACTTTGACCGGAATTGACCTGATTATTGACGATACACCAGAAGCGGTTATTCTATCTGGTTTCGATCCAGTCCGACGAGAGATTGCAAGGCTGGCACTCGAAAAACTTGTAGCTGACGGAAGAATTCACCCAGCTCGAATCGAAGAGATGGTGGACAAGGCTAGACGTGAAGTGGACGAGCTCATCCGTGAAACGGGAGAGCAGACAACTTTCGATATCGGTGTCCATAATTTACATCCCGACCTTATTAAAATTCTAGGTCGCTTGAAATTCCGTACTAGTTATGGGCAAAATGTATTGAAACACTCTACAGAAGTTGCGTACCTTGCTGGATTGTTAGCAGCGGAACTCGGCGAGGATGTTACGTTAGCACGTCGTGCCGGTTTACTTCATGATATTGGAAAAGCGATTGATCATGAAGTGGAAGGCAGCCACGTGCAAATCGGTAAAGAACTCGCAGTCAAGTACAAAGAACATCCAGTTGTCATTAACAGTATCGCTTCTCACCACGGTGACGAAGAAGCAACATCGGTTATTGCTGTACTTGTTGCTGCAGCAGATGCATTATCAGCAGCGCGACCGGGTGCACGAAGCGAAACACTTGAAAACTACATCAGACGTCTCCAGAAACTGGAGGAAATCTCCGAGTCTTACGAAGGCGTTGAGAAATCATTCGCGATTCAAGCAGGTCGCGAAGTTCGAATTATTGTACGTCCCGACATCATTGATGATATTACAGCCCATCGACTTGCTCGTGACATTCGTAAACGGATTGAAGAAGAGTTGGACTACCCAGGGCATATTAAGATTACGGTTCTCCGGGAGACCCGATCGGTTGAGTACGCAAAATAAGGGAAAAGGCTTCCTGCTGCATGCTGGAAGCCTTTTTCTTTTTGGAAATGAGGAAAAGAAATGAAAGTGTTATTTATTGGAGATATCGTCGGTTCGCCTGGAAGAGATATGGTTTTTGACTACCTTCCCCGTTTGAAAAGAAAATACGAACCAGATGCAGTGATCGTCAACGGTGAAAATGCTGCGTCGGGAAGAGGGATTACAAAAGCCATTTTTGACGATTTGCTCCGTGCTGGAGTGGATGTTGTCACAATGGGAAATCATACGTGGGATCACAAAGAGATTTATGATTTCATCGACGAAACGGATTCACTGATCCGTCCAGCAAACTTTTCAGAAGAAGCACCGGGTCAAGGAATGACTTACATTGACCGCGGTGGCGTCCAATTGGCTGTCCTGAATTTGCATGGACGTACATTTTTACCGCCACATGACGATCCGTTCAAAAAAGCAGACGATCTCATAAAAGAAGCGAAGGAAAGAACCCCTCTTATTTTTGTCGATTTCCATGCAGAAGCAACGAGTGAAAAAATTGCAATGGGCTGGCACCTTGATGGGCGTGCGTCTGCGGTTGTTGGGACACACACCCATGTCCAAACTGCGGATAGTCGGATTCTTCCAGAGGGAACGGCCTATATTACAGATGTAGGCATGACAGGTCCATACGACGCAATTTTAGGTATGAAGAAAGAAGATGTCATTTATCGATTCCAGACAAATATGCCTGTCCGTTTTCAAGTGCCTAAACAAGGAAGAGCTCAATTGAACGGCGTCATTATTGACATTGACAATCAGACAGGACGTGCACGTTCCATAGAACGGGTGATGATCAATGAAGATTCACCGTTTCAGTCTTGAATTGAGCGTCTAATTGTTCCATCCCCTTCATAGGATAGTGCATGGAGAACTGCATTCCATACACTTTTTCTTACAAGGAGGAAATACCATGAATCCATTAAAAGTATCATCTCGCTCGAATCCTAATTCAGTCGCAGGCGCTCTCGTTGCAGTCATTAGAGATCAAGGGTTTGCTGAAATGCAGGCTGTAGGTGCAGGTGCCTTAAATCAGGCAGTGAAAGCAGTCGCGATTGCACGTGGCTTTGTAGCTCCAAGTGGGAGTGATTTGATATGTGCACCGGCTTTTGCAGATATTGAAATTAATGGAGAAGGCCGGACTGCCCTGAAATTATTCGTCGAGAAAAGAACGCGACAGCAAGCGTTATGAAACCGAAACTGTGGAGTATTTTCCTCCGCAGTTTTTTTCTGTGACAAATGGGGGACAATCCCTTATGTTCGTATACAGATGTCAATCCCTTCAGTATAATGAAGGTACCTACTGTTTGGTTTCGACTAGATGAACAGAATCAAGAGAGGGGCTCATCACATGAACGAAGAACAACGGCTTGCGGGGCAAGCACCTACGACAACAGAAAAAGACTACAGTCAATATTTCCAATCCGTCTATACGCCGCCATCTTTAAAAGAGGCTAAAAAGCGAGGCAAAGAAGAAATTTCTTATCATGATGATTTTATGATTGATGAACAATTTCGCGGAATGGGAATCGGACGCAAGTTTTACATACGGACATATGGCTGTCAGATGAACGAACATGATACCGAGGTCATTGCCGGGATTTTAGTAGGGCTTGGGTATGAACCGACAGATACAGTCAAGGATGCGGATGTCGTTCTCTTGAATACGTGTGCAATCCGAGAAAATGCCGAAAACAAAGTGTTCGGTGAACTTGGACATTTGAAGCCGCTTAAACTTGAACGTCCAGATATGCTGATCGGTGTATGTGGATGTATGTCACAAGAAGAATCAGTAGTCAATAAGATCCTCAAAACGTACGATCAAGTAGACATGGTCTTTGGAACGCATAATATCCACCGGCTGCCTGAAATTTTACGCGAAGCATACTTATCAAAAGAAATGGTAGTAGAAGTATGGTCAAAAGAAGGCGATATCATTGAAAACCTTCCTCGCGTACGAAAAGGGAACATAAAAGGGTGGGTCAATATCATGTACGGTTGTGATAAATTCTGCACCTATTGTATCGTTCCTTACACGCGCGGAAAAGAACGCAGTCGTCGGCCGGAAGATATTATTTTGGAAGTCCGTCAGTTAGCTGCAGCTGGCTATCAGGAAATCACCTTACTCGGTCAAAATGTCAATGCTTATGGAAAAGACTTTGAAGGCGAGAACTATCGATTAGGGGATCTGATGGACGAACTCCGCAAAATCGATATTCCCCGAATCCGTTTTACGACAAGTCATCCGCGTGATTTTGATGATCATCTCATCGAAGTACTCGCTAAGGGCGGCAATTTAGTGAATCATATTCACTTACCGGTTCAATCCGGCTCGAGTGAAATCTTGAAACTGATGTCTAGAAAATATACAAGGGAGCACTTCTTGGAACTCGTTTCGAAGATTAAACGGGCAATACCGGATGTCACGTTAACAACGGATATCATTGTCGGATTTCCAAATGAAACCGAAGAACAATTCCAAGAAACCATTTCGTTGTATAATGAGGTTGGGTTTGACATGGCCTTCACTTACATCTATTCTCCTAGAGAAGGAACACCAGCTGCCAAGATGGAAGATAATATTCCACTGGAAGTGAAGAAGGACCGACTTCAGAGACTGAACAAAGTCGTCAACGATTTCTCAGCGGCTGGGATGAAACCCTATCAAGGCAAAATCGTGGATGTGTTAGTGGAAGGGGAAAGTAAACGCAATAAGGAAGTACTCTCTGGCTATACCGAAAAAAGTAAATTGGTGAACTTCAGGGCGCCAGCGAATGTCATAGGTAAAATTGTTCAAGTTCGTATTACAGAAGCGAAGTCTTGGTCACTTGACGGAGAATTTATCGGAATAAAAGAAAAGGAAAAGGTGATGTTATAATGGAAAAACTATATACAAAAGAAGATATTATCGAAAAGTCAAGAGAGCTTGCGCATATGGTCGCAAACACGGAGCAAGTGGAATTATTCAAGAAAACGGAAGCGCATATCAATGAAAACAAGAAAGTGCGAGAGAAGATTGCAAGCTTGAAGTCACTACAAAAGCAAGCCGTCAATTTCCAGGAGTACGACAAAGAACGTGCCCTTGGCATTATAGAGAAGAAAATCGAGCAGATCGAAAATGAAATCGACGAGATTCCACTAGTTCAAGAATTCAAGCAATCTCAAAATGATGTAAATGATTTACTGCAACTGATTGCTAATACGATTTCCAATCGGGTAACTGACGAAATCATCGAGTCTACAGGTGGGGATGTACTAAAAGGCCAAACTGGATCTTACGTACAAAGCACACAGCATAAGCCTTTATCCTAACTTTCAAGTCGGGGGAGAAAAATTCTCCTCCGATTTTTTCACTTTCTGGGCTCCTGTTGCATAGGATGTAAAGAAGTCCACGAAGGAGGAAGAAAACTGAAGAATCTACGACAAGTCGTTACGAAGGCAGTGATTGCAAAAGGGAAGCAGCGTACAGAAAAGGAAGTCACGCTCCTTCCGCCAAACCGCCCTTCCAGTATTCTTGGCTGCTGGGTCATCAATCACACCCATAGTGCCAAAAAAACTGGCTCATCCATTGAAGTAACCGGTAAATTTGATGTCAACGTCTGGTACTCTCATCACGATCATTCCAAAACTTCAGTATTCACGGAGACAGTGACGTACAAGGACAAAATACGTCTGCGCTATCGGGATGAACCCTCGTCTTCAAAAGAAGAAATTCGCGTCGAAGTGCTGCAGCAACCTAATTGCACAGAGGCAATCATTTCGGATTGTAAAGAAAAATTCCTAATCAAAGTGGAACGGGAGCTCGTGGCGGAAGTGATCGGTGAAACAAAGGTCATGATTACAGTCCATCCAAATGACTTTGAAGAAGAGTGGTCCTTCGATGATGAATCCTCACACCATCAGAGCCATGCAAACGAAGGCGGTTCAAGAGCAGCAAAAGACAATTCGCAGTTTTAAAGCCGAAGCTTGTTTTCGGCTTTTTTTCTTTTTTAAGGAATGAAAGCTACAGCTCTTTCGTAAACGATAGCAGCGATCTTCTGTTATACTTAAGGAATACTATTTAGGCTGTGAGGGAAATAGAATGACAACACATACACCAATGATGCAACAATATTTACAAATAAAATCTCAATACGAAGACGCCTTCCTCTTTTTCAGATTAGGTGACTTTTATGAAATGTTTTTTACGGATGCGACGGAAGCATCTCACATACTTGAAATTACATTAACAAGCCGTGAAGGGGGAGAATCTGGAAGAATCCCAATGTGCGGGGTGCCTTACCATTCTGCTCAAGGCTACATAGAAACACTGGTCGGCAAAGGTTACAAAGTTGCGATTTGTGAGCAAACGGAAGACCCGAGACACGTTAAAGGAATTGTGAAACGGGAAGTCGTAAAAGTCATCACACCGGGGACAATCACTGAAGGTAAAAATATCGACGCACACTCCAATCATTTCATAGGATCATTCGATCGGATTTCTGAAAACGTTTGTGCGTTTGCATATGTGGACCTGGCAACCGGTGAAGGTACAGTGGAACACATTCAAGGTGACGAAAGTGCGCTTGCTGCTGCAGTGGAGTCTCTTGGTATGAAAGAAGCAGTTGTCGATGAACAAATGCAGCTAATGCTCGGGGATATCAGTCAAAATAAAGGAATTGTCTTATCTCTTTGTGACCGGGAACTTTACGAACCTCATGGAAGAGAACTCTTCGAAGCGATACCAGAAATGGCAACAGGTGCGTGTCAACGTCTTATCGCCTATCTTCAGCAAACACAAAAGACAAGTTTGGAGCACTTGCAGCCCTTTAAGTTTCTAGCCCGGGAATCCAAATTGACGATTGACGCCAACTCCATGCGGAACTTGGAGCTTGTGCAATCGATCCGTTCTGGAGGGAAAGAAGGAACATTATTCTGGTTGCTTGATGAAACCAATACCGCTATGGGTGCACGTAAATTGAAAACTTGGATTCGCCAACCGCTCGCAGACCGCTTAGCAATCGAGCACAGATTGGAAACGGTTGCCGAGCTGATCGATGCATACTTTTTAAGAGACGATCTAAAGCAAGCTCTGCGTGAAGTGTATGATTTGGAGCGATTGGCAGGAAGGATTTCAATGGGAAGCGCGAGTGCCCGAGACCTTGCACAGTTACGCAATTCACTTCGAACAGTTCCTGCTTTGAAACAACAGCTAGCAGAATCCGGCCACTCTAATTTAGTGGAGTTTTCAAAGCGGATCCATCCATGTGAAGGCCAATGTGCAGTGCTGGAGTCGTCTATTGCTGAGGCACCCCCTCTTTCAGCAAAAGAAGGAGGCGTCATCAAAGATGGATACAATGACAAGCTGGATACGTACCGGGATGCCTCCAGGAACGGTAAACTCTGGCTTGCTGAACTAGAACAGACAGAACGGCAGAAAACCGGTATTAAAGGATTGAAAATCGGCTACAATCGAATTTTCGGCTACTTCATCGAAATTACGAAATCCAATTTGCATCTTGCGGATTTGACACGCTATGAACGTAAACAGACATTGGCAAACGCTGAGCGCTATATAACACCGGAGCTGAAAGAAAAAGAAGAACTGATCCTAAGTGCAGAATCCGAAAGTCTGGATCTCGAGTACACATTATTTGCGGAAGTACGGGAACAAATGAAGCAAGGGATCGAACAAATCCAGCAACTTGCTTCTGTACTAAGTGAATTGGATGTTTTGCTCGCGTTCGCTGAAATCTCGGAATCACAAAGTTATGTGAAACCCATTTTCTCAGAAGATAAGTCGCTTGATATCCGAAACGGGAGACATCCAGTCGTCGAAAAAATGATGGACCACTCGCTTTATGTACCGAACAGCTGCAAGTTAGCTGATGATGCCAACATGCTATTAATCACCGGTCCTAACATGTCTGGTAAAAGTACTTACATGCGACAAGTCGCGTTGACGGTAGTCATGGCACAAATCGGTTGTTATGTTCCTTGTGAGTTTGCATCACTGCCGATCACTGACCAAATTTTCACGAGAATCGGTGCTGCGGACGATTTGGCATCAGGACAAAGTACATTCATGATGGAAATGCTGGAATCTCAACAAGCGATATTGCATGCCACAGATCGAAGCCTATTGCTGTTCGATGAAATCGGAAGAGGAACCTCCACATACGACGGTATGTCATTAGCGCAAGCGATGATGGAATACATTCATGACAAAATCGGTGCCAATACACTGTTCTCAACACACTATCATGAATTGACCGCTCTCGATGAACAATTGGACAGACTTGCGAATGTCCACGTTGCAGCTATGGAACAGGAAGGGAAGGTCGTATTCCTTCATAAAGTGATGGCCGGTCCGGCAGATAAAAGTTACGGAATCCACGTTGCAGAACTTGCGGGCTTACCGTCTGATTTACTACAGCGTGCGAGGGAATTATTGGAAGGCTTTGAGAACCAAAAAACTACTGAAAATATCCAACTTCCATCGAGTGAACAAATAAGTTTCTTTGACTTACAATCCGAAGAACCAAGTTCTATGCAATCTGTTGAAGAAATAGAAATTCTTAAGAGTCTGAAAGCTATGGATTTAGCAAATACGACACCGCTTCAAGGGTTGCAGCTACTATTTGAACTAAAAGCCAAACTGAAGTAAGGAAGGAGTGAACCGATGGATATCATTAAGGTGATGGACGAACCATTAGCAAATAAAATTGCCGCTGGAGAAGTTGTAGAACGACCTGCATCCATCGTGAAAGAGCTGATTGAGAACTCAATCGACGCAGGGAGTACAACGATTGAAATTACATTGGAAGAAGCAGGATTGACGAGTATCCGTATAACGGATAATGGAAAGGGTATGACAACGACAGATGCAGTTCGAGCGTTTGAGCGGCATGCAACGAGTAAAATCGATAATGAGCATGACCTGTTTAGGATCCGTACGCTTGGTTTTCGCGGAGAGGCGCTTGCCAGTATCGCAGCTGTTTCGAAAGTGCATCTTTGGACGTCTGACGGAGTTAGCGGTACGGAAGTGGATATTGAAGGCGGAAAGGTCATGAATCATCGTGCGGCATCCCTCCGTCAAGGAACGGATATTACAGTGTCACAAGTATTCTTCAACACACCTGCTCGATTGAAATACATGAAAACCATCCAAACTGAACTAGGTCATACGATTGATCTAGTTAATCGACTTGCAATCAGCCACCCGGATATTGCATTCCGTTTAGCTCATGGTCAGCAACTATTATTGAAAACGTCAGGATCGGGTAACTTGCAGCGCGTATTATCCGATGTATACGGGATTACGGTAGCTAAAAAAATGATTCCTTTTCAGGCTGAAAATTCAGACTACAAAGTGAGTGGTTATGTGACGTTACCTGAAATGACACGAGCGTCTAAAAACTACATGACCGTCTTGGTTAATGGCAGATGGGTTAAAAGTTATGCTGTGAATAAAGCTGTTTTGGAGGCATTGCATACGTATTTGCCGATTGGCCGGTTTCCAATCATTGTATTGCGTGCAGAAGCGGATCCATATCTGACTGATGTCAATGTTCATCCTTCAAAGCAATACATTAAAGTGAGTAAAGAAGGAGAACTTTTAGCTGCGGTGCGTGAAGGTGTCCATGCGGCAGTGAAGAAAGCGATCATTGTTCCCGACGCAATCGTGAAGGAGAAGAAAAAAACCATTACACCTAGCGTGCAGGAATCGTTTTGGAAGCATCCCGAACGCAGAGCGGAACCAGTACAAAGTTTTCAAACGACAAGTAATTATCCTCCCCGACAACAGCCTTCTTGGACAGTCGGAGAGCAATCCTCAAGGGAGGATTCGACAATCGACCCGGACGGACAGGCGCAAACTGTTGAGGCCAGCGAAACAGCTAATGCTGATGAAGAATTTGTTTCATTCGGTAGTCAAGAGGAAGTTGCAAAACCTCTCGATCACTCCGAACCGAAATCATCATTTCCGAAGCTTTTACCCGTGGGACAAGTCCACGGTACCTATATCGTGGCACAAAATGAGGACGGCTTTTATATGATTGATCAGCATGCTGCACAGGAGCGCATTAAGTATGAGTATTTCCGTACGAAAATCGCAGAAGTGGATCATGAAGAACGTCAAATGCTGTTAATGCCTTTGATTTTCCATTACTCAGCAGATGAGCAACTGAAGATAGAAGAACGGCTGGATGCATTAGAGGATGTAGGCATTTTCCTTGAACAATTCGGACCTTCCTCATACACCGTAAAAGAATACCCTTCCTGGTTCCCTGCTGCTGAGGCCTCTTCGATTATTGAAGAAATGATTGAACAAGTTTTGCATACCCGGCAAGTGAACATTGCAAAATTACGGGAAGACACGGCAATTATGATGAGTTGTAAAAAATCCATTAAAGCGAATCATCATTTGACTATGGAGGATATGAACCGCTTACTGGATGATCTCGGAAAGTCGGAAAATCCGTATACATGTCCCCACGGCCGACCTGTATTAATTCACTTCACAACGTATGAACTTGAAAAAATGTTCAAGCGAGTGATGTAAAGGAGGAGGAATGGAGATGGACGAACAGCTACTTACGATGTCTGATGGCGCTATACTTGATACCTATACTTTGAAACCTTCTGGAACTCCGCGCGGACACATGTTTCTTGTTCATGGCATGGCCGAGCATATAGGTCGATATGAGTTAGTGATGAACGAGCTTGCGCAAGCGGGATACGTTGTAACAGGTTTTAATCAGCGAGGTCACGGCCCGCGAGCACAGGATTATGACCAACTTGGTGATTTCGGAGATGGAGTTACGTTTGATCGATTGGTTGAAGACGTGCTTGAAGTGATGGATGCCTTAAAAGTGGAGAATCCTGACTTACCTCGTATCTTGTTCGGGCACAGTATGGGATCGTTCGTTGTACGTCGTTTTTCACAAAAATATGGAGCTGAAATTGACGCGCTCATTTGTTCAGGAACCGCTGGAAAACCTGGCTTGACAAGAGTAGGCGGAAGTCTATTAGCTTCCATCTTATCCATCAAGGATGGTCCCGATGCACCGAGTGACCTTCTCGATTCCATTGGTTTTGGCGGATATAACAAAAAAGTCGCTAACCCGGAAACGAAGTTCGATTGGCTTTCTACAGATCGACAAACCGTACATGATTATATTGAAGATCCCCTTTCAGGTGCGGTATCCACGAATCGTTTTTTTTACGTCTTATTTGACGGATTAAAACGAATCAGTACGACATCCGCTTATGGATCCGTTCCTAATAAACTGCCTATACTTTTGTTTGCAGGGACAGAAGATCCTGTAGGAAATATGGGGAGTGGAATTTTTGAGGCAGCAAAAATGTACACAGATGCTGGCGTTGAAAACGTCACAGTGCATCTCTTGGAAGGCGTAAGACATGAAGCTTTGCAAGGACCTTCCAGAGAACCAGTTTTGAATATGATGAAGCAGTGGGTGGAGAAACTATGAATCATTCAGCGGATGTAATAGCGATTGCGGGTCCGACAGCTTCAGGAAAGACCGCCCTTGCAGTGGGGCTTGCTCATTGTCTTGGTGGGGAAGTGATAAATGGGGATGCGATGCAAGTCTATCGAGGTCTGGATATTGGAACAGCTAAAATCACCTCGGACGAGATGGAAGGAATTCCACATCACTTGTTTGATATCAAATCTCCGACAGATATGTTTTCGGCAGCGGAATATCAGCAAATCGTCCGTGAAAAGATTTCAGAGATCCAATCCCGTGGAAAACTTCCTATACTAGCTGGGGGCACTGGATTATATATGCAGTCCGTGCTTTTTGACTACCGGTTCACAGAAGCAGCCGCCAATCTGGAAGTACGGAGCCGCCTAGAAGACGAGCTCGAAACACTAGGTGCTAAGCGTTTATATGAACGCCTGCTTCAACGAGATCCCGTGAGCGCTGAGAAAATTCATCCGAACAATCACCGGCGACTCATAAGGGCTTTAGAAATCCTGGAAGTGAGCGGTGAGACGAAAGCGAATCACGAAGCGGATCAAGGGGCAACACCGATGTATCGTTCTTTCATAATCGGACTCGAGCTGCCAAGGGAGCTCCTATATGAACGGATTGACCGGCGTGTCGACCTCATGCTGGAAAAAGGATTATATGATGAAGTGAAAGGTTTATGGGAACAAGGGATTCGTGATGTGCAGGCCGTTCAAGCGATTGGCTACAAAGAATTGTATCAAGCAATTGAGGGCACGCTGCCTATAGTGGAAGCTATTGAACTCATTAAAAAGAATACACGCCATTATGCTAAACGACAGATGACTTATTTCCGCAACAAGCTTGAAGTCAATTGGTATGACGCCACAATTGAGAAAAAACAGCTAGTTCAGAAAATATGTGACGAAGTAAAGGGATTTCAGTTGCAAATAGCGAATACAAAAAGCAAGCATTAATTGCGAATAAGAACTGTGGGGGGAAGCAAGATGGCAAATGCCAATATGCAAGATACGTTTCTGAATTCACTCAGAAAGAATAACACGTTTGTAACTATTTTTTTGACAAATGGTTTTCAGTTAAAAGGGATGATTAAGTCGTATGATAACTATACAGTTCTCTTAGAATCAGACGGCAAGCAACAACTCATTTATAAGCACGCAATTTCAACATATGTTCCCGCAAAACCGGTTATCCTGAAAGATGAGCAATAAAAAAAAGGCCATGATGGCCTTTTTTATTTTGTCAATAAAGAGCGCTGAGGCAGCTGCCAGTGAAACTTGATGGATAACATCCGTAAAGCCGCTGTAACGACTAGGAGAACATAAAGGGCAGCATCATGTATATACGTATCAAATCCTACAATCAGCCCAGCCAGTGCAGCCCATACCGCATATATGTCACTTTTAAAGACGAGAGGCTGGCGTCCTGCAAGTAAGTCACGAATGACTCCTCCTCCTGCACCAGTTAGAACCGCAGCGGCTACTACAGCAAACAGGGACATTTCCATTTCAACAGCCATTAAGGCGCCTTGGATTGCAAAGGCGGCCAGCCCGACTGCATCAAAATAAGATCCCCATCTATTCCACGTCTTCAGTAAATATCCTGAAAAGAAAAAAATGACTGCTATGAGGATTGAAGCAACTGTAAAAAACAGTTCCTGTCCCCATAGGACCGATACGGGCACCCCGATAAATACGTTACGGACTGCTCCACCGCCAAATGCAGTTACCATTCCTAAAATATAGACTCCAAACATATCAAAATCTTCTTCCATCGCCACAATCGCACCTGATATCGCAAAAGCAGCTGTACCGATCAGACTAAACACATCCCATGTCACTTCAAAGATCCCCCGTTCAACACGTTTTAAGAGTAACTGAATGCGTCTTCCGTTTACCGAAAGCGTTCTACCTGCTAAAATGGACAATGAACCTAAGGTATAGATTGGAGCATCCTGAATGAGTATACAGCAATTGAACGATGAAATCTTAAATCGTGCAGAAAAAATCGAAACCGAGCTACAACCTTTTGCAAAAGCTACAGAACGCATCGCCTTTTTGAACCAAAAGAAAGTGTTGGCGGCGTTTAGAAAAAATCAAGTGAGTGACTTTCACTTAAGCGGTTCCACGGGATATGGATATGATGATGCCGGCAGAGAAGTGCTTGAGCAATTATACGCCGATGTATTCGGTACGGAAGCAAGTTTAGTACGCGGTCAAATCATTTCAGGAACTCACGCGATCGCAATCAGCCTTTTCGGCGTTTTGCGTCCAGGAGATGAATTGCTTTATATCACAGGGAAGCCCTATGATACATTGGAATCGATCGTATCAGGAGGGGGGCAAGATACTGGGTCTTTGCGGGACTTCAACATTGGCTACCATCATGTGGATTTGCTGGAAGATGGAACTGTCGACTTTGAGGAGGTGGAACGACGAATTACTCCTCACACAAAAATGATCGCGATTCAGCGCTCAAGAGGATATGCTGATCGACCATCGTTCACAGTATCTGAAATTGCTGACATGGTGCAGAGAATAAAAGCGAACCATCCCGAAATTATTATATTTACAGACAACTGTTATGGTGAATTCGTCGAAGAGCTGGAGCCGACTGATGTAGGCGTGGATCTTATGGCAGGATCATTGATTAAAAACCCAGGTGGCGGTCTTGCTCGCACGGGAGGGTACATTGCTGGCAGAAAAGATTTGATTGAAAAATGTGGGTATCGTATGACGTCACCTGGTTTAGGTGCTGAAGCAGGCGCATCGCTTGATACGTTGCGGGAAATGTACCAAGGCTTTTTCTTAGCCCCCCATACCGTGAGCCAAGCTGTAAAAGGTGCTCAATTCACTGCAGGAATGCTTGAATCCTATGGGCTTGTGACATCTCCTCATTTCTCTGTCCAACGTACAGATTTAATTCAATCGGTCTCGTTCCAAAATGCAGAGCAAATGATTGCATTCTGTCAAATGATCCAAGCGAACTCGCCGATCGATGCACACGTTAGCCCCGTACCATCTTATATGCCAGGCTATGCAGATGATGTGATCATGGCAGCAGGTACTTTCATCCAAGGTTCCAGCATCGAGTTGACAGCTGATGGCCCTATACGTCCGCCTTACACTGCATACGTCCAAGGCGGTCTCACTTACGAACATGTAAAAGTAGCTATCCTCTCTTCGATCGAACGCCTGATCGAACTTGAACTGATCAAGCCATAAGGCGGATGAGGGAGTGGCTGTGAATGGATTGTAAAGTTGAGCAAGTGCTCATAAATCACGGAAACCGCTCATAAACTCGAGAAACCGCTGATAAATCATGAAAAGTGCTCATAACCATACTCAGCCCTGCCGAGCAGCATGACCTCCACCAACTATAAAAAACTGCGTATCCGTCATCAGCTGATGACGGATACGCAGTTTTTATTTACAAAATTAGTGGATCGTCCGATAAACACCGACGACCTTACCGAGAATCGATACATTCTCAATGATTATAGGATCCATTGAAGAGTTTTCTGGCTGCAAACGGAAGAAGTCTTTTTCTTTAAAGAAACGTTTCACTGTTGCTTCATCTTCCTCAGTCATTGCAACCACAATTTCCCCGTTGCTGGCAGTATGCTGCTGTTTCACGACAACGCGATCACCATTTAAAATACCAGCTTCAATCATACTGTCCCCTACAATTTCCAACATATATAAGTTATCCTCCGAAGTCCCGAATGTATCTGGAATCGGAAAATATTCTTCGATATTTTCAATTGCAGTAATGGGAATACCTGCTGTTACTTTACCGACCAAAGGAACATGAAGGACGCCTGTTTTTAACTCGTCCATTCCATCCTGATCCAAAATTTCGATAGCGCGGGGCTTCGTGGGGTCACGTCTGATGAGACCTTTGCTTTCCAGTCTAGCTAGATGGCCATGAACAGTTGAGCTGGAAGCAAGTCCGACAGCTTCACCAATTTCCCTGACGGAAGGCGGGTACCCCTTTTTTTGAACTTCGTCTTTAATGAAAGTCAGGATATCCTCCTGTCTTTTGGAGATCTTTTTCAATATGTTCACCTCTTCACTTTTTTTGCAGCGGACGTTGCTCTGCGGGATGTTTCTATGAAAATAGTATAACAGGTGTTCGTACGCATAGCAAACAAAGGTTCTAATTTTTAGTGTTGACATACAAACCTTTGTTCGCATATAATAAAAACATAGAACCGAACGTACATTCTGAAAGGGGAAATCATCCATGGTACTAATTAAGAAAAATAAAAATATCGTAGCTGCATTCGTATTGTTTTCAGCACTTACATTCGTCCTAATCCACAAACTTTCTGTTCCACAAGACATTATAGAAGTAACTGTCGTTGAAGGGGATACGCTTTCTGAACTAGCAGAACGCTATGCAGGAGACACGGCTCCTGATCGTTGGATGCGGGAAGTGGCGACACTGAATAATTTAACTGATTCTGATATTATTGCAGGGGAAGACCTCAAATTGCCTGCTCATATCGATTTGGAGGTTGACGACACTCGCCTTGTTCTGGCGGAGGAGGAGAGATAATGGGCAAAAGAGGCAATTGCGTCTTGTATTGTAGAGTAAGTACAGAAAAAGATACTCAAGAGCTTTCACTCTCACGCCAATATGAAGAACTGACAACGTTGGCGGAGACATTGGATTTTAACATAGCTGCATCATTTTCTGACAAACACAGTGGATATGAATTGGATCGGGATGGTTTATTGGATCTATTGGACCTTGTCAAAGAGGACTCCATCGATGCTGTTCTCATTCAGGACGAAACCCGACTCGGCAGAGGTAATGCACGTGTTGCAGTTTTACATCTCCTTGCAAAAACGAATACTTCCGTCTTTACGAATCATGACAATGGCCCATTGGAATTGAACGAAATGGACTCCATGCTTCTTGAGATACTAGCGATAGTTGAGGAATATCAGCGTAAGCTGCACAACGCTAAAATTAGACGGGGGATGAAACGGGCGGTTGAAGCAGGATACCGGCCTCAACGTAATTTACGCAATCAAGGTAATACGGAAGGCAGAGAACGTGTTGAGGCACCTGTTTACGAGATTGTTTCATTGCGTGAAAAAGGACTGACATTCGAAGAAATCACTTCTGTCCTTAAAGGACTTGGTCATCACGTGAGTAAGGCGACAGTACATAGGCGGTATCAAGAACATATTGCACAACAGGAAGGCTAATTGGTTGCACTTCCTTCCGATTTTGTTTACGTTCTTATTGACGAAGTCGAACTGGAGGGAACGTTATGTTAGAAGAAAATAAGATAAAACGTATTAATGAACTTGCCAAAAAGGCGAAAACATCAGGTCTTTCCATTGAAGAAGCGAAAGAGCAATCCCAGTTGCGCAGTGAATATTTGAAAACTTTCCGTTCCACAATGAGAGACACCATCGAAAATGTTAAAGTGGTGGACCCTGATGGAAATGATGTAACTCCTGAAAAAGTGAAAGAAGCTCAAAACAAGAAGTTTCTAAACTAAGCACTACACCATTCTTTCTGACCGCAGTTTGTATTCCTGCGGTTTTTTCATTACAATGAATGAGGAATCTAGTTTAAATAACAGAATTCGAAAGGGTGTAATTACCGATGACCAACACTATTGATCAACTGGCGATTAATACGATCCGGACTTTGTCGATCGACGCTATCGAAAAGGCAAATTCGGGCCATCCAGGCCTTCCTATGGGTGCTGCACCAATGTCGTATGTACTTTGGACACAGCATATGCACCATAATCCATCAAACCCATCTTGGTTTAACCGGGATCGTTTTGTATTATCGGCGGGGCACGGCTCGATGCTGCTCTATAGTATGCTCCATTTAAGCGGTTATGATCTGCCGATGGAAGAGCTGAAAAACTTCCGTCAGTGGGGATCTAAAACACCAGGCCATCCTGAATACGGTCATACAGCTGGAGTCGAAGCGACTACAGGACCGCTAGGACAAGGTATCGGAATGGCTGTCGGTATGGCAATGGCTGAAAAGCACCTTGCGGCCACGTACAATAAGCCAGGTTATGAGATTGTCGATCATTATACGTATGCTCTTTGCGGTGATGGAGACTTGATGGAAGGTGTGGCAGCTGAAGCAATTTCACTCGCTGGTCACCTGGAATTGGATAAACTCATTGTTCTCTACGACAGTAATGACATTTCACTAGATGGTGAACTGGATATGTCTTTCACAGAGAAAATACAAAAACGTTTTGAATCCTATGGATGGAATTACATTCATGTTGAGGACGGAAATGATACAGCTCATTTGTCTGAAGCAATTGAACAGGCTAAACGTAATACGGGCGGCCCGACACTGATCGAAGTGAAAACTGTCATCGGATATGGCTCGCCTAACAAATCGGGTAAGTCGGATGCTCATGGCGCACCTCTTGGTGAAGATGAGATGAAACTGACAAAAGAAGCGTACAAGTGGACGTTTGAAAAGGATTTCCACGTACCTGAAGAAGTGTATGAGACATTCAAGACTTCTGTACAGAAACTTGGTGTGGAAGCTGAATCCGAGTGGAACAAACTGTTCGATGCTTATGCGAATGAGCATGCCGAACTTGCCACACAATTGAAAAATGCTATTGATGGAACAGACAAAGCTGCAGTAGAAGAGCATCTGCCTGTTTATGAAGCAGGCAAGTCCGTTGCAACGCGTTCCGCTTCAGGTGATGCCATCAATGCGATTGCGAAGGCTCTTCCATCATTCTTCGGAGGCAGTGCAGACCTAGCGGGTTCTAATAAAACTGCTATCAAAGGAGCAGGAGACTTCCTTCCTGGTAGTTTTGAGGGTCGCAATATTTGGTTTGGAGTCCGCGAATTCGCCATGGGTGCTGCTTTGAATGGAATGACTCTTCACGGTGGTCTGAATGTATATGGAGGAACGTTCTTCGTCTTTAGTGATTATGTACGTCCTGCAATCCGTCTATCTGCCTTGATGGGCATTCCTGTAACCTATGTATTCACTCATGATAGCATTGCTGTAGGTGAGGATGGCCCTACACACGAACCAGTTGAGCATTTGGCTTCTCTTCGTGCAATGCCAGGCCTGTCAGTGATTCGACCTGCTGACGCTAATGAAACTTCAGCAGCTTGGAATTTAGCTGTCACTTCAACGGACAAACCGACAGTTCTTGTACTGTCCCGACAAAACTTGCCGGTACTTGAAAAGTCAGCAGAATTTGCATCCTCAGGAGTCAGCAAAGGTGCGTATACCGTATCTCCGTCTAAAGCTGATAAGCCGGAAGCAATCTTGATTGCTACAGGTTCCGAAGTTAGCCTTGCAGTTGATGCACAAACTGTACTGCTTGAAAAAGGGATTGATGTCTCAGTTGTCTCTATGCCTTCTTGGGACCGTTTTGAAGAGCAGGATGCAGCGTACAAAGAACAAGTACTTCCTAAAGCAGTTACAGCACGTCTTTCACTTGAAATGGGTTCATCCCTAGGCTGGCATAAATATGTCGGAAATGATGGTGACGTCCTTGCGATCGATACGTTCGGAGCAAGTGCGCCAGGAGAAACCGTCATGAAAGAATACGGATTCAGTGTCGAAAATGTTGTTACAAAAGTATCTACTATGCTAGGTAAATAAGTTATGAAACTACGTAAACAGAGGCGAATTCAGCCTCTGTTTTTATTGTTTACACAACCCTTTATTTTTTATGCGGCCTGAGTTATCAAAGTTTCCATTGATTTATTTAAATAATTTGACATTTCGACATAAATAGTGATGTTCCATTCCGGGAAATGACAGCCTTTGCGGAAACCCTCCTGTACGATAATGTAAAGGAGTGGTCATACATGCGAACATATGGAATTTATAAAATCAAAGAAATGTACCAAACATTTGTCCTTGGACGTGAAAGGCTGCTATATGATTTACTGAGAGCAGATGGACGGGAGAATCACTTACAGGAAGTCCGATATTTATGCGATCGATTAGAAATTAGAGATGTAGAGCAAGCAATTATGAGTGAACTCGGAAAGAACTTCCATACGGTGGAAGCTGGAGATATGAAGTATACACTGACGCATCCATTGAAAGGCACGATTGATATCGGATTTTCCTCCCATGCTTTACATGCGGTTTGTCACGGGTCCCGAATGCTCGATTTAGATTTGTTCGTGGCCCTCTCCAGTGTGGAAGACCGATATTTCGCAATCATGGATGAAGCTGGCGAGTGGGGCTGGCTAAAACCGGTAAGGTATACATCTTCTCCATTAGAATCTCAATATGTATTCGTTTGATTAATCGCTTGTCGGAAAATATAATGTTAAATCCACTTATTCTGCAGCAGAAAACGTGAATCTGCTAACTGGGACGTTGCGTACTGGGGTTCGGATGCTGTATAATCCTTCTTGGTGGAAACACTTGGACTATTGCAGTAGGGGAGGTAGTACGTATGACTGTTTGGTGGATCGTTGGAATTATTGTTGCACTCGCAGCAGGAGTTGCCCTTGGTTTCTTCTTAGCTCGTCAATATATGATGAAGTATTTGAAAGATAACCCACCGATTAATGAAGATATGCTCCGAATGATGATGATGCAGATGGGGCAGAAACCTTCTCAAAAGAAAATCAATCAAATGATGGCTCAAATGTCTAAAGCATCTGAAAAAGATGCTAAGAAAAAGAAAGAAAAGCGTTGATATAATACGTGATTACGGCACTATGTCTGATAAAAATAACAACACCCGTTCAATGTAGTGACATTGAACGGGATTTTTTAATTCAAAAATCCATATTTCCTTAAGAATCGTTTGACCGTTGCTTCATATTCTTCCGGATTTTCATTAAAAGAACGGGCATGTGCACCTTTCGGGAAAAGTTTGATGGATTTATCCCCGTTTTTATGCGCATATAATTCTTCCGTCATGCTAGGCAGGATGAAATCATCTTCCAAACTATGAATGAAAAGCATCGGGTGCTCAACCTGAGCGATGACTTGTTTCGGCGATACCAAAGAAGTTGTATACCCATCCCGGATTTTTAGAAAGATGTTAGCGATTCGAATGACCTTCGCCGTCCGCAGCGGTGTAGTCGTTTTCAATATATGAAAAACCTGATCCGTGAAATCTGAAAAAGGGCAATCAGCTATATAAAAATCTGCTTCTTCCGGATAGGTCCCCGCTGTTAAAATCATCGTTGCTGCTCCCATTGACTCGCCGTGGATTCCGAGCAGTGCTCTTCGGCCTATACGCTCACGGACTGCTTGAATGATTGCTCGTAGATCCATTTTTTCATAGAACCCGAAACTCGTCGTTTTCCCGCCTGACTCACCATGACGCCGATGATCATAAACGACAGAATTGAATCCGAGACGTTCGAACATCCGTGCAAACTTCATGGAATTAATTTTGTTTTCAGTGACACCGTGGCAAATAATCACCGTTCTTGTAGTATCGAGCGGACGCAGATAGATAGCATGAAGTAAATAACCGTTAGGCGATTGAATGCGCATTGTCGTTTTCGGAACTGTCTCATACCAGTGCGCATCGAATCGCCTCGCGATGGATTCCCGTTTTAATACAACCTCTGCATCTTTGATTTTGAGAAACATCAAACGATTGGTAGCTAGGATGCCAAACGCTGTGATTACAGCAGTCGTAATGAATGTGACCCCACCTGTGATTGCAAGCAGTCGCTTTCTCAATAGATTCAGCTCCTTAAATCCTTCCGTTTTCATACAAACGGTACATGCCGGTCTCGATAGGGCGCGACACATGCGGCGCGATTATCTCAACTGCTTCACACACTTGTTTAACGTCGATACCTGTGGAGATACCTAGCGAATCGAGCATGTTCACCACATCTTCGGTCGCTACATTTCCTGTGGCACCGTCAGCAAATGGACATCCGCCCAATCCTCCAGCCGCCGTATCGAAACGATCCACTCCTGCTTGTAAAGACGCAAAAATGTTTGCGAGTGCCATTTTTCTGGTGTCGTGGAAATGAGCAGTTAGCAGAACTGAAGGAAATGATTGACGAAGTCGCGTGAAAAGCTCGTAGCTCTCGACAGGATTGGCCATCCCGACCGTATCTGCCACACTAAGTTCGTCTACTCCTAAAGCGACAAATTGTCTGCAAAGTTCGATACAGTCATCCACTTCGATTTTCCCTTCATATGGGCAATAAAATGCAGTAGAAATACAAGCGCGGACAAAAACACCTTCTTCTTTTAGCTTCAATAGAACAGGAGTTAGCGTCTCGACACTCTCAGCAGTCGTGCGGTTAATATTTTTCTGATTGAATGTATTACTGACACCTACAAAAACTGCGATGCTTTTAGCACCCGAATCTTGAGCGTATGCTACACCTTTCGCATTCGGTGCTAAGACAATCGAGCGTTCCGCTAAATCAGCCTGCTCCATAATCTCTCGTGCATCGCTCATTTGAGGTACCCATTTAGGGGATACGAATGAAGTGAGCTCCATTTCTGTGACGCCGGCTTTCTTTAATTGACGGATAAATTCGAGTTTTACATTTGTTTCAACCTGATTCTTCTCATTTTGCAATCCATCCCGTGGTCCAACCTCGATAATTGTCACTTTTTTTGGTAAACTGAACATACTATCCCTCCTACAGCCTATTCTAACGGACTGTAGCAGATGCAGGCAATTCATATGTGGGAATGTTCTGTATTTCATAAGGGGCGAGTCACGTAAACACAAATAGGGGGAATCACAATGCCAGAACAAATCGTAATTGCGAGTGCTGTTAGAACACCGATCGGCTCATTTTTAGGTACATTGAAGAATGTGAGTGCTACAGAATTAGGCGCTCTTGTCATTAAAGAGGCCGTAAACAGGGCTGGGCTGTCAGGATCAGATGTGGATGAAGTCATTATGGGGAATGTGCTTCAAGCAGGTCTAGGCCAAAATCCGGCTCGCCAGGCATCGATGAAAGCTGGACTTCCTGAACAGGTGCCAGCGATGACGATCAACAAAGTCTGTGGTTCTGGTTTGAAAGCCGTCCAGCTTGCACGGCAGGCGATTTTATCAGGTGATGCAGAAATTATCGTTGCGGGCGGAATGGAAAGCATGAGTCAGGCTCCATTTGTTTTGAAGAATGCACGTGAAGGTTTTAAGATGGGCGATCAGAAAATGGTAGATACTATGATTTCTGACGGTCTTTGGTGTGCATTCAACGATTATCATATGGGCAATACTGCCGAAAACCTGTGTGATCGTTACGAGTTATCACGCGAAGAACAAGATGAATTCGCTGCAAACTCACAGAAAAAGGCATCAGCGGCTCGCACTGCTGGAAAGTTCATAGATGAAATAGTTCCAGTTGAAATACCGGTACGGCATGGTGAACCTATCGTGTTTGAAGAAGACGAATATATTAAAGAAGGTACAACTGCTGAGAAACTTGCCAAACTTCGTCCAGCGTTTAAAAAGGATGGAAGTGTGACTGCTGGCAACGCTTCCGGTCTGAATGACGGAGCTGCTGCATTAGTGATCATGTCTAAGTCCAAAGCCGATGCACTAGGTATCACACCGCTTGCTACCATTACTGCGAATGCAAATGCAGGTGTCGATCCAGCAATAATGGGAATAGGGCCAGTACAAGCAGTGTCAAATGTATTGAAGCGTGCAAATCTCGCTTTAGAAGACATGGACTTGATAGAAGCGAACGAAGCCTTTGCAGCGCAATCGCTTGCCGTCGATCGCGAATTGAAGTTCAATCCCGAAAAATTGAATGTCAATGGCGGGGCCATCGCACTCGGACACCCTATAGGTGCTAGCGGTGCGCGAATTCTCGTGACATTGTTACATGAAATGAAAAGACGCGGCGCAAAACGTGGTCTAGCTACATTGTGCATTGGCGGCGGTCAAGGTGTAGCGACGATTGTCGAGCGACCGTAAGAAGAAAAGAGGAGAACAACAAATGGCGAAAAAAAGAAATCATCAACGTCCGGAAAGTAAACCGAAAGATGATGGAGCACTCCTTCTAGCAGATGCATTAGGGGAGGATGTGCTTTCTAAACTGAAAATCGCGAAAGAAGAACTTACTCAAGTGGAAGCCAAAGCTGAAGAAGCTCGCAAGGAGCTGGCCATCAAAGAGAAAAAAGAACGGGAAGCAAATAAAAGCTTTGCTGAATTACTGGACGAATACGAAGGGAAAACACGTAACTATTAACGAACAGAACCGCATGTGATTTTTACGTGCGGTTTTGTCAGTAAAGAAAGAAGAGATGAAATGATTATCCGTGATGTCATCATTCGGAAACTGGAAATGACGATGAAGAACCCATTTTCAACAAGCTTCGGAACGATGCAGACCCGACAATTCCTAATAATTGAAGTAGTCGATGAAAAGGGGAATAAAGGCTTTGGAGAGGGTGTTGCATTTTCCATTCCCTGGTATACAGAAGAGACCACAAATACTTCCATACATATGATCCGGGATTTCTTAGTTCCGATGTTAAAAGGAAGGACGATTCAACATCCCGACGAAGTGAATGGAGTTTTCAAATCCATTCGGAAAAATAATATGGCGAAAGCAGCGGTGGAATGTGCAGTATGGGATTGCTGGGCAAAACGTCAAGGGATCACACTAACAGAAGCAATCGGTGGAAAGAAAGAAAAAATTGACGTTGGGATCAGCATAGGACTTCAATCGGATTTCCAAGCGCTTGCTGAACGGATCCACCAGAGTTTGGAATCAGGATTTAAACGGATAAAGGTGAAAATAAAACCCGGACACGATATGAAGTTACTCTCGGAAATCCGTGAACGATTTCCTGACGTCCCACTTATGGCGGATGCCAATTCCGCTTACACATTGGATGACTTGGAGCTTCTGAAAAAGCTGGATCAGTTCAACTTGTTGATGATTGAACAGCCTCTTGCATCAGATGACATCGTGGATCATGCGACGTTACAAAAGCAAATTCGAACACCTATTTGTTTAGATGAAAGTATCCTATCTGCTGAGGATGCACGAAAAGCGATTCAGCTCGGTAGCTGCGGTGTCATTAATGTCAAAATAGGTCGTGTCGGAGGGATGACAGAGGCAAAACGTATTCATGATATTTGCCAGGAATCAGGAATTCCAGTCTGGTGTGGAGGTATGTTGGAAGCCGGTATAGGGCGAGCGCATAATATCGCACTCACCACATTACCGAATTTCACACTTCCTGGAGATACAGCAGGTTCCTCTTCGTATTGGGAGCGCGACATCATTTCTCCAGAGATCACAGTGGAAGATGGGACAATCACGGTATCTCAATTGAATGGAATCGGCTACGAAGTGGACTTGAACGAAGTAGAACGTCATACCACCCAACTTTTTGAAATTCGTCTGTAAAAGAAATACACATATTTTTTCTGTTTTTGTCCATACTGTCTGTAAACAGATATGGAGGAGAGACAAATGAAGAAATTTTGGATGGTATTCGCTGCCTGCTTACTGATGCTTTCGCTTGCTGCATGTGGTAAAAAAGATAAAAATACGGAGAATCAAACGAATGATACTGGGGTTGTAGAGAATGAAAATGATACGACGACAGATATGGACGGAACGAACGATGACACTGCTGATGATAATACCTTAAATGATCAAACTGTGGAGAATGCAGATGAAATTGCAGATGCTGTCGCAAGCTTGGAAGAAGTCGATCATGCAAGCGTTCTTAAGATGAACAACAGTGCATATGTGGGGGCAACACTTAAAGAAGGTGCTACAGCCACCAAAGAGCTGGAGGATAAAATTGCGGATAAAGCCAAAGAAGCAGGGGCAGATACTGACAAAGTATATGTATCCACAAACCCTGATTTCACGAAACAGATTGATGATTACAGTGATAAAATCCGAAATGGCGAACCTGTCGAAGGATTATTTACTGAAATCGGTGACGCCTTAAAGCGAATGTTCCCAGACGCTCATTGACCAAAAAAACAACCCGTCACTCAAATGTGACGGGTTGTTTCATTACATTGTTTTTACATATGATGGCGAAAGCTCTGTTATCCATTGAAGTGTATCTTCTTCATCGCCTAGTTGTATTTTCGTTAGCGTATCATAGATTTTCTTAGAGAGTGTACCCGTTTTACCATCATTTATAGTCATGATATTACCATTCCAGTTCAATTCACCGACTGGGGAAATTACAGCTGCTGTACCTGTTCCGAAAACTTCTTCCAGTTTACCGGCTGCATGTGCTTCAGCTAATTCTTGCATGGATATTTTGCGTTCTGTCACTGGGATGTCCCAGTGTGCCAGCAGCTGAATAATGGATTTACGTGTAATCCCTTCCAAGATACTCCCATTAATGGCAGGGGTGATGACTTCACCGTCGATCTTGAAGAAAATGTTCATACTTCCTACTTCTTCTACATACTTTCGCTCTACACCATCGAGCCACATGACTTGTGAATAGCCTTGTGCACTTGCGGTTTCTTGTGCTTTCAATGCAGACGCGTAGTTTCCAGCTGTTTTCGCACCGCCCGTACCGCCTTTGACAGCGCGGACAAATTCATTTTCCACTAAGATTTTAACAGGATGGATCCCTTCCTCATAGTAAGAGCCGACTGGAGATAGGATAATATAAAATTGATAAGTGGTCGCCGGAGCAACGCCTAAGAAAGCTTCCGTTGCAATGACGAAAGGACGAATGTAAAGGGAATTCCCTTCTAACTTAGGGACCCATTCTTCCTCAACTTTCAATAATTCAAGAAGTCCTTCGATTGCTTTCGCTTCATCCACTTGAGGCATGCAAAGTCTGTCTAATGAACGGTTCAGTCGTTTGAAATTTTCCTCGGGGCGGAAAAGACGAATGGAATCATCTTTTGCACGATATGCTTTCAACCCTTCGAATACTGTCTGGCCATAGTGGAATACGATGGCAGCAGGATCGAGAGAAATCGGTGCGTAAGGGACAATACGATGGTTTTGCCAACCAATCCCTTTGAAGTAATCTGCGATGAACATATGATCTGTGAAGTGCCGCCCAAATACAAGATTCTCTTCGTTCGGTTTTTCTTTACGGGAATCGGTAAGGTTGAAATCAATCTTAGATGTCGTCATGGCTTATTTCCCCTTTTCAAATAAAAGTAACTTGCAATTGATATATCGAATACTGCCATTATACGCCATTCTAATCAAAATGAAAGAATAGTCCGTATATTAATTTTATTACAATTTTGAAAACGATTACAGAGTCCTTGGTTTGAGGAAACTTGGCGACCGTTGTACACTGTAATTGAGAATAGGAGGGAACGCAGTTGGAACAGATCATTATAATAGGATCCGGAATCTTAGGATCATCCACAGCGTACGAACTTGCAAAACGTGGGGCCTCTGTAACAGTAATTGACCGAAATGATCAGGGAAGTGCGACGAGAGCAGCAGCTGGAATTATTTGTCCCTGGTTATCTCAACGCAGAAATCAGGACTGGTACAAACTTGTCCGGAACGGTGCTAAGCATTATAAAACCCTCATTCCTGAACTTGAAGCGCTCGGGGAGACCGAAACAGGTTACCGTCAAGTAGGGGCAATCAGTTTGTTTGCAGAGGATAGTAAACTTCAAAAAGCATACGAACGTGCGCTCACAAGAAGGGAACAAGCACCTGAAATCGGTGACATAGTAAAACTGACTCAAGCACAAACTAAGCAGTATTATCCTCCGATTGCGGAAGGATTTCAATCGATATACATATCCGGAGCTGCTCGTGTCGATGGACGACAACTTCAACAAGCATTGATCCGTTCTGCAAAACATTTCGGAGCAGTATTTCTGGAAGGAAGTGCAGAACTCCATAAAGACACAAACGGATCCATACAAGTTGTCTGTAACGGACAGATTCATGACGCTGACAAGATTATATTGACAACAGGTGCATGGCCTCCTGTATTTGGTCCACTCAGTATTCGTCTGAACGTTCGTGGTCAGAAAGCGCAAATTGTGCATATGGATCCACTCGATGAAAACAGTTCGAATTGGCCGGTTGTAATTCCACCGGGCGATCAGTATCTACTGTCACTTGATGACGGGCGAGTGATCGCTGGTGCGACACATGAAGATGAACATGTGTTTGAACCGACAGTCACGGTAGGCGGAGTTCAAGAAGTGTTATCAAAAGCCCTGAACGTGGCTCCAGGTTTGGAACATGCTGAATTGGTGGAAGTACGGACCGGGGTTCGTCCATTTACTCCAGGATTTTTACCTATCATTGGTCAATTACCTGAACATTCTTCTGTTTTAATCGCAAATGGACTAGGAGCATCCGGACTAACAGCCGGGCCTTATTTAGGGAGATTGCTAGCACAGCTGACTCTAGGTGAAGAGATGGAGCTCGATCTGTCACCGTATTCGGTAGAGCAAGCCATTGAACATCTTTAAAAGAATCCGCTAACATTTTTCGGGTTTCAGAATAGGTCTTGTTTTCTTGTTAGAGCATGCTATACTAAAGTCAAAATCGAATACATTCACTCATATAATGGCGGAAATATGGTCCGCAAGTTTCTACCGGTTTGCCGTAAACAAACTGACTATGAGGGCAACGGACTTGAGTAAATCTGGAGAACGACTACGGATTTTCGCTTGTTTACATCTGGTGAATGATTAGCCGTGATGACCTTTGCTCCACTCATAGATATGATTGGATGCGCGGGTCATACGGCTTTTTTGTATGTCCGCCATATCATTGAGGAGGAAATGCAATGCAACTGTTAAAAGATAAGATTATGAAAGAAGGAAACGTGTTACCAGGAGATGTCTTGAAAGTCGATTCCTTTTTGAATCACCAAATAGATGCCGAACTGATGCAAGCAGTAGGTAATGAGTTTGCAGAAAAATTCGCAGATGCAGGCATCACCAAAATCTTAACATTGGAGTCATCAGGGATCGCTCCTTCAGTTATGGCGGCTCTTCAGCTGAAAGTTCCAGTAGTGTTTGCACGTAAGAGAAAATCATTGACTCAGAACAGCAATCTATATAGCGCTTCTGTTTACTCCTATACAAAACAGGAATCCAACGAAATTTCGGTATCTGAAGCACATATCAATTCACATGATACATTGCTGATCATCGATGATTTTCTTGCAAATGGACAAGCGGTTCTGGGGTTATTGGAAATTGCAGAACAAGCAGGAGCGGCTACTGCAGGAGTGGGAATTGTTATAGAAAAAGGATTCCAACCAGGCGGCGCAATGTTGCGGGAAAAAGGACTTCGTGTAGAATCATTGGCAATTATTGAATCACTTGAAAACTTGCAAATCACTTTCAAGGAGGCTGTCGAACAATGAAAACGACGCTTCTAGGAATCCAACATCTATTAGCGATGTATGCGGGTGCCGTTCTCGTACCGCTCATAGTAGGCGGCGCAATCGGGCTTACACCCACTCAACTCACCTATCTCGTTTCTGTCGATATATTAATGTGCGGTGTCGCCACTCTTCTGCAAATTATGACAAACCGTTATTTTGGTATTGGACTTCCTGTTGTGCTCGGTTGTACGTTCACAGCTGTATACCCTATGATTGATATCGGGACAAAATTTGGATTATCTGCAATTTATGGATCGGTCATTGCATCCGGGGTTATTATTGTGCTCATAAGCGGATTCTTTGGTAAGCTTGTCAAGTTTTTCCCACCAGTCGTTACAGGTTCCGTCGTAACAATTATCGGAATTACACTAATTCCAGTTGCAATCAACAACATGGGTGGTGGACAGGGGGCAGCTGATTTTGGCTCAACTACTAATATCCTGTTGTCTTTCGGAACACTTGCATTCATTGTTCTCGTATACCGCTTTTCCACAGGATTTTTACGGGCGATAGCTATCTTAATTGGCCTGGTTGGTGGAACTATCGCAGCGATGTTCATGGGTGTAGTGGACTTCTCAGCTGTGGGTGAAGCATCCATGTTTCACGTAGCTCAACCGTTTTTCATCGCAACACCAACATTCCATTGGCAGCCGATTTTAATCATGACAATTGTTGCAATGGTATCTCTCGTCGAGTCAACAGGAGTATATTTTGCACTCGGTGATATTTGTGAAAAAGACATAAAATCTAAAGATCTTGCAAAAGGGTATCGTTCAGAAGGACTTGCATCTGTTATTGGAGGAATCTTCAACGCATTTCCATATACGACATTCTCTCAGAACGTCGGCCTTATTCAAATGTCTGGCGTGAAATCGAGAAAAGTTCTCGTGATAACAGCAGGCATGCTAATTGGATTGGGGTTCATGCCGAAAGTCGCTGCACTGGCTACGGTTATTCCAAACGCTGTTCTTGGTGGAGCGATGGTTGCAATGTTCGGCATGGTCGTTTCCCAAGGTATCAAAATGCTAAGCACGGTAGTTGTTAAATCACAGGACAATGCGATGATCGTTGCCTGTTCAGTTGGAATCGGACTAGGTGTGTCCGTCGTGCCGGAATTATTCGCAAAACTACCTGAGGGCATTCAACTGCTTACAAGTAATGGAATCGTTGCAGGCAGCTTAACGGCAATTACGTTAAATATTATTTTTAACATGTTACCGAAGAGAAAGCAGAAAAAAGTCGTTGTGTTAACTGAGCAAGAAGCGTAATAAAAGAGAGTGGGGGCTCAATTCAGCCTTCCACTCTCTTTTATACTTCAGTACCATATTCAAATCCGATGTTGGTCATATTTGTGCAAAGCGAGAAAATTAGTCAGGGAATCTACTGTCTCCCTACTAACTGGTGTCTCGTATGCGAGAACGGAATCCATCAGCTGTTCACGCGTCCGAGCACCGACTAATGTCGTCGCGACGGTAGCGTTTTGAAGACAAAACTGAATGGCGGCCGCGTGGAGATTTGTAGTCCTTTCCGTCAAGTTATATACGACCTCACTTAGTGCAGGTTGTTCATATTCAACAAACGAGTCGGTTTGAACCACACGTTGCTTCGCTTCAGCTGTCAGAAGACCTTTTGCAAGTGTACCTCGAGCGATAATAGAAGCGTTGTGGTCTGCAATCATCTGAAACCATTCTTCAGGTCGACGATCGAGCATATTATATTGCATCATGATGGAAATAGCATTACTTTCATTCAAAAACCGCTGTATCACATTCGGCCGGATTGATGAAATTCCATATTGTCGTATAATGCCCTCTTCTTTTAACCGCTCAAAAGCTTCAATCACTTCACCGGCATTGTCTTCCATCGTTCCGCCATGGAGCTGATATAAATCGATGTAATCTGTACCAAGCCTTTTTAGACTTGCTTTCACACCCTCCATTATATGTTCTTTTGAAGCATCCCAATGCCATGTTTTCCCGTCTGGGTTCATCTTATTACCGACCTTTGTAGCAAGAACGATTTCCTCTCTGCGATTGCGGATTGCATATCCGACAACTTCTTCATTTGCACCGCCATCATACAAATCTGCAGTATCAAAAAACGATATACCAGCGTCTAGGGCAGCTGCTACGACATGATCGACCTCATTTCTGTCAGTTGGCAGTGACATACATCCCAGTCCAAGCTCAGAAACAGAAAGACCGCTATTACCGAGTTCTCTTGTCTTCATCCAAACACCTCCATAATTCCCATGGTATACTGGACGAAACAAGAAGGAAAGTGGGGGACCTTATGAAGAAATTCGAAGAACGAACGGTGGCAAGTGAAACGCTATTCAATGGGAAAATTATTGAACTGCGTGTGGACGAAGTCGAACTGCCTGACGGCAAACGGGCAAAGCGAGAGCTTATCAAGCATCCTGGAGCCGTCGCAATTATCGCCATTACAGATGAAGGCAACATCGTTCTGGTTGAACAGTTCAGAAAAGCTCTTGAACGGACCATCATCGAAATTCCTGCCGGGAAAATAGAGCCCGGAGAAGATCCTGAGAAAACTGCGATCCGGGAGTTAGAAGAAGAAACAGGATACCGAGCGAACGAATTGACATATGTCCAGTCTTTTGCGACTTCCCCTGGGTTTGCAGACGAAATCATTCATCTCTATTTAGCGAAGTCTTTGGAAAAAGTGGAGAACCCTATTGCAGGTGATGATGATGAATTCATCAATCTTCAAGAATGTACTGTTGAAGAAGCTGAGGAAATGATGAAAGATGGAAGGATATATGATGCGAAAACTGCTTTTGCTGTGCTGTATACAAAAGAACTCCTGAAAAATTGAACTAATTATAACCGGACAAGCATAGAGTAGTACAAACTATTCGGAGGTGCTTGTCTATGGTTCGTTCGTTATCGTTCTTGCAATTGTTTGTGATACTCGCAGTAGGTTACATAGGCGGCGTGTTACTCTATCGAGGCATTCCTGAAGCGGATTTTACATTTCTAGTTCAGCTTTACGATAGCCGGGCAGCGCAAAACAGTTCCGCTTCTTTACTCATTCAACTAGCAACGGTTCTTTCTTTTTACGTTTTGGCAATAGTCCTGTCTTTGTCCAAGAGAACCAGATTGTTCGTGATGCTAGTAGGCGCACTGAAAGCTGTATTATTCGGGCTTGCCTCATCTCACATTCTTGCCGGCGGAGTGAATATGCTCGCTTATACAGGATGGTGGTTTCCGTTTAAATTGCTAGCGACTTTTCTTGTGTTGCTATTCTGTTGGACGCTCTCACCGCCTTTTTTCACTCGCAAATCGGTTAAGAGAACCAATAACCTCAGAATTCCCCTTATGATTGCCGGGGCGGGAGTGGTCCTTTTCTTTGCAGACAAAGCTGTATACAGTATCTTAGGAGGTTAAAGGCGCTATAGGGCGGTTTCCTTTCTATTGTCATAACGAATGACGGTTTGCTATAATAGAATCATTCTTGAGGGGGGCGTCCTATGGAAAGCCGTATTGAACGCATAAAAAAACAATTACATGGGGCCAGCTATAAATTGACGCCTCAACGGGAAGCTACAGTCATGGTGCTTTTGGAAAATGAGGCAGACCATCTAAGTGCAGAAGATGTGTTTTTGCTCGTTAAAGAAAAAGCTCCAGAAATAGGTCTAGCAACTGTTTATAGAACACTAGAATTGTTAACAGAATTGAAAGTCGTAAACAAAATTAATTTTGGAGATGGCGTTGCGCGTTATGATCTGCGTAAAGAAGGGGCTGCGAGGTTCCACCATCATCTAATATGCATCGAATGCGGAGCAGTCGATGAAATTCAAGAAGACCTTCTCGGTGAGGTAGAAAAAGTCGTTGAAAAACGGTTTGGATTTACAGTCAAAGATCATTGGCTCACCTTCCACGGGATTTGCAAACGTTGTAAATCCGAGGGGGATACAAAGGGAAAGTGAGAGAGGGCGGCAGCATGCTGTCCTCTTTTAGCGTTTCTGTTGAAAAAGGAGGGAAGGAGTCTGTGTCTGCAGCCTAACGCTGTGGTATCAGACAACCGAATCATGTGACAGACTTGCAATTCGCTCTTCAAGATTACTTGCACTTTTTAAAGGTCGAACGGCAGTTGGCAGACAATACGATCTCTTCTTACAAACGGGACTTAACCGCATATACGGGCTGGCTAGCATCGAACCTCACACCAGCAGATACGATTGACCAACAACAGATTACAAACTACTTACACCAGTTGAAAGAACAAGGGAAGTCCTCAAGGACCATTTCCAGACACATCTCATCCATCCGTTCCTTTCATCAGTTTATGCTGAGGGACAAAGTATCAGACACAGATCCTACGGTGCACCTGGAACAGCCAAAGCTGGAAAAGAAATTGCCGCGTGTTCTTTCCGTATCTGTTATTGATAAGCTCATCCAATCAGTTGGCATAGCGACCCCGCAAAGTATCCGGGACACTGCCATTCTTGAACTGTTATACGGAACAGGAATGAGGGTAAGTGAACTAATAGGGATGAATGCGGATGACATCAATTTAACGATGGGATTTGTCCGCGTTTTCGGTAAAGGGAGTAAAGAACGGATCATACCTTTAGGGAACACTGCAGTGAAAGCGTGTACAAACTATCTTGAACTCGTAAGACCGGAGTTTGTTTCTTCTAGTGGAGAAAAAGATGCGCTCTTCTTAAATGCCAGAGGAGGGCGGCTGACACGTCAGAGCATATGGAGTCTTTTGCAAGAAGTCTCAAAAAAATCGGGGTTGACTCAAAAGTTAACTCCTCACATGTTGCGTCATTCGTTCGCCACACATCTTGTTGAAAATGGCGCGGATCTTCGGGCTGTACAGGAAATGCTCGGACATGCTGATATTTCAACGACTCAAATATATACACATGTCAGCCGCACGCGACTGAAGGATGTGTACAGTCAGTTTCATCCAAGAGCATAATCATATAATTTTAGGAGGCAATTCAAATGACTACACAACCATTTAAAAGAATTCACTTGATCGTTCTCGATTCGGTCGGTATTGGAGAAGCGCCGGACGCACATTTGTTTGGAGATGAAGGAGCTGATACGCTCGGTCATATCGGAGAACATATGGAGAACGGTCTGCATATGCCAAACCTCGCTCGGATGGGCTTATCCAATATTAAAAAAATACAAGGTGTTCCTGAAGAGCAGGCTCCTATCGCACTGTACGGTAAAATGCAGGAAGCCTCTGTCGGTAAAGATACGATGACCGGACATTGGGAAATGATGGGTCTTAATATTGAACAACCATTTAAAGTCTATCCAAATGGATTTCCCTCTGAACTCATTGAAGAGTTGGAAAAACGGACAGGCCGTAAAGTGATTTGTAACGAACCGGCTAGCGGGACGGCAGTTATTGAAGAGTACGGAAAAGAGCATATGGAAACGGGAGCGCTCATTGTGTACACCTCTGCTGATCCGGTCCTTCAAATTGCAGCACATGAGGATATTATTCCGATTGATGAGCAATATCGTATTTGTAAAATTGCCCGCGAACTGACACTTCAGCCGGAATTTCTAGTTGGTCGTATCATTGCGCGTCCATTTATCGGAGAACCTGGAAACTTTACACGAACTTCGAATCGTCATGATTACGCGCTTAAACCATTTTCGCCTACAGTTATGAATGCATTACAAGACATCGGAAAAGATGTGGTTGCAGTGGGTAAAATTTCGGACATCTTCAATAATGAAGGTGTGACTAAAGCGGTGCGTACAAAGAGTAATATGGACGGTGTCGATAAGCTTCTAATTGAAATGGATACGGATTTTGAAGGATTGAGTTTTACAAATCTAGTGGATTTTGACGCGCTGTTCGGACACCGTCGTGATCCGCTCGGTTATGGACTGGCACTCCAGGAATTTGATGCAAGGATGCCTGAAATAATGAGCCGTTTGAAACCCGATGATTTGCTGGTCATCACTGCTGATCATGGGAACGATCCGGTTCATGAAGGTACAGATCATACCCGGGAATTTGTTCCGTTACTCGTGTACTCTCCGCGTTTTATAAGTGGTGGTACGCTTCCGCTACGTAAGACTTTTGCAGATATCGGAGCAACTATTGCGGAGAATTTTGAAGCGAAAGCGCCGGAATTCGGAGAGAGCTTTTTACAATCATTAATAGAGAAGGCACGGTGATCAGAATGAGAATGGTCGATGTGATTCAGAAAAAAAGAGATGGAGAGAAATTGTCTGAAGAAGAAATTCGTTTTTTTGTCAATGGCTACACCGATGGCTCTATCACCGATTATCAAGCGAGCGCTTTTCTGATGGCTACGTACTTTTCGGACATGGATGCAGAAGAGCAAGGCTACTTGACGATGGCGATGGTCAATTCCGGTGATCAGATCGATTTATCGGCAATTGAAGGCATTAAAGTCGACAAACATTCTACAGGAGGCGTTGGAGATACAACGACGCTGATCCTGGCACCACTCGTAGCTGCGTGTGGAGTGCCTGTTGCCAAAATGAGTGGACGAGGGCTTGGACATACAGGGGGGACGCTTGACAAGCTGGAAGCAATTGAAGGATTCCATGTCGAAATTACGGAAGAAGAGTTTGTGAAACAAGTAAACGATTTAAAGTTAGCGGTTATTGGACAAAGCGGTAATTTAACACCTGCCGATAAAAAGCTTTATGCTCTCCGTGATGTAACCGCAACAGTAGACAGCATTCCGCTCATTGCAAGTTCCATTATGAGTAAAAAGATTGCAGCAGGTGCGGATGCGATTGTGTTGGACGTGAAAACCGGTGATGGTGCGTTCATGAAAACGACTGAAGATGCAGAAGCACTTGCCCGGTCGATGGTAGCGATCGGTAGAGAAGTGGGTCGTAATACAATGGCTGTTATTTCAGATATGAGCCAACCACTTGGATATGCGATCGGGAATGCTCTGGAAGTGAAAGAAGCGATCGATACATTGAACGGTGAAGGACCGGAGGATTTAACGGAGTTGTGCCTTGTTCTAGGGAGTAAAATGTTAATTGCCGGTGAAAAAGCAAAAGATACAAAAGACGCTCGCAATCAGTTGAATCAGGTTATTCAAGACGGCTCTGCACTTGAGTTGTTTAGTAAGTTCCTTGAAGCACAAGGAGGAAATCCTGAAATAGTGAAAAATCCGGAGTTATTGCCGAAAGCTGCATATCAAATTGAAGTGAAATCGACAACAACTGGTTTTATAACAAAGATGGAAGCGGATGAAATCGGCGTTGCAGCTATGCTTCTCGGAGCTGGCAGAGCAACGAAAGAAGACGATATCGACTTGGCGGTCGGCATTGTCCTGAAGAAAAAAATCGGGGATGCTGTAAAATCAGGGGAGACGATTGCTGTCATTCACTCGAATACAGAAAACATCCTACAGACGGAAAGTTTACTGCTCGATCATATTCACATTGCACAACATGCTCCGGAACGTCCTAAACTGATTCATAAAGTGATGGATTGAAAAATGGACAGCTAAAGTCATACATGAGTAAAGCACCGATCACGATTTCTGTGAACGGTGCTTTTTTTGTTACCGAAAATAGAATAGTCGTCTAAAGACTGCCAATTTTGGACATGCTCCCTGTAAGTCCTAATGTCGGTTCATGTTACGTGGACACTAGTTTTGACTAGTTTTGTCACGAAGAAGGGTTCCGCGTTCCCTCCGTTGAATAGTTGGCGAGAAGGAGGGATTAACGATGACAGATATAGCAATTACAAAAAATGGCATCATTGTTGTGACGTTGCGCGGAGAATTAGGGAATCATGAAGCCAATCGCATCCGAACACAAATTTCATCGGAAATCTTTAGTGGGAAAGTGCATGGTGTTATATGGGATCTGACGCATCTTGGATTTATGGATAGTTCGGGGATTGGATTGATTTTAGGGAGAATGAGAGATCTTTCTCCGCAAAATGGCGAGACTCTCATATTGAATCCCTCTGGCACAATGGAGAAGATTTTTCAATTCTCAGGTCTTGGCGAAGTGGTGAGGCATTGCACCGTAGAAAAAGCTATAGGTGAAATCGGAGGGGTTTTACATGAACAATGAGATGACATTGTCATTTGTCGCAATTGAGGAGAACGAAGCATTGGCTAGAATGACGATGACGTGTTTCATAACACCTTTAGATCCGACGATTGAAGAGTTATCCGAATTTAAAACAATAGTGTCTGAAGCTGTGACGAATGCAATTATTCATGGATATGACTGTGATGGGAAACGAGAAGTGACTATCCATGCGAAAATCGAAGATAGCAAAGTAACGATGACTGTTTCGGATGAGGGGAATGGGATATTCGATGTGGACCAGGCGATGGAACCGATGTTTACAACGAAACCATTACTAGAAAGATCCGGGATGGGGTTTACGATCATGGAAAGTTTTGCTGACAATTTGTCGGTTGAATCTGCTATTGGACAAGGGACTGTCGTACGGTTTGAAAAAACATTTTCTCCGGTCACGGAAAAAAGCAGAATGAGGTGACCTATGGAAATGTCTGTTGAAAAAAACGGAGCACTTCTATCCCAAGAGGAAATGCGCATGCTGATTCAACAGTCCCAATCAGGCGATAAGGAATCCCGCAGACGTATGGTGGAGGGGAATACACGCCTCGTCTGGTCAATTGTTCAGCGGTTCGCTTCGCGTGGTGCAGACTTGGAGGATCTGTTTCAAATCGGCTGTATCGGTCTCATGAAATCGATTGATAAATTCGATCTATCCTACGAAGTAAAGTTTTCGACATACGCAGTGCCGATGATTGTAGGAGAAATACAACGGTTCCTTCGGGACGACGGAATGGTGAAGGTGAGCCGTTCGATTCGTGAACTCAGTTTTAAAATCAGACATGCGACAGATAGTTATGTCAAAGAACACGGGACGTCCCCCTCAATATCCGAGCTAGCAGAAACACTGGAAGTAACGATTGATGAAATCATATTGGCGTCTGATGCCTTACGCGATCCAGCATCGTTACATGAGCAGTTATATGACAGTGACGGCGATAGTTTGACTCTGATGGACCAGCTCAAAGACGACCGTTCTACGAGGCTGTTTGACCATATTCCGTTAAGGGATGTCGTCTCAAAACTAAATAAACGAGATCAGACAATTATTTACATGCGATATTACTTGGATTGCACCCAGAGTGACATTGCAGAAAGGATTGGGATTTCCCAAGTCCAAGTATCACGTCTGGAAAAGAAAATACTATCTCAGCTGAAAACATGGATGGGTGCCAGTGTAGAAGAGACGTTAGATAAAGCGAGGGCTGATCGGTAAATGAATCCATTATTTACATCTAAGACGGAAGCAGAAGCTTGGTTTGTCGATAAGTTTGGAACAGGCGAAACATTTGATGCCACTTTACGGGAAATTCATTTATGGGAAATGCCTGTTCTCCTACTGTATATCAACGGGCTAGTTGACGGGCAGACCATCACCACGTTATTAACCGAAATGCAAGATGCAGACAGAGGGGATGAAGCTTCTCACCATTCAGGTGAGAAGCTGCTCTCTTACTTCCCTTATCACGCAGTGGAGCAGCCTAAAAGTCGTGATGAATTTCTAACATCGATATTGAGTGGACTCGCGGGATTTGTGACCGAGGATGGTTTCACTTTTCTCATTGATATTAGAAGTTATCCAGGGAGACAGCCGGAAGAGCCGGATAATGAAAAAGTAATCCGTGGATCGCGGGACGGGTTTACGGAAAATATTCTTCAAAACACAACGTTGATCAGACGAAGATTACGGACACCTGAACTACGTTTTGAAATGCATAAAGTATCTGCAGTCGGGAAAACAGATGTGGCTATTTCCTATATCAAAGGAGCGGTCAATGAAGATATATTGGACGGAATCCGTAAAAGAATGGATGAAATTGAAACAGATGGCTTAACGATGACGGATAAGTCCCTAGAAGAGTTTTTATTCAAGCAAAGGTTTAATCCGATGCCATTTGTTCGATACACTGAACGACCTGACATTTGCGCAGCGCATCTGTTGGAAGGTCATATTGCTCTTGTAGTCGATACTTCTCCATCTGCTATCCTCGTGCCGACCACCATTTTCGATCATATGCAACATGCGGAGGAATATCGGCAGGCGCCCTTCATTGGGACATTTGTTAGGATGATCCGCATGGCCGGGGCGATTTTCAGCCTTCTATTACTGCCATTTTGGTATTTACTCGCAACGAACACACAACACATTCCTCAATTTTTGCATTATATTGGTCCGGATGATCCTGGCGCAGTTCCATTGTTTGTCCAGTTGTTACTTGCCGACTTAGGAATAGAAGTGTTAAGAATGGCGGCCATCCATACACCCACTCCCATGACAACTGCCATGGGACTTGTTGCAGCCGTTGTTATTGGACAAGTGGCTATAGACGTGGGACTGTTTACTCCGGAAGTCGTTTTGTATGTGTCAGTCAGTGCCATTTTGACATTTTCAATCCCTTCTTATGAATTGAGCATCACCACTAAGATTTTCAGGATCGCCTTACTTATTGCGGCTGCAGCAGCCGGCGCACCAGGGTTTTTCATAATGCTTGCGGTATTGTTCTATTACCTAAGCTCAATGAAGCCGCTGAATGTTCCATACCTATGGCCGGCGCTGCCATTTTTTCCGAAAGCGATGCTTCGAGTAATCTTGCGCCAACCGGTGACTAAAGACACACCAAGACCTTTTATCACCCACTCTCCTAGTAGGAATCGAATGCCGTAAACAATTGCCTGTCCCTAAAAGTTGTGATAAATTTGTCCATAGACAACTCCTTCTGCATTCAAAAATTGTATAAGGAGATTAATCGCAACTATTCGAGTGGAGGCGTACCCGATGGACTTATACGGAACTCAAAAAGTGAACGACAAAGGGCATTTGATCATAGGCGGCTCAGACGCCATTGACCTTGCACATGTGTATGGTACACCGCTCGTTGTTTACGATACTGCGTTATTTCGTATGCGGGCGGCAGGATTTCAAGAAACATTTAAAAAAATGGGGATCCGTGCTCAAGTTGCCTATGCGAGCAAAGCGTTTTCTTCGATTGCAATTTATGAATTGGCAGCTGAGGAAGGGTTATCATTGGATGTTGTTTCAGGCGGAGAATTGTTCACTGCAGCAAAAGCCGATTTCCCTAGGGAACGCATTCACTTTCATGGCAACAATAAAAGCTATATGGAATTGAACTATGCTTTTGATGAAAAAATAGGCTGTATTGTCGTCGATAACTTTTTGGAGCTGTCCATGGTGAAAGAAATCGCATCTACCCGAAAACAGCAAATGAACATCTTGCTGAGAGTCACGCCAGGTGTTGAGGCTCACACGCATGAGTTCATTACAACGGGACAAGAAGACTCCAAATTCGGATTTGACTTGAAAAACGGTCAAGCGGACAAAGCATTTGAACTCGCTTATGACGCACCCTATTTACAATTATTAGGACTCCATTGTCATATAGGGTCTCAAATCTTTGAAACAGATGCATTTACTCATGCTGCACAGGTACTGATGGAAAAAATGCAAGCGTGGAAAGAAACGCATTCTTTTGTTTGCACCGTGCTGAACTTGGGTGGAGGATTCGGTATCCGCTATACGGAAGAAGATCAGCCACTGGAACCTTCTCAATATGTAGAAAAAATGGCGGAAGTTGTTCTTGAACTATCGAAGAGTTGGAACTATCCGCTTCCGGAAATCTGGATAGAGCCGGGCCGGTCGCTTGTAGGAGATGCAGGGACAACACTTTATACAGCTGGCAGTGAAAAGGAAGTGCCAGGAGTACGCACATACATTGCAGTGGACGGAGGCATGTCTGACAATATCCGTCCGGCTTTATATGATGCAAACTATACTGCGGCTGTCGCAAATCGGATGACAAGTCCTCACGATAAAACCGTTACGATAGCGGGCAAGTGTTGCGAATCCGGCGACAAGCTCATTGTCGACGCAAAACTTGCAGACGTGACCGAAGGAGATATCCTCGCTGTGTTTTGTACAGGAGCTTATACGTATTCTATGGCAGGAAATTACAATAGACTTCCTAGACCTGCCGTCATATTTGCTGAAGAAGGGCATCATCAGCTCGTCATCCGTCGAGAGACGTACGAAGACATCACTCGATTAGACCTTTCCTTGCAACAGAAGGTGAGGAAAGAATCGTAATGAAAAAGCGGAACCTACTCTTGTTTTTAGGAATTGTCATCATCGCGTTAGGATGGGGAGCTCTCTATTGGTATATTGTTGTACCGATTATCGATCCCCGTTAAAACTGAGTTGATAAATGATGGACATTCCTGTAAAATCGAGCAGACAGTATTATTGAAAGTGAAGGGATACCCATGAAACTTGTTCGTTACAAGAAAGCGTATCATAAAATAGCAATGGGATTTCTTTCATATAGCTCAGGTGATCAACCTGTCAAACAACTGCAAGAAACGATGACACGCTATGAGACGGATGATAGCTGGGAAATGTATTTAGTGAAGGAACAAGAAGATCTCATTGGAATTGTCGGTGCTGAAGTTGCAGAACATTCTTTTGTCGTACAACATCTTTCCATCAATCCCTCTTTCAGGGGGCAAGGTATTGGGAAAGAGATGGTCGTCAAACTGCAAGAGGAATTTCCAGACAAAACGCCCTATGGGAATGAATATACGGATGCATTTGTCAGTAAATGTGTTCTGGAAGAAACAAGAGCGGAACGCTAGTGTCCGCTCTTCTTCTTTTCGTTGCGAAGTTTTAGAATATCACTTCTGTCACGACGCATATGTTTATGAATAACGTCTTCGCTGCCTGCTGGGAGTAAAATGAGTTTTTGTTTGGCAAAGTGGACTAATTCAATGAGCTGATGAGCTTGAATAACGATTTCGATGGCACAAAAAGAATGTCCCGATGAAATTTCTTTCTTTGCAAGTTCGACATCTAGAAGAAGTCGATCAAATTCGATCATTTCTTTATATTCATCATAGATGGGCGAAAGAGAGTTAAATCGTTGAAGTGCTTTGTCGATGGTCCGGAAAGCTCCATTCAGATTTCCTCGTCTCCAGTGATACATCCCTGTAGACAACAGTATGTAAGCAGTGAGTGGGTGTGACTTTGAGTACCCAGGAATCGACTTCCAATATTCTTCTAATACCTCATGGCCCTCGAAATAATCTTGATTGTCATTAAAATATACTAGGAACTCCACGAAGAGCGGATGAAAATAAGGGTGCATACAATCACTCCTTTCCATTAGTCCATCTGCTGTGAGCAGAAAAGGTGAAAAAATGTCTTATAATGTAAAACTAGAAGCATTCGAAGGTCCACTCGATCTATTGCTGCACTTAATTAACCGATTGGAAATAGATATTTATGACATTCCAATGGCGCAGCTGACAAACCAATACATAGAACACTTACATGCGATGCGTGTACTCGAACTCGATGAGCTCAGTGAATACTTGGTTCTTGCCGCCACCTTGATAGAAATCAAGAGCAAAATGCTGCTCCCTGTGCACGAAGGCGATGTATTTGATGAGGACGGGCAAGAGTTCGATATGGAAGAAGATCCACGTGAAGAACTGATTGCCCGTATTCTTGAATACAAAAAGTATAAAGAAGCGGCAGTCCAACTGAAAGAATCGGCGGATGAACGTGCTGTTCACTACACGAAACCACCTACAGAAGTGGAATCGTATGGAGGTGTAACTCCGATCGATCCAGGTGATGAACTCAACGTGTTCGACCTTCTCGGTGCTTTCCAACGCATGCTGCAACGCAGGAGACTGAAAGCGCCTATGTCTGCCAGTATAACAAATAACGAAATTTCTGTCGGCGATAAAATGGATGAAATCATGAGTCATGTTGAACGTAAGGGTGGCAGTTGTGATTTTGAAGAGTTGTTTGAAGAAGGAGATATGAATGGTTTGATCATCACATTTCTGTCCATTCTTGAACTGATGAAACGACTCGATATCATTGTGGAACAACACGGGAATTTTGACACATTAAAGATTCGAATGCAAATGGAGGAACAATCGCATGATTGAACATGTCAAGCTAGCAGCCACTATAGAAAGTTTGCTTTTTGTAGCAGGTGAAGAGGGGCTGTCGTTAAAACAACTTGCTGCATTGACTGTATCCACTGAAGGTGAAGTGACCGATGCTTTGGAACAATTGCTCCAAGGATACGAAGAACGTAACACAAGTGGGATTACATTGCGTCAGTATGGAGGGGTCTTTCAGCTTGTCACAAAAGCGGATCACGCGGAGGATATCAAACGGTTGTTTGAAAATCCTCCATCCAAAATGATGACGCAAGCTGCACTGGAAGTGTTAGCAATTATAGCGTACAAACAGCCAGTCACTCGAATTGAGGTGGATGATGTGCGGGGTGTCAAATCCGAACGCGCCATCCAGACCCTTGCTTCTAAAGGATTCATCATGGAAAAAGGGCGTTTAGAAGCGAGCGGGCGCCCGATTCTATATGCAACAACATCGTATTTCCTAGATCGTTTCGGTCTGAATTCGTTGGAAGATTTGCCACCGCTACTCCAAGAGACAGAAGATGATGAAGACACGGACTTATTCTTAACGAAGTTTCAGGACATATTAGAAGCACAAGAAGAAGGAGGAAACAGTGTTTGAAAAGAGTGCTTGCTATAATGATGCTATGTGTTTCGATTGGATTCATGCCTATTCCTTCAGCTACAGCTGCCGTAAATTCATCATGGGTGGTCATCGATGCTGACAACGGGAGGATATTGGATGGAGCCAACCCGCATGATCAACTGCCGATTGCGAGCTTAACAAAAATTTGGACGGCACTGACGTTTATTGAATCCGGAGCACCTCAAAAAGAAACCGTGATTTCACCTTTGGCAGCATCCGCGGAAGGATCATCGATATACTTGGAGCCGGGGAGTACGGTTTCAACAGATGAGCTGCTTCACGGGCTCATGATGCGTTCCGGAAATGATGCAGCCATGGCCCTTGCTGAACATGCTGGTGGATCCGAGGAAGGTTTTGTCCAACTCATGAACGAGCAAGCGGATCTTTATGGACTAAAGGATACGCACTTCACCAATCCCTCAGGTCTTCATGATGAAAAACATTTGTCATCCGCATATGATACAGCAATGATGCTCTACTTTGGGATGAAAAATAAAAAATTCAAGAAGATTGCATCTACGGAACACTATACTAGGAAGGGGACGCAACCAGGGGTTTGGGAAAACAAACATCGGCTCATTACTTCAGACACGGATGCGGTTGCGGGGAAAACCGGTTTCACGAAAGCGGCAGGCAGGACGTTAGCAACCTACTTTGAAAAGAACGGCAAAAAAGTAATTGTCGTGACGCTGAATAATGGGAATGACTGGAATGTCCACAAATCATTGGCTTCCCAAGTTTTTAACGAGTATACAATTGTGACAGTCGCTAAAAAAGGCGAGTATGCAGTACTGCCTGGTATCACAGCGTATCTGAAGAAACCAATAAAGTTGTTGCTCAATCAGGAAGAGAAGAGTAAAGTTAGTTCAGTCATGCGGATTCCGCGAAGTGATGCGCACTCATCATTTGGCCAATGGATAGTCTCACTGGATCAAGAACAAGTGGTGACTTCGGAAGTTGAACTTAAACGTGAGTGAAATCTTTTGAATTAAAAAGATGACTGAGAACGTTGATAACTTTTGCAGCAGAGGACTAGTTAACGCCTCTGTTTTTTTCTTTTTTAGCGAAAAAAGTTGGTCGTCCATGGAAAAAGGGTGAATTCCTTAAGTAGTGCCCTTTTTAGGCCGTCTTCTTTTCATTTGTATAAAAATATGACATAATTTTTGAGACTGAAGAATGAGGTGACGGAAATGGAAAGACTACAAAAAGTATTAGCAAGAGCTGGTGTTGCATCCCGGAGAAAAGCCGAGGGGTTAATCCTGGAAGGAAAAGTGAAAGTGAATGGTTCCGTGGTGACTGAACTTGGAACAAAAGTTTCGAATGCAGATAGAGTGGAAGTTGAAGGGGTCCAAGTTGTGAAAGAGACATTCGTCTATTACCTGCTTTATAAGCCGAGGGGTTATATCTCGACCGTCCATGATGAGAAGGGGAGAAAAACGGTATTGGACCTTCTACCTGGCGTTGAGGAGCGTATTTTCCCTGTTGGGCGTCTGGATTATGACACATCGGGTGTCATCATCATGACGAATGATGGAGACTTTTCCTACACAATGACCCATCCTAAGTTTGGTATCCGAAAACAATACATTGCAAAAGTGAAGGGCATCCCAACTCGGGAAGCACTGAAAAAGCTTGAGCATGGAATTGAATTGGAAGACGGATTGACCGCTCCTGCAAACGTGAAAATGCGGTCAATGGATAAAAAAGCGCAAACCGCACTTATTGAAATCACAATCTCTGAAGGGAAAAACCGTCAAGTTCGCCGCATGTTCGATGCCATTGGATGTCCAGTTGTGAAATTACGCAGGGAATCGTTCGCCAACCTGACCACTATAGGACTGAATGCAGGTGAGGCACGCGAATTGACGACCCATGAAGTGAAACAACTGCGTGTTCTTGCGGAAACCGGTAAAATCGGCTGACTCGTGACACAAATGTTTCACAAAGCCTTCATCAACAGAGCCGATTAAAATACACATCTTTGTTATAATGAAGGATGCTATGTATGATTCGAATCACCAAATTTCAGAAGGGAGTGAAGTGGCTAAGATGGACAAAAAGAAAAAGCGCTTGATCATAAGAGGAGCGATTTTACTCATCTTAACGGCGGCTATTATCTTTGCACTTACTTCTAAGAAAGAAACAAAAGTGCTTGCAGTCGGGGATAAGGCGCCGAACTTTGAACTGCTGGATATGAACGGAGAGAAAGTGAAGCTCTCTGACTATGAAGGACAAGGTGTGTTCCTGAATTTCTGGGGAACGTGGTGCCCTCCTTGTAAAAAAGAAATGCCATATATCGAAAAGCACGCAAAAGAATTCACGAAAAAAGGGGTACAAGTCCTTTCTGTGAATATCGGAGAATCGGAATTTAAAGTGAATACGTTCATAGACCAATATGGACTCACATTCCCTGTTTTGATCGACAAAAACAAAAGTGTGAGCCGGAATAGCTATAACGTGGTCCCGCTTCCGACAACCATGCTGATTGATGAAAATGGCGTCATTAAACAAATTGTCACCCGTGAAATGAGTGAAGCTGAAATTGTGTCTCTTATGGAGAGCATTCAACCCGAATAAGGAGCATGGTATCCAATGAGCAAAATTAAATGCCAGTGCGGTCACGAAAATCCTTTCGGAACCGTCCTATGCGAAAAGTGTGGCCGACCGCTTACAGACGAAGCGCAGAATAGTAAAATGGTCGACATGCGTTATGAAGGTTCTGCCAGACGTTCGCAAACTTATAAGAAATCCATTATCGATAAAATTTGGAACTTCTTTTCAAGTGTGAAAATCGGTGTCAGTATCATTGTTGCTGTTTTATCGACATCAGCAATCGGCACGATTTTCCCTCAAAAATTTTATGTTCCGGTAGATGGAAATGATCCATCTGCGTATTTGGAGTACTACGAGCGTCTTTATGGGACGGTCGGTAAATTATATTATCAGCTTGGATTTTATGATATGTACAACAGCTGGTGGTTCAAAATCTTAATCGGTATGCTCGGTACGTCCATAATTATCGCTAGTTTAGACCGGGTCATCCCACTTTACAAGTCACTCAAAAAACAACGGACAAAACGTCATCCTTCGTTCATGAAACGTCAACGGATCTATGGGGAAAGTGAAATCACGGATGCTGATGAATCTCTTATAAATGCTGAAAAAGCATTGAAAGATTTACGTTACAAAGTGAAAGTGGAAGATGGCGCGATTCTCGCAGAGAAAAACAGGTTTGGCCGTTGGGGTCCGTACGTCAACCATACAGGACTTATCATATTTTTATTAGGTGTGCTCATGCGCGGCATTCCAGGATTTTATGTCGATGAGACGATGTGGATCCGTGAAGGGGAAACGCGTGAAATTCCAGGAGCCCCAGGATATTTACTTGAAAATGTCGACTTCTCTGTAGAAACGTATTCGAAAGATGAAGCAGATGAAGTTTTCGGTGAAGCACTTGAGAAAAATGGCGCCATCGTGAGTGAATTCAAATCTGATGTTAAACTTTATAAAGAAAAAGAAGGTTCTTTACCGGGTTCTTCAGATGTAGAGTTCATAAAAGAATATCCGATCATTGTCAACAAACCATTGAAATTCGATGGATATAGCATTTTCCAGATGGATTACAAAACGGGTGAATTGAAAACGATGACGTTCACATTGGTGAACAAAAAGACCGAACAGTCTTTGGGTGAATTCACAATAGACTTGAACGAACCAGCGAAAGAATACGATCTTGGAAGTGGATCTTCAATTGAACTCATGGAATACTATGCGGATTATGATGGCATTGTGGATGGACAACCATCTTCAAAATCTCCGATCCCGAATAACCCAGCATTCATATTCAATATGAAGACACCTGAACATCCGGATGGCGAAAAGAGCTTCGTTGCGATCCGACAAACGTTAGAAGTTGAACCGAATGACTATGAAGCCAAGTTCCTATCTGCAGAAACGAGAGATGCTTCAGGTCTCACAATCCGTAAAGATAAAACGATTTACATTCTTTTGTTAGGCGGAATTATCTTTATGATCGGTGTCATCCAAGGATCTTATTGGCAACATAGAAGAATTTGGATCCAAAAAGGAACGGGTTCTGAAATGCTGATTGCAGCGCACACAAACAAAAACTGGTATACACTCAAAAAAGATTTGGATAAAGTGAAAGAAGTAGCTGCTCTTCCAACGTATACCGATAAGCAGGACAAAGAAGCTGTCACTGATACGACGGAAGGAGAGACAAACTAATGGATTACTCTGCATTAAGTGCGAATTTACTGCTAGTATCATTTATCGCCTACCTAGTCGGCACCTTCTTTTTCGGAGGGGCGGTCAAGGGTTCTAAAACGGAAAAAACCTATAAAGATAGCATGTGGGGGAAAATCGGGATTGTTGTTACAATCATAGGTTTTGTTTCTCAATTAGGTTATTTCATCACCCGCTGGATTGCGTCAGGACATGCTCCTGTCAGTAATATGTTTGAATTTACCACTGCATTCAGTATGATGCTTGTCGGATCATTCATTCTCATTTTCTTCATCTACAAAACACCATCGCTCGGGTTGTTTGCGCTTCCGATTGCGATTGTCATTATTGCATATGCGAGCATGTTCCCTAGAGAGATCACACCACTCATTCCAGCACTGAAGAGTTATTGGTTAACGGTACATGTCATCACCGCAGCTCTTGGTGAATCGATTCTTGCGATCAGTGCGGTTGCAGGACTGATCTATCTTGTGAAGAACGTAGATTTAACGAAGAAATCCAAAGAACGTTTTTGGCTGGAAGCGGTCATGTTCACTGTCGTTCTAGTCCTTGGATTTGTGTTATCTTCTACAGCGTTCAGTATCGCAGGGTATGAGTCAGAGTTCACGTATGTGGACAAAAACGGTAAGTCTTTAGAAATCACCTATAATATGCCCGCGTTATTTGGGATGAATGATTACGAGCAAGTGACTGCGGAAACGATGAAGCCTTGGGCTGAGATGCCAGCAATCGTGAATGCTAAAACACTCACTACATTTGTGTGGTCATTATTTACGGGGATCATTCTCTATATACTAATCAGACTCATTTTCCGACGACCGATTGCAGCACTTTTGCAGCCATTTGCTAAGAAGGCTAATTCTCAATTGATGGATGAAATCGGCTATCGATCTGTCCTTATCGGTTTCCCTGTCTTTACACTTGGAGCGCTCATTTTCGCTATGATCTGGGCACACGAAGCGTGGTCAAGAATGTGGGGCTGGGACCCGAAAGAAGTATGGGCTCTTATCACTTGGCTGTTCTACGCAGCATTCTTGCACCTTAGACTATCTCAAGGATGGGAAGGCAAGAAATCGGCATGGCTTGCCGTTGCCGGATTTGTCATCATCATGTTCAACTTAGTAGCTGTCAACTTGATCATTGCAGGTCTACACTCATACGCATAACGGAAACTGTGCAGCCAACCCGCTGCACAGTTTTTTAATATCTTTTTAACGATCAGTGTTTTATTATCCTTAAATTATACTAACGAGAATATTTCTCTTATTAAAAAAGCCATGAACCCTTGGTGCTAAAGGATTCATGGCTTTTTTGATAAAATTTTATCGTATGGAAAAGGCGACTAACGCTAAAACTCTTACAGTAACTTTTACAAAGCCTGTAACTGCTACTGCTGCGGACTTCACAGTAAACAAAGGTGCTGTTAAAACTAACATTGCTGGAGTTACTATGTCAGCTGATAACAAAACGGCAATGATTGAGCTTACTTCTAAGTTAACAGAAGGCGAATATACTGTTAAGGTTGCTCAAAAAGACAAAGACGCTCTAACAGGTAGTGTTACTGTTCAAAACGAAAAAGTCACTGCTATTGAAGTACTATCTGATCAAGCTCCAATGGCTGATGGAAACAAAGCAACTGCTGCATATCAGGTTACAAACCAATATGGTGAAGACATCACTAAACTTTATGGTGCATCATTAGTCAAAACTGTAACTGGAGCAGCTAACGGCGCTACAGTGAAATCAGATGGTTCAATAGAATTTAATCTTGTTTCAGGCGCGAAACTTGATGACAAAATCAATATTACTCTTGTAGATGGAGCAACTGGTGTTTCCACTACAAAACAGCTTACACTTTCAAATAAGTCCGCTGCTGCTAAAGCAACAGTAGGTGCATTGTACAATAAAGATGGTAAAGAACTAACTGAAGGAACAACAGACTTCTCTAAAGATAAGTTTTACCTTCCAGTTACTGTCGTAGATCAGTATGGAAAAGAAGTTACTAGTGCTACACGTGCTAACAACGAGCTTGTAGTTACAAACACAAATCCAGCAGTCGTTGATTTCTTAGGTACTGCGGATAACAAAATCAAAGAAGTAACAATTGATGGTAAACAAGTATTAGCTCTAGAGGTTTCTAAGGCAGGATTGGCAGGGACTTCAAATGTCCTATTTATTTCTAAGACTACTGGTGCAAATTCTACAGCAACAGTTACGGTTAACGAAGGACTTAAGTTTAACTCTGTAACATTAAGTTCTCCATCAGAATTAGTAACTGCTAAAAAGGACATCATGTTCCCGTTGATGGTTACTGATACTAAAGGTAATGAAATTAAAACTAAAGCTGAGTTAGCTAAAGTAAAAGATAACATTACTACTTCAGTTGGTGAAGTTGTAGAAGTTAAGGATAAAGGTTTGTTTGTAAAAGTAACTCACAATGCTGTACCTGGTGCTAAAGAAGTAAATGTAACAAAAGACGTACCAGTAACAGTTGTCGTTACTACAACTTCTGGTAAAGTTTCAACACAAACAGTAACACCTAAAGCAGAAGCAGTTGCTACTGTGATTACAGGTCTTGACAAGGACATCAGAACTGCACTTCTTTCTAACGACACTACAGGTTCAGTGATTAGTAACACGGACCTAATGGTTGAAGATCAGTATGGTCAAGTTATCACTGATGAAGATATTCTTAAAGACCTTGAATTCCAAGTTACTGCTCCTTCCGCTACTACGTTTACATTAGCAAATGATGCTAGTGCAAATAAAAAGTGGACTGTTAAGCCTGTAGTTGGTACAGAAAAATCATCTGAAGTATTAACATTCAAGTTAATTAATGGTGCTGCTCCAGTGGAAGCAAGTGCATTTACAAAAGCTTTCACAGTTGTAAAGAACTCTGATTTCGCTTCATTTAAAGTAGAAGATCTTTCACCTATCTACGTTAATGCTGATAACGAAGTTGTTGCTGCATATAACACTGAGAAAATGGTTGTGAATGCGACTACTGCATCAGGCGAAGTTGTTAAACTTGTTGAAGATAAAGACTTCACAGTAACTGGCAAACCAGCTAACGGAGCTAAAGTTAACTTCGAATCTAATGCAACAACTGCTAAAAAGAATGTAACTATTACTATTAATGCTACTGGAGAAACTCTAACAAAAGAAATCACGTATTCTAATGTAGCTCCAAAAGTTGCAGATGTTAAGATTGTTACAAATACTAAAGCTCCTGCTATGGTTGCAGGTACTGAAAAGCTAGTAGAAGTTAAAGACATTGAGTGGACTAATGCAGCTGCATTTGATATTGAAGCTTTAAAATCAAAAGTTGACTTTATTGTAACTGACACTTATGGTGTTAGCGTTGCAGCAAATGAAACAACTGGTGTAAAAGTTACACTTGCAGATGGTTCAACTCCTGCAATTGATGCAACTCTAACATTTAACAAAGTATCTGGTGATTTGATCTTTGATAAAAATGGTGCATCAGATGCAAGTGTAAAAGAATTCACAGCTAATTCAGTATTCAATACAGTTGTTAAGTTTAGTGGCGTTGCTGCTAACCCATTAAAAGTTACTGCTACTTTGAAAAATACTCCAACTGCAGATGCAGCAGCAGCTAACGCTTCGATTTCGGCAGCTAAAGCAAACCTTGCAACACCTACAATCTCAGTTGCTGGAGATAATTTGGGTTCTTTACCAACTACTGTTGGAGACACAGGAGTTACAGTAGCTTGGACTTCTGCAGCTGGAACTTACGTATCTAATGCGGGTGCATTTGTAAGTGGTCCAGGAAGTGAAGTATTAACAGCAACAATTACAAAAGCTTCTGGTACACAGCAAACTAAAGCATTTACAGTAACTACTGACGCATCAAAAATCACGAACATTGTTGTAACTCCTTAATAAAAATAAACGAAACGTTACTATATAAGCTAGTTCGCTAGTGAAATTAGTGGAATATGCCTCATGGAATTGCTTTAATTAGTAGTTTTCCATGAGGTTTTATTCTAACTGTTATGTTCCAATTATTCGGTGTAATTCCGGATCTTGCTAAACAGTCTTTATGCATGTGCCTAATCCTCCTGGATCCAGTGATGCGCTGAGTAAATACGCAAAAGGGATTAAGTCAGGTAAAGTCGTACTCGGTAGTGCCGAGGCGGGGCTCCATAAAAGACAACTATGGTCAGGTAGACGAATCCATGTAGGCAGGGTGAGGTAGTGAGTGTCGCGAAATTAAGCTAGGGGTTCGGTACTCATCCTTCCATATGAAATGATGGAATGGAGATCAGTGAAATTGACTGTTAACCTGTTCTTTCTCTCTCCTGGATAGTGGAGATCTAAGGTTGTCAAAACCAGGGATGGACGTAGCGGAACGTTTGAAGTCTTAATAGGCTAGGTGATTCAGCGCCAGCGATCCTATTAAGACGGCAGCCGGTTCATAGTAGTGTGGATAGTTGACCGTTTGTACTTATAAGGTAACTTATAAGGAGGGTAAAACCAACAGGAGCGAAGGAACCTAGTCAGTGGTACGTATTCAAAAAGCTTATTTCCCTAAAAATGTAGCTTTCCAATAGAATAGTAGGGCCAATCACTTAGATGTGATTGGCCCATCTATTTGTAATTTATATAGGTATATTTTAACAGATTCAAAGGTATCATTAAAATCCAAGGGAATTGGCAGGAAATGAATGCAACTGTTGATGGCACGCCGTATGCGATGAAAGTCGCTTGTCCGGTGTAGGCCCTAATCGAAAGCTACTGGAATGTAGTATAAGAAGGGAATAGCTTAAATGCAAGTGCTTTGAATACGGCAGGAACGTATTCAGGTATCTATGAAGTTACAAGTAACTCAACATATGGACCAGCAACTTCGACAACTTTAAATGGTAATTTATATGTCAATTCTGATGCTACTTTAAAGAATCTAGTAATAAACGGAACTGTTTATGTGAATCCAGGTGCAAATGGGACGGTTACTTTAAATAACGTAACAGCTACTAATATTGTAGTTTTATCTGGTGCGACTAACAGTATTCATCTAAATAATGTTACTGCAGATAACCTGACTGTGAAAAATGATGATAGTGTTCGTATCGAATCAAATTCTGGCACAGCAATTGCAAACACAGTCGTTCAATCAGGTGCTATTTTAGATGCTAATGGTGGTTCATTCGGTACGATAGAATTAACACCGACATCCTCAGAATCGATTGAGTTGAGAGGTAACCTAACAGGAAGTGCAATTAATGTTACAAAGCCAAATGTTGTTCTTAATGTAGCAGCTGGTGCGGTGGTTGGAACATTAACAATTGATGCAGCTGCGACAGGCACAACTGTTGATAATGCAGGAACGATCTCAAATGTAACAGCTAATGCTCCTGTTGACGTAACAGGAAATGCTCCTACTACTTCAACAGGAAATGTTCAAACTGGACAAAGTGAGGAACTTAAAAATAAGACAGTCACTGGTATTGCTCTAAGCGGTGAGAAGCTCGCAATTACATTTAGTGACGATGTAGATACTACAAACATCACTAATGCTGAAAGCTTTTTAAATGAATATCTTCAGTTCCAGGTTACTCGCGTATACCGTGCTGATGGGGCTATTAAAAAAGATAATGGTACGCCTGCTACACAAGCAGAAGCAAAAGATCTTACAGCAAGTGAAGTCAAAACGGTTCTCGGTAAAGTGAAAGATACAACACCGGAATCAGGCTGGTCTACTGCAATTGATTGGAGTAAGGTGAAATTCAGCAATGATACTGACAAGAATGTTGTCTTGTTGACAGTTGAAAATGATTTAATCAGTGCATCAGATTTAATCGATCCTGCTAAGATCAACTCTGGTAATGCAAAAGACCCTTTAAAAGGATACAAAATCACTGTTTATAAAAAAGGTGATACATCTACTAGATACAAGTTGCAGTTGAATACTATTAATCCATTTGTAGTAACTACAACTAAATTTATTAAAGAATAACTGAATACGCGTGCCTGTGCACTTAATAACTCAGACACTAATCAGGAAACTTGATTGGTGAATGGATGAGTCCTCTAATCGAGTAATCGGTTAGAGGGCTTTATGTGCTGGACAGAAAATTGACATATTCAAGGGGATTTGATTCTCTTCACCGATGGTATTAACAACTTGTATCCCGAAAGAAGGATAAGCAATGGGAAGCTGCATATGTTTAACTTACCGGATAGATTTATGAGAAACATATAAAATTATTCATGCATCTTGAGTCTTTAATAAAAAGGAGAATGTAAATGGCTATTGAATTAACTATATATTTAACAATGCAAGGCAGAAAGAAACCAGTTAAGATGAAACAAGATTATCATGGTAACTTGGAAGAATTGTCAGTAGGCGGTAAAATAATGGTGAATGCAATTACATGGAATAAATTTGATGAAGAAGTAGCAGTTAAACTGTCTTGTGATATTACAAAAGTTGAAGACGATAATATTTATGTACAAGTAGATGAAAACGGTGAAAAAGACTATAAGGATGCGAGAGAATCTGGACAAGAAGTCGAAATAATAGATTTTGAGGAGTATAGAAAAAATAAGTGTAGATGAAATTAATAGATAATTTGTCGGAATGTGAATCTGTTAGCTCATAAGGTGAGTCAGGAGTTTAAATAAATATGGAAATCTGATGGGCCATCTACATTATCAAGGTGATTGAGCGAATCAAGATGTAAATGTTCTATGAAAGACAGAGATAAGATAGCATGTTATACTGGAACCATACCTAGTGTCATTGTGTCTTAGGTAAACTGGTGGTTGTATAACATCCGTTTCAAATGCGATTCGCACAATAGGTAAAAATAAACCAACCTTATACTTGCAGGCTCAGAGGCGGTTTATTTTTTTTGCCGGAAAACAGACACTATCTATGTATTGGTATGTTATTTTGCTGTTGGCTTGCTAACACCAGGATCCCTGTAGTTTGCCTCTATTTCGATACGTCTCCTTCTACATACAAAACCATATAACCTACGAGCCCTTTAACCAATCAGTTGGTTGAAGGGCTTTTTGCTATTCTTGCCTGACAACTGTTGCACAAGGAAAGCCTCCCTTGGAAAGAGCTTCTTATAACACCTCGAAAACCTCAATAAAAGCAATCATCCACAGTAAAGTGCATTCCTCATATATAAATCATTTAATAAAACTCACGTTAGTATAAATACCGAAATAATAGGTCATATTGATAGTAACGAAGATGGCGAGATGAAAAGAGGTGAAACAAACTGAGTGAAACGAAAATCTATTGGGAAAGTAGCGCTGGCCATTTACTAGAAGAAACACGACAAACATTAAATGAGTATTTACTCAGTCTGAAGTTAGCTGATAAGGCGGTAGCAACCATTGAGAAGTATCGAAGGATTATCGAAGCATTCTTTCAACAGTGTACGATTCCGTTAGAAGAGATTACGAGCGACGATGTGTTAACGTGGTTAACTACTATGTCGGAAGGAAAGAAACCGCGCACGATTGATTTGTATCTATCCGCCGTCTCTTCATTTTTCAGCTTTTGTTTAGAAGAAGAGTACATGGAAATCACGGTCGTGAAAAAACGGTGGCGACCTAAAATTCCTCACTCGTTGCCGAAGTACTTGGACGAATTTGAATATGCTCGTGTGAAAGTGAGTGCTGAACAGCTATCGATTCGAAATCGGGCCCTGTTGTTATTCCTGTTTTCCACGGGCTGCCGTGTCTCAGAAGTCGCTAGTTTACACGTTCAGGATATTGATTTTAACAAACGAAAAATGGATGTCACGGGGAAAGGACGAAAAATAAGACAGATTTATTTTTCTGAAGAATGTGGACTTGTCCTTCAAGACTATTTGGAAAGACGTTCAGCTAAACCCTCAGATCCGTTATTCATGAATAAATTTGGCAATGGTCTTCAAGTACAAGGGATTCGAAAAGTGTTGAAAAAAGTAGGTGGTGAAGCTGGACTCGTCCAATCCTTCCATCCGCATATGTGCCGGCATACATTTGCGACCAACATGCTCGCGAGAGGAGCCGATTTACAGTTCATCGCAGACGTGTTAGGACATGCGGACCTCAACATCACACGGATCTATGCACAAATCCCAACGGAAGAGATGCTGTTAACCTATCAAAATATTATGGGGTGAAAAACATGAATCAAGAAGTCATTAAACAGTTCTTTTTAGATAACCACAATCAATTTAGTCCAGAAACCGTTCGTGCGTACAAGTTAGCGCTCTCTCAATTCTTCAACGTGTGCGGAAAAAGCGTGGAAGAAGTAAAAGCGAGAGATATCCGGAACTGGTTAGAAGTCATGACGAATGATGGACTTCAACCACGTAGTATCCAACTTAAGCTCGTCGCGCTAAAATCCTTCTACCGTTATTGTATGGAAGAAAACAAAATTAATAAGAACCCGACTTTAAAAGTCGTTACACCGAAAAAGGTCGATTCTCTTCCTTACTACCTATCAAAGCGACAACTGGCCATGCTGCAGGAGCACACAAAGGACAATATAAGAGATCGTGCAATTATTGAAACATTGTATGCCACGGGGGTACGAGTAACTGAATTACTGAATATTAAACTGGAAGATATCAAATGGGAAACGAGACAGATAACGATTCGAAAAGGAAAAGGAAATAAAGGTCGAATTGTCCTCTTTAGTCATGCCTGTGCAGAGCGATTGGTACGGTATATCGAAATGAGGAAGTATGAGGGTGACTACCTATTTTCAAATAAAAGAGGACAACCCATCAGTCGAGACTTAGTTCAAACGAAGTTTCGCGAGTACTCAGGAGCCCTCGGTTTCAAAGTTAGCCCGCACACATTACGGCATACATTTGCGGCAAACTTAGCGGAAAAAGGAATGGATTTTACGTCTATTCAAGAATTAATGGGTCACTCCAATATCAATAGTACTAGAATCTATACGCGTTTAATGAACCCTGAACAGAAGAAAAAGTATGATCAATACCAACAGTAAGAAATAGGAGGTGTAGAGATGGCAGGACATTGGGAGGTGAATTGTAAAGGACTGGTGGAAGACACTCACATCGTCCTCAATTTATATTTAAAGAGCTTAAAAGATAAGGATCTTAGTAGGGATGCTGTGAGGCGCTACCGAACTACTTTACAATCCTTCTTCTTAGCTCACCGGGTTTCTTATAAATCGATTACTAGAGATGAAGTCGAGGCGTGGCTTACCCAACAACGAGCGCAAAAAAAAGAGCGAACGGTGAAAGATTATCTAAAAACACTGCGTGGTTTTTACAACTTTTGTGTCCAGGAAGGACATTTAGACAACTTTCCGCTCAATCCGAATTTACAGGAGATATCTACCCCAGATTATTACTGGGAATTGAAAACCAATCTCCCGAATCCAGACAATCAACTGATTGTGAATCAGTTCTTGCTTCATATGAAAACGCTAGGAAGAACTGAGCATACGATTGTGGCGTTGCGAACCTATTTACAAAGGATTTTCAAGGAAATCGATCAATCGCTTCGTCAGCTAACACTGGAAGAAATTGAACAAAGGGTGATAGATACGCATCAACAACGCAGCGAATCGGCGAGGAATGGGATGTGGAGTACACTTCGGTCTCTCTATGAGTATTGTTGGGAGAATGAAATTTTGGAAGACACACCGCTCCGTAATAAAAGGAAGTTTGCCGAAGCCACCGATCTCTACTGGGAAGTACAAGGTCGCTTCTCCATTAAGGAGAACAAGGACGTGATCAATGCGTTTTTATTGTATTTGAAGAATAAGAGGCGAACGAAAAAAACGATTGTTGAATATGGGATTGTGCTGCACCGATTTTTTGGTTCGAATCCTCTTCATTTTTCACAAGTGGATCGGAAGCAGATTGACGAATGGTTTTCTCTTCAAGATCCGGACTGGAGCATTCGAACCATCAACAACTACAAGCAGGTGCTACGTTCATTTTATTTCTTTTGTGTCCGTAAGGAGTATATGGCGAAATCGCCCATCGACTTATTCTGGGTGGAGAAAAATGCGTCAAAAAAGTACTGGGTGACGGATAAGGTGTTTCGTAACCCAACCAACAAGGAAGTCGTAAATGAGTACTTGCAGTCGATGAAAATTTCGAATATGAGTGAACTGACGATTATTCTCTATAAACGAGCGCTAGAAATATATTTTGTACGGAAAGAGGACGACTTTTCAACTGTTTCTTTTGATGAAATCTTGCAATGGGTCATCCACCAACAAAAAATCGTTCAAGCCACGACGGTGAACGGTCGGTTATCCATCCTCTCTTCTTTTTTCACGTTTTGTGTGGAGGAAGGCTACATGGAGTGTGTTCCCATCAAGAAGAGGTGGTATATGCGGGAACCCAGGCCGATACCTAGGTATCTCGAAAAAGGAGAGCTGGCTAAAGTACGCCAACATGCTGAAAAAGAACTCCTTCGGAATCGAATTATCGTAGAATTCCTTCTCTCGTCAGGATGTCGCATACGTGAACTCCATCTACTGGATAAAAAGGATGTGGACATAGATACACGAACTGCCCGCGTGATGGGCAAAGGAGGAAAAATCCGCGAGGTGCATTTTTCCGTAACGTGTGCACTCTTATTGGAACGGTATGGGGAGATGGAGGAGGTAAAGGAAGAAGAACATCCTGCCTTATTGGTGTCAAGAACAGGAACGAGGCTCGGCATGTCCCGGATGCGAAAAATCATTAATCAACTTGGGAAGTCTGCAGGAATCACAGGCTCGCTATACCCGCATCGCTTCCGTCACACATTTGCGACAGAGTTATTAACCAAAGGAGCTGAACTAGATTTTATCGCCGATGAACTTGGGCATGCGAACTTAGAAACGACGAAAATTTATGCACGTATTCCGAAATGGAAACTAATCCGTTTATATAGAAGGCATATGGGATAAGAAAGAGGGGAAAATCATGTCGATAGACACTATTGAGCAATTCCAAAAAGATTATCAGCTTCGATTGGCACCTCGCACCATCCGGGCTTACCAAAGTAACATTCTCCAATTTTTCGAACAGACGGGGATACCGTTTCAAGAGATCACCCGAAAGGATATTCGAAACTGGTTGATGTGGTTAGAGGAACAAGGGTACACACCCACGACCATCTACACGAAGTTAATCGGGGTCAAAACCTATTTTAAGTATTGTTTGGAGGAAGGCTGGATTGCCACCAATCCCGCAGCACGTATCCCGTACCCGAAACTCCCTGACAAAGTGCCAATTTACTTGACGAAACCTGAACTCACACAACTTCGTGCCTGTGTCCAACATAGTTTGTTGGAACGCGCCATCGTCGAAATGTTTGTCTCGACAGGGATACGAATGGGTGAGTTAGTCGCAATGAAAAAAGAAGACATCAATGAAACAGATCGAAGTATTCATATCCCGGATGGCAAAGGGAACCAAGGGCGAATCGTATTGATTAGTCTTGAAAGCCTTCAGTATGTTCAAGCATACTTAGCGAGTCGGACCGATGAATTGCCGTATGTATTCGTTAATCACAACGCAACCAAGCGAATACGCCATCAAAAGATCAATGCGAACTTCCAAGTCTATTCCGAACAGTTGGGGTTTCATGTACATCCACACATGCTGCGGCATACATTTGCAGCACACCTTGCCCAAAAAGGGATGCCAGGCGAAGCGATTCAACAGTTGCTTGGGCATCAAAGGCCAGCGACCACTCAACTGTACGCCCGATTGTTTAACCACGCCCGAAAAGAAATGTATGACAAATGGATGTAACCTGGCGATGCAAACAGGGGTACATCCATTCTGGTTCCTACACCCTCATTCTTCGTCCCCTTCATTCGTACATATTGATAAACTTTCTGCAACAGTAGCAGTATAAGTAGTTAGCCTATATGTTGAAGCGATTACTAAATTGATCGCTTCTGATAATACAGCTACAGAGAGCGGAATTGCAGTAGATGTGGCTCTTGCTACCAATGATACTTTGACAATTGATGTACCTGTAGCAAGTAATGCTAAGGACGGCTGGGCGTGCGGATGATGAGCAAATAAACAGTTGACCGTTTCGAAGATGAATTAGCTATTCTTTTAGATCGGGAAAATGAAGAGAAACAACTCCTTGTATTAAAAGAGCATTTGTCTTCTGAAAGTAGAGAAGGAGATATAATCCAATTATCTTATCACGAAAAACAGATGAGATTGACAACATAGAAATCTTTAAAGTAGATACTCAATCAGTGAAGCAAAAAGCTGAGCAATTACTATAGAAACTACTAGACATTAATAAATGAAAAGAGGGGGCAGATGACACCTCGCTTTCATTTCCTACATTCTGCCGACCAATTTAAAAATTCAAGTCATTTCAAAGTAATTTGCAATATGCTTTGAATAGCGCTAAATCGGCGTTGCACTTTAAATCTATCAAACACATACATTATTACCTTAATAAGTTAAGGGTCATTGGTTCTAGCCTAGTAGGAATCATTGGATGCTAAACCCTATGAAATATCGTTGGAATAACGACTTCTCTCAAAGAACAGACCTATTAGGCAGGATTCCTAGTGTCTATTATTCTATATCAAAGTTCCCGATTAGTGGTCAATTTTTTAATAAATTCCAGCGAAATCTTTAAAATATCGATCGATTTTCAAATGCCTTTTTATATGATCTACGAATAAATATTAGGGGTTTTTATGTTCCGATTGCCCAATTTTTTTGCACTTTTATATTTACAAGGGCTCATCTAAGGAAGTTCTTTTCTCATCTCTAAAGGTATGGGACACCTGCTCTCAATTAAGAAACTGCGCTACGCTATATTACTTATTTAACAGGTGAATTACTACCATTATTTTCCCTTATTGTTTATTTAAAAAAACATAGTAAATTATTTAGCTAAAAGGTATAATCTTCTCTGGGATAAAAAAATATATATTCCAGAAAGGAATAAGTTATGAGAAATAAGAATTTATTTAAGAAATGGCTTATATGTTTAATTATAATTTCGTTAATAGTTACATATATTCCGTTTACCAATTTTGTAGTACATGCTGAAGTTCAAGTTCAGCAACCAGAAGAAAGTAATCAAATTGACAGTTCAGAAAGAGAGGATATAAAGAGTTTAAGAACAGAAAATTCTAAAACATTTATAAATGATGATGGAAGTTACACCTCGAAAATTGCTCAAGAATCTATCCACTTCAAGAACGAAAAAGAGGAGTGGGAAGAAATCGACAATACGTTGACAGAAAGTTTAGATAATAAAACGTATGAAAACAAGGCTAACGAATTTTCTGTTAATGTAAACAAGTCATTCAATAAAGAGGGTGAAAATGTAAGTGTACAAGATGGAGATAAGATGTTCAATCTTGGATTAGAACCCATTAACGGTGTTAATAAGAAGACCTCACTTCGTTCATTCGCACCCGATACTCCTTCCGAAGGAGTTGTCAAAGAAGAAACAATAACATATCCAAATGTGTATAGTCACATAGATATCCGTTATTCCATTGGATCGGATCGTATTAAAGAAGATATTATCTATAAAGAAAAGCCTACAGGTGGATTCCCTGACAAATTCATATACAAAATGAATTTAGAAGGCCTGGATGCAGTAAAAGAAAATGATATGATCTTTTTAATCGACCCACAGACCAAAGAAAAATTATATTATGTTGATGCTCCATATATGTACGATTCATATGTTCCCGAAGGATTTACGGTCACTGAAGGGTTTACCTCTACACCAGAGGAAGCAGTGTCATACGATATCAAACTAGATATTGAAAAAGAAAACGGTGAAATATATTTACAAATAATACCTAATAAAGAATGGTTAGAAAATGAAGATCGAATTTATCCCATCACAATAGACCCTACTATTGTAAGACTTCAATCGAAACCATATGCAATTGATACTAATATACGTAGTGCTTTGCCGACCACAACTGGCGGAAATGATTTAGAATTGGGTACTGGGAAATCCTCTAATAATGTTATTCGTAGTTTAATGAAGTTTGATGTTTCATCAATTCCAACAGCATCTATTATTCTTTCTTCAAGTCTAAACCTTTGGTATACATCAACTAATAATAACGCACCGATTGATGTTGGCATGTACAAAGTAAAAAAAGAATGGGCTGAAGATGAAGCATCATGGACGTATGCAAAACGTATTCCTTCTACACCGTGGGCTTCTAGTGGAGGTGACTATGTTACAAGTAACAAATTATCTACTGTAACAGGGATTGGTGCTCCTAATACAATCGATAGTGATATGAAAAAGTGGGATATTCCAATTCATGTTGTGCAAGAATGGTTAACTTATCCTTCTCTTAATTATGGTGTGCTTTTAAAAAGCGAGAATGAAACATTGGGGTATTATAAGAAGTATGCAAGTAGTGAGCAAGTAATCGCCGCTAAATATAAACCAATGCTGACTGTAACATATAAAACGAATGCTCGTTTAGGTTTAGAGGATTATTGGTTGTATGATTCTCACCCATTAGTGGGCGGTACTAGTTATACAAATTTAACGACGAGTAATAACGTTATTCAATATGAAGATTTTACTGTTCTGGGTCGAGCAGATTCTGGCTTAACTTTTAGAAGAACATATAATAGTAAAAGCTTGGAAAAATCAGCTTTAGGATATGGGTGGAGTTTTACTGGGAATGAAAAAATTCATTTAAACATCAAAAATACGGCTAACATTTTAAATTATCAAGATGAAGATGGTACAAATCATGAGTTTATTTATAATGGATCCACTGCCACTTATAACCCACCAGCAGGCAGGTATGAGACAATAAAAAAATCCGGTTCTGATATATATACAATGTATGATACTAATGGAAATCAAACCATATTTAAAGTACTTGAGACCTCTAGTGATACTGATGTAAAAGTTGCTTATATTCAGACACAGATTGATAGAAATAATAATAAAGTCCATTATGAATATAATGGAAAAAATCAGTTGCGATATATTAAAACTGATTTAGGAAAAGAACTCAACAAATTTATTGAACTAAAGTACGACAGCAAGGATCTTCTATACGAAGTTAATTACGATAATGACAAAGTAATAACTTTCACTTATACGGCAAATGACTTGTTAGAATATGTAGATGTATTAAAAAATAGAATTGGTGAAACAACAAGGACTACTTTTAAGTACAAAGATCAATTACTTGCAACAATAATTGATCCAAACACTAGAAAAACAGATTACACATATAAAAATGGCGATATAGTTAAAGTTCAGGAACCTCAAACGGACAACGAAATCCATTCAGCAGATCGTCCAGGAACGAGCTATACATTAAATAGAGCTGAAAAAAAAGCAACTGTAACGGATGCTGAAGAAAACACAACTACTTACTATTCAAATGATAATTATGTCGTAGAGAAATCGATTAATTCTTCAGGTGAAAAAGAAGAAGTTACATTAGATGCAAATTACAATTTATTATTTAGATATGGGTATGATAAGAATAACAATAAAGTCGTCAAAGAATCGAATAAATATGATTCTTTGGGGAACTTACTAGAAACTGTAGATGCTGAAGGTAACAAAAATAGCTATATCTATACAACATTCAATAATATAAGTAGAGAAACAGATTCCAATGGAAAGGTCACTAATTATAAGTATGATGCAAAAGGAAATGTAATAAAGGCTGAAATTGATGACAATAATGCTGCAAATCAAAAACTAACTACCATCTATGAATATGATGCTAATGGAGATTTGTCAAAAGTTGTGAATCCGGATAATACCGCAGAAAAGTTTGAAAACTATTATGCTGATGGTATAAAAACTGAACAGCTAATTGATGCTCATAACAATATCAGCACTTCAAAAAGAGATTTCAACGGAAATCTACTTGAATTTTCAGATGGGAATAGACAAAAAACAAAATTCACCTATAACTTAGGAGATGAATTAGAGTTAGTAACGGATGCTAATGAAAATGATACAAAGTATCAATATGATAAAAATGGTAACCTACAATCTGTTAGGAATGTGAAAAATTACACTACTGAATATGGTTATAATGGAAAAAATCTCTTAGAGTTTGAAAAAAATGCAATAAATCAAAGAAGAGAATATAAGTATGATGGTAATGGTAATTTGGTTAATACTTTATTGCCAAATGGTTCTAATGTTACAAATCAATATGATGAGTCACAAAGATTGCAGGCTCTATTAATTAATGATCAAGTGAAATGGCGATATGATTATAAAGATAATCACACAGATATATATGAAGGAGATGCTATATTAAAATCTATCGATTATTACGATAACGGTTTGGTACAATCAATTAGAGAAGGAATTGATTATACCAATTATAAGTATCTTGGAGATAATTATATTTCGGAGATACAATATAATGTTTCTGGAAAATGGAATACATTAAATTACATCCCAGATGATGTGTATAGAACAAAAGAGATTAAAAAAAACGGCACATCATTTGTTAATTTTGGTTATACTCCGGATGGTTTTTTAGAATCCACTAATTTTAATAACGATCCAATTGACAATAGCCATAATAGCTCTATAACTAGAGAATATAATAAGACTCGTTTAGATAAAGAAATCCTTAAATCTAATTATTCAACTGTTCTTGAAAACTTCACCTATCAATATGATGCTAATAATCAAATAAAGAGAATTGTAACTAATTCGGGTGAAACTCTTTATAATTATGATCCATTGAATCAATTAAAAAGTGAACAATTAGAAGATGGAACCCTGATATCATATGAATATGATTCTGTAGGTAATCGGGTAGCGAAGACAATTGTTTCCTTAGGCGTAAACGAAATGACTGAATACAAATATAATTCTGCTAATCAATTAACAAAAGTAGGAAATCAAGATTATACGCATGATCTAAATGGGAATTTAATAGCAGATGGAAAGTACACATATACATTTGATGATTTAAACCAACTTAAAGAAATTAAAGAAGGTTCAACAATCATTGCAACGTATGGCTATGATGAACAAGGAAGACGGAATTATACGAATGATCGTAATGGAAAAACTCATTATTATTACGAAGGAAACAACGTTGTTTATGAGAGAGATGCTCAATTTAATATCCTAAAAGAATATACCTATGATGATAACGATGTTCCGTTAACCATGACTTATCAGGGCAAAGATTATTATTATTTGACTAACTATAGAGGTGATGTTCTTGGTTTAGTTGATGATAATGGTAGTGTAGTGGCCGAGTACAGTTATGATGCATGGGGGAATATACTTTCACAAAGTGGGGCAATGGCAACGATAAATCCTTACCGATACGCAGGATACCAATATGATGATGGTACAAAACTTTATTATTTAATGGCAAGATACTATAATCCTGATAATGGTGTATTTTTATCGCGTGATCCAGTGAGAGGGGATTTGAGCGAACCTATTACTTTAAATGGTTATAATTATTCTAATAATAATCCAGTAATGAATGTTGACCCAGATGGAACATGGGCAATTAGAACAGATATATTGGCAAATATTATTGACTCATTAATAATACTAATCCCTGCTGGATTCGCAGTAAGAGGATATATGAAAGCCTTAAAGTTAGCTCCAAGATCATACAGGGTTCAAGGAGTGAAAATGGTTGGAACGGCTGTGGTGCAAACTGAAAAGAGATTAAGTAGAATGGGCATAAAGTTTAAAATAGGAACTGTTGTAGTATTAGGTGTTCAGGCAGTATTAATGACCTGGATGGATACTTCATTTGGAAAATTATTAGTTAAGGGATTATCGAGATTTTTCGTCACATATAAAAAGAAAATAAATGGGAAAACTTACACATATATACAGAATAAAAGAAAATAATAAATGAGGATGCATATGAACAATATGACTTTCGGATTCGATTTTTTGTTGTTAATCTCTAGCGTTTGGTTAGCGCTGTTTTACTTTATACATTTTAATCCAATAATATATTTTGTAATACAAATAATTATAATGACAGGTTTTATAAGATTCGCCAAGACTACGGGCTACAAAATATTGACAGTATTATTACAAATACTTCAAGTTATATTCGTTATAACTATAATTAAAGAGATAATTATTCTCTTCATATAGAAAACAATATGTCTATATGTCTCGAATAACCTGGAAATAAGAAGTCAGAGTGCAAATTATTTTTGCTCTCTGGCTTTTTACATTAAAACCTTGACTAATAGGAAATCAAAGTTATGAAACAATACCCTTTCAAAAAGCTGAAAGATATAGATAACTAAAAAAATTATATAATAGTGTGTAAGCAAAAATTCTCATATCAATATCCAAATGAAGAAAATTTAAATTTATTTATAGAAAAGATGATAGACGTATCTAAATAAACTTGTTTATAAAGTGAAAATTTTGATTTTAATTAAGAATCTTTTTTTACAAGAAAAAGAAGAGGGGGCGGTTGCCTCCTCTTTTAATGTACAGTACTCAAGTTTGATATTGGTAGTTTGACTTCGATTAAATAAGTTTAAATTTATTAAATAGGTGTACATTTGGTATACAAACAAGCACTATCTACTGATGCATAACGTTTCGCATATGTCATCCGACGCAAATAGGTTCCGTTATAACAAGTTTAAATCAAACGATAAACACGTAAAAACCTTTTAAAATAGTGGTTTACTAATTTTTTGTTTATTTAGAAATTTGATAAAAAAGACAAAAATAAAATAATTAAACACATACACTAAACAAATACTACGTATTCACTTTGTTGGTCCAGAAGAGAATTTATTATTCCTTTTCAAAATTACCGCTACCTGTGCATCAAATTAATGCGGATGTTTTATTAATAACAATCGTGAGTGGCACAGCAACAGGCAAGATATAAAAGGGAAATGCTATTTGTACTTTCCAAAATAAACAAGCATTTAATCATTTTCAATCGTTAGAGAAGACTGATAGCGGCACTTGTTTTTGACGATCCAAGACATATTAGATTGCAAGGTAGCAGCTAATTTTAAATAACCTAACCGGAAGCATAACGACTGGTGTAAAAAAGTCACGATGCATTTGGCGGATGAAGCGTCGCATATTAAAGTCGGTGAACGTGGGTATTGGAACACCAAAGTAACAACTGAAGATGTTCGTCTAGGCATTGAACAGACCACGTACAGCGTAACTAAGTGTTTGCCTCCGTAATAACAAACAGACTTCTAAGTTATATAGATATACAAAAAATATATACGATTTGCAGAAGTAAAATGCTGAAAGTATTAGGAGTTGTCTTATCAGTTATTGTTATTGCATTAGCGGGTTATGCCCTATATGTTTTTCGTCTTAGGCATTTTAATATTAAGTGCGGTGGTTAGGGAACTAAAAGCAAAACGTACAACATTTGCAGTAGCTTCTATACTTGGGTCAGCTTTTATATGATTTGTCGCCATCTACACTTTTCAAACTATCGAGGGCTTTAGTTGAAGATCATCGAGTTGCTATTGCAGCTCATTTTTCTTATTGAAATAACGGTCAGGTTAGTTAAATGAAAGAAAATCTAAACAGTAGAAAATATACTATCTAGATTCTCTAAGATGGAACCATTTTAATGAAAATACGTAAATATAATTAAAAAGACAATATGGGGATGTGAAAAATGTTTTATATTATGCTGATAATAGGAGCTTTGTCAATTCTAATGGCAGTATTTATATTTGGTTTTATGTATGTTGAAAAGGACTTTACATTACCAAATGTAGTCAAGGCCACTGGCGCCCTTCTATTTGGTGTTTTCCTTTTAGTAATTACTCTGCCAAGTCTAAAATACATACTACTAAAGGAATATGATGTTGTTAGAGGGGAATGCACCATCGAATTAACTTCCTCAGGACGTTTTAAAGAATCAAACTTCGAAATGCTTGATTCAGGTGATTTATTTACTTTTAACCATATTCCTGCACTTGACGCTTATGGAGATTCAATCCCGTATTATTGTGAGGTGACAGTTACAAAAGACCATCAGTTTGAAATTGATTATAAAATTTATGATGTCAATTCGCGAGAGCTTATATTAACAAGTGAATAGCCTATGTTTGCAGCTGATAATAATAAAATAATGAAATTTGAATAAACTACTTTAAGAGAATATATCGTTTGCTACCTTTGTGAACCAATAACTGAATTAGAGTCAGAAAACGAACAAAACTTCTAATTTTATTCCGTTAAGTCTTTATTCAGCTAAACGATTTTTCACTAACTTGGGATATGGTGGGATTCAAGGTTTTTTAGAGGCAAAGCCAATGCCAATGCGCTTAGAATTGATGTTACAGTAGCTTTCTAATAAATTTGAACATGATAATATACCCCAAAGCATCGTCTGCCAATCCAGACAATGCTTTGGGGTATAATTTTGTTGGTTATGGACACCATACATGTATATCTTCTAGAAGGGGATAGGAGTAATTCACTATTTCTAAGGATTTCTAATCATTATTTCGCTCCTGTTAGGCTAAGAATGATACCCCGAATATTCTTCATTTTAATTTGAAATCTCTTCTGTCAACATGCAGGCACTAACGGATATGGGTACCGGCATCAATACCCAATGCTCGTGTTCACCCCTTGTGATTACACAATTCATCCTAATTCATCGACGTTACGAGACATTCCTAGAGGTATCATTTTTCTATCCCATTTTTTGGATTCGCCTACTAATGTTAGTGGGTTTTTAATACTATTCACTTTCATTTCTCTCTTCAGGTTCTTTATCCATTTTCTTCAATACCTCTCGTTGTTCATCCTGCGAAAGGTTGGTATAGAGCACTGTGGTTTCTATCGTACTATGCCCGAGCTGATCACGAAGACCTACTTTAACGTGATTTTTAAGAAATCGAAAAACGCTCCAATCCCTTGATACTTAAGGGATTGGAGCGTTTTTTGTGGTTAGCATAACGAACGGAAAAGGCGACTAACGCTACTACTATACTATACTGGGAAGTGAAAGGACGGTTTTCTGTTGAGGAGAACAAGGACGTAATCAATAATTTTTTATTGTATCTGAAGAATTAGGAAGCGAACGAAAAAAACGATTGAAGAATATGGAATTTTCCTACACCGTTATTTTGAGGCGAATCCTGTCAATTTTACACAAGTAGATCGAAAGCAGATTGACGAATGCTTTTCCCTGCAAGATCCCTATAGGAGCATTCGAACCATCAACAACTACAAGCAGGTGTTACGTTCATTTTCTTTCTTTTGTGTCCGGAAGGAGTATATGGCGAAACCGCCCATCGACTTATTCTGGGTTGAGAAAAATGCGTCAAAAAAGTACTGGGTGATGGATAAGACTTTTAGTAAACCAACCAACAAGGAAGTCGTGAATGAGTACTTCCAGTCTATGGAAATTTCGGATATGAGTGAACTGACGATCCTTCATTATAAACACACGCTAGAAACGTATTTTGTACGAAAAGAGGAAGACTTTTCAACGATTTCGTTTGATGAAATCTTGCAATGGTTCATTCAACAACAAAAAGGTGGCGTTGACAAGGCAAATGATATTTATAGAGAATCGGATTATTAAGAGTGGCTAAGGCTACTCTTTTTTTATTTGGCCAGAGGGGAAAATAACATACATCACACCCATATTTTGAACTTCACTGAAGACATAATGAATGCTATATCACATCCTAGAAAAAAACATAATCTAAGACTAGCAAGCTTGTGTATTTTAAATGGACTTATGTACTTTTAACTTACCAGCTAACACTGTATAGCAAAAAAATAGGCTTACTAGCAACAGTAATTGCTGAGGATCTCTTGATGAAATAGACAAAAACGATTATATTTACCCATTCTTATAGTATGTAAAACATTTTATACTATCAAAGTTAGATAAAGGGAGGAGAACTTTTAGGAATTGTAGCAATGTTTTTATCTATGCCAATCTGTAGCCCCAAAACGGAAATTAGAATATACCGTTATTTTTGTATTAATTTGGACATCTGAAAAGGTGGAAACAATATTTTATCTATTTAAAAAATTGTCTTACTAAATATCAATAATGTGACATAGTACGATTCTACTGAAAAAATAGTGATCTTATAAGTAATAAATCATCACTAGAATGCATTTGAAGTTTAGGGAAGCTCGAAAAATAGAGGAGTTGGTACAATTAAATTTGATTAATAAAATACTAAGTATAAATTAGGAAGGAAAAAATATTATGAGAAAAAAATTAAAAAAACGAGGTCATAAGTGGCTTTCTAGTCTTATAGTTTTGGCTATGCTTATGTCTTATGCTCCTTTTTCAGAGTTTGCTTTTGCTTATGGAGAAACAAATTCAGAAGACAATTATCAAACAAAATTAAAAGATAAACAAAGCAAGAAGGAAGTAATAGAAAAAAGGACAGAAAACTCTAAAACATTCTTGAATGCTGATGGCACTTATACTGCACAAATCTCTCAAATTCCACTTCACTTCAAAAACGGAAAAAATGAATGGGAAGAAATCAATAACGAGTTAGTAACTGATTCCTCAAAAAATGTTTATCAAAATAAAGCCAATGCGTTTACAGTTGAATTTGATCAAAAACAAACCCCCGATACTCCTTATATTCAAATTAAGGAAGAGCAACATTTAGCAGAACTCCAACTTGAGCCATTGGAACATACAAAAGAAGAACCTGCTTCTGTTAAAGGAATAGTTGCGGAAGATTCTATTACTTATCCAGACGTGTATAAAAATATTGATATTAAATACACAGTAGGGGCAGACCGTATCAAGGAAGATATTATCTATAATGAGAAGCCACAAAAAGGTTTCCCCGAAAGATTCACTTATAAAATGAACTTAGAAGGAATGGTTGTCAAAGAAGTCGGTGACACTTTATATCTCTATTCTAAGGATACCAATGAGCAACTTTATTATTTTGAAGCACCATACATGTATGATTCTTATATTCCTAAAGAATTTAAAGAAGCTACAGAGATTGAATCCATTCCAGAAGAATCTATTTCCTATAATGTAGAATTAAAACATGAAATAATTAATAATGAATTGTTTCTCTACTTAATACCTAACAAGGAGTGGCTAGAGGAACCTAATCGGTCATACCCTATTACTATTGATCCGACTATTGTAAGACTTCAATCCACACCTTATGTAGAAGATACTAATTTACGAAGTGGATTCTCGACACAAACAGGAGGAAATGATCTAGAACTGGGTGGAGGGACATCCAGTAATAATACCTTACGTTCGCTTTTAAAATTTGACTTATCAAGCATTCCAAAATCTACCACCATTTTGTCGTCGAGCTTGAATCTTTGGTTTTCATCCACAAATAACAGCGCTCCTATCGATATAAGCCTTTTTAAGTTAACGACAGATTGGGAAGAGAATCAAGCATCATGGACGTATTCTAAAACTATTCCCTCTACTGCTTGGACAAACAAAGGCGGGGACTATGTAACAAGCAACAAGTTATCTACTGTTAGAAACTTGACGTCCCCAAGCAGCCTAGATAACGAAATGAAAAAGTGGGATTTTCCAATTCATATTATTCAAGAGTGGAAGAATAAACCTGAAACAAACTTTGGTTTCCTGTTGAAAAGTGATAATGAAGCCACAAATATCTACAAGAAATTCGTGGCCAGTGAAAATACTGTTAATCAAAAGTATAAACCATTATTAGTGATTACTTATCGTACAAACGCACGTTTAGGGCTAGAAGAATATTGGCCTTATACCTCCTATCCTCTCATCGGAGGGACGAGCTATTCAAATTTAACCACTGGAAATAATATCATTCAATATAATGATTTTTCTATCATGGGACGTGGAGAATTCAATTTTTCTTTTGCGAGAACGTATAACAGCAAATCATCTGAACAATCTGTAATGGGTCGAGGTTGGACTTTTACCGGTAATGAAAAATTGTTCTTAAACATTAAAGGAACTGCAAATATTATTAATTACCAAGATGAAGATGGAACAGACCACGAATTTAATTATGATGGACCTACAGCAACCTATTATTCAGGACCTGGAAGATATGAGTCCATTAAAAAGACAGGAACAGACTTCTATACATTAAAAGACACAGATGGAATAGAAACTTTTTTTAAAATTCGCGAATCAAATCAGGATACAGTTGTAAAAATAGCTTATATTGAAAATCAAATAGATCGGCATGGAAATAAAATTAATTATGGATATGATTCCAGTAATCGCTTGATAACTATTAGTACAGATTTAGGAAATAATTTGAATAAGCTCTTACGATTCACATATAATTCTGACGGATATATAGAAACTGCTACCTATGAAGGAATCAAATTTACGTATATGTATAATTCCGATGGAACCGTTAAGAACGTAGATGAGTTAAAAGACATTACTACAGGTACATCAATTAAAAGCAGTTTCGAGTATGAAGACGGGATGATATCCGCAGTTATTGACCCAAATGGACGGAGAACTGATTATAACTACGAAAATGGTTTCTTAGTGAAAGTCCAGGAGCCACAAGAGATTAACGGTGTAAAAGACCCTCTTGACAGACCAGGAACAGAGTATTCATTAGATACAAAAAATAAGATAGCTAAAGTAAAAGACCCAAACGGTTATCAGACTACTTATTATACCAATGACAACTATGTGGTAGAACGTAAAGTAGACGATGCTGGATTAGAAACTATATATACATTAAATGCCAATTACGATGTTCTCACAGAAAAAAAAGCTGGGTTATTGACTAAAAACACATACGATACTAACGGAAACTTGTTATCTACAACAGATCCAGAAGGAAATATTCAAAGATTCAAGTATACAACATACAATAATATTGAAGTTGAAATTGACTCAAACAATAAGACTATCACTCGCACATATTACAAAAACGGAGATTTGAAAACCCTTGAAATCACAGATGCTATCGCTGATAATGGCAGACTCATAACTACATATAACTATAATGTATACGGTGATTTAGAATCAGTGATTTATCCGAACGGAACAAAGGATACAATATTAATTGACTACGTTAGTTCGATAAAAACAACGAAAAGTACGGATGATTTTGGAAGTACTTCAATTCTTAAAACAGATTTAAAAGGAAACTTACTGCAGACAAAAAACGGACCAAAAGAACCTTTTTCTTATTCCTATAATTTAAGAGGCGAAATAGAAAAAGTCATTGATCCAATGTTTGGGGAAACGGGTTATCAATATGATAGTAATGGAAATATCAGAAATATAATTAATGCAAAGAATTTTGTAACTAAGTATGAGTATAACGGCCAGAATTTGCTTACAAAAGAAACTAATTCCATTAATAAAATAACAAATTACAAATATGATGCAAACAGCAACCTAATAGAAGTAATTCTGCCAAATAACCAAATAATCAGAAGTTCATACGATAACCTAAATCGAATAACTAATATATATTCTAATGGGATTCCAAGTTGGAAATACTCATATGAGGGAGATCGACTTTCTTCTATTTATCGAGGAACTACAATATCAAAACAATTTTTATATTACGATAATGATTCGATTAAATCTATTCAAGAAGGAAATAACTTGTTAGAATACAGTTATCTTGGGGATGAATACAACTCTCAGTTAAAGTATACTGTTGGGTCAAATCCTTCAACGACACTTGAATTTATTCCAGATGATGTTTATAGAACGAAGGAATTGAAAAGAAATAATTCTACAGCGGCTTCTTTTCAATATAACCAGGACGGATCCCCTAAAATGATTTCGTACCCTAACGGTAGCTCTATTTCTATGGGTTATGACCGTAATCGTTTAATAAATTACACTATTAAAAATAACGATGGAAATACCGTAGATACTTATATATACGAGTATGATGAAATTCATTCAATAAAAAAAATTCACTCCAATGCAGGTACCACTATTTATGATTACGATGAGCAAAATCAACTTATATCGGAGCAACTAACCAATGGAACAGTAATATCTTATAAGTATGATAAAGCAGGAAATAGAGAGACAAAACAAACAACGAAAAATGGTACTACCACAACAGTTGTTTATAATTACAATGCTGATAATCAGATTATAAAAGCAGAAGACCAAGAGTATCAATATGACGAGATTGGTAATCTGAAATGGGATGGTAAAAGATCTTATCGGTTTAACAATTTTAATGAATTAGAAGAGATTAAAGATTTAAGTGGAAAAACAATTGCAACTTACACATATGACGAAGAAGGAAAAAGAATTAGCAGTAATACTGCAGATGGCCAAATTTATTATATTTATGATGGTGATAAGGTCCTTTATGAAACAGATGGAAATAATCAATTATTAAGAGAATATATGTATGATGATAATGGAAACCCTCTAACAATGAGTTACAAAGGTCAAACCTATTATTATCTTTTCAATCAACATGGTGATGTTATAGCCTTGACTGATAAAAGTGGAGCTGTCGTCGCGTCTTATACGTATGATGCTTGGGGGAATATTCTATCACAAAACGGGATTATGGCTACCATAAATCCTTATCGTTATTCAGGATATCGTTTTGATGAAGGTACAAATCTCTATTATTTGGTGGCCAGATACTATAATTCGGATACAGGTTCGTTTTTGTCTCGAGACCCTGTACAGGGAGATCTCCAAAACCCGGTTACATTAAATGGATACAACTATGCAGATAATAACCCAGTGATGTTGTCGGATTCTGACGGTGAAAATCCTCTCATTATCGTTCTTATTTATGTAGGTGGTAGACAAGTAGTAAAGAAGGTTGCAAAGTCACTGCTAAAAAAATCTATGAAAGATGCAACGAAAGCTTTAAAAAACCAAATGAAAAAGAAATCATTAGGTAGAGGTTCAACTGGAAGGACCACTCCTAACAACCTAGAAGAACAGTTAGCAATGAAAGAAATACTCTCAAATCCTTTAAAAGGCGCAAAAGAAGTCGTTGGTAAGAAAAAGATGAATGATAAGAGATGGCCAGGTTCTGAGGGATGGGTCAAAATGCAAAGGACTATAAAAACAGGGAAAAAAGGAACTATAAATATTCACTTTAATTACAATATAAAAACAGGGAAATTTGATGACTTTAAGTTTAAGTAGAATTCATCTGGAAAAGAAAAAAGCTCTCTTGGTATCGAGCCGAGTGTCAAATCGCTAAACATAATAGGAGTGACTTCTTCAGAAGCTTCCCATTCACCCACCATTTAGGCGTGGTGGGTGTGTTTCGCGATATCTATTCCAATGACGAGTGTTTGCGCAGCAAATTGATTAATCTTGACTAAGATTTGAATCCTTTTACGGATACATCGACACTTATAGAAAGAGGTATTGTATATGAAAGTTAAATGCATATCTATTGAAGGGTATATGTTTAGCCCTGAAAAAGTAGAAGAGGGTGTTAGATTAAAAACAACTTATAATGAGATAGAAGTTGGCAAAATATATAATGTTTGTGGGATAGTACTTTATGAAAATGGACTGAGATATTTACTATATGATGATTATGATATGGCTTATTGGTATCCCTCAGAACTATTTGAAGTTATTGATAAAAATGTACCTAAACAGTGGTACTTTGATTTTTATGGAGATAATGAGGAGGCTATATCTGCCATTTGGGGTTACAATGAGTTGATATTCTCTAAAACACATTTTGATGGATTAAGTGAACAAAACTCGGAGGATATTCAAATTCTTTTAACAAGAAAAAGTGAAATGTATGGCTAATTTTTAAGATAAATTAACTTGCAACAAACCTACTCTTAATTAGGAGTAGGTTTGTTTTTGTCGAAAATTGGTCACATTAATTTTGGTGTTGAGTCAGAAATACTGACAAGTATCCTTTCAGCAATCCTACCCCAAGTCCGGAAAACATAGACGTCCCGAAACGGTTGAAAGAAGCAGGAGACAGCATTGGAATTGATGTGCTAGACCACCTCGTCGGAGGAGAAGACGAGGTGGTCTCTTTGAAAGACAAGGAGTGCATATGATGACTAATCAGATTTCAAGAGAAATGGAATGGTTTCTACGATCCTCAGAGATGAATTTTAATGTTGCGACCAATTGGAAGACGTTGCAGTGGAATTATTTTCGTATTTCGTTTGGTATAACTCAGGTGTATCACAAGGACAATTGTAGTGTAAAGCGTCAACAAACACTGGGTGAATATTATTTAAAAACATACACGCATTTGATTCCGGAAGATGTGGAAATTTTAAAGTATGACGAATTATAATTGACCATGCACATAATCAAAGGCTTTAATGATTGATAAAAGAAAGGATTGCTGAGGTGGTCCTTTTTATGTGGATAATTGTTAGGTTTCTTCTCCAACTATCGGGTGCTGCAGAGGTCACAGTACCTTTCTATTAAATTCGAACATGCATATACCCCATATCATCTTCTGCCAATACGGGCAATGCTATGGGGTATAGTTGTGTTTATTATGGATACCATAAATGGATAACTCCTAGAAGAGGATAGGAGTAGATCTCTGTTTCGCTTTAAGGATTTCTAATCATCTTTCGCTCATGTTAGTCTAAGAATGATTCCCGCCCGCGAGTATTTTTTATTTTCAATTGAAATCTCTTCTGTCAACATGCAGTCATTTACGAATGATGATACCATCATCTTCCACAACTACTTCCTTAGGAGTACCGGTATCAATATTCAGTCCACGTCTTCACTCCTATGGATCAGAATTCATCCTAATCATCGACGTTACGAGACATTCCTAGATCTTTCAATTTTCATCCCGTTTTTCGGATTCACCTACTAATAGAAGTGGGATTTAAAACCTATTTACTTTTAGTTCTCTCTTCGGGTTCTTTATCCATTTTCCTTAACACCTCTCGTTGTTCATCCTGCGAAAGGTTGGTATAGAGTACTGTGGTTTCTATCGTACTATGCCCGAGCTGATCGCGAAGACTCACCTTAACGTGATTTTTAAAAAAACGTCAAAAGCTCCAATCCCTTGTCGCACAAGGGATTGGAGCTTTTTTGTAATTAACAGATCGACCGGAAAAGGCGATTAACGCTAAAGGTCTTGAAGTAACATTTGACCAAGCAATCGACACTACTAAAGCATCAATCGTTGTTAAAAAAGGTAATGTTGTTGTAAACGTTGATTCTATGAAGTTTTCAGATGACAAAAAATCTGTAGCTATCAATACAACATCTAAGCTTACAAAAGGTGAGTACACTGTAACTGTTACAGGTCTTTCTGATAAGGCTTTGACAAGTTCAGTAACAGTAGCAGACGAAAAAGTTGCTAAAATCAACGTTCTTTCTGAAACAGCTCCTTTAAACCCGACTGCTAAAGCAATCGGCGGAGTTTCGTATCAAGCAAACGAAACAGCTTTCGTTAATTATGAAGTGTTGAACCAGTATGGGGAAAAAATGACTAACCAAACAATTAACTGGACGCAATCAACTGGCGGTAAAGTTGATGTTGCTACTCCAGGACAATTGATTATTGGTAATACTGCATCAGCAGGCGTTAAATTTATTCCAGGTAATAAGGTCTTCTTGACAGGTGTTCATGCGAACTCTGCAACAGTAGTAAACGCAGAAGTTACAATTGGTTTAGAAGCAAAAGCAGCAACAACTGAAATTAAAGGTGTTTATAACACTTCAACTAATAAGTTAGAAGCTCTTCCAGCAGGATTTGCAGCGAATAAATATGTATTGTTATTCGAAGTAAAAGATCAGTATGGAAATAAGCTAGCTGCACCAACTTTATCTGAATTGACGTATCTGTCAAATAATCCTTTATTTGTAGCTCAACCTACTACAGCTAATGCAACAACAGTTACCATTGATGACGTTGTTTATCAAGCTATCGAGTTGGCTCCAGGATCACAAGCTGCTAAAGGTGGTACAACGGATCTTCAATTGATTTCAAACAACACAGGTAAAGTTTCGAAGTATACTATTACTGCAGACGCATTGCCAGCAGTATCTAGCTTCAAATTATCTACTCCAGAGAAGTTGATTGCTGGATCTGAAAAAGTGGAAGTTCCATTTGCTGCAGTAGACCAATATGGTAACGCGGTAACTAAGCACTCTGCTTTAACAGGTGTTACTTTAAGTTCAGGCTTAACACTTGAAAAACAACAAGATGGTTCTGCAAAATTATTCTACACAGCACCTTCAAACGCAACTACAAATGACGTTATTACTACTCTAACATCATTAGTTCCGACAAATGGTGATTACTCTAACGTTCAAATTACAGTTAAGCCAAACGCAAAAGGTGAAGCTGTTATTGGATTGAATAGTGAAGTTTCTACTAACGTCGCAGCAGGTAACGAAGTTAAGTTTAAAGGTGAAGACCTTCTAGTTCAAGACCAATACGGTCGTACTTTAACTAAAAAGCAAGTTAACGACTGGTTAGATGCTTCAACAGTTGAAAACTCAATTGTTCTTCAATCAGATATTGCTAATACGACAATTCAAGTAACATCATCTGATGTTGTAGCTGATAACGCGTTTGTTTATGCTAATGATTCTACAGACGTATTCACAGTAAAAGCTACAGTAGCTGGGACAGTTAATACTGAAAAATTAGTATTCTCATTAGCACCAAGCACTGCAGCGGCTACACCAGTTGCATCTGAAATTGTTTCAGCAAGCTCTAAATCAGTAACATTCACACGTGTAACTCAATCAGAGTATGCAAGTTATGAAGTTGCAGACCTTGGAGTAATGTATAATGATGGCGTAGCAACAGGATCTGCAGCAGCAGGATATGATGTAACACCTAAAGTATATGGTGTAACTGCAGCTGGAGCGAAAGTATTATTGCCTTCATCTAAGTATACTATTACTACAAACGGTAAATTGGATACTGCAACAGCTGGTAAAATCAAAGATCTTGCAACGCTTGGTTATGTAGCAGGAGATTTCAAAGATATTAACGGTGTTGCTAAAGACATCCCTGTTAAAGTAACTATCATGGTAGAAGATGGTAATGGTGCGGCAGCAGCAACAATCGAAAAAGATTTAGTAGTGTCTAACAAAGCTGTAGAAGTAAATACAATCACATTTACTGATAAAGTTGTTAACGGTGGAGCATTTGTTGATGCAAATGGTACTAAAGCTATCGCAACATCAAGATTAAATGCAGTTATTGATGAACTTGAAGATCAGTATGGCGTTGCAAAAGTTGAAGCAGCTACTATTACAATTTCTAATGTATCTAAAGTTGATGGTTCTGCTCTAACAGTAGTTTCTAATGCTACTACAGCAACTAACATCACTGGCGCTGAAGCTGGCGATAAGTTTACTGCTACATTCAAGTATGCTGGTGGAAAAACTGCATCAGTTAACTTCGTAGTTAGCAGCACAGTTACTCCTTAATAAAAATAAACGAAACGTTACTATATAAGCTAGTTCGCTAGTGAAATTAGTGGAATATGCCTCATGGTTGGTGCTTTAACTAGTAGTCTTCCATGAGGTTTTATTCTAACTGTTACATTCCAATTATTCGGTGTAATTCCGAATCTTGCTAAACAGTCTTGATGCAAGTGCCTAATCCTCCTGGGTCCAATGATGCGCTGAGCAACTACGCAAAAGGGATTAAGTCAGGTAAAGTCGTACTCGGTAGTGCCGAGGCGGGGCTCTTTAAAAGACAACTAGGGTCAGGTAGACGAATCCATGTAGGCAGGGTGAGGTAGTGAGTGTCGCGAAATTAAGCTAGGGGTTCGGCACTCATCCTTCCATATGAAATGATGGAATGGAGATCAGTGAAATTGACTGTTAACCTGTTCTTTCTCACTCCTGGATAGTGGAGATCTAAGGTTGTCAAAACAAGGGATGGACGTAACGGAACGTTTGAAGTCTTAGTAGGCTAGGTGATTCAGCACCAGTGATCCTATTAAGATGGCAGCAGGTTCATAGTAGTGTGGATAGTTGGCCGTTTGTACTTGTAGGGTAACCTATGAGGAGGATAAAACCAGCAGGAGCGAAGGAACCTAGTCAGTGGTACGTATTCGAAAAGCTTATTTCCCTAAAAATGGCTTTCCAATAAAATAGTAGGATCAATCACTTGTGTGTGATTGATCCATCTATTTGCCAAATGTATAGGTATATTTTACGGATTCGAAAGAATCATTAAAATCCAAGGGAATTGGCAGGGAATGAATACTACTGTTGATGGCACGCCGTATGCGATGAAAGTCGCTTGTCCGGTGTAGGCCCTAATCGAAAGCTACAGTGATTGTAGTATAAGAAGGGAATAGCGCTGAAGATTTAATTAATGCTACATCAGGAACACATACTGGTGACTTAACGCTAAACGCAACAGGTGTAAGTACAACTAATTATGGTCCAGCAACTGGAACTAGAACGATTAATGGTAATGTTACGATAAATGGTAACTCAACTGGTACAGTTAATCTTAGAAATCTAGTGATTACTGGCGATTTAACAATTAATACACCAGGTGCTCACGTTACTGGAGCTATTTCTACATCAGTAGGTGGTTCTACAAACGTAACAGCAGTTAGTAACACTTCATTTGTAAGTCAAGCAACACATACAGGTGGAATTGTTGTAACTGATTCAGATGGTGCAACAATCGACTTAAGTGGTAATGCAGCAGGAGCAAACGTAACACTTAATACAGCTGGTCCTGTAACTTTAAAAGGATCATATACTGGTACTGTAACTATTTCTGATGCTGCAACAGTAGAAATTGCTTCTGGTGCATCAGTTTCTAATCTAGTAGTTGATGCTGTAGGTGTAAAAGTAAATAACACAGGTATTGTTTCTAAAGTTACTGCTAACCAAGACGTTTCTGTTGTAGGTACAAAACCTGTAGCAACAGAAGGAACGGGTACAGTTACAGAAGCTGCTAACGATGAGCAACTTACAGAAATCCAGAGCGGTAAAAGATTAGTAGGAGTAGCTGCTGGTATTGAAAACGGTACTACTCAAGATACTTTAGGTTATTTAACTAACCGTGCAGTTAGAGCAGGTAATACTGACCAAGTGGAAGTGACTTATGAAAACTTAATTAAACTATTCACTTTGGATGTATCTGCTATAAATACTGCGGGTATTAAAGGTCATAGATTTGACAAGTCTGAAGTAGCGATTAAAGATTTAGAAGTAGAAGTTCCAACTGAGTTAGGCGGTCTTGTTTTAGGTTTAGTTGTTGAGGGTGATGATTTAGTATTAAATAGTAATACTGAAATGTCTAAAACATTGTTTAACGCTATAAAAGAACAGGCAGATGCTAAAGAAGGAGTGCCTTACAAAATCACTATAACAAAAGGAACGAAAGACAAGACAGTTATTGCTAAAATTGCTTTTGAAATAGTAGATGGTAAGATAATAGCAAAACTAGAATCAAAATAATAGTGCCTATGCAACTTAGGATTCCGAAAATTTTGACTGGATATATTTCATCCCAAAAGATGAGAAATACTAATTTAACTTGGTACAAAGAGAAAATGTCCTTCTAATCGAGCAATCGGTTAGAGGGCTTTTCTTTTGTAAGCCCCTAATATAAAAAAAGCACTACCTTTCGGCGTGCTCTACAAATAGCCCTTCTCTTCAATAAATTGAAGACAAAAAACGCACCTGTGCACCAAACAATTCAAACACTAGTCTGACAATTAATTTTGTTAGGTTTAGGTTAAAAGGGAGAAGCCATTCAATCGGGAAATCAGTTGAATGGCTTTTTCTGTCCATTCTGTATTTATCCAACGTTAATCTATATAGAGTAATCCTGCATATAAAATCAGCAGACCTTATCACCACCATTGGATAAGGTCTATTTTAAATTGAAGGTATTGTAGATCAAGAAGTATGAACAAATGGCGAGCAGATGCAAAGTAAATGGTGAAGGAAAAAAGAAGTGCATTCCTGTATAACGAAAACTCTATTAAATGTAAGAGATGTATAAAAGATAAATAGACTGTCCATAATGAGATTAAGAGGCTACGAGACAAATAAAGAAAGGAGGCTCGTTACTAATGGTGAAGTCTGAAAACTACTGGATAAGCGAGCACGACGGAATTCAAAAAGAGATGTTACTCATTTTTAATGAATATCTGTTGAGCCTTAAACTTGAAAATAAGGCGAAAGCAACTATCACTAAATATCGAAGTATACTTGAAAGATTTCTAAGTGAGTGTGCAGTCCCTCTAGAAGAAATGACATCAGAGAACATCCTTCAATGGCTGACTGCTTACTCTATTGATAAAAAGCCGCGGACGATAGACCTTGTTCTTTCATCTCTTTCTTCATTCTTTACATTTTGCTTAGAGGAAGACTATATGGACGATGTAGTGATGAAGAAGAGATGGCGCCCGACGATTCCTCATTCACTTCCACAATTCCTTGATGAGTATGATTATGCACGAGTTAGACTAGCAATAGAAAAACTATCGATAAGGGATCGAGCGCTTGTACTTTTCCTGTTTTCATCGGGATGTCGTCGCTCCGAAGTTTCAAATTTAAATATAACGGATGTTGATTTGAAGAAAAGAACCGCTGAGGTCATAGGAAAGGGAAATAAAAAAAGAACAGTTCATTTTTCTGAAGAATGCTCATTCATCTTAAAAGCCTATCTTGAAACACGCACGGATCAGGAAAGTGACTACTTGTTTATCAATAAATTTGGAAACCGGTTAGGCACACAAGGCATTTATAAGGTGACTACTAGAGTTGGGACGCAAGCAGGGTTACGTCGTGCTCTCAATCCACATAGTTGCCGTCATACGTTTGCAACACGAATGCTTGCAAAAGGTGCGACGCTAGAATTTATCGCAGATGAACTAGGACATTCTGATTTAAACACAACACGTGGGTATGCGCGTATACCTACTGAAGACATGATTACGGCCTACCAAAATATGATGGGGTGAGAGCATGAACGAAGATGTTCAAATATTGTTTTTCAAGGATAACCATATGAAATTTAGTTCAGAAACCAAACGGAGTTATACAATTGCTTTGCGACAATTTTTCACCTTTGTTGAAAAACCCTATGACACAATTAAAGCAGGAGATATACGAGGATGGATGGTTTCAATGGAAGCAAACGGACTCAAGCCAAAGTCGATTCAATTGAAGTTAATTGCAGTCAAGACATTCTATCGTTACTGTATGGAAGAGAATTTGCTGAAGAAAAGTCCGACAGCAACAGTTAAGGCACCGAAAAAAGAAGATTCATTACCTTATTATCTCGATAAACGTGAACTCACCCTACTTCAAGAACACACAAAAGTGAATAAGCAAGAGCGTGCGATTGTGGAAGCTCTTTATGCAACAGGTGCACGTATTAGTGAATTACTAAACATCAAGCTATCTGATATCAAATGGGAGACCCGACAGATCTGGATTCAAAAAGGAAAAGGGAATAAGGAACGCTTTGTTCTGTTTACGCATGACTGTGAGGTTCGCTTAAAGGTCTACCTTGATGAGCGAGAGATTGAGAGTGAGTATTTATTTTGCAACACTCGTGGCAATCCTTTAAATCGAGAGTTTGTACAGGGGAAGTTTCGAGATTATAAGGATGCTTTAGGATTTAGAGTATCACCACATACGATGCGACATACGTTTGCTGCACACTTAGCGGAGAAAGACATGCCGCAAAGTTACATTCAAGAACTACTAGGGCATGTCAATATCAACAGCACTCGTATCTACACACGTCTTATGGAACATGCACGTAAGAGAAAATATGACCAATATCAATAGGAAGGAGTGGGGAAGATGAATTATTGGGAATTGAAAAAACCAATTACAAATCAAGAGAATCGCGATACCGGAAATGAATTTTTATTGAATTTAAAGCTGATGAATAAAAGTCAGGGAACGATTAGTCAATATAGGGATTATCTTGATCGCTTCTTTATGTATATAGAAGAAACCTATAGTGACTTAACCTCTGACACACTTCATGAGTGGTTTGTAAAACAGGAAGGTCATTTAACAGAAAAGTCATTGAGTCAGCGTATTGCTATCCTTTCCTCATTTTTTAACTTTTGTGTGCAGGAAGAGTATATTGAGCGTTCGCCAATTAAAAGTCGTTGGTATCCTCGACTTCCGAAACCAGTCCCCAAATACTTAGGGAAGTCGGATCTTGCAAAAACTAGGTATCAGTCTGAAAAGATGTCGATTCGAAATCAAGCAATGGTGGAGTTTATGATTAGTTCAGGTTGTCGAGTAGGGGAACTTCATAGACTCGATTGCTCAGATATCAATATGGAGAACCGAAGTGCTCACGTCCTAGGAAAAGGTGGGAAGATTCGGCAGGTTCACTTTTCAGAGAAGTGTAAAGTGCTTTTAGAACGCTACCTAGATGATAGAAGAATAGATGCAGCTGCGCTTTTTACAACAACAACAGGGAAGCGCCTTGGCATTCAAGCCATACGCAAGGCCGTTATTAAATTAGGGGAAGATGCTGGAATGGATACACGCTTACATCCTCACCGTTTTCGGCATACTTTTGCTACGGAATTACTTGCAAAAGGCGCAGATTTAGAATTTATTGGAGCAGAACTGGGACATACAGAGCTCTCTACAACGCAGATTTACGCACGATTACCTAAACGAAAGATTGTTTCTCTTTACAGGAAATACATGGGGTAAAAAAAGGAGAAGATAACGGATGAATGCACAGTTAATTGACAAATTTTCAAGTGAGTACAGCGTACGTTTAAATCCAGTGACGAATTCACTCTATAAGCGATTCGTCACCGAGTTTTTTATTTATAGTAATAAGTCGTATCAAGAAGTAACTGCCCGTGATATTAGGAACTATATACAAGCATTGACTGACAAAGGATCAGCAGTTTCTACCTGTAACACACGTCTATGTGGTTTGAAGCTCTTTTATCGTTTTTTGACAGAAGAAGGTCTAGTGGAAAAAGATCCTGCCAATCGTATTCCGCAGTCCAAAGTGCCGGATAGCCTACCGTACTACCTGGTGCCGGCAGAATTGATGCAACTACGAGAAATAGTAAGTAAGTTAGATGAGAGAGCAATTATTGAAACTTTATACAGTACAGGAGTTCGGATTAGTGAGTTAGTTGCAATGAAAAAAGAACATGTAGATTGGTCGGAAAGAATGATTCACATTCCATTAGGAAAACGTAAAAAAGGAAGGATTGTGCTATTCACAAAAGAATGTGAGGTTCACTTAAGAGCATACCTTGATAGCAGGAAAGACGTGCTGCCTAATTTGTTTGTTAATCCTTATGGGTACAAGCCATCCAGTCGATATACAATCCAAGCCCAATTTAGAAAATACGCGAATCAACTTGAAATAAAACTAAGTCCACACACACTGCGTCATACCTTTGCTGCACACCTTGCGAATAAAGGAATGCCGCTTGAATGCATTCAAACACTTATGGGTCATGAAAATCTGGAACAGACCAAATACTATGCTAGATTGTACGAACAAGCGCGTAAGGACATTTATGATGAATGGATGTGAATTTAATAATGAAGTGTGATTATAAAAGTATACCAACGGTGTGAGGAAAGGAAGTAAATAAACCATATTTCAAGCTATAATAATTCCTTATACAATATGGATAATTATACGATTTGCACTTTGAACAATCATACAACGGCAATACTACTATTTTATCCTATGATAGCTAAAATAGTTATTTCTTTATTTAAATTCATGAGAAACCATATCTCTGGGTATCTCACCGAACTTATGCAATATGGACCATTAAGCAAGTTGTATTTTGAACAGCCTAAGATCGTCAATGACGATCTTTTTTTGCATTGCATGTAAATTATAAAATGTAGAAAATACATTCCATAAGAAAATTTCTTAATGCTTTCAAATGGACAACTCTGGTATAATTTAAATAAGAAAGATTAATCATAGTGAATGAATTTCATAATCCTCAGCCCTTATATACCAAGGGTTTGAAGACGTCAAAAAAGAAGTACCTCCCCAAGTCTAGTATAATGGTAGTCGACTAAACATCCCAAAAGACTGGAGGTACTCCCTTTGACCATTATACGACAACAAAGCCTATTTGGCATTCAAGAATTATATGAGATGGAACCTACCCAACAATACCAAGAAATTATGGACGCAATTGATCTGGATGCAATCTTCTTTGAAGTCAATAAGAAAACCAGTGTTGGTGCACCTGTAGAGCTAAATTACGGTGCCATGATCGTCAGTTTTTTCATACGGTACGTGGAAAGAATTCCTACAATTAAAGGGTTGATCAAACGACTCGATCATGATCTGACATTTAAATTAAACTGTGGATTCAAGGTGTCAGATTCGACTCCTTCAGAATCATCATACAGCCGTCTTCTAACGAAGTTGAGTGAATCCGATATTGTGGAGCGTGTTCAGGAAAGGGTTATTCACACAGCGATTACAGAAGGATTTATTAGTGATGATACGGTCGCGATTGATGCAACTCACTTTGAAGCGCGTGATCAAGCGTCTCCTAAAGAGAAGGAACAAAAGAAAGAGCCCAAAAAACGCGGAAGAAAAACAAAAGAAGAGCGACCAAAATGGTTGGAAGAACAAGCGAAAGAACTGGCAAGTTTATCTCTTTATGAAAAGAAAATTGAAGCTCAGCTTGACGAGCCTCTCCACAACTTGCGAACAGAAGTCCCACAAGCCCCTAAATGGGGCATCAAAAAGAATAGTGAAGGGAAAAATGTCTTTTGGTTCGGTTATAAAGGCCATTTAGCAGTGGGTGCTTCCAGTCAATACATCCTGCAATCCTTACTATCTTCCGGGAATTTGAATGATGGAAAAGCCGCGATTCCGTTATTGAAAGGTCTGGAACAGTTCCACCTTCCATCCATACACCTTCATACGATGGATGCAGGATATGACTTCGAGCCGATTTATGAACAAATCCATCGGATGGGCCATCAATCAAACATTGCCTATAATAAGCGGAACGAAAGCGAAATGATCGGCTATGATGAACACTTTGCGCCGACCTGTTTCAGAGAACATTCCTATCGGTATGACAGCTATGATCCGAAGTACGAAACCCTAAAATACACGCAGCCTCTTGAGTGTAAAGAATGCCCGCTTGCCAACCAAGGACAATGCCAAAAAGTATATAAAGTCAGAATCACAACGGATCTTCGTAAATATACGGTGCCAGCCCGAGGATCAAAAGTTTGGAAGAAAGTTTTTAAGCGTCGAACCGCTGTCGAGCGTGTGAATGCTTATCTCAAAGAATTTTATCAGCTCAATAACGTACGATACAGAACCGGAAAAAGAGCAAAAGTCCATTTCAATATGATTGTATTGATTTATAACGCTTCAAAACTAGCAGCAGATCGAATTAATCTGTCACTAAAAGTTCAACAAGCTGCATGATTCCTGTTTTTTGAAATACAAATTTAGCATCGGGTAGGTCTTTGTATTTTTAAAAAGAGTAATTATGAAATTGATTCATAGTATTTTAAATTTATCTAATCTAAAAACGTATAAAGCATTCAAGATAGGAGTGTAGCCATGAATGGAAAAATAGATATTAATGAAAACTTAATAAAACTAAAAGGGAAAAATTATGACGTAACTCAATTAAGCCCAGAAGAATATGAATCCTTACTAAAATATACACCTGGGATTATTAATGCAATTAAGGGCATAGGAGAGTTAGGTTTGAAATCTCAAGAAAAAGCGTATAGCACAATTGAAAAGGCAATAGATATATTTTCTGATCAACTAAAGAACCCAAATTTAAGTGATGAAGCTAGAGATAAACTTAATGATCGGATTGAGCGTATGGTTGAAAAGTCTTACCAAAAGGACTCTGAATACAAAAAATGGACGATTGCTGTGGTTGGAACAGTAGTAGGAACAGTAGGAGGCGGGATAGCCTTAAGTAAAAGCCCAGAAATGAGAAAGACGGCATTAAAGTTACTGACCAAAATAAAATAAACCTTATGAAGCTCGATGCATTTATGTAATGTATGGTGATTTCAATAGGTGGAATTAGTGGGTAAATACTGAATGGCAACTATCCAATATTATAATTATGCTTAGGAGGTTAGAGAGTTAATGCCTGTTAGTAACAGCAAGCTAAGAAAACCAGATCCGTTTTTAATGAATGAAGATACCGTGAATATAGCTATTGCAGGATTTTTAAAAAGTAAAGGTTTTGATTGCGAAAGCCCTTTGACCGGTAGGCAGCGTGGGGTTGACGTAAAAGCGAGTAAGGGTAAAATCCAAGTCTTTGTTGAATCTAAGGGATCCCAGAAGAATGGGCTGAATAATGATGAAGTATTTGATCATGGTCAAATAGTTAATCATCTTGCCAGACAAGTACATACGTTGATGAAGTATGCAACACAGTATGATGGTGCGGATACTATTTATGTTCTTGCAAACCCGGATATTCAAAGAATTCGGGATGAGTATCATCGGATAGGTAAGATGGTTGAAAAAATGCAGTTTATTTGTATGTGGGTTCAACAAGATAGCAATGTAGTAGTTGAAAGTCCTGAAGACTTGAACGAAATGCTTCGAGATTTGAACTTATTATGAATAGATGAAACTTGATTTTCTTTACTAATAATCGACTTATCTTTCGCGTCTATATGATGATAACTTTGATGTTCCTAAATGATAACCCGGAAAGGGAGGCAATTCCTGTATAGTTGCCTTCATTCTAAATTACGCTAAATTCATGTTTAGTGAACATTTGATTTTCTTTTGATAAAAAAGCTGTATTTGCGCAATGGAATTGGAATTTGGTAGATCATTCCTCAAATGTGTTCGTGTCTGATGAAGTAAAGTCGATAAATCACAGGTTATTTGAGATTTACCGAAAAACGTATGAATCGCTTGCTAGTGCAAAGCCTATGGGAGAAAATAGATGATGATATAAGTTAGCGTTTCAGTACGAATTTAAATAACCTGTGGAGGCGTCTCGATGGCTGTTAATATTACATATGCCTTTTGCGATAACGAGCTTGTTCATATCGATGGGCGGATTTCAAAGAATAAGAATTACTATTGCCCCTCCTGTGGAGAGACCTTAACTCCAAAAAAAGGTCCGATTAACGCACATCACTTTTCACATCAGTCAGGTAGCTCTTGTACTGCCAGTGAAGAGACAATGCTCCACCTGATTTCAAAATATGCATTAGTTTCTAGGGAAAAGATCACATTGAACTTCCCCATTAGCTTATTGCAAACCAATCACTCCCTTTTGCGTAAAATGGTTACCCAGATAAATTTAGATTATTTCCCAATCGATTTATATGAAATACTAGACTTTTATTCATTTTATCATCCCATAGGCAACGTAGAACAAACAATTGAAAGCTTTATTGCAGATGTATTATTTTTAGAACTTGAGGACGGAAAAGAGCTTGTGATTGAAGTGTTTGTCACTCACGCAATGGAAGAAGATAAGAAAAACCGGTTCAACCAGTTGGGAATACCGTTTATTGAAGTGAAACCAGTGATGAACAATGGGGATATTGCTTTTTTTGTCACGGAAACCAATGTAACCAAGTTTTTTGATAAAAGAGAAATGGACCTCGAAAACGAAATGTTTTCTTATGTATACCATGAACACCGAGCTGAGTTGTTACAGAAGTTTACTGAAGACCTAGTGGCTGCCGATAAAATAGTACTTGCGAAAAATGAAGCTTTAAGACAACTGAATAATGACTTAGATAGTATTAACTTGCGAAAGTACATTAACGGTAAGCTTCAAACGAAAATGAGTACAATTCCGGCTACTACAACAGGTAATCCTAAAAGAGTAGAATCTGTGAGCTCTGCAAATCCTTTATCCTATAGAGGAAAATCTCTGACTTGCAACTATAAATATGTTAACTCAGAAAAGGGTATTCTGTATTCACTTATTACACGGTTCATGGCTGAAAATATCGGTATTGAGGCGTTTATAAACACTGATGAAAACAATAAAGAATATATCTCAGGATTTAATTTCAGAATTCCAAGAACGACAATAACTGGGGATGTCATGAAAGACATTCTAAAGAAAATGATTCAGGAAATGGAGTCAATCCCAACTCCGGAAACCGAAGTGCATAATAAATTATTCTATTAAGTAACAGTACTGAAACACCAAACTGAGGCGTTATATAGTGCAACTATGGATCATACAAAACATTTTAAAGCACAGACTTCGCTCGATTGTCGAATCGTAAACTGTTTCTCTTCATCGGAAGTATATGTGATAATGAAATGAGGAATACTACGAAAGACGCTGTCAGGATGGACAGTTCGTGTTATCTGAAATAGGATGTAAACGGCCAGATATGTTCTAGCTGCAAGATGCAATGGACCTTCCGTGTGCATTCCTTTTCCTTAATTGTTAATTCCCCTTCTGAAGCCTTTAAGTGTAGCAATTGATTCAACTTCTCAGAATGTATGAAAACCTGTTATAGCAAGCCCAGTATCACGCGATGCTGTTTCGAACGGCTCTTAACGTGATCTATAATTAGTGGATGTAAATTTTATAAAGCGAGGGAAGTACACTAAAATTATATTTCAATGTACACAGTAATAGTGCTGAGTAGGTATACTAGTTTCTTTTTTCACGCTGGACAAGTACAATGAAAGAAGTAGTTGTGAAAGGGGCAATCGTCAATGGATGAAAACGTAAAATTGCTCGTCGTGGACGACGAAGACCGAATTAGGCGACTTCTCACCATGTATCTCTCTCGTGAGGGTTATGAAATGGACGAAGCGTGTGACGGCGCAGAAGCGCTTGAGAAAATTGAAGAAAATCATTATGACTGTATTTTACTTGACGTCATGATGCCTGAAAAAGATGGAATGGAAGTCTTGGAAGAACTGAGAATAGCTGAAAACCAAACACCGATTATCTTACTGACTGCAAAAGGGGAAGAATCGGATAGAGTTTCCGGCTTTGAAACTGGAGCCGACGACTACATCGTTAAACCATTCAGTCCTCGTGAAGTAGTATTGCGTGTGAAAGCACTTTTGCGACGTACAGGCTCATTTAACGGAGCCCCAAGCACAGCGGCGTCCAAAGATTTAGTCGTATTCCCGCAGCTTACAATCGATCATGATGCACATCGGGTCACAGCTGAAGGGAAAGAAGTCAGCTTGACTCCGAAAGAGTACGAATTGTTGTATTTCCTTGCAAAAGCACCGGACAAAGTATTTGATCGTGAGCAATTGTTGAAAGAAGTGTGGCACTACGAATTTTTTGGGGATCTTAGAACGGTCGACACGCATGTAAAGCGTTTAAGAGAAAAATTGAACAGAGTTTCTGAGCGTGCCGCTAAAATGATTGTAACTGTATGGGGAGTCGGCTATAAATTCGAGGTGCCGTCTGAATGAATAGAATATGGAATTCAATCGTCGGGAAGCTATGGGCAACCATATTGCTTCTCGTTTCATTTGTCCTGTTTATTGTCACGGCACTTTTGTTGGAGTTCTTCGATAACTTCCATACGCGTCAAGCGGAGGAGACCATTGCTCGTGAAGCAAAGACTGTAGGAAGTGTTATCATCGACCACGAAAACGAATCAGCTATGAAACTTGTCGTCAACGATATTCTGAACAACGGAACTCAAGCGATGGTTGTCGGGGAAGACGGACAAGTCGATTACTCATTCCATGACGGTGTGACAAATGTTCAATCGATTGAAGAGAAGATTTTAAGTGATAAGTTATTCAGTGAACGGCAAGATGGGAATTCCTCAAAACAAATGATTCTTCCTTCCCTGTCTCAAAAAGATGTGTCCGAACGCTATATAGTCTCTTCCACACCGTTACCGGATGAGGGGGATGGTTATGTGGTTTTATACCAAAGTTTTGAAGCGATCCACGACACGACAAAATGGACTACACATATCGTGCTCCTTTCTGCTTTTATCGCCTTCATATTAACAACTTTTTTTGCCTTCTTCCTGTCAACACGCATAACCCGGCCATTACGTCAGATGAAAGAAGCTGCTTTTGAGTTATCGAAGGGTAATTTCGATACCAGGATTCCTGTGAAGCAAAATGATGAAATTGGTCAACTCTCTACTGCATTTAACCAAATGGGCCGGCAGTTGAAGTACAACGTGGAGCTCATTAAACAGGACAAAGAGCAATTATCGAGCATTTTAACTTCCATGACAGATGCAGTCATTACGTTCAATCGGGATAACACCATTCTGCTCAGCAATCCTCAAGCAGAAAAAGTGTTGCAAAAGTGGTCATTTATTAACCAGGAGTCAAAAGAACTGCTACCTCCGGAAATTATTCACATGTTGGAGCATGCAGTCATGTTTGCTGAGGAAGTGGATGCTGAACTAGAACTTGGTAAGCGGTTTTTCGTCGTGAAAATCAGTCCCTTGTACAGTAAGAATAGTATCCGTGGTGCTGTAGCTGTTCTTCGGGATATGACTGAACAGCATCAGCTTGACAAATTGCGTTCGGACTTTATCGCAAATGTATCCCATGAATTACGAACACCGATATCCATGCTTCAAGGCTATAGTGAAGCCATACTGGACGGTGTCCCAGAGACGGCTGAAGAAAATCATGAAATGGTCAGAATCATTCATGATGAATCCCAGCGGATGGGGAGATTGGTGACAGACTTGCTAGATCTTGCACGTATGGAATCGGGGCATATGCGTTTGTACAGATCAGAAATGGCAGTTGTTCCGTTTTTAGAGCGGATGCGCAACAAATTCATGCAAGTAGCAAAGGATGCCAACGTCCATCTTGAAGTCGAACCGAATGGGTCTGAAATGCTTCACCTACAAGCGGATGAGGATCGGATTGAACAAGTATTCACTAACTTGATCGACAATGCGATTCGTCATACCCCTGACGGCGGGCGTGTGAAACTTTCTGTTGAGAAATATCCAAAATCGGTTGCCATCTCTGTCATAGATACAGGAAGCGGAATACCTGAAGCGGATCTACCTTTTGTTTTCGAACGGTTTTATAAAGCTGATAAGGCTCGGACACGCGGAAAAAGCGGGACAGGCCTCGGACTTGCAATTGCTAAAAATATTGCAGAGTCCCATGGTGGCAGTATAAGCGCCCGAAGAGGTGACAAAGAGGGCACGATCTTCACTTGTGTGTTGCCACTTGAGTGATTAGCTGTGTAACTTAACGGAGTTTTAGCCGTCAACTTATGCGAACGAGGAGGATGATTGTGGACGACTCCGTATTCCATCATTTATATGATACGTATCATCATGATGTGTTCAACTTCTTGACATACTTGACGAAAGATCGTCAACTGGCAGAAGACTTGTCCCATGAAGTATACGTGAAAGCGATTCGTGCTTATTCCTCGTTCGAGGGACGGAGCAGTGAAAAAACATGGTTGTTTGCAATCGCTAAAAATGTATCGATTGATTATTTCCGGAAAATGAAAGTGCGTAGTAAACACGACGCAACATTTTTCGACTGGGACACAGATGACTTGAAATCGAGCGATAAGACGCCTGAGCAGCAGTCGCTTGAGAATGAAGATATGCGTTCAGTTCTAAAAAAACTGGATGCGTGCACACTAGATCAGCGCCTTGTCATTATTATGCGCTATTTTAATGACTTGTCGATCGCAGATACAGCAGAAGTGCTTGGATGGTCGCACGGAAAAGTGAAAACCACTCAACATCGTGCACTGAAAAGTTTAAGAGCAAAATTGACTTTGGCAGAATTAGAGAGGGGGGAGCCGCGTGGATCAGAAACGAAAAGATGATGACGATTTGGAAAAGCTCCTGCACTCTATGCCGAAAAGAAGGGATACCCGATCTAAGGAAGAAGTATTGAAACGTTTGGAGAACGATGAGCGGCTATCTCCTACACCGGTCACATCGCTGCGCAAGAAAAAACGGATCGTCCCTTTGATAGTGGCAGCAGCTGTCTTACTAGTTGCGATGCTGATTCCTTCTTTTATGAACTCATTGGACCTTGGTGAACAAATTGCGGATGAGGCGTCGATGCAGGAGAAGTCGAAGGGGATGCCTGAAGCTGCTAGCGAAGAAGCAGAGATGGAAGGTTTATCGAAGGATGCTTCTACGGAATTTGCTGCTGAGAAGCGAGGAGTGGTTCGAGATGCGATTTACCCGGCTGACCTGGACGGCGGGCGTATATTGCATCTAGGGTTACAAGACGTCCAATCAGTATCCATTCCGGTTTCGGTCCTTTTGACAAAAGAACAAATAGAGGCTGAAGGGTTAACAGATTCTTCGACTGATCTTGAACTTTACGAGGCGTTTGCTGGATTACTGGATGCCCAGGCGCTAGGCTTTAAACCGATGCAACCAATAGATGCGGATTTTACAGAAGAGGGAGATCGGCTTAACGTTTTACTGAATGACGCGCATGAGTATGCCCTGTCAACCTCTGAACAGGAAGTATTCCTTCACTCCCTTATGCAGACGTTCCCATCTTATCTCGAAATTCATATACTAGATAGTACCGGAAATCCTGCAGAGTTTGACCAAGTCGGTCAACTTGAGCCGATACGTAGGCAAGGAGCGCAGTCGCATACGCCATATTACGTCTATCGACAAGAAAATGGTCAAGAGCTGCTATCACCGAACTTTATGCAACAAGCTGATTCCTTTGAAGAAGCGCTGCGTCTTATGCAAATAGCACCAAACGATCTATTTGATCCTGTGATTCCAAAAGAGTTGGAATTCACTGTTGTAGTTAAGGATGGAATAGCGGATGTTGAATTCAATGACACTGTTCAACTCGATTCCATGGAGATGAATGAAGCAAGTCGATTGATTGATGCACTTACGTTAACGGCAGCTAGTTTTGATGTCCAGTTGAAACTGTCCAATGTTGAACCGTTGGATTGGAATGGAATGAATTTCAGGGAAGCCTTGCCAAATGTGCTTGGTCCAAATCCTGTATCATTCATCCAGAAATAACTGTCAGTCTGTAAACATACAAGTTTACAGACTGTTTGTTTTTCTGTATACTTGAGGTGTAACAAAATATTGATTCATCTTCGGGGCAGGGTGTAATTCCCGACCGGCGGAAATAGGAGCGAAAGCTTTTTAGCCCGCGAGCTTAACAGCTGATTCCAGTGGGATTCTGGAGCCGACAGTATAGTCTGGATGGGAGAAGGTGAAGGCGAAGCCGTCTTTTTGTCTGTAAGGCAACGGCTTATTTAAGTGCGAGTATTCAGTTGAATGCTGGTGTCTTATTTAAACACGTCTACACACTCCCTTTAGCATGTCATTGCTAGAGGGCGTTTTTGTGAAGACAGACGAAAGATTAGGCAGATCCTTTCCTCTTTGTGAAGTGAATCGCAAAAGGAGAGAGTAGTATGAACAGCAAGAAATTACGGGTGATGATTTTAGTCGCCATCCTTGGTAGCATTTCCACAGTCCTTATGCAGTTTAACTTCCCGCTACCAGCACTACCAGGATTTCTGAAAATCGATTTCAGTGAAATTCCCGCAGTTTTAGCGGTGATGACATTAGGACCGGTCGCAGGGATTCTCGTGGAGTTAGTGAAGAATGTTCTTCATTGGTTCTTATCAGGAAGTCCGACAGGTGTACCGGTTGGGGAAATAGCGAACTTTGTAACGGGCATATTATTCATCATGCCTATCTACTTCATTTTCAACAAATTCCGTAACTCGCGCGGCTTGACTGTAGGTCTTCTATCAGGCACAGTTTCGATGGCAGTTGGCATGAGCCTCTTGAATTATTTAGTATTCTTGCCAGCGTACACGTATTTCTTAAATGCACCACCCGTAACAGGAGATGGGCTGTACAAAATGATAGTCTTGGGGATCTTACCTTTTAACCTCATTAAGGGTGCTATCCTAATGGCGATTTCCCTACTGCTATTTAAAAGTATGCAAAATTGGATTTCTCAGCAGCATCGTAAATTATCAGTGTAAGATTGAAAAAACAGGCTGTCCACGAAAGTTGTGGGCAGCCTGTTTTTTAGTCTTCGTATTTGAGTGGATCGCCTTCGAATGGATCATCTGCAATTTTAATGGAGTCTGTTGGACAGCCGTCAAATGCATCTTCAAGGTCCTCCAGCAGTTCTTCTGGAACTTCAGTATTCCCCGTGTTATCATCGAGGATAACAAACGCAATTCCTTCATCATCATAATCATAGATATCAGGCGCTGCAGCTCCGCAAGCTCCACAAGCGATACATGTGTCCTGATCTACAATCGTATACTTTCGAGTAGACATGTTCGTTCTCTCCTCTTTTCTTCGCACTAGCAACTAGGTACTTCATCCATTCTAAAACGGTTTTCTGCAGTTTTCAACCTTTAACCACTAGAAAGTAGGGATTCTTCGTGAAGTTGAGTTCAATCATTTTAAAGATTGCTGAAAAAATGGATGGGCAAAGGTCTTTGAATGCGAGTTTACATGTCTTGCGTGGAAAACGTTCAGGACAAACACTCCAAGATATCGACTATTTTTCTGTGAAACCTTATTTCTCACTTATTCCTAAACTGGCAGATTCCACTTTCGCAGAAGCTGTCATCTCCCTTCAACATACCGGAATGATCAAGGAGAGTGAAGGGATTGTGACCGTCACGGAAAAAGGAAAGAGAGCGGCAAAAGAATTAGGTGATTTTCAGTTCGATGGGTGGCATTACAGAGGACGTGAAGAGATTTTCTTTCTGCGTTTGGTCTTATTAGTTCAAACACTCTCTCAGTTACGAAGTTCCCGAAATTCTTTTCACCCGATAACGAACGATCGTAAAATTCAACAGTTTGTGAAAGATGTATTACACACTCAACAAGTTACACGCACGAATAGCGCGCGTTCCCTCGCTGAAGAGTTGTTGCTCGCGCTTAAAATGACCGGGATTTCTGACCTGCAGGCAATTTTGCTGAGTCATCGTTTAACAGGGGCGGATGCGTCTGGATGGACATGGGAGCAACTTGAAGAATCGACTGGGGAGTCGGTCGCCAGTTTACAACTAGAGTATCTTGAGGCGCTTCATCGATTGATTGCTGTTTCAGAACGTGTGGACGCTGCAGAAAAACTTCCGATATTACATAAGCTCGCAACAGGTATTCGAATTGAAACTCCGCTCACTGACTCTACCGCCATTACAAAAAAGTTATTTGACCAGGAGTTATCTATCGATGAGATTGCAATTGTCCGTCAATTGAAAGTGAACACCATCGAAGATCATATTACTGAAATTGCAACAAATGATGCGGACTTCCCTATTGATCGATTTGTGGACTTGGCTGATCAGCTAGCGGTTCAACAAGAAGTGAGGAGGCATCGTGTAAAACGGCTGCGTCTTTTGAAAGATAAGTTTCCACATTTGTCCTATTTTCAATTGCGACTCATTTTAAGTACAACGAAGGGAGAACCCGTATAATGGAGCTTCATCAGGAACTTAAAAACCGATTCGGATTTGACCAATTCCGATCAGGACAAGAAGAAGTCATTCGCTCTATATTAGGAAGCAATGACACGATTGCCATACTGCCTACAGGAATGGGTAAGTCGTTGTGCTATCAGTTACCCGGTGAAATGATGGACGGACTGGTCCTCATCGTATCGCCCCTTGTTTCTTTAATGGAAGACCAAGTGGCGAGTATTCGGAAACGCGGTGAAAAACGCGTGGCGGCACTGAATTCATTTCTATCATCTGAACAGCGTAAATCCATATTAGATGAAATCCATAAGATAAAATTTCTCTTCATCTCTCCTGAAATGATCAGTCGTCCCGATATGACCAAATTCTTGATCAAATTACCGATTTCCATTCTTGTGGTGGATGAAGCGCATTGTATTTCCCAGTGGGGATTCGACTTCCGCCCAGATTACTTGCGGTTAGGAGAGTTCATCCGCTCAGCTGGAAACCCTCCAGTTCTCGCGTTGACAGCGACTGCAGATGCGCGGGTGGAAGCTGATATCATCCACTACTTATATATGACTGATCCGAATGTCATCCGCCAGTCATTGGATCGCCCCAACTTAACGTATACGGTTCAACAGCTGGAATCGGAAACTGATAAAACAGCATGGCTGAAAGAACGGCTGAAAACAACTAAGGGACCTGGCATCATATATGTTGCCTCTAGGAAACGTGCAGAAGAACTGACACATATCCTTCAACAAGAAGGGATTGCGATTGCGTCCTATCATGCCGGAAAAGAAGCAGGAGATCGGAATATTATTCAGCAGCAATTTCTTTCTGGGGAAATAGCCTGGATTTGTGCGACTAATGCATTCGGGATGGGTATACATAAAGACGATATCCGGCAAGTCATCCATGACCAAATAACGGCATCAGCAGCTGCCTATGTTCAAGAAGCGGGGCGCGCGGGCAGAGATGGAGAGCGTTCCGCTGCAGTATTGCTATATGTCATAGGCGATGAGCAGAAAGTTCGTTTCATAGTACAACATGACTTGCCTGATGAACCGCAAGTACGTCATTTTGTGGCGATGCGGGCATCCGGTCAATCGTTGGAATCATCAGCGGAACTGTCTGGAATCTCTGAAACAGGTTTCAGAATACTTCAGTATTATTTGGAAACACATTCTGTAGAGGATGTACTCAAAGTATTCACAAAGCTGAAGTACGATAAAGAAGAGAAGTTAAGGCAAATGATCACCTATGCACATGCGAAATCCTGTTTACGAGAACAATTACTCTCTTATTTTGATGAAACCTCTCAGATCAAACATGATAGATGCTGTTCCGTATGCGGCACGGCTATAGAGGATTGGCTCTTGAGCAACGAGAGTCCACGGAATTTGAGATCACTCCTGCCATGGGAAGAGAGAATTCGACTATTGCTTTGTTAGCAGACCTCATTGACGTTTACTTTTACGACAAAATTCGTCATAATAAAGATATAGTAATAGGGGATAGGAGAATGCCACTATGACAAAAAGTGACTATAACTCAGAGTTCGAAGAAAATAGAAAAGAGATCGACTTAGGCGAGAACCCCGGTGACGATCTCCCATCTCGCGTTAAATTACGTCAAAATAAGAATGGGACACCTAAGCGGAATAAGAAAGAATCACGCAAAGGACTTACGCTCATAAATATTGTACTCGTTCTTTTTACATTGATTCCGATTGGGATATTTGTGTATGTTCTTTCAGATTTGTATAATCCTAAAGAGGATACTACCGTCAATATTGACAATTCAGGCGTGACATTTGAACTCGGTTCAAGTCAGTCACCGAATTCTTCGAGCGATGCTCCTGCGGATGAAGATAAGAAAGATGATGATGCTAAGACGGAAGAAGACACAAAAAAAGATGAAAAAACGGATTCATCAGAAACTGAAAAAAAACCTGAGGTTACAGAAAAGACGGAAACGAAGACGGAGCAAAAACCTACACCTGAGCCAAAGCCAGAACCCAAACCTGAACCAAAACCTGAGCCGAAACCGGATCCGAAACCTGAACCAAAGCCGGATCCAAAACCTGAAGTGAAACCAGCTGCAAAATCACATACCGTTCAACCGAGCGAAACGCTATATCGGATTTCGGTCAATTATTATGGATCAGGCAGCGGAGTTGAAAAAATTAAAGCAGCAAATGGCTTATCATCAAATTCAATCAGCGTTGGACAGACGCTGGTCATTCCTTAATTACAAATTTCGAAAAGGCAAAGTACGCTGACTTTGCCTTTTTCATATGGTAGGTGGATGTATGAAAATTTTTTGGATTGGAATTCGTGTGCTATTCGCATGTTTAAGCTTATTGCTTGGAGGTATGCTTTATAGTGCACATCGGACTTCTTTAAAGACCCACCGTATGAAAGTGAAACCTTCGTCTACTGCTGACGAAGCGCTTACCGTATTTTTCATTAGTGATGTGCATAGGAGGAAGATCCCTGAAAAATTACTGGACAAAGTCCGATCGCAAAAAAAATCGGTTGACCTCGTCATTATAGGGGGCGATGTAGCTGAAAAAGGTGTTCCTTTGGAGCGAGTGAAGACCAATGTTGAAAAATTAGCTACCTTGGGACCTGTCTATTACGTATGGGGCAATAACGATAGGGAAATAGGGGAAGCCAACGTTCGGGAAATTATTGCAAGTGTCGGTGGAACAATACTGGATAATATAAGTGTGCGCATACCGGAACACCCGGATTGGATAATTAGCGGTGCGGATGATCCTTCGAGCGGAAAAACAAACTTACAAAATGCAGTTTCTTTTGAAGAAGACTATATGTACCAACTGATCGCGGTCCATAATCCATCGCTTTTCGATAAAATCAAGCAAATTTCCAAACCTGACCTCCTAGTAGGTGGGCATACACATGGAGGTCAAATTCGCTTTGGTCCTTTCGGTATGCAGCCAAGAGGGAACTTCAAGCATGATCCGTCCTGCGCTCGACTGATCAGTAATGGGTTCGGAACCACGATGGTGCCGTTACGTTTCGGGGCTCCACCAGAAACGCATTTAATTACAATTCAGTATGAAAAAAGGAGTGGAACAAGCCGCTATGCTTAAAACTGACGCCATTATCATAGGAGCAGGTCCATGTGGATTATCTGCTGCCATTCATTTAAAACGGATAGGTCTGGAGGTGTTGCTTATTGAAAAGGGGAGTATTGTCAACTCTATCCACCGTTATCCTACACATCAGACATTTTTCAGCTCCAGCATGAAATTATCAATCGGTAATATTCCATTTATCACCGCGAAAGATAAACCTCAACGGAATGATGCGCTTGTCTACTATCGAACAGTTGCGGAACTCGAACAATTGAAGATACACAGTGATGAAACAGTCTTGTCTGTTGAAAAAACAGGGGAAGTTTTTCATCTGACTACAGAAAAAGCTTTGTATGAAACTTCGCACGTTATAGTAGCTACAGGTTATTATGACCAACCGAACCGCCTTGAAGCTGTGGGAGCAGATTTACCTCACGTCCATCATTATTTTAAAGAAGCACACCCGTACTTCCAAAAGAATGTGGTAGTCATCGGAGGTAAAAATTCCGCTGTAGATGCTGCACTCGAGCTACAACGGGCAGGTGCAAACGTAACAGTAGTTTACCGCGGTGCCACTTATTCACCTAGTGTGAAGCCGTGGATTTTACCAGGGTTTGAAAGTCTTGTGAAAAACGGGGAAATCAGAATGATCTTTCAAGCTGATGTTGAAGAAATCACTGAAGATACGGTACGGGTCCAAACGGATTCAGGGATTGAAGAAATCCAGGCGGATGCTGTATTTGCTATGATCGGTTACCATCCTGACTACGACTTCCTAGGAAGTATGGGAATCCAGTTGGACGAGGAAAGTGGCTGTCCGATTTATAACGAAGAAACGATGGAAACATCTGTAAAAGGTCTTTATATTGCTGGTGTAATTGCTGCGGGTAATAATGCAAATTCTATCTTTATTGAGAACGGCAGGCACCATGGAGAAGCGATTGCGTTGTCGATATCCGATAAATTGAAAGCGGATTGGAAATATAATAGGTAATTGTTGCTGTTTTTGTGATATAATCTCCCTGACCGGGGGTGCGAAGCTTGATAATTTTGTTTACGGTTGCAATTGCGCCGTCGTTGGCACTATTCAGTTATTTATACTTGAGAAAAGAAATTTCAAATGAACCTTCGCGCACTCTTTTCCAAGCATTTGTCTATGGAGCAGTCATGACGTTTCCAATCCTGTTCATTCAACATGTTTTTGAGCAAGAACAGGTTTTCGATAATGAATTTTTGCAGAACACTCTATTTACAGGTGTTTTGGAAGAATTTTTCAAATGGTTGATTTTATTAGTCTTTGTTTATAAAAACTTTGAGTTTGACGATGCCTACGATGGAATTCTTTTTGGAGCCAGTGTTTCCTTAGGATTCGCGACTGTTGAAAATATTTTATTTTTGTTCACATTCGGCCTGGACACAGCATTCATTCGTGCCTTGTTACCGGTTTCGAGTCATGCGTTGTTTGGTGTCGTAATGGGTTACTACTTTGGAAGAGCAAAATTTGCAACGACCGATAGGAAGAGATTAAATTTGATAGTTGCTTTCGTATTTCCGTTTGTATTGCATGTTACGTACAACGCTATTTTAGAAATCCATGATTTGTGGGTATATTTAATGATTCCATTCATGCTTTTTTTATGGTGGTTCGGACTTACGAGAGTGAAATACGCCCATGTTTTTGCAATGAGGCAACTTCAAAAAAGAGCACGATAAAGCCATCCTTGATACTCATGGATGGCTTTTTTTGTGCGTAATTGGAACAGTGTGTCATAAATCCAGTAATTTAGGACAGTCTAAGTTTATTAAGGAGAACGACTGGAGGAGACGACATGAACAAAACATTGCGCACGATGCTGATTGGCTTTTTCTTTATTGTAGGTATTCAATTCTCACTTTCAACTGACACACATGCATTTACAGATCGGCAACTTGCTAAAGGAACGAAAGGAGACGATGTTATTGAACTTCAAGCGAGGCTTCAATATATCGGGTTCTTCAAAGGGAAAATAGATGGGAACTTTGGGTATCAAACGTATTGGGCATTGAGGGAGTTCCAGGAAAAGTATGGAATTCCTGTAGATGGAATAGCAGGCGCTAAAACAAAGAAAAAATTGACTTCGATTTCTTCGTACGACAAGAAATTCGTCATGGACAATATTAAGAACGGAAAGGAATTCACTCACTATGGTGGGATACCATTATCTTCCCAAGTCAAAGGGGGAAACACTGCTAATAAGCCAACTACACAAGTCCCTTCAAAATATAGCGAAGACGATTTGAAGCTGTTAGCGAATGCCGTGTATGGTGAATCCCGTGGAGAGCCTTATGAAGGACAAGTTGCAGTAGCAGCTGTCATCTTGAACCGGATCGAGCATCCTGATTTTCCGAATACAGTGGGCGGAGTGATTTTTCAGCCAGGTGCGTTTACTGCAGTGTCAGATGGGCAAATCTGGCTAACGCCGAATGAGCGGGCAAAAGAGGCAGTAATAGACGCGATGAATGGATGGGATCCATCTGAAAACGCGATTTATTATTTCAATCCTGTGACAGCTACGAGTAAATGGATCTGGTCACGACCACAAATCAAAAAAATAGGAATGCATATATTTTGTAACTAACGAGAGTCTTTCTTCTCTATACGCAATTACAACTTTTACAGAAAGCAGGTGCAATACGTCCTTATGAAAAAATTAGTGTTTCTCGCTGTATTCGCGATAGTTTCGTTATCTGTATACTCCTATTCGATAGCTGCACAGAACAAAGACTTGCAAAATGCATTGTCTGTCCAGTATGCGAAAAATATTTCTGACGCCTCGTCTAAATTGCAAGAGCTTGACGAAGCTGTGAAGAAGACATTGCTGTTCAATCAAGGACAAGGAGATCTTGAGGCGCGTGAGGATATTTGGCGTTTGTCGTCTGATATTCAACAATCCGTCGCATCACTTCCTCTTGACCAACGGTTTTCAACGACGTGGATGAACTATTTAGGCAGGTTAGGAAAGTTCTCGAAAGAAGGAAATGAACGAACTGATCCTGCAGAATTCCACAAAGTCATGGATCGGGCATCGCAAAACATTGAAAGTCTTTCCGATCAATGGTCGATTGCAACTGCAGATATGGCAAGTGGTAATCTTTCGATGACGGAATGGCAAGACCGATTGGATAGTGAAAAAGCCTCTTTTGACTGGAAAGGGTTAAGTGCATCCATCCAACAATATACGGAAAGTGATTTCCCGCTAACTGCGAGTGAATCCGATGCGTTGAAGAAAAAAGAACTGAAGCATATCAAAGATCCTAAAATATCAAAAGAGGAAGCACTTGCCAAGTTCAAGAAATTATTTCCGGATGTGTCCAACCAAGTGATTGACACGACAGATAGTAAGCCGGGAGCTCCCTATCCTTTCTACCATATCCGATTTGCTGATGAAGATTCTATCGGTTATATCGATATCACCCAAAAAGGAGGACATATCCTATCCTTCTTGACAGAGCGGCCGGCAGGTGTAGGAACTATGGAACTGGAAAGTGTACGTAATCGAGTGGAAACATTTTTAAAAGATTCAGGATACACGGACGTAGTCTTTGAAGAGGTGCGGGAAAACGACACCGCTTTCCATTTTGTCTATACACGAGTAGAAAAAGCGCATCAAGCGAAAGTATTATCGGATACGATTCAAATCAAGGCCGCAAAAGAAGATGGACGGATCCTTGGACTCAATGCGGCAGAGTATATCCGAAAAGAACAACTTAAAGATCAACCGATGATGAAAGTGGATTGGGCAACGTTTTTCCATCAAAATGTAAAATTAAACAATCAAGATCTGGTTTATATAGAAAACGAACATGGCATTCAACGGCTCGCTTACTCATTAACAGTGACGTTAGAAGAAAATGGAGAAATTGGAACGTATGTTGTTCTTGTGGATACCGAAACAAAAGATGTCATCCGTACGGAGAAGCAAGCTTAAAATAACGTTTGGAAAATCCCGGCTATCATGTCATACTATTAGTATGAAATCATGACAGGTGGCGGTTTTGTGAAGCTTGCATTAGGGACCTCAATCACAATAGACAAAGACTATACCGAAGAGGGGGAAAAATTTAAAAGCCGTGTCGTGGATATCGAGAAAGATTGTGTAATGATCGATTATCCCACTCATCTTGAGACAGGAAGAACTGCTTTTTTCATGGATGGCACACAACTCTTGGTCTCTTTCGTTGATGAGTTGAAAATGGCGTACGTCTTTAAGACAGAAGTGATGGGAAGATTGAATCGGGGAATCCCGATGCTTCAGCTCAGCTATCCAGGAGATGCTCAACTGATTAAAATTCAGCGCAGGGAATTTGTGCGCGTAGATTCCCCTTTGGACGTAGCTGTAGATAAAGACGGAATTGTCCATCAGCTTGTCGCTGAAGATATAAGTGCAGGCGGAATGGCGGTCAATTTGGCAAGAACAGATTTGGAAGAAGATGACATTGTTAAATTGACAATCGTTCTTCCCTACGCAAACAATTCCATTAAATATGTGCGGGTGAATGCAAGAATCGTCCGTATTTGGGAGAAAGATGGCCGTCGAATTGCATCCATGCAATTCGACCAAATCGAATCCGAATCTCGTCAGCAGGTGATCCGGCTATGCTTTGAACGGCAATTGAAAAAAAGGAACGAATAGGAAAAGGTCTTTATGGATAAGACTTTTTCCTTTTCGCTATGGTACAATGTTTTCGAATTGAGTACGGGGGTAATGGATATGGAAATTGGAATACAGATCGCTATAGACGGACCTGCAGCTGCAGGTAAAAGTACAATCGCAAAAATAACCGCAAACAAGTTAGGATATACGTACATCGATACGGGTGCTATGTACCGAGCTCTGACATATAAAGCGTTAAAGGAGCATATTGATGTATATGACGACGAAGCACTCTCTCAATTGCTGAGTCGGATCGTCATTGAATTATCACCTGCAGAAGAAGGACAAATTGTCCGGGTTGAAGGTGAAGATGTAACGGAGGCAATTCGTTCACAAGAAGTGACGTCGAATGTATCTGCTGTTGCTGCCCAGCCGCAGGTCAGAGAGATGATGGTGGAAAAACAGCGACTTCTAGCGAATTCCAAAGGCGTTGTCATGGATGGAAGGGATATCGGAACAGCAGTACTGCCAAATGCGGAACTGAAGATTTACATGACTGCCTCTGTTGAAGAGCGTGCTGCAAGACGTTTTGTGGAGAACACGAAAAGAGGCATCGATCGATCTATGGAGCAACTATGCCAAGATATCGCGAATCGGGACAAGGCGGATATGGAACGCATCGCATCTCCTTTGAAACAAGCGGATGATGCGATTTTTATCGATACTACGTCAATGAGTATTGAACAAGTTGCCGATACGATCATTCAACATGCAGAAAAGAGGAAAGGCCGATGAATCTATATCCTCTTGGAAAAGCACTATGTACTGCTGTGTTAAAACCTTTCTATCGAATCAAAGTGATAGGTCAAGAGAATTTTCCGAAAGACCAAGGCGTCTTATTATGCACGAATCACATCGATAACCTGGATCCGCCCGTAGTCGGGTTGACAGCACCTCGTCCCGTGCACTTCATGGCTAAAGAGGAACTCTTTCAATTGCCTATTTTGAAGTCTGTTTTGCCGAATGTGAACGCATTCCCGGTAAAACGGGGATTAAGTGATCGTCAGGCGATCCGTAAAGCGCTGGAATTACTGCGCTCTGGACAAGTAGTCGGAATGTTTCCTGAAGGAACGAGGAGTAAAACCGGCGAATTAGGGAAAGGATTGACAGGGGCTGGTTTTTTTGCACTAAAAGGGGATGCATTAGTCATGCCGTGTGCAATAATCGGTTCATATCGTCCATTCAAACAGCTGAAAGTGGTCTACGGCGAGCCGATCGATATGACTCCATTGCGTGAACGTAAAGCTTCTGCTGAAGAGGCTACAGAAGTGATAATGGGAGCGATCCAACAGCTCATAGAAAAAAATCGCTGACAAACAAGTTCAATTTTTTGTTTTTATGGGTATATTCCAATAGTATAGAACTATGATCAATATGGAGGAGGACTACATATGACTGAAGAGATGAATGTAGAAGCAATGGACGGATATAACGAAGGAGATCGCGTGACAGGCAAAGTGACAAAGATTGAAGATAAATCTGTCACAGTAGAAATTTCTGGAGCACCATTTGACGGCGTGATTCCAATCAGTGAATTATCTAGTCTTCACATTGAAACAGCATCGGATGCAGTAAAGGAAGGCGACGAACTGGAACTTTCCATCATTAAAGTTGAAGATGATGCTTTCGTATTATCGAAACGAAAAGTGGATGCTGAGGATGCTTGGGATACATTGGAAGAACAATACAATAATGCTGTCACGATTACAACAGAAGTGAAGGACGTTGTAAAAGGCGGTCTTGTAGTCGATCTCGGAGTGCGTGGGTTCATCCCTGCTTCACTAGTCGAAGATCACTTTGTTGAATCATTTGAAGAATACAAAGGACGCACAATGGACTTTAAGATTGTGGAAATGGATAAAGAGAAAAACCGATTGATCCTATCACATCGTGCTGTTATTCAAGAAGAGAAATCTTCTAAAAAAGAGGAGATCCTAGCAGGTCTCCATGAAGGTCAAGTCCTTGAAGGTACAGTTCAGCGGATCGCTTCATTTGGTGCGTTTGTAGATTTAGGCGGTGTGGATGGTTTAGTCCACATTTCACAAATTGCCCATGGCCACGTTGAAAAAGTTTCTGATGTATTGAAGGAAGGCGACAAAGTCGAAGTGAAGATTTTGGCGGTGGATCGTGATGCTGAACGAATTAGTTTATCGATCAAAGATACGCTAGCTGGACCTTGGGAAGGGATTGAAGACAAAGCCCCTAAAGGTGCGGTGCTCGAAGGAACAGTGAAGCGTCTTGTTTCTTATGGTGCTTTTGTGGAAGTGTTCCCGGGAGTGGAAGGTCTTGTTCACATCTCACGCATTTCCCATGATCACATCGGTACTCCAAACGAAGTACTATCTGAAGGGCAGACCGTGGAAGTGAAAGTATTGGATGTCAATCCGGACGACAAACGTCTGTCTCTCAGCATTAAAGATTTGACTGAAAAAGAAGATGACACATACGATGGCTATGAAATGCCTGAAGAACCGTCCGGATTCTCTATTAGTGATGTCATCGGAGACCAGTTGAAAAAGTTCTCAAACTAATAAGGTTCGCGAACCTGTAACAACTGTATTGAAAGAGATGGCTCTTTTTTGAGCGCCATCTCTTTTTTTTGTGTATAATATGCAGAAGATAGCTTGGAAGGATGAATGACTAATGAGTAAACCAACAGTAGCCATCGTAGGACGTCCGAATGTCGGTAAGTCCACGATTTTTAACAGAATTGTCGGAGAGCGTATTTCGATTGTAGAAGATGTTTCCGGAGTGACGCGGGATCGAATTTATAGTGCAGCAGATTGGCTGTCCCACGAATTTAATTTAATTGACACAGGTGGAATTGATATTGGAGATGAACCGTTTCTAGTCCAAATTCGTTTGCAAGCTGAAATTGCAATTGAGGAAGCGGATGTGATCATCTTCCTTACAAACGGTCGGGAAGGTGTGACCGATGCTGACGAGCAAGTTGCAAAAATCTTATACAAAACAAAAAAACCAGTCGTGCTTGCCGTCAATAAGGTGGACAACCCTGAGATGAAGGATATGATATATGATTTCTATTCACTCGGTTTTGGTGACCCACATCCTATTTCAGGAGCACATGGTCTAGGACTGGGAGATCTCTTGGATACGGTTGCGGAGAATTTCCCTGATCCGACGGCAGAAGAAATCGAAGAAGATGTCATTCGTTTTTCTTTGATTGGTCGGCCGAATGTTGGGAAATCGTCTTTGGTCAATGCGCTGCTCGGTGAAGAACGCGTTATCGTTAGTGACGTTGCAGGTACTACAACTGACGCGATTGACTCTTCATACGAATACGAAGGACAGAAGTTTAAAATTATCGATACAGCAGGAATGCGTAAAAAAGGGAAAGTTTATGAAAACACGGAGAAATATAGCGTACTCCGTGCCTTGAAAGCGATCGATCGTTCTGATGTAGTACTGATCGTCATAAATGGCGAAGAAGGGATTCGTGAGCAGGATAAACGAATTGCCGGTTATGCAGAAGAAGCGGGGAAAGGGATTCTCTTCGTTGTAAACAAGTGGGATGCCCTTGAAAAAGATGAAAAAACGATGAATCGTTTTAACGAAGATATCCGTAAAAACTTTTTATTCCTTGATTATGCACCGATTGCTTACGTGTCTGCAAAAACCAAGCAGCGAGTTCGTTCCTTGTTTGACATGATCATCACTATCAGTGAAAGCCATTCGATGCGTATTCAATCAAGCGTACTGAACGAAGTGATTGAGGATGCAATTGCAAGAAATCCGGCACCTACAGACAAAGGGAAACGTCTCCGTATTTATTATTCAACACAAGTTGCCGTCAGACCGCCGGCATTTGTTGTGTTTGTAAATGATACGGAATTGATGCACTTTTCGTATGAGCGATTCCTTCGTAACCGTTTGCGTGAATCATTCGGATTTGAAGGGACGCCGATTCGGATTATTACCCGGGCTAGAAGTTAACGAAACTGTATGAAAGGATGAGGTAACGTGAAAAAAGTCTCTGTAATTGGTGCGGGAAGCTGGGGAACAGCCCTTGCATTTGTTCTTGCTGAAAATGGACATGACTGTCTGATCTGGGGCAGAAGACAAGAGCAGACCACTGAGATAAACGAGCAGCACACCAACAAAGCCTACTTGAAAAATTGTCGGCTGCCTGAATCATTGAAAGCCAGCTCTGACCTTGGACAGGCTGTGGAACATGGGGACATTCTCGTAATTGCTGTTCCTACAAAAGGGATGCGTGAAATCGGTTCTCAGCTGAATGACTTGATCCGACAACCGAAACTCATTGTACACGTTTCAAAAGGGATTGAACCGGACTCGCTCAAGCGCATTACGGAAATGCTGGCGGAGGAAATACGTCCAGAAGCGCGTGAAGGTCTTGTTGTGCTCTCTGGACCATCTCACGCTGAAGAAGTCGTGTTGCGTCATCCAACGACTGTAACCGTAGCGTCTGAGGATGAGGAAGCAGCGAAAACTATTCAGACGCTTTTCATGAATTCTTACTTCCGTGTCTATACCAATGAGGACGTTCTGGGCGTTGAACTAGGGGGCGCCCTTAAGAATGTGATAGCATTGGCTGCCGGGATCACGGATGGCTTGAACTATGGAGACAATGCCAAAGCGGCTTTAATCACCCGGGGGCTAGCTGAAATTACCCGTCTTGGTGTCAAAATGGGTGCAAATCCTTCCACGTTTTCGGGACTCGCTGGCATGGGGGACCTGATTGTCACATCAAACAGCGTCCATTCACGTAACTGGAAAGCAGGAAATATGCTTGGAAAAGGCCACTCTCTTGCAGAAGTGACAGAAGGCATGGGGATGGTGATTGAAGGCGTCCGCACCACCAAAGCCGCTCACCAGCTGGCGAAGCAATATGACGTCTCTATGCCGTTGACAGAAGCCTTATTCTCTGTTTTGTTTGAAGGTCATGAACCTAAGGAAGCAGTGGACTGGCTAATGAATCGCGGGAAAAAGAACGAAACTGATGACTTCTCTAACTGAACCAGAGTCTGCTTTTTTTATGCATAAATTTACGATTGGAAGGAATGACGTACTTTGTCCTCGCTGGATAAAATGTGGCTGTCTTTTTACGCCATGGGTTTCATGATGATCTCAATGGGACTCATTCATGTTAGCCGCACCAAATTAACAAATAAGCTTTTAAAGATAGTATTTGCAGTCATCGCCTATGGCTTGTTGATCTTTTCATTCTTTGCAATGATCTATCTTGTCTTTAACGGACCTACAGGAGGCGCATGAATCTATGAAAAGAGCGCTACTTCTTCCTATAATAGTGATAATTTCTGTTTTTTTATCAGGATGTATGTACCCCCAAGATGAAGTGGAGAGCCAGCAGACGCCTTATGAGGATCAGCTGGAGACTGTGCAAAAAGCGGTCGATACGTTCCAAGGACAGTCGGGTGGTCTATTGCCGATCAAAACAAAGGATATGGCTACGGATCAATATATTAAGTATCCAATCGATTTCGCCAAAATCGTTCCGTCATTGACAGAGAAAATCCCGTCAAATGCTTACGAACAAGGCGGTATTTATCAATATGTATTAATGGATGTAGAAGAAAATCCAACAGTTAAACTCGTGGATTTGCGTGTAGCTGAGCGGATTAGGGAACTGATTTTGCGGAAAACGGTGAATGGAGTACTTCCTTTCAAAGACGCTATACAAGAAGGTGCGAATGTCTACGAAGTGGACTTTAAAAAAATGGGGCTTAAGGAACCATTGACTGTAGAAAGTCCTTATTCGGATGCTCAGCTACCTATCGTTGTAGGTGGAGACGGGAAATTCTATATCGATTATTCCATCGACTTGACCCGGGTTTTGGAGAAGGAAAAGCCATCTGTAAAGCCGGGAGACGATATCCGTTACTTGCTTTCGGACAATCATCCGATACTGCCTGCCTATTCGTTACCATACACTGTGGACGAAAACAATGAACCGATTTTCATGAAATCTTCTAAATGAACAAAAACGTTTCATGCATTTATGCATGAAACGTTTTTTGTTTTCATAAACTACTATGCGTAGAAAAGGAGGACGATGGAAATGAAAGAAGAACTATATGAAAACTTAGCGAGACGAACAGATGGCGATATTTATATCGGAGTGGTAGGTCCTGTTCGTGTCGGAAAATCCACTTTTGTTAAACGTGTCATGGAAGAAGTAGTTATCCCCAATATGAGTGAGCAGGCAGATCGGACCCGGGCGCAGGATGAGCTTCCTCAAAGCTCTCCAGGACCAGTCATTATGACGGCTGAACCGAAATTTGTCCCTGCGCAAGGCACTGCAGTTTCGATAGGAGAAGGGGAGCTCTCTTTTCAAATTCGGCTGGCTGACTGTGTCGGGTATGTCATTGACGGTGTAAAAGGCTATGAAGATGAGGATGGTCCTAAATATGTCCATACTCCATGGCACAATGAACCGATTCCATTTGAAGAGGCTGCACGTATAGGCACAGATAAGGTCATCAGGGATCATTCAACAATCGGGATCTTGCTCACAACCGACGGTACCGTTAATAATATTCCTAGAGCCTCTGCAGAAGCTGCAGAAACGGAAATCGTGTCAAAACTGAAAGAAATCGGTAAGCCGTTTGTCATTGTTTTGAACTCGAAAATGCCAGCTCATGAGAAAACGGTTCAGCTGAAACAACAATTACAAGAAGAGCATGGTGTCCCTGTCATTGCAATTAGTGCGGATCAGTTGAATGCGCAGGAAATCCAATTGATATTAAAGGAAGCTCTTTATGAGTTTCCGATTACTCATATCGATCTTCAAAAGCCTGACTGGATGGATGTATTAGGATCGGAGCATTATTTGAATGCAAATATTGATAAAATAATCAATGAAGGATTTCTGGAAGCATCCAAGATCCGTAAAGTCCAACAGCTTGCAGAACGGTTGAATGAAGAGGATTACATTAAACACGCCGAAGTTATCGAGGTAGATGCTGGAAAAGGAAGGGCCATCCTGGACTTGAAAATAGATGAACAAACATATTTAGGTGTTTGTGAGTCCTATATGGATACCGAGATGAAAACAAAGAAAGATTGGCTGGTGTTCATACAAGAAGCGGTCAAGGCGAAAAAATCCTATGATATGTTTGCTGAGGCGATCGAAACTGCTAAAAAGGATGGGTATGGTGTGGCCCTTCCGACCATAGCGGATTTCCAGCCGACACAGCCAGAACTGATCAAGCAAGATTCGTTTTATGGGGTTCGCATGAAAGCGACAGCTCCAGCATTGCATGTCATCAGGATTGACATGGAAGCGGAATTTGCGCCGCTCATCGGCTCCGAATTCCACAGTCATCACTTGTTGAAGGAGCTGAAAAACGCTTATCTGCACGACCGTGATGCGCTGTGGGAAACACAATTATTCGGAACACCTCTGCATGAAGTCATGAAAGAGAGTATTCGATTCAAGACGTCCGCCGTCCCTTCAAGCGCTCGTAGAAGACTGCGTGAAACCATTGAAAAAATGGTGAATGAAGGAAATAAAGGTATGGTGACGTTCATCGTCTAAGGAGTGAAGATCCGTTAATTGCGGGTCTTTTTTCTGTTTTTGGAATATCCAAGCAAGACTTGGATTACAATATTGTTGCACCGCAGAAATGGTTATGTTACTCTTTTTACAGTGTTAAAGAGGTTTTACAAACGTTTGAGAGGAGGTGAACGAGATGAACAAAACTGAATTGATCAACTCCGTAGCAGAATCAGCAGGTCTTTCTAAGAAGGATGCAACAAAAGCTGTTGAAACTGTTTTCGAAACAATCCAAGACGCTCTTTCAAAGGGTGAGAAGGTACAATTGATTGGCTTCGGTAACTTCGAAGTACGCGAGCGTGCTGCTCGTAAAGGCCGTAATCCTCAATCTGGAGAAGAAATTGAAATCGCAGCTAGCAAAGTTCCTGCATTCAAAGCAGGTAAAGCATTGAAAGATGCTGTAAAGTGAGTTCAATTACATAGGAGCCCGTCAGAAGCCCTTATGGGATAAGCTGACGGGCTTCTTTTCCGTTTCTCGGGTGAAATTCCGAGCCCTCAACTGTACTGAATGTAAGGAGTATGCTACTATTTTGAAAGACTAGATGTGCATCAGAGGAGGTTCCATCGATGGAAGAAGTGAAATTGGAGAAAATAGAACAAGCGGTCACGATGATCCTCGAAGCGATTGGTGAAGATCCAGAACGTGAAGGATTATTGGAAACACCGAAGCGCGTCGCAAAAATGTATGCTGAAGTGTTCGCAGGAATGGCGGACGACCCTCGTATGTATTTTGAAACAGTTTTCCATGAACAACATGAAGAAGTCGTGTTAGTGAAAGATATCCCTTTTTACTCGATGTGTGAACACCATCTCGTTCCATTCTTTGGTGTCGCCCATATTGCATACATACCCCGTGACGGCGTGGTGGCAGGTCTCAGTAAATTGGCGAGAGCTGTTGAATCCACAGCTAAGCGTCCTCAATTGCAGGAGCGAATTACAACTACTGTAGCAGATGCCATGATGGAAATGCTGAAACCGCTCGGTGTTTACGTCATCATCGAAGCAGAACATATGTGTATGACGATGAGAGGTATAAAAAAACCAGGAGCGAAAACCATAACAACCGCGGCCAGAGGGATTTACGAACATGATGATGTGAAAAGATCGGAAATTCTTTCCCTTGTAAAGTAAGGTCGCGGTCCTTTGCGAATCGCCGTTTAACTATGATATGATAGGTGAGATATGAAAGACAGGAGAGAGAATTATGACTGCACCGGATTACATCGTCATTAAAGCAAAAGAAGATGGTGTCAGTGTTATCGGGTTAACACGTGGTAACGACACGAAATTTCATCATACGGAAAAACTGGACTGTGGAGAAGTGATGATTGCCCAGTTTACGGAACACACATCCGCTATGAAAATCCGTGGGAGTGCAGAGATAACGACTGCACACGGGGTTGTCTCCAGTGAAGAGAGAGCATAACAGCAACCTGCATCGTTCACTTGTCAGATGCCTTGGAATGGAGAAACGGTGATGAACAGACACGAACTGAATTCAATTGTAGAAAACTATATTAGCGACTTGCAGTACGCACTTCGTGAATCCATTCTCAAACGGGAAATCGGTCTTTTTCCAGTAGACGCCGTGAAAGCATTTTTTCTTTTGCTGCCCATTGTGAACGAAGGGATCGAGGATGACAAACTTAAAAAGATTACATTATCCCTTGGAGCGATTCACGCTGCACTTGATGTCCACGATCGCATTGAAAGCGCCCAAGCGACCTCTGCTGAACAACAGCTGACTGTACTTGCGGGGGATCATTTCAGCGGAATCCACTATCGGATTTTAGCGGAAATTGGTGAGTTCGCATTTATTCGCGAATTGTCTCAAACGATTGCCCATATTAACGAACAAAAAACTGCATTGCACCACGAACGGCACAAAACCGGTCCGATTTTACTGGAAAGGTTAAAAGTCATCGAATCAGGGTGTATTGCTGCATTTTACAAATCATATGGATTTGAGAGTTATCTGGAGCTTGCGGAGACTGTGTTAACTATAGGACGACTGGATAAAATGGGGAAATCCAACGAACAGCAAGCATTCGTTATCGACGGACCCATTATCCAACAAGCATCGGATTTGCTCTTGCCTAAGCTTCAGCAAGAGCTGGAACAGATGGATTCGCTGCACCCGATACTTCGAGAGCTGATTCAAGAGCTCGTGAACTCGATGAAATCGCTTAGCTGACATTGAAAAGAGGAGATACCACTTGAGTCAATCTAAAGAACAGAAAGTCCATTCTGTATTCGAATCGATATCGACAGACTATGACAAGATGAATTCTGTCATCAGTTTTAACTTGCACAAAAAATGGCGTGCTGACATTATGGAGCGCATGAACGTAAAAGCGGGATCCAAGGCTCTGGATGTCTGTTGTGGAACCGCTGACTGGACCATCTCTATGGCGCAATCAGTTGGCAGTAAAGGAGATGTGACAGGGCTGGATTTCAGCAATGCCATGTTGTCTTCGGCAGCTCCTAAAACGGATAAGTATCCTAACATTACCTTAGTTCAAGGGAATGCGATGCAGCTGCCATTTGAAGACAATACATTTGACTATGTAACAATCGGTTTCGGCTTACGGAATGTGCCCGATTATGAAACAGCATTGAAAGAGATGTTCCGTGTCGTAAAACCCGGTGGCATTGTTGCGTGCTTGGAAACTTCTCAATCAGAGATTCCTGGTTACCGTCAATTATTCAGACTTTACTTTAATTACATTATGCCTGTATTCGGAAAACTGTTCGCGAAAAGCTACAATGAGTATTCTTGGCTTCAAGAATCTGCTGATGAGTTCCCAGGCCGTGAGGAATTAGCTCAGCTATTTAAGTCTGCTGGATTTACTCGGGTCGATTATCGTCCTTATAGTGGCGGGGTAGCTGCGGGACATATCGCGATCAAATAATAAGCAGGCGGGAGAAGGGAATCATTTTGGAAAAGTTGAAGGCAATGGCATTATATACCGATTTCCGAAAGGAACTCATCTATATCGAGAAAGAGCTTGAGAATGCCGTTCAATCGGATTCTCCGCTTATTCAGCAGGCATCCATGCATTTGCTGAGAGCTGGAGGAAAGAGGATCCGTCCAATTTTCGTATTTCTTTCTTCCAAGTTCGGAAATTATTCGATGGAAACAACTGCGAAAGTTGCCGTTTCCTTGGAATTGGTTCATATGGCTTCCCTCGTTCATGACGATGTCATTGACAATTCGAATATGAGAAGAGGACGCAAAACCGTAAAAGCGAAGTGGGATAATCGGGTTGCTATGTATACTGGTGATTTCATTTTTTCACGCGCGTTGACATCGATAGGTGAAATCGAAATGGCTTCCGTGCATCGATTATTAGCAGATACGATGCTCGAAATCTGTAAAGGTGAAATCATCCAATTTGATTACCAAAGAAGAACGGACCAATCGTTCCGGGATTATTTGCGTCGGATTAAACGGAAAACGGCTCTGCTCCTTTCCTCCAGCTGTGAGTTAGGTGCCTTGATTTCCAATGCTGATGATGAAGTGGTCCGCAGACTTAGAAACTTTGGATATTATGCGGGGATGGCCTTCCAAATTGTCGACGATATACTAGATTTGACTTCATCGGACAAACAGTTAGGAAAACCAGCTGGTTCTGATCTGCTGAATGGGCATCTGACGTTACCTATTCTGTACATACGAAACGAAACAGCATTCCAACCATACTTGGCTAAAGCGTTCGATGGAACGTTATCGGAAAAGGAACGCGCTGAGATGCTGCGCTATATTCGAGAGAGCGGAGCGATTGAAAAAGCCCATGAAGTAAGTGATTTGTATTTGGAAAAAGCAACAGCTGAGATTCGGTCGTTACCAGATGGTGATGCGAAAAAAGCGTTCGAACAAGTTGCTGACTTTCTTGCAAAACGAACTTTTTAAATTCTCGCGGAAAAAGAAAAAATTGAAAGATCGCTTGAGCTTTGGTACGATCAGTAGGGGTAATCCCGATTTGTCACTATGAAGGAGTGTATTTGAATTATGGAAAAAACATTTTTAATGGTAAAACCTGACGGCGTACAACGTGGTCTAATTGGTGAAATCGTAAACCGTTTTGAAAGCAAAGGATATCAGCTCGTTGGAGGGAAATTGATGACAATTTCTCAAGAGCTTGCAGAGCAACATTATGGGGAGCACAAAGAGCGTCCATTCTTCGGCGAGCTTGTTGACTTCATTACATCTGGTCCTGTATTCGCTATGGTATGGGAAGGCGAAAACGTCATCTCTACAGCACGCCTTATGATGGGTGCTACAAACCCTAAAGAATCAGCTCCAGGAACAATCCGCGGTGATTTCGCAGTCACTGTCGCAAAAAACATCATCCACGGTTCAGATTCACCAGAATCTGCAGAGCGTGAAATCGGTTTGTTCTTTAAAGAAGAAGAACTTTCTTCATACGAAAAAGTAGTAAACAGCTGGATCAACTAATACAAAGCAAAAACAGCCTAGCGGGTTCCGCCGGCTGTTTTTGTTATACATAATTGCTGGATGGAGGTAGACAATTGTCCGATTATACGAAATTTATCGCCAGTGTCAAACAAAAAACAGGAATCGATCTATCTCTTTATAAAGAAGCGCAAATGAAAAGACGTCTCACTTCGCTTTATGAAAAACGAGGATGTAACAACTTCACAGAGTACTTTGAGCTGATCCGCAATGATCGATCCATGATGGATGAATTCCTGGACCGAATGACGATAAATGTATCTGAATTTTACAGGAACTCTCAACGATGGGATGTCTTAAACAAAAAGATTCTCCCTCAGCTTTTGCAGAAAACTAAAAAGTTGAAGTGTTGGAGCGCTGCTTGTTCTACGGGGGAAGAACCGTACTCTATGGCGATGGTGTTGTCCAATCACCTGCCATTGAGAGAGATATCGATTTCTGCGACCGACTTGGATAATGGGGTGCTCGAAAAAGCCAAAGTCGGCCTTTATCCGGAGCGATCTTTAAAAGAAGTGCCCCTAGATGTGAAGCAAAAGTATTTTAAGCAAGAAGGACAGTTTTTCCAAGTGACAGACGAAGTGAAGAAAACCGTCGTCTTCAAACAGCATAACTTGCTCGATGATGCCTATGGAAATGATTTCGACTTAATTGTCTGCAGGAACGTAATGATTTACTTTACAGAAGAGGCGAAAGATCAAATATACACGAACTTTGCTAAAGCGTTGAAACCCGGTGGAATTCTTTTCGTAGGAAGTACTGAGCAGATTTTCAGCCCCGAGCGTTATGGGCTGGAATCGGAAGACACCTTCTTTTATAAGAAAATATGAAAAATCCGGACTTTTCCGGATTTTTTTGTTTAAACAAGTAGTCAACTTTGCTGTAGTTTGGTAAAGTGCTAACAATGGTTGCATTTCAGCAAGTATTAAAAGGGGGATTTCAAGATGAGAGTATTAACTGCTGGGGAATCGCACGGTCCGGAATTGACCGCAATTATTGAAGGATTACCGGCGCAGTTGCCGTTGACAGCTGAAATGATTACTAGGGAATTGTCGCGTCGCCAAGGCGGGCACGGCAGAGGACGCAGAATGCAGATCGAAAAAGATCAGGTAGTTATTTCATCTGGTGTCCGCCACGGGAAAACACTCGGATCACCTGTGACGTTGACAGTTGTCAATGATGATTGGAAACATTGGACATCCATTATGGGGGTTGAACCTCTTCCCGAGGACGTCCGGCCCGAAGATATTAAACGTCAGATCTCGCGTCCGCGGCCTGGTCATGCAGACTTAGTCGGAGGCATTAAATACGGGCATCGAGATCTTAGAAATGTACTGGAACGTTCTTCAGCACGTGAAACAACGATGCGCGTTGCTGCCGGTGCTGTAGCGAAACAATTCCTGCGTGAACTCGGTATCCATACGATGGCGCATGTTGTCGAAATCGGAGGGATTGTCGCTGATTCTGCTTCATCTGCTGAGCTTTCAATGGAGGAGATCCGTGCACGTGTGGAAGCCGATCCTGTGTACTGCGTAGATCCTTCAGTATCACAAGCCATGGTGGACGCAATTGATGATGCAAAGGGCCGTGGTGACACCCTGGGTGGCGTTGTGGAAGTAGTGATTGAAGGATGCCCGCCAGGTATGGGAAGCTATGCGCAATTTGACCGCAAGTTAGACGGACGTCTTGCAGCTGCAATGATGTCTATCAATGCGTTCAAAGGCGTTGAGTTTGGTATCGGCTTTGAAATGGCAAAACGCTTCGGAAGTGAAGTGCATGACGAAATCATGTGGTCCGAAGAGAAAGGCTATTACAGAAAAACAAATCGTCTTGGCGGTTTGGAAGGCGGGATGTCAACGGGTATGCCGATTGTCATCCGGGGCGTGATGAAACCGATCCCTACGTTGTATAAGCCGCTGGAAAGTGTGGATATTGAAACAAAAGAGCCATTTACTGCGACTATCGAGCGGTCAGATCCATGTGCGGTACCAGCAGCGTCAGTAGTTGCGGAGCATGTGATTGCGACTGAGTTAGCAAAAGTGATCATCGAAGAATTCCGCTCTTTTGAAATGGATGGACTGAAAGCTGACCTTGAGCAATATCGCCTTTACGCAAAGGAGTTTTAAGCGATGAAACAACTCACCGTTAAAACAATGAGCACTTCATACGACGTCCATATAGGCGGAGGGGTATATGTCCTCTTTGCCACGGAATACAAAGAGTTACTGCAACATGCGGACAAAGTCGGGATTTTTGCAGATGCGACAGCGGCATCATACCATCTGGAGAAACTTGAACAAGCGTTACAGGCCGCCTCTATTCCTTTTGTGCTGCATATGCTTCCGGGGGGAGAAGAGAGTAAAACACCAGCCAGTTTCATGAGTTGTCATTCGTTTTTGCTCCAGCATCAATTCACAAGACAATCTGTTTTAATTGCATTCGGGGGGGGAGCATGTGGAGACCTGACAGGTTTTGTAGCTGCGACTTTCATGAGAGGGATTCCTTTCCTCCAATGCCCAACTACAATACTAGCTCACGATAGCGCTGTTGGTGGGAAAACTGCCATTAACATGCCTGAAGGGAAAAACATGGTCGGTTCGTTTCATCAGCCGGCGGGCGTTCTTTTCCGGCCTGACTTATTTACGACATTGCCGGAACGGGAAGTCCGTTCCGGCATGGCTGAGCTTCTAAAGCATGCAATGATATCGGATGATGACTGGACGGAGTCACTGCTTCTGAATTCTGACTTCCCGCACTTTTCAGCGGAAATGTTATCGACTGAGCTCCTCAAAGGGATTCGTGTAAAGGCGGATATTGTGGCACAAGACGAATTTGAACAAGGCATGCGGAAGTTCTTGAACTTCGGTCATACGCTTGGTCATGCTGTGGAAGCCTACTTTGGATTCGGGAAAGTGAGTCATGGAGAATGTGTCATGATCGGTATGGCATATAGTCTCCTGTTGAGTGAAACCTTCGGAAGCATTTCACCGGGATTCACAAATCGCTTCATTCGTTTTGCTGACCATTCAGGTTATCCGGTACAAGCAATTGTAGACGTCGAATTCAATTCACTTTTGCAATTCATGAAAATGGATAAGAAGGTATCTGCAGGTGAATTGGTGTTCGTGTTGCTTCACAGTCCAGGAAATCCATTTACACAAAAAGTTTCAGAACGACATTGTGAACAGGCGTACCATGAATTGATCTCTCGTATAAAGGAGGAAGTGTTACATGACTGTAAGAGGAATAAGGGGAGCAACAACCGTAAGTGAGGATGAACAACAAGCTGTTTTGGATGCAACCGAACAATTGGTTCAGACAATGGCGATTGAGAATGACTTGAAAGCAGATGATATCGTTTCAGTACTCATCTCCACGACTATCGACGTGCAATCTGCATTTCCTGCAAAAGCGGTCCGTACAATTGAAGGGTGGACCTATGTACCTGTCATGTGCATGCATGAAATGGATGTACCTGGGGGGATGCCGCTTTGTATACGTGTACTTATGCACGTCAATACAGAAGTTGCGCAACAAGACATCATTCACATTTATCAAAATGACGCAGTTAAATTAAGACCTGATCTTAAGAAATAGTACAGCATTTAGGAGGAACTCGCTTATGAATTGGAAACCAGCATTGGCAACTATGAATCCTTACAAACCAGGCCGCTCTATTGAAGATGTCCAAAAGGAATTTGACTTAAGTGAAATTGTGAAACTTGCATCTAACGAAAACCCCTATGGTTGCGCGCCTTCCGTCCGGAAAATTCTAGACAACCCGGGAATTCAGATAGAAATGTATCCTGAAACTTCTTCTCCTCCGCTAAGAGCGAAGCTTGCAAAGAAATTAGGTGTGGATGAATCCAATGTCATCCTCGGGAACGGGTCAGACGATATCATCACGATCATTTGCCGTGCACTCCTGAACCGGGAGTCGAATACATTGATGCCAACTCCTTCATTTCCCCAATACGCACATAACGCAAAAATTGAAGGCGCTGAAGTTCGTGAAATTCCGTTAGTGGATGGACAGCACGATCTAGACCGTTTCTTGCAGGAAATCGATTCTTCAACAGCAGTCATTTGGATCTGCAGCCCAAATAATCCGACAGGTGATCTCATCCCATCTGAACGCTTAAAGAAGTTTTTGGATGCAGTTCCCCGTACGGTTTTGACTGTTTTGGATGAAGCATACTTTGAATACATAACGGAGGAGAGTTATGAAGATCCAATTCAATGGCTATCCGAATACCCGAATCTCATGATTTTACGGACATTCTCAAAAGCATACGGGCTGGCATCATTCCGTATCGGATATGGAATCGCTTCAACTGAAATCATTACAGAACTTAACAAAGTGAGAAATCCGTTTAATACGAGTTCGCTAGCTCTTCTAGTAGCGGAGCATGCTCTGGCAGATCAGGCATTCATTGATGAATGCCGGCTGGAAAACGAGAAACAGCGGAAACGTTTCGTACAGTTTGCAAAAAAACATAACTTGCACATTCACCCATCTGAAGCGAACTTCGTCTTGATTGAAGTTCCGATGGATGCCACTGAAGCAGCAGACAAGTTACTGCAGCAAGGCTTTATCGTAAGAAGTGGTAATTTACTTGGCACCCCGAAACGGGTCCGGGTCACAATCGGTTCCGAAGAACAAAACAACGGGTTCTTCAAAGCGTTCGAAACACTGTTGACAAATAGAGGGTAATATTATGACAACTAATGTATCTATCATTGGGCTAGGGCTGATTGGCGGTTCCCTGGCATTAGCGTTGAAACGCAATCCTGAAATCGTCATTACAGGATTTGACCGCTCTTATAAATCTGCAGACGAAGCATATCGGAGGGGCATTATCGACTCTGTTGCACCTTCTGTCAAAGCCGCGGCAAAAGAAGCGGATTACCTTATATTCGCTGTACCTGTTGCTGCAACGGCACAATTGTTACATGAAGCTGTATTATGGGATATGAAACCGTCTGTTATTGTAACGGACACTGGAAGCACCAAACAACCAATTATGAGTGCAGCAAAAGGTTTGATCAGCAAGGGGATTACCTTTATTGGCGGGCATCCGATGGCGGGGTCTCACAAAAGCGGGATTTCAGCAGCTATCGAGCATCTATTTGAAAATGCCTATTATGTGTTAACCCCCCCAGAAAGCTGTCCGCCTGATGACCTTGAGCGTTTAACATCCTTGTTAACCGTGACACAAGGGAAATTAGCTGTGCTGGATGCATCGGAGCACGATCGTATGACTGCCGTGGTTAGCCATTTTCCGCATATTATCGCCTCTTCTCTGGTGAACTTACTGGCTTCACAAGAACAGAGGCAGCCGTTTGTCCGGAGATTGGCTGCTGGTGGCTTCCGTGATCTTACTCGAATCGCATCCGCGGATCCAGTGATGTGGCGTGATATTACTGTGCAAAACAAAGAAGAGCTAATAGGTCAGCTCGATAGATGGCTTTCTGAAATGCAAACAGTACGGGAAATGTTGAAGAATAATGATCCTGGTTCGATTCAACAGTTTTTCGATGAAGCGAAACAGTTTCGTGACCATCTCCCATCAGTCACTCAAAATGAAGTTCAAGGCGCTCTGTATATGCAGTTTGATCTTCATATAGATGTTCCCGACCATCCAGGGGTGATTTCTGAAATCACACGCATCTTGGCTGAGAAAGAGATTAGTTTGACGAATATCCGAATCGTTGAGACGCGAACAGATGTGTATGGAATTCTCGTTATCAGCTTCCGTTCACCAGTCGAACGAAACCAGGCTGCACAAGTGCTCGAGCAAGAAACCGAGTACTCTATGCAAATACTTTGACGGAGGTGCTATTTATGGAGAAAATAGACATGATCACAGCTTCCTACGAAGGGGATGCTTTGAAGGGGACTATTCGAGTTCCCGGCGACAAATCGATTTCCCATCGTGCTGTTATGCTTGGGGCAATTGCAAAGGGTACAACGACTATTAGTGGTTTTCTCGCGGGAGAAGATTGTCTTTCAACGATACGGATTTTCTCTCAGCTTGGAGTGGATATCGAGAGGATCGGCACAGATGTAACCGTTAAAAGTCCAGGAATTACTGGGTGGAAAAATCCGGTTGAAGCATTGGATGCTGGAAATTCAGGTACGACCGCCAGGCTATTGCTTGGCATTCTCGCTGGATCGAACGTCACTGCAGAAGTTACGGGTGACCGTTATTTGTGCAAAAGACCGATGCGTCGTGTTACAACCCCATTAAAAGAAATGGATGCTAGATTCGAAAGTGACCATGAAACAGGGACGTTACCATTGACTGTAAAAGGCACTCAGCTTAAAGAGATGTCGTATAATATGCCCATTGCTAGTGCTCAAGTGAAATCAGCAATTTTATTTGCCGGTCTTTCAGCGCAAGGCACGACGACCGTTACTGAAAAAGCTGTTTCACGTGACCATACAGAACGCATGCTTCGGCAGTTTGGAGCCAACGTCCAATCAGAAGCAACCTCAGTCTCTATTGTGGGTGGACAATCTCTTCAAGCATGTGACGTGAAGGTGCCAGGCGATATTTCTTCAGCAGCCTTTTTCATGTGTGCAGCGGCTATGGTATCGGGAAGTTCCCTAACATTTCAAGATGTCGGACTCAATCCAACTCGGACTGGCATTATCGATGTCCTGGAAGATATGGGGGCAAAGGTATCCATTAAAGAGACTGTTGGGGGAGAAGGCGAACCATACGGTGAGCTAACAGTACAATCATCTGATTTACGTGGGGTTGAAATTAGCGGTTCACTAATTCCCAGGTTGATTGACGAACTTCCTGTGATCGCATTGCTTGCAACACAAGCAACTGGGACCACAATCATTAAAGACGCTGAGGAACTTAGGGTGAAGGAGACAGACAGGATTGAAGCTGTTTGTTCAGAATTACGAAAATTGGGCGCTTCGATCGAGCCGACCCCCGACGGGATGCGGATTACAGGACCGACAAAACTTAAAGGTACAATTCTTAGCTCTCATGGGGATCATCGATTGGGAATGATGGCTGCCATTGCATCATTAGTGACTGAAGGACCTGTACAGATTGAAGATGCTTCTTGTATCAATGTTTCCTATCCTGGTTTTTTTGATCATCTTAATTCATTGACACAGTCGAAACACTGAAGTTTTTTTGTATACAACGTGTTAAAAAAGGAGAAACTATGGAGCAGGTACAACAGTTAGAAAAAATGATTATGAATGGCAATCTGCAAGCTGTTGAAGAAACAGTTGAGCAACTTACAAAAAGTATTGAATTCGATGCGATTTATGACAGTGCCACTCTTTTGATGGAGTACGGCCTCGTTCCGCAAGCGGATCAATTATATGATGCTTTACTCACACATATGCCGGATGCTGGTCAGTTGAAAATCGATCGTGCAGAAGCGTTGATGGCATTGGGAAGAGAAGACGAAGCATTGTTACTGCTGACGGATATCCTTAAAGAAGAAGAGGAATATCTCCAAGCGCTTCTGCTCTTAGCCGATTATTATCAAACCATCGGAATGGCAGAGGTTGCACTTTCGAAAATTGATGAAGCGGAGGAGCTTGCTCCGGAAGAGCCGGTCATCCGTTTTGCGAAAGCGGAACTTCTGCTGGAAAGTGGTAAATATTCAGAAGCTGTCCGTCTCTATTTACAGCTGAGGGAACGTGGACTGGATGAGGTGGGAGGCACTTCACTGGAATCGCGTATTGCAGAAGCTTACAGTGCCGGTGGTGCTTATGAAGAAGCGGTTCCTTATTACGAGTCACTGCTGAAGGATGGTAAAGTACTTCCGGATACACTATTTGGCGCAGCTTATAGCCAATATCAAAGTGGAAACTCCCAACCAGCTTTGCGTCATTTAAATCAGCTGATCGAAATGGATCCTGATTATTTCTCCGCATACATGCTGGCAGGTCAGGCGAGTCTTTTGCTGGAGGAAAATGAAAATGCTCTCACTTTCTTCACAGAAGGAATACGAAGGGACGAATTCGACAAAGAACTGCATCTCGCAGCAGGCAAAGTAGCTCTGAAGCTTGGGCGGCCGGGAGAAGCAGAACGCTTTTTGGGAGATGCTCTAGCCTTAGATCCTGAATATGTTGAAGCCCGTATCTCGTTAGCATCTTTGTATGAGCAACAAGAGCACTACGAAAATCTTCTTGAACTTCTTCAAGATACATCCGAAGAACAGTTGGAAATCCCTTTACTTGCAGCATTCAAGGCATATGCTGAAGAGAATCTGGAACATTACACGGAGGCATATGATTCTTACGTTCAGGCATACACTGGCATGAAGGAAGATCCGGAATTTCTAGAAAGATACGCTAAGTTCTTGCTAGAAGAAGGGAAACGATCAGAAGCGGTGAACATCGTAAAGGAATTGATGGTACTAGTACCGGATCTCCCCGAATGGGCATCATTTCTAGAGGACCAGGAAGAAGAGGAGGCGTAAGATGGAAGCCATGATTCCTGTCGCTGCCAAAAAAGATTTCATTAGGTGGTTTTTAAAGCGCTATCGTTTAAAGCGCCGGGAATGTGTCTGGATTTTGAATTACTTATTGAGCCACGAAAAGATTTTGAGGAATGTCCATTTTACAGATGACGCACATTTTTGTCCACGGGCGATGGTGATTTCTACAACGGACTCGAATGGTGTGCCATTCCGTTTTTACAAAGGGAGCCTCATGACAACCGACGCAGAAAAATCGTTCCATGATCTCCGATTGCATCCGGATGAAAAAATGTTCATTCAACTCAATTTCCTGAAAAGCAATAGTTCACCACATTATGCGAGCGTGCTGGAAGATAATCCGTATTTCCCACTGGATCAGCAAGTCAGTGAACGCGATCGCCAAATTGCTCAACAGTTATTGAAGGAAAGTATGACAACGATGACCAAAGAAACACTCCTGAAACATGTCGATGAAGCCCTGGATGCTAATGATGAAGAACAGTTTCTGGCATTGTCCGCTGTGTTGAAAGAATTAAATATTTTAGAAGAACGTTGACTCTGTCTTTCGGGATGGAGTCATTCTTCTCCACGAAAGGTTGGATACGATGAATTGGAATGCTTCCGATATGAATTTATTCTTGCAGCAAAAAGAATACATAGACACGTTGGTTGTGCCACTTATTAAGGTTGAAACAATTGAAGAGAGAATGAAAGCGAGCGCATCCTCCACAGATTTCCTTATGAACTTAGTAGACTATATTGAACTGCAATTCAAAGGGAGAATCATGGTATCGCCGCCATTTGCCTATACCCCTTCCATGGGGCTGGAGCAATTAGGTGAAGTGTTAGCGGAAGACTTCTCTCAATCTTCTTTTAAGCATGTCATGTATCTTACGACAGACCCCGATTGGACAAGCATTAAAATCCAAGGGAAAATATTATGGCTCCCTTCTATTCCAATTGAACATATGGATGATCGGTTAAAACAATCCATATTGGAAGACCAGTTGAAGCAGCTTTTGCCCCAGTTGACGGAGGAATGGAGAAATTAGGAAATCAGTAGAAAGATTTGTGAATTTTAATTGAGAAAAATTCATTATTTGTTCACAAACACGAATCCTGCGTAAATGCAACGTTGAATTTCAAGTGGTGGTAGGATATTATAGATATGTCCTAGTATTAACAATTAGCAAAAGTATGTCCGTTGGACTGACTTTGGAGTAAGAGGAGGGAAATGAATGAGCAGCAAAGTGTCTAGACGCCAATTCCTTAACTACACATTGATGGGTGTCGGCGGATTCATGGTTTCAGCAGCAGCAATGCCGATGATTCGCTTTGCAATTGACCCGGTATTAGCATCAGCAGATGGTGGCGATTATGTCCCGACTGACCAAAAAGCGGATGATGTTACAGAAACGCCAGTGCGTGTCGATTATACGATCAAAGATCGTAAAGATGCTTGGTACAAATCAGATGTTTCAAACACTGCTTGGGTTTATAAAGATGGTGATAAGATCATCGCATTATCCCCTGTGTGTAAACATTTAGGTTGTACAGTGAACTGGGCGGGCGATGAATCACATCCTAATCAGTATTTCTGTCCATGCCATGCAGGCCGTTATGAAAAGAATGGTAAAAATGTTGCTGGAACTCCACCATTGGGTCCACTCGACCAATATGAAGTTGAAGTTATTGACGGTTTTGTCCATCTCGGTAAAACAATGCCGAACACATTAGTCTAATTAGTCAGGGGGTACAATCAAATTGATGAACAAAATTTATGATTGGGTCGATGAACGGCTTGATATCACCCCGATTTGGCGCGATATCGCTGATCATGAAGTACCTGAACACGTAAACCCCGCACATCATTTTTCTGCATTCATCTATTGTTTCGGAGGATTGACTTTCTTCGTTACGGTAATCCAAATTCTATCTGGTATGTTCCTAACTATGTATTACACTCCGGATATTGAAAATGCTTGGAAATCCGTTTATTATCTTCAAAATGAAGTTGCTTACGGAGAAATCGTGCGTGGTATGCACCACTGGGGAGCCTCTCTCGTAATTGTAATGATGTTCCTACATACATTACGTGTATTCTTTACAGGTGCTTATAAGAAGCCACGTGAATTGAACTGGGTTGTCGGCGTTCTCTTGTTCGTTGTCATCTTAGGTCTAGGATTCACTGGATACTTATTGCCATGGGATATGAAAGCTCTATTTGCTACAAAAGTAGGAATTGAGATTGCAGCATCTGTTCCATTTATTGGTGAGTGGATTAAGATTCTTCTTGCGGGTGATGCAACAATCCTAGGAGCACAAACGCTAACGCGGTTCTTTGCGATTCACGTATTCTTCCTGCCTGCAGCACTTCTTGGATTGCTTGCAGCTCACTTTATCATGATCAGAAGACAGGGTATCTCCGGACCACTATAAAACCGGATTTCACCATGATTTCTCACTAAGGAGGGAACAAGATGCAACACGGAAAAGGCATGAAATTCGTTGGTGATTCGCGTATTAAGGCGAATCGGAAATCCAACGTACCTAAAGACTATTCCGAATATCCGGGTAAAACGGAAGCCTTCTGGCCAAACTTCCTCTTGAAAGAGTGGATGGTCGGTGCGATCTTCCTAATCGGTTATTTGATTATTACACTTGCGCATCCATCACCGCTTGAGCGTCAAGCGGATCCGACGGATACGACTTACATTCCTCTTCCAGACTGGTATTTCCTTTTCATGTACCAGTTGCTGAAGTATGAATTTGCCTCTGGTCCATTCAACGTCATTGGAGCGATTGTAGTTCCAGGGCTTGCAGTTGGTGCGTTAATGCTCGTTCCTTTCATGGATACTTCAAAAGAACGCAGCCCTTGGAAGCGTCCTTTGCCAACAGGCTTTATGCTTCTGGCGTTTGCGGCTATTTTCTATCTCACATGGGAATCTGTTGTGAACCATGACTGGGAAAAAGCAAAAGCTCAAGGAGCTATTGTTGAAGAAGTTGAATTTGATACAGAAGCTGAGGGGTATAAGATCTACCAAGGTTCCAGCTGTATCGGGTGTCACGGAGATCAGTTCCAAGGTGGATTGGGTCTTCCACTGACGGATACTGGACTTACACCGGAAGAGATTGAAAAAATCGCCCATGAAGGTATTGGAACAATGCCGGCAGACCAATGGGATGGTTCCGATGAAGACTTGGCGACTATGGCTGAGTTCATCTCGAACCTAGGTAAAGAATAACAAGAAAGGAGTCAGGAAACTGACTCCTTTTTTATACATATATTCGCATTCTGCAGGGCATGGAGTGATCGGTTTGCAACTTGCAATAACTTGGATAAAAATGATGTTGTTCAATAAATCCTTCTTATGGATATTATTGTTCATTAATATTATAGGAACTGTATACGGCTACGATTGGTATATGTGGCAATTGGAAATTACAGAACCGATTTTTTGGATATTTGTGCCGGATAGCCCAACAGCTAGTCTGTTTTTCTGTTTTGTGATCATTGGATGGTTGCTGAATACTAATTTCAGATTATTCGAAGCACTTGCGTTCATCACCTTAGTAAAATATGGTGTATGGGCAGTAGTAATGAACCTACTCACATTGAACGAAACCGGTTCGATCGGTGCGGCAGGATGGATGCTTGTCATCTCCCATGGTGCCATGGCTCTTCAGGGCGTCCTATATTGGAGGAACTATAAATTCGGGCTTATCTCGATTATGTTAGCGGTCATTTGGACGTTGCATAATGACGTGATCGATTATGTTTTCGGGCAAATGCCTATTTATGGTGACCTCATGAAGTTCATCGACAATATAGGCTATTTCACTTTTTGGTTATCCATCGGGTGTATCGCGCTTGCGGTATGGAATTGGAAGCGCCGTCATAAAATTGTAACAGTACAAACACAACAAGTATCTTAAAAGTTGCGAGTCACTTTCCGGCACTTTAAAATAGAGAGTAGAGAAAGGGTGAGAAACCGTTGAATTTCTTAGTGTATTTAGGCATCATTATTTTGTTGCCATTGTATGCACAGTTCAAAGTTAAAAGTACGTATAACAAGTATTCAAAAGTGCGTTCCACTTCCGGGATGACAGGAGCTCAAGTCGCTCGTCTAATTTTGGATCACAATGGTCTACAAGATGTGAAAGTCGTTGAAACACAAGGGGTTTTAAGTGATCATTACAACCCAGTAACGAAAATTGTTGCACTGTCGAGTCAGAACTATCACGAAGCATCTGTCGCAGGGACTGCTGTAGCTGCACACGAAGTAGGACACGCGATCCAAGACAAAGAAGCGTATTCGTTCCTGCGTTTTAGACATCGCCTTGCTCCGGTAGCAGGGATCACTTCAAACGCTAGCTGGTTCTTTATCATGGCGGGGCTGATCTTTTCGAGCATGAACAGTTTATTAGGTATCGGAATCATAATGATGGCGGTTGGAGTCGTCTTTCAGATCGTCACACTGCCGGTTGAATTCAATGCTTCAAGCAGAGCGATGACTCAAATTGTAGAACTAGGGATTATTCGAAACGAAGAAGAACCCCATGCGAAAAAAGTGTTAAGTGCAGCCGCAATGACCTATGTTGCTGCCGCTGCTGTAGCCGTACTTGAATTACTGCGCCTTGTAACGATTTTCCTGAATCGGGACTAAAAAATGCCCCCGCTGATTTTTTCAGCGGTGGGCGTTTTTTATCTGACAATCGGTTGTTTTTGTTCATCTAACGTAAAGCCTTCTCCCATGACATCGTGCACTTCTGAAACGGAGACAAAAGCATGCGGATCTATAGAGGTGATAATGTTTTTCATCCTCATGATTTCGTTTTTTGCAATAACACAGTATAAAATACTGCGATCCGCTTTCGTGAAGTGGCCGTATCCTTTGAAAACAGTCACACCGCGATCCATTTCCAGTGCGATTTTAGTTGCAATGGCATCTTGGTGATCCGAAATGATGAACGCTCCTCTTGCCGCGTATGCTCCTTCTTGCACGAAGTCAATCACACGAGCACCGACAAACAACGCAACAAGTGTGTACATGACAGAACGATGATCGAGGTAGACGTACCAAGAGACTAGAATAACCGCGGCATCGAACATGAACATCGTTTTCCCGATACTCCATCCCCAATGGATTTGTGCGAGACGTGCGATAATGTCTACGCCTCCAGTTGTCCCTCCGAATCTAAAGATGATTCCTAGCCCCACACCGATAAAGACACCAGCGAATAACGAAACGAGGAACATGTCCCCTTCAAGGTGGATATCGATCTGATACTTCATGAACACCTTTAGAAAAACAGAGACTGCGAGGGTCCCAACTACTGTATAGGTGAATATACGTTTTCCTAGCATACGCCATCCTATGACGAACATAGGAATGTTGAGCACTAAATTCATAATGGCGGGATCCCACTTGAATGCAAAAAATAGAATCAACGTAATTCCTGTGAATCCGCCTTCTGCTAACTCGTTTTGAATATTGAAATGAACGAGCCCGAAGCTGAAAATCGCAGCACCGAGGACGATGAAAAACAAATTTTTAACCTTGATATCCTTGAATATTTCATTGAACATTCCATCACTCCCCTGAAAGCACTAGTGTTATTATCAGCTATCCAATATATTTTGACAATAGGAAGATGAATGAATACGATAAGTAAAGAAAGGTGTGAGTGAATTGAAGACGATGAGCAATATGCAAAAAGAGGTGGATGCGTACATCTCAAGCTTTAAAGAAGGGTATTTTCCACCAATGGAGCTCATAGCCCGTTTGACAGAAGAACTTGGTGAACTATCAAGAGAAGTCCAGCACGTATATGGTATGAAAAAAAAGAAGAGTACTGAAGACGTGAGTACCTTAACTGAAGAGACGGGTGATCTGTTATTTGTACTCATCTGTTTTGCGAACGCTCAAGGGATTGAGTTGACGGAGGCGTTGGATACCGTTCTTAATAAGTTTAAAACGCGTGACGCAGACCGTTGGACGAAAAAGGGGGAAGTTGAATGACAATCCGTGTCGCAATCGCAGGCGCCCGTGGAAGAATGGGGAGTACAGCAGCAGTAGCAATCGCTGAAGCACCTGATATGGAGTTTGTAGGGGCTCTTGACTATAAATACGATGGTTGGTACATAAATGATGGGACGCTTATAGAACAGTCGCAAGGAGTCCGGGTGTATACTTCTATTGCGGAACTAGCAGAAACTGAACAGCCTGATGTGCTTCTGGATCTAACGGATCCGGAAGCTGTTTTCCCAAATGCGCAGAAAGCAATCACGCTCGGCATACGTCCTGTTATCGGGACATCGGGTCTAACAATGGAAGAGATTGATCAGTTGAAAAAGATGAGTGAACAAAAAGGGTTGTCTTGTATTTTGGCCCCGAACTTTTCAATCGGTGCAGTCCTGATGATGAAGTTTGCCGCGCAAGCTGCTCATTATCTTGGGGATGTGGAAATTATTGAAATGCATCATGACCGGAAGCTGGATGCCCCTTCTGGAACAGCAGTGAAAACGGCTGATATGATTTCAAAAGTAAGAACACCCCATTTACAAGGTCATCCGGATGAACAGGTGAATGCCTATGGCGCAAGAGGAGCTGACGTACAAGGGATGAAAATCCACAGTGTCCGTTTACCGGGATTGCTTGCCCATCAGCAAGTGTTGCTTGGGGGCGAGGGAGAGTTGCTCTCCATACGCCATGATTCGTTTGACCGTAAAAGTTTCATGCCAGGTGTTCTTCTTGCGGTGCGAGAATCTGTACGAAATGAACAGTTTATCAATGGATTAGAGCAGCTTATCTAATTTAGGAAATTTATAACGTAAGGGATGATGGGATGGAACGATTGAAAATTGGTGTCATATGCTATCCATCCTTAGGAGGATCAGGAGTAGTAGCTACTGAGCTCGCTATTAAAATGGCAGCAAGAGGTCATGAAATTCACTTCATTACCTCTAGTTTGCCATTTCGATACAATGAGCCTCATGAAAATATCCATTTTCATGAAGTGAGAATAGATGGGTATGCAGTATTCAAGTATCCTCCGTATGACATCGCACTTGCGAACCGCATCGGACAAGTCGTGGAGGAACAGCAATTAGATCTGCTCCACGTTCATTATGCCGTGCCGCATGCGGTCTCAGCCGTATTGGCGAAAGACATGATCCAATCGGACATCGGGATCATCACGACGCTGCACGGAACAGACGTGACCATTCTAGGACACGATCCGGCACTGCGCAACACAGTCAAGTACGGCATTGACAAATCGGATATTACGACTGCAGTTTCTGAATCGCTTCGGAAAGAAACCATCGAGCTGATTGAACCTGCTAAAGACATTTTAACAATTTACAATTTCATTGATGAAGAAAAGTATCACCCTGTGGAATCGGGAACGTTACGCGGCGATTTAGGTATTCAGCAAGACGAAAAAGTAATCATCCACATTTCAAATTTCAGAAGTGTCAAGAGAATTCCTGATCTGATCCGGGCTTTTGCACAGGTTACAGAAAAACTTCCGGCCAAACTTCTTTTAGTAGGAGAGGGACCTGAAATGCCTAGAATCAGAAGGTTGGTGGACATGCTGGGAGTTACTGATCATGTGTTATTCACTGGCAGACGTGACGACTTGCCGGAACTTCTATCGTTCAGTGATGTCATGGTACTCCCTTCAGAAAAAGAAGCATTCGGTCTTGTGTTATTAGAAGCATTCGCATGCGGGGTACCAGCAGTCGGTACAACCGCCGGAGGTATCCCTGAAGTGATTGAAGAAGGCATGAATGGACATATTGTGCCGATCGGTGACCCGGATGCGATTGCAGAGAAAACGCTTCGTATATTAAGTGACAGTGTCTTGCATCAAAAGATGAAAGAGCAGGCGATGGAAAGCGTGAAAGGGAAATTCGCCTCGGACACAATTGTTGCTCAATATGAAAAGCTTTATTATGACTTGCAAAAGAAGGAATGCTAATATGTTTGGAACTAGTCAAAGCCGTAAAGTTATTGCACTTCTGAACGATGCAGGCTACGAAGCGGTTTTTGTGGGGGGAGCTGTGCGTGATGCTCTGCTTGGTAAAGAGCCTAAGGATATCGACATTGCCACTTCGGCCACGCCTGAACAGGTGAAATCCGTTTTCAAGAATACAATTGATCTTGGAACAGAGCACGGCACGGTACTGGTCATTGAATCAGGGGAGCCGATTGAAGTGACCACCTATCGGACTGAAGGGACATATTCTGATAATCGTCGGCCGGATGAGGTCCAATTTGTCACATCACTGGAAGAGGATCTTAAAAGGCGTGATTTCACCATCAATGCCCTTGCACTTCGCATAGATGGTGAAGTAGTCGATCCATTCCACGGCAGAGAAGATCTATCGAAGAAAACCATCCGGGCAGTCGGGAATGCGAGTGAACGCTTTAGTGAAGATGCACTTCGGATGATCCGGGCTGTGCGATTTGTGTCTGTTCTAGGCTTTGATTTGGATTCCTCGACAAAAGCATCGATTACAGAATTGCATACTACCATTCAAACCCTTTCTGTAGAGCGTATTAAAACGGAGTTCGATAAACTGTTTCAAGGTGCATTTGCTTACGGTGCTTTGGAGTTGATTGCTGAAACCAAGTTGTCAGAGGGGCTTCCTTTATATCCAGCTCAGCAAGATGAATGGTTTCAATGCAGTCCTTTCCGAAGCTCACTTGACGGATGGGCGTCGTTGATGATTGCAGGACACTTCGATGCATCTGAAGTGGTAAGTGCATATAAATTGTCAAACAAGGAACGATTGTTTCTACAGTCGGTACAGAAATTCTATACAATCAGACAGCTAAGGTCTTATACAATCGAGGATTATTACAATGCGGAGTGTTCAACATTGGTGACTGTAGAAAAACTGCTAGGTTCATTGACCACCCAACAACCGATTGATGAACACGAGATCAGAAAGGCGATGGACTTGCTGCCTATCCGTTCAAAGCAAGAGTTAGCTGTAAAAGGGAAAGAGTTAATGGAGTGGTCTGGAAGAAGAGGGGGGAGATGGCTTGGAGAGGCGATCCAAGCTATTGAACACGCGGTCCTATATCGAGTTATCCCGAACGAACACTATGCGATAAAGGAATGGTTTTTACATGAATACGAATGTAAAGAGTGAGTTACTGAAACGGATGTCTGCAGGAAAAGATCATCCGGTGTCAGGTCAGCAACTGGCGGAGGAGTATGGTGTGTCCCGCACAGCTATCTGGAAATATGTGAAAGAACTTGAGAGTGAAGGATATGAAATCGGCTCGATCCGTAAAAGAGGGTATTATCTGATCGACTCACCAGATACTATACTTCCTGCTGCTGTCCAACAGTTTTTACAGACGAAACAGTATGGACGGACCATTCGTCATATTGAATCGTGCCCTTCGACACAGATGCTTGCACACGAAGAAGCTCAAAATGGAGCTCCGGATGGGATGGTCATAATTGCTGATGAGCAGACGGCAGGCAAAGGCAGATTGTCACGTCCTTGGTCTTCGGCTGCAGGCAAAGGGATTTGGATGAGTGTCATTACACGACCGGAACTGACTCCGCAGCAAGCCCCCCAAATGACACTTGTTGCTGCAGTCGCTATTGTACGGGCTATCGAGGAGCTGACAGAAGTCACTCCCACTATAAAATGGCCGAATGACATTTTGGCGGGCGGTCGTAAACTGACAGGGATTCTGACTGAGCTGCAAGCTGATCCCGATCGTGTCAAAGCAATCATCTTAGGAATCGGCATGAACGTCAATCAGCAGTCACAAGATTTCCCTGAAGAGATACGTGCAATTGCCACATCCCTCAGTATCGAAGAAGGTCAACCGGTTAACCGTGCTAAGTTGACAGCTAAAGTCTTGGATTACTTGGAATTATATGTTGCGTTATATGTGGATAAAGGGTTCACGCCTATTAAGCTCCTGTGGGAGAGTTATGCGGATTCCATCGGCAAACGTGTTCGTATATCGACTCTCCAAGATACCTATGAAGCGACTGCGAGAGGTATCTCGGAAGACGGACGTCTTGAAGTAGTGTTGGACGATGGAACGGTACGTGGAATCTATTCAGCGGATATACACATTATCTGAACAATGAAAAACAATTTGGCAATTCACTATGTTGAATGGTATAGTGAATGAGTGGGCGATATCTTTGTGAATCGCACCTGTAAGATATGTTCTTGGATACTAATTGAATAATTCTGCCTTGATCACATTGACAGGGACGGAGGAAACCTATGACGATAACCTACACAACCCTTCTGTCTTTTTTATGACTGGAAGGGTTTTTATGTTTTGGTTTTCTCCTGAATAGGAGAGGAGAAGAACAATGAAAACAATTACCGAATTGAAACGGATGAAAACTGAAGGCAGTAAAATTGTGATGATGACCGCTTATGATTACCCGACAGCTGCTTTTGCTGAAAAGTCGGACGTCGATCTTTTACTAGTAGGGGATTCTCTTGGAATGGTCGTTCTCGGATATCCATCAACCGTATATGTGACCTCCGAAGACATGATCCATCATGGAAAAGCAGTTAGACGCGGGGCGAGAGATACGTTTCTAGTCGTCGATCTTCCGTTTGGGACATTCAGAGGTTCACAAGACCGGATCCTGACCGAAGCGATCCGAGTCTTTCAGGAAACAGGTGCCGATGCGCTGAAAGTCGAAGGAGCCGATGAAGTATTGGATACCATTCAACTTTTAACGAGCACGGGGATCCCTGTAGTTGCTCATCTAGGATTACTCCCTCAATCGGCATCTGTTATTGGAGGTTATAAAGTACAAGGAAAGACAGCTGATGCTGCACGCAAGCTGCTGGATGATGCGAAATTGTGCGAACAAGCAGGAGCATGCATGATTGTTGTCGAGTGCATCCCTCACCAGTTGACAGCACAACTAGCCGCAGCGGTCAGTATTCCGGTTATCGGGATCGGTGCAGGGGCGGAAGCAGACGGTCAAGTACTTGTTTTCCACGATCTCGTAAAATATGGGGATCATCGACTGCCGAAATTCGCAGAAAGCTTCAGCGATGCTGGGGCAGTTATTCAAGATGGGATAAGATCCTATACAAATGCAGTGCGAACAGGGACATTTCCCGGCAAACAGCATCATTTTACGATGAAGGAAGAAGAATTGATGAACTTGTATGGAGGTGGTAGCCAATGACTGAAACAACTCCTATGCAATGCACCACTTCCATTTCAAAAATGATTGAATGGCAACAGGCAATGAAAACATCGCAACAGACAATCGGTTTTGTTCCAACGATGGGATTCCTACATGAAGGTCATGCTGCATTGATTAAAGAAGCGAAAAAAAACAATGACTGCGTGGCTGTCAGCATATTTGTCAATCCTACTCAATTCGGACCAGGGGAGGACTTTGAAGCGTACCCGCGGAATTTGGATGCGGATGTAAGACTCGTCTCACAAGCGGGTGCCGATATTGTTTTTTGTCCCGAGGCAGAGGAAATGTATCCGACTGACGGCGGCATTCGTATTGTGCCCGGCCCTCTAGCAGATCGATTATGCGGAGCATCTCGACCCGGTCACTTTGATGGTGTATTGAAAGTTGTATTAAAACTCGTGAATATCGTTCAGCCGGACACGGTGTACTTTGGCATGAAAGATGCGCAACAACTTGCGATTATTGAAACGTTTTTCCAGGACTACAACTGTCCGGCTGCCATTGTTCGTGTGCCGACAGTTCGCGAGCTGGACGGATTGGCAAAGAGCTCGAGAAACGTGAATCTTTCCGACGAAGAACGGAACGAAGCACCAGCTATATACGAAGCATTACAACAGGCGGAAGTTTTAGTCCGTGAAGGGATCGCCATTGAAGTGGTCACGCAATTTGTCGAAGAGACACTTAGGAAAAAGACCTCGGGTGCCGTTGACTACGTATCCATACTAACGTATCCGCAATTGGAGTTACCGAACGAGATATCGCAAGATCTGATCGTTGCGTGCGCTGTCCAATTTTCAAAAGCCCGTTTAATCGATAATATCATTTTTAAGAGGGAAGGCTGACATCATGTTCCGTACAATGCTCACAAGTAAATTACATCGCGCCACAGTCACAGAAGCCAATTTGAATTATGTAGGAAGCATCACTATCGACGAAGACTTGCTGGAAGCAGCTAATATACTCGTCAACGAAAAAGTGCAGATTGTTAATAATAATAACGGAGAACGTTTCGAAACGTATACCATTCCAGGAAAGCGTGGCAGCGGTGTAATCTGTGTCAACGGTGCCGCTGCCAGACTCGTCCAACCGGGAGACATCGTCATTATACTTGCCTATGCTCTAATGTCGGACCAAGAGGCACTTCAGCATGCTCCAACCGTCTTACTTATGGATGAACACAATAAAATTGTACAACACTTCAAAGAGTCCCAAGGTGTCACGGTTTGATAAACCCTATCCAAAAGGTAGTATGAAATCTCGATAGGATAACGAGAACCGCACGATCCATTTTTAAATAGCTATAAATGGTCATCCTGAAAATCAGCAACTACTGACTTTCAGGATGGCTTTTTTGTTTTTGTCCTGGTTTACACCCTTCTTTTAGAGCCTTCACTGAATATATGGTACAATCTGCAGTAGGAAACCGATACAGGAAGTTGATGAATCCATGGAAAATCTAAAATTTGCAGTAGTCGATTTGGAGACGACCGGTCATTCCCCTGAAAAAGGCGACCGGATTATTCAGATTGCCATCATGTTCATTGAAGACGGCATCCTCACAAATGAGTATGTCCGCTTTGTCAATCCCGGTCAAAAAATCCCTGTTTTTATACAAGAACTAACGGACATTACCAACACTGAAGTGCAGAATGCACCGCTATTTGAAGAAATCGCGCATGAAGTGAGAGACTTATTAGAAGGTTGGATTTTTGCTGCACATAATACGAATTTCGATTTAACATTTCTGCAAAAGGAATTTAAACGTTGCGGAATTCCCCAGTGGCAAGGAAAACAGATCGATACAGTGGAATTCTCGAAAATCATGTTTCCTTCTGCAGTAAGTTATCGACTGAAGGAATTGACAGAAGAACTGGGTATCGACTTGTCCGCTGCCCACCGAGCTGATGATGACGCAAAGGCAACAGCGGAATTACTGCTGAAATGTATTGAAAAAGTGAAACATCTTCCCGAACAAACTCTTTCACGCTTACATAAGCGTTCTTTTTATCTGAAAACTGATTTGTCGGTGATTTTCTATCTAGCGTTAGTGGAAGCGCGTAAAAAAACGCCTTCCTCGAATCTCTCTCAGTTTCGCGGTATTCCTTTTCGTCAGACAGGGATCATTCATAACCTGGAATCGAGGAAACTTGTCTATCCAACAAGTCAAGACGAAAAAGACCAGTTACTTATCCAAGCGTATCCGTCCTACGAATCCAGAAGTGCGCAACTGCAATTCATGGATGCCGCTTGGAATTCCTTACGTACAGGAATCGAAAGCATGGTTGAGGTCCCGACAGGAATAGGTAAGACAGTATCTTATCTGCTGCCTGCAGCCATTCGTGCAATAGAGACACAACAAGCCGTCATTGTAAGTACGTATACAAATCATTTGGCGGACAAAATCATGGCAGAGGAAATCGACGTCGTCTCCAAAGCATTATCTGTACCGGTTCAAGCGACTGTGTTAAAGGGCCGTTCCAACTATATCTCGCTGGCAAAGTTTGCCGAACTGTTATTGAGTGGTGAATCGAGTTATGACAACATATTCACCGAAATGCAACTTTTGGTCTGGCTCACGGAAACGAGGACCGGAGATGTCAATGAGCTCAATCTTTCAGGTGGCGGCATGCTGTATATCGATCGGATACGTAAAAGTTCTTCGGTTCTGGCGGAAGATGAACTCGGTGTGGATTATCATCAAGTCGCATTGGAAAATTGCCGTCATGCAGATATTATCATCACGAACCATGCACTACTTCTGAGTGACGGGCCGAGTAAAGAACAAATTATCGAGGAATCTTGCGGCCTAGTAGTCGATGAAGCCCATCAGTTTATTCACGCTGCTTATAAAACAAATGAAATTATTTTCTCTTATACAAATTGGAAATATGTAATGGGGCAAATCAGTTCTGAGGCGGATGGCCAAGTTAGCCGACGTATCGAAGAGATACTTGTTCGGAAGAGGTTACATCGTTCACGGGAGCGCTCGAACCTTCTGACTGCCTATGAAAAATTCTCTGCTTCCTTTGATGTTGCGATCCATGAGCTAACGGGATCTGAATCTGTCAAAAGAGGACATGTGAAAGGGAGCCGGCTCCATGTCGCTTTGGAGGACATGAAGGCGGAACGGAGTGTATTTGAAACTGTGTTCCAGTCGATGAATGATTTCATCGGGAAAGCTGCCTCATATGTCAAACAGTTGGATCTGGAAGTGGAGAGTCTTTCTGACAAAGAACAAGCGATTCTTGCAGAATGGCACTACTGGATAGATGAACTTCGTGTGAAAATCGGAGAATGGGTCGAATTATTCCTGGATAAGGAATCGGACGGAACCGTTTGGATCGAGCAAGACCAAAGAAGTATCCCTGGAAGTCTCACAGTTATTAAAAGTCCGATTGACAGCGCACCCGTGATCCGAAAAGCGTTGAAATCACTTTTCGTGAAAGAAAAGGGTGTGATCTGGACGTCAGGAACGTTATCTGTGAAAAGTGATGAGCGCTTTGTGGCGCGTCAATTAGGGGTCGCTGAAGAAGTCCCCGTTTTGAAGTTGCTTGCTCCTGAGCACTTCTATACGGGTGCCCAGATCTTCCTTATTGATGATATGCCGAATATCCAACAAGTCGCCCAGCAAGAATACGTGGAAGAAGTCGCAGAAGCTATCGTCCAAACAGTGATGGTAACTGAAGGAAGGCTATTTGTTCTCTTTACATCACAAGACATGCTCAATCAAACACATGAACTCATTTCAGACAGCGGGTTGTTGGAAGACTATGCACTCATCGCTCAAGGAATTAGCTCGGGCAGCAAGTATCGATTGTTAAAATCATTCCGTCAATATGAAAAAGCGGTCTTGTTCGGTACGAATAGCTTCTGGGAAGGGGTGGATGTCCCCGGAAACTCATTATCCGCTATCATCATAGTGCGTTTACCGTTCTCTTCTCCTTCTGAACCTGTATTTAAAGCGAAAACCGCGCAGCTGAATCAGTCGGGTAAAAATGCTTTTACTGCGTATGCGTTGCCTGAAGCAATTCTACGACTGCGTCAAGGTTTTGGAAGACTCATCCGTTCATCCACGGATACTGGGTTTTTCATCATCCTGGACCGACGGATTGAAACGAAATCGTATGGGAAGAAATTTTTGGAGGCACTTCCCGATGTTCCTGTGAAAAAAGTGTCACTTGCACGTATGGTAGACGAACTGAATAATTGCTATAATAAATGAGTGTATCGGACTTATATGATGGTGATTAAGCTTGCCCGTTTAAGTCTATAGAAACCCATTTAGAGTGGGATGTGAAATCGTGATCAACTGGATAAAATTTTTCATCATTTTTCTCTTTACACTTACACTAGTGTTGACGTCATTTGTTTTTTACAAAGCATATGAACCCGCCTCTTCCCTTAAAGAGAATGCGACCAGCCAAGTATTGGATTCTGGCTTATTAGCGGAAGCGGAGCGTGCCGAAGTGTATAACGGTACAACTTCTCTCACAGTTGTCTATGGAAAAGATGACAAGGGAGTTGCAAAAGCCGTTTTTGTAAACGAGAAAGCAAAATCGGACAAGGATTTTAAAGTGATTGTCCTTGAAAAAGGCATCACAGCGAAACAGGCCTTAACTTCTGTCAAACAAGAAATGAACGTCAGTAAACTCATCCATGTTAAACTGGGAGTGGAAGACAACGCTGCCGTTTGGGAAGTCGTATTCAAAAACGAGGCAAACAAGCTGAATTATGTCTATGTCGGATTTTCTGACGGACAGTGGCAAAAGCGGATTTTAAACTTATAGGAAGTGCATGAACGCACTGGTAAAGGGAGCGATGGACTTGGCGAAGCAATTAGCATCCAGAGTAACGACACTTTCACCCTCAACGACTTTGGCGATTACAGCTAAAGCGAAGGAAATGAAAGAATCCGGTATCGATGTGATTGGTCTTGGAGCAGGAGAACCGGACTACAATACACCTGAACCGATACTGGATGCGGCATGGCGATCCATGAAAGAAGGCAAGACAAAGTATACGCCATCTGGCGGTCTCCCCGCTTTGAAGGATGCAGTCATCGGGAAGTTGGAAAGAGACCAAGGCTTAACGTATACACGCACTGAGATCATGATCGGGATTGGGGCAAAACATGTGTTGTATACATTGTTCCAAACGATTCTGGATCCTATGGATGAAGTGATCATTCCAGCTCCGTACTGGGTAAGTTATCCAGAGCAAGTGAAACTTGCAGGCGGAGTACCCGTAGTCGTTCAGGCAACTGCTGAAGCGGAGTTCAAAGTGACGGCTAACCAAATTGAAGAAGTCATCACATCTAAAACAAAAGCGCTCATTCTGAACTCACCTGGTAATCCTACTGGAATGGTGTACACGGAAGAAGAGCTAAAGGCGATTGCTGAAGTTTGTGAAGCTCGGGATATCTGGATCATCTCGGATGAAATCTACGAAAAACTTGTGTATGGTACAACGAAGCATATTTCAATTGCAACACTATCTGAGGACGCTAAGAAGCGGACACTCATCATTAATGGCGTTTCAAAATCTCATTCTATGACAGGATGGCGTATCGGATACATTGCAGGGGATGAGGCAATTGTAAAAGCGATGACGAACCTTGCAAGTCATTCGACATCCAATCCGGTAACTACTTCACAATATGCAGCAATTGAAGCGTATAATGGTTCCCAGGATGCTGTCGAGATGATGAGAAATAGTTTCAGCTCCCGTTTAGAGCGTATCTATCCTCAAATCCAAGCAATTCCAGGTTTCCACACTGTGAAACCACAAGGCGCATTCTATTTACTTCCAGACGTTTCAGAAGCTATGAAACATACAGGATTCCAAAATGTGGATGCTTTTGCTAAAGCATTGCTGGAAGAAGCGAATGTGGCGGTCATTCCAGGCAGCGGATTCGGGTCGGAAGAAACAATCCGATTATCCTATGCGACTTCAATCGAACTATTAGAAGAAGCGGTGCGCCGAATCGACCAATTTGTGAAATCTAAATGGAACGACTGATCGAAAACTGACTAGGTAGTGCACGTACCTAGAGAAATTTGGAGGCTCTTATGAAAACGATTATGATTCACGAAATGCCTGATCATGAAGGCGAAACAGTACGAATGGGTGCATGGCTTGCCAATAAGCGGTCAAGCGGTAAAATTGCATTTTTACAATTACGTGATGGCTCTGGCTTTGTACAAGGTGTGGTTGTAAAAGAAGATGCCGGTGAAGAGCTTTTTGCAACAGCAAAAGGGTTAACACAAGAGACTTCTTTATATGTAACGGGCGAGGTCACTGTAGACGAGCGATCGAGCTTCGGATATGAGCTGCAAGTCAAAGGGATTGAAGTGATTAAAGCTGCTGAGGATTATCCAATTACGCCTAAGGAGCACGGAACAGAATTCCTGATGGATCACCGTCATCTATGGTTACGTTCACGCAAGCAACATGCGGTGATGAAGATCCGTGACGAAATCATTCGCGCAACCTATGAATTTTTCCACATGAATGGATTCATCAAAATCGACCCGCCGATTTTGACGGGATCTTCTCCTGAAGGAACTTCAGAGTTGTTCCATACGAAATACTTTGATGAAGATGCGTATCTTTCCCAGTCAGGTCAGTTGTATATGGAAGCAGCTGCGATGGCTCTAGGTAAAGTATTTTCTTTCGGCCCTACATTCCGTGCGGAAAAGTCGAAAACCCGTCGTCACTTGATCGAATTCTGGATGATCGAGCCTGAAATGGCGTTCGTGGAACATGCACAAAGCTTAGAAGTACAAGAGCAATATGTAGCACACGTTGTTCAATCGGTACTTCAAAATTGTAAACTGGAGCTGGAACGTCTAGGTCGGGATACGTCGAAATTGGAAAAAATCCAAGCACCATTCCCACGTATCACATATGATGATGCAATTGAGTTCCTTCACAAAGAAGGATTCGACGATATTCAATGGGGAGACGATTTTGGAGCCCCTCATGAGTCCGCAATTGCCGAGAGTTATGATCTGCCCGTATTCATCATGAATTATCCGATCGGCATCAAGCCGTTCTACATGCAGCCGCATCCTGATCGTGATGATGTCGTACTATGTGCAGACTTGATAGCTCCGGAAGGTTATGGAGAAATCATCGGCGGTTCAGAACGTATCCATGATTATGAGCTCATGAAACAACGTATTGAAGAGCACCAGCTGGATGCTTCTGCGTATGAGTGGTATTTGGAATTAAGTAAATATGGCGCAGTGCCGCACTCTGGGTTCGGTCTTGGATTAGAGCGTACTGTCGCTTGGATTTCAGGGGTCGAGCACGTACGGGAAACGATTCCGTTCCCACGTCTGCTCAACCGTTTGTATCCTTAATAACGTAACAAGGAAGGAGTTCGCCATATGCAACAAGATGACCGGCTCCGGATGTGGATTGAGCAGGGGAATGTTACTATTCCCCAGCTTTTTTTTAACTCATATAAAAAACTAGGTATCCAAGATTCAGATGCCATGCTCATTTTACAAATGGAAGCCTACAAAGCTCAACAAATTGAGTTTCCTACGCCCTCCGCTTTTTCCTCAAGGATGAATCTCACAGAAAATGAGGTATCCCAAATATTGCAGCGACTCATGCAAAAAGGATATTTGAAAATCGATCAAGCTAGTGATTCCAATGGGGTGCTGTTTGAACAATTTTCACTGCAACCTTTATGGGAAGCGGTTTTAGATTGTGAAATTGCGAGTAAGAATCAAACAGTTGAAGCGAAAGAAAAGGAAGATGAAGGACAGATCTTCCACATTTTTGAACAAGAATTCGGGCGCCTGCTGTCTCCGATGGAATGCGAAACGATTGCGATGTGGATCGATCAGGATCATCATGGGATCGACATAATAAAAGCGGCTTTAAAAGAGGCAGTCATCGCTCAGAAATTGAGTATGCGTTATATCGACCGCATTTTGTTTGAGTGGAAAAAGAAAAATGTTACGACCATGGCAGATGTCGAAAAACAAACAAAAGCTTTCCGGTCACCTGCACAAACGATACGGCAGGGAAAAGAACAAGGAACTGTGAAACGGGTTCCCTTATATAACTGGCTTGAACAGCGGGATGGATGAGTGGAATGTTAACTAAAGCTGAGTGGAACTATTGCTTAGAGGAAATCGACAACATGTTTCCAGATGCACATTGTGAACTTGTGCATGAAAATGCGTTTGAATTAGTGATTGCAACACTTTTATCCGCACAGTGCACAGATGTATTAGTCAATCGTGTAACTGCAGGGTTGTTTCAAAAGTACAAAACACCAGGAGATTATTTAGAAGTTCCTATCGAGGAACTGCAACAGGACATTCGTTCCATCGGTCTGTATCGTAACAAAGCAAAAAATATCCAAGCATTGTCACTCATGCTTCTCACTCAATTCGGCGGAGAAGTTCCAGAAGATCGTGACGTGCTGACAACACTTCCAGGCGTCGGCAGGAAGACGGCGAATGTTGTCGTTTCAAATGCGTTTGGTGTTCCGGCACTTGCCGTCGATACACACGTTGAGCGGGTTGCAAAGCGATTAGGAATGAATCGATGGAAAGACTCTGTCTTGGCAGTCGAAGAAAAAATCATGAGGTGGACACCGAGAGAGCGTTGGACTCAGACGCATCATCAACTTATTTTCTTCGGTAGATATCATTGCAAAGCCCAAAAACCGAATTGTCCGGAATGTCCATTACTTTCTGTCTGTCGGGAAGGAAAGAAGAGGATGAAACAGTATGGATAATTCAAACCCAACCGTTACAAAACAGCAAGTCATGCCTTACTTTGATAAGTGGGAGTCTCTGCAACCTGAGATTCAGCAGCTTTATGACGCGAAGCATAGCAGCGCTTCAGAATTGATGAAGATTGCGATTGCTAACTATGAAGAGCTGCTTAGAGTATGCGCACCAGCTGGCGGTTCTGACCGCCGTACGAAGATGGAGCCCTTAAATGGGGAGGAGCGCCTTCAATTCATCAAAGACAAGATGGTAAGTCCATTTGCGCTTATCCAGTTGAGTTTGCTCTATACGGAATTGAGAAAAAAGACGGCCAGATTTATCGCCAATTGAAAAAGCAGCAACTTCGTATTCACGAAGTTGCTGCTTTTTGGTGTCAGTTATCGTTTGACGTTGTCGTATCCTCGGGCTTAGTTGCAGGAGGTTTCGGTGAACTGGCTGTGTTGGAGTTCGGATTGTTCGATGGTTTACTGCTGACTTCATCGGAGCCTTCCTCGCCAGTGCCGTCTCCATTATTTTCTGTATTGTTTCCGTCTGAACCATTACCGTTTGTTCCAGAGTTATTCCCGTTGTTGCCATTATTGTTGCCATTATTGTTGCCGTTATTACCATTGTTCCCGTTGCCGTTATTGCTTCCGTTATTGTTCCCATTGTTTGAACCATCGTTTTGTCCTTCATCCACATTGTCCTGTTCAGAATCTCCTTGCTCTTGATCCTCAGGGTTTTCTTCAGGCTTTTCTTCTTCAGTCGCCTGAATCATAAGTGTAGTGGAGGCAGGGGAACTAACGAGACTGCCTGCTTTTGCGATAACAGAGAAGGTGTACGTATGTCCGGGCTCCACATTTCCGAACGTGAAGGAATCATCTCCGGTTTCCGTTAGTGATTGAGAGCCTCCGCCATCTACTGAAACTGAAACCGCAAAGGTGACATCACCATCGAAGTCATCGGAATCAGGTTCGTTATGGTTCCAACTCAAGTCTATTTCCTGATTATCGGCATTATATTCTGCCCGTAAGTCAGTCGGCGCTTCAAGTTCAGTCACTTCTTCCTCAGGCTCCGGTTCTACATATGTGCGCTCAGGAAGGGTTCCTCGAACAAATAGCTCATCCTGTCTCAAGTTACTAGGTGTGCTATTGGTTGCCAACTGAAGCGGTTGGGATCCTACTACGATGGTAGCTTCCTCAACTGAACTAGGCTTTTTGAACTTTTTAGGATTATTACCGGAAGTGATATCGCTCATCACTTGACGGAACAATTCTTTCGGCATATCGCGCCCGCCGGGGAAGCCGACAATCGGTTCATTGCGTTTTTCATGACCACCCCAGACGGCAATCGAATAATCGGTTGTATATCCTGCAAACCAAGAGTCAGGGACACTATATTGGCCAATATTATTTTTCTTCTTAAAATCTGCATCGTAGTTCGTTGTGCCGGTTTTCCCTGCGATATCCATGCCAGGGATATTGGCTTTTGTTCCAGTTCCATTTGGTTTTGTCAAAACGTCACGAAGCATATCTGTCACCATATAAGCGGTGGAATCTTTCATGACCGACACCGGATCTGGAGCAAGATTAATTTCAGTTTTACCATCTCGCAAAATAATTTTTTTCACTGCATGGGGAGCATTGTAAATCCCTTCGTTACCGAATGCAGCAAATGCACCTGCCATTTGCAGAGTGGAGAAGTCGTTTCCGCCTCCGCCGATTGCATCAGATGGATTCAGTTCTTTAACTGGCAATCCAAGTGAATTTGCAAATTCTTTAGCATTTTTAGTGCCGACTTCGTTGAATGTTTTAATTGCTGGGATATTACGTGATTCATAAACTGCTTGTCGCATTGTAATTGGTCCTTTAAATCTACCGTCGACATTGTTAGCGTTTATGCCTTTTGTCTTTTCATCAACAATCGTTTGACCAGTCGACCAATTCAAATTTTCAATAGCTGGTCCATAATCGAGGATCGGCTTAATGGAAGAACCAGGTTGTCGCTTTTGGTCGCTTGCAAAGTTGTGGTTGAATAATTTGTAATCACGTCCGCCACCAACAGCCACAATCTCGCCCGTTTTTGTATCGACAACGGTCATACCTGCTTGAATAGTGTCTGATTCGAAATTACTTGGATCTGCAAGTGCTTTTTCAACAGCTTTTTGAGCATCCGGATCGAGTGCAGTTTGAATTGTTACGCCATCTGCTTCAATATCTTTGTAACCTGCTTTTTGTAGTTCGTCCATTGCAATATCGATATACGCTTGGTATTTAGTATCAGTCGGTTTTTCACGTTTCTCTTCAGGAAGAAGGGAAGCAGTGACAGGGATGGATTTTGCTGTATCCATTTCTTCTTGTGTAATTTTTCCATGCTGATTCATAAGTTTTAAGACTATGTCACGACGTTTTTCGGCGCGTTCAGGATGTTTAAATGGATTATAGGCATTTGGTGATTGAGGCATTCCGGCTAGCATTGCCATCTCAGGAAGCTCCAATTCTTTTAACTCTTTTCCGAAAAAGTACTCAGCACCTGTTCCGAATCCATATTTATTTCCTGACATGAGGACTTTGTTAAAGTACATTTCAAAAATTTCTTCTTTGGAATAATTTCGTTCGAGTTTAAAGGCCAGCCATGCTTCCTGCGCTTTTCTCTTTAAAGTTTTTTCGTTTGTAAAGAAAGAGTTCTTAATAACTTGCTGTGTTAACGTCGATGCACCTTGAGAGCCGAATCCGCTCTTAAGATTGGCAAGGACAGCTCCACCAAGTCGCCATAGATCAATTCCATGGTGTTTGTAAAAACGTGAGTCTTCCGTTGCAAGAATTGCGGCTTCCAATTCTTTTGGTATTTGGTCGTATGGTGTGTATTTTCGTTTCTCATTTCCAGTTGTGTAAATGACATTATCATTACGATCTAAAACTTTAGAAGAAAGTGGATCTTTTAAAAGGCTTTCATCCAATTCAGGTGCTGTACTCGCGTAATACGCGAATAGTCCACCGCCTGCCATTAAGAATAATAATCCGATGATGACGACTGCTTTAAATATGGTCTTAATGAGACCTTTTTTCTTTTTAGGTTTCTTTTTATTTTTACGTGACGATTTCTGTTCCGCCTCTGCTTGTTGTCTGCGTGCGGTCCTTGAATTAGGAGTGTTATTGTCCATTAGGATTCCTGCCTTTCGGTTCGTTCGCCGGTCGGATGTTCCACCATGCCGGTTATTGCTTGTAAATAATCGAGACGAGGTTGATAGCCTGGTTGCAATTCGATGGATATTTCCACGATTTCATCAAGTGTGATCGATTTTCTGCCACCTTCTGTCATTCGTTTCCACTTTTCGATGAAGTTCTTGAAGGGTACTACGAAATAACGATCTAAAAGAGAGAAACGTATGATTAGAAATGCAATTCCACCTTGCTCATGCACTTGGGACATATGTGCCACCTGATGATCATGTATGTTTTGTAAAGGAAAAGAAGTTTTGTTTTTCGTCTCCTTTGCTTCGAAATCGACATATTTCCCTTGCCAAACCCCGTTATAGTCAGTTGTGGAAGCAGTTTTAAAGTAAGCTTCAGTTATGACTGCAGCACTTCTTGCTGGATAGCGGACGTTGACAATTTGAATAGGTACGGGTTTTTTATGAATGACTGCAATCCCTCTACTCGTATAATACTCGTTACTGTCATTCAATTCATCTTCCAACGTTTTACCTCGGTTGCTGAAAGTTGAAGAAGTTGGTTTGGCAGCTGTTTTCGTCGCAGCAGCTATATATTTTTTGCCATTTGGATAGCGTATCACCAACATACTCACCTCACGTCATCAGTGTATCATACCACAATATTGAGACGTTAAAACGTTGATTAGGTTGCAAACTATAAAATGCTATTCATTTGAAAGAAGAATGGACGTTCGACAATGTTGGAACTGCAAGCTCTAGTTTGATAAACTTAGAAATAGAAGCAGTAGAAAGGTGACAAGCAGTATGAGGTTACAGAAGTTGACAGAACAATTACTTGAAGTATGTGATGAATGTCTAGTCCGGCATAGCGACATGCGCAAAGAAAATCGCGAACCCGACTTTTATAAAGAAGTTAAACCATATGCCGACCGAACGCATCAGATGATAAATGAATGGGACGAACTCGTACAACAGTGGATCCGAACTAGCCGTCCGAAATATGTAAGACCCATTCAGATTTCAACTCTGAATGATCTGATGAAGCAATTCACTGTTCAGTCCTTTTATCAAAAGACAGGGAAGAAACGGTTTGTTCAATCGATCCAATCCGCAAGTTATACGTTGAATACTGTACGGATCGCGTTGGAAAAAGAGAATAAGGAGGGCGGAGATGGCAACTAATGTAAATCTCCAATCATTTATTGATGAGTTGAAACAAGATCCCGAATTTGCGACGAATGTAAAGCATTATAAAGTGACGGAAGGAAAGGATGCCATCTATGCTCCTTTTCCTGAAAAATTGCATCCTTCATTAAAGAAAGCTCTTTCATATAAGGGAATCCAAAAGCTATACAGCCACCAGCGGAAAGCATTTGACTTTGCTCAGCAAAAAAAATCATACACCGCGGTCACTCCAACAGCTTCGGGTAAATCGCTATGTTATCACTTACCAGTTCTTCAAAGCATATTGGAGAACGATGCATCACGAGCATTGTATCTCTTTCCAACTAAAGCACTTGCGCAAGATCAGTTAGCTGACCTGCATGCACTTATTGAAGCGAGCGGAGAGACGGTTTTGAGTTATACGTATGACGGGGATACCGCGCCGGGTCTTAGAACAAAGGTTCGCAAATCTGGGCACATCGTGTTAACAAATCCCGATATGCTCCATTCCGGAATTTTACCTCATCATACAAAATGGGTATCACTTTTTGAGAACTTGAAGTATATCGTGATTGATGAGTTGCATACGTATAAGGGAGTGTTTGGTACACATGTTGCCCATGTCTTAAGACGCTTAAAACGAATTTGTGCGTATTATGGAAGCGATCCTGTATTCATCTGTACTTCGGCAACCATTGCTAACCCCCAACAACTGGCGGAAAACCTGACGAATTCTTCAATGGAGCTTATTGCAGATAACGGAGCGCCCGCAGGCAAGAAGCATTTTTTGTTTTACAATCCACCTGTTGTCCATGAAACGTTCGGTATTCGCAGGAGTGCCGTTTTGGAAGTTCGGGATATCGCTTCCCGTCTATACCGGGAAGGGGTACAAACGATCATTTTTGCGAAAAGCAGAGTGCGCGTGGAAATGCTCGTGACTTACATGAAAGAGCTCACCAAAAAGAAATTGATGGACGAGACGATCATGGGATACCGAGGAGGATATCTTCCTTCAGAGCGGCGTAAAATTGAAAAAGGACTTCGAAATGGGTCGATTAAAACAGTGGTCAGTACAAATGCACTGGAGCTCGGAATCGATATAGGTCAACTCCAAGCATGTGTGATGACGGGTTACCCAGGAAATATCGCCAGTGCACTTCAACAAGCAGGGCGGGCAGGAAGAAGGCAAGATGACGCCCTGATCATCTATGTCGCGCAGTCCTTGGCGTTGGACCAATACATCATTGAGCACCCTGATTACTTATTAGGCGGGTCTCCGGAAGAGGCGCATATCCACCCTGATAATATTGTGATTCTCATGGACCATCTTAGGTGTGCATCATTTGAACTGCCTTTTTCTGAGAACGACCTGTATGCAGAGTTCGATGTCCAGCAGCTATTGGAATTTCTAGCAGCTGAAGGAGTTCTCGTTTTGGCAGGGGACCACTGGCATTGGATGACAGAACGTTTTCCTGCGAGTGAAGTTAGTTTACGATCCGCTTCACAAGAGAACGTAGTGATTATCGATAGAACACGTCCAAAAGAAACGACAGTCATCGGAGAAATGGATCGTTTCAGTGCGATGACCCTGTTACATGAAGAAGCGATCTATTTACACCAAGGCACACAATTCCAAGTTGAAATGCTGGATTGGGAAGAAAAGAAAGCGTATGTGACAGAAGTGGATGTCGATTACTTCACAGACGCCAATCTGGCAGTTGAGCTGAAAGTGATCAGTGAAGACAAAAAGCAGGAGCAAAATTCCGGTACTGTGGCATTCGGAGACCTAGCTGTACTTGCTATTCCTACAATTTTCAAGAAAATCCGGTTCGATTCACACGACAATATCGGTTCCGGACCTATTCGCCTGCCTGCTGAAGAGCTCCACACGGCTTCCACGTGGCTGGCATTTGATGTCCCTGAAGGATGGACAGAAGCTGCCTTGACTGACGCTATGACCGGCGCAGCGCATACGATGCAATCTTTTATTCCGTTATTTGTGCAATGTGACAGAACTGATATTCATGTCGTACCGCAAGTGAAAGCTGTTCACACGGGAAAACCGACATTTTTCATCTACGATAGTTATCCTGGTGGGATCGGATTGAGTGAAAAGATGTTTGACCTATGGAATGCATTGCTTCGTCAAGCGGCCTCACACGTAAGTTCATGTGAGTGTGAGGCGGGCTGTCCAATTTGTACAGGTCCGCCGGAATCGGATATGAATCTGAAACTAGGTGCTGAAAAGCTTTTGAAGAGTTTGGCAGGCGGTGACATGCGTGTCCTATGAACAAAATCTGATGAAGATGAAAGGTATGTTAAAAAAAACGGAATCAGTCACTTCCGCCCCTAAGGAAACCCAAGGAATCGCTCAAGCGTCATCTCCTAGTTACGAATCACAGTGGCTAGCTGCCGGCCTTGAAAAAGAGACCAACCTCTACGGCACGGTCTATAAGAAAATTGTGGACTATGACGAAACCTATACACACGGAAAATATCAATTGAATGAGCTGACGGTCACGTTGCAAAAATGGAAGAGCTCAGGTGAACGACATCCGTTAGCACCTGACCCCGACAAAAAACTTCTTTTTTTCGATACCGAAACGACTGGATTGAAAGGGACTGGTACACTTATTTTCCTGATCGGTCTAATCGAGCAACGTGGAAATGGCTTCAGAATGACACAATATGTCCTTCCGGGGCCTGCCCATGAAGCAGCGTTCCTATATGCAACGGGTTTATGGGAAAAGCCGGTTACATTAGTCATGTATAACGGAAAGAGTTTCGATATGCCCCAATTGGATACGAGATGGACGATGAACCGTAACTTGCTGCCCCCATTGCCTAAGCACGATCAGATCGACCTGCTTCACGGGTCCAGACGCATATGGAAACATGAGATGGAGTCATTCAAATTACCCGCAGTTGAAGAGGAACAACTAGGTTTCGTGCGGGAAGATGATATGCCAGGTCACTTGGCACCGATCATCTATCAAGATGCCGTTAAAAATGGACGTGCAGAAATGCTGATGAAGATATTGTTGCACAATGAACTCGATATTTTATCACTTGTTACGCTATATATCCGTTCAACTGAGCTCCTTTTACAAGAGGAGTTATCAGGGACTGCGGTTAGTCAAACGAACATCGGTAAATGGTATGCTGACCTGAAGTCGCACAGTCGAGCAGCAATTGTGTTAGAACAAGTAATCGAGGAATATGGGACACAGCATCCGACAACTCACTTCCATTTTGGCTTCCTATTAAAAAAGAATGGGAAATATAAAGAGGCATTAGAAGCGTTCGGTGTGTGTATGACGAAGTCTGCTGGGCGTGAACGGATTATTGCGCTTGAGGAAATGGCGAAAATTCATGAGCATAAAAACAAAGACTGCACAAAGGCATTGCAACTTTGTGGGGTAGCCAAAGGATTGTTGTCACGAGACTCCTCTTTGACCGCTTCATTTTCTATGCGCATGATTGCCGAATTCACAAAACGGGAAATGAGACTTAAGAGAAAATTATTTCCCGGGCAAGCGCAGGACTCGACAAAATAACACGTTTAATCTTGACGTGAGCAGACAGGATTGGACATGATATGCTATACTTAAATCAGTTACCACTGACGGAAGGACGTTGTTGAATGGATATTAAATTGGATTCAAAAACGATTCTTGAAAAAGAGTTTAAAACAGGTATGCGTGGTTATAACCAAGAAGAAGTTGATTTGTTTTTGGACAGTGTGATTCATGATTATGAAAGTTTTAAAAAGCGGATCGCAGAGCTCGAACGTGAAAATGCAGAACTTCAAAACGAATTATCCACTGTCCAGAAACGTCCGGCATCGAGTGCTCCAGGGACAACAAACTTCGACTTGTTGAAACGTATTTCTAATTTGGAAAAAGCTGTTTTCGGCAGTAAACTTTCAGGAAACGAATAAGATGAACCCCACTTACCCTTGCGGAAAGTGGGGTTCTGCTGTATACTAATCAAGCCATGACGGAAATTCAGGTAATTGCTGCAGTGCTAGACACTGGAGAGGAAAGTCCATGCTCACACGGTACTGAGATGTCCGTAGTGTTCGTGCCCGGCCAAAAAATAAGCCGGGGCGCTGTTTACTCAGCTGACGGCGGAAATAATTCCTAAGTCCATTATTGGATATGGAAGACGTTTCCTGAAAAGTGCCACAGTGACGGAGCTGTATCGGAAACGGTACAGGTGGAACGAGGTAAACCCCGCGAGTGAGAAACCCAAATTATGGTAGGGGCGCTCTTCCGAAGGAAATGAACGGAGGAAGGGACAGACAATCGTCTGTAGATAGATGATTACCACCCTGAGTACGAGGTGTAAACCGTTTGAGTACAAGGGAACAAAACATGGCTTACGAATTTCCTGATGGTACTTACATGTATACATTCGTGCTCTCCTGTATTTATGGAGAGCATTTCTGCGTTAGAAAATAGGTTTGATCATATATAACACGTACATAAAGCGATTCAAAAGTGGAGAGGAAGTGTACGATTCATGAAAGAATACAAATTAGTAGCAACTGCAGCAATGGGGCTTGAGGGACTCGTTGCAGACGAAGTGAAAGCTCTGGGATATGAAACACTGACTGAGAACGGAAAAGTTTATTTTTCTGGTGATGCACACGCAATTGCAAAAGCGAATATGTGGCTTAGAATCGCAGACCGCGTACGAATTATCGTAGGTGAATTCAAAGCGACTACGTTCGACGAACTGTTTGAAAAGACGAAAGGTTTACCGTGGGACGAATACCTTCCCGTGGATGCGGCATTCCCGGTTGCAGGGAAATCCGTCAAATCGATCCTCTACAGTGTACCTGATTGCCAAGCGATTGTTAAAAAAGCAATTGCAGAAAAACTTAAAACTGTCCACGGCCGAGTCGGATTTTTAGACGAAACCGGTCCCTTATTCAAATTGGAAGTATCGATTTTAAAAGATAAGGTGACACTAACAATCGATTCGAGCGGTGCAGGACTTCACAAACGCGGCTATCGTATAGGACAAGGCGATGCTCCGTTAAAAGAGACATTAGCTGCGGCACTCGTTAAATTGACGAAATGGAACCCGGATCGGCCATTTGTCGATCCGTTCTGTGGGTCTGGAACGATTCCGATTGAAGCTGCGATGCTCGGACAAAACTTAGCACCGGGCTACAATCGGGAGTTTTTGAGCGAACAATGGCCATGGATGGCAGAATCCGTGTGGGATCGTGTTCGTGAAGAGGTCGAGGACGTTGCGGACTATGATCGTAAACTGATGATCACAGGTTCTGATTGGGATCCGGCGATGATTAAAATCGCAGAAAAAAATGCTGCCGAAGCAGGATTTTTAGATATTATCAACTGGAATGTATGCAACGTTGCTGATTTATCACTTGAAGGGGATAATGGCGTTCTAGTCGGAAACCCTCCTTATGGTGAACGTCTCGGTGAATTGGAAGAAGCTGAAGACATCACTGCTACACTCGGGACGGTCATGAATTCCTATCCATCTTGGTCCGTGTACATGCTTTCTTCGCTTGAAAATTTCGAGACGATGTATGGTAAAAGAGCCACAAAGAAACGCAAACTATTCAATGGCTTCATCCGTACAGACTTATATCAGTTCTGGGGCAGACGCAGCTAACTTCAATAAATTGAAAAGAGAGGATTTTCCTCTCTTTTCTTATGGAATAGAAAGGGGTTCACTATGACTGGAAAGTTACCATTTGCACTTACTCGCGACAAAACATTCTACGAATCACTCAATGAGTGGATCGGGGATACTTTATATGATGAGCTCACCGAAAAAGGATTCGACTGCAGGGATGAACAAATCTACATGTCTTTCCAAATCGAACAAGCTCTTCGCGAAAAAGAAGTCCTGTTTGCTGAGGCTGGAGTCGGAACCGGAAAAACGATCGCTTATCTCCTTCCTGCGATCGCATATGCTCGCTACACGGGGAAACCAGCGTTGATCTCCTGTGCTGATGAAACATTGATCGATCAACTTGTGAAAGAAGAAGGCGATATCCGTAAACTCGGTGAAGCACTGGAGCTTACAATCGATGTACGCCTTGCAAAATCTCGTAACCAATATCTTTGCCTGAAGCGCTTGGAAGAAATGAACCGGGTCGGTGAAGAATATGCAGAGAACGTAGAAGACAGTCTTCCGGATTTCGTTTACGGGCCGGCTTCTTTGTCTGAAGTATACCCATATGGAGAACGGTCTTCCTACCCAGACTTGAGTGATGGGGAATGGGAGACGATCAATTACCATCCGATTCAGCAATGTGGCGGCTGCGACTTACGTAACCGATGCGGGCAGACGATACACCGCAGCGAATATCGCCAAGCATCGGATCTGATCATCTGTTCACATGATTTCTTCATGGAGCACCTTTGGACGAAGGAGTCCAGGAAACGACAGGGGCAGCTGCCATTATTACCCGAAGTTTCAATGGCTGTTTTTGACGAAGGCCATTTACTAGAATACGCCGCACAGCGAGCCCTAACTTACGAAGTGCAAGATAGCACGCTGCTCGGACTTCTGGAGCGTGTCATGACGGATGGGGTTCGTGAGCAGACGCTTCAGCTGATGGAACAACTGATGGAGTGCCATGAATTGTTCTTCGACTACCTATCTGAATGTGCCGAAGAAGATGGAGAGGAACGTCTTGCGATTTCAAAAACCACCGAACTTGTGAACACAGCACGTGAAGCAGTTCGTCTTTCAAATGCTTTACTCGAAGAGTTTGTCTTTGATAGCGAGCTCTATGTAATACCAGAGTATGACTTGAGAATGGTAGAAGAATATCTTGAACAATATATATTCTCGTTAGAGTTGTTTTCGGATAATGCAGAAGCTGTCGATTGGGCGGAAGATCGGGAAGGGGAATTGACCCTCGTTATCATGCCTCGACTTGTGACTGATGTTTTACAAGAGCGATTGTTTTCAGAGAAACTACCCATTATTTTCTCGTCTGCCACATTGTCAGTGCAAAATGATTTTTCGTTTTTAGCGAATAACTTAGGGATTGAACACTCGATTTCGTTTTCAATCGAATCACCTTATGACTATGATGAAGTCATGGATCTTACCATCGAATCCTTATCTGAAGAGGGAAAAAAGAACCGTCTCATCGAATTATTAAATGACGGGGAACAGACACTGGTGCTCTTTAAGTCCAAACAGTCCATGGAGAATTTCCGGTCGCAATTGTCTGAAGGACAACTTGCATACGCTGCGTTTGAAGGAGATCGTGAACTTTCATCCATCGTTAAAGAATTCCAAGCGAAAAAATGGTCTGCATTCTGTTCGTATCATCTATGGGAAGGATTGGATATTCCTCATGATGCGTTAACAAGAGTGGTCATTTATGATTTACCTTTACCACCTGCTGATCCATTATTCAATGCGAAGCGAAGTCACGCAGCAGCTCCATTTGAAGAAGTGGACTTACCGTATATGTTACTCCGTTTACGCCAAGGTGTTGGCAGGCTTATCCGGACTGCAACCGATTCAGGTTCCGTTCATATTTTGTTGAACCCTGAAGAATCTGAACTAGTACCTACATTCGAATCGATTTTTCCCGTTGCTCCAAAAGTGAAATCGTGAATGCTACGCAAATAAGCAAAGCAAAAAGCAGCAAGGCATTTGTCTTGCTGCTTTTTGCTTTATCAGGATTATCCGACATTGTTACTGTTTTCGTCCGCTCAAGCTTCATCGATCGTTAACAATACATAAGAAGGTGGAGCGTTGTTGAAACTTAGGGGTAATTTAAATGCTTGCTGGAAACCATAGAACTTCGTTTCCCCAGTTAAAACGGTTGGTGGAGAAATATCAAGAGTCAGTTCATCCTTTTCAAGCAAGGTACACAGATTTCCAGCGACCATATTTCCGAGTTCACCAGTAAACGACTCGATCATTTCGCCTTCAATCGTCATTCCGAACATTGCCTCACCAACTTGTGAAATTGTCGATTCGTTAGTATCGATAATCAGTCTTCCACGAACATCCCCAAGCAACGCAATCAGAACGCTTAGTTCTTTTTGTTCATACGGCTGGGTGATAAGAGATGGGGGAAGAACGTCGAATTGAATAGGGATAACTGTGGTTAGAGATTGAATGGTACTATTTAATATGTGTTGAATCATTTTTGAATCAGTCATTTAGACACCCCTCGTCGATTAATAATAGTCCAATGATACCATCCGTCTTTCGAATTGTATAGAGTATTTTTATAATTAAAACGTAGAATATATGAATAGAGTGCGAACAAGATATAATGGTATGATAGACATAGCTCTAGCAGAAGGGATCGAAGTGTTTATGACTCAACATAAAGATTTTTTAGACGAAACCGCAATACTTGGTCTGCTTTGTAAAGAAGACGGCGATCAGGAACGTTATCAAAAGGCTGCAATGCTTGCAAAGAAACTGGTAAAGAATGACTATACTATTGCCTTTGCGGGCCATTTTTCAGCAGGTAAATCATCGATGATCAATGCGCTGACAGGAGAGGATCTGTTGCCATCCAGTCCAATTCCGACAAGTGCAAATATCGTTAAAATACATAAGGATGTCGAAGACTACGCAATTGTGCATCGGCAAGATGGAACGTCAGTGAAAGTCATCGGAGAAGGATTCTCACAAGCTGTAAAAAAGATGAGCAAAGAAGGGGCATCCATTGCCTCATTGGAAATTGGTCATACTGCATCCAATCTTCCTTTAGGTATTTCGGTGATGGACACACCTGGTGTCGACTCTACAGATGATGCACACAGACTTTCCACAGAATCCGCTCTGCATTTAGCAGATGCAGTTTTCTATACAATGGACTATAATCACGTACAATCCGAATTGAATTTCCGGTTCACTAAAGAACTGATGCGTTACAATCCGAATGTCTATTTAATTGTCAACCAAATTGACAAACACCGATCCAATGAGCTATCTTTCGATGAATTCAAGGAATCTGTCAGACACTCTTTTTCTCTTTGGGGCGTCGAGCCGAAAGGGATCTTTTTCACGTCGCTCAAGCAGCGTGATTTAGAAGGGAATGATTTTGATGCGGTGAAAGAAATTGTCAATAGATCAATGGAGCACCGTGATGAGAATTTTGAAAGGAATGCGCAAAATGCACTCTCCCAATTAACTGAAGAGCATATCGGATTTTTAAAAGATGAGATTAAAGAAACGATGGATGCGCGTAAGGAGATAGCGGAGGAAGAATGGTCTAATCCACAAGAGCTTGAAGAAGAAACTGAAGAACTTCGGATGCGACTGTCCCTCTTGCATGGCGATGCATTCCATCTCCACTTCGAGAAAGAGCGAAAAGAACTATTACAGAGTGCTTCGCTGACGCCTTATGAAACACGAGAGTTGCTGAAGGAATATTTAGAGTCCAAAACAAGTCATTTTAAAGTAGGTCTTTTCTTCAGTACCAAAAAAACAGAAGAAGAACGTGAACGTAGACTTCAAGCACTTAGTGAGTCGTTAGAGAAGTTAGCCCATGCTCAAATCGAAATCCATCTTCGTTCTCTGATGAAAAACGTACTGAAACAAGCAGGCTTGTTAACCGATGAACGATCAATGGAAATCGATGAACTGGACCTGGCATTCCGGTTTAACGAGATTGCTGCCACGATTACGACGCCTGACATTCTGACTGGCGAGCTGATCTTGAATGCCGCAAGCCAAATGCGTGAAGCGGTGCTGAACCTATATAAGCGAAAAACAGATGACTGGAAAATCCGTCTTTCAGAGATAGCAAAACAGGAAGGGAAGTTTGCTTCAGTCAAACTTCAAGAACAACTCGACGATGCAGAATTGAAACTGGATTCCATCCATCTCGTCCAATCACGAACTGCACACCTTCACCTGTTTGAGTCCGGTCAGCAGCACGAATGGTCGAAAGAGGAACTCGCTTCATTGCAACAGTTAAAAGACGAATGGAAAGCCCAATCCGAGCCTGAAATCCTCGATTTGCAGCAACAGCAAGAAACTGAAGTCACCGAGGAGCACACTAAGCAGGATCACTCCGTACAGGAACAAGGCGAGGAAATGTTCAAGGGGGATCATGAAATCGTCCTCAAGCGCGCGCAACACGTGGCCGACGAAGTGATTCGAATACCTGGTTTCAAAGACCTTTCCTTATACTTGCAATCCAAGTCCAAAAGGCTGGAACAGCAAGAGTTTACAGTTGCATTGTTTGGAGCGTTCAGTGCAGGGAAATCATCATTTTCCAATGCGTTGCTTGGCGAAGCGGTACTGCCTGTTTCTCCAAATCCCACAACAGCAGCCATTAATCGGATCCGACCGACTTCCGATATACATGCTGATGGAACAGCGGATATTCACTTTAAGGCGCCTGAGCAGCTGGCTCAAGATACTGCGGATGCATTTGCAATGCTTGGCTTATCCATTTCATCACTTGAGGAAGCTTTTGAGCGTTCAGAAGAAGCGTTGAAGCTCGAGCTAGTTGAAGAATCACTTCATATCCATAAATCGTTCATACGTGCATTTCAAGCAGGCTATCCAGCATACCGGAATCTCCTTGGCACCGTGTTGACCGCCGAGCGTGAGGAATTCGTCCGATTTGTTGCTGAAGAAGACCGGAGTTGTTTTGTTGAGTCGATCGACTTATATTATGATTGTGAATTGACGCGTCAAGGGATTACATTAGTAGATACTCCAGGTGCTGATTCGATAAATGCAAGACATACGGACGTTGCGTTTGAATACATTAAAAATGCGGATGCTATTTTGTTCATCACCTATTATAACCATGCATTTTCACGTGCGGATCGCGAGTTTCTAATCCAGCTCGGTCGTGTGAAAGATGCTTTCGAAATGGACAAGATGTTCTTTGTCGTCAACGCAATCGACTTGGCTGCGAATGAAGAAGAAGCACAGGAAGTCAAAGGGTTTGTAGCTGAGGAACTTGTGAAATTCGGGATCCGGAATCCGCGAGTCCATGGAATCTCCAGCTTGCAAGCACTGGAAGCGAAGCAACAAGGTCAAACAGAATTGAAAATGGATGACTTCGAAACACGTTTTTATTCGTTTTTAGAAAATGATCTCAATGCATTAGCCGTTCAAGCATTGGATGAAGAGACTTCGAAAATGATTGCGCGTCTAGCTGATCTCATTGATCGGACTGAGAAGAACCGAGAGAGGAAAGCAGAACGATTAGAAGAACTTGCTGTCTTTGAACACCGTGTAACAGAACATTTTAGCGAGAGTTTTGCACCGGTTCTGAAAAAGTCCGTACAAGAAGAGTTGAAGGAACTCATTTACTATATCCATCAACGTGTGTTCCTTAGATTCCCTGATTTTTTCAAGGAAGGCTATACCCCATCGTTATTTGTACGCCATCAGGCTTCAGAAGCACTTCGTCTAGCTCTTGAAGAAACGGTAGGGATGACTGGCTTCGATTTTGCTCAGGAACTGAAAGTGACCAATTTACGCATGCTGACGTTCATGAAGAAACAAGTGGACGCACGTCAACGGACTGAACAACGTTGGCTAGCTGAAATGGATAGTGCGCTGTCGCCTTCCCCGTTCGATTCAAAGGATGCTGAAATGCTGAAATTCGCTGCTCCATTCCAACAAGTGGAACGCTACAGTGCAGTAAATCGACACTTCAAAAATGCGAAATCTTTCTTTGAAAAAGGGGATAGGAACGCCCTTCAAGAGCAACTGACAGAACTGCTGAAGAAAGATGCTGCAACTTATTTAGAGCAAGAGCAACAGCGATTAGGAGAATGGACGAACCAATGGATTGACGATTCTGCAGCAGCCTTGACCGATCACTTATTACAGGAAACGTTAGCTCAATTGGATGCAGAACGAAGTCTGCTGGAAAGTCATGAGCAACTGTCAGAGTGGCGGATGATCTACGAACGTATCCAACAGAAGGAGCTGATATAAGTGAACGTATTCAAATCTTTGACGGAACAAAATAGAGACGAACCGTATAAATGGATTGACGCCCGCTTCTCTTTGACGGATCCGGAAGCCGGGTCCCATCTCTATAGTGAAAGCCATATAGTAAATGCAATCCATTGGGATCTTGAGAAAGATTTATCGGATATGCAAAAAAGCGGCGGACGGCACCCGCTGCCTGATCAAGAAACATTAACTGAGTTATACCGGAAAAGCGGTCTCCATTTGGATGATGAAATCATCATTTATGACAATGGCGGGGAACCATTCGCAGCCCGTGCTTGGTGGATATTGCAGTTCGGTGGATTCAAAAATGTATCGATCTCCCTCGAAGGGTTTGAAGAGCTTGTAAACCTCGGCTTTCCATCAGATTCGAATACGGTACATCCTGAACGCTCATTAGTAGTGCCAGAGTGGAATCCCTCCATTTTGGCGTCAAAAGAAGATGTCAAGAACCTGATTGAAACAAAACAGGACATTCTTTTGGATGCAAGAGCAGCAGCTCGTTATCGCGGGGAGCATGAGCCTCTCGATGCAATAGCGGGTCACATACCTGGAGCCCGGAATTTCGACTGGGCACAACTCACTGAGAATGGACGTTTTGAAACATCGGGTGAGGGGGTTCGCGGCTTAGTTAAGATGGCTGACCCACAACAACCGATCACCGTCTATTGCGGAAGTGGCGTGACTGCTGCCCCCCTTTACGCCATGCTGACTGAAAAAGGGTATTCCTATGTCCGACTCTATGCAGGAAGCTATAGTGATTGGATTGCAGACGGGGATTTGCCAATTGAAACAGGAGCTTATAAAAAGGATGATTTGCTGTGAAGGTGGCGTTTATCAGTGACATCCATTCTTCTTTAAACGAATTGAAAATGGTACTAGAGCAAATTGAGACGGTCGCGCCAGAAGCAAAAATCGTGGGACTGGGCGATTTGTTCGAATGCACAATCGGGAAGAAAAAACTGGATGGCACGACCTATCCGCTTCTTAGCGAGGTCATGCTCAATCCAGTTGGGTTTGAACAACTTCTAGACTTCCCCTCCATCAGAGGAAATCAGGAAGAGAGGATTCAACTCATTTCCCGTTCAGCTGAACCGTTATTACAGAAGATTACTCAATTACCGGAACGGATGCGCGTAGGAGAAGCATTGCTCATTCACGGTCATCAATGGCCATACAATGAGCTGCCGCCAGAACACGTAACGAAAGGCGAATCCTTAGTAGTGCACGGTCATACACACAAATCATCTTGGGCTGTAGAAGGTGAAGAACAGAAGATACAATTTTTCAAGCTGATTGAGCTTCCTCAGAAGGCTGTGACAGTAAATGTAGGTTCCATAGTCGATAACAAAGAATGGGTGTTATATGATGACAAGGAACGAACAATGACGTTTATGAAAGTGCAACAGGAATAGACTCACTGCTGCTTATGAATCGCTTGGCGAGCAAGTGCATCAGCTGCCCGATTCGTATCATCTGCAATCCATTTTATAAAAAAGTACTCGAAGTTCCTTGTGAGCTCGAGTGCTTTTTTTAAATGAGGTTTATATAAGTCGTTCTTCACGAATTCTTTTTCCACCGCCTGAACTACGAGTTGTGAATCGCTCCGGACAGAAAGGATACCAGACGTCAGCTGTGCAGCTTCTTCCAGACCTCTAATAAGTGCTAAAAATTCCGCTGTATGATTATCACACGGTGGAATCGGCTCCGATATCTTAAGTGAGTGTCCTTCTCCGGTAATGTAAATACCAATCCCGCTTTTCCCAGGATTACCTGCACTTGCACCATCCGTATATAATTCAATCATGGTAATTGGGCCTCCTGTATAGTTGCATCCTCGCGCCAGAAAACTTACAATTAGCATAAGGTCTGATGGGAGGGACTTATGAAAAAAACTACTGTTATTTCTGAAATTGACGAACTACTCGATATGTATTGTGAAGGATGTCTAGTGAAAAAGCATTTGACAGAAGAGCGCGGCAAGACAGAAGCGCACAAGTTTTGTATACGTGAATGCACTGTGGGCGACCAACTTCGCTTTCTCGGGTCTGAAATGAATAAATTAATGAAATAAGATCCCACTGATTGAATCAGAGGGATCTTTACAATTTATGACGAGTGATTAGTTGTAGACACATTTGCCGCTTGAGGACCACGGTTACCTTCTACTATTTCAAAAGAGACTTCCTGTCCCTCATCCAGTGTTTTGAAACCATCTGCTGTGATGCCTGTGAAATGGACGAAAACATCTTGTCCGTCATCGGCTTCAATGAAACCATATCCTTTTTCATTACTGAACCATTTGACTTTACCGTGGTACATAATTATTCCTCCTCGGCGTTGGATGTCTTCCCACTTGAACCATGGTTAAGTTTACTATAACCCAACCAATTATGAAGGTCAAACGCACTATCAGATTTTTGGGAACTACAAAAGGAGTGACTATGAAAATGACATATAGTGAACAGTGTGCGATAGTTACGAGAGAAATATACGAAAAATTTGATGCTAGTCATGATTTTGACCATATTCTGCGTGTTTTGCAAAACGCACATGAAATTATGGAAGGGATGGACGGCGTAAATCGGACTGTGGTGGAGTTAGCTGTCTATCTCCATGATGTGGATGATCCAAAGTATGCAGAAGTCACTGATGCTTCTGCAGCTGCAATTTTAAAAGAGTTAGCTGTACCACAAGATGTCGCGGAATACGTTTTAGCTGCAATTGAATCGGTATCTTTTAGCGGAGGCAATTCAAAAGAAATTAATTCTCTTGAAGGTGCCGTCGTCCGGGATGCGGATCGATTGGATGCGATAGGAGCTATCGGGATTGCGCGCACTTTTGCTTATGGTGGTGCAAAAGGCCGTAAATTATATGACCCAACAGAGAGTATACGTTCGGGGATGTCAGAACATGACTATCGGGCGAAAAAAACGGCTTCCGTTACTCATTTCCATGAAAAATTGTTTTTGTTAAAGGATCTCATGATAACAGAACGGGGAAAACAACTCGCCGAAGTTCGCCATCAATTCATGAAACAATTTATTCGGCAAATGGAGATTGAAACAGGACAATCGTTATCTCCTCAATGAAAGCGAAAAAGCAGGCATCACTCAACGAGGATGCCTGCTTTACGTAATGCTTCAAATGCGTGATCGAGCTGTTTCACATTATCCGCCATCACAGTATGTAAGTGTGTATGGTCTTCTGATAGAGCAGAGAGGTAGACGGCATTGGCTGCTGTGATCTTTTCAAGGAATTCTTTCACTTCCATGCGATTCGCTACCATGATGGAGGCTGTCAAATCTCCATATACAGGGTGTTCCACCCGGACGTCTTTAACGGTTACACCGTGATCCACAAAAATTGTCAGTTCTTCTTCGGTTTGTTTTGGAGAATGCTGGCAGACCACAATTCTTTCGATTTGCCCATCTCCAGTTTGTTCGTGCATGTACAAATATCCTCTGCTTGTCGCAACAATCGGCTCATCGACTGCTTTTAACAAATTGATATCTCCAACCACTATTTGTCTGCTGACGCCTGTTCGCTCGCCGATTTCTTTTCCAGTCATTGGTGTGTCAGCTTGTTTTAGCAGCTCAAGAATCTGTACTCTGCGGGCCTCGCTTGCTGTCCGGTTTGTAGACATGGATCTGTCATCTCCTTTTCCAATCGTTCATTTCTTCTTTCTGAACTCTTTTAACCGTTCGTAAATAGCGGCTGATTTTTTCTCTTCACCTGCGAGAACTGGCGAGTAAAATTGTTGGTTTGCAATGGAGTCGGGTAAATAGGATTGGTTTACCCAACCACCGAAAGATCCGATTGGATGATCGTGCGGGTAAATGTAACCTCCGTGTCCTAACTTTTCAGCGCCAGCATAATGTGTGTCTCGTAAGTGCATTGGAATGTCGCCGGTTTTTCCTTGGTGAATCGCTGCTGTAGCGGCATCGAGTGCTTTGTATGCTGAGTTGGATTTGGAAGCGAGACACATTTCGATGACGGCATTTGCAAGTGGAATCCTTGCTTCAGGCATCCCTAATCGGATTGCAGCATCCGTTGCGGCAGCTACATGAGGACCGACTTCGGGTGCAGCAAGACCGACATCTTCATACGCCATCACAAGCAGCCTCCGATTAACAGCAACCAAGTCTCCAATTTCGAGTAAGTGCGCTAAGTAATAAAGTGCGGCGTCCGTATCGCTGCCTCTGACCGATTTTTGCAGTGCGGATAGAAGATTATAATGATGAGAACCGTTTTTATCGCCAAATACCCCGATTCGGCCAATCAAATTCTCGATTAGCCAATCTTCGATCATGACTTTTCCATCTTCTTCGTCGGATGCGGAAATAAGCGATTCGAGCAGTGTCAGTGCTTTACGGGCATCCCCGTTCACTCCTTCAGCAATTGATGCGATCTGCTCATCCGAGATTTCAATTTGCTGTTTCCCGAGACCCCGGGTTTCATCGGTAAGTGCCCGATTCAGCAAGACGATTAAATCAGCTTTTTCGAGCCGCTTCAGCTGCAGGATTTCTCCGCATCTGGAACGGATGGCTGGATTGACATCATGGAAAGGATTTTCAGTTGTTGCGCCGATCAGCACGACAGAACCGTTTTCCACGTGTGGCAAGAGAGTATCTTGCTGAAGTTTGTTGAAACGATGGATTTCATCTAAAAACAGGATGACTTTACCTGTGATCCGTGCTTCGTCCACAACTCGTTCAATATCTTTTTTTCCCGATGTCGTTGCATTTAATGGGATGAATGTCAGATTTGTAGATCCGGCGATGGCATAGGCAAGAGAAGTTTTGCCAATACCCGGCTCTCCATAAAGTAACATCGAAGGCACGTGGCCATTTTTGACCATCCGATAAAGCGCTGTTTCTTGGCCGATGACGTGCTGCTGTCCCGCAATTTCGTCAATCGTATGCGGCCGCATTCTAAATGCTAGAGGTTCGTTATGCATGGTATCCCTGCTTCCATTCAAAAGTGTTCTGTTGTAATAAGTATACATGTGCGGTCGCGTGAAGTCATTTCAAGGAAGCCGGGTGTTCGAATATGATATACTATCTGAAGCAATTTCAAAAAAAGGACGATGTCTTATGAGAATATCAACAAAAGGAAGATACGGATTAACTATAATTGTCGAACTTGGCAAACGTTACGGAGAAGGCCCAGTGCCGTTAAGGAAAATCGCAGAAGAACAGACGCTGTCAGAAGCCTATTTGGAACAGCTTATTCCGCTGCTTCGGAATGGCGGGCTAGTGAAGAGTATACGAGGTGCGTACGGCGGGTACAAATTGTCCAAAGAACCATGTGAAATGACAGCAGGAGATGTCATCCGTCTTCTCGAAGGTCCTATCCAGCTTGTAGAAGGACTTGAAGAAACCGATATCCCACAACAATCACTTTGGTTGAAAATCAGTGAAGCTGTACGGGAAGTGCTTGACACAACAACTATAGAGGATTTAATCCAATCCGAACGGAACCAACCTCAATCTGATGGCTATATGTTTTATATTTAAAGGAGTTTAACCGTATGAAAACACCTATCTATTTAGATCACGCAGCGACAACGCCTATACGACCTGAAGTCGCAGAGGTATATATGGAAACGATGCAAATGGTTCCTGGAAATCCTTCCAGTGTCCACAGTCATGGAAGAGCGGCTAGAAAACAAGTAGATGATGCACGGCAACTGCTAGCTCGCTCGATTCACGCTGAACCGAGTGAACTCGTTTTCACATCAGGCGGGACAGAAGCCGATAACTTGGCGGTCACGGGGACAGCTAAGAGCAGACAGCATCTTGGGAAACATATCATCACTACAGCGATTGAGCACCATGCAGTATTGACCACGTGTGAAGCTCTTGAAAAAAGCGGATTTGACGTGACCTATTTGCCGGTAAATCGTAACGGGCAGGTGACCGTTCAACAAGTAGCGGAAGCCCTGCGCGAGGATACGATCCTTGTTACCATCATGTATGGCAATAACGAAGTGGGGACAATTCAGCCAATCGAAGACATTGGCCGGCTGTTGAAAGATCATCAAACGCTTTTCCATACAGATGCAGTCCAAGCTTATGGAGTCCTTCCGATCAATGTCAATGAGTTACATGTTGATCTGCTCTCTGTTTCTTCCCACAAAGTAAACGGACCAAAAGGGGTAGGATTCCTTTATCAACGTAAAGGGGTTGACCTTTTTCCAATCATGCATGGTGGTTCACAGGAACGAAAACGCAGAGCGGGAACTGAAAACGTGGCTGCAATCGTTGCATTCGCAAAAGCTATTCAACTTTCAACTGCTGAACAACTTGAAAATTCAGTACGCTTTACATCGTTTCAAACGATTATGAGAGAAGTGTTTCAGCAGTCCGAACTAGTATATGAACCGACTGTTGAGGAGGGGATCCCTGTACTTCCACATATTTTCAATGTTTACTTTCCGGGAACGGATATTGAATCTCTGCTCGTCAATTTAGATTTGGATGGCGTATCCGTTTCGAGCGGATCCGCTTGTACAGCAGGCTCCTTGGATCCTTCTCATGTCTTACTTGCCATGTTCGGCGAAAAAGCACCGCGGCTCAGAAGTTCCGTCCGTATCAGTTTCGGATACGGCTTAACGGAAGAGGATGTACAACAATCGGCAGAACGGATCGCATCCATCGTCAAACGTACTGTGAAATAACACCTAAAAGGAATGAATTATAATGAGAATCGACAAAGCGAAAAAAGATACAAGAGTCGTCGTTGGAATGTCCGGCGGCGTTGACTCATCTGTTGCTGCCTATTTGCTGAAGCAAGAAGGCTATGAAGTTATAGGAATCTTTATGAAGAACTGGGACGACACGGATGAGTTCGGTGTCTGCACAGCTACTGAGGATTACGAAGATGTTATCAGTGTATGTAATCAGATAGGAATCCCTTATTATGCAGTGAATTTTGAACAGCAATATTGGGACAAAGTATTTACGTACTTTTTGGATGAGTACAAAGCGGGTAGAACGCCGAATCCGGATGTCATGTGTAACAAAGAAATCAAATTCAAAGCATTTTTAGAGCATGCGATGAATCTTGGGGCAGACTTTCTGGCAACGGGTCACTATGCACGGATAGCTGAAACGGAAGATGGCGTTGCTATGCTGCGTGGTGTTGATACGAATAAGGACCAGACGTATTTCCTGAACCAGCTGAATCAGGAACAACTGTCGAAAGTCATGTTCCCTATCGGGGATATGGAAAAGAGCCGGGTTCGTGAAATTGCGGAAGAGGCAGGTCTTTCGACAGCCAAGAAGAAAGACTCTACTGGAATCTGTTTCATAGGAGAACGGAACTTCAAGGAGTTCCTTTCCAATTACTTACCGGCACAACAAGGTGATATGAAGACGATGACGGGTGAGAAACAAGGTCGTCATGATGGGTTGATGTATTATACAATCGGACAGCGTCATGGCCTTGGAATCGGTGGTTCAGGAGAGCCTTGGTTCGTTATCGGGAAAGACCTTAAAACGAATTCATTATTGGTCGGCCAAGGATTCCACCACGATGCGCTCTACTCGGATAGTTTAACGGCGACTGAAGTGAGTTTCACGACTTCGCGGACATTACCTGCAGAGTTCAAATGCACGGCTAAATTCAGATACCGTCAAGCGGATACGGGTGTCACCGTAAAAATGACAGGACCGGCAACTGCTGAAGTTGTGTTTGACACTCCAGTACGTGCGATTACACCTGGCCAAGCTGTCGTTTTTTACGATGGAGATGAATGTCTTGGCGGAGGAACTATCGATACAGTCATCAAAAATGGAAAAACACTCGACTATGTCGGATAAGGGAGAACTGAAAATGGGACACAATGAACAAGCGATTGAAGCATTGCAAGCAGGGAACTTTGAAAAAGCGGTTGAAGAATTCATCAAAGCGGCAGAAGAAGCACCTGACGATCCGGTCGGTTATGTAAATGTCGGGAATGTGTTTGCATCCATTGGCGACATAGAAAAGGCAGAACCGTTTTTCCAGAAAGCCCTCACTTTGGATGGCGAAATGGGAACAGCCTATTATGGACTTGCCAATTTGTATTTTAACCAAGATCGTTACGATGAAGCAACAACACTCTATGAAAAAGCGATTTCATATGGTGTCCAAGAAGCGGATGCTTATTTCATGCTAGGTAAAAGCTTGGAACGCGCAGAAAAAGGGCGGTTAGCACTTCCTTATCTTCAACGGGCACTTGAACTCGCTCCAGAAGATCTTGAAATCCGGCTATCTTACGGGATCATACTTGCGAACGAAGGGGTCTATGAGCTAGCTGAAGACCAATTCAAAGCAATCTTGGAAGTGGAGCCGGAGAACTCTGATGCTCACTTCAACTTAGGGTTCTTATATGCAGTTTCCACTGAAGACAAAGAGCAGGCGCTCCATCATTTAGAACGCGCGTACACGATCGATCCGGAACATGTCCAGGCAAGGTATATCTACGACATGATTCAGATGGGGGAACAAAACGAATCCGCTGACAAGTGAGGTGACGCGAGACTATGGAAAAAACCGATTCAGCAGTTCAAGAAGAACCTTTTTTAATTGGCAGAGCGGTCGTGACGATTTTCCATAACACGGATAGCTTGTTTACGATTGCTAAATTGAAAGTGAGAAAAACAAATTGTTCGTTTGAAGGAAAAGAAATTGTAGTCAAAGGGAACTTTCCGAAACTGTCCGAAGAGGAAGAGTACCGGTTTACTGGAAGGCTCATAAACCACACAACGTATGGCCAGCAATTTGACGTGAAAACGTTTCAAAAAGAATTGCCTGCTACTGAAACGGGGTTGATTCACTACCTTTCAGGGGACCTCTTTCCGGGGATTGGAAGAAAAACTGCTGAAACGATTATCAATCATCTTGGTCCTGAAGCGATTCTTAAGATTATGGAAAACGAGGATGTCTTGGATGACATCCCTCGTCTTAACTCTGAAAAGAAAGAGACGCTCGTTTCCGTCCTCCGCGATAATCTCGGTCTGGAACGGACCATTGTCAAATTGAACGAGTGGGGGTTCGGGCCACAAATTGCGATGCGGATTTATCAAACCTACAGGGAAGAGACGATCGAAAAGTTGACTGAGAACCCTTATCGTCTTATTGAAGATGTGGAAGGGGTCGGATTCCAGCGAGCGGACGAACTTGGCAGGCAGCTAGGGATCACGGGTACTCATACATCACGCATCCAGGCTGCAATCCTGCATACGATCAATACCGGTATCCTCTCGAGTGGCCATGTATACTTGGAGGCCGTTCAAGTGTTGCCGGAAGTCAAACGGCTGTTGGAATCCAGTCAACCTGAGGAAATCCCTTACAAGTTGATTTCCACTGCTATTATTGAACTGGTGGAGGAAAGCAGATTGAGTGCAGAACAGCGTAAACTCTATTTGCCTTCCCTGTATTTCTCAGAGCTCGGAATCGCTTCGAAAATGGAGCGGATTCTGAATCAGGATCGGAAAAACACGTTTCCATCCTCAGAAATGAGAAAAGCAATCGGGGATACGGAGGAACGGCTGGAAGTCAACTATGCGGAAACGCAAATTGCTGCGATTGAACAAGCACTCAATTCACCTGCCATGATTTTAACGGGGGGGCCTGGAACCGGTAAAACTACAGTTGTAAGAGGCCTTGTTGAAGTATACGCGGAGTTGCATGGGCTGACGCTCGATCCTAAAGAATATGCGAAAAAAGATGAGCCGTTTCCAATCATTTTGGCAGCTCCCACAGGACGTGCTGCCAAAAGGCTCTCCGAATCCACTGGATTACCCGCAATGACGATCCATCGGCTTCTCGGCTTTACGGGGCAAGAAAAAGAGGAAGAAACCGAGCGGGAAATCAAAGCCAGACTTGTGATTATCGATGAGGCGTCCATGCTTGATACATGGCTTGCCCATCAGCTTCTGAAAGCGATCGATGATGACGCTCAGGTATTATTTGTCGGAGATCAGGACCAGCTCCCTTCTGTGGGTCCTGGACAAGTGCTGCGAGACTTTTTAGAGTCAGGGACGGTTCCTGTCGTTGAGCTGACTGAAATTTACCGGCAGAGTGCTGGATCTACAATAATAGAATTGGCACACGCTATCAAAAAATCCGAACCGCTTGGTGATTTAGCGATAAAAACTTCTGATCGTTCATTCATTCGTACAGATGCGGACCAAGTCACGACTGCAGTTAGTCAAATTGTGAAAAATGCGTTAGCGAAAGGTCAAGCCATTAAAGATATTCAAGTGTTAGCCCCGATGTACAAGGGCCCTGCCGGCATTGATGCGCTGAATACCATGATTCAGGAAATGGTGAACCCAGCTTCTGCAGGACGCAAGGAAGTGACGTTCGGGGATGTCGTGTACCGAATTGGTGACCGTGTGCTGCAACTCGTCAACCAGCCTGAAAGTAATGTGTTCAATGGTGATATGGGTGAAGTGATTTCAATCCTGAAAGCCAAGGAAACGATAGAAAAGAAAGATTTGATGGTCGTATCATTTGACGGGATTGAAGTGACGTATGAAAGGTCGGATTTGAATCAGCTGACACTCGCCTATTGCTGCTCCATCCATAAGTCTCAAGGCAGCGAATTTCCTACAGTCATCATGCCTGTTGTCCGAAGCCATCGGAAAATGCTGCGGCGCAATCTACTCTACACAGGGATCACCCGAGCGAAAAACTTTCTCATTCTATGTGGCAGTCCTAACGAATTTGAAGAAGGCATAGCACGGATGGACGAACGCGAACGGCAGACTACTTTAAAAGAACGTCTTCGCGGTGAAAGTCCGGAGCCTGGGGCAAACGAGCTCACTAAAGAGGAGACGCCTGTTTCACTCGCGGGAGAATTAACTGATACACCGGATGCTGAAGCGGAGTCAATTGAACCTACTGCCCTAGCTGAGGGGGTTGTTCAACCTTCTGTGGAATTGCCGTATGTCCTATCCATTGAAACGATCTTGGACATCGACCCGATGGTAGGAATGAATGGTGAGAGTCCCTATGACTTTTTGCTGAGTGTGGATTGACAACACTTTCCGACTTCCTTATAATCCAATTATAGCTTGAATATCAAACACATTGATGGAGAAAGTATGCATGATGGAGTGTGGAAAGAGAAGCTTCCCCAGGCTGAAAGGAAGCTCACACGATGACTGCTGAAAGCTGCTCCGGAGTGCGGGTGAACCCCGCCGTCTGCCGCGTTATGGCAACTCAAGATGCCGATATCTACATTTTCGGCAATGAGGGTGGTACCGCGAATCATACTTCGTCCCTTTCCAGGGGCGGAGTTTTTTTATTTTCAGCTAGGTTATTAATTGTGACAGTCAGCGCCCAAGCATATTTTGAATAGCTTATTTCCAAGGAGGAATTGACGATGAAAACACTGACAGCATCTGAAATACGTAATTTATTTTTAGATTACTTTAAAGCAAAAGGGCATAGTATCGAGCCTTCAGCACCACTTGTCCCAATCGATGACGCTTCCCTGCTGTGGATCAACAGCGGTGTCGCAACACTTAAGAAGTACTTCGATGGACGGGTTGTTCCCGAAAATCCACGGATTGTCAACGCACAAAAGTCGATCCGTACGAACGATATCGAAAATGTAGGGAAGACTGCACGCCATCATACATTCTTTGAAATGCTCGGTAATTTTTCGATTGGAGACTACTTTAAAGAAGAAGCGATTCTTTACGCATGGGAGTTCCTTACACATCCAGACTGGATCGGGTTCAATCCTGACTTGTTATCCATCACCATCCACCCTGAAGACGAAGAGGCATACTCGATTTGGAAAGATAAGGTCGGATTGCCTGAAGAACGTATCATCCGTCTGGAAGGGAACTTCTGGGATATCGGGGAAGGACCGAGCGGACCGAACTCTGAAATCTTCTATGATCGCGGACCAGCTTACGGAGATGACTTCTCTGACCCTGAACTTTACCCGGGAGGAGAAAACGATCGATACTTGGAAATCTGGAACTTAGTGTTCTCAGAGTTCAACCATAATCCGGACCATACGTATACACCACTTCCGAAGAAAAATATTGATACGGGCATGGGGCTGGAACGGATGGCTTCTGTCATACAAGAAGTCCCAACCAACTTTGACACCGATCTTTTCTTGCCGATCATTGGAGCAGTCGAAAAGGTTTCTGGAGAAGCTTACGGTAAGGATGAATTAAAAGATACAGCATTCAAAGTGATTGCGGATCATATCCGTACTGTTGCGTTCGCTATCGGAGACGGTGCACTTCCTTCGAATGAGGGCAGAGGATATGTACTCAGACGACTCCTGCGCCGTGCGGTACGATTTGCAAAGCAGCTCGGCATCGATCGTCCATTCATGTACGATCTCGTTCCCGTCGTAGCTGACAAAATGGAAGATTTCTATCCGCAGGTAAAAGAAAAACAGGAATTCATCATGAAAGTTGTTAAAAATGAGGAAGATCGATTCCACGAAACATTAACAGAAGGCATGAGTATGCTGAGTGGTATATTGGAGAAAGCAAAATCGACAGCACGACCGACTGTTTCTGGCGCGGACGCATTCCGACTTTACGATACGTATGGATTCCCGTTCGAGTTGACAGAAGAATTTGCTGAAGAAGCAGGCGTAGCGGTGGATGAAGCTGGTTTCCACAGCGAAATGGAAGAACAACGCAAGCGTGCTAGAAGCGCTCGTCAAGACGTTGACTCCATGCACGTTCAGTCAGGTGTTCTCGGTAATATTCATGAAACCAGTGAATTCATCGGATATAATCAACTGGAAAGCGAATCTAAAATCGTTGTTCTTTTAAAAGGCGGTGAACTTGCTGAGCGGGCAACTGTAGAAGACGAAATTCAATTCATTCTAGATCGTACTCCGTTCTATGCGGAAAGTGGGGGTCAAATAGCGGATAAAGGAATGATCGCGAATGATTCCTTCGCTGCAGAAGTGCTATCCGTAAAGAAAGCGCCAAATGGTCAGCATTTGCATACCGCAATTGTACGTTCAGGTGAAGTGACACCTTCAACATTTGTGCGGGCACAAGTGAATAAGGAAGATCGTTCATTCACTGTGAAAAATCATACTGCAACACATTTGTTGCATAAAGCATTGAAAACAGTACTAGGGGAGCATGTCAATCAGGCAGGTTCTTACGTTGGACCAGATCGTCTTCGCTTCGACTTCTCGCACTTCGGACAAGTTACAAAAGAAGAGCTAGAGCAAATCGAACAGATTGTGAACGAGAAGATTTGGGAAGATATCGCGGTTTCGATTGAACAGAAAGGCATCGAAGAAGCGAAGGAAATGGGCGCAATGGCGTTGTTCGGAGAAAAGTATGGCAATGTCGTTCGTGTCGTTTCCGTGGGCGATTACTCATTGGAATTGTGTGGTGGATGTCACGTCCAGTCAAGCGGGGAGATCGGGGTCTTCAAGATTGAATCTGAAGGCGGGATCGGAGCAGGAACTCGACGGATCGAAGCTGTGACGGCGAAACAAGCGTATCGCTCATTTAAAGAAGAGGAAGCGGTTCTAATCGAGGCTTCGTCTCTTCTCAAGTCCAATCCAAAAGAGCTTGCAACAAAAACTGCTGCTTTCCTTGGAGATTTCAAGGAATTACAACGGGAAAATGATTCGTTATCTGCTAAACTCGGAAATAGCCAGTTGATGGATGTATTAGCCAATGCAAAACAAATTGACGATATGACCGTCATAGCTGCACGCGTTGATACAAAAGACAATAATGCATTGCGTCAGATGATTGACGAATTGAAACAAAAAGTGGAAAAAGGGGTTATTGTTCTTGGAGCAGCCTCTGAAGGCAAAGTCATGCTCGCAGCAGGCGTAACTGCTGATTTAAAAGGGGAGCAGCATGCTGGGAAGATTGTCAGCCACGCAGCGTCACTTTGCGGCGGCAAAGGTGGCGGCCGTCCTGATATGGCGATGGCTGGAGCAAAAGACGTCTCAAAACTTGATGAAGCGCTGCTTTCCGTGTATGATTATGTCAAATCTGTTTAACTGAATCCGGCTTCCGGATGTGTGGCTCACGAGGGTCGCAAGAATGGTAGCCGATCGGACGAATTGAAAGCGGGGTGTCGATTGTGAATTCATATGACAAAACGATGAAGTTCAATTTTCCTGAGGAATCAATGGAGCAAGAGGTCAAACAGGTGATGCTCCATGTGTACAAAGCATTAGAGGAAAAAGGATACAATCCCATTAATCAGCTTGTGGGCTACCTGCTCTCAGGCGATCCTGCTTATATCCCACGCCATGAGGACGCACGCAATATGGTCCGTAAATTGGAGCGGGATGAAATTTTGGAGGAACTTGTGAAGTTCTATATCCGTGAAAACGGAGGCAGTAAGAATTGAGGACGATGGGCCTGGATGTAGGATCTAAAACAGTTGGCGTCGCGATCAGCGATGCCATGGGTTGGACTGCTCAAGGAATTGAAACAATCCAGATCGATGAAGAATCAGGTAACTTAGGAATGAAGCGTATCAAGGAACTTGTCAAAGAGTACAACGTCAGTTCTTTTGTAGTCGGGCATCCTAAAAACATGAATAATTCGATTGGTCCTCGTGCCGAGGCTTCAGAGAAGTACGCCGAGTTGTTGAAACAAAAGTTCGAGTTGCCTGCAATCCTTTGGGATGAACGGATGACGACGATGGCTGCTGAGCGGATGCTGATTGAAGCGGATGTAAGCCGAAAGAAACGAAAAACTGTCATTGATAAGATGGCAGCAGTCATGATTCTTCAAGGATATCTTGACTCAAAAACTTTATGAGGTGATCAAATGGAACACGGTATGGAAACAATGACAATTGTAGACGAAAAAGGGCAAGAGCATGTATGTGAAGTGATTTTCACATTTGAATCGGAAGACTATGGTAAATCCTATGTACTTTATCATGTACTTGGCGATGAGCCTGAAAACGATGATGAGGAAATTGAAATCTTTGCTTCAAGCTTTGTTCCTTCAGAAGACGGTGAAGACGGGGATCTAATGCCTGTTGAGTCTGACGAAGAGTGGGAAATGATCGAAGAAGTTTTCGGTACTTTCTTGGACGAGCAAGACGAAGACGAAGAATAAGCCATATGCGCACGTACGGAACGGTGCACACCGTTCCGTTTTTTTCATTGCAAACGATTGGTAGCATTTAGTCAGCTGACCCGTGATACAACGAGAAAGAGGTGACCTTCCATATGGCGAAGGGTTCAAAAAAAGAAGTGATGTTTGAACGCATGCAAGAACAGAAGAAAGAAGTCAAAGTCGTGCGGAAAATTGTCTTTTGGATAGCGATTGCATTGATTCTAGTTGTTGCTGTTGGTGGATTCTTCACTTATCGATACATAAAAAGTGCACTTGAGCCAATCGAAGCGGAATCCGAAAAGACGGTCCAAATTGAAGTTCCTATTGGATCAGGTTTGGATACGATTTCTCAGATTCTTGAAGAGAAAGGGCTTATTAAAAATGCGAAAATTTTCAAGTATTATGCTAAAGTGAACAACGAATCAGACTTTCAAGCTGGTACCTACGATTTGTCTAAATCTATGACGCCTGATGAACTACTCAAGAGTTTAAAAACAGGAAAAGTCTATAGGACTCCTGTATTTACAATGACGATTCCTGAAGGGTTGACAGTTGAGCAAATTGCTGAACGGGTCGCAGCGAAAACAACCGTTACAAAAGAAGAGTTTTTAACTTATATAGACGCAGATGACACGATCGTCAATTTGCAAGCCGTCTATCCGGAAATCATTACAGACGAAGTGAAAAATGAGAACATTCGTCATCCGTTGGAAGGCTACCTATTCCCTGCTACGTATTCGTTTTATGAAGAAGAACCAACCGTCCAGACAGTTGTGGAAACGTTGATAGATGGAACAAAAGCGAATGTTACGCCTTATCTAGCGGCGCTTGAAGAAAAAAAGAAGTCCGTACACTGGTTGCTTACGTTTGCATCATTGCTGGAACGTGAAGCAACTGCACAAGCGGATCGCCAGACGATAGCGAGTGTATTTAACAATCGCATAGAAGAAGGCATGCCGCTGCAAACGGATCCCACTGTGCTCTATTCACTAGGAGAACATAAGGATAAAGTGTCGTTAAAGGATCTAGAAGTCAAGAATGCGTATAACACGTATCAGAACAAAGGGTTGCCACCTGGTCCGATTGCGGCCCCAGGAGCTGCTTCGATTGAAGCTGTCATTGATCCATCTGATACATCTTATTTCTATTTCCTTGCAGATAAGACCGGGAAAAATCACTTCGCCAAAACGTACGATGAACACTTGAAGTTAAAAGCAAAGTACATCGATGGGAAGTAAAAAAGCAGGATGGAGTTAGAATCATGACGAATTATGAAACCTATAGGGTGAACTTCGAAAAGGAAGTGCATCCCCTTGTGAAGGAAATGGAAAAATATGCTGAAGAACAGTTTGTTCCGATCATGGATCGCATCGGTATTGAGACATTCATCGGCTTGTTAAGTATTCAAAATCCGGCTACTCTGTTGGAAATTGGAAGCGCAATCGGATATTCTGCGATTCGTCTTGCGCAGGCGAATCCAGAACTGCATATTGCAACGATTGAACGTGACGAGGAACGACACGCAAAAGCGGTTCACTATATCGAACGTGCCAAGCTCAACGAACGAATTTCTCTGTTCAAGGATGATGCCTTGACTTTTGACACAACGTTGCTTCCGTACGATTGTTTTGATGCTTGTTTCATTGATGCGGCTAAAGGGCAGTATAAACGGTTCTTCGATAAGTACGAACCTCTTGTGAAAACAGGCGGTATCATTTATTGTGACAATATGTTTATGCATGGACTGGTGTTTTTGGAAGACCAGGACATACCAAGACGCAGTCGCACGATGATTCGTAATTTAAAAGCATTTACAGAGTGGATAATGGAAAATCCTGCGTATGAAACTTCCTTACTTCCTGTAGGAGACGGAATTTTAATCGCTCGTAAAAACTCATAATGTCGCATTCACTACAGAGGAGGAATTAGGAAGATGGGAACGCAAAAACCATTAATCATTGGTATTGCAGGAGGCTCGGGATCGGGTAAAACAAGTGTTACAAAAAAGATCCATCAAGTTTTTCAAGAGCATTCTGTAGTTGTAATCGAACAGGATTTTTACTATAAAGACCAGTCTCATTTAGAGTTTGAAGAACGTCTTTCCACAAATTACGATCATCCGCTTGCCTTCGATACGGACTTGTTAATAGAGGATCTGGAGAAGCTCCTCATTCGACAACCAATTGAGAAGCCTGTCTATGACTATGCATTGCATACACGATCGAATGAGAAAATTGCAATCGAGCCGAAAGATGTTATCATTCTAGAAGGAATCCTGATTTTAGAAGATAAGCGTCTCCGTAATTTAATGGACATTAAATTATTTGTCGATACGGATGGGGATTTGAGGATCATCAGAAGGATCTTACGGGACATCAATGACCGGGGAAGAACAATCGAATCTGTCATTGATCAGTACATGAGTGTTGTGCGTCCAATGCATAATCAGTTCATAGAACCGACAAAGCGTTATGCAGACATTATCATTCCTGAAGGCGGGCATAATGAGGTCGCAATTGACTTAATGGTAACGAAAATAAAAACAATTCTTGATTCTGGTAATGATTTGTAATATGATGTTGTCAGATATTCATATAGTAAACACTATGTCGCATACCTTTCTATAAGGTGCGACATATTATTTTGATGATTTTGCAAATTGAGGAGTGAGGAAATGGTTTCTGAAAAAAAATATCCAATGACTGTTTCAGGTAAACAGAAATTAGAGGATGAACTTGAATTTTTGAAAACGGTTAAACGCAAAGAAGTAGTGGAACGTATTAAAATTGCGCGAAGTTATGGAGATTTGTCTGAGAACTCCGAATATGATTCTGCTAAGGAAGATCAGGCGTTCATTGAAGGGAAAATTTCATCGCTTGAATCTATGATTCGTAATTCTGTTATCATATCAGAAGCGACACGTACTGAGGAAGCTCAGCTTGGAAGCACAGTCACATTTAAGGAAATCCCTGATGGGGAAGTTGAAACGTATACGATAGTCGGATCCGCAGAAGCTGATCCTTTAGAAGGGTTGATTTCAAATGATTCACCTATTGCCAAAGGAATTATTGGCCGTAAAAAAGGGGATCAAGTGAAAATCATAACACCCGGTGGCGAAATGCAAGTTGAAATCACAGAAGTGAAGTAACATAGAGATGCCGCCTTCGAAATAAAGGCGGCTTTTTTTGTGAAACATCACGCATGAAGAAACGTCCAATCGTTAGAGACGTGGAACTAAAGGAGATGATTTCAAGTGACTGAACAAAAACCGGAATTTTCAAGAGTACGTCGGAAACGACAAAACAATAAAGGAAACAAGATGTTGAACTGGATGATAGCTATTGTTGTTTTGTTAATCGTCCTTGTAGGTGTGAAAATACTTTCAAGTGACAATGCACCAAAAGACAAAGAAGTAGCTATCACTGAAACAACTCCAAAAGAGGATACGAGTGGTACTGAAACTGATACTGAAGGATCTGACGCTGATGACAAAGTGGAAGACTCAGATCAGGATGCAGACGCCGATGATAAGGACTCTCCAAAAGAAGGAACTGTCAGTGACGAAACTGATGAAGACGAAGATAGTGAGGATTCATCAGAAAAGAAGGACAATGAGAAAGAGGGAACTGTTACATATACAGCTAGTGAAGACGCCGTCGTGGATGAAACGGTTTCAAACACGTCGTGGAAGCCTATAGGAACCTCGCAGTCAGGGAATCATGTTTCGCAGTATGATGGGTCGTCAGTAGACTGGCAGGAGAAAAAGAAGGCACTAGCGTATGCAACAGGCATGACTGAAAATGACATGATTTTCTTGAAGATTAAAAATGGCGGAAGCCCACAGAAGTCAATCGGGATCGTCTCTTCAAAAGACAAATCAAAAAAATATAGAGTCTATTTGGAATGGGTTGACGGAGAAGGTTGGAAGCCGACGCAAATGGACGTGTTGAATACACTCGATTTTAACTATTAACAGATCAGTAGAGATAGGGGATACAACGATGAAAGTTGGAATTATTGGAGCGATGGAAGAAGAAGTTACCATTCTCAAAAATCAGTTACAGAACGCTCGTCACACAGTGATCGCTGGCTATGAATTCAGTGAAGGAACACTTGGAGGCCGTGAAGTCATACTTGTGAAAAGTGGCATTGGTAAAGTGAATGCTGCAGTGGCGACTACGTTATTGCTTCAACTTTTCAAGCCGGATGCAGTATTGAATACAGGATCAGCCGGCGGAATTGGTGAAAATCTAGAAGTCGGCACGGTCGTATTATCGAGTGATGTTACACACCATGATGTAGACGTGACTGCTTTTGGATATGCACTTGGTCAAGTTCCAGGTGGACCTGTCACATACGTCGCGGACGAAAAGCTGCTGCAAGTGGCTTCTACTGCAGTTGAAGACATCGGGAAGCACGCACATGCTTCTGGCCTAATTGCTTCAGGAGATGTGTTCATGAGTGACCCATCCCGGGTAATGAGTGTGAAGCAGCAGTTTCCGGAACTGATTGCTGCAGAAATGGAAGCTGCCGCAGTTGCACAAGTGTGTCACGAATTCAAGGTGCCATTTGTGGTCATAAGAGCCCTTTCAGATATTGCCGGTAAAGAGTCATCTTTGTCGTTCGATGAATTTCTTCCTGCTGCTGCACAACATTCTTCGGAAGTTGTTCTCCAAGTCATCTCGAAACTTTGACACATTCGTGGTAAACTAGACATACGTACGAAAACCTATTTCATGGAGCGAGGAGGCAACTAGTATGTTACTTTTAATGTTAGGCGCATTTATCGTCACGACCGCTCTTACAGGCGTGATCTACTTTGAAGTGAAAGCTGATTGAAGCTGATCAGTGTAGACGTCTCCAGCGAGGGTACGAATGCTGGAGATGTCTTTTTTTCTTTGAAAAATCCCGTTATTTCGAGTCTTGTTCACGTTTGAACAGCTGATACAATTTGACAATCGCTCTTTTCTCAATTCTTGAGACATAACTGCGAGAAATTTGAAGCTGGTCTGCAATTTCCTTTTGTGTCATCGGTTTGTCATTTAACAAACCAAAACGTTTTTGAAGAATTTCGAGCTCACGGCCTTCTAATTTGTGTAAGTGACGATAAAGACGTTCTTTGCGTTCATTCAATTCGGCTTGGTCGTGAGGAGTTTCCTCGTCGGTTTGCAGTAAATCCGCAATTTCTAACGACTGACCTTCACTGTCTGTGCCGATCGGTTCGTATAAAGAGATGTCTTTTTGCGTTTTTTTCTGAGTACGCAAAAACATTAAAATCTCGTTTTCGATGCAACGGGCTGCATACGTAGCCAGTTTTGTTTTACGATCCGGTGTGAAGCTGGCAATGGCTTTCATGAGACCGATTGTGCCAATTGAAATGTAATCGTCAAGCTGTTCATGTTTCGGATGGAACTTCTTAACGATATGAGCAACGAGCCTCATATTGCGCTCGATCAGTTCATCGCGGGCATCTTCGTCCCCTTGGGCCAAACGTTCGAGACAATCGGCTTCTTCCGCTTTTGATAGGGGGCGTTTAAACGCCTGACCTCGGATGTATCCTAGAACTGCAGGGATTTCGAGCCATAGTTGGACGATCGCCATCACTAAGCCGCTCAAAATGATCCACCTCCTGTGTCGTTGTCTGACATCCTATGCGGTATAAAGATGGCGTATCACCGCTGATTTTGGCGGACAGGCAGTTTTTAAAAGGCAGGGCTGTCCTTATGGGTCAACAAGTATTTTGGCATGGATATGGTATAATAAGTGCGAGTCAGCACAGTAATGGAGTGGATAAGATGTACAATTATTTCTTACCGAATGAATATGTTAAAGATGTATATCAGCTTTCGCCAACTGATTTTTTAAATAAAGGTATCAAAGGGATCATTACGGACCTCGATAACACGCTTGTCGCTTGGGATCGTCCTGATGCTACTCCGGAAATTGCTACTTGGATCAAAGACATGCAAGATGCAGGTCTGCAAGTAACGATTTTATCGAACAATAACGAGCTTCGTGTGAAAGCATTCTGTGACCCGATTGAAACACCTTTCATCTTTTCAGCGAGAAAACCTTTGTCCAAAGCGTTTAAAAAAGCGCTCACGCAGATGGAACTTCAAAAAGAGGAAGTCGTGATGATTGGGGATCAGTTAATGACTGATATACTTGGGGGCAACCGATTCGGATTGCATACGATTCTAGTTGTTCCCGTTGCAAGTTCTGATGGCGTCATGACGAAATTCAATCGTCAGCTGGAACGTCGTATAATGAAAACGTTGAAACGAAAAGGAATGATTTCGTGGGAGGAATAGATTTGGAACTCACTTGCATTGGATGCGGAATTGCCATTCAAACAGAAAACCCTGCAAAAGAGGGGTATGCACCACCCGCTTCACTTGAAAAGGATGAGGTAATTTGTCAACGTTGTTTCCGTTTGCGGAATTATAATGAGCTGCAGCCGGTGTCTCTATCTGGAGATGATTTTCTAGCCATTTTAAACGGAATCGGTGACCGGAAAGGTCTTGTAGTCCTTGTAGTCGATATTTTCGACTTCAACGGCAGTTGGATCCATGGTTTGCAGCGCTTTGTCGGTAAAAAAGATATTGTTTTAATCGGAAACAAAGCGGATGTGTTACCGAAATCGGTGAATCGTAATAAGCTGATCAATTGGATGAAGGAACAATCTGCTAAACTTGGTTTGAAGCCTGTAGACGTCATGTTGGTATCTGCAGTGAAAGGCCAAGGAGTTCCTGAAGCGCTAGCGAGGATTGATGAGTTACGTAAAGGTCAAGACGTCTATGTAGTAGGTTGTACAAATGTCGGTAAGTCCACATTTATCAATAGAATTATCAAGCAAGCTACAGGTTTTGGAGAAGTGATTACAACTTCTCATTTCCCGGGCACAACTCTGGATCTTGTTGAAATTCCATTGGATGACGGGAAAGCGATTTATGACACCCCGGGTATTATTAACAGCCATCAGATCGCTCATTATTTAGACCCTAGTGAATTGAAGGCCATCACACCTAAAAAGGAGATCAAGCCGAAGATTTTTCAGCTGAATGCGGAGCAAACGCTTTTCATCGGTGGTTTAGCGCGCTTCGATTTCATGAAAGGCGAGCGTTCGTCGTTCAACGTACACACAGCAAATGCACTACCGCTTCATCGGACGAAGCTTGAAAATGCAAATGCATTATATGAAACACATCTTGGTGACATGCTGTCTCCGCCAGGCAAACAATCTTTGGAGGCATTCCCTAAGCTCGTCCGCCATGAGTTTTCTATCAAAAAGGCAAAGACGGACATTGTCATTTCAGGCCTAGGCTGGATTACTGTTCAGCATCCTAATGTCGTTGTAGCTGTTCATGCTCCTCGTGGCGTTGACGTCGTCCTGCGCCCGTCATTAATTTAACTAGGGGGATTCAGGATGAAAAAATGGTTTGCAGTCATCGGAGATCCTGTTGCACAATCGATGTCTCCTGGTATGCACGATTACTGGCTCCAGGAAAACGGGATCGATGCCGCCTATCTTCCTATTCATGCGAAATCCGAGAATCTCCAGTCGGTTATTACGAGCTTGAAATTGTTAGGCTGTAGTGGCTGGAATGTGACGGTACCGCATAAAAGTGATATACTCCCTTTTCTAGGCAGTGTTGACGATGCGGCAGCACATATGGATGCAGTCAATACTGTAGTGATTGAGGAAGAAGGGTCACTAGTTGGATATAATACGGATGGAATCGGTTTTGTGCGTGCATTGGAAGAGAAGTATGGAAAAACCCGTAAAGAAGAAGAGATTCTTATAATCGGAGCTGGCGGGGCTGCAAAGGGGATTGCTTTTGCATTGCGTAGCGCTGGATATGGACCGATTACGTTTACAAATCGGACTATGGCGAATGCTGAAGAGTTAAGTGAACGTTTACCCAATTCTACTTGTTTAACGATTGCCGAAGCAGAACAGCAACTTTCACGTTTCGGGATCATTATTCAAACAACTTCTGTAGGAATGGCATTTTCCTCCGAGGGGATGCCTCTGAATCCTATTAATGTTTCACCAGGAACCGCCGCCATTGATATTATCTATAATCCTCTGGAAACGGAATTTTTAGCAACTGCCCGGAAAAAAGGCGCAGATCCAGCGAATGGGATTGGCATGTTTGTCCACCAAGGAGCACTCTCTTTTGAGAAATGGACAGGCATTCGCCCAGACACCGTTGGAATGATGGAACAACTTACACAACAATTGGAGGATCAACATGCTAACAAGTAAACAAAAGAGCTTTTTGCGCAGTGAAGCACATCACTTACAACCTATATTCCAAATTGGTAAAAGTGGCATGACTGACGCAATCATTAAACAAATCGAAGAAGCGTTAGAAGCTAGAGAATTGATTAAACTATCTGTATTACAAAATTGTGAGCAAGACAAAGAAGAGATTGCTGATATCCTATCGCAACAGGACGGATTCGAAGTTGTCCAAATCATTGGCAAGACGATTATCCTTTATAAAGAGTCGAAAGAGAAGAAAAAGATCGTATTACCATAAGGAGGCTGGACATGCGGAAGATCGGGATTCTTGGCGGTACGTTCAACCCGCCGCATATCGGACATCTCATTATGGCAAGTGAAGTTCGCGAAGCACTTGAATTGGAGGAGGTGAGGCTTATGCCCACGGCAATTCCTCCCCATAAGCAACTTCCGGACACAGCTACACCTATTCAGCGTCTTGCGATGACGGAATTGGCAGTGCAAGGAAACGGATATCTCAGCAGTTGTGATGAAGAAGTCCATTTCGGAGGCGTCTCCTATACGTTCCTTACAATGCAGCGTCTGCTTGCAAAAGAACCTGATACCGAATTTTATTTCATCATCGGGGGAGATATGGTGGATACTTTGCACACTTGGTACAAAATTGACGAACTCCTAAAGATGGTTCGTTTCGTGGGTGTCCAAAGACCGGGTGCTTTGCGGAAGACCGACTTTCCGATTGCATATGTAGACACGCCATTAATCGATGTCTCTTCCACTCTCCTTAGAACAAAATATGCTGCCCATAAGACAACTGCATATTTAGTGCCGGAGTCGGTGGATGGTTATATTCGTCAGGAGGGCTTATATGGAACCTGCTAACCTTATTCAAGAACTGCAGCAACGGATGCCACAGCAGCGTTTTCAACACGTGTTACGAGTGACTGAGACGGCTAAATCGCTCGCTAGCATGCATGGCGAGTCGATTGAAGCTGCAGAAACGGCAGCGCTATTCCATGACATTGCGAAATTCATGGAACCCGAAGAAATGCGCGAACTTTTAATCGCTCACCAAGAAAATCCTTTGTTATTTGAATTCCATAAAGAACTATGGCATGCACCAGCAGGAGCAATCATTGCCCGAGAGGAATTCGGAGTAGACAGAGAAGATATTTTGAATGCTATTCGTTTTCATACGACCGGAAGAGCCAATATGTCCAAACTGGAAATGATTATATATATCGCAGATATGACAGAACCCGCTCGCAACTTTCCCGGGGTCGATGAATTACGCCTTTATGCAGAAGGTCCGTTAGACCAAGCGATGCGTGCCTGCATTACACACACCGTTACACACTTAATTGGAAAACAGGTACCAGTATACCCGGATTCGATTGAGTGCTACAATTATTTTGTGAAGTGAAAGGAAAGTGAAACAATGCCAACATTATTAGAAGTAACATTTAAAGCAGCTGACGACAAACGAGCAGAAGACATTGTCGTACTGAATATGGAAGGCGTCTCGTTAATTGCGGACAACTTTGTAATCTGTCATGCGAATTCCGAGCGCCAAGTGCAAGCCATTGCTCGCGAAATAGCGGACAAAGCTTCTGAAGAAAACTATGAAGTGAAACGGATCGAAGGAATGGATTCAGGTCGCTGGGTTCTTGTTGACCTTGGAGACGTGGTCGCTCACATATTCCACAAAGACGAGCGTGGTTTCTATAACTTGGAACGACTTTGGGGCGATGCTCCGATGATCGAAGTTGGAGACGACTCCGTTCAATGATGTATGCTCAATTTGCATCTGTATACGATGAGCTGATGTTAGATATTCCCTATCCGGCGTATGTCGACTTAGTGGATACAGCGCTTCATGGGTTATCAGGTAAAAAGATCCTGGATGTCGCTTGCGGCACCGGGATTCTTTCCGTTCTTCTTGCAGAAAGAGGTGCGGACGTCACGGGAATCGATTTATCTGAAGAGATGCTTGCTGTCGCTAGCTCGCGTGCAAGCGAGCGTTTTCCATCAATGATATTTTTGCATCAGGCTATGCAACAGTTGAACGTGCCTGGACAGTACGACGCAGCAGTGATTCCGATCGATTCACTGAATTACTTGGAAGATGAGCAGGATGTGAAGCAAACATTCAAAAAGATACATGATGCGCTTACCCCTGGAGGCTTGTTCTTGTTTGATGTCCATTCAACATTTAAAACTGACGTACTCTTCATGGAGAGTCCGTTTACCTATGATAGTAAGAAAATATCGTACATATGGGAAACAGAGGAAGGGGAAGAACCTCACTCTATTCACTCGGAACTCGCTTTTTTCGTTCGTGAGGAAGATGGCCGATATGTTCGTTTTGACGAAGTCCACTATCAACGGACGTTTCCAGTCATGAACTACGTTGAATGGCTGGAGCAAGCTGGATTTTCTGTAGAACGAATTTTTGCGGATTGGTCGGATGAAGCGCCGGAAGAAGAGAGTGAGCGAATATTTTTTCAACTCCGTAAATAACAGTACCGATTCCTTTCCGCATGCGGTATAGTATAGGGGACTCGATGCGCCAGCATCTTTAAGAAAGGGTGACATATTCTGTTTTCTGAATTGATCTTTGGAAAATGGCGGAAAGTCACCACTCCTCTTGCAATAGCGGCAGTTATCTCTGTATTTTTGTTCTTTCCCCGAGGACAAGGAGATGAAGTGCCACTCCCTGATGAAAGTTTGTATGATTCACTGGAAACCCCACCTGATAATGAGAAGGTTGACCTGGTTGCTGAACCTGACATCCAGCCTCCCAAAATAATTGTTGTAGATGTGAAAGGTGCCGTTCTTCATCCGAACGTCTATACATTACAGGAAGGGCAGCGTCTGATAGATGCCATAACGGCTGCAGGAGGATATACAGCGGACGCAGATAGCAGACTTCTGAATCACGCACAGCGTTTAACGGACGAGGCGGTAATCTATGTACCGCTTGTCGGTGAAGAAGTGCCTATATTTGAGTCGGCCCCTAATGAGGGGGAAGCTACAAGTGACTCCGGTTCGTCATTAGTTAATATTAATAGTGCGGATGAGTCTCAGTTGATGACCTTAACGGGAATCGGTCCTTCAAAAGCTGCAGCCATCATCAAATACAGGACGGAACAAGGTGCATTTCAAACAAACGAGGATTTGAAAAAGGTTTCCGGTATCGGTGACAAGACGTTTGAAGCCTTGTCGGATGCGATAACCGTAAAATGAATGGATGAATCATAACGTTGTATAAGTTCGGAGGCGAATGTATGGAGAGAATTACGTGGGAACAGTTTTTCATGGCGCAATGCAGCTTGCTTGCTGTCCGAAGTACGTGCACCCGGCTTGCGGTTGGTGCAGTCATTGTACGGGACAACCGAATAATCGCTGGAGGCTATAACGGATCTGTATCCGGTGGAGATCATTGCATTGACAAAGGATGCTACGTTGTTGACAATCATTGCATCCGTACAATTCATGCGGAGATGAACGCCCTATTGCAATGTGGGAAATATGGGATTCCAGCTGCAGGTTCCACGTTGTATGTGACACATTTCCCTTGTTTGCAATGTTCAAAGGCGATTATACAAGCTGGTATTTCCAAGGTCTATTATGGCATGGATTATCGGAATAGTGATTACGCGATCGAATTGTTCAAGCATGCAGGAATTGATGTAGAACATATACCATTTGATAGCCGCACTCTGGACTTTGAGAAAACTTCCAAAGAGAAATTATTTAACGATATGTTGCAAACGATGCAGCAGATGGATGTTCCTGAAAACGACCTGAAACGTTTTTCGGAACGTGCACAACAACTATTCGGAAACTGATACCTGAAACCCGCTTGATGTACTGGACAATCTCAGTAGCCGTATCAGCCCTTGCTGCATACGGCCTTACTGAATTGTTATGGCTCAACCTGCTTCTACTCCCCCTCATTCTGACAAGTAAAAAAGACCTCCCCAATTTATTGATACTGCTAGCAGTCAGCTCACTTTCCTTTGGTTACTTCAAAAATTATATAGCGGCAAACACGCCCATACAGACCGATGAGACAATCATACGATCTTTGCAATGGACCGATTCCGTTAAAATTGACGGCGGTAAAGTAAAAGGTTTTGCAAAAGATACAGATGGAATACCTTATTACGTCTTATACTCGATTGAAAGTGAAGAGGAAAAAAAGCGCCTACTGGAAATCCCTTTGGCAGGCGTGAGGGTTTCTATGCGAGGGACACTTGAACTTCCAGAACCACCCGCTCATGAGTTTTCATTCGACATGGCTTCCTATCTTCGTATGAATGGTGCCGCCTATCTATTACGTGCAACTCAAATGACTGTACATGGAAAAGTGGATCGGCCATGGACCCGATTATCAGAAAGGCGTACTGCTGTTAATAATCATATTAAGAACACGTTTCCCATCTCATTGCAAACAGAAGCTGAAGCATTACTTATTGGCGATCGGAGTGGTATGGATGCCGAGCTATCTTCAGAATATAGGAAGCTGGGCATCACTCATTTGTTCGCGATCTCTGGACTTCACGTGGGTCTGTTAACGGTCATGCTCCGTATTACGGCCAAACGGTTACGTATTCGTATTGAGACGATTGATGCAATCCTGTTGTTCTTATTACCTTGCTATGCGCTGCTTGCAGGAGGGGCCCCTTCCGTCTGGCGTGCAGTGACCGTGACGATGCTGCTGCTTGTATCAGCAACTGGAAAGTTGAGACTGAAAATGGACGATGCGTTAGCGTTAAGTGCTATAGGATTTATAGTGATAAAGCCGTATGTTCTGTTCCAACCAGGGTTTCAGCTATCTTACCTTGCTGCATTCTCACTGCTATATTCAGCTAGTTATCTACGGAAACAGCAATCGGTTCTGGCGATTTCAGCGAGTGTCACTGCAATCACGCAAATTGCGCTAGCTCCGATCCTATTAGTGCACTTCTATGAGCTATCTCTCTCATCCTTTCTAGTGAATTTACTATATGTTCCTTTGTACTCAGTAGTAATTCTTCCGAGTAATATCGTGTTACTCTTCGTTTCTCTGCTTTCTCAAAGAGCGGCTGCACCACTGTTCTTCATATATGAACCGTTCCGTAAGTGTGTCGCCTTTATTACCAGTTGGCTGGCAGATCTACCTTGGCAAGTGTGGACTGCCGGAAAGCCGGAAACGCTATGGTTGATAGCTATGGTTATGGGTACTGCCTGTGCCTTTCTCGTGATTGAACGATGGAACAGGAAACTGCTAGGACTGGTAATTGTTCTTATTCCTGCAATCCTTTTTCAGGTAAAACCATATTTGGATCCTACTACGTATGTCTCTTTTTTGGATGTCGGCCAAGGAGACAGCATGGTTATCGAACTGGGGTATCGCAAAGGTGTGTATGTAATCGATACGGGAGGCTCTGTCTCGATTGGTCCTCCTAACTGGAAAACACCTGAGAAGCAATTTGAAGTAGGCAGGCAGATTGTCGTCCCGTATTTAAAAGGGAGAGGGATCAGCAAGATTGATAAGTTGATCATTTCCCATGCACATGATGATCATATGGAAGGAGCGGAGGAATTGCTTCAAGAATTGAGAGTCAAACAAGTGCACGTACCAGTTGGAAGTTTGGAAGAAGAAAATATGGTTCCTCTTTTAAGAGAAGCAAAGCAGAGGAAGATACTTGTCAAAAGTATGCTAGCGGGGGATGGATGGAAAACTGGCCGTGCAGAATTCACGTACGTATCGCCATTCGATGAAAAATACTTACACAATGACAGTTCCCTCGTATTACTGATGAAAAATGATTATGGCTACTTGTTATTCACGGGTGATTTGGAAATGGAGGGTGAACAGAAGATCATTCGGAAATACGGAAAAACAGAACTCACTCCGCTCATTTTGAAAGTTGGCCACCATGGAAGCAAAACCTCGACAACCGAAGCGTTCTTAAATATGCTACAGCCCGATTTTGCGGTTATTTCCGTTGGTCGTAATAACCGATATGGCCATCCTCATGACGAGGTCGTGGATCGTCTTAACACGCGAAATGTAAAAGTGTTTTCAACAGCCGAGCATGGAACTGTCACATTGCAAATGGATGGAGACACGTTAATACCAACGATTACAAGATAAAAAAAGAAAGACTCCGCGTTCTGGAGTCTTTCTTTGTTCAACTATTGTCTGATCAGCGCGCAGCGACTTCGACAATCGTAGCAATTACCCAAATTAAAGAGAAACCTACGAAAGATACAATGAAGCCAACACCTGAGTCAAGAAGATCGTTACGTTTGGACTGGACGTCCTTTTCGAATTCGTTCATTGCTACACCTCCTGATTCAACTACAAGTATAGAACAAAGGGACTTAAAAATCCATAGTTAAACGGAGATATGGCAATTGCGTTTCAATTTGTCACAAATTCTCCATACAGCATATCTGTCATGTATAATTAAAAATAGTGAATGAGGTGATTGGCTATGGTATCAGAAGCATGGAAAGAGATAAAAAAAAATCCGGAACAGCCAGTTTATTTATTAACAGGATCAGAGCTGTATTTGTTACAGCAGACATTGGCTAAAATCATTTCTGAAACGCCGGGTATAGAGCAACAGGATGTCATATACTTCGATTTGGAGGAGACCCCCGTCGATCGTGTAATCGAGGAAGCGGATACGCTCCCTTTCTTACAAGATCGTAAGGTGATTGTCGCTAAAAATGCATCGTTCTTGAAAGCGAAAGAGCGAGGAAAAGAGAAGATTGAACATCCGATAGCTCAACTTGAAGCGTGGCTGCAAGATCCTTCGCCGACAGCCACGGTTATTTTCACAGCGCCATATGAAAAGTTGGATTCCAGGAAGAAAATCACAAAAGTGATGTCGTCAAATGCATTTGTCATTGAAGCGAATAAGTTGACGGGGACCGATCTGGCAGTTTGGGTGCAGCAACAAGCAACGGCTTTCGGAGTTGTGATGGATAGGGATATAGCTGACTACCTTGTAGAAGCAACAGGGGAAAATATGATGCAGTTGTCTAAAGAACTCGAGAAACTTGCCGCTTATCTAGGGGACGCAGGGAAGATTACAAAAGAAGTTATTGATAGCTTAGTTCCGAGATCTCCGGAAACGGAGATTTTCAGACTGACGGACACCTATATTGCCGGAAATCGAGCAAAAACGCTGGCGGTGTATCATGATCTATTGAGAAGTGGTGAAGAACCGATTGCTATGACCTCGCTAATCGCCGGTCAAGTTCGGCTGATGTTGCATGTGGGGACGCTAAAGCGAAAAGGATACCATCAACAGCAAATTGCCAGTACACTGAATGTCCATCCATACCGTGTGAAATTGGTCATGAATAATCGGAACAGTCCTTCAGAACAGCGCTTATTACGTGTATTGAATGACCTCGCATCGATCGATTTGAAATTGAAATCCACATCAGGCAGTCGGGAAAGGGTACTCGAATTATTCTTTATGGAAAAATTATAACAAAAAAACTGTCCGTCAATGACGGACAGCTTTTAAAATTACAAAGCTTTTTTTGTAAGACGTGCTTTTTGACGTGCAGCTGTATTTTTATGGATAAGGCCTTTGCTGGCAGCAGTGTCCAATGATTTAATAGCAGCGCGCTTCAATTCCTCTGCGTTGTCAGCTTTGTTGTCGATTGCAACATCAGCTTTACGTAAAGCAGAACGCATTGCGGACTTTGTGCGTGAGTTTTGTTCGTTAGTCGCGTTGCTTTGCTTAACGCGTTTGATTGCACCTTTAATGTTTGGCATTTCATTCACCTCCAGAAATCAGGTAAGAAGAGTGTTTCCACGATCTCTCGGATATCTCTTTATAACAAAAATAATTTTATCAAACTCAAGCCGTTTATGCAACAACAAAACACAGACAGGAATAATCTCCTGTCAAAAAAACGACAAAGCATAAAACGTAACCATCACGTACACACTTATATTAGAGGTGATGGTCATGGAAAACTACGACTTTTACAGGACGGATCTAGTCGTTGAGAGTGAAGAGATGGTGAGACACCGAACTTCAGAGGAAAAAGAGAAACTCGATGAATCTTCGGGTATTCAGTTTAACGAAGAAAAAAAGGACAGAACGATTTTGACGACCGTGGTTGTCGATGAAGAAGGGGAGAAACGGATAGGGAAGAAGAAAGGCACGTATATTACGTTAACAGACCCCTTATTGCATGCAGATGATCACGTAGGATTAAAGAAATTGGCAAAGACGATGACGCAGCAACTGAGAAAATTGACAGAGCCTTTGCAGCTTAAGGAAGATAGTAAACTGTTATTCATTGGACTTGGCAATAAGGATGTAACCCCTGATGCTGTCGGTCCATTGACAATGGAGCGCCTCAACGCAGTGGTGCCTGATTACTATAAAGAGGATGGCGCCGATGTTTTCGTCTATTCACCAGGTGTGACGATTCAAACAGGATTGGAGACGGCAGACTTCATTAAAGCAGTCGTGGACGTTGTGCATCCTGATTTACTCATCGTCATCGATGCCCTTGCCGCGCGGGATAGTTCAAGATTGTGCAGAACCATCCAACTCACAGATACAGGAATCCACCCAGGTTCAGGAGTAGGGAATAGCCGGAAAGAAGTGTCACAAGAATCGTTAGGTGTGCCTGTCATCGCAATCGGAATCCCTACTGTGGTGGATGGACCTGTCCTTATTGCGGACGCAATCGATACATTATTCGGATATATGGCAGCCAAAATTGAAGAGGAAAGTAAACCATCTTCACGCCTTTCAGTTACACCGTGGCTTTATTCCGATACTAAAAGTGCTGACCGGACCAACTTAGTGCCGGTGTTTGGAGACTGGGCATCCTGGCCTCACGAAGAGCGTGTCCAACTATTTGAAGAAGTCCTGTCCAATCATCAGTTGAAAACGTTCATTTCACCTAAAGAAATCGATAGCTGGGTACAACATTATTCCGCAGCCCTTTCTACTTCCTTAGGGTCCTGGATACGTAATATAAAACAGAGTTCTTGACTTGCGTCTCTCTGCATATAGTAGCGGAGACGGGGGGATGACTGTTGAAAAAAACACTGAAAATCTGGACTCTTGCTATACTTATCTTATTTCTATTCCCGATCCTGCTACAATTGCTTCCCGCGAAACAATCGGACAGTTCTTCAGTGATGCTGAAACAAAAAGCATATATTGTTTACGCATCCAATGTACTTGAAGCGCCAAAACCTTCAAGCGACAAGAAAGTATTAATCCATTTCACGCATTCTGAAGAAGCGTATGAGCCGATTACTCTCGCTAATGACGGAAAGGTTGCAGTTTCTCACAAAACGGAAAACATCACAAAATTAGGGGAGAAACTTCAGCTGCAATTTGCCGCATTCGGAATAGAAGCTGATTTACTACCGGTTGATATTCAAAAAGTGATGGCGAAAAAGGGGATCTCTTATCATCGCTCTTATAAAGCGATCCGACCATATTTACAACAATCGCTGGCGGATAAAACCTATGATATCGTACTGGATATCCACCGTGACTCCGTGACTGCGGACAAAACTACAGTTACTGTGAACGGGGAGCGATATGCCAAAATAGCATTTGTCGTCGGCAAAGAACATAAGAATTACTCTAAAAATTATGATGTGGCAAAGCGATTGAATGAACAAATGGAAGCACGGGTACCTGGTATTACGCGTAATATTATTGTAAAAGGTGGTCCAGGAGTGGATGGAAAGTACAATCAAGACCTACACCCGGGATTTGTTCTAGTGGAACTTGGAGGAATCGGAAATAATGAGGAAGAGCTGAATCGAACGGTTTCCGTTATCGCTGAAGCAGCTGCTTCATCATTTGCAGGTGAATAGAAGAGTGAAATTGAACGCGCGTGAATCATCATACAGTTTTAAGAAGGGGAAGCGAAACCAGCTTCTCTTTTTTTGCACATTTTTTGAAGAAACATGGAATTAATGCTGAGTTAAAAGGAAATGTGTAACACCCCTGCTCGGTTTCTGCTATAATTCATACTAGCCGAATTAGGAGTGAAAATTATGATGAATCATCAACAGAAATTGGAACGACAGAAAAACATACGGAATTTTTCAATCATCGCTCATATCGACCATGGAAAATCCACTCTCGCAGATCGCTTGCTCGAAAAAACTGAGACAATCACTGCGCGAGAGATGAAATCCCAAACCCTTGACTCGATGGATCTCGAAAGGGAGCGAGGGATCACCATTAAACTGAATGCGGTCCAGATTTCATATACTGCAAAAAATGGGGAAGACTATACATTCCACCTGATTGATACACCAGGACACGTCGATTTCACGTATGAAGTATCCCGCAGTCTTGCAGCATGTGAAGGAGCAATCCTAGTAGTGGATGCTGCTCAAGGTATCGAAGCACAGACGCTTGCAAACGTATACTTAGCTCTTGATAATGACTTGGAAATCCTCCCGGTTATCAACAAAATCGATTTGCCTGCAGCTGATCCAGAACGCGTGAAAGACGAAATCGAAAATGTAATCGGCATCGATGCTTCAGAAGCGGTCTTGGCATCAGCAAAAGCAGGAATCGGAATCGAAGAAATCCTAGAACAGATCGTTGAAAAAGTACCGGCTCCAACTGGTGACCCCAGTGCACCATTGAAGGCATTGATATTCGACTCTCATTACGATCAGTATAAAGGGGTCATCGTCAACATTCGAATCATGGAAGGTACCGTTAAACCAGGAGATACAATTCGTATGATGGCAACCGGGAAAGAATTCGAAGTCGTCGATCTTGGCGTCTTCACGCCGAAAATCTCACCTCGGGAAGAATTGACTGTAGGGGATGTTGGCTATTTGTCAGCAGCTATTAAAACTGTTGGAGATACACGGGTAGGGGATACGATCACACTCGCAGAAAATCCAGCAGAAAAAGCGCTGGAAGGATACCGTAAGATGAACCCTATGGTGTTCTGCGGGTTATATCCGATCGATACGTCCAAGTACAATGACCTCCGGGACGCGCTGGAGAAACTTGAGCTGAATGACTCGGCTTTGGAGTACGAGGCGGAAACTTCACAAGCACTCGGCTTCGGCTATCGTTGTGGCTTTTTAGGCCTCCTTCATATGGAAATCATACAAGAGCGGATCGAGAGAGAATTCAACATCGATCTAATCACAACTGCACCAAGCGTAATCTACAATGTTGTCATGACAGATGGTAGTGAACTGAAAGTCGACAATCCATCTATGATGCCGGATGCGCAAAAAACGGAATATGTGGAAGAGCCTTATGTGAAAGCGTCGATTATGGTCCCGAATGATTATGTCGGTGCGGTCATGGAACTTTGTCAGAAAAAGCGCGGGAATTTCCTAACAATGGACTACATGGATTCTTCACGTGTCAATATTTTTTACGAGCTCCCATTGGCAGAAATCGTCTATGATTTCTTCGACCAGTTGAAATCAGGGACAAAAGGGTATGCATCACTCGACTATGAATTGATTGGCTATAAGAAATCGAAGCTGAATAAAATGGACATCCTGTTGAACGGAGAAACAGTCGATGCGCTCAGCTTCATCGTACACCGTGATTTTGCATACGATCGAGGCAAAGCGATTGTTGAAAAATTGAGATCGCTGATTCCACGCCAGCAATTCGAAGTTCCTGTTCAAGCTGCAATCGGACAAAAAATCATCGCACGGTCTACAATTAAATCTATGGGGAAAAACGTACTTGCAAAATGTTATGGAGGAGACATCTCCCGGAAAAGAAAACTTCTAGAAAAGCAAAAAGAAGGAAAGAAAAAGATGAAACAAGTAGGATCCGTGGAAGTTCCTCAAGAGGCGTTCATGGCAGTACTGCGTATGGACGAGGAATAATCGGATTTCAAGCTGCACGAGCAGAGGGCGTATAGCCCTCTGTTTGGCGTTTACAGGAGGGAAAGCAACTAATGAGAGGTATTTACATCCACATTCCGTTCTGTCACCAAATCTGCCACTATTGCGATTTCAACAAAGTTTTTTTTGAAAACCAGCCAGTGGATGAATATATTGAAACGATTAACAAAGAACTGACGCTTTTAAAACAAAGCGGGACAGATTTTACCAAGGTTGAAACGGTCTTCTTCGGAGGGGGCACTCCTACAGCGCTGACCGCAAAACAGTTAGACCGATTACTTGAAATTGTTCATAGCCACGTAAACGTTGACAGTCTGTCGGAGTTTTCAACTGAAGCGAATCCTGATGAGCTGACACAAGATAAGCTGGATGTATTGAAAAATGGGCAAGTGAAACGGTTAAGTCTCGGTGTTCAGTCTTTCGATGAAGAACTTCTGAAGAAAATAGGGCGTTCCCACAGCCCCGAACAAGCGATTGACGTTGTCAATAACGCTAGACGAACTGGTTTTGACAACATTAGTATCGATTTAATATATGCATTACCGGGCCAATCCCAAACTCAATGGAAAGACACGTTGGACCAGGCGATGGCACTTGAGCTGCCGCACTATTCAGGATACTCGCTGATTATAGAACCGAAAACGGTGTTTTATAATCTGATGAACAAAGGACGTCTGCCGCTGCCAGGAGAAGATGAAGAGACAATGATGTTCGACGAACTCATTAATCGGATGGAGCGCGCAGGAAGAACACAATATGAGATCAGTAACTTCGCAATTCCCGGGAAAGAATCCATCCATAATATGATTTACTGGGAGAATGATGAATACGCAGGAATCGGGGCTGGCGCTCATGGCTATCTGAATGGTGTGCGTTACGCAAACATCGCACCACTCAAACGCTATATGGAACATGTGGAAACTGCGCAATTGCCAAGGATCGAAGAAAATACTGTAACTCCTCAAGAAAGAATGGAGGAAGAAATGTTCTTGGGACTTCGAAAAACAGAAGGCGTTTCTGTCAAACACTTCACTGAAAAATTCGGAGTTTCACTGGAAGAGAAATACGGGGCAGTTATCAACGATCTGATACGCAAAGACTTGGTGGAATTACAAGAGAACCGAATCCGATTAACTCGAAACGGCATTTTTAAAGGAAATGAAGCTTTTCAGCAATTCCTCGGGTGAAAAGCGATTCAAATGTTTGACACTGTCGTTATGATTTGATAAATTATGAGTAGTATTAGCACTCATTAATAAAGAGTGCTAACAGGAGTGATGATTATGTTGACAAACAGACAATTGCTTATCTTGCAACTGACGGTTAACGACTTCATCGAATCCGCTCAGCCTGTGGGCTCCCGGCAGCTTTCCAAAAAGGAGGAAGCTCCTTTTAGTCCGGCAACCATCCGGAATGAGATGGCGGATCTAGAAGAAATGGGTTTTCTTGAAAAGCCACATACATCTTCCGGAAGGGTTCCTTCTGAAAAAGGATATCGATTTTACGTCGACCACTTGCTGACACCTCAAAAGCTGAAAATGGAGGACAACCTTCAATTACGCTCCATCTTCCAGGAGAAAGTACTGGAAGCGGAAGTACTTATCAGAAACTCAGCATCTATTCTCTCTGAACTGACGAACTATACGACTGTCTTACTCGGACCTGATACTACGGCTCATAAAGTGAAGCGGTTTTCAATAGTTCCACTGTCAGGAACGAAAGCGGTAGCCATCATGGTGACGGATAGCGGAAGAGTGGAAAATCATGTATTCGATGCAGCTGACGGATTATCACCTTCGGATATTGAGAAAATGGTCAATCTGTTGAATGAGCGTCTCGTCGGAACTCCGCTCTCTGAAATTCCGCGTAAACTAGCTACTGAATCGAAAGTGCTATTTGAACGACATGTTAAAAATGCGGGGAATATTCTTCTTTCCCTTCAAGACGCCATGTCTGGGAAAACCGAGGAACGGCTGTTTTACAGCGGACAGATGAACATGATGAAACAACCTGAATTCAATGATGTTCAAAAAGTTAAAACGTTTTTAGAAGCTATCGAGCAAGGAATGCCGCTCACATTATTCCAAAATGATCTTGCTGGTATACAAGTGCGAATCGGTTCGGAAAACAATGAGCAAACACTGGATGATTTCAGTGTCATAACGACAGCATATGCGGTCGGTACTAATATGACTGGTTCGATTGCCATTATTGGACCGAAACGTATGGACTATGGAAGAGTGATTACATTGCTTGATATTTTAAGTGATGATCTCTCTAGCGCACTAGCGAGACTCACGATTGACGGAAGAACGGACAGGAGGAACGAATCATGACAGAAAAAAACCAGACATCTGAAGAGCTGGAAACTGCAGCGAATCCGGAACAGGACGAGGCAGTTGGTACTGAGCCTATTGAAGAGGAAGCAGTCGAAGCGGAAGAACAAGAGCAAGTGACTCTGACGGCAGAGGAAATGAAAGATGCTGAAATTGAAGAGCTCAAAACAAAGTTGCAGGAAGAAGAGAACAGACGTCTGCGAGTATTAGCGGACTTGGATAATGTCCGCAGAAGGGCAACGCTAGATCAAGAAGCACTGCAAAAATACCGTGCACAGGAAGTGTTAACGAATCTTGTACCTGTGTTGGATAACTTCGAGCGCGGACTCTCTGTGAAAGTTGAAAGTGAAGATGCTAAATCCCTTCTCACCGGAATGGAAATGGTATTCCGGAGCCTGGAGGAAGCCCTGAAGTCATCAGGATTAACTGAAATTGAGGCCGCTGGAATAGAATTCGATCCGAATTACCATCAAGCTGTCATGACGGATTCAGATGAGAACTTCCCATCAGGATCTGTGCTTGAAGTATTGCAGAAAGGGTATACGTTGAAAGATCGTGTGCTCCGGCCGGCAATGGTTAAAGTAAACGAATAATCATTCAACCAATAAACTTTGATGAACCAACTTAGGAGGAATTTTGATATGAGTAAAATTATCGGTATTGACTTAGGAACAACAAACTCAGTAGTTTCAGTATATGAAGGCGGAGAAGCGAAAGTAATTCCAAACCCGGAAGGTAACCGTACAACACCATCTGTTGTCGCATTCAAAAATGGGGAACGCCAAATCGGTGAAGTAGCCAAGCGCCAGTCTATCACGAACCCGAACACGATCATGTCCGTTAAGCGTCACATGGGTACGGACTACAAGGAAAAAGTGGAAGATAAGGAATACTCACCACAAGAAATTTCTGCAATGATCCTTCAATATATGAAAGGTTATGCGGAAGAATATCTTGGAGAAAAAGTAACAAAAGCTGTTATTACAGTACCTGCATATTTCAACGATGCACAGCGCCAAGCAACAAAAGATGCTGGTAAAATCGCGGGACTTGAAGTTGAGCGGATCATTAACGAGCCGACAGCAGCAGCGCTTGCTTACGGTTTGGATAAAACTGAAGAAGACCAGACAATCCTAGTATATGACCTTGGTGGCGGTACATTTGACGTGTCCATCCTTGAACTTGGGGACGGAGTATTCCAAGTGCGTTCAACTGCTGGTGATAACAAACTAGGTGGGGATGACTTCGATGACGTGATCATCGATTATCTCGTACAAGAGTTCCGTAAAGAGAATGGAATTGATCTTTCCAAAGACAAAATGGCGATGCAGCGTTTGAAAGATGCCGCTGAAAAAGCTAAAAAAGATTTATCAGGTGTTACATCTACTCAAATTTCACTTCCATTCATTACAGCAGGAGAAGCTGGACCGCTTCACTTGGAGATTTCGTTGACACGCGCTAAGTTCGACGAGTTGACAGCTTCACTTGTTGAGCGTTCGATGGTTCCAACACGTCAGGCAATTAAAGATGCGGACCTTTCCCCTTCTGACTTGGATCGCGTAATTCTAGTAGGTGGTTCGACTCGTATTCCAGCCGTACAAGAAGCCATCAAGAAAGAGACAGGTAAAGAGCCATTCAAAGGCGTGAATCCGGATGAAGTAGTAGCAATGGGTGCGGCCGTTCAAGGCTCAATCCTTACTGGTGACGTTAAAGATGTAGTATTGCTAGACGTTACACCTTTATCTCTAGGTATTGAAACAATGGGCAGTGTATTCACAAAATTAATCGAACGTAATACAACGATTCCGACAAGTAAATCTCAAGTGTTCTCAACTGCGGCTGATAACCAGCCAGCTGTAGATATCCACGTCCTGCAAGGTGAGCGTGCGATGGCAACTGACAACAAGACGCTTGGTCGTTTCCAATTGACGGATATTCCACCGGCTCCACGTGGCGTTCCGCAAATCGAAGTGACATTCGATATCGACAAAAACGGTATTGTTACAGTCAAAGCAAAAGATATGGGAACACAAAAAGAGCAAAATATTACAATCCAATCGAGCTCAGGTCTTTCTGACGATGAGATCGACCGCATGGTAAAAGACGCTGAAGCACATGCAGAAGAAGATAAGAAACAAAGAGAAGAAGCGGACCTTCGTAACGAAGCAGATCAACTCGTATTCATGGCTGAAAAGACATTGAAAGATTTGGAAGGCAAAGTATCTGAAGAAGAAGTGAAAAGTGTTGAAGATGCGAAAGAAGCATTGAAAACTGCTATTGAAGCGAACAACCTGGAAGAGATGAAAGAGAAGAAAGATGCACTTGAACAAGTCGTTCAACAAATGACGATGAAAATGTATGAGCAAGCTCAAGCGGAAGCTAATGCACAAGGCGAAAACGCAACCGGTTCCGATGATAGTGTCGTTGACGCTGACTTCTCGGAAGTAGAAGATGATAAGAAAAACTAAATCAGTAACAGATTGACGGAAAAGTCAAAGTCCGATATTCCGGCTTTGGCTTTTTCGTTTGTTACCAAACTAACTCAAGAAGTGTTACAATACACACAATGCTAAATGAGTTTCGGGAGTGTAGACAATGAGCAAACGGGATTATTATGAAGTGCTTGGCGTGTCGAAGACGGCTACCAAGGAAGAAATCAGGAAAGCCTATCGTAAGCTTTCCAAGCAATACCACCCTGACTTGAACAAAGAGGAAGGCGCAGAAGCACAGTTTAAGGAAGTAACAGAAGCATTTGAAGTGTTGAGTGATGAGAATAAGCGCGCATCCTACGATCAGTATGGTCATGCAGATCCGAACCAAGGTTTTGGCGGTGGTGGATTCAGCGGCTTTGGTGGCGGCGATGGCTTCGGATTTGACGACATTTTCAGTTCCTTCTTCGGAGGAGGCGGCGGAAGCCGGCGACGCGATCCGAATGCACCGCGTAAAGGCGACGATCTCCAATATACAATGACCGTCGATTTTATGGAGGCGGCTTTCGGTAAAGAGACGGAAATTGAAATACCACGTGAAGAAGTTTGTGATACTTGTGATGGAACTGGCGCTAAAAAAGGAACTTCAGTGAAAACTTGTACGAATTGTGGCGGTGCCGGACAGATTTCTGTTACGCAAAACACACCACTTGGTCAAATGGTGAACCGTAAAGTATGTAACGTCTGTCAAGGGACAGGTAAAATCATTCCGGAAAAATGTGAAACTTGTCATGGCAGCGGCCGGATCAAGAAACGTAAAAAAATCAAGGTAACAATCCCTGCGGGTGTAGATGATGGACAGCAACTTCGTGTAGCCGGCCAAGGTGAAGCGGGTATGAATGGTGGACCTTCAGGAGATTTATATATCGTATTCCGTGTTCGTCCACATGAGAAATTCATCCGCGAATCTGATGATATCATCTTGGAAGTCTCACTGACATTCCCTCAAGCCGCTCTTGGCGATGAAATAGAGGTACCGACGATTCATGGATCCGTGAATTTGAAAATTCCTGCTGGCACACAAACTGGAACTACATTCCGTCTGCGTGGAAAAGGGATTCAGAATGTCCATGGTCATGGAATCGGTGACCAACATGTAATTGTGAAATTGCTGACACCTAAGAAAATGACAGAAAAGCAAAGAGAACTGCTTCGGGAATTCGCTTCAATCGAAGGGGATGCCCCAGGAGAATATTCTAGTTCGCTTTTCGATAAAATCAAACGATCGATTAAAGGTGATTGAAAGGATTGAGCGTACGTGAAATGGTCTGAAATAGCGATTCACACGACAAATGAGGCAACTGAGGCAGTTGCTAACATTCTCCATGAGGCAGGCGCAAGTGGTGTAGTCATTGAAGACTCCGGCGAACCGGAACGCACCCATGAAGATCGTTTCGGCGAAATCTATGACTTGGATCCGCAAGACTTCCCTTCAGAAGGGGTTTTAGTGAAAGCGTATCTACCGGCAAGCAGTTTCTTAAAAGAAACGGTGCAAGAAATCAGTGAATCGATAGATAAGCTTAAACAATTCAATTTGGATACAGGTAAGAAAGCCATCACCACTACTGAAGTCGATGAAGAAGATTGGGCGACTGCTTGGAAAAAGTATTATCATCCGGTGAAGATTTCAGGTCGTTTCACGATTGTTCCAACTTGGGAGACCTATGTACCGGTTGAATCCGACGAGCTGCTAATTGAACTTGACCCGGGTATGGCGTTCGGCACAGGAACGCATCCGACTACGGTCATGTGTTTACAAGCTCTAGAAAAATATGTGAAGCCGGAAGACTATGTCATCGATGTGGGAACAGGTTCAGGTGTTCTTGCAATCGGAGCAACCTTGTTAAACGCTAAACGTGTACTCGCATTGGATTTAGACGAAGTTGCTGTTCGCTCCGCTAAAGAAAACATTGCATTAAACCATTGTGATGAAAAGGTGGAAGTCGTACATGGCAACCTGTTGGATTCTGTCAAAGAACCGGCGGACTTGATCGTCGCAAATATTTTGGCGGAAGTGATTGTTACATTCTCGCAAGACGCCTATCAGTTATTAGCCGAAAATGGATTATTTATCGTATCCGGAATCATCGGAGCTAAAAAAGACTTTGTAAAAGAAGATCTCATTCAAAAAGGATTCGAAATCGTTGAATCTGTTGTTATGGAAGATTGGGTTGCCTTGGTTGCCCGCAAACGGGGGGAATAACGTGCAGCGCTACTTTCTTGCAAAGCCGTTTGACGAAGACGGCTTTGCAATTATAACTGGAGAAGACGAAAAGCATATTACACGTGTGATGCGTATGCGCGAAGGCGAAGAGATCTGTTGTGTTTCTAAAGGTGTTGGTCACATTGCAACTATTCATCGATTTGATGAAAATGGGATAATTGTTCAGGACACAGGCAATACTTTTTCAATGAGCGAACTTCCTGTCCAAGTTACATTAGCATGTGGTTTACCTAAAGGGGATAAGCTGGAGCTGATTGCCCAAAAAGGAACTGAGCTTGGAATGACAGGGATGATACCTTTTCAAGCGGAACGCTCGATTGTGAAATGGGACGAAAAAAAGGGAGACAAAAAAACAGCGAGGCTTCGTAAAATTGCAAAAGAAGCTGCTGAACAATCCCACCGGACAGTCATTCCTGAGATTTCCGAGCCGCTAACCTTTAAAGGCATGCTGAAACAAGCGGAATCTTTCGATGTACTCCTCTTTGCAGATGAAGAAGAAGCGAAGGAAGGAACTTCGAATAGGATTGCAGTGCGTCTCGAGAAGGTGTATCATGGACAATCGATACTGGTCTTATTTGGACCTGAAGGCGGCCTGTCGAGAGTCGAAGCAGCAGCTTTAAGGGATGCCGGGTTCTTATCAATGTCGCTTGGACCACGTATTCTCCGCACAGAAACCGCACCATTATATGTCTTATCCGCCGTGTCTTACGAATTCGAATGAAAGAGGTGAGCAGCTGATGCCATTGGTTGCCTTCCATACATTGGGCTGTAAAGTGAATCACTATGAAACTGAAGCGATCTGGCAGCTTTTTAAAGATGCTGGTTATGAACGGACCGACTTTGAAAAAAACTCCGATGTATATGTCATCAATACATGTACAGTTACCAATACCGGTGACAAAAAAAGCCGACAAGTCATCCGTCGTGCAGTGCGCCAAAATCCGGATGCAGTCATTTGTGTAACAGGTTGTTATGCGCAAACGTCACCTGCAGAAATCATGGCGATTCCTGGCGTCGACATTGTCGTCGGTACGCAAGACCGTACGAAATTGCTTGGATTAATCGAACAGTTCCGCAAAGATCGCCAGCCGATCAATGCTGTGCGCAACATTATGAAAAATCGGGTGTATGAGGAACTGGATGTACCTGCATTCACTGACCGTACACGTGCATCGTTGAAAATCCAAGAAGGATGTAACAACTTCTGTACATTTTGTATCATCCCATGGGCTCGCGGTCTTATGCGATCACGAGATCCTGAAGAAGTTGTTCGTCAAGCACAGCAGTTAGTCGATGCCGGATATTTGGAAATCGTTTTAACAGGTATCCATACGGGCGGATATGGAGAGGATTTGAAAGACTATAATCTTGCTAAATTGCTGATCGATCTCGAAACAAAGGTCAAAGGTCTTAAACGACTTCGGATTAGTTCCATTGAGGCAAGTCAGCTAACGGATGAAGTGATTGAGGTGCTGAATAACTCGTCAATCATAGTTCGTCATCTGCATATTCCAATACAATCCGGTTCGAATACCGTTCTAAAAAGAATGCGCCGTAAATATACGATGGAATTCTTTGCGGAGCGTTTAGATCGTCTCCGCGAGGCATTGCCTCATCTGGCGATCACTTCAGATGTGATTGTCGGATTCCCAGGTGAAACGGAAGAGGAGTTTATGGAAACCTATAATTTCATCCGTGATCATCGTTTTTCTGAGCTGCATGTATTCCCGTATTCCAAACGTACAGGAACACCAGCAGCACGCATGGAAGACCAAGTGGAAGAAGACGTGAAAAACGAACGTGTCCATCGTCTAATCGAATTGAATGATCAGCTTGCAAAACAATATGCTGCTGAGTTTGAAGGGGACGTGCTTGAAGTCATCCCCGAAGAGAAATTCCAAGAAGATCCAGAAAATGATTTGTATGTAGGGTATACGGACAATTATTTAAAAGTGGTGTTCCCTGCCGATGAAGCAATGGTCGGGAAAATTGTTCGGGTAAAACTATTGAAAGCCGGATATCCTTACAACGAAGGACAATTCGTCCGAGTGATGGAAGAAGAACCAGAATTAGTCCATTAACAGGGACCGCTTGGCATTTTGCCTAGCGGTTTCTTTTCTATTGTGATCGATTTCTGATATGATGAAAGAGGTACGTACATCCTCCAGGAGGTCATGAAAATGAATTCAATAGCAAAAATGATCGATCACACATTATTAAAAGCAGATGCGACAAAAGAACAAGTATTGGAACTTTGTAACGAAGCCAAACGATATGAATTTGCTTCTGTATGTTTAAACCCGACATGGGTCAAAACAGCTTCGGAACTGCTTGTGGATACATCGGTAAAGGTTTGCACAGTTATTGGATTTCCGCTCGGTGCCACAACATCAGAAGTGAAAGCTTTTGAAGCGGAAAATGCAATTAAAAACGGTGCAAGTGAAATTGATATGGTTATTAATATCGGGGCATTGAAGAGTGGGGACACGAAAGCGGTTCAACAAGATATCGAAGCAGTTGTAAACGCCGCGGCAGGAAAAGCAATTGTAAAAGTGATCATTGAAACTGCATTGCTTACCGACGCAGAAAAGCGTACAGCATGTGAATTGTCGGTACTTGCAAAAGCGGATTTCGTAAAAACCTCTACTGGATTTTCAACTGGGGGAGCTACAGTGGAAGATGTTAAATTGATGCGCAGCACAGTTGGCCCTGAAATGGGTGTCAAAGCTTCGGGTGGAGTTCGTAGTTTAGAAGACTTGACAGCTTTGAAAGAAGCTGGCGCAACACGTATTGGCGCAAGCTCTGGCGTGGCGATCATGAATGGTCTTCAGTCAAAATCCGACTATTAATTTCATCTTTTATATTGACCGTTAGAGAATAATACGTTATAATTTTCAAGTACATAGCAGTATGCTATGTTCGAAGTGTGTTCGGAGGGAGGGACAAGAGATGACTAAAACAACTGTTCGTAAGAACGAATCACTTGAAGATGCTCTTCGCCGCTTCAAACGTACTGTATCAAAGAGTGGTACGATACAAGACGTAAGAAAGCATGAGTTTTATGAGAAGCCAAGTGTTAAGCGTAAAAAGAAATCTGAAGCTGCTCGTAAACGCAAATTCTGATTAACTCCTATATTGTTTGCTTAAAGCAACGTTAACCCAGTAAAATGCGCGTAAGCCGGAAAATCCTATGGATTTTCCGGCTTACTTTTTTTGTTTCCTTATTTGCAGACCTTCTTGGAACAGAACCGATCTTACATACCAATGGCTGATGGATTTAAATCTTAACAAAACTTTTCGGATAATGAAACTTACGTGTGTTTCGTCCGTATAATAGGTATACTTGAAGGACAATCAACTTAGAGAGTAGGTGAGATTTTTGCAGAAGCTCATAAGAGGATTTCTGCTTTTGACACTTATCGTATCAGCCTTTGCACTTCCATTTTCGGCTACGTCACTAGCGAAAACTGGAACCGTTTACAAAGTCCCGATTCATAATGAAGTCGAAAAAGGCTTATATGCATTTCTGAAGCGATCATTCACAGAAGCGGAACAATCAGGTGCAGATGTAATTGTACTCGATATCAATACACCAGGCGGCTTCACAGATGCAGCAGAGGAAATTGCGAAGTTGATGGATGAGACTGACTTGAAAATTATCGCACACATCAACAAACGCGCATTGTCAGCTGGAGCTTTCCTTGCTCTCCATGCAGACGAAATCTATATGGCACCAGGGTCTACGATGGGCGCAGCGGCAATAATAGATGGCTCTGGCAATGCGGCAGAGAAGAAAGCCCAAAGCGCATGGTCTGCAGCTATGATAAATGCGGCAAAATCGCAAGGCAGAAAGCCGAAATTTGCATTAGCAATGGCGAATCCTGAGGAAGACATCCCGGAATTTCGTGCGGGTAAGGGGGAGCTGTTAACATTAAGAGATGAGGAAGCCGCTCTACCTGAAGTTGGTTACAGTGAAGGGACAGTCGCTAATTTTGATGAGTTGTTAGCGAAGATCGGCAAAAAAGATGCAGTGATTATTTCCTCTGATCCGACATTCAGTGAACAGATCGCACGTTTCATCACCAATCCTGTTGTTGTTCCGATTTTACTTTCCATTGCGGGACTTGGTCTGATTGTGGAATTGTATTCTCCGGGATTTGGGGTTGCCGGTACAATGGGTGTTTCGGCGTTGTTACTCTTTTTCTACGGACATTTGATAGCGGGCTTGGCAGGCTATGAAACAATTCTTCTTTTCCTCCTTGGTGCGGGACTGATTGTCGCAGAGTTGTTCTTGCCTCACGGGATTGCAGGAATAGCAGGTGCAGTCGCTGTCACCGGCAGTATAATAATGGCAGGTGCAAATCCTGCATATATGGCATTATCAGTGCTCATTGCAATCGTGATTGCTATAACGGGGATGGTGGTTATTATGAAATTCTTTGGAAAGAAACTGCATTTGTTGAACAGAATGATTCTTATGGATGCAACGGACACGGAAAGTGGTTATGTTTCAAATGTGAATCGTATCGATTGGCTCGGTAAAACCGCAATCACTCTCACACCGCTTCGGCCGTCGGGAGCAATTGTCATGGATGGAGAACGGATTGATGTAGTTTCAGAAGGAAACTACATTGATAAAGGAAAGCATGTTAAGATAGTGAAAGTTGAAGGATCTCGGACAGTTGTCAGGGAACTTCAAGAAATGGAGGGAAATGAATAATGATCAGTGGTAGTCTAATTGGGATTGTAGTAATCGCCGTCGCTGCGATTATCGTGTTGTCTGTGTTCTTTACGTTCGTACCTGTAGCATTGTGGATTTCCGCAATATCCGCAGGTGTTCGAGTAAGTATCTTAACACTCGTCGGAATGCGTCTCCGTAGAGTTATTCCGAGCCGTGTTGTAAACCCGCTCATTAAAGCTCACAAAGCTGGCGTTGATGTGACGATTAATCAGCTAGAGAGTCACTATCTTGCTGGTGGTAACGTAGACAGGGTTGTGAACGCTCTAATCGCAGCTCAACGTGCAAACATTGAACTGACGTTTGAACGTGCTGCAGCAATTGACCTAGCAGGTCGTGACGTGTTGCAAGCCGTACAAATGTCCGTAAACCCTAAAGTTATTGAAACACCATTCATTGCAGGTGTTGCCATGAACGGTATCGAAGTAAAAGCAAAAGCACGTATTACCGTTCGTGCTAACATCGACCGCCTCGTCGGTGGTGCTGGTGAAGAGACGATTGTCGCGCGTGTTGGTGAAGGTATCGTCTCCACAATCGGTTCTTCTGTGGATCACGCGAAAGTGTTGGAAAATCCGGATTTGATTTCTCAAACAGTTCTTACGAAAGGATTGGATTCGGGTACAGCATTTGAAATCCTCTCAATCGATATCGCTGACGTGGATATCGGTAAAAACATTGGTGCAGAATTGCAAACTGAGCAAGCACAAGCAGATAAGAATATTGCGCAGGCAAAAGCGGAAGAACGTCGTGCAATGGCTGTTGCAAGCGAACAGGAAATGAAGGCCAAAGTTGTGGAGATGCGCTCTAAAGTTGTGGAAGCGGAAGCGGAAGTACCACTTGCTATGGCAGAAGCACTTCGCAACGGCAATATTGGCGTGATGGATTATATGAATTACAAGAACCTTCAAGCAGATACGGGTATGAGGGATTCCATCGGGAAAATAAGCGGCTCTGGTGATGAGGACAATAAGCCGAATAACTAATAGTTGGCCGCAACTTCCCGGAAAGGGGATGTGCTGATGGAACAAATTATCATTCTGATTGTGATCGGACTTCTCAGTACGTTATTCGGTAAAAAGAATAAGGGCGAAGAGCAAAATCAGGAGCAACGGAAGCCTCAAAAGACAATGACTCCCAATGGGGGCCCAGGTTCAGCAAGACAGTCGATGCCTCAAAGAGCGGAAGCATCTCCAAATCGGCAGGCATCATCATCTGAACAGATGGATCCCTTTAAAAGATTAAAAGAGCTTACAGGTGAAATCTATAAGGAGATTCAAGAAGACCAACGGAAAACGGTTGCGGAACAACCCGTACAGATCGAACCCGTTTCAATTCCTGAAACTCCTGCGAAGAAGCCTGTAAACCCTAAGCCGGTTCGACCTGAAAGACAGGCGAACTCTCGATCTTCAGGGAGACTCTCGACACACAATCCTGACCAACAGCGTTTTGTAAAGAGTGAATCCTTGAATGTAGATGTTACGAGTAAACAGGATATACTGAAAGGCATTGTGTTTTCAGAAATTTTGGGACCTCCGAAATCTAAACAGTAAACCAATACGCATTGACCCCCTGTACCGAGCATAAGAATGGTATAGGGGGTCAATGCGTTGAGAAAACTATTTGAAATGAGTTCTTTGATATCAATGGAAGGTTTCACTTCACTCAAGATACTTGGCGGTTATGAACTTGTGATCATTTCTGAAGGTTTGGCCAAGATACGTAAGGAAGGGTATGTCATCTCGATCAAAGGCACGGATATTCATTTTGACATGTTAATGGAACAATCCGCTTTACTCTCCTTCACCGAACTCCATGAACTCCGGATTACTAAAGAGTTGAAGGAAGGGGAGCCACATGAAACGAAAGCTATATGACGTTGAATTGAGCGGGGAGGGAAAGCCTGCCCATCTTGTCAATGAAATGATCCGCAATAAGAGACGAGTTTCAAGGCTAGAACACGTGGATGGTGCAATCTGGTTTCAGACAGACGCAAGTGGTTTGCGGTATATCCGGTCAAATAGACGGAAATTTAAATTAAAAGTACACGTACTCCGCTTAGGTGATGGCACCCCTGTCAATCGATTGTTCCATTCCTGGGTTGCTCTACTACTCTGCATTGTCCCATTTTTCGCTTCGCTATTTCTTTGGCAAGTAAACGTCGATGCAGAACACCCTGAAATCGCGGAGCGAATAGAACAAAAGTTGGAAAAGTCAGCAGTAGTTCCAATGAAACTGCTACGTCAGTTACCCGATGAAGGAACAATCCGAAGTATGATCATGACTGATGAGCCTGACTTATCTTGGGTGCGCTTTGAAAAGAAAGGTGCAACACTAACAGTGATACCGATGATTTCTCCAAAAACTACAAGCAAGGTCGAAAAAACTGGTAAACCAGGCGAGCTAGCAGCACGCACGGGAGGTGTCATTACAGGCTTTCAACTGAAAAGTGGGGAAAGGGTTGCCCGACTCAACCAAACCGTTAAAAAAGGGGACCTGCTGGCGACAGGCGTATTAGAACAAGGCGACAAGGTGGCGATAGTCGGAGCGGAAGGTTCTGTCTTTGCGGATTATTGGCTTGAATACAATTTCTCATTGCCTAAAACGATTCAATACCGAGTGGCGGGTGAGAAACGTGTGATAATCGAATGGAACTTACCATGGCTGAAACAAAAACCGGCAAATCGTCCATTTTGGAAGATTGCAGAGTGGCATGAAGAAGTAGACGATACAACAAAATCAATTACGTTAGAAGAAGGAATGGAAAAAGATTATCTAGTCCCATTACTAAAACATAAATTACTCTCTGAAACCTCGTATGAAAAGGATATTAAGGATGAAAATATTTTACAGGTGACGTTTGACAGTGATAAAGTAACAGGGACTATCCTTTTTCTGATCAACGAAAATATTGCAGTAAAAAGACCATTATCCCAAGGGGGAGACGATTGATTGAGTGAACAACAACTTCAACTACACCTAGAAGATCCAAACGAAGCGATCATGTTGCTTGGTATTTCCGACCAGAACATTAAGCTTATTGAAGAAAATCTATCCGTTGCTGTACTTTCACGAGGTGAAACGATTTCTCTCAAAGGATCCGAAGAGCATACGGAAGCTGCGAAACAGCTATTGGAACAATTGTTAAAAGTGATTCGCAAAGGAATCCAGATTAACCAGAGAGATGTTGCAACTGCCATTGAAATGGTGAATAATGGTACTATCGAATACTTTGCGGAACTGTATGACGTGGAAATCGCCCGAAACAGTAAAGGTAAAGTAATCCGTGCTAAAACAATCGGGCAACGGGAATATGTTCAAGCGATCCGGCAAAATGATCTGACATTTTGTATTGGACCTGCCGGAACAGGAAAAACGTATCTTGCTGTTGTACTTGCAGTTCATGCCATGAAGACCGGTTCCGCGAAGCGAATCATTTTAACGCGTCCGGCGGTGGAAGCAGGGGAGAGTTTAGGTTTTTTACCCGGGGACTTGAAAGACAAAGTCGATCCCTATTTACGGCCGCTTTATGATGCGCTCCATGATATGTTAGGAGCTGAGCATACGGAACGTCTAATTGAACGGGGAACGATAGAAATTGCACCTCTTGCTTACATGAGAGGACGGACACTTGATGATGCATTTGTTATTCTGGACGAAGCGCAAAACACAACGCATGCTCAAATGAAAATGTTCTTAACACGGTTAGGATTCGGTTCTAAAATGGTCATTACGGGAGATAAGACACAAATCGATTTACCGAAAGGGGCAAAGTCTGGGCTCATTGCTGCAGAATCCATTTTGTCGAAAGTTCGGGAAATCCATTTCCAATATTTAGAGCCTGCTGATGTAGTACGACATCCCATCGTTGCAAAAATCATCGATGCATACGAAGAAGAGCAGTCCTAACCGGGCTGCTCCTTACATACTTTTTGTATATCAGACTGAAAGGGGATTCAAGGGATGTTAAAGCCGTTGATCCAACTGTTCAAGTCCTTGAAATTTCATGTAACTGCCTGGTTGGTTATTGGATTGTCCGCAGTCCTTCTATTTTTCTTCCTCTATGATGATGTGAAGCAAGAGACATATGAGTTAACACCTTTTCAAATTGCTCCAAATACGATCCGCTCTTTAAAGACGGTTGAGGACACTGTGAAAACTGAAGAAGAGCGTGAACGTGTTGCGGAAGAACAACCCCCTGTCTATCAGTTCAATGACGAAATTTCCACAAATAGACAGTCGATTGCTGCGTCGCTTTTCGACTACATTCTTGAAGTGAAGAAAAGCACGTTGAGTGAAGAAGAGGCGATTTCAGCTCCCACGCTTAAAGCAGCACTTCGTGAAATGAACAAGAAGTTAAAGGAGTTAAAAGAAACTGAACCTGACTTTTACTTGAGTGAATCCGTTTTAACAGGACTTCTTACTGAAGATGAAGCCGTGTTACTAGATATGCGCTCTGAGCTTACTAAAATCGTGGCAGAGGAACTCTCAAAACCGATTAAAGAAAAAGATGTCTCAGTTGCCCAATATGATGCGGAACGTAAAATCAGAACTTCCTCAAAAATACCAGATGGACAAGTCCAAATAATGATTCAGCTTGTGCGCCCTTTAATTATCCCTACAGAATCCATAAACGAAGAGTTGACGGAGCAACGATTGAAACAAGCTAGAGACAGCATAGAACCAACTAGAATACTTCAAGGGCAAGTAATTGTCCGGGAAGGTCAAGTGATAGATAAAGAAATTTACCGACAGCTTGAAGTTACGGGATTGCTGACAAACCAAACATCTGCAAAACCGATAGTAGCATTGGCTTGTTTGATCGTTCTGTTATCAGGTCTCGTCTATATTCATTTCTTGTCCAGAAAAGAAGATAAACAGGTCTTGAAGAAATCATTAGTGATCTTTTATTCGATATTCTTTCTGATCGTTGTAATGATGAAGTTCACAGGTATGTTGGAGAAAGAGTTCGATGTGCAAGTTTCATTTCTTTTTCCTGTCGCATTGGCTCCGCTGCTCGTGAAGATTCTGACGAATGAACGTCTTGCCATTCTTTCTGTCGTCATGATTGCGGCTACAAGCGGCCTCGTCTTGCAAGAAGGTGTAACGTCGGTCATGCAAATGGAAGTAGTATTGTATTTCTTACTGAGTGGTGTAACGGCATTGCTAGCCCTTGGTGAAAGTGGAAAACGACTTACAATCATGAGAACAAGCTTGGCGGTCGCTGTTGCCAACTTGTTGTACGTTGCGTTTTATCTGCTTATGACACAATCCACATATACACTGTCGGAAATACTGTTCTATGGCATAGCCGCGATCAGCTCAGCCATTCTCTCTGCGGCGCTTACGATTGGCTTGTTACCATTCTTTGAGTCTATATTTGGAATCGTCTCTGATATGCGTCTAGTTGAGTTATCTAATCCGAACCATCCACTATTGAAAAAAGTGTTAACAGAGACTCCAGGAACGTATCACCACAGCGTGATGGTTGCCAATTTAGCTGATGCCGCATGTGAAGCGATTGGAGCGAATGGTCTCCTGGCTCGGGTTGGCAGTTATTATCATGACATTGGCAAGAGTGTGCGGCCTCTGTACTTTATCGAAAATCAGCACGGTGCGAACCCACATGATCAGCTAACTCCTGAAGAAAGTCGTGATATCATTATTGCTCATGCGGCTGACGGTGCAGATCTGTTGGCTGCTAAGAAGATGCCTCAGCAAATCATAGATATCGCGCGTCAACATCATGGAACCAGTTTCTTGAAGTTCTTCTATATGAAAGCAAAAGAACAAGGTGAAAATGTAGTAGAAGATGACTTCAGATACTTCGGTCCTAAACCGCAAACTAAAGAGATTGCTGTCATTTCGATTGCAGACAGTTGTGAAGCTGCGGTTCGTTCCATGAAGGAACCGACTCCTGAAAAAATATCAGGTCTGGTGAAATCGATTGTGAAGGACAAACTAAATGATGGTCAATTCGATGAATGTGAATTGTCCATGAAAGAAATACGTGTTGTGGAGCGAGTAATTTGTGAAACACTAAATGGGATTTTCCATAGCAGAATCGAATATCCGAAATAAGAAGAATAGAGGTGGGAGAATATGTTGGAAATCGATTTCATAGATGAAATAGATGGGGACGGAAAAGCTGCCGAACAGCTCATTCAGAAACTCCTATCTTTTGCTGCGGATTCGGAAGGTCTTGAAAAGGGAACAGAGCTCTCTGTCACTTTTTTGAATGACGACGGAATTCAACAGATCAACCGGGATTATCGGGGTAAAGATCAGCCAACTGACGTCATCTCTTTCGCGCTTGAAGAAGAAGTCGATGGTGAAGGGGCTATCATCGGAGCAGATGATATGCCGCGTCATTTAGGAGACTTGCTAATATCGGTTGAAACCGCACAACGTCAGGCTGAAGAGTATGGGCATAGTGTGGAAAGAGAACTTGGATTCCTTGCGTTACATGGCTTTTTACACTTGCTCGGATATGATCATATGACGGAAAATGATGAAAAGAAAATGTTCGGCCGACAAGATGAAATTCTGCAGTCGTTCGGACTCAAGAGATGATACTGTGAAAAATTTTATTAAAGCATTCACCTATGCTTGGATGGGCATTGTCCACGGAGCTGCCCAGGAACGGAACGTGAAGTTTCATCTAGTGGCGGCAATTGTCGTAATAGTTGCAGGGTGGTTGACAGGGTTAAGTCGATTTGAATGGATAGTTATCACCGCGGTTATTGCTCTGGTGATTGCATTAGAATTAATGAATGCTGCAGTTGAGCGTGTGGTAGACTTAGTTACGCAAGAAAGACATCCTTTGGCTAAACAAGCAAAAGACCTCGCAGCCGGGGCTGTGCTTGTTTTTTCAATCGCTAGTGCGATAATCGGTGTGCTCATCTTTTTGCCGAAATGGCTGATGTAAACGAATGGAGTGGAACTTTTGGACAAACAACAACTAATGGAACATGCAAAACATGCAATGCAAAACGCATACGTACCCTATTCCAAATTTCCTGTAGGTGCTGCTTTACTTACAGAAGACGGGACTATATTTGAAGGGTGTAACATTGAAAACTCAGCATATAGTATGACGAATTGTGCTGAGCGTACGGCTTTTTTCAAAGCGATTTCTGAAGGCAATCGTTCTTTTGCAGCGCTGGCTGTGACAGGGGATACGGACGGACCGATTTCACCATGTGGTGCTTGCCGGCAAGTGATTTCTGAGTTTTGCTCTGTAGATATGCCAGTCTATTTGACGAATCTTAAAGGGGATGTCTTGGCTACAACAGTTGGAGAACTGATTCCAGGGGCATTTCGGAAGGAGGACCTCGAATATGGCACCAAGTGAATTCAAATCGGGGTTTGTTTCAATCATTGGACGACCTAACGTAGGGAAATCGACATTTTTGAATCGTGTAGTCGGTCAAAAGATCGCGATTATGAGCGATAAGCCTCAAACAACGCGCAACAAAGTCCAAGGAGTCGTCACAGGAGATGCTTCGCAAATTGTATTCATCGATACACCAGGAATCCATAAACCGAAGCATAAGCTGGGGGACTTCATGGTGAAATCCGCAAAGAATACTCTTAAAGAAGTAGACGTCATCATGTTCATGGTCAATGCGAACGAAAAGATCGGCCCTGGAGATCGCTTTGTGATTGAAATGCTCAAAGGCTCAAAAACTCCAGTATTTTTGGTTATCAACAAAATCGATCTGGTTCACCCGGATGATTTGCTCGGAATCATTACATCTTACGTGGATGAGTACGACTTTGCTGAAATCGTCCCATTGTCCGCTTTAAACGGAAACAACGTGGAACGTCTGATGGAGACACTCAATACGTATCTCCCTGCAGGACCGAAGTATTATCCGGATGACCAAGTTACGGACCATCCCGAGCGTTTCATCATCTCTGAATTGATTCGAGAAAAAGTATTGCATTTGACACGCGAAGAAGTTCCTCATTCGATCGCGGTAGTTATTGAGAAAATAGCGCGCGACGAAGATAAGAATATAGTCAATGTGATGGCGACAATCATCGTGGACCGGGATTCCCAAAAGGGTATTGTCATCGGTAAACAAGGAGCCCTTTTAAAGCAGATCGGTACAAAAGCCCGACGTGATATTGAAATGTTGTTAGGCTCTAAAGTATTCCTTGAACTGTGGGTGAAGGTTCAGAAGGATTGGCGGAATAAACCTGGACAGCTGAAAGAATTCGGCTTCCGCGACGACGAGTATTGATCGTCTCGCACAGCAGTGGAGGCGAACGTCATGATGAACAAATGGGAAGGGATTGTACTGCGTACGATGCCTTACGGTGAGACAAATAAGATAGTAACGATATTAACGAAAGAAGCCGGGAAAATGACTGCGATGGCTCGGGGGGCAAAAAAACCTGCAAGCCGTCTGTCTTCCGTTTCTCAAGTGTTTGTCTATGGATCCTTCCTGTTAAGAACAGGAAAGGGGATGGGATCACTTGAACAGGGAGAACCCATCGATTCCATGCGTCATATTCGCGAAGATTTGGAAGCAACAGCGTACGCGAGTTATATCGTTGAACTGATCGATAGACTCACGGACGATGGTGAGCGGTCATCGGGCGTCTTTAATCTTTTATACGAAGCCCTGCATGCGATTAATGAAGGATATGATCCTGAAGCCATTGCGTTATTCGTCGAGTGGAAGATGCTGCCGGTAGCAGGGATTCACCCTGTGCTGAATCAATGTGCATCTTGTGGGTCAGTTGAAGGGGAATTTGCGTTTTCTTTTCAGGAAATCGGCTTTCTATGCCATCGTTGCTTTCATACTGATCCATATATCGTAAGGATTACTCCGGCACAATTGAAACTTATACGTACATTTGCGACAGTACCGATCACACAAGTAGGTTCTCTCACTTTGAAAAAATCGACAAAGCAATTCATGAAAAAGGTGGTCCGACAAATCTATGATGAACAAGTAGGACTGCGATTGAAATCACGGTCTTTTCTGGATCAGCTCGATCGGACACCTAATCTTTTACCTCCTAAAGAAAAACCGGCAGAATCAGATGAATAATCTGATTCTGCCGGTTTTTTTAAAAGACAATAACGCTTTGGCGAAATTGCGTCCGGATTTTTATTTAATGCCGCAAAGGTATAATGCCGCCCTGAATGAAAAAGTCAGTCTTCATCCCATAGCATTTAGAAGTAGAAAACTTCTGCTGAATTCAGTTAAAACGCGATACGTTCTTCGATATAAGCTTTTAGCTCTTCAATCGGCAAGCGGACTTGCTCCATTGAATCGCGATGGCGTACCGTTACTTGACGATCTTCTTCAGAGTCGAAATCGTACGTAATACAGAACGGCGTTCCGATTTCATCTTGGCGACGGTAACGTTTACCGATGGACTGTGAGTCGTCATACTGAACAGGGAAGTACTTGCAAAGCTCCGCGTACACCTCGCCAGCACCTTCAGCTAACTTCTTTGACAATGGCAATACAGCAGCTTTCACAGGTGCTAGAGCCGGGTGGAAACGCATAACTGTACGTTTGTCATCGCCTTCAAGTTCCTCTTCGTCAAAAGCATCACAAAGGAATGCAAGTGTGACACGGTCTGCACCGACGGAAGGTTCGATGCAATAAGGTACGAATTTCTCGTTTGTAATTGGATCTTGATAATGGAAGTCTTCATTGGAATATTCCATATGACGGTTCAAGTCGAAGTCTGTGCGGTTAGCGATTCCCCATAGTTCTCCCCAGCCGAATGGGAATTTGAACTCGATATCTACTGTTCCTTTTGAGTAGTGGGAAAGTTCGTCTTCATTGTGCTCACGAAGACGCATATTCTCTTCTGAAAGGCCAAGATCGAGTAACCAGTTCTTGGAAGCGTCACGCCAAAAAGCATACCACTCCTCGTCTTCTCCAGGTTTACAGAAGAATTCGAGTTCCATCTGTTCGAATTCGCGTGTACGGAATGTGAAATTTCCAGGTGTGATTTCGTTGCGGAAACTTTTACCGATTTGAGCAATCCCGAAAGGAAGTTTTTTACGCATCGAGCGCTGGACATTTTTGAAGTTCACAAAAATACCTTGAGCTGTTTCAGGACGCAAGAAGATTTCGTTAGCAGAAGAATCAGTAACCCCTTGAGTCGTTTTGAACATCAAGTTGAACTGGCGGATATCCGTATAGTCCAATGATCCGCAAGACGGACATTCAATATTATGCTCGATGATCAAGTCTTTCATCTTCTCAAATGGCATTCCGTCAACGACAATTTCCATGCCCTTCGCTTCGAGTGCATCCTCGATCAGTTTGTCTGCACGATGACGTGTTTTACATTTTTTACAGTCGATCATAGGATCATTGAAGTTCCCGATATGACCAGACGCTTCCCAGACTTTCGGGTTCATCAAGATTGCAGCATCGAGTCCTACGTTATGAGGAGATTCTTGAACGAATTTTTTCCACCATGCTCGTTTGATATTGTTTTTCAGTTCAATACCAAGTGGACCGTAATCCCATGTATTCGCTAGTCCTCCATAAATTTCAGATCCAGGAAATACGAATCCACGCTGTTTTGAAACGTTCACAATTTGTTCCATTGTATACATACTAATCCCTCCAATTAAAATAAGCACCCATCCTCGGACATATGTCCGAGGACGGGTGCGTAACGCCCCGCGGTTCCACCTCGATTGACTGTACAAAAACGGACAGTCCTCTTTAAACTTACAATGGCTCCAGGTTGCCTTTTCATGTCAAATACGGGCTTTCACTATCCCCGATCGCTTTTGGCTGACAATACTTATCGACCTTTCTTCGCCTATTCAAATGTTGAATTCAGTTTAGCACGGTTCACGATTCTTCGCAATAGAACTGAATTTGTTATATACTGTAGACAGATTTGTTTAATTGAACGCTTAGGACGGTGACATAGATGGAACTCAATAAGCGCCAGACGGAGATTCTCGAGATCGTCAAGGCGGATGGACCGATAACGGGAGAACATATTGCCGAGCGGTTAAACCTGACCAGAGCTACTATACGACCAGATCTCGCCATCTTGACTATGGCCGGATACTTGGATGCACGCCCACGTGTCGGCTATTTCTATTCAGGTAAAAAGCAAGTGCACTCTGTGGGAGATGAAATGATCGGGATGCAAGTAGGCGATTTCCAATCCACTCCCGCGGTTGTGACGGAGCATAGTTCGGTCTATGATGCGATCTGCCAGATGTTTTTACAGGATGTAGGTACCCTGTTTGTGGTAGATGAAAAAGCATGTTTGACAGGCGTGCTTTCCCGCAAAGATCTGCTGAGGACAAGCATTGGGAATAATGAGCTTGAAAAGATACCAGTGCATGTCATTATGACCAGAATGCCGAATATCATATACTGCCATAAAAAAGACACGCTTTTATCTGCTGCCCGTAAAATGATCGACAAGCAAATCGATTCCTTACCTGTTATTGGAACAGCAGGAGAAGGGTTAGAAGTGGTCGGCAGAATAACGAAAACAAATATTACTGCAGCATTTTTAACGCTGGCACAAGATCATGAACTATGAGGTGCATTCTATGAAAAAACTCAAGTTTTTTATCGTTTCAGATTCCGTGGGAGAAACCGCAGAACTAGTTGCAAAAGCAGCGGCAAGTCAATTCCGTCAAGATCTGGACACAGTTTCGATGAAACGTTTTTCTCATATTGAAGAAAAAAGTCAGCTGAAGGAAATTGCGTGGCTTGCGGAACAACAACAAGCGGTCATCGTTTATACACTTGTCCGCAGCGAGATGCGGGAAGCCCTAGTAACATGTTGCGGACAACATGATGTTCAGTGCATCGATCTTTTAGGCCCGATTATGCAGTCCATTGAACATGTACTCGAAGAGAAGCCTACTGAAGAGCCAGGTCTGGTCCGACAATTGGATGAGGACTATTTCCGGAAGATCGAGGCGATTGAATTTGCAGTTAAATATGACGATGGACGTGATCCGCGTGGAGTATTGAATGCGGATATCGTACTGGTAGGGATTTCAAGAACTTCCAAAACACCACTTTCCCAGTACTTGGCCCACCAACGTTTTAAAGTTGCGAATGTCCCTCTCGTCCCGGAAGTTGAACCGCCGGCCGAGTTATATGAAATCGACCCTGATAAATGTTTTGGTCTAGTGATTTCTCCTGACATCTTGAATTCGATCCGAAAAGAACGCTTGATTGCTTTAGGATTGAAAGATGACGCAAGTTATGCGAAAATCGATCGGATCGAACAAGAAATCAACCATTTCAATAAAGTTGTAAAAAAAATCGGCTGTACAGTGATCGACGTCTCAAATCGGGCGGTTGAAGAGACGGCTAATATGATTATCTCGGATATGAATAGTAGAAAGTTTGAGAGAATTCGGAAGGACCTCCATCGTTAAGGCGGTCCCTCTTTTTTCGTTCAAGATTCCAGTTAGCAACTATACTAGTATTCCCAGTCGGAATGCTGTAAAATAGCAGTTTCGGAGTAAAATAAAAAATTTGTCGAATAAGAAGGGTTTTTAAAGGATACATCGAATCTATAGACAGTGAAGATGGTGATAGCATGTCGAAAATCCCGGAACAGACGATAGAAGAGATCCGCAGCAAGACAGATATAGTCGATCTAATCGGTGAGCATGTCCGCCTTACGAAGAGAGGGAAGAACTGGTTTGGCCTTTGCCCATTCCATGGGGAAAGTACGCCTTCTTTTTCAGTGTCTGAAGAAAAACAGCTCTTTCATTGTTTTGGCTGCGGTGCGAGTGGCAACGCAATCACTTTTGTTATGGACATCGATAACCGACCTTTTACGGAAGCGGTCGTTCAACTTGCTGAGCGGCTTGATATTCCAATTGACGCATCCGTTGAGATGGGAAGCCGATCCGAAAAAGATGTTGCGAACAAACAGATGTATGAAGCCCATGAATTCGCGGCAAACTTCTATAACCACCTTCTTTTGAATACGGTAGAAGGCGAAAAAGCATATCAATATCTTGAACAAAGAGGATTTACAAGGGAAAATATCGAAAAGTATAGTATTGGCTGGGCACTTGATGACTGGGAAGCGTTATCTTCCCTTTTACAGCGTCAAGGTTTTGATATGAAAGAGATGGAACAAGCAGGTCTTGTCATCCAACGTGATAACGGAACAGGTTTTTTTGATCGGTTTCGTGGCAGAGTCATGTTTCCTCTTTATGACGATCATGGTACAATAGTCGGGTTCTCCGGAAGGGTGCTTGAGAAATCGGAAAAAGAAGCCAAGTACCTGAATAGTCCGGAAACCCCTATATTCGAAAAAGGACGATTGTTGTACAATTTTCATCGTGCACGTCTTAATGCTCGGAAAAAGGGTAATGTAATAGTATTCGAAGGATTTATGGATACGTTAGCAGCGGATCGAAATGGTGTGGAAAATACTGTAGCAGTAATGGGAACTGCATTATCGGACACTCAACTGATCAAACTGAAGCGGATTACCAACGATCTGATTGTTTGTTGTGATGGGGACAACGCGGGATGGGAAGCTTCAAAACGTTTTGCAGGGCTGATTATGCAAAAAGGGTTTTCTCTTAAAATTGCTATACTTCCCAATAAAATGGATCCGGATGATTATATTTCCGAAAATGGAATTGAAGCATTCCGGGAAAAGATCTTAGAACGGCCCCACACGTACATGTCTTTCATAATGGCATATGCTAAAAGATCTAAGAACCTTTCGCATGAAAATGATGTTCTGCAATATATTCATGAAGTGATGGAAGAACTTGCTGGGATTTTAACACCTGTCGAAAAAGACATGATGCTAAGACAGCTGTCGCTGGATACGGATGTATCAGTTGATGCACTCGAACAGCACTATGCAAAAGCTGCGGGAAAAGCCGTCAGGAAACCACAGACTGACAGCTTTTCCGAGCCGGTGATGCCGGTCATTCATCAAAGAAAGAAAAGCATCTCCGCAACAGGACGTGCTGAGCAATTGCTTCTCAGTCATATGTTGAATGATGGTTCAATATTTGACACGATTCAGAACAATCATGAGGAACTGTTTGTTCATGAGGATTATGCTACAATATATATCCGATTAGCAGGTTTCTATGAGCAATACGGTGCCCCTGATTTCCATCGATTTGCAGAAACGATTGAAGACCGCGGATTGCGCAGGATCGTTTTGGAAGCTGCGGTGATGGAACGGGATCCCGAACATGCAGAGCAAGAAGTGGAAGATTGTGTGCTGCATTTAAAAAAACATCGGATTCAACAAATCATTACACAAAAAATGCATGAATCAAAAGACGCAGAAAAGATGAACGATTTCCCAGCAGCGTTAGAGCTAGCGAGAGAGATCATACAGCTCCGGAAATCATTATCGGCAATGTAAGCCGACCGGCGTACTAAGGAGGAACAGGTTATTATGGCTAAAAAAGAGGAACTAACTGGAGAAACAGAGACAACGTTGGAGGAAGTCAAAGCTGCTTTACTGGAAACCGGTAAAAAGAGTGGCGAATTGACGATTGAAGAAGTCACTGAAAAATTGGCTACTTTTGAAATGGAGCCCGACCAGTTTGAAGAGTTCCTCGATCAAATCGAGGCAGCTGGTATTGAAATGGAAGGCAAAGAGGAAAGTTCTGAGGAAGCGCCGGGCAAACCTGCTGCAGATGAAGAACGATTCGATCTGAATGACCTAAGCGTTCCACCGGGTGTGAAGATTAATGACCCCGTCCGCATGTACTTAAAAGAAATTGGTCGAGTTGACTTGCTTACAGGCAAAGAGGAAGTAGCGCTTGCTAAACGTATTATCGCTGGCGAAGAGGAAGCTAAAAAACGTTTGGCTGAAGCCAATCTACGACTAGTTGTAAGTATTGCAAAACGTTATGTCGGTAGAGGCATGCTCTTCTTGGATTTGATACAAGAAGGAAATATGGGTCTTATCAAAGCCGTTGAAAAATTTGATCATACGAAAGGATTCAAGTTCAGTACGTATGCAACTTGGTGGATACGTCAAGCGATTACACGTGCTATCGCTGACCAAGCGAGAACTATCCGGATTCCTGTTCATATGGTTGAGACCATAAACAAACTGATTCGTGTTCAGCGGCAGTTGTTGCAGGACTTAGGAAGAGAGCCTTCACCTGAGGAAATCGGGGAAGAGATGGAGCTGACTCCGGAAAAGGTTCGTGAAATCCTGAAGATTGCACAAGAGCCGGTTTCATTGGAAACACCGATTGGTGAAGAGGACGATTCACATTTAGGAGATTTCATTGAAGATTCGGAAGCCCAGTCCCCTTCAGATCATGCAGCTTATGAATTGTTGAAGGAGCAGCTTGAAGACGTTCTGGATACACTGACAGATCGCGAAGAAAATGTACTTCGATTGCGATTCGGATTGGACGATGGCCGAACAAGAACCTTAGAAGAAGTTGGAAAGGTCTTCGGGGTAACTCGTGAGCGGATCCGACAAATCGAGGCGAAGGCACTTCGTAAATTACGACATCCTTCTCGTAGTAAGCGCCTGAAAGACTTTTTAGAATAAGAAAAATGGCACCGTGCAAATTCCTTGCCGGTGTCTTTTTTCAGTAGAAGGAGAGACCGTTTATGAATTCACAACGTAAACGAATCATAATGTCCGAAATACATTATTGGAAAAAGAATCGTCTTTTGCCAGAGCATTATTGTGATTTCTTAATTACGTTATACGCTCAAGGGGATGCAGACGCAGCAGCGGATGAAAAAATTGAAAAAGCCGTCCTTGAAAAAGAGCGGTCCTCGGTCACGAAGAAAATGATCTTATTAGTATTTTTAGCAACAGGTCTTTCCGCTTTAATGTTTATAGTTGGAAATTACCCTGTAATTATGATATCGATTGCTTCCATATTTGTAATCGGTTTACTTGTAAAAGTAATGTTCAGTCAACCATTCCGTTCCGCGCTTATACCTTTTACTTATATTATTGCAGCCTTCATGTTACTCGGGATATCACTCAAAGTATTGTTTGTTTTCTTTGAAAATGAGACGATGGTGTTAGTAGGCATTCTTATGTTGAATAGCATTTTATGGCTATTTGCAGGGCGCTTGCTCAAGCTTTTGTATTTTACAATTTCAGGCGCTGCAGGTTTACTGATGATTATTGGATTTTTGCTCATATATTATTGAGCAAAAATCCTTTTTTTCTATCAAACTATCCGCTAATTCTGTATAATGAGATTTGTAAGCGTTCACAAAAAGGGGATGTCATAATGGATTTCAATTTAACTTCAGAACAACAAATGATACAGCGGACAATTCGAGAGTTCGCTAACGAAGTTGTCGCACCAGGTGCAATTGAGCGGGATCGAACGAATGAGTTTCCTGAAGAGATCTTTAAACAACTTTCTGAAATGGGAATGATGGGACTTCCATTTTCAGAAGAGTATGGGGGAGCAGGGGCAGACACAATCAGTTTTGCTATCGTGACGGAAGAGTTGAGCCGGGCTTGTGCGTCCACAGGGATTACCTACTCTGCTCATATTTCGCTTGGTGGGGCACCTCTGAGCCTATTCGGAACAGAAGAACAAAAACAGAAATATTTACGGCCAATCTGTGAAGGGACATCATTTGGTGCATTCGGGTTGACAGAACCGAATGCTGGATCCGACGCAGGGGGTACGCAAACAACCGCTAAGCTTGAAGATGGAACCTATACGATCAACGGTTCAAAAGTGTATATTACAAATGCCAGTTACGCTAAAAATCTTGCGTTGACGGCTATAACTGGCAAGACGGAAAAAGGCGGAAAGGAAATTAGTGCAATTATCGTTCCTACAGATGCAGAAGGATTCAAAGTGATTGATAACTATGAAAAGATGGGATTACATGCTTCCAATACGACGGAACTCGTCATGGAGAATGTACAAGTACCTGAGGAGAACCTCCTCGGAACTAAAGGAAACGGATTCCGTCAATTCTTAGTTACATTAGACGGCGGGCGGATCGGGATAGGAGCCATGGCAGTTGGAATTGCTCAAGCGGCATACGATCGAGCTATGCAATATGCAAAAGAGCGCAAACAGTTCGGTAAGTCGCTGTCCGAGTTCCAGGTGACACAATTCAAACTCGCGGATATGGCGTTGAAAATTGAGCTGGCAAGAAATATGGTCTACAAGGCAGCTTGGTTGAAAGACGAAGGGAAGCCATTTACAAAAGAGGCTGCGATGTGTAAATTATACGCATCCGAGATTGCAATGGAAGTGGCAGACGAAGCCATTCAAATCCATGGTGGTTACGGGTATATGCGTGAATACGAAGTAGAGCGATATATGCGGGATGCAAAGTTATTGGAAATTGGAGAAGGAACTTCTGAAGTCCAACATATGGTCATTGCGCGGCAAATCGGGTGTTAACGAAAAAAGTTCACAAAGTATGTCCAAAATGTCACAAAAGAGAAAAGTCTATTGATAAGTCTTTCGATTTTATCCGGAATACAGTACAATAAGAGTTGTGCACTATATACTACAGAATAGTTTCTGGTGAAGGAGGTTAAGTTCGTTGAGTAAAAATCCTGTTGTTCCTTATATTTTGATTTTCGCACTAGGTATCGGACTCATTTTCTTCATGTCCCTTTATGGTATTGATCAGAAGAAAGAAATTGCCGATGCTGATGGCGAAGCAACTGAAGAAGGTGCGAAAGATGATGAAAGCGCATCTGCTGAATTCGATGCTGAAGCTGTTGCTCAGCAAAAATGTATCGGTTGTCACGGTGGAGATCTAGAAGGAGCTGTTGGTCCAAGTCTTCACGGTGAAGATAAGGATGCTAAAGAGCTTCACGAAATCATCAAGAATGGTAAAGGCGGCATGCCTGGTGGACTCATCCCTGATGAGAACATCGATGCGATGGTCGATTACATTCTAACTCTAAAATAATAATCTGGAGAGCAATCAGAGTGGCGGAACTCCGCTGCCTGGTTGCTCTTTTGTTTGATGCGTGCAAAAAATCCCCATTTTCGATAAGATGAATTGAAGAAGTCGACGGTTGTGTGTACGTCTGCTGAAAGGTGGAACAAATAGTGAACGCGAAAAATTTATCAGAGCGATTACGTCTGGTCGCATCATTTGCTGAACAAGGAACTGTCCTTGCAGATATCGGAAGTGACCATGCTTATTTACCATGCTGGCTCATACAAAAAGGCCAGATATCTCGAGCCATTGCGGGTGAGGTTGTAAAAGGTCCTTTTGAATCAGCCAAGCGGAATGTTGCGAAGGAAGGGTTAACAGATAAAATCATTGTACGACTCGCAAATGGGCTACAAGCGATCTTGCCTGAGGATGGGGTCGAAAATGTGAGCATTGCCGGGATGGGCGGGTCCTTAATTGCCACGATTTTAGAGAATGATCTGGAAAGATTATCTGGAGTGAACCGAATTATTGTCCAGCCGAATATACATGCTAAGGCTATACGTGATTGGGCAGTCAGCCATTCATGGAAAATCGTGAATGAAGCGATCCTTAAAGAAGATCACAAAATCTATGAGATTCTTGTGCTAGAACGAGGAGAGGAGTCTTACAATCCTGAAGAGTTACTAATGGGGCCGATTCTTCTTAAAGAATGTTCTCCTGTATTTCAAGAGAAATGGCAAGGAGAACTAAATGAGATAGAACGTGTGATACAAGTGCTGACACATTCTGCTCAATCTGAAGAGGCGAAAGCAAAACGTCAGCAATTGAGTGCTACGAAGGAATTGATTGAAAGGGGATTGAAGTCATGAAGAACGTAAATGGTCATGAAATCATCCAGTTGTTTGAAGAGTGGTCTCCGAAAAAGTTAGCAATGGAAGGGGATCCCATCGGTTTACATATTGGTCAACTGAATCGTCCGGTCGACACAGTCCTGGTAACGTTAGATGTGAATGAAGCGGTTATCGATGAAGCGGTTGAACGAGGCGCCACGCTTATCATCGCCCACCACCCCCCGTTGTTTAGACCAGCAAAACATATTTTAACGGATACACCGCAAGGACGAATGATTGAGAAATGCATTAAAAACGATTTGTCCGTTTATGCTGCTCACACGAACTTGGACATTGCAAGTGGTGGGGTGAATGATCTGCTAGCTGCAAAACTAGGACTCACTGAATTGAAAATAATTGAGCGTACCTCTGGTGATTCTGAGCAGGAGTATGGGTTAGGAAGAATAGGGTTGTTATCTTCCAGTATGACGCTTGAACGGTTTGCCCTTCATGTGAAAGAGAAATTAGAGGTGCCTGCAGTTCGGATAGTAGGGGATAAAAACCGGCTGATAAGAAAAGTGGGTGTTTTAGGTGGAGATGGCAACAAATATATCTATGCCGCTAAACGTGCTGGAGCTGACGTATTCGTTACTGGTGATTTGTATTACCATGTCGCTCAAGATGCCGAAGCGATCGACTTATGTGTTGTAGACCCTGGTCATAACGTTGAAAAAGTGATGATCCAAGGGGTCGCAGAACATATGACAGCCGCATGTGAAGAGCGTCACTACAATGTGACCTTTTTACAATCCCGGATCAATACAGAACCGTTTACTTTTATTTAAAAAATCCCCCAGTGAAGCTGGGGGATTTACTGGTTTAAACATACGGTTCAATTCGAGTAACAGGTGTCGGGTTTTTAATCTTCGGTAATAATCGGTTCAAGTCAAACTTCCGCTCTGCACTATGAGTGGATGGATCTGCAGGGTCATATTTAGTCAGGAATTCGATCACTTCACGAACGATTAATGTAGGAGTGGATGCACCTGCCGTGACAGCCACGCGTTCGACTCCTTCCAACCAACTTAACTCAATCTCAGAGACATCTGAAATTCGATATGAAGGGGTATTCGCAATTTCAACAGAAACTTGTGTCAAACGATTGGAGTTATTGCTCTTCGGATCACCGACTACAATCAGCAAGTCTGCTTCGCCCGCTTGCTCTGCAACTGCCTCTTGTCTAACTTGAGTCGCCATACAAATTTCTTTGTGCACTTCGATGTGAGGATATTTCTTTTTCAGGTCTTCCATGAGATGGACGACATCCCATTGGCTCATAGTTGTCTGGTTTGTTACAAGCAATTTGTCGTTATGAAGAGTTAACTGCTCGATATCCTCGCTATTTTCCACTAAGTGGACCTTTCCAGGAGCAACACCAAGAGCACCTTCAGGCTCCGGATGATGTGCCTTGCCGATATAGATGATATCATAGCCTTCAGCCGTCTTCTCGCGAATCAGGTCATGGGTGACCGTTACGTCAGGACACGTAGCGTCGATGGAAACGAGCCCTTTTTTACGCGCAAGTTCACGTACTTCAGGAGAGACTCCGTGTGCTGTGAATATTACAGTACCTGTTTCAACTTGGTTGAGAATCTCGAGACGGTTATTTCCTTCTAAAGTGATGATGCCATCTTCCTCGAACGCATCCGTCACATGCTTGTTGTGTACAATCATGCCCAATATATAAATCGGTCTCGGCAATGATTCGTCGAGTGCCGCATTTCTAGCAATCACCATTGCATCGACGACCCCGTAACAATAACCACGCGGGGAAATCTTCAATACTTCCATTCTAAGCTCACTCCTCTAAAGGGATCTAACCCTATTATAGCGGAGATGGCCAAAAGGTACAAAATCTTAGATTGGTGGCTGGAACACTTTAGGCACAGACGGCAACGGTCCCGAGGCGACAGGTGCTGTTCCTCGTGCAACAGTTGCTGCCGCAGATGCCCCTGCTACCCCTGCATCCGGGAGGGATTGGAATCCGCGATACAATTTCCACATGGCAGGTATATTTTGAATCATCGGTGCAAACTGTTGTATGATAGGTGCATATTGTTGCACAGTCGTCATAAGGCGATTGGCGGTTTCCATATACATTTCTGGTTTTGAGAGGCCAGCCCCTGCAGGTGATCCGCCTTGTGCTTGCTGCTGACCGCCAAACCCGGGATCCATTCCGAATGGGGAAGGCGGCTGATTTGCTTGATTAGGTGAAAATGGTGTCGCAGGTCCTTGCATAAAAGGGGTTGCCTGCTGAAAGTTTCCGCGAAACATCTGCTGGCCAGCAGGAGCTTGCCGCTGCTGATTGGCAAATGGATAAAAAGATTGATATCTCATAATTATCTCCTTTCCCAAAGAGTACTTTGTCTATAATGTATCCTATGCGAAAAAAACAACCAGCGGTACAGTTTCGTGCTACAATGAACGAATGAATAGGAGGACACGAACATGTCTAGATATACTGATTACCAATTTAAACCGTTTCTTCGCGAAGCGATAGAACAGATGGGCTTCACAAGCCCAACCCCCATCCAGAAGGAGATGATTCCGCTCGTTTTAAAAGGTCAAAGCGCAATCGGGCAAGCACATACAGGAACAGGAAAGTCCCACAGCTTCCTGATTCCGATTCTCCAACGTGTTAATACAGATGTGGATGAACTTCAAGCGGTGATTACAGCACCTACACGGGAGCTTGCTATTCAGTTGTTTGATGAACTGAAAAAACTGACTGCTTCTTCAGAAGTCCGCACAAGCCTATTGATCGGCGGAACAGATAAGAAACGTTCTGCTGATAAATTGAAATCCAACCCTCATGTAGTTGTCGGCACACCTGGACGTATCCGGGATATGTCGGACACAGGAGCGTTAGCCATTCATACAGCCCGCATTCTCGTCATCGACGAAGCAGACCTTGCGTTTGACATGGGCTTCATTGAAGACATTGACCAATTTGCAGGCAAAATGCCAAGTGACTTGGAGATGTATGTTTTCTCTGCGACCATCCCGGAAAAGCTGAAGCCGTTTCTTGCGAAGTATATGGACTCACCGGTTCATATTCAACTCGGGACGAAGAAGCCATTGACAGAAGGCATGCATTATTCACTCGTTCCAGTACGAGGAATGGATCGCAAAAAGAAACTCTTGAACGTCATCCAGGCGATCAATCCATATTTGGCAATCATATTCACCAATACAAAGCAAAATGCAGATGAACTTGCGGGTTATCTAGCTGCTCAAGGTGTTAAAACCGGGAAAATCCATGGTGATTTGAATGCTCGCGAACGTACACGCATGATGAAACAAATCCGTGACTTGGAGTATCAATTCATTGTAGCTACAGACTTAGCTGCGCGCGGAATCGATATCCCTGGTGTAAGTCACGTCATCAACTATGAGCTTCCGGAAGATCTGGAATTCTATATTCACCGTGTTGGTCGTACGGCGCGGGCTGGATTAGAAGGGGTCGCAATCACATTATTTGACCCTTCTGAAGACGATGCGATCGTAAAGATCGAGAAAATGGGGATCCCATTTGTACACGAAGATGTGAAAAATGGGGAATGGTCCCAACTGAAAGAGCGTCATTCAAGAAGAAATCGTCCGAAAGAACAGGACGATATCGACAAGAAAGCTGCTTCTTTAATCCGTAAACCGACAAAAGTGAAACCGGGATATAAAAAGAAGCGAGCTAAGGAAGTGGATCGTTTTAAGAAGCGTGAAAGGAGATTGACTAAGAAAAAATGAGTGAACAACCTATTCTGCTCGGATCCCATGTATCCATGAGTGGTAAAGACATGTTACTTGGTTCAAGTAAGGATGCTGCCGAATTTGGTGCTTCCACATTCATGATCTATACAGGAGCTCCGCAAAATACGCGTCGTAAAGCAATTGAAGACTTGAACATTGCAGCAGGACAAGCCCATATGAAAGAAAACGGGCTATCCTCAATGGTCGTCCATGCTCCTTATATCATTAACATCGCAAATACGGTAAAGCCCGAAACGTTCAGATTGGGCGTCGACTTTTTGCAAGAAGAAATAAGACGTACGGCAGCTCTTGGTGCAAATCAGATTGTTTTGCACCCTGGAGCGCACGTCGGTGAAGGCACAGACAAAGGAATTGCCAAAATCATCGAAGGATTGAATGAAGTTCTTTCGGAAGACGCAGATGTCCGGATTGCCTTGGAAACCATGGCGGGTAAAGGGACTGAGTGTGGAAGAAGCTTTGAAGAACTTGCGCGGATTTTCGATGGCGTTGAAAACAACGATCGACTTTCGATTTGTTTTGATACGTGCCACGTGCATGATGCGGGGTATGATATCGTGAATGATTTCGAAGGTGTATTGGAAGAATTTGATCACTTCATTGGCAGAGACCGAATTTCTGTGATCCACGTCAATGACAGTAAGAATGTTTGTGGGGCAGGAAAAGACCGACACGAAAACATCGGATTCGGCAATATCGGTTTTGATCCACTCCACTATATTGTTCATCATCCATCATTCTCGAACGTTCCGAAGATACTGGAAACACCATTCATTGGAACGGACAAGAAAAACAAAACGGCACCCTATAAAGAAGAAATTATGATGCTGAAAAGCGGAGAATTCACCACGAAATACCGTGACGCATTAATGAACGAAGTGAAAAACGTTACCACGTCTGGGTAAGAGTTTCAATTTCCTATCAAGACAATCCAGACTTCTTGCGGTTAATGAAGAAGGCTGTCGAGCGGCTGATCTGCTCGACAGCCTTTTCCTACTTACGCATATTCAAGTAATCTTCCAGCAGCTGATTGGTTCGTTTCTGACCTAGAATCCTCTCCACCTTTGAAATGAAACTTTCAGGGACCCCGGTTAAGATCCAATGCATGGAAATCTCATCCAACAACGGTCTTAACAGTCTGATCTCCTCGACAGAGAAGTCTAATCCATAGGACTTAGACATCTTCAACATCTCTTCATCGCTTCTTTTTTTCATCTCCAGCAGCAATCGTGTGTAATCCAACTTGTCACCTAGCTTTCTTTAGATTTGTAAGCCCGCGCCATTTGGTTTATAATCATTTGAGTGAATCGTAATCATTACTATTAATAGAAGGATGGTTGTATGCAAGAAAGTCTAGTGAAATTAACGAATGTAACTTTTAATTATGGAAACTCACCTGTGTTGAAAGACATCACCTTAACCGTACAACCAGGTGAGTTCTGGGCACTTATTGGTCCGAACGGATCTGGTAAATCGACGCTTATTAAAATTCTATTAGGATTGCTGAAACCGGATAGGGGATCAGTGGAACTGTTTGGTTCGCCGATTTCTTCAGTCAGTCATAAAGAACGGATTGGTTACGTATCTCAAAAATCGAATTCTTTCAATAGCGGATTTCCGGCAACTGTTCTGGAAGTTGTAAGAAGTGGCTTAACAAAAAAAACAGGATTGTTCAAGCGTTTTTCAAAAGAGGATACAGAAGCTGCTATGAACGCACTTCATGAGGTCGGTATGGAAAAATTCGCTGATCGTAATATCGGTGAGCTTTCTGGTGGACAACAGCAACGCGTCTTCATTTCACGAGCACTCGCAGCAAAGCCGGATCTGCTCATTATGGACGAACCGACTGTCGGAGTGGACCAGCAAAACTCGGCTTCTTTCTATTCTATGCTTGAAAAATTGAATCGTGACAATGGCATAGCCATAATTCTAGTCTCCCATGAAATTGACCTTGTAACAGATCTTGCGTCACATGTTGCTTGTTTGAACAGGACGATGCATTTCCATGGTGGGAGAAGAGATTTCGCGAAGCTGAATGATACTGATTTATCACGATGGTATGGCCATTCCGTCCGTTTCATTCATCAGAAGGAAGGGGCCACTTCCGATGATTGATGCATTATTCACGTATGAGTTTCTGCAGAATGCTTTTTTCTCCGGTCTGATTATCGGTGTGATTGCACCAATGCTTGGCCTCTTCATTGTTGTGAGACGTCTCGCTTTGATAGCAGATGCTTTAAGTCATGTTTCCCTTGCTGGGATAGCGGGGAGCCTGTATTTGAGTCAGCAAGTATTGTTTTTCGCGGGGCTCAATCCGATCTATTTAGGCATGGCGGCCGCAGTCGGCGGCTCTTTGCTTATCGAACGTTTGCGAAGGGTTTATCGGAATTTTGAAGAGCTTGCGATTCCGATCATACTCTCAGCAGGAATCGGATTCGGTGCCATTTTCATTTCACTTGCAAAAGGATTCGGTGCGGATTTAGTCGGCTATTTGTTCGGTTCGGTATCTGCAGTTAGCAGACAAGATTTGTTAGTCGTCGCCATTCTTGCGATCGCTGTGTTCGTGTTCATATATTTGTTCTATAAAGAGCTCTTCACGCTATCGTTTGACGCGGATTATTCAAACGCATCGGGTATCAAAGGGCGTTGGATCCAAATGTTCTTCATGGTGCTTACCGCATTAGTAATCGGCGCTTCTATGCGGATTGTGGGGATTCTACTCGTATCATCACTTATGACGCTTCCGGTTGCGGCTGCAATTCAAATAGCGAAAAGTTTTAAATCTGCCATGTTGCTATCCATTCTGTTTGGAGAAGTATCCGTGATTGCTGGACTATTTGCTGCTTATCACATGGATATTGCTCCAGGAGGTACAATTGTAGTGACTGCCATTGTCATTTTGCTATTCGTGTTAATGGGTAAACGGTTGACCGGGAAAAGTACTGTGAGAAGAAAGGGGGAAGTGCTGTGAATGTAGAAAAGGCATGGGATACGTTAAAGGAACATTCTTTCAAACGGACGAAGAATAGAGAAGCGATTTTAGAGTTTCTTGCAGAGCGTGATGGATACACTGCTGCAATGGACGTCGGTGAATTTCTGAAAAAAGACAATCCTGGAGTAAGCTTCGATACAATTTACAGAAACTTAACCACGTTTGCAAAGCTTGGTATCCTGGAAGAAACCGATTTGAACGGGGAACGTCAATATCGGATGCACTGTGATCCAGGCGTTCATCATCATCACTTTATATGTACAGTTTGCGGGAAAACCAAACACATCCCTTCTTGCCCGATGGATCATATCGCAGTTAACCTTCCGGGTGTGGAAATACAGGGACACAAGTTCGAAGTATACGGAAAATGTCCTCAATGCCAATGAAAAAAGGAAAGGCTCCTACTATATCAGGAGCCTTTCCTTTTTCTATTTCACTGAAGTTGTAAAGAAGTTGTGTTGGATCCACTCATTGGCCTCGTTCCAGTTATTGACCCGGATAACCCCTTTAGGAATGGGATCCCGATTATATGGAGTATCAAAAAGAATAACAGGAATGTCGAGCTCTTCATGGAGATCGACTGCGTTATCGTGTTTGTCTTCAAAAAACACGTCTGTACCGAATTTACGTGCAGTTTCAATTTTTCGATGACTGCCGATCAGCTCGACATGGTCATAAGGGAGTTGCTCACGTTCAAACCATTCCATTGTGGCATCCATCACTTCAGATCCACGGGCAGAGATGTAGTAAAGCTCTGCTTGCTGTTTCTGCCAGTCCATCAAAAATTGTTTGGCTTGCTCTTGTGTAGCGGATGTCAGACAAATCTCTGCTTCGGCCTCTTTGTACCACTTGTAAAACTCTGCAGGATCCACATCGAATGCGGTTGTCAAATCATACTCTTTAATATCCTCTAAAACGAGCTCGCATCCGAACTTCTTATTAATATGCGGAAGAAGAGAAGAAGGGGTCGTTACCGTTCCGTCGATATCGATGCCGAAACGATATTTTTTCACTTGGAGGCGCCACTTTCTTCAAGCAGTTCTTCTTGTCTCTTCTTCTCGAAATACTCTTCCGCAAGTTTATCGATTTCCATCTTCAATTCCTCGACCATTGTTTCTTCAGGTACTTTCCGCACCGTTTTTCCGTGCATGAAGAGAAGACCTTCTCCACGAGCTCCTGCGATCCCTATATCCGCTTCTCGTGCTTCACCTGGACCGTTAACCGCACAGCCGAGTACCGCGACTTTAAGCGGTGCTTTGATGTGTGAAATGTATTCTTCCACTTCATTTGCAATCGATATCAAGTCAATTTCGATACGACCACACGTCGGGCATGAAATGAGGGTAGCAGCGTTCGATGAAAGGCCGAATACTTTCAATAACTCACGCGCCACTTTCACTTCTTGTACAGGGTCCGCACTCAACGAGACACGCATCGTGTTCCCGATCCCTGCTGATAGTAACGCACCGAGACCTGCAGAACTCTTGATTGAACCTGTAAAGAGGGTACCGGACTCAGTAATACCGAGGTGAAGAGGGTAATCGAATGCAGCTGCCGCTTTTTTGTAGGCTTCGATTGCCAAGTTCACATCGGATGCTTTCAATGACACGATGATATCATGGAAATCAAGATCTTCAAGGATCTTAATGTGATGCAGTGCACTTTCGACCATACCATCTGCTGTAGGATATCCATACTTCTCAAGGATTTTCTTCTCAAGAGATCCAGCGTTAACGCCGATCCGGATAGGAATCCCTTTTGCTTTGGCAGCATTGACAACAGCTTCCACTTTTGATTGTTTCCCGATGTTGCCTGGGTTAATACGGATCTTGTCTGCACCTTGTTCGATTGCGATGAGTGCCAATTTATAGTTAAAGTGAATATCGACAACGAGTGGTATGTTAATCTGTGCTTTAATCGCGCCGATCGAATAGGCTGCGCGCTCATCCGGACAAGCGACACGGACAATCTGTACCCCGGCTTCTTCCAAACGCTTAATCTCCGCAACAGTCGCTTCCACGTCATGCGTTTTAGTGGTCGTCATACTTTGGATGAATAATTCGTTGCTTCCTCCAATTGTAAGATTCCCGACTTTAACAGGACGAGTGTTGGATCGATGTATCATTTCAGTCATTATTTTCTCTCCTTACTTCGAATTACTACTGTTTACTATTGTACATTTTATCAATCATTGTGCTAAAAAGACAAGGAACTGCCCTCCGCACCTTATTGTTTTGAGCAAAATGTGACGGTTTCACTGCTAAGTGGAATTTCAATCTGCTCACCACCTACGATGTCCTGAAGTTGCAAATGAGGGTTTAGTTCATAAAAGACAGTCAAGCGGTCAATGAAAGGGATACTGGGATCCGGATAGAGTGCGAAAAGTGATTCGATTGTATCGCCTTGTACCGTTGTGACGACAATCGACACAGGCTTGTCCACGTTTTGGCACGCGGGCGCATCTGAAGCGAAGGCTGCAAGTTGGATCGTGCCTTCTGTCAAATCACTTTTCAGCATATGAATAAGTGCGAATACGGCGAGTGCGGTGATTAGTAGTCTCATGAGAAAGCCTCCCTTCGCTCACAATATGCGGGAAGAGAGACAATTATGCACGACTGATTTTAGCTTGTGGTTGTTTCGGATAGTAGTTTGCAGCTAAGAGTAAATAGACAATGTGGAGAGCGGCAGTTATCGGGAAGTTGAAAGAATTTCCGACATGGACGATATCAAGAATTAAAGAAACTAAAATAGGCACAGTAATCGAGATTGCTGATGTACGCCACATATGTCTGTATTCTCCGCGGCGCTTGAAAAGTTTAAGTATCCCAAGCCCGATTAGTCCGAAGAAACTGACCCGGATGAATAAATAGAACGTACTGATGACAAGCTGAAGGATAAAGGCCATTGGGTAAAGCAAGCCGCCGACAGTCTCCGCGTATTCGATCAGTTCCTGTGAGGATCCGAACAAATCGATGTCTCCCACCAGGAAACGAATAAAGGATACCAGTGTCGAAAAAATTACAAATAGAAATACGTATTGAAACACTTTCCCTATTGGGAGCAATCGGAAAGCTGCGAGTTTTTTGGGCTCGTGAATGGATGCAAGGAACAATTGAGAGTATTTCAAGCTGACGACTCCTTTCTAGTTATACCGCTAGTTTATCATCGGTAGCATGCAATTGGGTAGGAATTGTCACAACTGCATGCAGTTTAGCGTATCAAATGTTAAGGGATTGTAAAGATTGACCGTTGTCTATTTACATATGGGATCTCGGCGACAATAATAGGAGGGTATACATATCGTTATTGGAGGTTGCGCATTACATGGAGATTAATTGGCAGGAAGTGGCGTTTCAATTTCTTGGCGGGCTCGGTATTTTTCTTTTCGCCATTAAATACATGGGGGACGGTCTTCAGAAAGTAGCTGGAGATAGACTGCGTTCCATTCTGGATCGTTTTACAACGAACCCGTTCATGGGTGTGCTAGTCGGTATTATAGTAACGGTTCTCATACAGTCCAGTTCAGGTACGACAGTTATTACGGTTGGACTCGTGAGTGCAGGCTTCATGAAACTGAGGCAAGCGATCGGTGTTATTATGGGTGCCAATATCGGTACAACCGTTACCGCATTCATCATAGGTCTGGATGTTGGGGCTTATGCGTTACCGATCATGGCAGTTGGTGCATTCATGATTTTCTTCATTCAGAAAATGACTGTGAAACATATCGGTGAGGTCGTTTTCGGGTTTGGTGGGTTGTTCCTAGGGCTCGAGCTCATGAGTGACGGGATGAAACCTTTACGGTCACTTGAGTCGTTTACCGATTTGACCGTTTCCATGGCGGACCACCCGATGCTCGGAGTGGTTGCGGGTACAGTGTTCACCTTAATCGTTCAGAGCTCCAGTGCAACTGTAGGGATTCTGCAAGGATTGTATGCAGAAAATCTGATCGATTTGAAGGCTGCATTGCCTGTTTTGTTTGGTGATAATATCGGAACTACGATTACAGCCATTTTAGCGGCAATCGGTGCATCTGTTGCTGCCCGCAGAGCGGCTGCCACTCATGTTTTGTTCAATATTGTCGGAGCTGTAATATTCATGATTCTACTCGTTCCTTTTACCGCCTATGTGGAATGGATTACGAATGCACTTTCACTAGATAAGAAAATGCAGATTGCGTTCGCGCATGGTTCATTTAATGTTGTCAACACGATTATTCAATTTCCGCTGATTGGTGCATGGGCGTATTTTGTGACGAAACTGATTCCTGGAGAAGATGTGACGATTGAATATAAACCGAAACATCTGGACCCACATTTCATCACTCAGTCTCCAGCGGTTGCAATCGGACAAGCAAAAGAAGAAATCATTCGTATGGGTTCGTTTGCTGTCCAAGGATTGGAACAAACATTCGAATACTTGAAGAGCAGCAAGAAAAACCATGCAGAGACTGCGTACCAAATAGAAGATGCCATCAACAATCTGGACCGTAAAATCACGGATTACCTAGTTGAGATTTCTGCTGTTAATATTTCGCCAGTTGAATCCGTACGTCACGTCATGTTGATGGATACAGTCCGGGACATCGAGCGAATCGGCGATCACTTCGAAAACATCATTGAACTTATTGACTTCAGAGAAGTGAACAAAGTCAAGCTTTCCGAAGATGCGATGGAAGAATTATCGGAAATGTTTGCATTGACTATTGGAACCGTACAAAAAGCAGTGGATTCTCTGGATACGAATGATTGGGAACTGGCACGCACAGTCGCTAAACAAGAAGAATTGATCGACAAAATGGAGCGCAAATGCAGGAAAAGCCATATAATCCGGTTGAATGAAGGCAGCTGTACTGCTCAAGCGGGGATTGTTTTTGTCGATATCGTATCTAACTTGGAGCGTATCGGAGACCATGCTGTAAATATTGCAGAAGCTGTGTTAGGAAAACGGGCATAAGAGAGGAGGGGACCGGATGGAATGGGTTGCATGGATTGTAGCGATTATGTTTTTTGTTGTTGCTTTTATAGGGCTGATCTATCCGGTAATCCCTTCAGTCCTTTTTATAAACGGAGGCTTTTTGCTTTATGGTCTAATCGATACATTCAGTTCGATGGGATGGCTGTTTTGGATCATCCAGCTTCTTTTCACCATTTTACTGTTCGGAGCCGATACCCTGGCGAATCTTTTCGGCATTAAACGGTTCGGAGGCTCGAATGCAGGAGGGTGGGGAAGTACTATCGGTCTGATTTTCGGCCCTTTTGTCATTCCTGTCGCAGGTATTTTGATCGGGCCTTTCCTCGGCGCTGTCATAGCTGAGCTGCTCGTTACGCGCGCCGGGTTTAAACAAGCCCTGCGTTCTGGTGTAGGTTCGTTGATAGGCTTTCTCACCTCAGTGGTTGTCAAAGCTGTCGTAATGATCATCATGATTGGCATTTTCATCTTCTTTGTCACCTAAAAGACAAGATAATTGAATGCTTATAGGAAGTTTGATACCCTTTAAGAGTAGGAAAGAATTCAATCATTCAAGGAGGAATTGGAAATGGCTTATAAATTACCTGAATTGCCTTATGCATATGATGCACTAGAACCGCACATCGACAAAGAAACGATGGAGATCCACCATACAAAGCATCATAATACGTACGTGACTAATGTGAATAATGCGTTGGAAGGACATGCTGATCTCGCTGCGAAATCTGTAGAAGAACTGATTTCGGATTTAAATGCAGTTCCTGAAAATATCCGTACTGCAGTTCGCAATAATGGTGGAGGCCATGCGAACCATTCCCTATTCTGGACACTTCTTTCGCCTAATGGTGGCGGAGCTCCAACTGGTACTCTAGCTGAAGCGATTGACAAGAAGTTCGGAAGCTTGGACAATTTCAAAGAAGAGTTTGCGAATGCTGCAAAAACTCGCTTTGGTTCTGGATGGGCTTGGCTCGTTCTTGATAACGGCGAACTTTCAGTCATGTCTACACCGAACCAGGACAGCCCATTGATGGAAGGCAAGACTCCACTTCTTGGACTAGACGTTTGGGAGCATGCGTATTACTTGAATTACCAGAACCGTCGTCCTGATTACATTTCCGCATTCTGGAATGTAGTGAACTGGGATGAAGTACAAAAGCATTACACAGAAAATAAGTAAGTGATTGATGCAACCAAGCACACATCTTGTTCGTCAAGATGTGTGCTTTTTATTTTTTTAATGCTATAATTCATTTGATATGCACCTAATGAAAGAGGGGGAAGACGTGAGGAAAAACCAGCGTAAAGTCGATCAAGCAAAAGTACGCCAACGCAAATTGACTTCCTTCAGAATGAACTTTTTATTCTTTTCTATATTCGTATTGTTTTCGATGCTAATTTTCCGATTAGGTTATTTGCAAATTGTTAAAGGGGAAGAATATAAACGTGAGTTAGAACGTACTGAAGAAATCGCAGTGAACACAAGTGTACCAAGAGGTAGGATTTTTGACCGCAGTGGGCATCTTCTTGTAGATAACGAACCGCGAAATGCCATTACATACACGAAAACGACTTCTACAACTTCCGAAGAAATGCTGAAAACAGCTAAAAAGCTTGCGAAGTTAATAGAGAAACCGACGACACGTATCACGCTAGGCGACAAAAAAGATTTTTGGATTCTACTGCATCCTGAAGAGGCACTGGAGAAAGTGACGAAGAAGGAATTGCTGGCGCTTCAGAACGACGAATCCCTGACAAAAAAAGAAGTGCAACAGCGAATCACAAAATTGACGCGTGACCGGATAACAGACGAAGAGCTGGACTCATTTACAGAGAGTGAGCTCGAAGTTCTCGCAATCTATCGGGAAATGATGTCTGGATATGCATACACACCTCAAATTGTTAAAAGTGAAGATGTAACCGATAGTGAATTTGCTACGGTGTCAGAACAGTTGTCGTCACTCCCTGGTGTCAATACGACAACGGACTGGGAACGCGTCAAGATGTCAGACAGCGCGATACTGGGAACGACAACTAGTCCGCTTGAAGGAATACCTAAATCGGATCTCGATTACTTCTTAGCACGTGGTTATTCACGCAATGACCGTGTAGGAAAGAGTTATATTGAGCAATATTATGAGGATTTACTAAAGGGCCAGAAGACGGTCGTGAAAAATATTAAGGATAGAACGGGCAAAGTCGTAGAAACCAAAACGGTACGGGAGGGTGAACCTGGAAAAGATCTGATGTTGACATTGGATACGGAACTGCAATCACACTTGGAGAAAATCGTGGAAGACAATTTGTTGAAAGCGAAGCGTATGGATGGATCCCAGTTTTTGGATCGTGCATTTCTAGTAATGATGGACCCTAATACAGGCGAAGTCCTTTCCATGGTCGGCAAGCGGATTGTCAAAGACAAAGACACAGGCAAACTAACGGTCCAAGACTATACATTCGGCGCATTCAGCACGTCATACGAAGTTGGATCGACGGTTAAATTAGCAACGATGCTGACGGGTTATAAGTATAATGCAATTCGATTAGGTGAAACAAAAATAGACGAACCTATCTTTGTTGGTAAGCAACGCAAAGCTTCACTCTTCAACCAAAATTCACGAGTTGCCATTAATGACGTGGAAGCATTAGGTCGTTCGTCTAACGTATATATGTTCAAGATTGCGATGAGCATTGCCAACTACAATTATGTCAAGGGAGGAAACCTGAAAATCGACTTTGACGCGTTTACGAAAATGAGGGATGGATATGCTTCATTCGGACTTGGTACTAAAACAGGCATTGACTTGCCGGGAGAAGTGTCAGGATCTTCACCGGAGCCGAACCGTAAAGAACCGGGTAAATTACTCGATTTAGCAATTGGACAGTACGACACGTATACGCCGTTGCAACTTGCTCAATATGTATCTGCTGTGGCAAATGGCGGGTATAGAATCGCACCTCATGTCTTGAAGGCTGTGTATGAACCATCCCCGGATGGAAAGGAATTTGGAGCTCTTCTGGAACAAAAAGATCCATTGGTGCTTAATCGTATCGACAATACGGAAGAGGAAATCGAGAGGGTCAAAAAAGGAATGTATTATACGTACTATCAACCGAAGGGAACAGCTTATAACTTGTTCAAAGGTGAAGAGTTCGATGCGGCCGGTAAAACTGGTACGGCTCAAGCTGGTTATTACGAAGGGGACGATCGATCTCTTTGGGGAACTCAAACAGTTTCCGTCACCCATGTAGGCTTTGCGCCTTATGAGAATCCGGAGATTGCCTATTCAGTCATTGTGCCGCACGTGTCAACATATAATAATCCACCCCACCCGAACAACGACATTGCCCAAGCGGCAGTGAAAGAATACTTTGCGCTGAAGAAAAAACGGGCTGAGGCTGAAATCTTCTCTACTGAAACACCGACTATTCAGCCGCCTGTAGATGAAAAAGCTGGCGCTAAAAAAGAGAATTGAGAACAAAAAAAGACAAGCTCAAGGTATCCGAGCTTGTCTTTTTTGTTATTGCTTTACGGTTGTCAGCTCTTTGGCGAGAGCTGCGAAATCCATGGAAGAGTCTACTTCATGCTTCCCGATCTGTATTTTACCGGAAAGATTGTTCTTTGTTAGATAACCTTCAAATTCTTTGGCGCTTTGAATGATTCCTGATTTTTCTAGGGAATCGGATGCATCTTTAGAAGTGTCGCCAGAAGAGAGGATAAGGATCATTTTAATAACCTTTTCTGATTTATCCGGGTCTTTAGGAGTTTCTTCAGCAACTTGAGAGGGTTGCTGTGCATCCGCTAACACTTCTTTTACCTCCGCTAATTGCTGCTTAAGCTCTGAGATTTGAGCGTCTTTAGAAGCATTGCCTGCGTTCTCATTTGATGAGGGTTCATTAGCGAAATGTAACACAGCGCCTGCTGTTAAGAATGCAACACCGATTAGTTGGAGCAGTTGACGAATCATATGTGTACACCTTTCGAGCGCAGCACAGAACGTACCTGATCTGTCGGAAGGGAAGAGCGAGTGGAAATTTCCTCAACTGAATATCCTTGTCCGTGAAGCGCAGTAATCTGACTTACAATAATCGAATGTACCGGTTTGGCTGTCTCTGTTGCTCGAATGGACTGATTCATTGGCGCAGGCTCCAACATCAATTCCTCTTCAAGTGCTTTTAAACGTTGTTTCAAATGACTAGTTTCTTGATGTAAGCTGATTGAAACTTGTTCAATCTCATTAGCATTGGTTTGTTTAGATCCGACAAAGATAGAAACGATCAATGCAGCAATCCCTATAATCATAAGGGTAATAGGCAGTGACACAATTGCCCCCTCCTTGGTTAGTAAGTTTATTTAATCGTACCATATCAAAAACGAATTAGGGAATTTAGATTTCCCGCTAGACAATCATTGGATTTATGATACAATAGAACAGTCGTATAAATCATGCTCATAAATACTCTACTATCGCTGATGAGTGGGAGGGACAACAATGCGCGTAAATATTACACTTGCTTGCACAGATTGTGGTGAGCGTAACTATATCACAAAGAAAAACAAGCGTAACAATCCAGAACGTCTTGAAATGAAAAAATATTGCTCACGTGAAATGAAGCAAACGCTTCACCGTGAAACGAAATAATTGCTCATGCCAAAACCTTTGTGGTTTTGGTTTTTTCTTTCAAAAAGAAGGGAAGAAAGTAAATGAGGAAAGATTTGTTGAGAAAAGATCATTTAATGAAATTAAAAAAAATGTCTACGAATGAATATATAGAGAAGTCGGATCGTATCCATAAGCGGTTACTTGGAACTGCAGAGTTCAAAGAAGCAGAAACCTTGGCGATTACAGTCGCGCGTTCGACAGAAGTTGAAACAAGAAAGATTATTGAAGCTTGCTGGGCGGCAGGAAAAAACGTTGTCGTCCCGAAATGTAATACGAAAGATAAAACCATGGTATTTAGAAAGATCACTTCGTACGAACAATTGGAGACCGTTTACTTGGATCTACAAGAACCGGATCCCTTGACTACAGAGCCTGTTTGGAAAAAAGATATAGATTTAGTCATCGTCCCGGGTGTTGTATTCACTATGGATGGATATCGCATAGGTTATGGAGGCGGCTATTACGATCGTTATCTTGAGGATTTTTCCGGAACGACACTATCTCTTGCTTTTGAACTGCAGCTTGCCGACGAAGTACCGATTGAAAACCATGATTTACCTGTCGGAAAAATAATTACAGAAGAGCGTGAATATCAATGCAACAATCAGGATTAACTGAATTTTGGGATGTCATAAGACTGATGAAGCGTTTTGGAGCATATATCTATACGGGTGACAGAAGAGCGGATTTACTGCTCATGCAGTCCGAACTGAAGGATTTATATGATGATAGGCTTATTATGAAAGAAGATTATATCAGTGCATCATTACTCATACGGAATGAGCTTTCGAAGTGTGTGTAAACTGCTGGAAGTCGGTCGATTATTCCGATGAAATCAGGTAAAAGTGAAACTTATGTAAGTCCTGATACGTTATAATAAGTTAGATGCCTGTTTACGATTTAGAAAGGAAGAGATGATATGACCAGATTTAACTGGCCGAAACACTCGATACTATTGATTGCAGTACTTGCAACCTGGCTAACGACCTACTTCGGCTATTTGACAAGCTTCAATATGAGTATCGACAATATGATTCAACAACTGATCCTCTTCATAAACCCCCTCAGTTTCTTATTATTAGTTTATGGAGTGGCGCTATTTATCAAAACAACGAAGCGCCGTAATGCCTACCTGATTACTGTGAGCGTGTTGACATCTATTGTAATGTTTGCGAATGCGGTTTTCTATCGTTTCTTCAGTGACTTCATCACAATTCCGACTCTCTTCCAAACTAATAACTTTGGAGACTTATCTTCATCTGTGATGGCAAACATTCACGGAACTGATATTTTCTTCTTCACTGATGTAATTATTGTGGTTCTTGCTGTGAAATTCATTCCTCAGTCAACTGAGACGGTACGTCAATTTAAAATGGGTCGTCGAATTTACTTCATCGCAACTGCGGCCTTGTTCATGGTGAACTTAGGTCTTGCTGAAGCGGAACGCCCACAATTATTGACACGAAGCTTTGACCGTGAATTACTTGTGAAAAACATTGGCACTTATAACTATCACATTTATGATTTGATCATTCAGTCGAAGTCCCATGCCCAGCGAGTACTTGCTGATGGAAGTGAGCTTTCGGAAGTAGAGAACTATGTACATGCGAATCATAAAGAACCGAGTATAGATATGTTTGAAGATGCCAAAGGTCGTAACATAATTACGATTTCGCTTGAATCCCTTCAAAGTTTTGTTATTAATCAGGAAATGGATGGTCATGTCATTACACCATTCCTGAACGAGTTGACAAAAGACAAGGATACATTCTACTTCGATAATTTCTATCATCAGACGGGGCTTGGAAAAACGTCCGATGCTGAGTTCATCGTAGAAAACTCGATCTATCCTCGGAATGGCAGTGCTGTGTTCTTTACACATAGTGGAAACACGTTCGATTCGATGTCAGAGAAACTTGCTGATAATGGTTATTTCACTAACGTCATGCATGCGAATAATCGAAGCTTCTGGAACCGGGACATTATGTACAAAGCGCTCGGTATTGAAAAGTTCTATGATGTGGAGAGCTATTCCATTGGAGAAGGTCAGGCTGTAAACTGGGGAATGAAAGATATCCCATATTTTGAACAGTCTGTACAGATGATGAAAGAGATGCCTCAACCATTCTCTTCACGTCTGTTGACATTGACAAACCACCACCCATTCGATTTGGATGATGAGGATATGCTGATTCCTGCATATACTTCAAATTCGAAAACATTGAATAAGTATTTCCAGACATCTCGTTACTTGGATGAATCGATCAAAGTATTTTTCGAAGAATTGAAAAAGAATGGTCTCTATGATAATTCCATTATTGTGATGTATGGGGATCACTATGGTATTTCAGAAAATCACAATAAAGCAATGAGCATGTATTTAAACAAAGAGCTTACTCCTTTTGATAATACTGAGCTTCAAAAAGTTCCGTTCTTCATTCACATTCCTGGTAACGGGAAAGGGAAAGTGATGCATGAACTTGGAGGTCAAATGGATATCCGACCAACGGTATTGAACTTAGCAGGAATCGATACGAAAGAAGATATGCAGTTCGGTTCTGATTTGTTTTCGAAGGAACATGAAGATTTTGTCATCTTTAGAGACGGCAGATTCGTAACTGATAAATATGTCTACGCACATGAAGTCTGTTATGATGCTGAAACTGGAGAACCGACTGATGGAGAGCTTTGTGCGCCTTATATAGAACGGGCTAATAAGGAACTTGAGTACTCCGATACGATTATCAATGGAGACTTATTGCGATTTAAAGATGGACAAAGCGATCATCAAGAAGCGGATACAGAAATCAAAGGTAAACAATAAAGGAAAACCCGATCGTGTCTGAGCACGATCGGGTTTTTCTTACTTTTACCGAAAGAAAAAACGTCTTTTGCACTTAGGCAAAAGACGTTTTTTTGATATTAATGCAGTGAAGGTGGATAGCCTTGGAAAACAATTGTTGCAATTGTAAAGCCACCAAAAATTACGGCTGCCAATAGGTTGAAGACGATACTGAGCAAGTTACGCTCTTTGAATCCTTGCACGGTTCCAACTACAGCTAAAATTGCAATAAGACCAAAAATAACCATTAAAAGATTCATAAATGATGACACTCCTTTCAAAAAAGAACAGATGAATGCCTAGTTAGCAATACTCACCTTCTATTGTACTGTTTCAATGACGGTTTGTCGAGCAGTAAACGTGACGATTGTTTGAAATCTTTTCGAAGATTCCGTACTATAAAGAGGAGGAGGCGATTCCTATGAAAATTAAAACATTGCCGCTAGGACCTATACAAGCAAATTGTTATTTAATAAGCGATAACAACCGTAATTGCCTGATAGTCGATCCAGGAGAACAGCCTGAAAAAATTGAAGAAGTAATCGAATCAGCGGATCTGAAGCCGCTAGCGATCTTGTTGACCCATGCGCACTTTGACCATATTGGTGCGCTTGAGCCGATTCGTAAGCAATATGGCATTCCAGTCTACATACACAAAGACGAGAATCTTTGGTTACGCAACCCGGAGTTGAATGGATCTGCGAAATACCCAATGTTAACGCCAGTCGTATGCGGACTTGCTGATCACGTCATTGAACGTGATGGTGTGATGCGGCTCGGCCCCTTTGAATTTGAAGTCCGTCACACGCCAGGTCATTCTCCAGGAAGCGTAAGCTACGTCTTTCATGAGAATCGCTTCGTTGTTGTCGGAGACACGTTATTCCGTCAAGGCATTGGACGTACAGACCTGCCAGGAGGGAATACGCATCAGCTGCTGACAGTGATTGAACAACAGCTGCTGTCTTTGGACGATGACTACAAAGTCTATCCAGGTCACGGACCAAAAACAACTCCTAAAGATGAGATGGATTCGAATCCGTTTCTAAATGGATTTTAAAAAAACAGCCGAAATTCGGCTGTTTTACTTTTAGTGTCCTGCTCCTGGTACGTGAATGAATGTAGCATAGTACGTGAATCCGACTGTAAATATCATTAAGTACGCGCCGAACATATACAAGTACATTCTTTCAGTAAGTTTCATGTAGCCGAGCAACATGAAGAAAATAGTACTAGCAACAAATAGAAGTGCGACTTGGTCCATGTGACCAACAAAAAACATAACTGCGAAAATCCCTGTCCAGAAACCACACAGCTTGAACATATTATCCATAAGTGCGTCCCTCCTTACAACAATACAATAAACTCCTCTCTATTATATAGGATAGTGATGACAAAAGTAAACTCAAAGTAAAGGACTCGTTGTGACAGATCAGTGATGATTAAGGAATTTACAAAAATCCGAATTCGAATTCACATACGGCTACAGGTATCCAAAATGCTATTTTCCAGCAAAGCATTCCCTTTTGTTGAAGGTGGCATTATACTATGGGCAAGACATAAAGCGGTCTTATGTTTCTAGAGAGAGGGGTGTGCATTGGAAACTCAAGAAAACGTAATTGAACAGAAATGTTTTCAACTATTGCAGAAAGCCATTGACGTGGATGCCACAGACGTTCATCTTGTCCCTGCAGAAGAGGGCTATGCCCTGTTTCACAAAAAAAGTACAAAGCTGGAACGGATCGGTAAACTTCCCCCACAGTTGGCGACCCGAATGATTTCTTTCTTTAAATTCTTATCTTCCCTCGATATCAGTGACCGCCGAAAACCTCAAAGCGGTTCTTTCCACAAAGAATTCAACAATAAGAATTACTCATTTCGAATTTCAACCATTCCATCCATACATCTGCATGAGAGTGCAGTCATCCGTATTCAACAACATGATCGAGTTGTTCCGCTGGATCAGTTATGCCTGGAACCTTCCTGGGCGGACATGCTTAAACACGCTATTACTCAGCGTCAAGGGCTTTTTATGATCACTGGCCCCACTGGCTCCGGAAAAACCACGACGATCTATTCATTAACGGCACACTGCGTCAATGAGTTAGATCGTCATGTAATTACGTTAGAGGACCCAGTTGAAAACCCACACAATCATCTATTGCAAATACAAGTGAATGAACGCGCTGGAATGTCGTATGCGGCAGGACTCAAAGCGATTCTGCGGCATTCCCCTGATGTTATCATGATCGGTGAAATCCGGGATGCGGAAACAGCGAAAATCGCTGTACAGGCATCATTGACTGGACATTTAGTGTTAACTACCGTCCATGCAAAAGACCCTCTAGGATGCTTATATAGAATGATGGATTTCGGTATATCTACAGAGGAACTCCGTCAAACGGCTGTTTGTATTTCCGCCCAGCGGCTCATTCGTAAATCGGATGGGGAACTGGCTGCTGTTTTTGAAATCTATCAGGATGAAGAATTGGAACGTCTTAAAACTTCGCTTAGCAATAATGAACCTATCTCCCTAAGTGAAGAAGGGAGAGTGGAGACACTTGCGAGAAAATACAGCAGCTCCAGTTACTCTCCGTAAACGTTTGTATTCAACTAAGAAGGATCGGTTATTCGTCTTGACTGACAAACCGATGTTTTTAATGCGAGCATCTGAATTACTGAAGGAAGGTTATACGATCCATGAATGTTTTTCGTTATTACTCCCACATCACAGTGCAAATAGTTTGAGTTTAATAACGAAAGTGGAAGATATTTTCAGGGAGGGAGCAAACGTTTCTGAAGTATTGAGAGCTTTAGGTTTTCCGGATCGGATTTTACTGTCCATCGAGTTATCTGAGAATGATGGAAGGTTAGCTGAAGCATTGAATGGTGCTTCCATTCGTCTGAAAGCTGCAGAAGAACGAAAGCAGAAATTCATCCAAGCTGCGACTTATCCAGTCGTCCTCATGTTTGCTATGGGTTTGTTGCTCATCGCCTTTAAAATCTATTTTTTACCGAATTTCGAAACGCTGGCTACTTCTCGTTCCACGACGACCCAAGGGGTTGAAAAGTATTTGCCGCGTATCGTAGCAAAAGCCCCGGATTTTCTTTTAGCAGTTTTTGGAGCAGGAGGATTATTATTCGTAATTGGGAAATTCTGTTTGAGGCGATTACACCCAGAAGCGAAAATAAAGAAACTATTGAAGATACCGATTGTTGGCGATATGTATAGCAATGTTTGGACCCGCCTTTTTGCTTCAGAGACTGGGAATTTACTTGGAGCGGGAAATTCAATACAAGAAGCTATGCTCATTTTGATGAAACAAAAAACGGATCCTATTTTAGCTCAAGTCGCGCTTTCGATTCATGAGGAAGCGAGTAAAGGAGAACCTTTTCATATAGCGATCGATTTCACAGACGGACTGACGAGAGATTTGTCCTTCTTTGCTAAACATGGTTCAGACAGTGGTCATTTAGCTAAGGAGCTGCTGCTTTATAGTGAACAGCTAGGAAATGAAATCGATCGAAAAGTGAACAGGATGATGGCCATGTTGCAACCCATTTTATTCGTCATTCTTGCGGTCTGTATAATTGCAGCTTATTTAGCGCTTTTACTGCCGGTCTACGGAATGATAAAAAACATGTAAAAGGAGCAGAAACCATGAAATTTATACGCAATGAGAAAGCGTTCACTTTGATAGAAATGATGATTGTGCTGTTAATCATATCTGTGCTTATTTTAGTGGCGATACCGAATGTGACCAAACACTCGAAGTCCATAGATGCAAAGGGATGCGATGCCTATTTAAAAATGGTTGAGGGACAAGTTCAAGCATACAAGATGGATACGAAAGGGATTCCAACTAGTTTGGCAGACTTAACTGCGAAAGGGTATTTACCTGCGGAAGCGAAGTGTCCTGATGGAACCGAACTGACAATCAATGCAGAAGGAAAGGTGATTAATCCGAAATTAGCTGCAGGAAGTGAATGAACGGTATGAGTGAAAGAGGAATGACTTTCCTGGAACTGCTTTTAGTGCTTACGATAATGGGAGTACTCACCGCTATAGTCGTGCCGGTAAGCAGCGGCTGGACTGCTGTACAAACGGAACGGGACGGATTCGAAGCATTCAAAGCGACGATTCAACAGATGCAAGCCTATTCCATTGCCCACCAAACCACGACGTGGCTAAGTTTCACGAATGATGGAAAGACGTATGCTGTGACGTATTCGGATGTTTTCGAAAAAAGCAAGACCGATTTCCCTCCGACGATAAAATTCGACAATACGAGTACATTGAAAACTATCAGTTTTATGGAAAATGGAAACATGTATAAAACGGGAACTATGAATTTTGAAACTTCAAGCGGACCGAAAAAGATTAGGTTCCAATTCCAGAGGGGGAGAATGCTGATCTATGAATGAATCTGGTTACTCCTGGCCTGAAGCGATTTTAACGTTAACGATCATGATGGTCATATTTAGTACATTATTACCAATATCATTTCGGATGCTATCGGGATTAGAAAATAAGAAACATGAGATGAGAGCAAAAGAAACCATGTATCAAGGAGCGTTGCTATATACGACTTATGGGATAAGTGGAGGAGTGCGAACGGAAGAAGGAACACAGTATTCGTGGTCTGCGGAAAATGGTCAGCTGTGTGTTACGTATCCATCGTCTGGCAAGACAGAAACGATTTGTATTCCATGAACTCAGTGCGTCAAGAGTCGGGCTATACTTTGCTTGAAAGTTTGTTGCAATTAGTCATCGCGGCCGCGTTCCTGCATCTCCTAGTCCTATTTCTGCTCTTTAAAGAGTCAGCACATCATCAATTGGCAGATAGTCAAAGTGCTGAATGGGAATTGTTCATGGTCGATTTGCAAGCTGATCTCTCAGCAGTGACCAGAATCGGCGTCAATGCTGACGGAACGGTTTTGACCGCTTACAAGGTGAATGCATTACAGGACATCGAATTCAGCAGCGTCGGTGGAGTCATACGGAGGAGGATCGGCAGTCAAGGGCATGTTCCATTGCTCACAAACGTGCAAAAAGTGAAATTCATCGATGAAGGTCCATTACTAGTAGTCGCTGTAACGCATCAAGATGGTACTGAACGTCAAAGGAGGGTTGCTGTTGGACTGCGTGAAAGATGAACGTGGAGTAGCTCTTGTAATGGCGCTTGCACTATTATTTTTCGTCTCCCTCTTTCTTTTTACATTCGTTTCGTGGCATAGTAGTTTATATGGAAGTTATGATTCGCTGGGAACGATTTACGAGAAGGCAGCGATAACTATTATGCAGAGCGGATGATTTTTATGAACAAAGTATACCTAGTTGGCTTCATGGGATGTGGGAAAAGTGCAATCGGCAAAAGGCTGAGTTTTTATACCAAACTCCCTTTTTATGACATGGATCATGAAATCGTACAGAAAACGGGTATGACAATCCCGCAAATATTTGAAACCTACGGAGAAGAACGATTCCGTGATATGGAGACTGAATTTCTTCAGACGTTTCGAGACGAAATGTGTATCATTGCAACGGGGGGCGGAGTTGCCATGCGTAAGGAGAATCGCAAGCTTATGCGTGAAAGTGGACTCGTCTTTTTCCTGGATGCCCCTTTTCGTGACATATGGCGCCGGATAGCGACCGATAAGAACCGACCGATTGTTCAGCGGTCGACTCGTTCTGAAGTGGAGAAACTTTATCAAAAACGGTACAATGCGTACAAAGAATCTGCGCATTTTGTTGTTCTGACACGGCAACGGTCGCTCAGTAAAGTCACAGAGTATATTGCGTTTCAAATGGAACGCTTGTCCGGTAAGCCGGATTTCCAGCCTGGCCCTCGATCCATGCCAAGAAGCACTCAAAAGTAATTGCACTTAATTCGACAAACTGGTAAGATAGATTCGATAGATATTAGTTTTCCGAATCTTAAACTATTTTGAAGCGAATTGAATAATGCGGATGAATGCATGAGGAGAGAGCGCACAAAGCGCCGCCGAAGGAGCAAGTGATCACGTCATGAATCTCTCAGGCAAAAAGACTCTTGTTGGACGCATCTCTGAACAGTGTTGGCCAATGCCAACCTCTGAAACTAGCTACCGCAATGCGGAGCGTTCAGTAGAATGGACAGAGGCTCTCTTTTAATAAAAAGGGGGTCTCTTTCTTTTTTTTAGATGAATGGGGGAGATTATGTTGTCAGTATCTTTGAAACGAACACCACTTTTTGAAAGCTACGTGCCTTATAACGGAAAAACCATCGATTTCGGCGGTTGGGAACTACCCGTTCAATTCTCAAGCATTAAAGCGGAACATGAAGCTGTCCGAACAGCTGCAGGACTGTTCGATGTATCCCACATGGGAGAAGTCGTTGTCAGCGGAGAAGGTGCACTTTCTTTCTTGCAAAAACTCGTGACGAATGACGTTTCGAAATTGGTCGACGGGCAAGCTCAGTATACCGCTATGTGCTACGAAGACGGAGGCACAATCGATGATTTGTTAATCTATAAACGGAGCGACACAGACTTTCTCTTAGTCGTGAACGCATCCAATATCGAAAAAGATGTCAGCTGGATGAAACAGCAAGCTGGCGATGATGTTGAAATTGACAATCAGTCCGATAGCTGGGCATTACTAGCGTTACAAGGTCCGAAAGCAGAAATGATTTTACAGCGCTTGACAGATGAACCACTTGCAGAAATCAGATTCTTCCGTTTTAAAGAAAATGTGAAGGTGGCTGGAGAGAACACGCTTCTATCCCGAACAGGCTATACTGGAGAAAATGGATTTGAAATATACTGTACACCGGAAGCGGCTGTGAGACTATGGGATGCGATTTTAAGCGAGGGAAAAGAAGATGGCCTGTTGCCTTCAGGTTTAGGAGCGCGTGACACGCTGCGCTTTGAAGCAGGACTGCCGCTGTATGGGCAGGAATTGTCGAAAGACATCTCCCCGCTTGAAGCAGGACTTGGTTTTGTAGTGAAATTGAAAAAAGAAGAGGACTTCCTTGGCAAATCCGCGTTGGCTGCTCAAAAAAATGACGGAGTTCCCCGTAAATTGGTCGGAATTGAGATGATCGATAAAGGGATTCCACGGACAGGCTACCCGGTTTACCATAACGGCGAGTTGGTTGGTGAAGTAACTACAGGGACCCAATCTCCTACACTGAAAAAGAATATTGGCTTTGCGTTAGTGAAACAGGATATTTCTGAAGTTGGGACTGAACTTCAAGTGGAAGTTCGCAACAAAAGACTGAAAGCCGGAATTATTGAAACGCCATTCTATAAACGCTCATGAAGTGAAGCGGATACAATTTCCGTACAAAGGGAAAGAGGGGAACTAATGATGATGCATCGTTATATGCCAATGACAGAAGCCGATCGTGAAGAAATGTTGAACGTGATCGGGATTTCATCCGTTGATGAGCTTTTCGCAGACATACCTGAAAGTGTTCGTTTCACAAGGGATTTAGCAATTAAGGAAGCGAAGTCCGAATCAGCTTTACTAAAAGAACTTTCACGGGCAGCTGCAAAAAATGCCGATTCCAAACAATATGCATCCTTCCTTGGAGCAGGAGTATACGATCACTACAAACCGGTCATTGTCGATCATGTAATTTCCAGATCTGAATTTTACACAGCATATACACCTTACCAGCCTGAAATTTCCCAAGGTGAACTTCAAGCGATCTTTGAATTCCAGACGATGATTTGTGAACTGACAGGAATGGATCTTGCAAACTCCTCTATGTATGACGGGGGGACTGCGCTTGCAGAAGCAGGAACACTTGCTGCGGGACATACGAAACGTAAGAAGTTACTCGTTTCGGAGACAGTACATCCGGAATCCCGCGATGTCGTACGCTCATACGCGGATGGTCAGCAGATTGAAGTGGTCACGATACCACAGAAAGATGGCGTGACTGACATCAAAGAATTAAAGAATTTGCTGGCTGATGATACGGCTGCTGTTCTTGTGCAATATCCGAACTTCCTTGGTCAAGTTGAAGAGTTGCAAACAATCGGTGAGTTAGCACACGACAACGGAGCATTGTTCGTCGTATCGTCCAATCCATTGGCACTAGGCATTTTAACTCCTCCTGGAGAACTCGGCGCAGATATTACAGTTGGGGATGCACAACCTTTCGGCATTCCTGAACAGTTCGGCGGTCCTCACTGTGGATACTTTGCTGTGACGAAGAAACTTATGCGTAAAGTTCCAGGGCGTCTTGTCGGTGAAACGACAGATGATCAAGGACGACGCGGATATGTACTCACATTGCAAGCACGTGAACAGCATATCCGTCGTGATAAAGCGACATCCAACATTTGTTCAAACCAAGCGTTGAATGCTCTTGCGGCTTCTGTTGCAATGACTGCTCTCGGAAAAACCGGCGCTCGTGAAATTGCCTATCAAAACTATGCAAAAACACATTACGCTAAGCAAGCATTCGAAAACGCCGGATTCAAAGTTCTTGGTGGAAACGCGCACTTTAATGAAATCGTTGTCGATTGTAAGCGTCCAGTTCAAGAGTTGAACAAACAGTTGCTTAAGCAAGGGATTATCGGTGGATATGACCTCGGTAAAACATTCGAAGGAATGGAAAATCACGCATTGTTTGCAGTGACTGAGCAGCGTACAAAAGAAGAGATTGATGCACTCGTGCAGGAAATGGAGGCCGTCCATGCATAACGAAAACCAACCACTCATTTTTGAAGTCTCGAAACCTGGCCGTATCGGATACAGCCTAACAGATTTGGATGTTCCGGAAGTGGATTTGTCAGAACTGCTGCCTGATACGATGATCCGTAAGCAGGACGCTGAACTACCTGAAGTTTCCGAGCTCGACATCATGCGTCATTACACGGCATTGTCAAACCGGAATCACGGTGTGGACACAGGATTTTATCCGCTTGGATCATGTACGATGAAGTACAATCCGAAAATTAACGAAGCGGTTGCGCGGATTCCAGGTTTCGCAAACATTCACCCTTTGCAAGATGAGTCCACTGTTCAAGGTGCGATGGAAGTCGCCTACGACTTGCAGGAACATCTGTGTGAAATAACAGGTATGGATGAGGTCACGCTTCAACCTGCAGCTGGAGCGCATGGGGAATGGACTGCTTTGATGATGATCCGTGCATTCCACGAAGCCAATGGGGATACGGGGCGTACTAAAGTTCTTGTTCCTGACTCCGCGCATGGAACGAATCCTGCATCTGCAACAGTCGCAGGATTCGATACCATTACGGTGAATTCCGATGAAAACGGGCTTGTGGATATCGAAGACTTGAAAGCGAAGGTCGGAGATGATACGGCAGCTCTCATGCTGACGAACCCGAATACTCTCGGCCTCTTTGAAGAGCATATTATGGAAATGGCCAAGATCGTCCATGGAGCTGGCGGGAAGTTATACTACGATGGTGCCAATTTGAATGCAGTCATGTCAAAAGCTCGACCTGGCGACATGGGCTTTGATGCGGTTCACTTGAACTTGCACAAAACATTCACTGGGCCACACGGAGGTGGCGGCCCTGGATCAGGTCCAGTAGGTGTGAAAAAGGAACTTGCTGCCTTCTTGCCGAAACCTGTATTGGAAAAGAACGGTGACGTCTACACGTTCAACTATGACGTTCCACAATCCATTGGTCGTGTGAAGCCGTTCTACGGGAACTTTGGAATTTACCTGCGTGCTTATACGTATATCCGCTCGATGGGCCCAGATGGTTTGAAAGCAGTTACGGAGAATGCAGTTCTCAATGCGAACTACATGATGCGTCGTTTGGAACCGTATTTCGATCTCCCATACCCGCAGCATTGTAAGCATGAGTTTGTGTTATCGGGTCGCCGACAGAAGAAACTCGGTGTTCGCACGCTCGATATGGCGAAACGCCTGCTCGATTTCGGCTTCCATCCGCCTACGGTCTACTTCCCGCTTAATGTCGAAGAAGGCATGATGATCGAGCCGACTGAAACGGAGTCCAAAGAAACACTCGATTCCTTTATCGATGCGATGATCCAAATCGCTAAAGAAGTGGAAGAAAATCCTGAGATCGTTCAGGAAGCACCACATACGACAGTCATTAGCCGTTTGGATGAAACGAAAGCAGCACGTAAGCCGGTGCTTCGTTACACCCCTCAGACTGAAGAAGAATTAGTGAAAGCATAAGAAAAGGACCGAAGCCTAGGCGCTTCGGTCCTTTTCATTCAATTACTTTTTACTTTTCACTTTTCCTGACCACGTACGGAATCCGCCTTGTAAATGGTAAAGGTCCGTATAGTCTTTCTTTTTCAAGAACAGAGCTGTACGCGCGCTTTTACCTCCATTTTGGTCGTACAAGTAAACGGGTTTGTCAGCACGTATTTCTTTATACCGCTGTCGCAGTTGAGTGTAAGGGATGTTACGGGCACCAAGTATATGACCTGCATCAAAATCTTTTGGTTCGCGAACATCGATCAGCTGCGCTTTCCGGTAACCTTCAATGAATTGCTCTTGCGTCAAATTCGTAACCGCTTTGCGGAGACGAAGAGCTGTAATGACGAAATAAGCGATCATTACAACTAACAGTCCTATTAATACATACCAATTAGCATTCAAAACATCTTTCCCCTTTCTATCTCATCCTTCATTATAAAGATTAAGTGGCACATGTTCAATTGCAATGATAAAATTGAGTTCGTTATGAAGGGAAAGGCGGGGTGTAATGGAAAAAATGAAATGGAACTATATTCAGTCAGGGAAGTGTTCACCATCCTTTAACATGGCATTGGACGAAGCGCTCCTCGATTGGCATAGCAAAGGCGAGATCGGCCCGGTTCTTCGTTTTTACGAATGGGATCCTGCAACCCTCTCCATTGGTTATTTCCAAAGTGTAGCTAAGGAAATCGATATGGAGGCTGTGGAGAGGTATGGACTCGGATTCGTGCGGCGACCTACGGGGGGAAGAGGTGTTTTGCATGAACATGAACTTACATATAGTGTAATCGTTTCAGAAGACTATCCGGACATGCCTGAGACAGTGACTGAAGCTTATCGGGTCATTTCGGGTGGATTGCTTGAAGGGTTCCGGAACCTCGGATTGGAAGCCTCTTTTTCGGTTCCATCTGAACAAGTATCGGAACAGCTGAAACGTCCTAAAAGTGGAGTGTGTTTTGACACTTCCAGCTGGTATGAGCTTGTCGTGGAAGGGAAGAAAGTGGCGGGCAGTGCTCAAACGCGTCAAAAAGGCGTGATTTTACAGCATGGAGCGATTTTACTCAGTTTGGATGAAGACAAACTGGTGTCTCTCTTTAAATTCGCTTCAGAAGAAATCAGAGAACAAGTACGAAAAGGACTCCCGGAAAAAGCTGTCGCGATTGACCGGTTGACTGCTCGTGACATCTCAGTAGCAGATTGTTTAGAAGCCTTTTCAAAAGGGTTTGAAAAAGCACTCAATCTCGAACTTGTGCCCTATGTTCTCAGTCCAGAACAACTTAAGGTTGTCAAAGAAATTGAAAATCGGAAATACGCGAATGATGAATGGACATACCGAAAATGAAAAAGGAAGGCTCCCTGAAGAGGAAGCCTTCCTTTTTCATTATAAGTTCACAGTGCTCATTTCACTTTCAGGAGATAGAGGAGATGGATTAGTTAGGACTGCTTCGCCATGTACTTCAATCTCACGCAATTTGTTGAATGAAGCAATCGCAACTTCCACCTGATCGTCATCAGGCTCTTTTGTTGTTAACAACTGGAGCCATAACCCTGGATAACCTAAAAAACGCAGTACTGGAACGTTACGTACAGCATTCGTAAGTTGAAGCACTTCAAACGAGACTCCGAGAACAACAGGGATCAGTAAAATCCGATTCACAATACGCAGCCAGAATGGATCTGTTGGCACTAGGAAATAGATGAACATCCCTACAATGACCGTAAATAATAAGAAACTGCTGCCGCAACGATAATGCAGTCGTGATTGAGCCTGTACATTCTCAACAGTCAAAGGCAGATTATTTTCATAGGCATTGATAACTTTATGCTCCGCTCCATGATATTTGAATACCCGCTTAATGAGTGGGGTCATCGAGATAAGGGACACGTAACTCAATAAGAGGGATAGTTTAAAGAAGGTCTCTAAAAGAATTTGAATAGTCTTTCCTGGGAAGATCGGATGAAAAAGCCCTGCAAGGAAAACTGGGAATAAAGTAAAGACGAACTTGCCGAAGACGAAAGAGAGTACACCAACTGCAGCTACTCCTAAAATCATGGTCAACTTAGAGGATTCTTCCTCTGATTTTTCGACTTCTTCACCAGGCATCACATCATAATGATCACTTGCGAACGTCAGATGTTTTGAGCCGAGCCCTGCAGATTCAATGAGAGCCACAATTCCTCTGACTAAAGGAATCTTTTTCAACTTTTGACGCATCGGACTGCTCTCTTTCAGTACGTGAAAATAATCGATCGTGCCGTCTTTACGACGTATAGCGGTTACTGTATGTTGTTTCCCTCCGAACATGACGCCCTCAATGAGAGCCTGACCGCCATAGGCAGGGGATTGCTGATTCTTTTCCATCTACAGCCCACGCTTTCTGTATGAAATCTCAATTTTGTATCAATGTTGTTATTGTACAGGAAAATAAGTGATTGCTCCACCATCACGTTTAAAAACGTGAGAACGGTCGACACTTGGAGCAGGAGGGACAGATATGCATACACCTACACTTTTATGGACAGCATTAGTTGCTGGGTTACTAACTGCACTGAGTCTGAAATTTCTAAAGGTCTTTCATTTTGTTAAATGGTCACCACTTGGATGGTCTCAGAAATGGAATGTTCTCGCTATGGAATCACCAATTGTGAAATGGCTAGTTTTAATTACCGTTTTAGTCCTATTATTCATCGCACTTTATAGTATTTTACATGTCACTTCAAAAATACCGTCATCGATCACATCGATTGTGCTAGCTGTTATTTTTGTCTGTGCAGTGGAATGGACGATTTCACGACCGGATTCTATCGGGTCTGCTTTTAAGTCGGTTTCGATTCCATTTCTTTGTCTCATTGCCATGATTACTAGGTTCGTGGTAGGGACTTCAGTTTTCATGAAAAATGAACTGCCAAAGAATGCGAAATAGGTTACCTCGTCTAAATGTTATGATAAAATAGAAAGGAAAATAGCTAGGGGTTGATGGACAATGGATTTATTGCTGCTGAATGGTCCGAATTTGAATCGATTAGGAAAACGGGAACCTGATGTTTATGGTCATGAAACGCTTGAGGATATTGAGGATCGTATCCGTAAGTTATGCATGAACCATAATGTCGGGTTATCGTCTTTTCAATCCAACCATGAAGGAGCTTTAATTGATCGTATTCATCAAGCTGCAGATGAAGGCGTCTATGGAATCGTTTTCAATCCGGGTGCCTACACACATACAAGCATTGCTATTCGAGATGCCATTGCATCTGTGCACATTCCAGTTGTGGAAGTGCACATTTCGAATATACATAACCGTGAGTCATTCAGACAGAACTCTATGCTTGCTCCTGTATGTGCCGGACAGATTTCAGGATTAGGAACCGATGGGTATGAGTTGGGCGCACTTGCATTGATTCGTAAAATGGAGAGGGAATGAGAACAGTGAAACTTACAAAACTAAGAGAATTATTGGCAGAAAAAGAATTGGATGCATTATTAGTGACAAGTGGTTATAATCGCCGATATATGACTGGCTTCACTGGGACTGCCGGTGTTGCAATCATATCTAAGGACGATGCGGTGTTCATCACCGACTTTAGATATATGGAGCAGGCAGCGGACCAGATTAAAGAATTCCGAATCGTCCAGCATGAAAAGACAATTATTGAAGAGGTTGCTCAACAAGTCGCTCAGATGAAGGTAGAACGTCTAGGGTTTGAAAAAGAAGATTTAACATTCGGTATGTACGAACTGTATAAAAGTAAAGTGACAGCTGAACTGATTCCGACTTCGGGTCTTGTTGAAAAACTACGGATCATCAAGACGCCTGAAGAGTTGGATGTGCTAAAGCAGGCAGCTAAAATAGCAGATGATGCGTTCGCGCACATTTGTGGATTCATCAAAGCAGGCATGACGGAACTTGAAGTATCGAACGAATTGGAGTTCTTCATGCGTAAACAAGGTGCCACTTCCTCGTCATTCGATACAATTGTCGCTTCTGGAGTTCGCGGGGCACTACCACACGGTGTAGCGACCGATAAAAAAATTCAATCCGGAGAACTCGTGACATTGGATTATGGTGCGTTGTATAATGGATACATCTCTGACATAACGCGAACAGTGGCTGTCGGTGAACCTTCGGAAAAAATGCGGGAAATCTATGAGATTACCCTTGCTGCACAGAAACTAGCAGTAGAAGGCATTAAACCAGGGATGACCGGTATCCAAGCAGATGCGATTGCACGGGATTACATTGCTTCAAAAGGGTATGGAGACGCGTTCGGTCATTCCACAGGTCACGGGATCGGTCTGGAAGTCCATGAAGCTCCTGGGCTGTCTTTCCGTTCGGAAACGGTTCTCGAACCGAACATGACAGTTACGGCTGAACCAGGTATCTACTTGCCAGGCATCGGAGGCGTAAGGATTGAAGACGATCTCGTAATTACGGAAAATGGATGTGAACGGTTGACTCACTCTACAAAAGAACTGCAAATTTTATAAGAGCTATTGGAGGAAACGGAATGATTTCAGTAAACGATTTTAAAACAGGTTTGACAATTGAAGTGGACGGCGACATTTGGCGCGTAATGGAATTCCAACACGTTAAACCGGGTAAAGGTGCGGCATTTGTGCGGTCGAAATTGCGTAACTTGCGTTCAGGTAACGTGAACGAAAAGACTTTCCGTGCTGGAGAGAAAGTAGCGAAAGCTCAAATTGATAACAAACGCATGCAGTATCTATACGCTAATGGAGACGATCATGTCTTCATGGACAATGAAAGTTTCGAACAAATCGAACTGCCTACAAAGCAGATTGAAGAAGAATTGAACTACTTGAAAGAAAATATGGAAGTGCACGTGATTCAATACAAAGAAGAAGTTCTTGGTGTTGAGGTGCCGTCAACGGTTGTTCTGGAAGTAGCAGAAACTGAACCAGGTATTAAAGGTGACACTGCGAGTGGCGGATCAAAACCAGCAAAACTTGAAACAGGTCTTACTGTACAAGTGCCATTTTTCATTAACATCGGTGACAAACTCATCATCAATACTGAAGAAGGGGAATATGTGTCACGCGCATAATCCCTCAAGTGTTGAAATTCAATAACAGTGACCAACTGAACGCTTGCCTATTCGCACAGAATAGGCAAGCGTTTTTCATATTGTCTGAAGCACTTGCGTATAGTGAAACAGGAGGAGGATCGCCGGATGGAATTGAATGACTTACTGCGAATTGCCGGCATTGGACTGGTTATCGGTTGTTTGCATATTTTCTTCGAACAGACAGGTAAGAAAGAATTCTCTTTTTTCTTATTTTTCATTGCGTATTTGTACATCGCAGTCGAAATGATCCGTTTTTTAAAGATTTTTTTCACTGAGATTTCCGAGTTCTTCCAATGGCTTTCTTTGGCGATGTAATGGCGCTCCTTTTTCAATTATTGGCCGTTTTCCTATTGCTGCTCATTATCCGTTATGCTGTCCCGCAGTTACATCCGATCTTGTATAGTGCCTTATTTCTTTTCGTTCTTGCGTACGTCATGATGACCGTTCTGATTCCTTTCATTAAAAAGTTGAGTGATATTTTTCATGGCGTCCCCGAGCCATATGGGCGACTTCTGTTAATTAGCGCGTTCTTGTTTTTTATTTCTGAATCGATTACGCAACATTTGTCTGAATCCGGATATCCGTCGTTTGCAAATTTAGCTCAATTTGTAGTCAAAATTGCCATCCTGTCCTTCTGGCTGCCTGAGCTTGTCAATCTCATACAGACACTCACTGCGCTTATTACGCCGTGAATGGGGGATGATCACCATACTCGATTTTCTGCACTCACTCATAAGTGGCCTGCTATATAGCTTCATAGTCGTAATTATCATTGCGCTAATGGCAACTGTATTGAACTATCTTTTCCCCTCATTCTCGGACTGGACGAAGCAATTGCTTTACATTGTGATTGTTCTTGTCGTGTTACGGCCTGCGTTTGAGCAGCTCTTACTGATCCAAAAACTCATGAAGTCAATCGCTATGTTATTTGTTACGAGCTACCCGATTCTGACTGCGGGAATGGCGATTTCAGGTAATGCACTAAGCTTGCTCAACTTCCAACCTGCTTTACTATTGTTTGCAAATGGCGCTGTGTTTTTTGCGGACAGATTGTTGTTGCCTTTAGTCACCACTGCTTTGCTATTCGATATCGTAACTCGTTTAAATCCTCTTATATCGTATTCAAAGCTTTCGGACATGCTGCGGACAACATTATTAGCGGTTGTGTCTTCCATCGTGGCTGCCTATTCAATCTTCATCACAGCAGGAGGCGCGGTTTCTTGGGGGATTTCAGAGGCAGCGAGTGAACCGCTGAAAGAATTGATTCGACAGAACATACCGTTCGTCGGGTCATTCGTAACGGACAGCATGGGTGCCCTTGGTCGTTATTCTTCTGGTGCCGGACTCATGGTGGGGGGATGGCTGTTAGTAACGTTGTGGGGGATCGCCATCCTTCCTGTTGTGCAAACCTTACTCTTGGCGTTTTTATATCGTTGGTGCGCAGCTCTTATAGAACCGTTCACTTCATCGGAGCTTTCAGATGTATTGGATGATATAGGCCGTTCTCTATTCGTATTATGCGCGATTACATTTCTCATGATTTTTGCTTTTGTTTATACAGTTTTATTTTTTATCGTTTTCGTGAAACTTTCAATGAGATGACTGGAAAAGGGGGATTTGGAATGACAAGTTTCTAATCGGTGTTGTCCTGATTTCGGTTCTCTCCGGGGTTCTGTCTATGATGCTTCCAGAAACCAGAAAAGAAGAATTTGGACAGTTGGCTAAACTTGCTGCTGGTATGTGGCTGTTGCTGAATATCTTTTCCTTTCTTAGGTTATAGGAAGAGAAAAACGTGCATACATTGTTTCATAGATGAACAGGCCCCCGGTCCAAACAGACAGATGGAATGGTGATGTCATGCAAAAACCGACTGGGAAAATGCAAGTGATCCTATTTATGGGAATCACGGTTCTCGTATTCATCTTACTCAATCCACCCTGGAATTCAGATGGAACGACGTCCGGGAAGTCTACCGAAAAGGAGGGGAACGCTGAAGCTGCAGCACTTGAATCAGCATTGAAAAAGATTGACGGAGTAGGGGAGGTTTCCATATACCTCCATCCTCCGAAGGGAGCAAAAGAACAATCACCGCTCACTGATTATTTCACAAAGTCAGCGGACTCCAACACAAACGAAGCGACGGGTGTACTTGTTGTGGCGGAAGGAGCCGGAAAGCCGGGTCTCAAATCTGAACTCACAAGGATATTGTCTGCTGTCCTTCAAGTACCAGAACATCGAATTGTTATCGTGGAAATGACCAAAAGGGGGAACTATGATGAGAACAAATAAACGCACAGTTTGGTTTTTAACACTAATGAGTCTTGTTGCTGTCATCTCGATTTACTATATTAAAGAGAAAGCACCTATGCCATTCGACGGAATCTCCATATTCTCAAGTGATATGACAGAAACGGCTGACGTCCCGAAAAAGGGTTCATCCGATAAGCAGACGCCCGTGTTTGCAACGTCGTATCTATTTGAAGAGATGAGGATGGAAGTCCGTGAAGCGCGTAGCAAACAATCAGAGCAACTGAATGCTAAGATGACATCCCCTGACTACACAGCTGAAGAGAAAAACGAAGCATTCGAAGAAATGTCTGAGCTTAATAAACGAGATTCCGCGGAAGCGTTATTAGAATTACAAATCAAGGCGCTCGGATATCCAGAAGCCTTTGTCCGAACGGAAAACGGAGAAGTGAAAGTAACTGTTCTTTCAACTGAAGGACATTCTGCTAAATTGGCTGATGAAATCACCCAATACGTTCTAGCAAGTTGGGATGATGCTAAAAAAGTACAAGTCGATTTTACAGGGAATCAGTAATCCGTTAAAGGCCCAAAATCCGGGTCTTTTTTTCTATTTACAGTTTTTTTAGAAGTGAAATGGGGGTTAACTATTTCAAAATCCTTTAAAAACGTCTACTATAGAGTGTGAGGGTGTAAAAAAACTTTATGGAGTCAGGAGAATCATTCATGTTAAAGATTCAAGAAATTAGAGAAATCATTAAACTTATCGATCAGTCTTCTATCGACAAATTTTCGTACGAAGCGGATGGAGCAAAAATTAAAATCGTAAAGAGCAATGCAAGCGGAACTACTATGGCACCGGTCCAAGTTCAAATGCCAGTACCGGATGTTCAAGATTCCACTTCAGGAGCACAGGTTGTTCAGCAAGCAGCACCTGAAAAAATGACGCCGCCTAAACAGGAGGCAGCCCCGATTGCAGAACCTGCACCTGTAGACAACGTTGCAGATGCATCATTGAAAAGTATCGTATCTCCAATGGTCGGTACGTTCTATAAATCCTCATCGCCTGAAGCAGCTCCATTTGTTCAAGTTGGACAAAAAGTTGGAACTGAAGATGTTGTTTGCATCGTAGAAGCTATGAAGCTATTCAATGAAATTGAAGCTGAAGTAGCTGGCGAGATTGTTGAAATTCTTGTTAAAGATGGACAGCTCGTTGAATATGGACAGCCTCTTTTCCTTGTAAAAGAAAATTGAAGGGGGAATGGACGATGAAAAAAATTCTAATCGCAAATCGCGGCGAGATTGCCGTACGCATTATCCGTGCGTGTAAAGAGCTCGGTCTTGAGACAGTAGCTGTATATTCCGAAGCCGATCGCGATGCATTGCATGTCAAAATTGCCGATGAAGCATTTTGCATCGGACCCAAACTTTCAAAGGACAGTTACCTGAACTTTTCAAATATCATAAGTGTCGCAAAGATGACGGATTGCGATGGAATCCATCCAGGATATGGGTTCCTTGCAGAAAACGCAAGCTTTGCTGAAATGTGTGAAGAAGTGAACATTGAATTTGTCGGCCCTACTTCTGATGCGATTGCACGCATGGGGACGAAAGACGTCGCGCGTGAAACGATGCGTCTAGCTGGGGTTCCGATTGTACCTGGATCTGATGGTCTCGTTGCGGATGAAGAGGAAGCGCTTACGGTCGCACAGGAAATCGGATATCCGGTCATTATTAAAGCAACTGCTGGCGGCGGAGGTAAAGGGATTCGCGTAGCACGTGATCCGGAGGAACTCAAGAAAGGGATTAAGGTTACTCAAAAAGAGGCTGCGGCTGCATTTGGGAATCCTGGCGTCTATCTAGAAAAGTTCATCGAAGTGTTCCGTCACGTTGAAATCCAAGTATTGGCGGACAAGCATGGCAACACAGTTCACCTTGGTGAACGCGATTGCTCCATTCAGCGCCGTATGCAGAAATTAGTGGAGGAAGCGCCATCTCCGGCACTGACTCCAGAGTTGCGCAAAGAGATGGGACAAGCGGCTGTGAAAGCTGCTGAAGCCGTAAATTACAGAGGTGCAGGCACGGTTGAATTCATCTTCGATCATATTAACAAGAAATTCTATTTCATGGAGATGAATACAAGAATCCAAGTAGAACATCCGGTAACTGAAATGATTACAGGGATTGACCTGATTCAGCAGCAGTTGAAAGTTGCAGCTGGTGAAAAACTGCCTTTTAAACAAAAAGACATCAAAATCAATGGCTGGTCAATCGAATGCCGCATCAACGCAGAAAATCCCGAGAAAAACTTCATGCCATCACCAGGTACGGTTGACATGTATCTTCCGCCAGGCGGTAATGGAGTCCGTGTCGACTCAGCCGTCTATCCCGGATATAAAATCCCGCCGTTTTATGACTCGATGGTGGCTAAACTGATTGTTCATGCGGATACGCGTGAAGAAGCAGTAGCCCGTATGAAACGTGCACTCGATGAATTTGTAGTGGAAGGGGTTAAGACAACAATTCCTTTCCACTACAATCTAATGAAACATGATGTATTTAAATCAGGGGATTTCGACACGAAGTTTCTGGAAAAATACGATGTCATGAATTCAAACTAAGGAAGGAGGCGCGCGGATATGGCTGAAAAAGCGAATTCGTTTATTAAAGCAAACTCCTCTGCGGGAGAGAGTCTTGGCAAGATTGAGCTCGCTCCTGAAGTTTTGGAAGTGATTATTGGAATCGCAACTTCTGAAGTTCAAGGAATTGCGATGACTTCAGGGAACTTTGCAACCGGTGTTGCAGAGCGACTGGGAAAAGTGATGCATGGTAAGGGAGTAAAAACCGAATGGGTAGACAACAAACTCATTATTGACGTCTTTTGTATAGCGGAAGATGGCCAACTTATTCCACAAGTAGCTGCAAATGTTCAAAAAAAGATCAAAGAAGCTGTTTATCATATGACTTCAATTGAAACAGGGGAAGTCAATGTTCACGTAACTGGAATCCGTTCTGAAATGACTTCAGTGACAGAATGACGAAAAGCATCATCTTCGGATGATGCTTTTGCCTGTTGTGACTGTATCTTCATACAGCATTTGTGCTATGATAAAGCCTAAACGAACCAGTGACGAAGGAGACAAATTGTATGAAACGAAGAGAAGCGAGAGAAAAAGCGGTCCAGACCCTTTTCCAGCTTGATGGAACGACCCTGCCTGTAGAAGAGGCAATTAGCTATATTACTGAAGGACCGATCGATTCTTTTTACGAAATGCTTGTAAAAGGGACGCGTGAAAAGCAGGAAGCGATTGACAAAATACTCATTGAAAAACTGGAAAACTGGTCATTGGACAGACTTCCGAAGATTGAGCGGACTGTTCTTCGACTTGCAGTATTTGAGTTACTGTATAACGAAGACGTTCCTCACAAAGTTGCAGTGAACGAAGCCATCGAACTTTGTAAAACATTTGGAGACGAAAAATCAGGACGATTTGTGAATGGTGTACTGTCGAAATTTGAACAACAAAGGATGTGACGGATTTGCCAAGTGTACTCATAGATGGAAAAGCAATCGGTGCAAAGATTCGTGAAGAGATTAAAAGGGACGTGGAACGACTCATCGAGAGAGGATGTCGTCCAGGTCTTGCTGTTGTCCTCGTAGGTGAAGACCAAGCATCTCGTACATATGTGAAAAATAAGGAAAAATCGAGTACAGCAGTTGGCATGAAGTCTGAACTGATCGAGTTGCCGATCAGTGTGAGTCAGAAAGACGTACTGGAAACTGTGGACAGGTTGAACAACGACCCTACCATTCACGGCATTCTTGTCCAATTGCCATTACCGCCTCATATCGATGAAAGCAAAGTGATCCGAGCCATCTCACCTAAAAAAGATGTGGATGGTTTTCATCCGGAAAACGTCGGGAAGATGATTATTGGACAAACATCCTATGTTTCATGCACTCCTGCCGGTATTTTGGAGTTACTTAAGCATACGGGTACTGAAATATCAGGAAAGCATGCAGTTATCGTAGGGCGCAGCAATATCGTAGGCAAACCGATGGGGCAATTGCTTCTTCAAAAAGATGCAACGGTGACCTATTGCCATTCCAAAACAGAAAACTTGGAAGCTTTCACCCGTCAAGCGGATATCCTGATTGTCGCGATTGGGCAAGCTAAATACATTACGGCAGAGCATATTAAAGAAGGTGCAACCGTGATAGACGTAGGCATGAATCGGGATGAAAATGGAAAACTATGTGGGGATGTCGATTTCGCGAGTGTGAAAGAAAAAGCAGGCGCACTCACCCCTGTCCCTGGCGGAGTCGGACCGATGACTGTCACCATGTTGCTGAAAAACACCTTACAAAGTGCTCAATTGATGTGCAGTAAATATATTTAAGAAAACGGCCCAGGCCGTTACATAGAATTCAACAGCGCTGTTTCTTGTTAGAGAGAGACAGCTTTTTATTCGCAGGAGGGGAATCCGTTGTCTGGTAATCCATACTTAACCGTACAAGCTGTCACAAAATACATTAAGCGGAAATTCGATGCCGATCCACACTTGCGGAATGTCTATATCAAAGGTGAATTGTCCAATGTGAAAATTCACCCAAGCGGTCACATTTACTTCACGTTAAAAGACGACAAAAGCAGAATTCAAGCGGCTATGTTCCGGGGGAATGCCTCCAGTTTGAAGTTCAGACCAGAAAGCGGCATGAACGTACTGATAACAGGAGATATTAATGTATATGAAAGCAGTGGACAGTATCAGCTTTATGTGCAATCCATGGAACCGGATGGTATCGGGGCTCTTTTTCTTGCCTTTGAGCAGTTAAAAGAGCAGCTAGGCAAGGAAGGCTTGTTCGACGTACGCTGGAAACAGCCATTGCCCTGGATTCCTAAGAAGGTCGGGGTGATTACCGCAAAATCAGGTGCAGCGTTCCAAGATATCTGTTCAACGATAGCTCGCAGATTTCCAATAGCTGAAATTGTATTATTTCCAGCTGCTGTTCAAGGTAAACAAGCGGTTCCATCCATTGTCGAAGCAATTGGACAAGCGGATCGTCAAGGTGATATTGACGTCCTCATCGTCGGCAGAGGAGGGGGCTCGATAGAGGATTTATGGGCTTTTAACGAAGAAGCGGTAGCTCGTGCCATTTTCTCTTGTCGAATTCCTACAATCAGCGCAGTAGGTCACGAAACAGATACAACAATAGCGGATTTCGTTGCAGATCATCGTGCACCTACTCCGACTGCAGCTGCTGAACTTGCGGTCCCTGCAAAGGAAGAATTGGCAGGTCGCATTTTGGATCGCAAACGAGTGATTTATCGTTTTCTTGCAACGCGTCTATCTCAGGAACAAAAGCGGTTGGACCGTCTTAAGAGTGCGTACCCTTTTCTTTACCCGGAACGATTGTATCGACCGTTTATTGAAAAACAGTCATCTCTTGAAGAACGTCTCGTTCGGGGGAACAGTGAATTGCTCTATCGGAAATCCCAGCAACTCACTCAAAGCACCTCCCGGTTACAGGGCGTTTCACCTGCGATCCAGCTGCAGCAACGCGCTAAGGATTCGGTTATCGCTGAAGAAAGGCTCCTGCGGGCAATGAGTCAATCCGTGGGACGCAAGCAAGACCGTTTCTTAACTGGTATCCGTATGCTGCAAGCACTTAACCCGCTAAGTGTCATGGAAAGAGGATTCACAATCGTATACAAAGAAGGCGAGCTGGTGAAGAAAACCGAGTCACTAACGCCTGGGGACTCTGTGAAGATGAATATGCAGGACGGTACTGTCATTGCGGAAGTCCTATCGATTGAACCCCTTAAGGAGGAATCATGAATGGAAACTGATTCGATGAAATTTGAAGAAGCGATGCTGGAATTGGAAAAAATCGTTCAACAACTTGAAACTGGAGATGTTCAACTCGAAGATTCCATCACATTATATAAAAAAGGTATGGAGCTTTCTACATTTTGTCAGCAAAAACTGCAACATGCTGAGAAGCAACTCGTCTCAATTGTAGACAAAGATGGAGAGACCACATCAGTGGAACCTTCGAAGGGAGAGGACACAAGTGAGTGAGCAGCTGAAAAAATTCATGGATGAAAAAATTCCGCTTTTAGACAACCACTTTTCTGAGCTTTTTAACGGAAAGAACTATCCGGAAATCTTGCATGAAGCGATGGCTTATTCTGTAAATGCAGGTGGGAAGCGAATCCGTCCTCTCCTTGTCCTGGCAGTGCTGCAAGATTTAGAGGTTGCCTCTGAGGATGCAATTCAAGTAGCGGGAGCGATTGAATTGATCCACACTTATTCTTTGATCCATGATGATCTTCCGTGCATGGATGACGATGATTTCAGAAGAGGGAATCCAACGAATCATATTGTATTTGGAGAAGCGACAGCTGTTTTAGCCGCAGATGCCTTGCAAACACTTGCATTCGAACAACTTGCGACACTTCAGCATACAGATCCAGCGACGATGCTTGCCATTTTGAAAGCCGTGAGCATCGCTTCAGGTGCATCAGGAATGGTAGGTGGTCAAATTTTGGACATGCAAGGCGAAGGTAAACAACTGTCCTTGACGGAACTGGAAGAAATCCATATCCATAAAACGGGTGCCTTGCTTGCTTGCTGTATTGAATCAGGTGCGCTCCTTGCCAAAGTATCCGAATCCAAGATGGAAATTCTCCGGACATTTTCGAGACATATCGGACTTGCTTTCCAGATCAAAGATGACATACTAGATGTCACTGCTTCTACCGAACAACTTGGAAAAACAGCAAACAAGGATACGGCGAGTGAGAAGAGTACATACCCTGCACTATTAGGGCTTGAAGGTGCTCAGGCAAAACTTGAGGACCATCACAAACAGGCGCTTGATGCTTTAGAAGAAATTGGTTTAGGTAGTTCGTTGTTAGCTCGAATTGGGGACTACATTATCAATCGAAACGCATAAAGCAAGGCGTCTAAATGGTACTGTTTGTTTGATTGTTGATATAATAAGGAAAAAGAACGGAAACAGTAGTATTAACTTATGAAGGTGTGTGATAGAGATGGATCTTACAAAGATCAGCAGTCCATCGGATATTAAAAATTTGAACCTAGAAGAGATGAAAGAACTCGCCTCAGACATTCGGAAGTTCCTGATAAACAAATGTTCTGTAACAGGCGGTCATATCGGACCAAATCTAGGTGTAGTGGAGCTGACAATCGCGCTTCATAAATTTTTCAATAGTCCACAGGACAAATTCATTTGGGACGTAGGACACCAAGCGTACGTCCATAAAATTTTAACCGGCCGTGCAGGTGATTTCGACACGCTTCGTAAATACAAAGGCTTAAGCGGTTTCCCGAAGATGGCAGAAAGTGAACACGACGTCTGGGAGACAGGGCACAGTTCAACTTCCTTATCTGCAGCGATGGGTATGGCGGCAGCACGCGATATCAAAGGGGATGACAACTACGTCATTCCAATTATTGGCGATGGGGCACTGACAGGCGGTATGGCCCTTGAAGCACTAAACCATATCGGCAGCCAGCAGACAAACATGATTGTCATACTGAATGATAACGAAATGTCCATTGCTCCGAACGTAGGAGCTCTGCATTCGGTTTTAGGTAAATTACGTACGGCCGGAAAGTATAATAGCGTAAAAGACGATGTTGAAGAATTGATCAAACGAATCCCTGCTGTCGGTGGGAAAATGGCATCTTTAGCTGAACGTCTTAAAGATAGCCTGAAATATTTAGTTGTCTCCGGTGTCTTTTTTGAAGAACTCGGTTTTACGTATTTAGGTCCAATTGACGGCCATGATTTTAACGAACTCGAGCGAAACCTGCTATACGCTAAAAAAATGGAAGGACCTGTCCTTCTTCATGTTGTTACGAAAAAAGGAAAAGGGTACCATCCTGCTGAAAATGATAAAATCGGGACTTGGCATGGGACAGGACCTTATAAAATCGAAACAGGAGATTTCGTGAAATCACCTGCTATTGGCCCTTCATGGAGCGGCTTAGTTTCAGCGACAGTAGCAAGGATTGCTCGGGATGATCGACGTGTTGCTACAATTACGCCAGCGATGCCTGTAGGTTCGAAATTGGAAGCTTTCTCAGCGGAATTCCCAGACCGGTTTTATGATGTCGGAATTGCTGAACAACATGCTGCGACAATGGCAGCAGGTATGGCGACACAAGGGATGAAACCGTTCTTGTCGATATACTCCACATTCCTCCAACGAGCTTATGATCAGCTAGTACATGATATCGCCCGCCAAAAGCTGAACGTATTCATCGGAATTGACAGGGCAGGACTAGTTGGCGCAGATGGGGAAACGCATCAAGGTGTATTTGACATCGCATTTTTGCGTCACTTGCCGAATATGGTCATCATGATGCCGAAAGATGAAAACGAAGGTCAACATATGGTGAAAACTGCATTGGCTTATGATGATGGCCCGATTGCCATGCGTTACCCGCGTGGAAACGGATTCGGAATCCCGATGGACGAAGAATTGAAAGTGCTGCCCATCGGAAAATGGGAACAGTTAACCGAGGGACAAGATGCGACAATATTGACATTCGGGACAACGATTCCGATGGCGTATGAAGCTGCAGAGCTACTTGCAGAGCGAGGGATTTCAGTGAGCATCGTCAATGCCCGATTCATTAAACCATTGGATGAAGAGATGTTGGATGAGCTCTTTGCAGCAGGAAAACCGATTATTACTGTGGAAGAAGCTGTTCTTGCAGGTGGTTTCGGAAGCGCAGTGCTTGAATATGCTCATGATACCGGCGTCAATGCACCGATCCATAGAATGGGTATTCCTGACCAATTTATTGAGCATGGAGATGTAGATGCTCTTTTAGCTGAAATCGGGATGACTCCAGGTGCACTTGCAGATTTGACTGCAGATGCCATCTCCTCTCAGGAACGCAAGAAGGAAATGCAATGACGAATACGGATCCTAAAGAACGAGTAGATGTCTTGCTCGTACAGCGTGGTCTTGTTGACACAAGGGAACAAGCAAAGCGTTCGATCATGGCAGGAATCGTCTATTCAAATGAGACACGGATGGATAAACCGGGTGAAAAAATTAAAACCTCCATGCCTTTGCAAGTTAAAGGTTCCACGTTGAAATACGTAAGTCGTGGTGGACTAAAATTAGAAAAAGCGTTAGAAGAGTTCGATGTTACAGTGGGTGAGCGAATTATGCTGGACATCGGTTCTTCAACGGGCGGATTTACAGACTGTGCCCTTCAGAATGGAGCGAAACATTGTTATGCGCTGGATGTTGGCACAAACCAGCTTGCATGGAAAATCCGGTCAGATGATCGGGTCACCGTAATGGAGAAATGCAACTTCCGTTATGCAACTCCTGACATGTTTACGGAAGGGCTGCCTGATTTCGCGACGATTGATGTTTCCTTCATTTCCTTAGGACTGATACTCCCTCCTTTGAAACAAATTCTGATTCCAGGCGGAGATGTGTTGGCATTAGTTAAACCTCAGTTTGAAGCAGGGAAAGAGAATGTCGGTAAAAAAGGGATTGTCCGCGACGTTGCTGTGCATAAAGAAGTTTTGCGTAAAGTTGCGGAGATTGCTTCCAAAGAAGGATTCAGCCTTCGGGATATGACATATTCTCCAGTTACAGGCGGAGAAGGGAATATTGAGTTTCTATTCCATTTAGTCGCTGAGGATCAGCCTGCAACACCGTTTACGGAGAAAGACTTCTCGGAATTAGTGAAGAGAGCCCACTCGGAATTAGCGTAACAAGAAACGGGATTCCTCTGTATTAAATGATGGAATCCCTTTCTGTTTTCATACAAATGATGTGCAGGGAGTGATTGATATGAACAAAGGGCAGCGCCATCTTCGCATCCGCGAGATTATTACGTCGCACGCGATTGAAACACAAGATCAGCTCGTAGACACCTTGAAAAATTCAGGTGTCGATGTGACGCAAGCAACCGTTTCCAGGGACATTAAAGAGTTGCACTTATTCAAAACGCCTATGCCTGATGGACGTTACAAATATAGTTTACCTGCGAATCCGCAATTCAATATTGAGGACAAACTGCACAGGATGCTGACAGATGCTTTCGTAAGCATCGATGGCGCCAGTCATTTTCTCATATTGAAAACGCTACCAGGTAACGCACATGCAGTTGGATCGCTGATTGACCATCTGGAATGGATTGAAATGCTTGGTACCATTTGCGGGGACGACACGTGTATGATAATTTGCCGTGATGAAGCAGGGGCAGGTTCTGTGAGAGATCGCTTGCTTGCAATGCTGTAAGGAAGGGGGAGAATCCCTTGTTAAGTGAACTATCCATTAAGAATTTCGCGATTATAGAAGACCTTGATGTTTCGTTTGAAGAGGGACTTACCGTTCTAACAGGTGAAACCGGAGCTGGCAAGTCAATAATTATTGACGCTGTCCAGCTCGTAGCTGGTGGGCGGGGTTCTGTCGAGTTCATCCGCCATGGGACCAAAAAAGCGGAGCTTGAAGCAATGTTTGCCATCAGTGATTCCAATCACCCTGTTTTTAAAAAATTAAACGAATTCGGTATAGAAGCAGAAGACGGCACGATCATTTTGCGCAGGGAGCTGAACCAAAGTGGAAAAACGACTTGCCGAGTCAACGGGAAAATGGTCACGATCGCAATTTTGCGTGAATTGGGAAGTCAACTGATCGATATTCATGGTCAACACGAGAATCAGGAATTGATGCACCAGAAACGGCATATCCACTTACTGGATTCCTTTGCCGGAGCACCCTTTAAATTAGCGATGAAGAGTTATACGGACTTGTATGAAGACTATGTTAAATTGTACAAAAAACTAAGCCTTGCTTCTGAAAATGAGCAACAAATCGCACAACGTATCGATTTGTATACGTTTCAGTTAACGGAAATAGATGAAGCCGCTCTCCAAGTCGGAGAAGAAGAAACGTTGGAATCTGAACGAATGAAACTTCAGCATTTCCATCGTCTTTTTGATCGATTGAATAGTGCATATGAAGCCATTCAAGGCGATTCCCGTACGTTGGATTTCCTTGGATCAGCGATGAGCGACCTTGAAGACGCAGCCTCAGTGGATGGAGACTTGAAAATGTTTGCTGAAACAGCCGGTGAAAGTTTTTATTCACTACAAGATGTCGCCCATGACATCAAAGTCATGATTGATGAGATGGAATATGATCCGAATCGATTGGAAATCGTGGAGGATCGATTAGCGTTGATTACAACTCTCAAGCGGAAATACGGCACTTCAATTGAAGAGATTTTGTTGTACAGAGACAAAATTGCTGACCGATTGGATGAGCTGATTCATCGGGATGACCGTCTTGAGAAAGAACAGGAGAAGTTACAGCATTTACGGGCGGACTTGGAAATTGAAGCGGAGGAACTTTCCGCCATCCGCAAAAAGTCCTCATCGATGTTAGAAGAAGCCATAATGGAACAACTTCTTCAACTACATATGGGGAAAGCGGAATTCCAAGTCAAGATTGACCGGAAGGAAGCGGGCTCTTTCGACTATAATGGATTCGATGATGTCGCTTTTTACATTTCAACCAATGTTGGTGAGCCTATGAAGCCGCTTGTCAAAGTGGCCTCAGGTGGTGAATTATCGCGAGTGATGCTGGCATTGAAAACAATCTTCTCTAAACACCAAGGAATTACATCGATTATTTTTGACGAAGTCGATACCGGAGTGAGTGGCCGTGTCGCACAAGCGATTGCAGAAAAGATAGCAATGGTTGCCATGAATTCTCAGGTTTTATGTATTTCCCATCTGCCTCAAGTCGCTGCAATGGCAGATCATCATTACCTCATCCGCAAAGAGGTGACGAACGAACGTACACGGACTTCGATTCAGGATGTATTGGACGAAGATCGCACCAGAGAGTTGTCGAGAATGCTATCCGGTGCTGAAGTGACGCCATTGACATTGCGACATGCAGATGAACTACTTCAACTTGCTGAAGCTCGAAAAAGTACACTATGAAAAGTAAAAGAATATCGGGATGTCCATTCCGATAATCTTTTACTTTTTTCAATTCCACCTTTGCATGTTTTACCCTTTCATAACAACCTTCAGAACGCACACTCTATAGATAATCTACAGAAGAAGGAGGTGACTTATGGAATGGAGTAGACAGCTGAAATTTTTCATGTCGTCTGTTGTGATGATGGTTGTCATATCCTCTAGTTCGATTGCTGCGTTCGCTGCGAGCGGTTCGTTAATTCCTATGGGTAATTCCATTGGAATTCAGCTGGAGCTTGCGGGAGTCTTTGTGACAAGTGATGTACCACTTAGTAAAAAAAACAGTTCTCTTCAAGCAGGCGATCAGTTAGTGAGTATAGATGGGGTGTCCGTAAAATCGCTGCAGATTCTCCATGATAAAGTGGGAGAGGTGGAAGATGAGTCAGCGGTCAAACTCCTTCTCCGTCGTGAAGAAACCGACGTTGAAGTGGAGGCTGATGGATTGTCTTTCAAACGGGCACTTCCTTTCTTAAAGGAAACGACTGAAGGAACCGGCACGCTCACGTATGTCGATTTGAACGATGGCACGTACGGGGCGCTCGGACACCAAATCATTGACAGTTCCCTGAACAGTGCACCGGATTTTGATAGCGGCTCCATTTACTTGTCGGAAATCGAACAGATTAAGAAAAGTTCCCCAGGAAATCCAGGTTATAAGATTTCTTCAATCATCGATCAGGAAAAAACACTCGGTTCAATATTAACCAATAGTGTTTATGGAATTTTTGGCGATTGGAATACTTCTTATAAGCAAGTCTTGCCGGAACCATTGGAAGTTATGCAACCATCAGAGTTAACTGTTGGAAAGGCTGAAATTTTAACAACGATTCAAGGAACGGAAGTGGAATCGTTCGAAATCGAAATCTCCAAGGTGGCAAATGATTCGTTTCAGTTTAAATTGACGGACAAACGTCTCCTGGAAAAAACAGGAGGAATTTTGCAGGGAATGAGCGGAAGTCCTGTCATCCAAAAAGGAAAGTTTGTCGGTGCAGTCACACATATGTTTGTGGACGAGCCTGAAAAAGGAGCCGGTCTATTCCTTGGAAAAATGACTGATGTGGGTGCCAAGTAAGAGGACAGCCAACTCGATTCCAGAGTTGGCTGTTTTTGTTTTATAAAAGTGTTAAATTTTAAAGGATCCTGTCGAAATAAAGAGAAACCGTACGCCATTGGATTCATTTTAATTTTTATTAAAGGAAATACAGAACCTTTGTCGAAAATTTTACCAAGCAAGGAATCGACAGGGAGATGCAGCAACAGACGTGCTGCGCGTCAATCAAGGGGGAAATGAGAATGGGTAAAATTAAAATTGCAATAGCTGATGATAACAAAGAGCTTGTGAAAACAATGACTGCATATTTTGAGAAGCATCCTGAAATTGATATATTATGGACAGCTCAAAATGGGAAGCAGTGTTTAGCGAACATAGAACAATCAGTTCCAGACGTATTACTATTGGACATTATTATGCCTTATCTTGACGGGATCGCTGTACTTGAACATCTCCGACATAATGAACTTACTTCAGATCTGAAAATTATTATGCTGACAGCCTTTGGACAAGAAGACGTAATGACACAAGCCGCTGGATTAGGTGCGTCTTACTTTATGTTAAAACCATTTGAGTTTGAGCAGCTTGTCAACCAGGTATTCCAAGCTGCGAGCGTACAGAAACCCTCATCCACTCAACAACCTGCCCAACAGAGTGTTAAAGTTGAGGAAGGCGTTTCACTAAAAGTACTGGACACAGCCATCACGACAACTATCAAGGAAATAGGCGTACCTGCCCACATTAAAGGCTACTCCTATCTAAGGGAAGCCATACAAATGGTGTACAATGATAATGACCTGCTCGGTGCTGTAACAAAAATTTTATATCCGGACATCGCTGAAAAATACAAAACGACTCCTTCCCGTGTGGAACGCGCAATCCGCCATGCGATCGAAGTGGCATGGAATCGCGGGAATTATGAAGTCATTTCAAAAACGTTTGGCTATACAGTCCATCACTTAAAGAGTAAGCCTACGAATAGCGAGTTCATCGCCATGATCGCTGACAAGATCCGCTTGGAGCATATGGCGAGCTGAAATCTGAATAGTGAAGTGGATTGGTAGGGGTCAGCAATCCTATAAAATCATGGGCAGGGAAAATTCATCCTGCCTTTTCGTGTGTCCTTATTTCCTATAGCGTGCAAGGAGTCGATAAGAAGTAATTTTGCCTATACAGCAAGTGCAAAGTGAAAGTCATCCTAACATCTCGGATTTCCATATGATGATGCAGCAGCTAAATGAGTGAAAAGTTTCAAAACTGATAGGCTTCTTGTAATGAAAGTAGACGAACTATAGACGAAACACCTATTTCTTATAATGGGCAAAGTTCTATAATGGAAATAAGGAGAGGTGAACGGCATGTTGTTTGAAAACGATTACATTACACTCACACGAATTGAGAATACTATATCAATGTATACTAAAAAGAGTGGCTTCCACATCAAGTCTTTTGATAAAATCACTCAAGAATTACCCAGGCTGAAAATTACATCATTTCCTGAGCTTCGTCGAGCACTCGCAACTGAAGGGAATGAGAGTGAAATCGCTAGTTACGCTCCCGCAATTGAAATTATCGTGTCTCCTGATAAGATGAGGGCGGAAGCTGAGGTTTATTTAACAGTTAAGGAAATTGAGGAAAAGAAACATGAGCTTCCTGCACTAGTGGCCGATGCGTTGAGATCTAAAGGAATCCGACCGGGTCAAACCGATATCAATTGGAATGCTGTCAAGCCGCGTCAATCCATCATCGTAGCTGAAGGGAATCCTCCCATCAAAGGGGATGATGCGATGATTACATACATAGAAGTGCCAGAAAGACGTCCAGTCATCCGTGAAGATGGATCAGCAGATTACTACGAAATGAATTTCGTCACCCCCATTAGAAAAGGGGACTGGTTGGGTGAGAAAATACCCGCACAAGAAGGTACAAATGGTTTGGATATTTTCGGGAATGAAATAATGAGCAAAAAAGGGCTGGATAGCAAACTCCACTATGACCGGAAATCCGTTGAGGAAGTACAGGAGAACGGCAAAACGGTACTTCGTGCACTCCATGGCGGGGTATTGGAATTTAAAAATGGAGTTGTTGGTATCGGTCAACAACTTATCATCAATGGGGATGTAGGGCCGGAAACAGGTTCTATTACTTTCGATGGAACTGTTGTGATCTCAGGTACCGTACTTGCAGGATATAGTGTAAACGCTACAGGGGATATTTCCGTTGGAGCAAAAGAAGGGGTAACGAACGCCAAAGAAGTACGATCCGAACAAGCTGATGTGTATATTCAAGGAGGAGTGTTTGGCGGGGGAAATACCGTGATTGAAGCAAAAGGTAGTATCTTCATTAAACATGCGAATGAGTGTAGCCTATTTGCACATACGGTTCAAGTCGGTTTGTATTTGTTAGGCTCCAAAGTCATCGCGGATTATGTATATGTGGATCGTAACAAGGGGCGGATCATTGGAGGGAATATTGAAGCGAAATATCGAATAGAATGTGCAGTTGCAGGAAATCGCCATGAGCGCGTAACCATGCTTTTTGCTAAAGGTGTCGATAAAGAAGCGCTTCATATAGAAGTTCAAAAAATGGCCCAGTCGATAAAGAATTTACAAAAACAGATTGAACAGTTAGAGAAGCATATAGAACCTCTAGAAAAGATTGTGAAGACATTAGAAGGTCCAAAGCGGGAAGCATACGATAAAATATATGATACTCTCACCAAAAGTCGTGAAGAAGTTTTTGGATTCGATCGAGCTATTCAAGCCAACTTGCATACTATGAAAACAGCGATTTCTCCACAAATAGAAATTACACGGGAAGCGAATCCAGGAGTGACGATACAAATCGGTGCTAGAGCTTCTACTTTGGAATCCCCTACAAAGGGAGTTTTCGAAATGTTGGATGGGGTATTGAACATCTAAGATAACTCGGTTACACAGGAGGCTGCTATATGTCTGTAGAGAACGAGGTAATTCCGCGACGTGAAGTTTATGCCCATCGGGGCGCTTCGGGGAAATATTTTGAGAATACTATGAAAGCATTTTATGGAGCTGTTGAAGAAGGAGCAGATGGAATTGAATTAGATGTTCAATTATCTAAAGATGGTGTCTTTTTCGTAATACACGATTCAGATCTGTATCGTCTATCAGGTGTCCGCAAAACAATATCACAAATGGATGCAGCCGAGATCCAACAAATTCATATAGGAAAACGATTTATAAGAGGGATAAAAGGAAGCTCAATTCCGACACTGTCCTCCGTTATTTCTTTTGCCGCGATGGAATCCATAGGGCTGAATATTGAGCTGAAAGAGACGATCTCGAATAATCCGGAGTCGTTATCTGAATTACTGGACCAAATCTCAGTGCTCGACCAAGTTCATGTCTCTTCATTCGATTACAATTTAATCGAGAAAGTTAAACAATTAGATCCTTCAATGGAAGCTGGATTACTTTTGAAAAAAGCGATGCTGACAGATCATCAGCTGACAGATTATCCAGCTGCAGATGCATTTCACTTCCATAAAAGAATGATGAAAGAACCGTACTTAAGTCAGTGGCAGCAAACCGAAAAAAAAATCCGCGTCTACGGCGTAGTAGGAGATGAACCATTTGTTAAAAATCCTCCAGATTTCATACATGGGTGGATTACTGACTATCCAGGGCGGTTCGTCACCTGAAGTTCGTTTTGACTGTATCATAAAAAAACAGAAGACTTGGCACATCCGCCACGTCTTCTGTTTTTATTTTTTCTTTTGTATTCTGCCTGTTCTCTGATCACGTCGAAACAAAAATCCAGCGAAAAAACCGATGCTTATCGCAAGTAAAAGAAACCCTGCAATAAATTGCATCCATATGTACGGGAATGGGCTGAATAGGATACCAAACAATGCATCACGCATCAACTTTATGCCAAGAGCGGCGGCAATACCGGGTATTACGAGCACTATGAACGCTGCCAAACGAGCCATACGAACGCCTCCAATCCTTTTCAATTTTACCTGCTGTCGAAAGATTGTCAAGACGCGATGGATGTTGTATGATTAAGTTGGAAATGCAAAAGGTTGCACAAGGGTGAGAGGGGGATTGAACATCTTTGCAAAATGTAATTATTATTGATGCAGACAAAGAAAGCATCCGAGTATTACAACACCTTGAAAGAATCGAATCCTTTCGAATCGTCGGGATTGTAGATCGTAGTGAGCAAGGAGACAGCAAAAAGTTTGCGATTCAAAACGGAATCCCTCATAGGCCTGATCCCGAAAGTTTTCTTTCAGAAAATGTGCAGTTCGTGCTAGACTTTTCAGGGGAATCCCAATTTACATACAATCTAAAACATTCACAAATAACGGTCCTTACGAAACCTATTAGTCAGCTCATAGTGAAACTATTAGCGTCTCGCTGTGTGGACCTGGATCCATTACAATCAGATATCGCTACTTATACTTCGATTTTCAACTCTGTCGGCGAGGGAATGATCGGAATTGACAAAACGGGTTATATTAACCTGTTTAATGATAGCGCTTCCAAAATGCTTGGTTTTTCAGCAGAAGAAGTAATTGGGAAACCGATTTTATCGATAATCCCCGAGTCAGGTTTACCAGACGTTCTTCACACGGGTCAACCTGAGTCTAATGTAGAACTTCAACTAAACAATGGGTTGGATATATTAAGTTCCAGATATCCACTCTTCTCGCCAGATGGAACTGCGAATGGAGCATTTGCTGTTTTTAAAGATGTGTCGGGTGTGATTCGCACTGCAGAAGAGATTACCGACTTGAAGCGCGTGAAAACGATGCTTGAAGCCATTATCCATTCAAGTGATGATGCCATCTCAGTCGTCGATTCAGACGGTTTGGGGATTCTGGTCAATCCGGCATACACTCGGTTAACCGGACTAACGGAACAGGAAGTGATTGGTCAGCCAGCTACCGTGGATATTAGTTCTGGTGAAAGTATACACATGAAGGTGCTTGAAACAAAACGGCCAGTACGTGGTGTCAATATGCGAATCGGTGAAAACAATCGAGATGTCATAGTGAATGTTGCACCAATTATTGTTGACCAGGAAGTAAAAGGAAGCGTTGGTGTCATTCACGACATTACAGAAATGCGAAGTCTTATGAAACAGCTCGACCATGCAAAAGCTTTGATCCGTGAACTGGAATCGACGTATACGTTCGATGATATTATCGGGACCAATGACGATCTCCTTGTGGCGGTCAGTCAAGCAAGAATTGCAGCAGGATCTGATATTCCCGTTATGCTACGGGGCGAACCTGGAAGTGGTAAAGAACTTTTCGCACATGCCATCCATACAGGAAGCAAAAGAAGTGAAGGAGATTTCATACGTGTTTCTTGTGCATCATTAGATGTCGAAGCAATAGAAGCTGCATTAGAACATACAGAAATTCACCATGAAAAGAGTTCAGGGACATTGTTTTTGGATGAAATCACAGAATTGAAACCAGATGTACAGAAAACACTCCTAGAATATCTCGGTTCAGGAAGTATAACGGCTGCGGGGCACCCTATCCAACTATCAGTGCGGATTATTACGTCTTCAGCAGCCAATCTGGAACGCGCAGTTCACGAGGGAGTTCTTTGCGAAGACTTATACTATCAGCTCACCCGAATGTCGATCAGAATTCCCCCGTTACGTACTCGTACAGAGGATATCTTGTTACTGACAGACGATCTCATCGCGATGCTTAACCAGGAATTCGGAATGACCATTCAGCATGTGACGCTCAAGGCGATGCAGCGCCTTCAGTCGTATGAGTGGCCAGGAAATGTCCGGGAGTTGGAAAATGTTCTCAGTCGGGCGATGATTTTGACGGAAGCGGGTTCTACTCAACTTGATGAAGAGGATATCGTACGAGCATTGTCTTCACGCAGCGAACAGTACACTGACTCTGCTCTTCCTGAAAAGCGGACGTTGGCTTCACTAATGGAAGATCATGAAAGATCAGTCTTAGAGGCGTCGATGAAGGAAAATAACGGCCATAAAGTTTTGACAGCTGATCGACTGGGGATTTCCCTTCGATCCTTGTATTACAAATTAGAGAAATACAAATTGATTTAACTAAGGTGAGGTGACGGGATGGAGACACTTTCAGAAATTGTGCAGCAAGCAGCTCATTTAACGGACAGGCCATGCACCGCTGTTGCCTGTGCAGCTGATCCGGACGTGTTGGACTCTGTTGAACTTGCAGTTTCGCGGGGGCTGGCCACTTTCAAGCTCTATGACGATAAACAACTATTAGTTAAAACACTGCAAGCGAAGTACCCACAGCTCGTCGATCACCCCGATATCGAGCTAGTGGATTGTAATGGAATACAGCACGCAGCGCAATTGGCAGTGGATGCAGTGGCCACAGGGGATGCCCAAGTACTTATGAAAGGTAATCTCCCTACTGCGGCACTGATGAAAGCGGCGCTGCGAAAAGAAGCAGGGTTGAGAACTGGAAACGTACTCTCTCATGTCGCTGTATTCGAAATCCCAGGGTTTGACAAGCTATACTTCGTAACCGATTCAGCGATGAGCTTATTACCGGATCTGCAGGTGAAAGCACAAATTGTTCAAAATGCTGTTATCGTAGCTAGAGCTTGTGGTGTAGAAGTTCCCGTAGTCGTGCCGATTGCTGCGGTAGAGTCAGTTAATCCTGCGATGCAAGCAACGTTGGATGCAGCTTCCTTGACGATGATGAATCAGCGAGGGCAGTTGCAAAATTGTATTGTTGAAGGTCCAATGGCTTTGGATAATGCTATTTCACTCGAAGCCGCTCAACATAAAGGACTTTCCGGTCCAGCGGCAGGTAAAGCGGATATCCTAGTGGCACCAAACCTGGAAGCAGGTAACATTCTCTATAAATCGCTAACCTACTTCGCTCGGGCGAAAGTTGGCGGAATCATCCAAGGTGCGTCTGCTCCGATCGTTGTTACGTCACGTTCGGACAGCGCCGAAACGAAACTTCATTCACTAGCACTTGCACTATTAGTAAGTAAAAACTGATTGAATAATTGGAGGAATTACAAATGGAAATTATCAAATACATGGAAACTTATGACTACGAGCAATTGGTGATCTGCCAAGACAAAACAACTGGCTTAAAAGCATTCATCGCAATTCATGACACTACACTTGGACCTGCTCTTGGTGGCACTCGCATGTGGACATACGCTAGTGAAGAAGAAGCGATCGAGGACGCACTTCGCCTTGCACGCGGAATGACTTATAAAAATGCAGCAGCAGGGCTGAACCTGGGCGGCGGTAAAGCGGTTATTATGGGGAATCCTAAAACTGACAAAAATGATGAGATGTTCCGTGCGTTCGGCCGTTTCATCGAAGGCTTGAATGGCCGCTATATTACAGCTGAAGATGTAGGGACAACTGAACAGGATATGGACTTGATCCACCTGGAAACAGATTATGTAACAGGTGTTTCTGCAGAATTCGGTTCTTCAGGTAACCCATCTCCTGTAACAGCACTTGGTGTCTATGTAGGGATGAAAGCTGCTGCTAAAGAAGCATTTGGCGATGATTCCCTTAAAGGAAAGACAATCGCAGTGCAAGGTGTCGGAAACGTGGCTTACACAATGTGCGAATACCTTCATGAAGAAGGCGCTAAACTGATTGTTACCGATATTAATGAAGAAGCAGTTCAACGTGCAGTTGACAACTTCGGAGCAACAGCAGTAGGCATCAACGAAATCTATGGCGTAGAAGCAGACATCTTCTCACCTTGTGCACTTGGAGCGGTCATTAACGATGATACGATTCCACAATTGAAAGCAAAAGTCATTGCAGGATCAGCAAACAACCAATTGAAGAATCCAGAGCACGGTGACAAGATCCATGAAATGGGATTTGTTTACGCACCCGACTATGTCATTAACTCAGGTGGAGTGATAAACGTAGCTGATGAATTGGATGGCTACAACCGAGAGCGTGCCTTGAAAAAGGTCAACACGATCTACGATACAATTGAAAAGATTTTTGCGATTTCTAAGCGTGATAATATCCCTTCATACGTTGCAGCAGACCGTTTGGCTGAAGAACGTATTGCACGTGTTGCAAAAGCACGTAACTCATTTTTACAAAAAGAAAAAAGCGTACTCTCAAATCGTCGATAAAGGCTTTTGAGCTGTGCTGTGAAAGGGGAGGATACTTGTGCACCTTGAAGCTACTAGAATTTTGACGATCAACCCTGGCTCTACCTCTACGAAAATCGGCGTGTTTGATAATGATCAGCTCGTCATGGAAGAGACATTGCGTCATTCCACTGAACAACTTGCTCAGTTTGCTTCCATCACCGCACAGTACGAATTTCGTAAGTCGATGATTTTAGATGAGCTCAAACAACATGAAATTGAACTATCCTCTTTATCGGCAGTTTGTGGACGCGGCGGCTTGCTGCGTCCGATTGCTGGAGGTACGTATACAGTGAATGAATCGATGCTTGAAGACCTCCGAAAAGGATATTCAGGACAGCATGCGTCGAACCTGGGCGGGATACTTGCCAATGAAATTGCAACGGAAGCTAAGATTCCTGCATTCATCGTGGATCCGGTTGTAGTGGATGAACTACAGCCTATTGCAAGGATTTCCGGTTTTAACTTACTGGAACGTCATTCGATTTTCCATGCATTGAACCAAAAAGCCGTTGCTCGAAGATATGCCGTCCATACTAGTAAAAAGTATGAGGAATTGAGGCTGATCGTGACACATATGGGAGGCGGGATTACCGTTGGTGCCCATCGTTATGGAGAAGTCATTGACGTCAATAACGGCCTTCACGGTGATGGGCCTTTCAGTCCGGAACGTGCCGGTACAGTTCCTGCAGGGGATTTAGTGGATATCTGTTTTTCAGGTAAGTATTATCGGCAGGAAATTATGGAAATGCTCGTCGGTAAAGGTGGTTTGACTGGATACCTTGGTACGAATAATGCGGTTGAAGTCGAAAAAAGAATTGCAGCTGGGGACGGACATGCAAAAGAAGTTTACAGCGCAATGGCTTACCAAGTCGCTAAGGAAATCGGAAGCGCAGCGGCAGTACTTCAAGGTGAAGTGGATGCAATTATTCTGACTGGCGGACTCGCATACGGCAAAGACTTCACAGCAGAGATACAATCATACGTAGACTGGATTGCAGAGGTCGTTATCTACCCGGGGGAAGACGAATTGCAAGCCCTTGCGGAAGGGGCAATCCGTGTTCTTACCGGGGAAGAAGAAGCAAAAATGTACCCATCACGACAGACAAACAAGGAAATGGAGGCTGATCACATTGGCTCAAGAGTATGATGTAGTCATTCTTGGAGGCGGAACAGGCGGATATGTAGCTGCCATCCGTTCTGCACAACTTGGACTTAAAACAGCGCTCGTTGAAAAAGGCAAATTAGGTGGTACATGCTTACATAAAGGATGTATTCCTAGTAAAGCGTTATTGAAAAGTGCTGAAGTTTACCAATTGACGAAAGAAAAAGCTCTAAGTTTCGGTGTTGAAACAGAAGGCGTCACTCTGAACTTCTCAGCTGTCCAAGAAAGAAAGAAATCCATAGTCGACCAGCTCTATAAAGGTGTTCAAGGTCTTATGAAAAAGGGCAAGATCGATGTCTATGAAGGGACAGGCAGGATGCTTGGACCTTCGATTTTCTCGCCTATGCCTGGAACCATTTCAGTGGAGATGAATAACGGTGAGGAAAACGAAATGCTCATCTTGAAAAACTTGGTGCTCGCAACAGGATCACGTCCAAGAACGTTGCCAGGTCTCGAGCTGGATGAGGAACAGATCCTTTCTTCAGACGGAGCACTTGCTCTTGAGTCCTTACCTGCATCGATGCTGATCATCGGTGGAGGAGTCATCGGAATCGAATGGGCTTCAATGCTCAACGATTTTGGTGTCGATATTACAGTTGTGGAATACGCAGATCGGATTCTTCCTACTGAAGATGAAGATATTTCTAAAGAGATGAAAAAACTTCTCGAGAAAAAAGGCATCAAATTTGTCACAGGTGCAAAAGTGCTTCCTGAAACCGTTGAAAAGACGAGTGAACAAGTAACCATTTCAGCAGAAATTGGCGATTCCACTCAAAGCTTCACTGCAGAGAAAGTTCTCGTTTCAGTTGGCCGTCAAGCGAATACTGAAGGAATCGGTATTGAAAACACGGAAATTGAAATCGAAAAAGGTTACATCAAAACCCGTCCGACATTCCAGACAAAAGAAAGCCATATTTATGCAATCGGTGATTGTATCGGTGGACTGCAACTTGCGCACGTAGCTTCTCATGAAGGAATTGCTGCAATAGAACATATCGCGAACCAAACGCCGGAGCCGATGGATTATGAAAAAATCTCGCGTTGTATCTATTCAAGTCCTGAAGCAGCTAGCGTAGGAATTACTGAAAAGCAGGCAAAGGAACGCGGATTCACTGTAAAAATCGGTAAATTCCCATTCCAAGCAGTCGGTAAAGCACTTGTGAATGGAAAAGCGGATGGCTTTGTGAAAATTGTTGCGGATGAAAAGACAGACGATATCCTCGGAGTACACATGATTGGCGCAGGTGTTACTGACATGATCTCCGAAGCCGGACTTGCCATGGTATTGGACGCAACACCTTGGGAAATCGCAGATACGATTCATCCTCATCCATCGCTATCTGAAGTGATTGGTGAAGCGGCACTTGCTGTAGACGGAAAAGCAATTCACATGTAAAAAGGGGGAAACACTCATGGCAGCAAATCGCCACGAAGAGCTAGGACTCACGAACGATGATGTATTACAAATCTATGAAACAATGTTAATGGCACGGAAAATAGATGAGCGTATGTGGCTCCTCAACCGAGCAGGTAAAGTTCCATTCGTTATTTCTTGTCAAGGACAAGAAGCAGCTCAAGTAGGAGCAGCGTATGCACTCGATAAGGAAAAAGACTGGACCGCTCCCTATTATCGGGACATGGGAGTTGTCTTGCACTTCGGGATGACACCAAAAGACTTGATGCTTTCTGCATTTGCGAAAGCGGAGGATCCGAACTCCGGCGGCCGTCAGATGCCAGGTCACTTCGGTCAACGTAAAAATCGTATTTTGACAGGTTCATCTCCTGTTACGACACAACTTCCACACGCAGTAGGAGTTGCACTTGCAGCGAAGATTAAGGGCGAGGACTTCATCACATTCACAACACTTGGTGAGGGGTCTTCCAACCAAGGGGACTTCCATGAAGGTATGAACTTTGCCGGCGTTCACAAATTGCCGACTGTCGTCATGGTAGAAAACAATAAGTATGCAATCTCAGTACCTGTTGAAAAGCAGCTTGCTTGCGAAAACGTTGCGGATCGTGCAGTCGGATACGGCATGCCTGGTACAACAGTGGATGGAACAGATCCACTTGAAGTCTATAAAGTTGTAAAAGAAGCGGCAGACCGTGCGCGTCGAGGGGACGGACCGAGTCTTGTTGAGGCCGTTTGTTACCGATTGACAGCTCACTCTTCTGATGATGATCATCGCTTGTATCGTGATGCTGAGGAGTTGGAAGCTGAGCGCAAACTCGATCCGATTCCGAAGTTTGCTAGTTACTTGAAAGAAACAGGCGTGCTGACAGATGAGTTGAACAGCGAAATCGAAGAACGGATCATGCAGCAAGTGAACGAAGCGACAGACTATGCAGAAGCAGCTCCTTACGCAGATGCAGAGTATGCACTTCGTCATGTCTATGCTGAACAAGGAGGGAACGACTGATGGCGGTCATTTCATATATCGATGCAATTACAAGTGCTATGGCAGAAGAAATGGAACGTGACGAAAATGTTTTCGTAATGGGAGAAGATGTAGGTCGTAAAGGCGGCGTTTTCAAAGCGACAACAGGTCTTTACGACAAATACGGCGAATACCGTGCGCTCGATACACCACTTGCAGAATCTGCAATCGCTGGAGTCGCAATCGGCGCAGCTATGTATGGTATGCGTCCAATCGCTGAAATGCAGTTTGCTGATTTCATCATGCCGGCTGTCAATCAGATCGTGTCGGAAGCAGCTAAAATCCGTTACCGTTCGAATAACGACTGGTCATGCCCACTCGTTGTACGTGCACCATTCGGCGGTGGCGTTCATGGAGCCCTTTATCACTCGCAGTCCGTGGAATCGATGTTTGCAGGAACTCCTGGCCTTAAAATTGTCATTCCATCCACTCCTTATGATGCGAAGGGTCTGTTAAAAGCAGCTATCCGTGATGATGACCCAGTGCTTTTCTTTGAACATAAGCGTGCGTATCGGCTTATCAAAGGCGAAGTACCTGAGGAAGAATATGTGATTGAAATCGGGAAAGCGGATGTAAAACGCGAAGGGGAAGACATTACGATCATCACGTATGGCCTATGTGTCCACTTTGCGTTACAAGCAGCAGAACGTCTTGCTGAAGACGGGATTTCCGCGCACATTCTCGATCTGAGAACAATTTATCCGTTAGACAAAGAAGCAATCATTGAAGCGGCTAAAAAAACAGGAAAAGTTCTTCTTGTTACAGAAGATAACAAAGAAGGCAGCATCATGAGTGAAGTTGCTGCAATTATTTCCGAAAACTGCTTATTCGATCTGGATGCTCCAATCCAACGTCTGGCTGGACCGGATATTCCGGCAATGCCGTACGCGCCGACAATGGAGAAATTCTTTATGGTGAATCCGGACAAAGTGGAAAAAGCAGCACGTGATTTAGCTGAATTTTAATAACGAACGGAGGGAAATCCTGTGGCAATTGAATCTATAAAAATGCCTCAACTCGGTGAGAGTGTAACTGAAGGTACGATTGAAAAATGGCTTGTGAAGCCAGGTGACCATGTAGAGAAGTACGACTCACTTGCAGAAGTGAATACGGATAAAGTGACAGCTGAGGTCCCTTCATCATTTACAGGGACGATCAAAGAAATCCTTGTTCAAGAAGGACAGACAGTCGCTGTTGGTGAAATTGTTTGTACAATGGAAACTGAAGGTGGAAGCAGTGATCCTGAAGCGGCACCAGCTAAAGAGGAACCGGCGAACGAAATGCCGGCAGAAGGTTCACAAAAACCGAAAAGTGCTGTGAAGAAAGACAGGGGAGCTGCTGCGGGTCGTTACTCACCAGCTGTTCTTCGTCTTTCACAAGATCACGATATCAATCTATCGGATGTGGACGGTACAGGTCGCGATGGTCGTATTACTCGTAAAGACATTCAAGCGATCATTGACAGTGGTGAAAAGCCGCAACCTAAACAAGCTACAACTGAAAGCTCAGCACAACCTGAAGTTCAACAGTCTGCACCTGCAGCAGCACCGGCTCCTACCACACCTGCGCAAAGCACTGCCAATGTACCTGTTTCGCCTGGAGACATTGAAATTCCGGTTACTGGCGTCCGACGCGCAATCGCTAACAACATGCTGAAGTCTAAACACGAAGCGCCACATGCATGGACGATGATTGAAGTCGATGTTACGGAAATGGTGAAATACCGGGATTCACTTAAAAAGGAATTCAAGCAAAAAGAAGGATTCAACTTGACGTACTTCGCATTTTTCGTCAAAGCCGTTTCTCAAGCACTGAAAGAGTTCCCGATGATGAATTCAATGTGGGCTGGCGACAAAATCGTTCAGAAAAAAGATATTAATATTTCGATTGCTGTTGCAACTGACGAAGCATTGTATGTGCCGGTTATTCAGCAAGCGGATGAAAAGACGATTAAAGGCATTGGCCGCGAGATTACAGAGCTTGCTGGAAAAGTACGTTCCGGCAAACTGAAATCTCAGGAGATGCAGGGCGGTACGTTTACTGTCAACAACACAGGATCATTCGGTTCTGTTCAGTCAATGGGCATCATTAACCATCCACAAGCTGCAATTCTGCAAGTGGAATCGATTGTGAAGCGTCCTGTCGTCATGGACAACGGTATGATTGGCGTTCGGGATATGGTGAACCTTTGTCTATCGTTGGACCACCGTGTATTAGACGGTCTTGTAGCTGGTCATTTCTTGGCTCGCGTAAAAGAAATACTTGAAAACGTATCATCTGAAACAACATCCGTCTACTAAGTTAGGAACAGCAACCCCCTCGGCCATAGAAAGAATGGACGTGGGGGTTGTCTTTTCAAGCAGGATCCATTTCAGGTACACTATGTGATAGACAGTTATACAGGGAGGAATTTCAAATGAGTAATTCTGACATACATAACATGAGGCAACAACGCTTTGAACTTCCGGATTGCAGCGAATGGGAAAAAGTAGCGGAGCATTCTTTGAAAGGGAAACCAGTGGCTTCGCTGAGAACGAAAACGGTGGAAGGAATTACACTAGAACCGCTCTATTCTGCTTTGAATAAGCAAACGGGCACGATCCGTCCGAGTCACAGGAAATGGATTTGTGCGCAGCCGACCGATGGTAAGACTGGTTGCGAATGGCTTGCTTCGATGACTGACAGTTTTGAAAAGGGGAATGAAGCAATCTATATTGATGGGAGAACATCGATTGAATGGGACGAGGTGTCTTTGGACCAACTAGCAGATCTCATGAAGAAGCATCCGATTGCTTTCATTCACATCGATTCTCAAGACCGATTGGTAGATGTCTTTGATAGGATTCCTTCTGAAGAAAGAGAAGCTGTTACAGGATTATTACTTTCCAACGGAATCCAATTACCATCAGGATATCAACATATCCGAACACTAGGAATCGATTTGGAACCACTTCATATGGACGGCGCGGATAGTGTCACTGAACTTGCAGTTGCGTTAGCGGAAGCTTCGGAACTTGCGATCGAATCGGATTCGTTCGCTCGATTCAGTAGTCAAGTCTTTTTTAGGTTCCCGGCAGACACCCATTTCTTTATGGAAATCGCAAAATTTAGAGCGTTCCGTACTTTATGGCAACTGTTTTGCAGCGCCTATGATGTGAAAGATGTAACTCCGGTGCCTGTGATTGGTGTAACTTCCCTGCGTTCGTTTTCTAAAATCGATCCATATGTCAACTTGTTGCGTGCGGGAAATAGCGCATTCTCAGCGGTTTTAGGGGGAGCAGACTGGCTGACGGTTTACCCTTACAACGAATTGACAGGAGAAACTGCACAGTCGTTGCGATACGCAAGGAATGCACAACTGATCATCCGGGAGGAAACACATGCAGACAAAGTGATTGACCCAGGCGGCGGGTCATACTTCATCGAACATTTGACAGATGCATTGGTCCATAAATCGTGGCGGCGATTTCTTGAGATTGAAGAGAATGGCGGATTAGACGCTTTTCTGCAATCCGGACAGCTGCAACAGCTCGCGGACGAACGGCATGAACATGCTGCAACTGGATCAGCTTCTTTGATAGGAACAAATGTATATGCAGATGCCGAAAATCATGAGCTAGTCGAGAATTCAATTAGGATTGAAATGTCTCGACCAGCCTACGCATTTGAGGAGTTACGTAAAAAAAGTGCTGAACAGCAGATCGATATTCGACTGCTCGTATTCGGAAGTTTGAAATCCTATAAACCCCGTGCGGATTTTGCAACCGAGTTTTTGGCCACAGGCGGACTTACGGCAAAACATAGTCCAGCGTTCGAGGATGCCTCGTCAGCAATTGACTGGCTGAAGACTGAGGCACCGGATTATGTGATCTTGTGTGCAGATCCGGATAGGACAGAGCAGGTTGCTCCAGATCTTATTTCAAATAAGCCGGCCGGTGTACTTATGGATGTCGCGGGTCTTGTGAGTGAAGAGCTGACGGGGAATTGGTTGGCAAGTGGACTTGACGGATTTATATTCAAAGGTCAAAATCGCATAGAAAAACTCACTCAAATTCTCAAACGTTGCAAGGGAGGCGAAGATTCATGAAGAAGCCTGATTTCACCAAAGTGGAAATTGACCGAGTACTGCAGAAACGAAAGACTGTTCAAAACGAACATAAAGAATCGTTTCTAACGAATGAAGGAATTCCGGTTAAACCAATTTATACTCACGAAGATAGCGAAGGACTCGCTCACTTAGGCGATTTCCCTGGAATTGCACCTAATACACGTGGCCCTTATCCAACAATGTACGTTGCACGACCATGGACCGTTCGTCAATATGCGGGCTTTTCAACAGCTGAAGAAAGTAACGCGTTTTACCGAAGGAACCTTGCGATGGGGCAAAAAGGGTTATCCGTCGCGTTTGATTTGGCGACTCATCGTGGCTATGATTCAGATCATCCACGGGTAACAGGTGACGTTGGTAAAGCGGGTGTTGCAATTGACTCAGTTGAAGATATGAAAATCTTATTCGACGGAATTCCGCTTGATCAGATGTCGGTATCGATGACGATGAATGGTGCGGTCCTGCCGATTATGGCGTTTTATATTGTCGCTGCAGAAGAACAAGGGGTTGCACCTGAAAAACTAGCGGGGACGATTCAAAATGACATTCTAAAAGAATACATGGTTCGGAATACGTACATCTTCCCTCCCGAGATGTCGATGCGGATCATCGCGGATATCTTTGACTATACGTCAAAAAATATGCCAAAATTCAACTCCATTTCTATTTCTGGTTATCATATGCAAGAAGCGGGAGCGACCGCGGATATTGAATTGGCCTATACGCTTGCTGACGGTCTTGAGTATGTCCGTACAGGCTTGAAAGCTGGAATTGACATTGACTCTTTTGCTCCCCGACTATCATTCTTCTGGGCTATTGGCATGAACTATTTTATGGAAATTGCAAAAATGAGAGCAGCACGGATCATCTGGGCAAAGATGATGAAAACATTCGAACCGAAGAACCCGAAGTCTTTGGCACTGAGAACCCACTCACAAACTTCAGGGTGGAGCTTGACTGAACAAGATCCATTCAACAATGTGACACGCACCTTAATAGAAGCAAATGCTGCAGCTATGGGTCATACACAATCTTTACACACCAATGCATTGGATGAAGCAATTGCATTACCAACTGATTTCTCGGCACGAATCGCGAGGAATACTCAGCTCTTCTTGCAAGAAGAAACGATGATGACCAAGACGATCGATCCTTGGGGAGGTTCTTATTATGTAGAGTCTCTTACAAATGAGCTCGTTGAAAAAGCTTGGGAGTTAATCGAAGAAATCGAAGATCTTGGAGGGATGGCGAAAGCGATAGAAACAGGTCTTCCTAAGATGAAGATCGAAGAGGCAGCCGCCAAACGCCAAGCGAAAATCGACTCGAAAAGTGAAACGATTGTCGGAGTGAACAAGTATCGATTAGACGAGGAAGAACCGATCGATATTTTAGATATTGATAATACGGTAGTACGTCAAAAGCAGATTGACCGCATCGTCCGCATGAAAGCGGAACGTGATGAACAGCTGGTCGCCCAAGCCCTTAGACAACTCACTGAAAGTGCGAAAGAGGGAACTGGTAACTTGCTTGAACTTGCAGTGAATGCGGCGAGAGTACGTGCGACAATCGGAGAAATTTCAGATGCGATAGAAGAGGTGTCAGGCAGACACAAAGCAGTGATCCGTTCAGTGAGCGGCGTGTACAGTCAAAACTTCTCCAACTCTGAAGAAATCGATGATGTGAAAGAGATGACGGATGAGTTTCTGGAAAACGAAGGTCGGCGTCCGAGGATTCTGGTGGCAAAAATGGGGCAAGATGGACATGACCGCGGTGCTAAAGTGATCGCTTCTTCCTTCGCGGATCTAGGATTCGATGTGGACATCGGACCTCTATTTCAAACTCCAGAAGAAACAGCATTGCAAGCAGCTGAGAACGATGTCCATGTCATCGGCGTAAGTTCACTTGCAGCGGGTCACAAAACGCTCGTTCCGGCATTACGTGCGGAATTAGCGAAAATAGGGAGACCTGATATTTTGGTTATTGTAGGTGGCGTCATTCCTGCGCAGGATTATGCATTCCTTAGAGAAAATGGGGCAGCTGCTATTTTCGGACCAGGAACAGTAATTCCGGTAGCCGCCCAAAAAGTGATTGAAGAGATCTATCGCCAACTAGGATATGAGGAAGTGATGGAGTGAGCCGGCGTGATGAGGACGTGCGGGAAGAAACCGCGCTCAATGTGATGGAGGGTCTGCATTCGTCCCATGATGGCATGAAGCCTGTACAAAGGAGAAAGTTCATACGCAACAAAGCACCGATTGATATAGATGAGCTGGAGCGGGGAATAACTGAGGGATCTCGGTTAAGCCTCGCAAAAGGGATTACTCTTCTTGAAAGTGTCGCCATTCATGACAAACCGCCTGGTCAGGAACTGCTGCGCAGAGTGTTATCCAAAACGGGAAATAGCATCCGTATCGGTATTACAGGCGTGCCAGGAGCGGGGAAAAGTACATTTATCGAAGCGTTCGGTCTCATGCTGACAAAAGCCGGTCATAAAGTGGCGGTTCTAGCAGTCGATCCGAGTTCTTCCATTACGGGTGGAAGTATTCTTGGAGATAAGACACGGATGGAACTTTTGGCACGGGATCCGCAAGCATTCATCCGACCATCGCCTACTGCTGGAACTCTTGGCGGGGTTCATCGGAAAACGCGTGAAACGATGCTATTATGCGAAGCGGCGGGATATGATGTCATCCTTATCGAAACCGTAGGCGTCGGACAGTCCGAAACAGCAGTGCGCGAAATGACCGACTTTTTTCTCCTGCTTGCATTAACAGGAGCAGGCGATGAACTTCAAGGGATGAAAAAAGGAATCATGGAGCTTGCAGATGGCATCATCGTCCATAAAGCGGATGGTGAAAACGAAAGACTCGCAAAGAAAACGGTTCGTGATTACCGTCAGCTTGCTCATTTCCTTCAGCCTGCTTCTCCCGGTTGGACAACTCGCGCGTTACCGGTTTCCTCCATAAAAGGGACAGGATTGTCGGAAGCGTGGGAAATGATCCAAGAGTTTAAAACAGTGATGAAACAGTCGGATTATTGGACAGAAAGACGGCAATCCCAAACACGGAGCTGGTTCTATTCGATGATCAATGATCACTTGGTAGATTCATTCTACGGTGAACCGGGCCGTAAGCAGCAAGTTGCCGAGTTGGAAGCAAAATTGTTGAGCGATCAGATAACTGTTGCCGGTGCCGTTAAGCAATTATTTGATGAGCAATACCAATGAGTGATAAGGCTGTCGTATGTAGGAAAGGTCTCTTACGCATAACTGATGAGTAGTCAAAAATTGTACGTATCTTTCGATATGTATACTCTCTATACTTTTACGATTTGCACAAAGAAGTATCCGTTGCATGGAGTGGAAGCCGGCGACTCCGCAGGGATTAGCGAAGGCTGAAGACCCCGCAGGAACGCTAGCGACGAGGCAACCTAAGTGCACGACGTCCTGTCGCAACGGTTGCATGACCTACGTCCTGTAGGCCCGAGGCTGAAATCGAGACCCTCGGAAAGCGTCCGGCTGCAGCGGAAAGCAACTTCCGAACGAATACTTTTTTTGGTTTAATAAACTGGCATTCACTATTCATGCGCAAAAACCTAAAAGAGTACGAGAAATTGCTGAACAGTTTTCATCCCACTCGTAAACTGGTATGATAGGTATATCATGCACCAAAGGGGGATGACACAATGTCGATGGATTTTAATTTTTATATGGACGATATAACTAGCCAGGCTCGCGGAGAATTGGAAGCGGGTGGCTATGAGCAATTGAAAACAGCGGATGATGTTGAAAATGCATTTAAACGCGAAGGAACAACTCTTGTGATGGTGAATTCGGTATGTGGCTGCGCAGGAGGTATTGCACGCCCTGCAGCACTTCATGCAATCCATTACGATAAACGTCCGGATCACTTGGTGACGGTATTTGCGGGACAAGACAAAGAAGCGACTGCACAAGCACGTATGCACTTCGGAGATTACCACTTACCTTCGTCTCCATCATTTGTCTTGATGAAAGACGGACAAATGGTTGCTGAAGTAGGACGTCATGAAATTGAAGGCCATGATCCAATGTCTGTTGTAACAAACTTGCAAGATCAGTTTGAACAGTATTGCGAAGAACTATAAAAAACAGGCCGGCATCAGTGTGACTGATGCCGGCCTGCATTTTCGTGTCTTCTATTAAAATAGTGTACTGAGACCGAACAATACAGTGGAAGCGACCATAGCGACGATCATGATGATGACAATCGTTTTTTGAACTTTTTTATTGCTCATGTGCAAAAACCCCTTAATTGGTTTGATACAATTAGTTTAACAGAATCCGCAAAATTCTCAACTGGTGGCACAATATTTTAGGAGCAGGTACAATAGAAAAGGGGTGGAATCGTGGAAAAAGTTGACCATATCGGAATTGCGGTTAAAAGTCTGGACGATTCAATGGATTATTATATACATACACTTGGATTGAAACTGTTGGGCGTGGAGCAAGTTCCTCAGCAGCATGTGACAGTAGCATTTCTAGATGCCGGAAATATCAAGCTTGAGTTGCTGGAGCCGATTGGTAACGAAGGCGCCATTGCAAGCTTCCTGGAAAAACGCGGCGAAGGTGTCCATCACATTGCGTTCGGTGTGAGTGATATCCGCCAGCGAATGGAAGACTTGAAGAAGAACGGCGTCCGATTACTTCAAGAGGAACCGAAAATAGGTGCAGGCGGAGCGGAAGTTGCATTCCTGCATCCAAAATCTTCGTTTGGCGTTCTTTATGAACTATGTGCCAAACGCTCATTGGGGGATGAGTAAGGTGGATATTTACGAAAAAATCAACGAACTTTACGATAAGAAGCGGAAAATCGAACTAGGTGGCGGCGATGAACGTATTGCGCGCCAGCATGAAAAAGGAAAACTGACAGCACGGGAACGGATCGACCTTCTCGTCGACAAAGGCACTTTTGTGGAATTGAGCCCATTTGTAGCTCATCGGACACGCGATTTTGGCATGGACAAGATGGAGGGTCCTGGAGATGGTGTCGTCACCGGGTATGGAAAGGTGAATGGCCGTCCAATTTACTTATTCTCACAAGACTTTACTGTTTTTGGCGGTGCACTTGGTGAAATGCATGCTATGAAAATTGCGAACGTAATGGATCTTGCGGCAAAGAATGGAGCTCCTTTCATCGGATTGAATGATTCAGGTGGTGCGCGTATTCAAGAGGGGGTCGTCTCTCTGGATGGCTATGGTGAAATTTTTTATCGCAACTCCATCTACTCAGGAGTGATTCCTCAAATTTCCGTCATTTTAGGTCCATGTGCCGGCGGAGCCGTCTATTCACCAGCGATTACAGACTTCGTATTCATGACGGATGAGACGAGCCAAATGTTCATCACAGGACCGAAAGTCATAGAAACCGTCACGGGAGAAAAGATTTCATCCGAAGACTTGGGTGGCTCAAAAGTGCATAACGCTATTAGCGGAAATGCCCACTTCCGAGGAGCGGATGAGCAGACAGTGCTTCAAGATGTCCGCCGTTTACTGACGTATTTGCCTCAGAATAATGAAGAAAAAACACCTGTTCAACCGATATCCGAACAAGACGATTATCGTCCTGACTTAGCGGATGTCGTCCCTTATGAAACAATCAGACCATACGATGTCCGGAAAGTGATTGAGCAAATTGCGGATCAGGACTCGTTCATGGAAGTACAGAAAGAATTTGCGCGTAATGCAGTCGTAGGCTTTGCGAGAATCAAAGGAGAAGCCGTTGGGTTTGTTTGTAATCAGCCGAAAGTGATGGCGGGTGGTTTGGATATCGATTCATCTGATAAGATTTCAAGGTTCATACGCACGTGTGATTCCTTTAACATTCCTCTGATTACGTTTGAAGACGTGACGGGATTCTTCCCTGGAGTAAAACAGGAGCATGGCGGCATTATCCGTCATGGGGCGAAAATCTTGTATTCCTATTCTGAAGCGACAGTTCCAAAAATTACCGTAATATTGCGTAAAGCATTCGGAGGAGCGTATGTTGCCCTGAATTCCAAAGCGATCGGTGCAGACCTTGTTTTCGCGTGGCCGAATGCAGAAATTGCTGTGATGGGGGCAGAAGGTGCTGCGAACATCATTTTCGCTCGCGACATCGCTGGCAGTGAAGATCCGGAAGCGACCCGAGCTGCAAAAATTGCGGAATATCGGGATAAGTTCTCCAATCCATATGCCGCTGCGGCAAACGGAATGGTCGATGATGTCATTGACCCGCGAGAAACGCGTATGAAACTTGTGCAAGCGCTTGACATGATGAGAAATAAAAAAGAACAACGTCCTAAAAAGAAACACGGCAATATGCCATTATAAGAGGAGAGATTCCATGAATTACGAACGTATGCTGGAAGAATTTTTTGAATTGGTGAAGATCGACTCTGAAACGAAACACGAAGAACAGATTGTTGGTGTTTTGAAAGAGAAAATGGAGCAGATGGGCTTCGATGTCTTCGAAGATGACTCAAAAGAACGTACTGGCCACGGTGCAGGGAACTTAATTGCGACGATGAAAGGATCTGTAACAGAAGCAGATCCAATTTACTTCACATGTCACATGGATACAGTTACGCCTGGCGTCGGGATTGAACCTGTCTTAAAAGAAGATGGTTATATCTACTCAGCGGGAGAAACGATTCTTGGTTCAGACGACAAAGCAGGACTTGCTGCCTTGTTCGAGATGATGCGGACACTGAAAGAGAGTGGAGAAGCTCATGGGGATCTTCAATTCATCATAACTGCAGGGGAAGAAAGCGGCTTGGTAGGTGCACGTGAAATCGATAGAACTCTTATGAAGGCGAAATACGGATATGCTGTTGACAGCGACGGTAAAGTTGGCGGAATCGTTACAGCAGCTCCCTATAATGCGAAGTTGAAGACGGTCATTCATGGTCGCACTGCTCATGCAGGTGTGGAACCTGAAAAAGGTGTTTCTGCAATCACGATTGCTGCAAAATCAGTCGCTGCTATGAAACTCGGAAGAATTGACTCTGAGACTACAGCTAACATCGGGATGTTTACAGGCGGCCAAGCGACGAATATTGTTTGTGATGAAGTCAACATCGTCTCTGAAGCACGTTCGATCAATTACGAAAAGTTACAGGCTCAGACCGAGCATATGGTAAAAGCCTTTGCCGAAACGGCAGAAAAAATGGGCGGCTCTGCTGAAACCGAAGTTCAGCTCATGTCTCCAGGATTCCATTTTGACGAGCATGATGAAGTGGTCCAAGTAGCTTCCGATGCCATCCGTGCGATTGGACGTACACCGGAACTGAAGACGAGTGGCGGCGGCAGTGATGGAAACATTTTTAATGGGCATGGATTCCCTACAGTGACTCTTTCGGTAGGCTATGAAGAAATCCATACGAAAAACGAACGGATGCCTGTAGAAGAGCTCAACAAACTAGCGGATTTACTGCTTGAGATTGTACGTACGGTGACGAACCGAAGAAAGCAGGTTCTATAATATGGAAAATACGAAAGCGATTGTCGTTCGGTGTGGGAACGAAGAATACGCCATACCAGTTGAGCAAACAGTTTCCATCGAGGAACTCGAAAAAGTGAATCCAATTCCGCATTTACCTGAATACCTTCTCGGATTAATGAAAATTCGGGGCGAGCTCGTCCCTATTTTGGATTTCCAACAAATTCTCTATGGCAACTCAGCGAAAGATGACCCGAATGCTAAAGTTGTTGTTGTCCAAACGGAAGGTGTATACTTCGGTTTACTGGTGCTGGAAGCTAAAGAAATTCTTGATATTGCAACGGATACATTGACTTCGAAAGGGTTAATGGCGTATTCTAAGACACCCTATTTCTCTTCTGTCGCTAATTTGGAAAACCGAATCATTACGATGATTGATCCTACCATTCTTTCAGATACGCTTGCAGGAATGGACGACATTACGAACTTTGTGGAGCAACAAGTTTCAGAGAACGTGTAACTGATGAAACCGGGGAGTACGCTTCCCGGTTTTTCTTGAAGTTAGAGAGGTGAGTACATGGATCGCAAAGAACACATCAATCGTCGAGTCATTTTGCATTTGGATATGAATTGTTTCTTTGCATCTGTTGAACAAGCTCATAATCCGGAATTGAAAGGTCTGGCACTAGCCGTCGCAGGAAATCCGAAGGCACGACGGGGAATTCTTGTGACATGTTCATACGAAGCGCGTGCATTTGGTGTTTATACGACAATGACTGTCGGAGAAGCGAAACGGGTGTGCCCAGAGCTTGTCCTGGTACCTCCAGACTTTGAAAAGTACCGACAAGCCTCCCAGGCGGTGTTCGCTATCCTGAGGACGTATACAGACTTAGTGGAACCGGTCTCGATTGATGAAGCATACATCGATATAACTGAGATTGGCGGTCTAGAGGATGCGATAGGCATCGCGCTGAATATGCAAGAGAGAATACTGCGTGAATTGGATCTGCCCTGTTCAATCGGGATTGCACCGAACAAATTTTTAGCGAAAACTGCGTCTGATATGAAAAAACCGATGGGGATTACTATTCTAAGGAAACGTGAAGTTTCCGATCTTTTATGGCCACTTTCTGTGCTAGAGATGCATGGAATCGGTATAAGCAGTGCAGAAAAGCTTGCCCAATCGGACATTCATACAATCGGTGATCTTGCGACAGCAGATGATTTGAAAGTGAAATTGACACTTGGTAAAAGAGGACTGAAATTGAAGCAACGTGCAAATGGAGTAGATGACCGAATTGTCGATCCGGATGCTTCAGCAGAACGAAAAAGTGTTGGAAGTTCTACCACGTTAGCGATAGATGAAACCGAATTGGATCCGTGTCTATCCGTCTTTCAAAAACTTGCGGAAAAAGTGGCGAATCGATTGGAAGCAAAGCAGCTAGCGGGCACCGTCATCTCTATCCAAATTCGTACGGCAGCCTGGCGCAACCAATCCAGAAGTAAAACCTTGTTGAATCCTTTGTACCGAGAGCAAGAGATTTACAAAGAAGCTGAACAATTGTTTCGTTTGCATTGGGATGGAGAACCAATCCGGCTGCTCGGAATTACTATAACCAATGTCATCCCGTTTGAAGAGTTACATGAACAGCTATCTTTCGATAATTTTGAACGTCATGATAAAGAAGTGTCCATGCAACAACTGGTCGCACGTATGAACGAACAATTTGGTCCAGGTACAATTCACAAAGGAAAACAATAGAGAGGAGGAACTTGTTATGGATTTGCAGTTTTTAGGTACGGGGGCAGGGATGCCATCAAAATTGCGGAATACAACTTCAATTGTGTTGAATTTGTCTTCCGAAGAACGCGGCTATTGGATGTTTGACTGTGGAGAAGCAACCCAGCACCAAATGCTGCATACTACGTTAAAGCCCCGTAAAGTGACAAAGATGTTCATCACCCATCTCCACGGGGATCACCTCTTCGGAATCCCTGGATTTATCGGATCCCGCTCATTTTTGGGCGGAGACAGCCCTCTTGATATTTATGGACCTATTGGAATTGAAGAGTGGATCCTTACGACTTTGCGCCTAACGAAAACCCACCTTACATACCCGTTAAGGATTCATGAAATTGACGAAGGAGTCGTATTTGAGGATGACGAATACGTGATAACTGCACGTGAGTTGTCGCATGTCATCCCATGTTACGGGTATAGGATTGTTCAAAAGCCATTACCCGGAAAGTTGTTGGTCGACAAAGCGACTGAATCCGGAGTGCCAAAAGGTCCGCTTCTTCACCAACTCAAACATGGAAATGATGTGACATTGGAGGACGGAACGATTGTGACAAGCGCTTCCGTCATCGGTGAGCCAAAAGCAGGATTTGTTGTTACGATCCTAGGGGATACCAGTGTTTGCGAAGCATCAGTGGAACTCTCTCAGAATGCAGATATAGTCGTTCATGAAGCAACTTTTAATGAAGAAACTGGACAACTGGCAAAAGACTTTGGACATTCCACTATTCAGCAAGCAGCAGAAATTGTGAAAGAGGCCAGTGCCAAAGCGCTTATTGCAACACATATTAGTTCACGCTTTCTTCCGAGTGATATCGACGCATTTAAAAGAGAAGGACAAGAAATTTTTACAAACGTCTTTGTAGCAAGCGACTTTTCTCAGTATTCTCTTGTGAATGGGGAAGTTGTAGAGAGCAATTTTAAAAAGTGACGGTTCAATAAATACGTAAGCAAAAAACCACTAATCCTTCTTAGTATTAGTGGTTTTTTGCTTACTAGAAAAGTGGAAATCAAAATGTCCAGGCTCTCCCATATTGTGTCGGAGCCTCTATTTCTGTATGAAGTTCACGGGCAGCTGAATATGGCCAATAGGCGTCTCGCAACAATTCTCTGCCAATTAAAATAAGATCAGCACGATCATTTCTCAAGATTTCTTCAGCTTGTAATCCGGAGGTGATCAACCCTACAGCGCCAGTTGCGATTTCCGCACCTGTTCGGATTGTCTCTGCAAAAGGTACTTGGTAACCAGGGAATACCTCGATTTTTGCCGGAACCACTGCCCCAGAACTCACATCTATCAAATCCACGCCTTGATCCTTCATCCACTTCGCCATTTCAACGTATTGCTCAGAAGTCATGCCACCTTCTGTGTAGTCTTCTGCGGATATCCGTACAAATAACGGACCTTCCCATGTCTTTCTGACAGCATCGATGATTTCACGCAGGAACCGATATCGATTTTCTGCGCTTCCGCCATATTCATCAGTACGATGATTGGAGAGGGGGGAGAGAAATTCATTTATGAGATACCCATGCGCCCCGTGAAGTTCGAGTAAGTCGAATCCTGCGTCGGCAGCTCGTTTAGCAGCGAGCTCAAATGCGTGAACGGTCTCTGAAATTTCATCTTTGCTCATTGCGACAGGTGTTTTATATTCATCACTAAATGCTAGGGCACTCGGTGCTTGAATCTCACCGTCTACAGTTGCTTTCCTTCCAGCGTGAGCAAGCTGGATCCCCGCAGCTGCACCGTGTTGTTTAATAAGGCGTGTCAGTTCAGTCAAGCCTTCAATATGGGCATCATCCCAGATACCAAGGTCTTGAGCACTAATGCGTCCTTGCGGCTGAACGGCTGTAGCTTCCAGGATGATCAATCCCGATTGTCCGACAGCGCGTGATCCATAATGCACGCGATGCCAATCTTCGACTTTCCCGTCTTCGTTATGAGAAGAATACATGCACATCGGTGACATCGCAATTCTATTTTTCAATGTGAGATTTCGAATCGTGTACGGTTCAAATAATTTGGCCATTTACAAGTCACTCCTTTTCATGAATGACTATACTATAGCAAAAAGATGAAAGAAATCCTTTATGAAGAACTCGTACTCTCTTTAACTGTATCTGAACCGAGTTCTCGGGAGCGCTTTTCAGCATGTTGGATGCAACTGAAAACCGCTTCGTGGAATCCTCCAGAAGTAAGTGCCTGAAGGCCTGCTTCCGTCGTCCCCCCTGGACTTGTAACATTCTCTCGAAGAAGTGAAGGTTCCTCTTGAGTTTGGCGCAACATGCATGCAGCGCCCTCAATCGTTTGAATGATGAGATCACGCGCAATCGGTTGTTCAATACCTGCGCGTATGGCAGCCGTCTCTAACGCTTCGGCTAAATAGTAAACGTAGGCTGGTCCACTGCCTGAAAGAGCTGTAACCGCATGCAAGTCATCCTCCTCAACTTCCGCTACGATACCAATCGAACTTAACAGATTGAGGATTTCTTGTTTCTCTTCGGAACTAATCGAAGAATTCCAGCTCACACCGGTTGCTGATTTACCAATAGCTGCAGATGTATTTGGCATGGAACGTGCGATAGGGTGTTTACCTAGACCTGATTCAATCGTGGCAATTGATATGCCTGCGAGTACCGAAAGGATAACTGCATGTTTGTTCACTAAAGAAGAAATCTGTTCCATAGCGGTATTGATATCTTTAGGTTTAGTTGCCAATACAACTAAATCCGCGCTTCTGAGTTCGTTTTTGTCTGAGCTGACAATCGATATGCCGTACGTATTTTGTAAAAATTCAAGTCGTGCTTCGTCGGCACGATTCATAACAAAGACATTCTCAGTTTTCACGGTTCCTTGTTTGCAAATTCCAGCAATTACTGCTTCCGCCATTGAACCGGCGCCTACAAATACAATTTTCTCCATAGAATTTCCTCTTTTCTGAGATATGTGTATTCAATCAGTGTATGCGATTATTGGAATAAGTCAACTGACGATTCAGTCATCGATACATGACGAATCTATAAAAAGCATGTACAATGGACTGAATAGCGATTCAATATTGGAGGCAAAACCATGATTCAACAACTTACGATACCGACACCATATGCGGTGGGGGATGTGAATGCATTTTTAGTGAAAGGCGATGCACTGAGTCTATTCGATGCCGGTCCTAGGACGCCCGAAGCGCTCGAAGCGATCAAGACCGGTCTTAAAGAGTTTGGATATTCGGTGAAGGATATCGAGCAAGTCATACTTACCCACCATCATCCGGATCATTCGGGCTGGGCTGATGGATTTCCGAATGCTGAACTTTATGGTCATGAGTACAACAACCTTTGGCTCACGAGAGATCCGGAATTTATAAAATTTCACGATCAATTTTATATGGAGCGGTTTAAAGAGCAAGGGGTTCCTGAAAAAGCGTTAGGAATTGTTGGGAAGATGAAACGCGCTGCTGATTTCATGGCAGAACGGCCACTTGATCATCTTTTAAGAGAAGGAGACGCTCTGCCAGGGCATCCGGGATGGACGGTTCTTGAAACACTGGGGCATGCGCAAAGTCATTTGTCATTTTGGAATCCAGAACGGCACGAACTCATCGGTGGTGATTTGCTGCTGGAGAAGGTTTCTTCCAATCCGCTTGTAGAACCTCCGAAAAGCCCTGAATATCCACGACCTAAAACAATGTTGCAGTACAATGCTTCTTTAAAACGTCTGTTAGAACTCCCTGTTGCGAAGGTGTTCAGTGGACATGGCATGCCAGTTACCGATGTCCACAAACTGATTGAGAAACGTCTGCAGAAACAGCATGAGCGTGCGATGAAAGTCTACGAGATGCTGAATGATGGCCCTCATTCGGTCTTTGAACTGACAGTGCAACTATTTCCAGCAGCCTATAAGAGAGAGCTCGGACTGACGCTTTCAGAGACACTCGGTCAAATGGATTACTTAATGGATCTTAGCCTCATTGTTCGACAAACTGATAATCAAGGAATCCATCGGTATGAGCAAGCGTAAAACGATATTAATAACCGGTGGGACTAGTGGAGTGGGATATGAAACTGCAGTGAGACTCCTTGCAGAAGGTCATCGTGTCCAAGTGACTGGGCGTTCAGAGATGATTCTGGCTAAGCTCAAGGAGTTTGGAGCTGAAACGATTCGTCTGGATCTATCCAGTGAAGGTGCGGCTGATCGTCTTATACGCGAAATCGCTTTACCGGACGTGATCATTTTTTCTGCAGGAGTGGCTAAATTTGCACTCGCTCACGAGACTGAAGACAGCGATGCAGAGCAAATGTTTTCTGTGAATGTAACAGCACCAATTCAGCTGACACAGCGAATCTTGCCGATATGGATGAAACGTAAAAAGGGTCATTTTATCTACATAGGATCACAGGCAGGAAAAGTGGCAACACCCAAAGCAGCGGTCTATGCAGCGACGAAACATGCACTGATTGGATATACGGATGCGTTGCGTATGGAAGTTGCACCATTCGGTATCGACGTCTCTGTTATTCATCCAGGCCCAATCGATACTCCCTTTTTAGACAATGCGGATGACAGTGGAACCTACAGAGGGGCAGTCGGTAAACACTTGCTTTCTGTAGAGGAAGTAGCGGAGACGGTTGTTAAGATGGTACATCAGCCTAGACGGCAAGTAGATGTGCCTCGCGTGATGGGAGTGACGAGCAAAATCCACTCGCTCGCTCCAAGTCTAGTGGAACGGGTAGGTAAAAAGTTTTTCATGAAAAAAATGGAGTGATTTAAAATTCCAGCTTATTAAACAGTGAAGAAGAGGCGTCCAAAAAACGGACGCCTCTTCATTCGCGGAAAATTAAATTTTACTAGTTGCATGTTGCTGACGGGTAAATCGAAAGCATACTGCACACTCTTCATACACGCATCCCTCTTCATGAAGTTCAGTGACTCAAAGAGAAATGGTTGTTCATATTGCACTTGCACAAAAAACCTACTTCTTTACTGGTGTTACAAACACGCGTAACTCTAATTACGGGGTTGCTTCGTCAGTACAGCAAATTTTCCGCCAAGGCTGTGCATTTCTCCATTTATGCGTCGAGCGCAATTATGGATTTCGCCTTGTAATGATCTTTACCCGAAGAAACGGCTATTAAACCTACAATTCAAAATTCTTTTTCAAGGTTTTTTAAGTGTCATGAACTTGTATTCTGGATATTATAACATCGCACTGCATTTGCAAATTGTTTATGATAAACTGAAACTAAATAACCCGTTCAGGAAAGGTGTTCCTTCATGAAACAGCTAACCGTACAAGACATTGTACACCAATTTTCATTTGAAATTCTATCCGGAAACGATCATTTGGAGCGGCCGTTGAAAAAAACAAAAGTCCGTCGCCCGGGATTGGAGTTCATGGATACGTTTGACTTCATAGCAAGAGGGCATATCCAAATACTGGGTAAAAACGAAGTCAACTATTTACATACGCTTACTGACGATGAATGCAAATGCAGGATTTCGAATCTCGTAGAATACGATCCACCTTGTATTCTCATTACGTCCAATCAGGAACAGCCTTATGGTTTGCATACTTATTGTACGGAAAATGGAATTCCTGTCTTAAGGACTCCAGACACGATGGGGGTGGCGAGTGCAAAACTGGATGCGTTCGTCATTAGCTCGATGGCAGAAGAAATCGCAATCCATGGAGTGGTCGTCAATGTTTCGGGGATTGGAGTTTTACTGCGTGGTAAATCCGGCGTAGGCAAGAGTGAAACTGCACATACGCTGATTGGCAGAGGGCACCGGCTCGTAGCCGATGATATCGTTGTACTCCGAAAATTGAGTCCGCAAACGTTACTTGGTACACATAACCAAACGAACCGAGAGTTTTTAGCACTTAGGAGTATCGGTTTGATGAATGTTGTCCGTTTATATGGCCGTGCTGCGTTTCAAGAAGAGACGAGGATCGCGCTGGATATCGAGTTGACGGAGTGGAAAGACAACTCACTGAATAATGAGCTCGAATTGGACGAGAAGTTTACAGAATATATGGGAGTACCTGTTCCGTATATTCAAATCCAGTTGCAGCCTGGTCGAGATGTCGCGGGACTTATAGAAGCAGCCGCAAATAACTGGTATTTGAAACAGCAAGGATACAGTGCTCTTGAGGAATTCATGGAACGTCTGGAACCCGAATTCAAACAGGAATAATCCGAAATGCATAGATCCTCACCACCTGGGAAAACTAACTGTATATTAGTTTTTGAAGGAGGATTTCAAATGTTGGAAAAGAAAGAGCCGTATCAAATGATGTCTGAGGAAAACAACAACCTTTCCTCAGCTCAAGAAGTCGAGTACGCGAACGAATTCAAGAAAGCGGACAACGCAGCTAACAATAAAGATAAGCATAAAAAGAAATAACATCAAACAGTCCGGAGACCATTATGGTCTCCGGACTGTTTTTATTCGATTTCCTTCAATAGCTCCAATACTTCATTCGACCGTATGAACATCCCGACCTTTCCATAGGAATCCAGCTCGGTTATCGCAAATACAACCCCGATGACTTCATTATCCTGGAATACTGGACTGCCGCTATTCCCTCTGTAGACCGGTGCATCCAACAGAATAATTGGCACATCACGTCCCGCCCAATCACTTTCTCCAATCAGTTCACCTTCATTTGCAATTCCGAAAAAGTTCAGAGGATTTCCAATGAACCGGACTTTGCTATCCCGGGTATAAGTGGGAGATTCCGCTAGTTTTAGAGCAGGAACGTCTGGTGGATCTTTTATTTGTAAAATAGCTAGATCGTTCACGGAATCTTGTGCAACGAGAGATGCGGAAAAGCGCCCTTGTTCTTCAAAAGAGACTGTAATTTGCTTTGTGTTTTCGACCACATGATTATTTGTGACGATCAAGCCATCAGGTGAGACAGAAAAGCCTGTCCCCTTTCCATCTTCCGTTAAAACGACAGCAACGGATTGTTTCCATTGTGCAATATCCTCGCGTTTAGATAGCTTTGCAGAAGTTTTTAAGAATTCGATTGCTGGTAACGAGTATATGTCGAAAAGGAAAGCAACAGGTTGAAATAGTAAAACCACTGCCATGAGCCATACGATCCATCTCGGAACTCTGCGTTTTCTAGGTTGCGGATTGTCACGAAGGGCAGCTTCTTTTGCAAGTGCTTCCCGTTGTGCTTCCAAAACAAGCTGACGAAACTCTTCTTGCTCTATTTCTTCTTGCGTAAGTTCCTGCTCTTCCAAAGTGTCTGTGCCATTGGCGTCTTCAGCTAAGGAATCATCACCTTCAATTGCCGGTGAATGATTAACATGGTTGGTCTCCTCATCATCCTTATGTTCTTCATGATTCATATGCCCACACCTTTCAAAGACGTTCATGCTTTTGCGGTAAAATGGTTAAACAAAAGTGTATCATAGATTGTCACAGCAAAAATGAAATGCTATTGACGAAATACTGTATCTACTTATCAGTATACTTGATATACTTTCATTAAGTGTAATGTTGTCTATCTGAAGGGAGATGTGGTACGGTGGAAGAAAATTCATTGCTGAAGACGGAATCGGAACGTTTTCCGAGTGTAGTAGCTGAAGAGGTGCGTTCTCTCACAACTAAAGTGAGAACGCTTGAAGAGGAAATCAGTGAACTGAAAAAGGACATACACGCAATTGACTTCTTACAAAAGAAGCCGATTATTTCAGGTGATACGATTGCTGTCGGAGGCTTCTGGATTGTAGCAGCACTCGCGGTGATCGGGATATTTTTTTAATGGAGGAGGAATTACGTTATGATGAAAAGCCCAGGGCTAGCAGCTGTACTCAGCTTTTTTTGGACGGGTGTAGGACAGATTTATAATGGTCAGATTCTAAAAGGTCTCATTTTAATTGGAGTCCAAATCATCAACTCACTACTTATGTTCATACTAATTGGGTTTATCACATATCCGATTGTTTGGATATGGGGAATGTATGATGCTTACAAAACCGCGGAAAGACACAATGCCCGTCAAGTTTATTAAAAGTTCGTTTGACTGATCGCAGAAAATGATGTCATTTTTTTTATCGAGGTCATTCAAAAAGTCTGTTTAGTGGTGAGTGGTGACCAAGTAGAATATCTAACATGTTTATTGGACAATGAGCTCATCGGCCGTTAAATGGCTGATGAGCTCTTCCATTTTCCGAAGGAGAACTCTCTTTCCAGTTGAGTACATTATTTTACCCCAAGTAATACGGTGTACACATGAGAAATTTGATTTTTTAAAAATTCACAGTGAATTCGAACTCAAGTGTAATGAAATGCAATTGGGGAATAATGAAGCACGAGTGTTTATTAACTGATATTTTAGTGTTAAACTAGTAAGGAAGAAAAGGAGTGATATATATGGGTAAATTAGATGGTAAAGTAGCTGTAATTACTGGCGGTGCTGGCGGTATAGGAAGTGGTATGGCAAAAGCGTATGTTAAAGAGGGAGCAAGGGTTGCAATCGTTGACTTGAACGCTGAAACGGGTGAAGCAATGGTGAAAGAACTTCAGGAATTCCAACCTGAAAGCATGTTTATCCAAGCTGACCTGACAGACCGCGACAAGCTGAAAGATATTATCGAGACAGTTGTCGACAAATATGGCAAACTTGACATCCTTGTCAATAATGCACACGCGTCACGTCAAGTATTGCTTGCAGACGCAACTCAAGCGGACATGGATTTCTCATTTAACACAGGATTCTATCCAACATTCTATCTTATGCAAGCTGCATATCCACACTTGAAGAAGACTGAAGGGGCAATTATCAACTTCTCATCAGGTGCCGGCATTAACGGAGATGTCATGCAAGCAACATACGCGGCTGCAAAAGAAGCGATTCGCGCAATTACTCGTGTAGCTGCAAACGAATGGGGTCAATTCGGCATCAACGTGAACTTGATTTCACCGATTGCCAATTCACCAGGTATTCAGCAATGGGCACAAGATCAGCCGGAAGCATATAACAAAATGCTTAATAATATCCCAATGCGTCGTCTTGGCGAATTGGAAGGCGATATCGGTCGCGTAGCAGTCTTCCTAGCGAGTGAAGATGCATCGTACATTACTGGACAAACGATCATGGTAGACGGCGGCGCAACTAAATTACGCTAACTAAAAAACACGATCCTCTGAAAAATCGGGATCGTGTTTTTCTCATTTCCGTAACAACAAATAGACGAAGTATGGAGCGCCGATTAAGGATACGATTAATCCTGCTGGAATAATTCCTGCGCTGGATATGTTTCTGCCAATCGTATCTGAGAGCAATAACAACCAGCCGCCAAGAAGAATAGCAATTGGAAGATAGAGTTGACTGCGTGGACCGACCAATGATTTCGCGATATGAGGTGCCATCAATCCGACAAAAGCAATTCCTCCCGTAACGGAAACTGCTGAGGCTGCGAGCGCAACTGCAGTGATGAGAAGAATAATACGCTCCCTCTCGACAGAAACTCCAATCCCTATGGCGACAGATTCGCTTAGACCTAATACATTCAACTTGTTCGCTTTGTATAACGCAAACGGTACGAGAATGAGTAACCAAGGCAATAACGCAATGACAAACGGCCAATCAGACCCCCAAATATTCCCTGCTAGCCACTTCGCGATGAAATCCACCTTGTCACGGTCCGCTGAAGAAGTGAGAACTATCATGACTCCCGAGAGAGCTAGGGAGAAACCTACGCCTGTTAATACCAATCGTACAGGCTGCATCCCTGTTTTTTTATCATAAGCGAAGAGATAAATGAGGAATGCGGTCACAAATGCCCCAACCAACCCGACAATCGGCATCACATACACAAACGCCCCTGCTTCAACAGGTACAAACAGAAAGAACAATGCAATGGAAGTACCTGCTCCTGCATTGATGCCGATAATTCCAGGATCCGCTAAGTCATTTCGTGTGATTCCTTGAAGAATCGATCCCGAAAGCGCAAGTGCTGCTCCTGCTAAAAATGTGATGACGATACGAGGGAGGCGAATTGAAAATAATACAAACTCCTCTTTAAATGTACCGTTTCCGAAAAGTGCAGGGAAGATGCGTACAGGATCTACGGAAGCAGGTCCAAGTGCAATTGCGGCAATTGCGGTTCCTATAGTAAGAAAGCTGAAAACAATTAATAAGAGACGTTGTTTCCTTAACATTTGAGAGTGGATCATGAGAAAGATCGCCCTCCTTTACGGACGATAATGAGAAAGAACGGCAAGCCCATCACTGCAACAAGAGCGGCAACAGGTGTTTCGTATGGTGCATTCAACGTCCGGCCTAATGTATCTGCAAGCAACATGAATGCACCGCCAATAACTGCAGACATTGGCAATATGAATCGATAATCAGTGCCGACAAGTGCGCGAACGATATGAGGGATCATCAGACCCACGAACGCCAAATTTCCGACTAAAGCCACAGCAGAACCAGCTAAAATGATGATGAGCACGAATAGGAACATTTTAATCTTGAATGTGTTCTGCCCTAAACCTACAGCTACTTCTTCGCTTAAACTTAATAAGGTCAATTGTTTGGACAACAAAAGTGCGATTCCTATTCCTATACCAATCATTGGAGCAATAATTTGAAGTTGAGACCAAGTAGTCCCAATCACACCACCGGCTGTCCACATGGAAATGTCTTTAGATACTTTGAAGTAGATGCCGACACCTTCGGCAACCGCAAAAAAGAACGTCGAGACTGCAGCTCCTGCCAATACAAGACGGAAGGGGGAGAAGCCACCGCGTTTTGCAGAAGCGATGCCGAAGACAACTATGGCGCCAACAGCTGCCCCTAAAAAACAAGCAGTCATAATCCCGAAATAATTGAGTGAAGGAGCGAGTGCGATTGCAATCGCGAGAGCTGCATTGGCTCCTGCAGTTAAGCCAAGCAAACCGGGATCAGCTAGAGGATTTCTAGTCATCCCTTGCATGATGGCACCTGAAACGGCTAATGCAGAACCGACTAGTAATGCAGCAAGTTCGCGAGGAAAACGGATTTCGCGTAAAATCAAGCTGTTTTTACTTGTATCACCGATAATTGCAAGCAAAATATCAGAAACGGATATATTCGCTGCACCTAGTTTCATTGCCACAAGCAGTGAGGCGATCAACCCGATACAAGCAATACTGAACTTGATTGAAAATGGCATGTTCCGCAGATTCATGAACCAGGACTCCTTTCGCAAAAGAAAAGGATTCTTTCAAGGTGAAAGAATCCTTCTTGAATAATGATTACTTTAAAAAGTGTTCTTTGAAAAATTCAAGCTGATACTCCAGTGTTAGAGGATCGTTGAAATAGAATTCACTTGCTTCAGCTTCAAATACATGACCATCTTTCACAGCTTGAGTATTCTTATATGTTTCAGTCTCCATAAAGGAATTATCGCCATCACTGTTCCGACTTAAAATTACATAGTCACCCATATATTCAGGAAGCACTTCGGCAGAAAGAGCGAAATAACCATCTTTCAATGCATCCGCCTTCACTTTTTCAGGCATCGGAAGTTTCATTTCTTGGTAAAGGATTTCAGTTCCTCGTGCCCAGTTATCGCCGTATACATAGAGCTGCTTGTCAAAGTTTTCAATAACTGAAACGGTCTTATCCTCGCCGATTTTCGCTTTGATTTCTTCCCCTGCATCCATTGCGCGTGCTTTGAAATCCGTGACCCACTCTTGAGCTTCATCCCCTCTGTTCAGTAACTTACCGATTTCGACTTGCTGAGTCAAATAATCCACTTTCCCGTAAGTGAACGTGACTACTGGAGCAATCTCTTTCAACCGATCAATATTATTCATAGTCGATAACCCGATGATCAGATCCGGTTCCAATTCAATGATTTTTTCTAAGTCTTCGTCAGTTACTTCTTCAGCATCTTTTAAATACTTGTCAAACCGAGGATTCGTCTTTGACCAAGAGTCCACCCCAACAATTGGAACATCGAGTGCGGCGACATGTCCTGCATATGTCGATAAGACGATAACACGCTCTGGATTTGCGGGAACTTCGATTGGTCCATTTTCAGATTCGTATGTAATAGTTCCTGCTTCTTTTGATGGTTCGTCTTTCGCCTGTTCCTTTGAAGCATCGTCATTTTTCGAAGAACAAGCTCCGAGTATAAGTACTAGTCCAAGTGTTAACAATAAAAGTGCCTTTTTCATATCAGTAATCTCCTTTTAATAGATCGTATGTAATACACATCGGTTTTCCGCTTCTCGGATCCATCCCGATTTCTGCGTCAATCCTAAAAACATCACGCAAAATTGCCGGCTCTATCACTTCTTCTGAAGTACCTGCTTTAATGATCTTCCCATCTTTCATCGCAATCAAATAATCGGCGAATCGGGCTGCCTGATTTAAATCGTGTAACACCATGATGATGGTACGTTCCTGTTCAATATTCAATTTCTGTAGCAGTTCAAGAACTTCCAACTGATGTGCCATATCCAGATACGTGGTCGGTTCATCAAGAAAAATGATATCCGTTTCTTGAGCAAGTGCCATTGCGATCCACACACGCTGACGCTGACCTCCGGAAAGGGCATCCACTTGGCGATCGCGGAAAGAATTGGTATTTGTTACCATCATTGCCCAATTCATGACATCGAAATCGTTTGCAGACAACCGTCCTAGTCCTGATTGATAGGGGAACCTACCATATGAAACAAGTTCCGCCACCGTCAGACCATTTGCGGCTTCTTGCGTTTGAGGTAGAATCGCCATTTCACGAGCAAGTGCTTTTGTCTTATGATTTGCAATATCCTCTCCATCCAACAAGATCTTCCCTGAATGGCGGGGAATCAGTCGAGTCATCCCTTTCAAAAAAGTCGACTTGCCACATCCATTCGCCCCGATAATCGCGGTGATTTTTTTATGCGGAATCGTAACGGATAAGTCGTCCACAATGAGCTGTTCACCATAAGCAATCTGTAAGTTTTCAGTCGCCAAGCGTACCATTTCAAGCACTCCAATCTTTAATACGCGATAATCGTTGATAATGATTCTCATTATCGGTATAATGCTACTATAAAGAGTGATTCCAAGGAAGTCAAATATAAATTTAGGGGGATGAAGGATGTCTGAAGCAACACTTGTAGATGTCACAATTATCGGTGGAGGACCAGCAGGGCTATATGCTGCTTTTTATAGTGGATTACGTGGAATGTCCACTAAAATCATCGAGTTTCAACCGGAACTTGGCGGCAAACTGCATGTTTATCAAGAAAAAATGATTTGGGACATTGGTGGTGTCACTCCAGCACCTGCAGCTCATATGATTGATAAGTTAGTGGAACAAGGCATGACATTCAACCCCGAAGTAGTCTTAAATGAGAAAGTGACAGGCATTGAAAAAAATGAAGATGGACATTTTGTTCTGACTGGCTCTTCCGGTACGGAACATTATAGTCGAACAGTCATTCTTGCAGTAGGCAGTGGGATCCTGAAGCCACAAAAGGTGGAAATAGAAGGTGCAGAGCGGTTCGAAGTCTCAAATTTACACTACACAGTGAAATCACTTCAATATTTCAAAGGGAAACGTGTTCTGATTTCAGGAGGTGGGAATGCTGCAATCGACTGGGCGAACGAACTGGAGCCAATTGCTGAACAAGTGATATTAACGTATCGTAAATGTGACTTGAACGGACATGAAGCTCAAGTTCAGCAATTGCTTCAAAGTAAAGTGATGTGTCACTTCAATACAAGAATTGACAAACTGATTGCATCAAATGATCATCATTCCATAGAAAAAGTGGAATTGAAACATTGCCTAGAAGAATCCGGACTGACGTTAGAAGTTGACGACGTGGTCATTAATCATGGGTACGAAGTGGATACATCCTTAATAGGAGGCAGTGATGCGGAACTTGAACTCACAAATGATCACCGAATTGCCGGAACACCTATGAGCGGGACTTCAGTTCCTGGAATCTTTGCTGCCGGGGACGTTCTTTTCCATGAGAGCAAAGTCAATCTTATCGCTGGCGCATTCCAAGATGCAGCAAACGCCGTCAATAGTGCAAAAATGTATTTAGATCCAAAAGCATCCCAAGCGGGTATGGTAAGTTCACACAACGAAGTTTTTAAACAACGCAATAAGAAACTCGTCGAACAGTTGATAAAATAATATGATCTATCATTAAATCCCGTCAAAAAAAGAAGCAGATGAACTATACTGCTTCTTTTTTTCGTACTTACCCCCATATGTGTGCAATGAGGGCAAGTACGATTATATGGAAAATTTGATCAGCTATAATCAGTAACCAAGCAGGCTCTTCATCTTTTAGCCCCATGATTGTCTTTGCCCACCAAGCGACAAAACGGCGGCGATCCAAAATGACATGACTTACAAAAATAAGAACGACCGCACTTATAGGAATCATGCCAGAATTCATTAAAAATGCAACACTAACAACCGATGTATAAATGAAGCAATGCGTGATGAGGGGTGCCCATTTTGTTGCTTTCCCAGCAGCCATCCATCTTGTTTGCAGTAAATAGTCGCCAATCAGATGGCCCACGATTAAATATGAGAATAATGTCACGCTGTTACCTCCGATTTACTGATTTTATGAGAAATCTAATGACTTTAGTTGTGTATTCATAACTGATTCATGCTACTATTATTACAAACAGTGAGTATCGTGACAACAGTTTTAAACAGAAAGGATTATTAAATGGAAAAAATACTTATAGGATCATCTCCTGACTCCTCTGACTTTTCTCAATCAGATCTATTGTTATCTACGATTTTTGAATATATGGGAAAAATGTCTACTGAAACGGACATTACTAAGATGTTATTGTTATTAGCAGATTTAGGTACAAAGTTAGTCCAAGCAGATCGGTGTACGGTTTGGCTCCATGAACCTGCTACCCGGAATGTTTGGACGGTAGCAGGCCACGGAGTAGAACGGATTACAATAACTGATACGAGCGGATTTGTGGGAAGAAGCATACAAACCGGGAAGTTAATTAATGTAGAAGATGCTTATATGGACGAGCGATTTAATACAGCTGTAGATCAGGAAACTGGGTATAGGACTCGATCCATATTGTGCATTCCTTTCAATAACCGAGAAGGAAAAATAATTGGCGCTTTCCAGGCTATCAATAAGCTCGGAAATTCCCGCTTTTCCAAAAAAGATGAAGAGTTGTTAACATTCGCTTCAACGTATGCAGGAAAATCGTTGGATGCCTTTATCTTACATAACGAATTGTTGGACACACAAAAAGAGATTATAGAAACAATGGGGGAAATAGGGGAGAGCCGATCACAAGAAACCGGCAATCATGTAAAACGTGTGGCAACCTATTCATATAAGCTGGCTCAACTTGCAGGTATCTCAGAGCCGCAAGCACTACTTCTCCGTTACGCCTCTCCCATGCACGACATCGGCAAAGTTGCCACACCTGATAGAATACTGTTGAAGCCTGGAAAGTTGACGCCTAAAGAATTTGAAGAAATGAAGTTGCATACGGTGATCGGATATCATGTTTTCCGGAAATCAGAACGTGAATTGTTGAAAACGGCTGCAATTATCGCTTACGAACATCATGAAAGATGGGAAGGCGGCGGATATCCCAGAGGTTTAAAGGAAGAAGAGATTCATATATTCGGAAGGATTACAGCAGTCGCAGATGTATTTGATGCACTCGGCAGTGACCGGGTGTATAAAAAGGCTTGGCCGCTTGAAGAAATCGTCACGTATATGTCTCAGCAAAGAGGCAAACAATTCGATCCTGCGCTAATTGATATATTCCTTGAACATTTAGATGAATTTGTTGCAATTCGTGATCGTTATACCGACAGGATGTGAAGGAACATTGGCAAAAAATATATCAATGAAAGAAACTCGTCTAGTAAACTTGCCACTTGAAATCGTGTGGGAACTTGTTTCTGACACCAATCGCTTGAACCGATACATTGGATTATTTCCAGTCAGCTTTTCACCGTTTACGACTGGAACCCGTCAGCTCATTCGAAAAGCTAAAGGAAAAGCTTTCGGATTTGTAGAGGTTGAGTGGGAAGAACACGTTTTTGAATGGGTACGCGGATCCTTCTACTCGGTTGAACGTAAATACACGAAGGGGCCTGTAGAGCGTGTCATTTGGAAAGTGTCACTTGAGAAAGTGGACGAGCGAGTAACGAATATGACGTTGACTGGAGTGTTTGAATACCGTTCTCTCATAGGCAAAATAGCATTAAAGAAAGGGATCATTCCTCAACTCTATCAGACATTTAGTTATGTCGAAGACGCTGCAGCAACAAAGAGCCAGGTGCCGACATTAAAAGAACAGAAATCCATCCAGGTGAATGAACGCCTTTTACAAGATGCAGAGCACCACTTGAAGGAGTTATCTCTTGAACGGAACCTTGTCGACTCATTCATCAGGACCATTCGGATGGAATCGGATGAAGCTGTGACATCTATTCAGCCCTACCGTTGGGCATTTGAGCATGGATTTACGAAACAACAAGCAGTCCGTCTCTTTTTGTTTGCGAGTGAAACGGGAGTGTTGGATTATGAATGGAGTTTGATGTGTCCGAACTGCCGTGTTGCTAAAGACCATGCTTCTGTCTTAAAAGACGTGAAAAAAACAGTACATTGTGATTTATGTGGTGTTGACTTTGACCTTGATTTTGAAAACTATGTAGAAATGACCTTTCACGTGAACGGAGCGATTCGGAAAACTAACGAGGAAACGTTTTGCATAAACGGACCAACCAATTCACCTCATACTGTTGGACAGTTTAGAATTCCCCCTCATGCGATAACACATATACCTTGGTCTAGTATTCCAAAGGATATGCAAGTTAGGTTAGTGAAGTATAATTTTAAAATCCCATTTATCTTTCAACCTAATATGGAATCTTCCCAGATTCATCTACAGCCGGATGGTATTACCGAACCATTTCTCATCCAAAGTAGAAATATTTCAATAGTCAACGAAAGTGATGAAGAATTAGTTGTGGCATTCGAAGAGACACGTTGGGACGAATTTGCCCTTACAGCACGGGAAGTTACTTCACTTCAGTTGTTCCGTGATTTGCTGCCAGCTGAAGTCCTTGCACCGGGTATGCAAATAGGTGTAGGTAAGTTGACCATTCTGTTTACAGATTTGAAGGATTCGACTCAATTATATGAACGGGTTGGAGATGCTAGGGCATATAGCGATGTCCAAAAACATTTTACGTCGCTAGGTAGTATAATCCGAGCTCATGAAGGGACGATTGTAAAAACCATAGGGGATTCAATCATGGCGGCTTTCGCTTCCAATATTCAAGCGTTGTATGCAGCACTTGAAATACAATCATCAGTCTCATCCCTCAATAATTTATTGAATAACCCAGTCACGATAAAGGTGGGTCTGCACGAGGGGCCTGTTATAGCGGTCAATGCAAATGGAGTGTTAGATTACTTTGGCAGAACTGTTAATATGGCTGCGCGTGTTCAACAACAGAGCACGGGAGGAGACATCGTGTTGAAGAAGAACCTTTTTGATGAGTTGGATATGGAAGAAAGTCTAGGAACTGCCAAGGAGTTCTCGACAACGCTTCACGGAATGGATTCCCCCATTCAATTAGTTAGATTGACTCCTATATTAGACGCCTTAGATTAAAAAGAAATCTTTTTAATCTTTATTGCATCTCCTAATAATTATAAGGATAAAAGAGGAAACTAAGAATCGTACTTAGAATATGTTGATGATTTCCTGAAAAGCCATGCGATGGATTGCATGGCTTTTAAAATTAATTTAGATTTTCAACCGGTTAATGATCTCCGACACATAGACCATAGTCCGACTCGCAGCTTCCTCGGGTGTTGCTTCAATCCGATTGTTTAGGAAGTTCATAAGCATTCCTTGCCAGATTAAAATGGTGACTTCATTGAGTGATTCGATTTTATCCGGATCTAGATTGCCTTGTTCTGCAGCTCTTTTTAAGATGGGATTGCCTCTATTTACAACATTTTGTTCAAGTAAGCTCATTCTGATCTCTGCAGGAACGTCTACTATATCAGAGGGATAGAATTCATAGTATTTCTCCAATAGATTGTCTGGATTATCCCCTAAATCCCGGATGAAAACGGAGTAGAAAATGTCTGGCTGTTTGAACGAATATTCACAAAAACATTCCCATGCAATCTCATATTGTTCTATGGCGCATGAGCTCTCGTTCATGCGTCTCGTCACTTCAACTGTATATTCCTGCATCAATCTCATCGACGCGAAAAACAGCAAGTGTGAAAACTCGTCAAAGTAATTGTAAATGGTTGCGCTATTGTAACCTGCACGATCAGCGACTTTACGGATTGTAACCGCTCTCGCACCTTCTTCTTCAATAATATCTGTTGTGGCCTCGACAAAGTATTTCCACATTCTGCTCTTTTGAAGCTTTTTTTTATCCAAATGGAGCGCCTCGCTTTTCTCTTATATCCTTAATTGTACAATACTACCAGTCTATCTTAAACTGCTTGTACTAGCGAGTTTATTCTGATAGTATAAACACGTTCACGATATAATCATGATTATATAACGGAAATGAAGATACCGCAATTCAATTACCATTGAATTGTGATATTTGAAAGCGTTATCAAATTCAAGTTGTGAAACAAAAAAGGGGGTTGAAGGATGCAGAAAACAAAGTTAGATCCGTTCGTGTTTTGGACTTCGATAGGGTTCATTTTACTCGCAACTGTGTTGCTTGTAGTCTTTAGGGAGAGTGCTGAACCCGTACTAGATGATGTCATGACATTCATAACGTTTAAAATGGATTGGGCTTTTCAATTTTTGACTTTCGGACTGTTCGTATTTTTAATATGGCTGGCATTCAGTAAGTTTGGCCGTATTAAATTGGGAGAAGGGAAACCTGAGTTCTCCAGTTTCAGTTGGGGTGCGATGCTGTTTACAGCAGGAATGGGAACCAGCATCATGTATTGGTCCATGATTGAACCGATTTCCTACTTTACAGGTCCTCCATTTGGAATTGAATCAGGTACAAATGAAGCAGCTGAATGGTCGCTTACATATGGTTTGTTCCACTGGGGAATCTCTGCATGGTCTCTTTATGCATTTCCTACTGTAGTAATCGCATATTCCTATTACGTGAGGAAACGTCCCTCTCTTAAAATCAGTACAGCACTAAGTGGAGCGCTTGGTAAATATTCAGATGGCTGGGTGGCAAAGCTTATTGATGTGCTAGTGATTTGGAGTTTAGTCGGAGGGCTTGGAACTTCTTTAGGACTTGGTGTTCCCATGGTATCCGCAGTTGTCGGATCGATACTTTCCATTGAACCGTCGCTAGGAATGGATGCAGTTATCGTTATTCTTATAACAATTATCTACTCTGCCAGTGCCTTTTTAGGCTTGCAAAAAGGGATTCGAAGACTAAGTGATATTAATATTTACTTAGCGGTCGCCCTTGCTATCTTTGTTTTCATCGCAGGACCTACTTCGTTTATACTCACGTATTTTTCGAACAGTTTTGGAATGATGCTTCAAAACTTTACATTCATGAGTTTCCATACAGATCCAATTGCCAAAGGGGGATTCCCTCAAGGTTGGACAGTGTTCTACTGGGCTTGGTTTGCGGCAACCGCGATGTTCATGGGATTATTCGTCGCCCGGATTTCCAAAGGGCGTACGTTGCGTGAGCTCATCACCCACATGCTTCTATGGGGGTCTATCGGCGGTTGGATCTATTTCATGGTATTCGGTGGTTACTCCATGAACTTGCAGTTACAAGGCGTTGCGGATGTTGCCAAAACATTATCCGAACAAAGTGGACCGGCAGCTGTTGTGGAAATTCTCCGTTCTTTACCGCTCGACGTACTTGTGTTGCCATTCTTTGTAATCGTTGGTGTCGTATTTTTATCGACATCGATGGACTCTGCAACGTACATTTTAGCAGCTGTTGCAACAAAAGAATTACAACCTGGTGAAGATCCTGCACGGTGGCATCGTATGATCTGGGGAGCAATACTTGCCGTACTTTCCATATCACTGCTTCTAGTTGGAGGGCTTCGCGTCATACAGACTTCTGCAGTAATTGTAGCTGTACCGATATTCATTATCTACTTGTTGCTGCTCGTCTCGTTTATTAGATGGTTGCGAGAAGATTTCCCGAACGAAAACTTAAACAAATGATTGGAGGCAATTCTTATGGTATTTAACGTAAGAGAAACAAATCGATCTATCCGCACGACATTCCCTAAGAAGACGATAGAATTAGCGAACGTCATGATCCCGCTTTCTGACGGGACACAATTGGCTGCACACATTTGGTTGCCGGAAGATGCAGAAAAAAACCCTGTACCAGCAATCCTTGAGTACTTGCCGTATCGTAAAAACGAATTCACAGCATTGCGTGATTCCCTGCGTCATCCTTACTTTGCAGGACATGGTTATGCAAGCATTCGTGTCGATATCCGTGGAACCGGCGATTCGGACGGCATTTTGTATGATGAATACTTGAAGCAAGAGCAAGATGATGCACTGGAAATATTGGACTGGATATCAAAACAGCCATGGTCAACTGGGAGTGTCGGGATGATCGGCAAATCGTGGGGAGGCTTCAATGGACTCCAAGTTGCTGCGCGCCAACATCCGGCGCTGAAAGCAATCATCACATTGTGTTCGACAGATGATCGGTATTCAGATGATGTCCATTATAAGGGAGGTGCGATGCTAGCTTCAGATATGCTTTGGTGGGCGAGTACGATGTTTGCCTACAATGCACGTCCGCAATTTCCGGAAGTCCGAGGAGAATCTTGGAAAGAAAACTGGTTGGAGCGTATGGAATTGACTCCTCCTTATGTAGAAGAATGGGTCAGACATCAGCGCAGAGATGCATACTGGAAACACGGCTCTGTCATTGAAAACTACCAGGATATAACGATTCCCGTCTTTGCAGTAGGCGGTTGGGCAGATGGCTACACGAACGCCATTCCAAGATTATTAACAGGTTTAAAAGGACCTAAAAAAGGATTGATCGGTCCTTGGGCGCATGAGTATCCTGAAATGGCGGTTCCAGGTCCGCAAATCGGATTCCTGCAAGAAGCAGTCCGCTGGTGGGATGAATGGCTGAAAAACGAACGCACTGGCATCATGGACGAGCCAATGGTTCGTGTCTACATGCAAGATAGCGTTCCTCCACAGACAGAGTATTCATATCGCCCTGGCCACTGGGTTGCTGAAGACCAATGGCCTCCTGCACATATAAAGGAAAAGCATCTTTTCTTGAACGGCAAGAACTTATTTGAAACTCCTGAAAACAAACAAGTGATTGTATCGTCCGTCCAACAACACGGACTGTATGCAGGCGTCTTCTGTCCATTTGGTCAGCCAGGGGACCTTCCTGCCGATCAGCGAATTGAGAATGGGATGGCGGTTGTATTCGATGCGGCTCCTGTCGAAGAAGACCAACCTATTCTTGGAGAACCCGAATTCCGCTGCAGAATAGCTTCGGATAAAAAAGCTGCACATTTAGTGGTGAGACTCAATGACGTCGCACCCGATGGTTCTGCAACTCGCATCACTTGGGGCGTGCTGAATCTAACGCACCGCGAGAGCGACGAGACACCAAGTTACTTGGAGCCAGGAAAGTATTACGACATAACTGTGAAGATGGACGTTATCGGTCATACGCTGCAAAAAGGCCACCATTGGCAGCTCGCCGTTTCACCAAACTATTGGCCGCATATTTGGCCCTTCCCGGAACCGGTTACCTTTACAATAGAAACGGGAGAAGAAACAGCACTAGTCTTGCCGCTTAGAAATCCTAAAGATCTCGACAAGGCGTTAAAACCTTTTGCTCAAGCGGAAACAGCTCCCGTATTAGAGAAAGACATTATGCGTGAAGCGGGCCGTACACGTGAAGTGAAGCATGATGCAGCAACCGGCGTCTGGATTTTGGATGACTTTTCAGATGAAGGAAAGCGTAAACTGCATGTCAATGGGATCGAATATGGAAGTACCAATCGAAATGTCTATACCATAAGAGAAAATGATCCGCTCAGTGCCCGTGTAGAATGCGATTGGACATTGAGCGTTGGGAAAGATGGATGGCAAACGTATTTAGAGACAAAGAGTACGATGACTGCAGATGAAACCCATTATTATCTCATGAATGAATTGAAAGCATGGGAAAACGAGAAACAAGTGTTCCACAAGAAGTGGGAAGAAAAAATCGAACGCGATTACACTTGATGTAACGGAGATTACTACCAAGGAAGCTGTTGAAGGATTCAGTGAAAACTGTCTCCCTCAGCAGCTTTTTGCGATATAAGATTGTTATCGCTTACTCTATGGCCAACTTTTGAAAATGACCGTCTTATAACGCTGCCGTGTGATCATAAAACGAGGAAAACGCTCATAAACTTAGAAAATCGCTCATAATTTAAAAATTATGATCATAACTCAAGGAAAGTGCTCATAAACTAAAACAAACCGCTCATAAAATCCATGCGACCGCAACTCCAACCGCACTCCACTCCCAATTACATGACAAAAACTAACTTCAAACAAATATTAAGAAATAATCGCTCCTCATGAAACCCATCTTGTTTACAACACCCACCTAAAAGGGAAGACTCATAAGAGTACATAAAGGAGGTGGCGTTATGAACCAACCAACATCCCTGGAAGAGTTTGTGCAACAAGCGTCTCACATTCAAGGAGATCAGAAGACATTGTATGTGAACCAAACGGACTACACACCAGAAGAGGTACTTGTTTCCGATGAGGATACCGCTGGTGGAGTCAACATGCAGATGATCCGTTTACTCGCTGCATCTAATACGAATGCTACCTATTGGGGAGAACCGTTTTATGACAGCGGCGAATTGGAACAACTCAATATTCAGCTCGAGTCACTGGAGTCATTCACCCGGAAAGTCATCACCATGCAAGAGATGGAAGAAACTAAATCCCGCTTTGGAATGGAACGAGATTCTATCCATGATGAAAACGAACCTTCATAACATGTCTTTTCGCACTCGCAGCAACACCCATTTTCGTTTATAATGGATAACAGATGATGAATAAGAACAGGTTCAGCCATTTTCGAATGGCTGACCTTTTTTTACGGACCGAAAGAAGTGAAGGCAATGAACCGACATACGTTTGAAGAGACGGTTAAATGCGAATTGACGATGACAACGAGTGCTCGGAATGGGATTGAAAAAATCGCCAAAGACGAACACACTTTTTTTGCTATGCAAAAATCATTCCATGTACATATTGAAAAGAGGCCGGAAAATCAGCAAGGGAACCAAGCATTTTCGTTTTTCTTTGATCCAGAAGAGAATTTGAAGCTGAAGGATCTGTTGGACGGTCGTGTACCAGTTCTGGAATGCATTGTGAAAAATGATGGATTTCTTGCGACAGGATTTCATCTGCGCGGCAAGCGGGAACCTGTAGCGACGAATCGACGGCTGCGGGCAATTGTCAAATTCAAGTTAGGGAAGAGCTCGGGAATTCCATTGCCTATCGATTTCGCAACACTTTTACGCGAGCTTCCGATTGCGGAAGAACGTTCCGAGTATGTGAAAAAAAGAATTGGTGGCTGGGAAGGCTACTTGCGAATTATGGAAAAGAACGCGGATGTTGAAGATCTTCACGCCCGTGTAAAATCAGTCACGTTAAGTGAAGAGTTCAGGCAAGCGTCTATTTGGATCGATGGCCTGCCAAGTAAGGCTTGGAGAACGATCACAGGATTTTCAGCAAAGTTCGCTAATGTGTCTTATGACCTTGGGAATGTCGTCAATGTGGACAAAAAAACAAATCGAATTGACGTGGAACTGAAGAAAAACGCCATCCAAAGTGCCCGTAAATCCGGCTTTCAAGGAAAAGATTACGAATCGATCGTTTTCAGCAACTTTGCAGAACTGAGCCAAGTAAGAAGGCTTAGAAGAGGATTCAAAGATCTTCAAGACGGACTGGCAGCGAATGCTAACTTAGAAAAGATCTTATTTGAAGAACGCCCTGTTGTGAAAATAACAAAACGTAGGGAACCCCTGCATTTTGAAACCTCTTTGAACGAGTTCCAACAGGAAGCAGTCACTGGAGCGATGAATGCAAGTGACTTGTATGTCATCCAAGGGCCGCCTGGTACAGGTAAGACCACAGTCATATCGGAAATTTGCAATCAGGCTGTTAAAGCTGGTTTACGGACGCTCGTCGCCTCTCAAGCGAATCTCGCAGTAGACAATGCATTAGGAAGACTACTTCACAATCCAGACATCCGGATTTTACGGTACGGCAGGACGGAAAGCATCGAAGAAGAAGGTCGTAAATTCATAGAAGAGAACGTAGCGGAACACTGGCGCACTCAAACGTTAGAAGCGATGGAAGCCGAACTTGCCCAGCACAGTCAGCTTGAAGCAACTCTTCGGTCACAAGAAGAAGAATTCAGTGAAAAAAACCGAACGCTTCTTCTGCAGAGAGCTGAGTTACTAGAACAACAGCAGCTATGGAATGACGACAAAGAAAAACTCCTTTCAGTTCAAGAGGAAATAAAAGGATTCCATCGCAAAAAACAAGAACTGCAACTCGCAATCGAAAAAAATGAGGCTGCGAAGAAATTATTTGAGCAAAAACTAACGGAAACAATCAGTGAAATCAAACGCTTAGAGAACGTATTGACCGGATTTTCCACTGTAAATCTGAGTGAACTGGAACGTGAACGCACAAACCTGAAAGAGCGAATCGACTTGCTGAAAACGAGCCAGTCGCTCACTAAAATGGTCGCTCAAGTGAATAAGTTGCAGACGTCGATTGAGCATACTTCCGCTCAGATAGAAGCTTATCAAACAGCCCTCACTAAGTTGACAAGTGTAGGGAAGCTAAATGATTTGAAAGATCTTTTAGACGAAGTTGAGTTTGTGCCTCCTCCTGAACTGGATAACAAGATGACGGAGCTGATCCGTCAAATTGACCGCATTCAAGAAGTAGGCGGAGAAGAGAGCTTTACAGCTTGGTCTGATACGGTTGCTAGAGTCGATAAGGCAATTACTACCGTTACAAAAATCTTGGAAGAGCATCAGTTCCATAATCGTATTCGGATACCAAAGGGATTCCGGAACCGCCACTCCCTTCAGTCAATCCAGGAAACGGTAAGCCGGGTCGGACGTTATTTAGTCCAGCCGAATGTGAAAAAGATATTAAGCACAACGTCCTTTTCGGTGGAATCCTATGATTGTCTGGAAAATTTAACGAAAGCTGTGGCGCTTCTGCATGATCGGAAAAACTTCATTTCTGCGTTTCTTTTAGAAGCACAATCTACGACGTTGTTATTTGAAGACATAAAAAAGAGAGTCCGAGAAGTTTTCAATGAAAACCTTTCAACATTAACGGCTCACAAGAAAGATATACAGATCCGTTTTAATCAGTTAAACGGGCATCTGTCAGAAGTTCAGCACTTGAGTGATGAATCGTCGTCACCTGAAACCTTGGCTGTCGTTCTTAGCGAGGCTGAAGTGTCACTTGAAGCCATATCCAAAGCTATACAAGAAGCACTTGAAACAGAGAAATCCATGAAAGAAACAGAGCAACACCTTAAAAAAGCCTGTGAACAAAAGGATACTATTCAAGCTTCCATCTACTCCAACTCCAAAGTGGAAAGTGAACAAAGTCAACAACTGAATGGACTAGACAAGATGTTAACAGAGAGACGGACCCAGGAAGAGACACTCCAACAATCTTTGTTGAACGACCCAGCACTACTGATAAAAGAAAATAACCGAGAGCAAATAGAAGTGGAACGACAGTTAGAGCTTGTGACGAAGCAACTAGGAAACGTTCCGGTCATCCAATCTGTTCAAAATACATGGCATCAGATGCTGTCTGAAGCAAGCCCTTATGACTTGGATGAGATTCGAAAACTATACGTCAAACACGCAAACGTAATCGGTACTACGTGTGTCGCTTCCGCACGTAAAGAATTTGTGGAAGAATATCCTGTCTTCGATTTAGTCATTATCGATGAAGTTTCGAAAGCAACCCCGCCGGAATTATTGCTCCCGATGCTAAAAGGGAAAAAGATTGTGCTTGTGGGTGACCATCATCAGCTGCCACCATTGGTTGGTCAAGAAACGATGGAAGAGTTTTTGGAGGAAATGCCTGATGATGAACAGAAAAAAGATATGGAGCGTCTCTTGAAAGAGTCACTCTTTGAACGATTGTTCAGGACATTGCCAAAACAAAATAAGACGATGTTAGGTATTCAATACAGAATGCACGAGCGCATCATGAAGTCCATAACTCCTTTCTATAACGAAAATGGCTATGAGCTCCTATGTGGGCTGCCTGATTCGGATGTAGCACGAGCCCATCATCTTGAAACCGACCTCGTAGGATCAGGGGATCATTTGCTGTGGGTGGATCAACCGAATACTCCCGATTTCTATGAAGCGAAGCCAAAAGGTGGAACAAGCCGATACAACGAAAGTGAACTAGACACGATTCGTAACTTGATACAAGACTTGGACCAAGCTACAAGAAAGGTCATTGAACAAGGGAAACTGCCAGCGGATACAAAAAAACAAGTTGGCGTGATCAGCTTCTATGGAGAGCAAGTCAAACGCATTAACCAGATGATTCAAGAGGATCTTCAGACGGAACACCTGGACTTCAGAACTGGTTCCGTCGATAAATTCCAAGGAATGGAAATGGAGTTCATTATCGTAAGTTTTGTTCGGAATCACGGAGATGCAAGCGGTGAAATCGGGTTTGCGAAAGATTACAGACGCCTCAATGTCGCGCTATCCCGGGCAAAAGAATTGCTGATCATTGTAGGAAGTTCGGAGATGTTCATCAACAGACCTAAGTCGAAAACAACTCGTGACATGTACCAGCATCTTTACGATGAAATCAGCAGGCAAGGGGGTATCCGATCCCTTTCCGCACCAGTTATATAATGAAAGGAGGGGGGCCACGCCGTGGATGAGCTAAAACAACGATTGCATAAGGAATTACAACAGTCATTGGATAATAAAGTTCTCTCGGATTTGTCTTGGGCACTTACAGCTCAAAAAGTCCGCGTTTCATACAAGACCGTTACGAAAACCAAAATGGATGTCCTGATGAAAATGATGTTGATAACCTTGCAGCAACTAAGCATCGAGCACCCAGAGGAACTTGCCCAAGTGCTCGGAGTCGAATTATTATTTGTTGAAGATCTCCTTTCGATCATGAAAGGGGCAGGACTCATAGTGAACAAAGACGTCTGGTCTGTTACGGAGCTAGGAGTTTCCCAATTGACAACGGGGATGCTTCTTCATGAATCGGAAGTTGAAGAGACGGTGCTTATAGTCAGTCCACTTCACAACGAATTCCTGGATGTACAGAACTCTCAGCCTCTTCAAGAAAGTCAGGATCGTTTCCGTTACGAAGAGGACCCAAGTAACTGGTCAACAAATAACTTGCCTACTGATTTAGTTCGAACTCATCTTTCTGCATTCGTGGAACAGGAAAATACGTCAGAACGACAGCGAGTCGTCGAACAAGTATTGAAAGTTGAGAAGGTTGAACAGATTCCAATCCCCTGTTTCGAGTTTCACGTCCATAATACAACTCAAGATACCTTATTTGCGAGAATTTGGAACAGCTATACAGAGCAGTGGGATGAAACATTGGAACAAATGGTCATGACGAAAGAACGCTCAAGCTGGCGTAACCGTTACATAAACAAAAAGGAGGAAAAAGTACATGAAACGTAATGCCGCATATTGGAGAAGACAATTACAGCTCGAACCACATCCGGAAGGTGGCAGCTTTGCCAGCTCATTTTCAGCTGGAAGCACAATCGACACTTCTTCCGGAACAAGACCACTCTATACGAGTATTTACTTCATGTTAGCGGATGGTGAAATTTCTCATTTTCATCAGCTCCAATCAGACGAAATTTGGTATTACCATGATGGGAATGCACTAACTGTCCACATGATTTCAACCGATGGAGCGTATTCAGCGGTGAAATTAGGACTGGATATTGAGAAAGGGGAAAGGCCGCAAATACTTGTTCCTGCGGGGACCATTTTCGGTTCATCCATGATTGAAAAGGGAGATTATGCGCTAGTCGGCTGTATGGTAGCTCCTGGATTCGACTTTAAGGATTTTAAATTGTTCACTGAAGAAGAGCTGATGGCACGGTTCCCTCAACATACTGCAATTATTAAAACGATGACACCTTGAAAAGACGTTCAGCCGGAAATGGCTGAACGTCTTTTTAAGTATTGGCTTATTCAGTGTCGTTGTTGGTCTCGCTGTTTTTATCCGTCGAAGTGGAAGTTGAAGATTCTGAAGACAAAAAGTCATTGAGAGCCTTTGAATTCTCTTCGAAATCGATCGTCAACACCTGACCGACACCTGGAATCCTTTGGTTTTCGTCGAAAGATCCATCAATTGGTAAACGCATAGACTCAATCCCTGAGTCTTTATTACTCAACAACCCTTTCCCAATTGAAAGCATCGTTTTCTTATCGAGATTTGTTTTTACATAACTATCAGCCATACCCAATAATTTAGGGAGGCTCATTAAGCTGTGCAGACTAGTTGCTTCTGATTTTAACTTAGCTAGGGCTTCCTGTTGACGCTCGACGCGCCCAAAATCACTCTTGCTGTCATGACGGAATCGTACATACCCTAGCAGTTCTTCCCCGTGAAGCCTTTGAACACCAGGTTCTAGCGTCATATTAATACCATGTGACATGCGGTATGGGATGTCCACTTCGATGCCGTCGGGCGCTACTACATCGACCATCTTAGGAAATCCGTCAAAATTGACTTCTGCATAATAATGAATATCTAATCCGAAGTTTTCTTTGATGGTTTGTCGCACAAGTTCCGGACCCCCTAAGGAGTAGGCAGCATTCATCTTATGTTTTCCGTGTCCTGGAATATCTACGTAAATATCGCGCATGACCGAGACGGTTTTCAATTCTTTTGTATCTTGATTGTAATGGCCGATCATTAATGAGTCAGACCGTCCTTCATTTTCGTCTGGACGTGCGTCAGATCCTAAAAGCAAAATATTGATTTCTCCATATTGAGGTTCTGGAGCGTTAAAAATGTCTTCTTCGCCATTTCCAGGTTTTTCACCTGCTAAGGATTGTCCAGCTTTGAACTGGTCAAACCAAAAATAAGATGCACCACCGATAAGGAGGAATAATATGAGCAGGATTATCCAGATTTTTTTCTTTTTTTTACGAGTTCGACGTTCCGAACGGTTCATAGTGCCACCACCTGTAGTTGGTTCCGCAAAAGTGCGGTTTATTGCTTTGTAAGTAGGACGCATTTCTACAAGAAATGTTTTCTCATATCATTTATTCGTCTCTAACTAATGAAGCATACGATGGAATTCGATTTTTTGCAATACTTATATGGAGGGGAATCGGAATGTGATTGCATACAGAGGGTATGCTAGTTATAATAGCAAATGAATAGATGCATAACTCACCTTTCAAATGAGGGTGTGACGGACTGTCCTTGTCTTCTCCGTCAGACAGGACTTTTTTTGTTTTCTCTAATTCAATTTTAAAAAAAGGTACGAAAGGAGATGTACGATGTTTTTTATTGAAGCAAAACGAATCGTGACTGTTATTTTAGGTGCGTTATTGCTAGCTGTATCTCTGAACTTGTTTCTTATTAACGCAAATGTGTATGCAAGTGGTTTCGCGGGGATTGCGCAGCTATTATCCAGTGTGCTCACAGACTTTGCAGGAATTACAGTTTCAACAGGGATTCTGCTCTTAGCATTGAACGTTCCAGTCTTCATACTAGGATGGTTTAAAGTGGGGAAAGGCTTTACCATCTACAGTATCGTGTCTGTTATCTTCACAACGATTTTCATGGGAATACTTCCAGTCATGTCGTTGTCAGATGACATTATCCTCAACGCTGTTTTTGGAGGGGTTATCGGTGGAGTGGGTGTCGGAATTTCGCTGAAACTCGGTGCATCCACAGGTGGAATGGATATCGTAGCGATGGTATTATCACGATTGCAGGATAAGCCGATAGGAACGTATTTTTTGCTGCTGAACGGAATCATCATTGTGGCGGCAGGATTTTTATTCGAACCGGAAAACGCACTATATACGATGGTTGCGCTATATGTCTCAACTGCAGTCATTGACGCGATCCATACCCGTCATGAGAAAGTGACAGCCATGATTGTTACCCGTAAAGCAGACGAGCTGCAAGAGGCCATTCACAATCAGATGGTGCGGGGAATTACGATCTTGCCTGCAAAAGGTGGCTATACGAAAGAAGAAAAGAATATGATGTACTTGGTCATAACACGATATGAACTGTACGATTTGGAAAAAATAATCAATGAAGTCGATCCGAATGCATTCGCGAATATCGTTCAAACCGTTGGCATTTTCGGCTTTTTCCGTCGGGAAGGTCAATCGATTACTTAATGTGGAATCACCCTGCTATGGAACGTCCAAGCAGGGTGATTTTCACTTTTTCTTTTCACGCTCAGACTTTCTGTAAAGTTCTTTAAGTGCTTCCCGTTTTTCGCCGTATGAAGAATAATCAGCAGAAAATTCTTCTCGACCCGGCATCTGAGGGGGCTTTGACTTCTTTTCACCATCAATATTACGTTTTGCCATTTGTCATCCTCCTTTTTAAAAGTATGGGTATCGCTGACTGATTTTAGTCACGGCTTGAGGTCGGGCGCCATACTTATAAAGGGAAAGGGGAGGATGGGATGGTTACGGTTACTACAGTTCAAATTGAAGGTCACAGTTTTACAGCTGTATCAGTTTCACTTCCTAAAACTACATTACTGACAGTTTCAAACGAAAACGGCTATATTATGTGTGGAGCACTTGATGTAGGGCTTTTGAATCGACTGTTGTCAGATCGCCGCATTGTTGCGGGGCGCGCGACAGGTGTGAAAACGATTGAAGAATTATTGGCGGCGCCGCTGGAATCCGTGACTCTTGAAGCAGAAGAATGGGGAATAATGGCTGGGATGACAGGGGAACAAGCATTGGCGAAAATGATTTAATGAATAACAGAAAACAAAACAAGAATTCTGGGGATTCATCGGGATTCTTGTTTTTGACACATAACCTCAATAAGTTTGCTTTGAATCAGGGATTATTGTTGCGATTCCCTACCTGATGTTTTATGATGAAATTGAGAAACAATCTCAATAACTACATAATCGCCATGCGGTCAACTGCGAGATGTCTATGCGCATGGGAAAGGTGAGTGCTATGAAAAAAATCATTATTGCTGCGATTGTTTGTGGCATTGCATCAGCAGCTCTTATAGCAAGTAACTTCTCTGGAGTTTTCACGGACGGGTTAATTTCGGGCGCGTTGGTAATTTCTATTTTAGCGGGCTCATCGGCCTTCATCGCAGTCAAAGAACGCAGAAAACATGCATGGCATTGAACAAATGATCTGAATGTGGCCGGCAGGTGATTTCTGCCGGTTTTGCTCTTTCTAAACGCAACGATTCATTCAGCCAGATAGGGGACAGCATATGAATATTCATGTAACATACGGAGATGTAACAGAGTTAAAAGCAATTAAAGAAAGTTTAACAACAGAGCAACTTGTTCTTATGGAGCTTGGAAACGAAGCTGTGCTTATCCAGGAAAACGATGGTTCTGCAGGTTTTGCTGAAGCGGATTCCTATACAGTTCTTGATGCTTCAGGTGAGATTATTAATGGAAACTATGCAGTTTTCAATAATATCCCTGTCACGGCAGAGGGAAGAGAAGTTTTTGAACAGCGGTTCATGGGACGTGCACGACAGATTGAAGATACTGAAGGGTTTTCTGCAATCCGGGTACTTCGTCCATTAGAAAGCGATACGTATGTCATTTTGACAATGTGGCAAGATGAGGAATCTTTCAAAGCATGGCAAAATTCTCAAGCTTACGCGAACGCACACAAAAAGCGTGGAACAGACGAAGGAATAGACAAAAAGCCGAATATCTTCTCAAGGCCATCATTTGTAACAAGTTACAAAAAAGTAGACTGAATGAACAGCTACTGCCGGTTTCCTATTTCACAATGGGGGATCGGTTTTTTAGTTTGCAAGGAGTCTATGTTTAAAAACAGGGATGCAAGTGAAAGAGAACATTATAGGGTGATCTAAGGAGGGCTGAAATTGATCAAGGACATCGCAATTTTACCATCATTAGCTTTTGTACTTGCCTTGGCGTCATGTGGAGCTGCAGATGATTCTGAACAGATGACGCCAAGTCAGGAAGTTGAAAAAAACAATGCCGTAACAAGAGCGGATGATGACATGCAGACGGCACCTTTCATCGTATTAGTGGATTTAAAAGATGCAGAAGGTCAAACTACTGGAACAGCAGAACTGGAAGAAATGGATGAAGGGGTCAAAGTGCATCTGAAGGCTGAAGGACTTCCTGCAGGCAGCCATGGATTCCACTTCCACGAGGCTGGTGTTTGTGAAGCTCCAGATTTTAAAACAGCAGGCGATCACTTTAATCCCGATGGAAAGCAGCATGGACTAGAATCGGAAGAGGGTCCTCATGCGGGTGATTTGCCTAATTTAGAAGTGGGCGAAGACGGTAAAGTGGACGACGAGTTCACAGCTAATAATGTAACATTGGAAACAGATCAATCCAATTCATTGCTACAAGATTCTGGCACAGCACTCGTCATCCATGCACTGAAAGATGACGGAAGGACTCAGCCATCCGGGAATTCCGGTGACCGAATTGCATGTGGCATTATTAAGTAACAAAAAATGGACAACCTTGAAATCAGGTTGTCCATTTCTAGAGAGTTACATGAGCGAGGCGATAATACCCCGGTCATCATCCAATAGGAATTTTATGCCGGTCGCGTAAGGATCTTGGTGAAGTTGTTCTTCGATCCACATCCGAAGTGCTTGGGTCATGTCAAAAGTATTCATAGTGACCGTCATGCCATTTACGAAAGCTTCTGCATAGAATCCTTCGACATCATCATAAAACAGTTCAACTTCCACTTGCTCAGCTGGGACGAATTTGTGTTTCGCCTGATACAAGCAAATGGCGTTAATAATATCTTGTTCTTCAATCATCAGTTCTGCCACCGATGCATGTCATCTTTATCCTGTTTCTTTTTCTTGAAATAGTTATAAGCCATCCGGATAATTCCGATCACAGCAATGATCGCAAAGACATTTACGAGTAATCCTAAGATGGAACCAAGAATGCCCATGTTAGCAAACAGACTACCAAAAAGAAGTCCAGCTAGTCCACCGAGCATTAACCCTTTCATGAGCCCACCTGATTTTGGCTTTGCTGTTTGTGAACCATTGTTTTTAGTAAAAGAAGCATTGTCCTTCTTTTTATCGACTGCTGGTTTGTTGAAATTGTTCTGGTTAGGTGTAAATCCTTTTTTACCGGATTTGTAGCCCTTCGCTTCGGCCGATGGGGCATGGTCGTTAAATACGAATGTTCCCATAGGCGAAAGAATAAGCGTGAGTGCTAAAAACGCTGCCGCAATTTTTTTCATGTACTAGTCAAACCTCCGATGAAGTGATGAATCTCATTACGATTCTCTTCATCATTGTACAATAGAATGATTAAAAGTTAAAACAGTTCACTTTTTACAATTGTGGAATGAACGTTTTACAGTCTGTTTCGCTGCTCGACTTCGCATGGTTGCCTTTTTTACTGACAACGTAAATTTCATCCGCTTCACATTTGTTCCCTTCAGCCCAAAACTTACAATTATTCACTTCACATCGGATCCTCTGTCCCATTTATAAGCACCTCCTTTTCAATATAGGATGTGCAAGGCATACGTCACTATGCAGGTAAAAAAATTATAATTAAATGCCAAACTAAAAAACTTGAAGTATGTCAAAAAGAGGCGTATAGTGACTTGATGGTAATCTGATTAGGAAATTATGACATGCGGATTTGTAAAAAAATTACGAAGTCTTCAGCTCACATAGTTTACCTAGTTTCAGAACAAAATACATTAAACTAAAAAAGGGGATTTGCATATGACTACGCCGCTCAATCCTGAAGAAGCAGCAAATGTTGCTACAGAAGGCACACAACTACCTTCCGACCAAAAACAAGACATTCTGGACCAGTTGCTAAAACCGGAAGTTCAAGAATCCTTAACGGCTCTTGTTGAAAAACTTCCACAGTTAACCGAGCTTGTTGACTTAATGACAAAATCGTATGATGTTGCAAAAGCAGTTGCGACAGACGAAGTATTGTTGAATGATACATCTGAATTCATAAAAGAAATTGCGGGCCCTGTAAAAGACTCTGCAAAAAGTATGGCAGCGACTGTCATCGAAGCAAAAGATCTTGCAGCGAAAAATACAGAAACAATCGGCTTGTTCGGACTTATGAAGATGATCAAAGACCCTGAAGCACAACGTATCTTCCGTTTCTTAAACGCTTATCTGGAAATTGCAGGACAAAAAAACCATACAAAATAATTTGAAATAACTATTAGTAGAAGGGGACTAGACAATGACCAAACACATCGTTATTTTAGGAGCAGGTTATGGCGGTCTTTTGACAGCGCTAAATGCTCGTAACTTCCTGTCAGAAAGTGATGCAACTATCACACTTGTCAACCAAACACCGACTCACCAAATTATTACTGAGCTTCACCGTTTAGCAGGAGGCACAACGAGCGAAGGCGCGGTTGCACTTTCTCTTGAGAAACTTCTTGCTGGTAAAAGGGTGGACTTGAAAATTGCAACAGTTGAAAACTTTGACGTGAACACGAAAAAAGTGAATTTGGCTGGTGGAGAAACGCTTACTTATGACGCACTTGTAGTGGGACTTGGCAGTAAGACAGCATACTTCGGAATTCCTGGGCTTGAAGAACATAGTATGGTCCTTAAATCCGCTAGTGAAGCAAAAGCAATCTACAAGCACATTGTCGATCGCATTAAAGCGTATGCGATTTCCCATGACGAAGCAGACGCAACAATCCTGATCGGTGGCGGCGGTTTGACAGGCGTTGAGCTTGTTGGTGAAATCGTGGACAACATGCCGAAAGTTGCACGGGAGCACGGTGTGAATCCTGCTGACTTGAAGATCATGTTAGTTGAAGCAGGTCCGAAAATCCTTCCAGTACTGCCTGATCATTTGATCGAGCGTGCAACTGAAAGTCTTGCAAAGCGCGGCGTCGAGTTCTTGATCGGACTTCCTGTCACAAATGTTGAAGGCAATGAGATTTCACTGAAAGACGGCCGTATTATCAAAGCGAACACATTCGTTTGGACAGGTGGCGTTACAGGAAATCCGCTCGTTGGAGAATCTGGTATTGAAGTCGATCGTGGCCGTGCCACAGTAAATGAATTCCTTCAATCCAAATCTCATCCCGATGTATTTGTTGTAGGAGATAGCGCGGTCGCGTTCCCTGCAGAAGAGGGAGCACGTCCATACGCACCAACTGCACAAAACGCTTGGCAGATGGGTGAACTTGTTGGATACAATGTGTACGCAATGCTTACAGGCAAGTCAATGGAAGTGTTCAATCCAGTGAATTCCGGTACACTTGCTAGCCTTGGCCGTAAAGACGCAGTTGCCTCTGTAGGCGGAAACAATACATCCCTTAAGGGAATGCCTGCTTCATTGATGAAAGAAGCAAGTAATATCCGCTACTTGACTCACATCAAGGGACTATTCGGTCTCGCATACTAATTAGAACGATGGAGCTGTCCAGAAACTCAGTGCAAACTGAATTCTGCGGCAGCTTTTTCTTATGTATTTTGCAGACTTACGACATCGTGAGAATCTATTTTTCTATATTCAGAACGATTCGTCATTTGACAGAGGAAAAGTACATTCGCTATAGTTAACAATGACGGCAATTTAGTCCGTGCAAAAAAGGAGAGTTGTAAGCACGTAAAGTATTGGAAACCAATTAAAGCGCCAGCGCCGAGGAAATCGCACAGATTCTCGGCAGACGAGGTGGAGGTTCATCGAACATTCGGCGGATGCCTCCTGATCGCAGATACCCGATCACATGCAATTCCTAAAACACTGAGGTAACTCGGTGATACAAGAGGAATTTAGCAGGTATCATACAAATTTTATGGCCAGTCCGGGCAAGAACTGACTGACCGACCTAATCAGTTCTGCATCCGGACTGCCTGATGCGGAGGAACAATTATGTGCGGAATTGTAGGATATAACGGAAAGAACCAAGCAGAAGAGATCTTACTGAAAGGGCTGGAGAAGCTTGAATACAGAGGATATGACTCTGCAGGTATTGCATTCCAGACATCAGTTGGCGTCCAAATGTTCAAGGAAAAAGGACGTATTGCAGATTTAAGAAACGCAGTACCCGAAGAAATCGATGCACACGTCGGGATCGGCCATACGCGCTGGGCGACACATGGTGTACCTGATCAAAAAAACTCACATCCACATAAGAGTGCATCTGGACGTTTTACACTTGTCCATAATGGTGTCATTGAAAACTATGAAAAACTGACACGTGAATACTTGCAAGATGTCCAGTTCGCTTCAGAAACGGATACGGAGGTCATTGTCCAACTGATTGAGCACTTTGCTAACTCAGGAATGACAACAGATGAATCGTTCCGTAAAGCGTTATCCTTATTGCATGGTTCTTACGCGATTGCAATGCTGGATGAACAAGATCCAGATACGATCTTTGTTGCGAAAAACCGGAGTCCATTACTAGTTGGAGTAAGCGATGAGTGCAATGTTGTCGCATCTGACGCTATGGCGATGCTTCAAGTAACCGATCAATTCATTGAACTGCATGATGGCGAAGTTGTTTTGCTTGGTAAAGATGGCATTATTATCGAAACACTTGATGGTGACAAAATCGAGCGGGCACCTTATAAAGCTGAGCTCGATATGAGTGATATTGAAAAAGGGACGTACCCTCATTATATGTTGAAAGAAATTGATGAGCAGCCAGGTGTGATGCGTAAGATTATCGATGCTTACAGCACTGACGAAGGTATGTTGGATATCGACCCCGCTATTAAGCAAGCATTTCAACATGCTGACCGTCTTTATATTATTGCGGCAGGAACAAGCTACCATGCGGGCTTAATAGGAAAAGAATATTTTGAGAAACTAGCTGGTTTACCGGTTGAAGTCCATATTTCCAGTGAGTTCGGCTATAATATGCCCCTTCTTTCGAAAAAACCATTGTTCTTGTTTATTACACAATCTGGCGAAACGGCAGATAGCCGACAAGTGCTTGTAAAAGTGAAAGCACTTGGATATCCAACAATCACAATGACCAATGTGCCAGGATCTACGCTGTCCCGTGAAGCGGACCATACGTTATTATTGCATGCAGGACCAGAAATCGCTGTTGCATCGACTAAAGCGTATACTGCTCAACTCGCAGTGCTTGCAGTCACTGCTTATTCATTAGGCGAAGGTTTGCGGAAGCTAGACTTGAAAAAAGAGTTAGCAATTGCAGCGAATGCGATCCAAACGTTGACGGATGCTAAAGAAGAGGTTGAAAAAATCGCTATAGAGCTATTAACCGACAAGCGTAATGCCTTTTTCATCGGCCGTAATCTCGATTATTACGTGAGCTTAGAAGGCGCTTTAAAACTGAAAGAGATTTCCTATATCCAAGCAGAAGGTTTTGCAGGAGGAGAACTCAAACATGGTACGATTGCTCTGATTGAAGAAGGTACACCTGTTATCGCGCTCGCGACCCAACCAAGTGTCAGCCCGAATCTGAGAGGCAATGTTAAAGAAGTCACGGCACGTGGCGCGCACGCCTGTATCATATCAATGGAAGGCGATAACGAACCGGATGATCGACTCGTATTGCCTCACGTCCATGAACTGTTAACGCCGCTTGTAACAGTTATTCCGCTTCAGTTGTTGAGCTATTATGCATCGTTGCAACGAGGCTGTGACGTGGATAAACCAAGAAATTTGGCGAAGAGTGTTACAGTAGAGTAAGATAATTTGAATTTAATAGAATTGCTAAAATTAACCTCTTTGGATAGAATTGTCTAAAGAGGTTTTTGTCTGTTTTGGATTTTCAGAAGTACGATTAAAAGAGATATTTTGAAGTTTAGAAAGAGGAGGAAGCAACCACGAGATGTTGAATTATTCGATGAACGTTTTTGGGGGACGAGCTTAATGAAAATTACAAGTTAAGGAGTCTTATTTTAGCAATGGACGAAATAAGAGGGATAGTATTAATTGCAGAAAATTAAAACCGATTATCCCTTGATACTAAAAGGAATAATCGGTTTCGTTTTAGTTTAATTTAAATCGTTCAACCACACTTTGTAGTTCGTTGGCTATATTTTTCATGCGTGATGTGGAATCCGCAACCTGTTCTAACTCGTGTTGCTGCGATACGGATGATGCACTTACTTGCTCAGCGGAAGCAGCAGTTTCTTCAGATACAGCGGAAACGCTTTGAATTGAAAGGAGTACTTGATCTTTATGAGTGAGCATTTCTGATAGTTCTGAAGTAAGCTCTTTAATGGATTGGCTCATCTGATCTGTGAACTGTGCGTTTTCCAGAAAACTGGATTCTGTGCTCATAACGGAATGGTTCTGACCATCCATCAATTGCATATTGGATTGAACTGCGCTAGCCGTCTGTTTCGATTCCTCAATGATTTCCTGGACAGTGTTTTGTATCTTTTCTGTTTCTATAATCGATTGCGCAGCTAGCTTTCGGACTTCCTCTGCAACCACGGCAAAACCTTTTCCATGCTCACCTGCACGTGCTGCTTCAATACTTGCATTCAATGCGAGCAAGTTCGTTTGCGCAGTAATATCTTGGATTGATGTGATTACTTGGTTAATGGCATCGATTTTGTTGGATAAGGTGTTCATTTGCTGCTGAACTTTAAGATTCATCTCATTCGCGGAATGATTATGTTCTTTTAGGTTCTTAACTTCTGTCATCCCTTTATTTGTAGAGTGAACAGTTTGTAGAGACAAATGATCCATGCTCTCCGCTAATTGAGACAGAATATTGATTTGTTCAGCAAGGAGGATCATGCTAGTGCTTGTCTCTTCGGTATCTTCGGATTGCTTAGATGCGCCTTGAGCGATTTCGTTTGTCGCTAATGATACTTCTTCACTGGAAGCAACGACCTCCTCGAAAGCTTGGTGGACATGTGTCGCTGAGTCACTTAATTCTACAGAAGAAGCACGGACAGCATTCATAGCATCATTTGTTTGGTGCAGCATGTTATTATATGCACTGGAAACAGCACCAATCTCATCATTTTTAATATACTTTTCATCGATATGATGGGTGATGTCCCCGGAAGCAGCAATTTCAATAGATCGTTGTAAGTACTTGAGCGGTTTCAACTGTTTAAATATGAATCCAGCTGTGAGCAAGGACATAATGGCCACCATAACAATTGCAGCAATGATGGTGATCCACAGGATTGCATTGAAAGTAACCAATATTTTGGATTTTGGTAAGACTGTTTGTACTGACCAGACTTCATCGATATTGTCCATCATAACCGGGGCGAATGTATTGAATGCTTGCTCGCCAAGACTTTCGGATTCCACGTATAAGGTTCCAACTTCGCTTTTGTTGAGAGTTGCTTTCATGGAGTTCCAGTCGATCGAATCACTCATGTTTGATCCATTCATTTCTTCTTTTAAACTATTGGCAGTAAGGTTCCCGGCATCCGTAATGACGGAAGCATACCCTCCATCGGGGCTAATTGACGTCACAAGCTCATTTAAAAAATCAATTGAGATGTCTGCTGTCAACACTCCGAAAAACTCACCGGAATTCGTCATTAAAGGAACCGCAATGGTGGTCATTAAAATGGATTGTCCTCCTGCGCTGTACGTATACGGCTCTGTTAGAACTGCTCGTTTCTCGTTTTTAGGAACTAAGTACCAGTCTCCGTTTCCTTCCTCATCATAGCCGCTTAAAGGTTCTACAACAATATCAGATCCATCCTTATACAAATAGGGGATGAAACGTTTCGCAGAATCCACAAGAGTGTTATCAGACTTTTCCATTGGGATATATCCGCTCTCCACGATAGCAGCCATACCCGTGGCATCGGAATTTTTCTTCAAGTTATTTTCTATAATGCCTGTCATTTGTTCAGTTGTTAAATTACCCTGAGCTTGAAGAGTTTCGACTACATGCTTTGTCGTATGCAACATCTCATTTGTTTTGTTGAATCGTTCACTTAAAACCGTGGCATTAAGTTGTGTGTTTTCAACAGCCAATTTTTCTCCGTCTGTCATACTCTTATCGTGCAATATAAAACTTGTAATAAGTGTATAAGCCAAAAATAGAACAATAAAAACTCCTATTATCAGCCCGGAAAGTTTCCAGGCGATACTTTTCTTTTTCAACAGTGAATACCTCCTAATAATGTCTAATCAACAAAGTATAACAGAAGTATTTGTGGATATAAAGACTTATATATATAGATTATTAGTAACTTTAGTCATGTTATATAGTTTTTTGCCTTTTCTTATACATTTTATAATTCTATTCTTGGGTAATTTGTTACTGAGAAACGTTGGAAAGTGAAAACTCTCAGAGATAGAAAAACAACTATTACAGTCAATCAAAAGGAGTTTGATAAGTTTTTAGCGAATTGTTGTTAAAAAGAACTATTCATAGAGGAGCTGGATGACAAATGAATCGTATCAATCTTATCGCATTAGGTGTCAGGGACATTCGAAAGTCATTGGAATTCTATAAGAATATTGGTTTTGAAGCTTCTGTAACTGGTGATGAAGAACAACCGGTCATTGTTTTCTTTAAAAATGAAGGATCTAAACTCGAGTTGTTTCCACTGGAAAAACTAGCAAAAGATATAAATGAGGAGAATCCACCTGCAATTTCATCAGGAGGATTTCCAGGTTTTACACTTGCTTATAATGGAAAATCTGTAGAGGAAGTCGAAGCCATATTTAAGAAGGTGAAGAATGTCGGAGCACAAGTTGTTAAACCTCCACAAACCCTTTCATGGGGAGGGTACGGAGGGTATTTTATTGATCCGGATGGCTACTATTGGGAAGTTGCATATGGAGCTGACTGGGAATTCGATGAGAATAATATGCTAATGATTTAGTAAGACAGGAGGTGAAACTGTTGTGAAAGGATGCAGAACAGGTAAAGCAATCATTTAATTATATCGATAACCAAAAGAACTTCCTGAGGATATGCCAGGAAGTTCTTTTTTGTATGTCATTATTTTGTTTTCGAAATCCACCTTTTAATTCCTCCTAACATAAGTACCGCCGACAAAATCGTGTATTCCTCGTTTGTCCTCCCGGAACACGATCATTCCTGCGCTTATAAGGATGGAAACACCAAATGTGAGCGTACCTAGCAAAACGTTACCGACGATTTCTCTCATGAACATATTGAAAAACGTGACATTTCCATCATCCACCCGTTTCACTTGAATGTGACATATGCGTTTTCCAATGACATATCCACTCCAAATAATAGGAAGAATGATCAAATAAAGTGTATAGAAGGTCTGCCATGCAAATCCATTTGCAAAGTTAAAAGAAAATGAGCCCGTGACGAAGTAAAAAATTGTCGCAAAGAGTGTTGCGAGTAGTACAAAATCCAGAAAATTTGCTACCGCTCTGACTCCTAATCCAGCCCGATTTGTATAAATCATCTTATTCAGTCCTTTGTGCGATATATTCTAAAAATAACCAATATTGATTGTGCTATCGAAATACTCTGATAGAATAAAATTAGGAGAATTTTGGTGGATAGCTTCAATTTGTTAGAATTATACCATAACTTTCAGTAGAGACTACTATGTTGAATGAAATTAATAGGAGGATTCTGCCGATTTGAATAGGAATTAGATTGAAAAGTTCGAGTAACTGATTCAAAGGAGAGAATGGTTTTGCAAACTACACTTGTTCTTGTACGACATGCTCATTCTACTTATACTTCGGATGAATTAGGAAGACCCCTATCTAGTAAAGGGTTTTCTGATGCAGTCCAGATGAGCGAACTATTACAGAAGGAATCCATCGATGTTGTCATTTCGAGTCCTTATAAAAGGGCAATACAAACAGTTGAAGGAATTGCAGAGTTTTTCGATTTGGATGTTGTGATTGTCGATGGATTCAAGGAAAGGACACTGTCAGGTCAACCGGTCGAGGACTTCGATGTTGCCATTAGGGCGGTTTGGGAAAATCCCGCCTTTTCTTGGAATGGTGGAGAGTCCAATCTAATTGCGCAACAACGAGGAGTAGAGGCAACACTAAATGTACTCGACCTGTATGAAGGTAAATACATTGTAGTCGGAACTCATGGCAATATCATGGCACTGATTATGAATTATTTTGATGAACATTATGACTTCCGTTTTTGGAACACCCTTGGGATGCCTGATGCTTATAAGCTGACTTTTGAGAATAAGAAGTTGTTAGAAGTAAATCGGCTATGGACTGAGATCTAATGGTGAGATTATCTATTAAGCAAAAGTTCACCATTGGGATGGTCAATATCCTTGTAAGTACAATTGCTTCTGCTATCCTGTTTCCGTTTAAGTTTTCGGAGGAAGCAATAGGTCTGATCGATTTACAATTCATGGCTATTTCGTTTTATATCTACTTATTTTTGATTACACTCATTAATTTAAGCATATTAACTATTTCTGTATTAGTGGATCACTTTCTAAGCGATTTTAAAGTCCGCATTAATCCCGCAGCGGTCATTGTGGTGAGACTATGCATCTATAGTATATCTGGATATGTATTTACATATTTCTTACTAAAGGAACCTAGTGCATTTAGATTCATCTTGTGCTCGACAATCATCATTTATAGTTTGATGGAAACGGTATTCTCGATTAATGTTGCAAATTTTAATAAAGATAAAGTCTTTAAAGAGATATTTTACTACGGGATGATAGCATTCTGTTCATTAATCATTATCTCAACTCTCATGATGGGTTTTCTAGCATAGGTAACTAAATGACTTAGCAGTCGGAAATGAATACTTCAAAGGTGAAGTTCGAGGACCTGTTTAAAATCTTACAATTCCAGGAGGTGAGTATGTGAAAATTATCGTTCAAGCAATCGCGGCTTCTCTTTTAATCCATGTCATTTATATGTTTGGAACGCTGCTATTAGGCTTTATCCAAACGCTTATCTATCGACCGGATATTGAAACAGCTTGGAAGCAAATAGATAATCTTCAAAGTCAAGCTGTATTCGGTGTAACTTTTTCTCCTTACATAATGATAGTGTCTCTTGCAAGTATTGCTTTTGTTTGTTGGTTCGTTCTCCTATTCGTCCAGAAAAAAAGCGGTCGTTTCGTGGGGTAGAAAAAGCTTGATAGATATCAAAAGAAGAATTGGAATGGTGTTTAAAGTGATCGGATGTGGCATTCCGGGGTAGGAGAGGTGAGTATGGATCATTTCTATTTAAAGTTAATTCTATTACTATTGGGATTTTACTTCGTTTTGTATTTGACGGAATTCATCGCAAGAAAAATGCTGAAAACAGAAAAGAAAAAGTTTTGGTCCAATCAATACGTTAATAAGAAACACCTGAAAATTGAATGGATTCTAAAAGGTGTTTTAACATCGGGATTAGTGGTCGTGACCTATTTCTTCCTTTCAAGTAAGACAGCCATGTCAACTTGGTTTACGTACTTCCTTTTATATCAGCTATTTACTACAGTGGTACTCGAGTCGTTTACAGCCTATATGGAAAAAAAGTACGCACCAAGAAGAAATCAATACATTGTGACTCTTATCATCATGTTGGTTCTCTCAGGTTTCATTCTCTCGATCATTACTGCACATTCATATGGACTGATTGCATAATGAGTGACTAATCATTCAAAGACAAAAAAAGAAATGGAGAATAATATATGAATACACTTCACGTAGAATTAGAACGTTTTCGAGTAATCCCAGGTAAAGAGGAGAAAGCAAGGGAGTGGATGGAATTCTTGCAAACCCATCTTGAAGAGGTGAAGAAAACGCTGCCCGACGAAAAAATGTATGTAGAGTCCATTTTTGAAGAAACGATAGAAGGAGTTCTCTATTTATACTGGGCCTCCTATCAAGGCATCCGCGCCGAAGAGGTTGTTTTCTCTGATGGTTTCATCGACACGAAGCATTTGGAGTATTGGAACGAGTGTATCGATCGTGACTACCCAGAAAGTATATTGAAGACAAATGTCGTCATGATCCAGGATACAATTTTGGAAAAGATGAAGTGATTCATAAGCAACATAGTGTAGGAATTTAAGACCGTGGAGCATCATCTATCCGCCTAGATTGCCGAGAGCGTAGTGGAAAAACAATTGCCTGCATCAAAGAGAATGATGTCCATAAATGAGTTATAACGAAGGAGTGATTCGAATGATTTTTGTACCGGTAGCGATAGGTTTGCTGTTGGGATATTTTCTATTTTCAATGATCTATATCTTTACTAAAAGAAGTGACAAGCGTTATATGGCCCCAGGGATTACTGGACTTGCTGGTGTTGCTATTATAGTAGCCAGTATTCTGCTCATTGGAGGATTTGAAGGAATGGGCTTTGGCATAATTGGAATCGGTTTTGTTGTAATTGCGGTTGCGGGATTATTCGTTTTCTTATTTAAACCTGTAGAAAATGGGGGTTCCAATGCATAGAGCCTATAAGTTAGACGAAGTTTTGTAGTATTACCTATAGGCTCCATCATTACCTCGGTACTTTTATTTTCATAAATGAAATATGCGGTTTACACAGATTAATCTCGAATTAAGTTATGTCTACGAGTAGATTATCACGCTCTCCAAGCTGGAAGGTCCATCAGGAGGATTGTTAACTTTGAGGAGGTATTTCATGGAAAGTGATAGGAACTTCGTGAGAATCAGCTGGTCGATTTATTTTAGTTTGCTAGCATTTGGAATTATCACCGCTTGGATCACGTTCTATGAGTTGTCGCTTCCTGTTACTGAAGTTATGGGGGATGAAGGCCAGTCTCGTATAGAGATTCGTTGGGGATTATTTCATGTTTATTGGGGTGTAGGCATCTTAGTGCTTGTAGGGCTTTTAGTGATTAGTTACCAACGAGTCAAACCCTTTCATGTTGCTCTTATCCTTATACTCACTGGCGCTGCCTATTTTCTCTTTTTCATGACCTTCACGGTAGGCTGGGTGGCCGCACAAGGAATGTTTGGATTTGCAGTTGCGGTAATTGTCGGCGCACTAATGATCGTTTCAAGATTGATTTACATGTGGGTAGGTCATATTAAACGGACCAAAAGTTGAACAAGTTTTAAGATCGTGGGGGCCATTCATGGATTATGAACAAAAACTTAAGGAAATCGTCATGAATGATGTTCGATTCATTTCTTTATTAAAAGCGGTGGAGGAATTACATCTACCTGATTCCTGGATCTGCGCAGGTTGTCTCCGAAACAAGATCTGGGATGAGCTGGATAGTATTTCAACGCCAATGAATGATATTGATGTGATTTACTTTGACGAAGCAAATACAAGCAAAGCGAGAGAGAAAAGATTGGAATCACAATTACAAGTATTCATACCAAGTGAGCCCTGGTCTGTAAAGAACCAAGCGAGGATGCATGAGAAAAACGGTTCAACTCCCTATCAGTCATCTTTTGACGGTGTCGCAAACTTCCCTGAAACAGCGACAGCAGTTGCGATCCGGATTACGAACAATGAGTTAGAAGTCATGGCACCATACGGGTTACAGGATTTGTTCAGCAAGTCTGTAAGACCAACACCTCATTATGACAAAACCAGTGATCTCCATTCTGTGTATCTTGAGAGAGTAAGTCAGAAAAAGTGGGATGAGTTATGGAGTCATGTATTTGTAGAAAGGTGAAGTTGTGGATAGGGAGAGGGTACGCGTGATCGCTACAGTAAAAATTGTAAAAGATTATCCAGATACTAAGATAGTTGAAGATTTTATTGGGGAAGTGTATTCGAATCATTTCGACTTAAAGCAAGAAATACTACATGCTAAACGCGGCAATTCAAAGACTTTTGGTGCCCGTGTTGGAGCTATGTTAAAAGTACTAGCGATTACTTATAATTCTACATGGCATCCAAATTGTACGTATGTTCGATTTGCGTATAATTTCAATCTAATGAAGGAAGATGTTCTAATGCAGTTTGTTATGTTCCTAAAGCAAGAATACTCAAAACCGATATTTTTCTTATTGGATAATCGATACAGTTTGCTTATCAAAGTGCTTCAAAAACATGAATTCTCACTTATAAGAGAAACTGAAATACTACATATCTATCCTTTGAAATCGCTTATGGAAATAGACTTCTTACCAAACAAACGAACGGTTCATGAGATTAAAGGAGATCCCAAGATTCTATCGTCACTTATAGAGTTAACAAAAAAAATTTACACCGACACTCATCGAGCAAACCCGGTTGCGGATCTTTCACGTACTTCTTGGGAGTTGGCGATTATGGAAGGGATGCTGGAGAAGAATAGTTATGTCATCGTTCAAGGTTTCATCGTTCTCGCTTATAGCTTCTTGTATAAGGTGAATGATGAAAGCTGGGAACTCGGATGGATAGGGGTCCGTGATATGAAGAATATTACGGAGTTAGATAAACTTCTTCAATTTCAATTGAAAGATGCAGTGAAGCATGGTATCCGATTTATTGAAAAAGAAGCCGATACGACATGTCCTTATTCCCAGCATGTAAAAAATTCTTTGGTGTATTCAGTTGATGAGCGCTTTTATTCTTATCTCGGTTGAGTTTTAACAATGCTGATTGCGCTTGCTAATGGTGAAATATGCACTATCAACTAACAACAAATTAAGACGAGACGAACAACGGATATCATACCTAAGAAATTTTTAGAAGGTGGAAAATTATTGGATAGATTGAAAAAATATTTCGGAGTAGATTTTGCTGCAGGACAACCCGCTTATTTTCAAGTAGGCGAAAAAAGAAGAATGGTCATTCCTTTTAGATTTTTTTCACACAATCCATGCCTCTTGAAATATGTGGTTTCTGAGCTATTGAAAACAGATTCCCAAATCGATTCCACGTTTCTGTATTCATACCGACCTCGTTGTCAAACTAAATCTTTTCGGTTCTCAAAAGGATCTATCCGCCGCTCATTCACCATTAAAAATTGGAAGGAAGACTCAAAAATCAGTGATGAGTTTGAAGACATATCGACGTATGTAACGATTACGGATGTAACCGTCGAAGAAATCATTCACTACGCGAACTGAATAGGCTACACTTACTTAGACAATAAAGATAGGGTCTTGTAGAATACAACCAAAGAGATGAGGAGAATCTACAT
>NZ_JACSQY010000019.1 GCF_014836415.1 Sporosarcina gallistercoris | reverse complement strand
CAATCGCCGGTTCAATACCGACAATTGGCTGCATAATAAGGTGTTTTTTACTTGTCTCAAAAAGGTTAGTCAGTGCCACCTGATCATGGATAGCTTTTTATAGTTGACGAACCCTGTTTTGTCAAAGGGATTTTTGCTTGTTATACCCATGTTCTCCATAAGGCTGTAGTTGTTCTAACCACTTCGTCTCCAGTTCCGACAGTGCCTCTTTCTCGTTGAAATAGGGATCCTCTTTCTTTTTCAGTTTCTCTAATATATCAAAATTGAACACATCTTTTCCAAAATGGTCCCACTCTTGTTGAAGCTGTTTGTTCGTGTGAGTATTTGTTTCTAATTGAAACTTCACCCCATTGAGTGTTTTGAAGTTTTTAGTACTTCCTACAAAGACTTTATCGTTCGCTGTATTCTTGATTTGATAAATTCCCGCTTCAATAGCGGTTTCTTTGTATTGTTGCTTCAGCTCTTTTTTACGTTCCATATCTTGTCACTCACTTTCCATTGTTAGTTCTTCAGCCAATACTCGCTTCCATCTGCAGTTCGATCCAAAAATCCATATTCGATTAAATATCTTCTGATTAAGACATAGTCGTCATGAATTTCTTTTAATAGCTCATTAAGTTCTTTTTCTGAATAGGTTGTTTGACTGTCAATCGAGTTTGCAATTTCCCTAATGACAACCAATCGTTGTTTTTCTTTAGGAGGAAATTTCGTTAGCCCGCCACTCATACCATCAGGTAAAAATTTCTTAAGGATCTCCTGCTGCTCCGCTTCAGTAATCGCATACCGATCGTCAATCATCTTAGCCGTTTTATGCGGAGGTATGAATGCCGGTGTATGGTCATCTTTTTCTTTCAGCAGTTCCATCATCGTCAAAAAGATCTTTGCTTGCCGTTCTTTCTCTTTTAATGCAAACCGATGATGTCGTACCGTAGAGACACTGCCAATCCCCATTTCATGCTGAACTTCTTTATCCCCCTTGCCTTCATAAAAAAGCCGCAATAGCTGATTTTGATGATCAGTGAGACCCGTAAGCCTTTTCTCCATTCCAATTAGGTAATCAAATACCGAGTGATGCTCATTTTCGATATGCAGACGCATGTACCGCTCCGCTTCATAAAGTGTATTTCCATCAGGATAGACAATTCCTTTATCAATTCGTTCACTACATAGCAAACACGTATAGGAATGTTGGTCTTCAAAATATCCATTTTTCATTTCAGTTAATGAGGCATTCCAAAATAAATCCGAGTTTTCCATTATACAAACGCCCCTCTTCATTGTTCAATTTTAAGCAAACAGTTAAAAATATTGTTTGCTTGATACCTTGAATACTATTCTTTTTTCTCAGTTGTGTCAAACAGAAAAACAAACATATAAATACATAATTTATTCATTGACCAACAAAGTGATTTTTCGTTGGTCATTGAAGACGAATAAATAACTGATATACAAACAGATTTATTTTTAATAAGAAAGTTATTGAACACAAAAAAACAGAGGTCACCTATGCATAAAGCAAATGTGACCTCTGTTTTCATGATTAGTTACTTACCGTTGCACCTTCTGCAACAGGTGTGACGGCGATACATGTATAGTAAGGGAATTTCTCTCCCAGTACACGTGCTGCCTCTTCTTCACGGCCTGAATGCACAGCAACAAACAGTGATGGACCTGCGCCGCTCAGTGTCATGCCATATGCGCCTTGTGCGTGGCTCGCTTCACGGACTGCCTCGAAATCAGGAAACATCTTTTTTCGATAGGGTTCATGGAAGATGTCGCGATCCATCATGCGTCCGACGAGTGACCATTCCCCCTTTGCAAGGGCTGCTGCCATAAGACTACTTGCAGCGCTTCCTTCTGTTGCTTTTTTGTGGTCCAATTGATGCGGGAGGAGCCCACGGGAGTGATCGGTTTTCAGCTCGACGGGAGGTACCAGTACTACGCCTCCAATGGGAGGGGAGTCGAACTTCATGACTTCCAATGACGTATGATCGTAAAAAGAGATCGTCACGCCTCCTGCAATCGCCGCTGTCACGTTATCGGCATGACCTTCGATATCGACACCAAACCACATTTTTTCTTTCTGATTCATCTTAAGATCATGTAGCTGGTCAGCGATTTCAATTCCTGCGGCAATCGCTGCGGCACTACTACCCAATCCTTTGCCTAAAGGGATATCGGACTTCACGCGTAGTGTACATGGAATCATGTCACGTCCTGCGCGACGTACTACTTTTCCGATAGTCTGGACGATTAGATTGTCTTCATCAGTTGGAATTCCCTGCATCCCTTCGTCTTCATAGACGACCATCCATCGATCTGCAGGTTCTACTTTCACCGTCATATATAACGACAGCGCAATGCCTATACTATCAAAGCCTGGCCCAAGGTTTGCAGTCGTTGCAGGAACAGTCACGGTAAATGGAGTATTGCCCATTTACTTCGCCTCCTTTTGCAAGTCAGCTGCGAATGCTTCGAATTCCGCACGTGTCATGAATGGCTTCCCATCATTGACTCGAATTGCGGTTTCAGGATCTTTTAACCCATTCCCGGTCAAGACTCCTACAATCGTTGTTCCTTTCTTGATTTCTCCCGATTCTATGCGCTTTTTCAGTCCTGCAATTGTCGCACACGAAGCGGGCTCAGCAAACACACCGTCGGTTGCAGCAAGTAGGCTATACGCTTCTAGAATCTCTTCATCTGTTACCGATAAAATATGACCGCCTGATTCCGACAAGGCTGTTTCTGCTAAGTGCCAGCTCGCTGGATTACCGATTCGAATGGCAGTCGCTACTGTTTCGGGCTCCTCAAAAACGCGCCCGTAAACAATCGGTGCTGCACCATCTGCTTGCACCCCTAGTAATTTTGGCTTGTCTCCACCTTTTTTCTCCGCGTACTCCGTAAAACCTTTCCAAGCAGCTGAAATATTGCCGGCGTTTCCAACTGGCAACGCAAAAATGTCTGGAACGCATCCGAGTTGTTCAATTGTTTCAAAGGCAATTGTTTTTTGACCTTCCAACCGGTACGGATTGACCGAATTTACAAGGGCGATGTCGCCTCCGCCAGCTTCTCGTACCATTTGCAACGCTTCGTCAAAGTTTCCTTCGATTTCAAGGATTTCAGCGCCGTATATCTTCGCTTGTGCTAATTTCCCAAGCGCAATCCGACCTTCCGGAATAACGACAATTGTCCGCATCCCTGCGCGTGCACCGTATGCTGCTGCTGATGCAGAGGTATTTCCTGTTGACGCACAAATAAGTGTTGTTTTTCCTTCTTCTTTCGCTTTTGCAACGGCCATTACCATCCCGCGGTCTTTAAATGATCCCGTCGGATTGGCACCTTCCGTTTTCACATATAAATTCACACCCCACTGTTCAGATAAGTTTTTCAAGTGAATGAGTGGTGTATTACCTTCTTGTAGTGTTAGATCGGGTGTTTGCTCCGTTACAGGAAGCCATTCCCGATATTCGTCAATTAGTCCATTCCATCGTCTCATCGGTCAGTCCCCCTCTACTCGATAGTGGCTTAGTACGCAATTTACTTCTGGTGCAACTTTCAATTCTTCAATGACTTTCAAATGTTGGTCTCTGGAAATCGCATGTGTAATGAAGATTAGATCCGCGTCCTCGCGCTTAGGATCCGCCTGTTGAATCACCGTTGCCAAACTCGCCTTATTATGGCTGTATATAGAAGACAAACGGGACAGCACACCAATTTCATCCTGAACGGAAATCCGGTGGAAATAGCTTGCAAACTTCTGATCGTCCGACTTCACCTTGCGCTCGTATTGGAAGGAATGAATCCGTTTTCCGTTCACACCGAGCAAGAGATTTCTGCAAGCCGCTACGATATCCGATGTGACGGATGTCGCAGTCGGCAATGAACCAGCACCCGGTCCATAAAACATCGTTTCCCCGACCGCATCTCCGTAAACATATACAGCATTGAATTCGTTGTTGACGGAAGCAAGAGGATGTTCGTTTTTCACGAAAACAGGTTCAACCGCCACTTCAATTCCGTTTTCATCCTTCTTTGCAGATCCTGCCATCTTAATGGTATAGCCGAATTGCTCTGCAAGTTCGAGATCTCCATCTTCAATGACACTCAATCCGCGAACGTAGACATCATCCAGATGCACTTCTGTCGAGAACGAAAGCGACGCGAGGATTGCCATCTTACGCGCAGCGTCAATGCCGTCCACGTCAGCAGATGGATCCGCTTCTGCGTAGCCAAGAGCTGTCGCTTCAGCAAGTGCGTCTTCATAGGTCTTCTTCTCTTCCTTCATCTTCGTGAGGATGAAGTTCGTTGTCCCATTTACGATACCTAGAAGTGACGATATCCGATCAGATGCTAAGCCATCCTCAAGTGTACGGATTAGTGGAATTCCACCACCTACACTCGCTTCGTAAAACAGATCACAACTGTTTTCGTCTGCTAACGCAAGTAATTCTTTCCCATATACCGCCATCACATCTTTATTAGCCGTGACAACGCCTTTCCCTGCTTTTAGAGAACGTTCAATAGCTGTTTTCGCATCGTCCGTACCACCAAACACTTCGACGATGAAATCGATCGCCTCATCATTCAGCAAATCGTCCAGTTGGTCCGTGAATGCCTCTTTCGGCAATTCCGTATCCCGTTCTTTATTCTTATCTTTAATCAGCACACGCTTAATACGTACAGGTACGCCAAGCTTATGCAGCAAGTCTTCCCGGTGCTTGTGTAAAATCGTCGCAACACCACTTCCAACAACACCAAAACCTAATAATCCAATTCCAATTTCTTTTCTCATTGACGATTCCCCTCGCTATTATGTACACTATGTAACAACATTTGTCCTTTCCATAGAGACAGTATAAAGATAAAGTCTTCACAGGACAACCCTATCGTGGTATTGTTATTCAATATATCACACAAGTCATAATTAATTAAAGATTGGATCTGGTGAAATGAAAGTTTGTAAATTCGGCGGAACGTCTGTTGCATCAGCTCAACAAATCAAAAAAGTAGCAAACATTATCCTTTCCGATTCATCCCGAAAAATCATTGTCGTTTCTGCTCCAGGTAAACGTCACAGTGAAGACATCAAAGTGACAGATCTGCTCATTCTTCTGGCAGAAAAGGCCTTGGTTGGGCAAGATGCAGAACCAGAACTTCAACAAGTCCTTGCCCGCTACGAAGAGATTGCAAAAGAGCTGGGTCTCGATGGCACGATGAACTCTGTGATTGAAAAAGACTTGCGTGAACGGCTCTCTCTCGATAGAGGAGATCCCATTCTTTTCATGGATAGCCTAAAAGCATCCGGTGAAGACAACAACGCGAAACTCATTGCCGCGTATTTGCAGTCAATTGGTATGGACGCGACATATGTCTGTCCGAAAGAAGGCGGCCTGTTGGTCAATGAACGTCCTCAACGAGTGCAGGCCCTTCCCGAAGGAGAGGAACTCCTTGCTGAATTACGGAATAGATCAGGCATTGTCGTGTTCCCGGGATTCTTCGGCTACACAAAAGACGGAACACTCCGTACATTCAATCGTGGCGGTTCAGATATCACGGGTTCCCTGCTCGCTGCAGCAACAGGGGCTGACTTGTATGAGAATTTCACCGATGTCGATTCGGTGTTTTCCGCCAATCCGAACGTCGTGGATCAGCCGTGCGCCATCCATACGATGACATACCGCGAAATGCGTGAGCTTTCATACGCAGGATTCACAGTATTTCACGATGAAGCGTTGCGCCCTGCATTTTTGCACTCCATTCCGGTATGCATTAAAAATACGAATAATCCGAGTGCTCCCGGCACGATGATTGTAAAAGAGCGTGAATGTGGTTCTCAACCAGTCGTCGGAATTGCTGCAGATGACGGGTTCTCCACACTATTCGTCGATAAATACTTAATGAACGTCGAGATCGGTTTCGGTCGACGATTGCTTCAGATCTTAGAAGAAGAGGAAATTCCATTCGAGCACACGCCTTCAGGAATCGATAACATGTCCGTCATTATTCGGGATATGTTTTTAACAGAGGAAAAAGAAACCCGTATTTTACGCCGGGTAAAAGAAGAACTTGAAGCTGATGATGCCTATTTCCGACGCGACTATTCAATGGTAGTACTTGTCGGAGAACGTATGCGGGATACGACCGGATTAACGGCACGTGCTGCGTCAGCCATTGCGAAAACCGGGGCAAGCATTCAGATGATCAACCAAGGATCCACTGAGGTCAGTCTCGTGTTCGGGATTCATAAAAAGGATGAAACAGCTGTACTTCGTTCTCTGTATGAAGAGTTTTTCCAAACGGCTGCCGCACATGCGTGAGTGATAAAAAAAGAGCGAAGTCGGATGAGTGACGAATCCGATTCCGCTCTTTTTTGTATGTTAACGTTGCATCATAGTGAAAACGGTTGATCAGTTGACCCTATCAATGCAGCTCTTAAAAAAGCTGCCAATCCCCCAAACAACTCTGCACCATTTTGAATCGCACTTGAATTATGTCAGGACCTGATGCCTGACAGGTGCCGCTGACAAATACCATCCCCTCAACAGCAACACAATCATCACCAAATCGACTGCATCCCCGCCATAATACATCAACATCGCCCCAGTACGGGCTTCTTCAATCGGCACCCCGTCCGGAGGATAGGCGTAAAGAAACTTTGAAAGGATCCCATGCCCCGCTAGCACCAGAATGAAAACAACCGTGCGGTAGGCATAGCTGAACCGGCGTGATACCGGATCGATCGCCAGCATGGACACCGTAAACAGATAGCCCGCCGCAAACACATGGATATGGATCAGGACATGCAGCCACAAATGATGGTGCATCGCCTCAAACAATCCGGTCGTATACAACAGCCAGAGGCCGCCGATATTCAGTACGGAAGCGGTGATCGGGTGAATATAGAAACCGGCGAGCCGGCTCCTCAGCAAGCGGCTCACCTGCCGCGCTTGCCGAACGGGAAGCGCCCGGAACAACAGCGTCACCGGCGCTCCAAGTGCCAATAACAGCGGTCCGAGCATCCCGACCAGCAGATGCCCTGCCATATGCCACGTGAAGTTTTCATGGGATAATGCAGCAAGCGGACCGACCAGCGCGCTCGCTGAGATAATCACGCCCGATACCCACCAGACAATGCGGATTCTCGGCCATCTGCGGAGACGTTCCTGCCGATCGGATCGATAGACACCGAACAGATACAGTCCGATTGCTAATAGCGAAGGAATCCCGAATAGCCAATCCGTCACTGCAAAAAAGGAATCATGTGACATGAGGTTTCACCTGCCCGGCAACCCGCGCATTCTTTCTAGCCGAGCGTACCAGCAGAAGACCCGCCACAATCATGATAACCGCAGTTCCGTTCCATACGAGATCATACGGAACAATATCGACATCGTAACGGATTTGATGGATCTGCAAGACTTTATGCTGTATTGTTCCGTCATACAATTGGAACGCTCCGCCCCCGATCAGTTTGCCACCCCAGAACATCTTATGCCAGAGCGCGTTCCGCCTGTTCAGATCCGCCACCAAATACAAGCCGCCTACTGTTGCAAACCAGCTGAATGCATGAAACAGCCCGTCCGACACCAGCCCCACCGCCACCGTCGATTTGTCATAGAACTTATGCCAATGCAGCAGCTGATGAAACACCATCTCATCCATAAACGCCACAAATCCCAAACCGAATAAAATTCCCGCCCACAGATTCCTTGTCTGGAACTTCTTCCGATTTTCCCAGTTCGTCACACGCTTTACCCGCATTCCCAGCTCGCCCCCTTTTTGTTTTAGTATTTCCAAGGAAAGTGCCTGGTAAACCGAGTAGGAATGTAGGAACGATCCGCTGCGCAGTCGGGGAGTGAATCCAGAGAAGACATCTATGTTCAGCTCAGGCGGCATAGGTAATTTCATCAGGAAGGGAGCGAAATTATAGCTGTATTAGCGGATATGTGGATAGACAACTAATTATATTCGTTTCAACAACTGGTTAATAATTATCAATGACCCCTCCTAAGGAAGAAGCTTTAATAATAGGATTTTTTATGATGTCTGCCAGTTCATCTTTTGTCCCATAAATGACGATCCCTAAAATCTCCATGTCATCACTGTCTATATTTTTCATCTTGCCATAGGCCTTTCTATGGTCTTGGGATACACTCGTTTGTAAGAGATTTTGGAACTCTTTATATTCGTGGTCCAATTGAATCGTTGAAAAAACAGGTGAATTTGTAGAAAAACCCAGCGCGTCATGCTCTCTTATAAAAGTAGATGACCAATCGTTTTCTTTCGCCTCTCGCTGGAATGTCTCTAATTGGTTGCCATTATAGGTATTCACCCAAAACCATGTCAATGCTGGGAGTTCGTACAAAGGGAGTTCTCTTTGTTTGTATGGCTTGTCAAAAGAGAGCGCCACTTCATAAATCCGATCTCCACTCATCTGATTAATCAGGTCTTCACCCTTTTTGTATTTTTGATAGGTCACATTCGGATGGAAAAACATCAGATCACGCCATCCATTTTCCTTATACGTATTTTGCCAATCTTCCCCTGTAATCGCGATGCTGCCACCAGCTCCTCTTGAGATTGAGGTAGAGGGTATCATGCCAAATTTGTATTGGTTTTGTTCGATCACGAGCGACTTGATTTTCATATCCTTTGAAACTTTATATTGGGCCTCTCCCCCCAAGATACCATTTGTATCAACGGTTTCACTTATATAACCATTCGGTGTACTTAATCGGACGTAGGCATCCCATTGCTTAAATGCCTTTTGGCTGAAGTACGCATAAGCAGCGAAGTTCACTATATTGAGACTGACAAAAACAATGGCAGAAACGAAAACAACCGTTAAGATCGACTTTCTTTTACCTTTTTTTATCGCAGTTTTGATTTTTTTCTCGTCAAAAATATCCTCATTGATTTCACCCATGTAATGTCCTCCATATTTCTTGAAATTCTTTTCTTGCCCGAAACAAATAAGTTCTAACTGTTTCCACTTTCATTCCTAGTAATAGGGCAATCTCTTGGTAGCTAAGCTCCAGCTCGTACTTTAGTACAAGTAGCTGCCTATATACTTCCTTCATGTGCTCTAACGTACGGGTGATTTCCTGATTCATTTCACTATGCAACACACTAGACACGGTGTCTTGGTCATTCGCAAAATTATTCCAGAAATGAAGGTCATCCACCGTAATCACTTGTTCTTTTCCTCTTTTCTTCAATTTCTTTCTAAACTCATTCAAAGCAATGGTAAAAATATAGGAGAGGGCTTTATCAGAAGGAACTCCGCTGCTATACGCAATATATTTCATATAACTTTCTTGAACAATGTCTTCTGAATCCTCATGGCTGCAACCGTTCTTCTTTAAATAAAAATAAATCATTTTTGCCTGTTTCTTGTAGAGTTCCAACAACAACTGTGAATCCATAGCTCCTCCTCTCTAACGCCCTTCACTCATATAGAGTCTATTGCCTTGAAAAAGTTTACAACTTAATAAGAGAATCTTTTTTATTATTCGGTTTTTAGTTAGTTTAAGAAATATTCTTATACACATAAAAAGAGCTACTCTCCCGATCGAAGAATAGCACATCAGCTTATAACAGTAATTAAAAATAATCATTCGTTTCTTTGTAAAATCGATTCCTTTTTTGGAAAAGAAGCATTTTATCTTTATGGAAACCGAGCCATTATCTGGATTAGCATTAAATCTTGTTTATTTCCATCCGTACAAAAGTTACTTCGTTCTTATGTGACTCTAAAAGATATACATCGGGATTGCTAAGATTTTTCCATTCATCAAAACTGAACTGTTTATCGTAATGGTTTAGAAGCAAAGCCAATAAATTCCCGTGTGTTACAACGACTGTATGTTCATACTCACTTTTTAAAGCACTTTCTACAACTTCTACAATTCGACTTGCCGCATCTTCACTAGACTCTCCACCTTCAAATTTCAAACTACGATCATCAAATGTCTCTCTCAACTTTTCCATCCAATCTGATAATGATTCAGAACTTAGTACACGTTCTTCTAATTGGCTATTCATTTCAATTTCAACATTTAGCTGGTTTGCAAGTGGCTGTACAGTTTGAATGGCACGCTTGTAGGGACTGGAAATAATCCGGTCTACTTTGACATTCTCAAAAAAACCGCTAACTCTTTTGCTTGTTTGAGTCCATTTTCAGTGAGAGGGGATTCGGGTGGCTGTCCTTCGGCTTCACAATGTCTTACTACAAAGATTTTCTTCAACTGTATCACTCCGAATTCGAACTTAATTGCGAATTTAAAAATAACCTATATTTTAGCACGTTTCACTAAGTGAATCTAAATGTAAATATTATTGATTATTTATCTGCAGCATATTATCTGCTAGTTTAATAGCTTAAGTTTAAATATTCAGGAATTCAGTTTGTGCAAGAATTTTTGCAGTGGTCATAGAAATAATACCTTCAACTTCATCAATGCTTTTTTCGTATGGTTCTCCTGATATATGGTGACATAAAAAGACGCTATCAATTACATTTATTCCTGATTCAGTAACAAAGGAAGAACTATTTGAGTAATTCTTTTCTTAATTCATTCACAAAGAGCTGCTTAAAGGGACTCCAACCCTCTAAGCAGCTCTTTTAACGTTACCCTTCCAACGAACGCAGCACCGCGCGCACCGGACTGCCATCCGAACCTTCCAGCGCAAGCGGAAGTGCAATCAGCTCATACACCCCAGGCGTTACGCTCGACAACACGATGTTTTCCAAAATGTTTACGCCGTTATCGTAAAGCGAGTGATGTGCATCCATCGTTTTGCTGTCGACCGAGTCGACGGATGGGACGTCGACGCCGATTAACCGAATCTCCCGCTCTTTCAAAAACGGGCCGATGTCCGCTTTCAACACGGGATAGTGTTCCGGAAACGTATTCGGATCCGGATGTCCACCTGTCTTAAGCAGGAGCCGCTCCACATCTTTAAAGTCAAAACCTTCAAGTTCTGCACGGCCGATTTCTGCATGCCCTGTGACATCGACTACCATAGCAGGCCCGATATACAAGGACAGATCGAGTTCATGTATACGCTTGCCTTCGTTATCGTAATGGAATGGTGCATCAATGTGCGTCCCTGTATGGACACTCATCGTGACTTGGCCGATGTTGACAGAGCCCGTCTGTTCTTTCGTAAACGTGAGTTCATAGTTGAACGGAGTATCCCCCGGCCATTCTGCGATGGAATTGCTGAGGGGCTGTGAAATGTCGATCCACTGCGTTAACTTCATCATGTCCATCATCCTTTCTAGTTGCACATATCAAAGGTTATTTACAAATACAGCGACAATCGTCAGTGGGATAACGACAGTCATCAAAATCAGCCATACATGGAACAAACCTGGAGAATCCTTTGTACTTAAATTGAATTCCTGTTTTACAAGTTCACGGTCCATTTTATGGATGATGAAAATCGCAATCAGCAAGTTGCCAATCGGCAGGAGAACGTTACTGACAACGTAGTCCGTGCTATCGAAAATACTCTTGCCATTAATCATGAAGGACTCCAGCAAACTGGATGACATGGCGGATGGAATTGCCGCCACGAACACGGTGAGTCCCGTAAGCCAAGCTACTGTCTTCCGTGTACGTTTGCCATTTGCCGTTAGTGCAGCGACAATGATTTCGTACAAACTGAACGAAGACGTTAATGTGGCAAATAAGAATAGCAACAAGAACAACGCTAAAAATAGTTCCCCGAATGGCATTTGACCGAATACTTCCGGCAACACCATGAACAACAATCCTGGTCCTTCGTCAGGCGCTAGCCCGAACGCAAACACAACCGGGAAAATCGCAAGTCCTGCAAGCAACGAAACGAAGATGTTCATTCCCACGACGGATCCAGCAGATGACCGTAAGCTGACGTCTTTTTTCAAATACGAACTGTACGTCACCATACACGAAAACCCTACCGCTAGTGAAAAGAACGACTGTCCAAGTGCATAGAGAATGGATGCACCCGTTATCTTAGCGAAGTCCGGTGCTAAGAAAAACTTCACACCTTCCATGGCACCATCTAACGTCAAGGCGCGCACCACTAAGATAATGAAAAAGATGAATAACAATGGCATCATGTACTTATTCGCACGCTCAATGCCGTTTTGAATCCCTGATGCAATAACGATGACGTTAATGATAGTAAATAACAATAAGCCAAGCAGCGTGATCCAAACCGAACCGATTACGGACCCGAACAGTTCTCCATAGTTCGTCCCGTCCCCAATCACATTGCCTGGAATCGCAAGTCCGCTATAGACGAGCACCCATCCGCCAACTACGCTGTAGAAAGACAGCAGTAAAAAGCATCCTAATACACCGAGCCGGCCGATCCAAACCCACAGACTGTCCGGTGCCAATTTTTTATATGCACTGATCGCTTCCTTGCCTGTACTGCGCCCGATGATGAATTCAGAAAGCAGCATCGGTAAACCAATGACCAATGTGAAGATGATGAACAGAAGGAAAAATGCTCCGCCTCCACTCATCCCTGTGACATAAGGGAATTTCCAGATGGCCCCGAGACCGATTGCAGCACCTGCTGATGATAATATGAATCCTAACTTAGAGGACCATTGTTCCGTTCGACCCTTCTCATCCATGCTATTCCCCCTATTTCTTCTCTCTATTATTCTTATAACTTCGTACGCAGATCCCATAGTTCAGGGAAGAACCGATGATCGAGGACGTGACGCAAGTAATTCACACCTGACGATCCCCCTGTGCCCGTTTTGAATCCGATAATCCGTTCTACCGTTTTCATGTGACGGAACCGCCACTGTTGCAGCCAATCCTCAACATCCACAAGCTTTTCTGCAAGCTGATACAAATCCCAATATTTATCGACATCGCGGTACACCGCCTCCCAAGCTGCTTCAACGGTTGGGTCCCCTGCATACGTAACACTGAAGTCGCGGTCAAGCAATTCAGGATTTATGGCAAAACCAGCCTTTGCTAATGCACGAATGGCCACGTCATAGATACTCGGTTGGTTCAATGCCTGTTTCAGCATCGCATGCACTTCCGCATCCTTCTCGTAAATCTTTAAAATATGAGAAGACTTATAGCCAAGCGCGAATTCGATCAGACGATACTGATAGGATTGGAATCCGGACGCTTTTCCGAGCGAATCTCGGAACTCCAAGTATTCAGCAGGTGTCATTGTCGAGAGTACATCCCATGCTTGAATGATCTGCGATTGGATTTTCGTTACACGTGCAAGCTTTTTGAATGCTGATTGCATTTCGCCTGCATCGATTGCGTCAATGGCTGCTGTCAGCTCGTGCAACGTCAGCTTCATCCAAAGTTCGCTCACTTGATGGATGATGATGAACAACATTTCGTCGTGATGTCCTGACAATCTCTCTTGACTCGATAGGATCTGATCGAGGTGTAAGTATTCCCCGTACGTCATATCTTTTTTAAAGTCTGTGTGAATGTCCTCTTGGTCCAAATTCAAATCCGAAATCCCTTTATTCATCACAAATTCCCCATTTCCCGTTTACGCGACGACTTCTCGCTTATTTTCAAATTGCTTGTATTGTTCTTCATCCATAATGCGTTTGAGAATGTTCACTGTCTCAAGCACTTCTTCGAACGTGTTATAGAGTGCAACGGGTGCGAGACGGATTCCGTTCGGTGTGCGGAAATCCGGAATGACCCCGTTTGCTTTCAGCGCTTTGCAGATGCGTGCTGCTTCTTGGTGAACGATAAATACGTGTCCACCGCGTTCTGCATCCACTTTCGGACTCGTTACCGTGAGGCCGTGTGCTTCAAGTTCCGTTTCGATCAGCTCCTGCAAGTAACCCGTCAATGCCAGTGATCGCTCCCGGATCGCGTCCATTCCGACTTCGTTCATGAGTTCAAGAGAACCGATGAGCGGCGCGGAACTGAGCAAGTGAGGAGTCCCCATTTGAAGAGCCCCTGCCCCTTCTGCAGGCGTAAACGTATGCTCCATATCGAACTGCCGGTCTTTCGCAGATCCGAACCATCCTGCAAGACCAGGTTGTGCACCGAAATGCTTTTTGTTGACGTAAATACCGCCAGTCGCACCCGGGCCTCCATTCAAGTGCTTATAATTGCACCAAAATGCGAAATCGACCTTCCAATCGTCCAACGCATGAGGAATGGAACCAATCGAGTGACACAAATCGAAGCCAACTAGAATTCCTCGGTCGTGGGCAACCTCGGTCACCTTCTCCATGTCTAGCACTTGTCCGCTTCTATAGAGGACGCCGGACAAAATTACAACGGCAACGTCGTCGGTCATCGCTTCGATAATGTCTTCTGTCTGCAGAGTTTGTCCATCGCGGCTTTTCACTTGAATCAGGTGCTCTGCAGGATCCAGACCGTGCAACTCCAGCTGACTTTTTATAGCATAAATATCTGTTGGGAAGTTCAATTCATCCGCTAGAATTTTCGTTCGGCCGGTTGATGGCTTGAAGAATGTTGCGAGCAACTGGTGGAGATTCGAGGTGGTCGAACCCGTCACAATCACTTCTTCAGCCTCTGCACCGATCAGTGGAGCAAGAGAAGCACCTAATTCTTCGGACAAATTGAACCAAGGACGCTCCCCTTGCATCCATCCGTCAATGCCATGAGTCTTCCAAGAATCGAGAATGGCGAGTAGTGAGGATTCTGCACGTTTTGATAGCAATCCAAGTGAGTTACCGTCAAAGTAAATGATGCCTTCTTGTACGTAAAACTCTTTGCGACGACTTGCGGCAGCATAGCGTCGTTCGAGCTCATGGGCATAGGCAATCGTCGATTTTTCGTTCGCAGTCATAGGGTTTCGCTCCTTCAATATGAAATTTTCTATAGGGTTCACTATACGTGAATCATTTTCAACGCGTCAATTACGCCTGTTCACATATAGGAATACTCTATTCTTCCATTCGATAAAAAATGAAAAAACCCTTTCCTGACAGGTTTTCACTGCCGGAAAAGGTCATATTCCTGAATTAGCTGCGAAGCGGTTCCGTTTGCGATAGGATGCCGCCAATCTTCTCTACAATCAGTTCCACTTCATGCGCGTTCGTGATGAGGTCATAATCGTTGATATCCAAGCGAAGTACAGGACAAGCCGTGAAGGAGTCGATCCACTTCTCATACCGTGCATGCATTTCTTCCCAATACGTGATCGGTGTCTCTTGCTCCATCTCACGACCTCGTTCATGAATGCGATCTATAATGCTGTCTAGCGGGCCTTCCAAATAGATGAGCAAATTTGGATGCGGGAAGTATGGCGTCATGACCATCGCTTCAAACAAGTTCGTATACGTCTCGTAATCGACAGGGTCCATCGTTCCCTCTTCCATGTGCATGCGGGCAAAGATCCCCGTGTCTTCATAAATCGAGCGGTCCTGAATGAACCCGCCGCCGTATTCGAAGATACGTTTCTGTTCTTTGAAACGTTCTGCGAGGAAGTAAATTTGTAAATGGAAGCTCCACTTTTTGAAGTCTTCATAGAATTTATCCAAGTATGGGTTTTGGTCTACGTTTTCAAAAGACGTGCGGAAATCGAGCGCTTCAGCAAGTGCTGTCGTCATCGTCGATTTTCCGACACCTACTGTTCCTGCGATCGTAATGACCGCGTTTTGAGGAATTCCGTATTTTTCACGTAAGTTCACTTAAACGACCTCTTTCTGAATGACAGCATCGACTGCGTCAAGGATGTATTGGCGGTCCCGGGCGTTCGCAACGAAATCGAGTTCGTCTCCGTTGAAACGTAAGACTGGAATTTCCGGATGCATGCGTTCGAATCGATTGATGAATGTATCATAGTCTTCGGAGAGCTGACGTAAATAGTTGGGATCCATACCCCGTTCATAATCACGGCCGCGCATTGCGATTCGTTTCATAAGTGTGTCAAGACTTGCGTGCAAGTATACGATGACATTCGGGACAGGCATCCCTGCGGTCAAGATATTATAGATTTGCTCGTATTTTGCATAGTCGCTTTCAGAAAGACTGCGTTGTGCAAAAATAAGGTTCTTAAATATATGGTAGTCCGCGACGACAGGCTTGTCTTCGGCTAGATAGTGTTTTTGAATATCTCCAAGCTGTTTGTATCGATTGCAAAGGAAGAACATTTCAGTTTGAAAGCTCCACTCTTCGATGTCGTCGTAAAATTTATTGAGAAACGGATTTTCATCCACAATTTCCATGAGCAGATGGAACTGGCGGGTGTCTGAAACCGCTTTGGACAACGTGGATTTCCCAACCCCGATCGGTCCTTCTACTGCAATGAATGGAATGGTCATGACCAACGCTCCTGTCTTTCACTTAATATCGTCCCTTTAGTTTATCATAGGAGTCACACATTTGGTTGTGACATTTTTTCCACGTGGAACATTCTGTTTTAAACCGTGATACACTGAGGATAAGGAGCGATGAGTATGAATTTGAACGAACAAGACCAGTATTTTATGCAGCTGGCGATTGAAGAGGCAAAGAAAGCGGAAGCAATTGGAGAAGTGCCTATCGGAGCTGTGATTGTCTATCGGGGTGAAGTGATTGCGCGAGCGCACAATTTGCGTGAGACGACGCAAAATGCGGTCACTCATGCGGAACTGTCTGCGATTCAAGATGCATGTGAGGTCATTGGTAGCTGGCGACTTGAAGAGACCGCTCTTTACGTAACGCTTGAGCCATGCCCCATGTGTGCGGGAGCTATTCTACAGTCGAGAATCCCGACAGTAGTCTACGGAGCTCGCGACCCGAAAGCAGGGTGTGTCGATTCCCTCTATAGACTGTTGAACGACGATCGGTTCAATCACGAATGTGAAGTGCGCGAAAATGTTCTAGGTGAGCAATGCGGCGCACTCCTCACAAACTTCTTCAGAGCGTTGCGCGAAAAGAAGAAACGGGCAAAAAAAGAAGCGGCACCGGAAGCAGAATAACTTCCGATGTCGCTTTTTACATTTTGCTTACTCAGCAGCTGTAATGTACTCTTTCCCACCCATGTATGGACGCAATACTTGGGGAATCAATACAGAACCGTCCTCTTGCTGATTGTTTTCAAGCAGTGCAGCAACTGTACGTCCGATTGCAAGACCACTGCCGTTCAATGTGTGCAGATACTCCGGCTTTCCTTTCGCTTCACGACGGAAACGGATGTTGGCCCGGCGCGCTTGGAAATCTTCGAAGTTCGAGCATGAAGAAATCTCACGGTATGCATTTTGTGCAGGAATCCATACTTCCAAGTCGTATTTCTTCGCTGCAGTGAATCCGAGATCCGCCGTGCACATTTTCAACTTCCTGTATGGAAGCTCAAGCAGTTGCAATACTTTTTCCGCATGTCCTGTCAGTTTTTCCAACTCGTCGTACGAATCCTCAGGCTTCACAAAACGGACAAGTTCCACTTTGTTGAACTGATGCTGGCGGATCAACCCACGTGTATCACGGCCCGCAGAACCCGCTTCAGAACGGAAGTTTGTGCTGTACGCCGCAAATGCTTTCGGAAGCATGTCGGCATTCAGGATTTCATCGCGATAGAAGTTTGTAACAGGTACTTCAGACGTTGGAATCATGAAGTAATCCTCTTTTTCAATAAGGAATGCATCCTCTTCGAACTTCGGTAATTGCCCTGTACCTGTCAAGCTTGCACGATTCACAAGATAAGGCGGAAGCATTTCTTCATATCCATTCTCATCCTGATGCAGATCCATCATGAAATTGATGAGTGCACGCTCAAGCCGTGCGCCCATGCCTCGGTAAAATACGAAACGGCTACCTGTCACTTTTGCGGCACGTTCAAAATCTATTATTTTCAAGTCCGTCCCGATTTCCCAATGCGGCTTCGGTTCAAATGAAAACTCTGGCGTTTCTCCCCATTTTAGAACTTCCACGTTATCATCTTCGCTGTCACCGACAGGAACACTTTCGTGCGGAATGTTTGGAATGCGCATAAGGACATAATCCAATTGCTCTTCGATTTCATTCAGTTCCGAGTCGTATGCTTTAATGTCTTCTCCGACTTTACGCATTTTCAAAACAAGCTCGTCAGCGTCCTCTTTGTTACGCTTCATCTCCGCCACTTTCTGAGACACTTCGTTACGCTCCGCTTTTAGCACCTCAACTTTTGCTAATAATTCTCGGCGTCTGTCATCGAGCCCTGGGAACTTGTCCAGCTCAGAGATATCCTCTCCACGCATCGCAAGCTTTTCTTTCACACCTTCAAAGTCTGTACGCAATACTTTTCTGTCTAACATTACGATTCCTCCTCAATTGGTTTTGACGATTTCCGAAATCCAGGCACAAAAAAAGCCCTCCATCCCCTATCAATAGGGACGAGAACTACCCGCGGTACCACCCAGCTTAATCAGCACCATGCTGATTCACTCCAGGAAGATAACGGCTCCGGTGCCGGCACAAACTTACTTCAGTTCAGTTTGGCTGCTCAAGGACGGATTCACAGGCGTTTCCACCGACTCGCACCACCCGTCGGCTCTCTTTAGAAAAACGTAGCTGTTACTGCTTCCCTTCATCGTCTTACGTATGAAATTACTTTAACTTTACTATACGCCGAAACGTTTGGCAAGCAAAGGATGGATTTAGAAAACCGATGCCTTTTCCACTTTCACTTACTTACGGTATACTTCAGCTAGGCCCTTACCAAGTTTAATATGAATAAGAAAACGACAGGGTCAGATTGGGGGCTGCTAATGGAAGAATGGTTAGTTTTATTGGATAAATCCCATCCAATTCCTCTTTACGAACAGATTTATCGGCAGATGAAACAAGATATTACCAATCATCGGATTCCTGTCGGTAAAAAACTGCCGTCCAAACGGAAGTTAAGTGAATTTCTTTCAGTCAGCCAAACCACCATTGAACTTGCTTATGGTCAGCTGGTTGCCGAAGGATACATTACAGCGGTCCCTCGTAGTGGATACTACGTTCAAGACATTGAAGAACTCGCTTATACAGAGGCTGCTGAAGTAAATGACGTGCTCACGCCTGTACGTCCAGCAGCGATAGACTTTTCACCAGGAATGGTGGACCCTGAATTGTTTCCCTTTTCAAAATGGAGAAAAGTTGCAAAAGACGTCATAGATGAACACGCTTCGCATCTGTTGCAACTTGGTGATCCCCACGGAGATGTTGAACTGCGCAATGAGATCGCGATGTATTTGTACCATTCACGAGGCGTCATCTGCACGCCTGAACAAATCATTGTCGGATCCGGGACCGAGCAACTCATTCCGCTTATCATCCGGATTCTCGGCGAAGAAGCCGTATACGCGGTTGAGAATCCAGGATATCCTCTGACACATCACGTATTTGACCATCACTTAAGACCCGCCATCCCTATTCCAGTGGACGGCGGTGGAATGGACGTAGATGCACTGCAGCGCTCATTGGCAACAGTTGCATATGTCACACCTTCCCATCAGTTCCCTACAGGCACCGTGCTCTCTGCACCTCGCAGAGCCGCCTTGCTGAACTGGGCATCCTCCAATCAGGAACATATCATCATTGAAGACGACTACGATGGTGAATTCCGCTATGCAGGACGGCCGATTCCTTCCCTGCAAGGAATGGATCGTGGAGAAAATGTCATCTATTTAAGTACATTCTCTAAATCACTCATGCCTTCGCTGCGAATCGCCTATATGGTGCTTCCCCCAGCTTTGCTGAAGCGTTACAAAGGGGCCTTCATCCAATATGCATCCACTGTCCCCCGAATCGATCAGCACATGCTTGCACGGTTCATGGCAGAAGGGCAATTTTCACGTCACTTGAACAGGATGCGCAAAGTGTACCGTAAAAAGCTGCAGATGCTCACTGAAGCACTTATTCCTTATGAACCCGCAATTGCTTATTCAGGAGACGAAGCTGGAATGCACATCATCGTAACTGTACATAAGCAACAGCCGGAATCTGAACTCGCCGAAATCGCTCTTCAAGCGGGTATACGTGTCTACAGCTTGCAAGACTATCAGTCAGGGCATGCGACGGGTTCACCGTCCTTCCTGCTTGGATTTGGAGGATTGAACGAACATCAACTCGTGCAAGGCATCGAAAAACTGATGAAAGCCTGGAACATACAAAAAGCGGAACAGCGCTAGAAATGCGTCTGTTCCGCTTTTTTTAGTTAAACAACCCTTTTACGAAGCCTGTCCCACTATCCCAGAGACCCGAGAAGAAGTGGCCGATGCCTCCCATTGCTAAAGAGAACCAGCCTGCCTTGTCCACAGCTTCTTTTGTGACCACTTCGGACTGCACATTTTTCCCGTCGATGAATCCATAATCTTCAGAGCCGTCCTTTTTCACGAGCTCCACATGACCCACTACTGCATCTTTTTTAATAGGTGCTTCAAGCGAACCATCTTTCAACTTCTTTTTATCGATGACCAATTTAGGTGAGTACTGATCTTTTTCACTCGTCTTCACCATCATTTTAATCGGTTCTTTCACATGAACCGCAACGTCTTTCTCTTTCCCTTTCAGGACTTTCATTGTTTCTTCACCTTTGAACTGATAGCCCTCTGGAACAAACTCCACTTCAGAGAACTGCGAGAAACCATAGTCGAGCAGGGAACGTGTTGCATCGAATCGTGCTTTATAGGATCCTTCGCCTTTAGCATCCACCGCTTTCATCACAACCGTGATGACACGCTTCCCATCCCGAATTGCAGTTCCTGTAAAACAATGACCTGCAAAGTCGGTCGTCCCTGTTTTCAGACCATCCACACCTTCATACTCATACAAGAAACCAGGCAACATGGAGTTCCAGTTGATCATATTGATGGCGTCTGAAGTACCTTCACGAAATACCTTAGTTGGAATCTTCGTCGTATCTAGAACTTGCGGATAATCATTGATTAACGCATATGCAAGCTTCGCAACCGATTTAGCCGGCATCACGTTTTCATCTTCGGGGCCAGCACCTTCTGGGTACATGCCTTGTAAATCTTTATTATTCAACCCTGACGAATTGACAAACTTAAAGTCCTTCAATCCAAGCTCTTTTGCTTTTTCATTCATGAGTTTCACAAACTCTTTTTCAGTTCCACCGATTGTTTCGGCAATGGCAATCGTTGCTGCATTCGCTGAATAAATTGCAAGTGCTTCATACAATTCTTTAATTGTATAGGAACCATCTCTTCGAAGTGGAACGTTACTCAATTTCCGATTCTGAGACACTTTGTATGTATAGTCTGTTACTTTGTACTCCTGATCCCAAGTGATGGATCCTTCATCGATCGCTTCAAAGAGTAGGTATTCAACCATCATTTTTGACATACTTGCAATCCCAAGTGGAGCATCTGCATTTTCTTCATACAAAATCTTACCGCTATCCGCATCAATTAGAATGGCTGCATCCACATGGAGGCCAAGCGCCGATTCCGCCTGAGCGGGTGTTGCACCGAATACTGCTGCTAGCAAGACTGCCGAGCATAGTACAGACAGCCATCTGTTCTTCATCTTCTTCACATTTCTACCTCCGTCATCGCGATTTACTCCCATAGTTTATCATACCTAAAGGGAGGGATGGATATAAAATAAAAAAAAGCACCTTTCCGCCCATATAAGACGAGATGAAAGGTGCTGAAGTTCCTGACGAACCGGTTTCAAGAAATTGTATAGTTGGGTGCTTCTTTCGTAATCTGAACTTGGTGAGGATGACTTTCACGAAGACCGGCACCTGTCATGCGGATGAATTGTGCTTCTTCACGCAATGTGTACAAATCTTTCGTTCCGCAATACCCCATTCCTGAGCGAATGCCTCCAACTAACTGATGAACCGTGTCAGCGAGGGATCCTTTATAAGGCATACGACCTTCGATTCCTTCAGGTACAAGCTTTTTCGCGTCTTCTTGGAAGTAACGGTCTTTCGAACCGCGTTCCATTGAAGAAACTGAACCCATACCGCGGTAAACTTTAAAGCGACGACCTTGGAAAATTTCAGTATCTCCAGGACTTTCAGTTGTACCAGCAAGTAAACTACCGAGCATGACCGCGTGTCCGCCTGCTGCAAGTGCTTTTACGATATCTCCAGAGAACTTAATGCCTCCATCGGCAATAATGGTTTTGCCGTGCTTACGTGCCTCTGCTGCACAGTCATAGACAGCTGTAATTTGTGGAACTCCTACACCTGCGACAACGCGCGTTGTACAAATAGAACCTGGACCAATTCCGACTTTCACTACATCCGCTCCTGCCTCATACAAGGCATGGGCCGCTTCTGCAGTTGCAATGTTTCCTGCAATGATATCAAGTTCAGGATACGTTTCCCGAATCTTTTTCACCATATCAATAACACCTTTAGAGTGACCATGTGCCGTATCAATAACAATGACATCTACTTCAGCTTCGACAAGTTTCTCAACGCGAACCATTGTATCTGATGTAACCCCAACAGCTGCACCTACTAGAAGACGTCCATGATGATCTTTTGCCGCGTTCGGGAATTCAATCACCTTTTCGATATCTTTAATAGTGATTAACCCGCGCAGCGTTCCGTCTTCATCGGCAATGGGAAGTTTTTCGATTTTATGTTTCTGCAAAATCTTTTCCGCATCTTCAAGCGTCGTACCTACTGGTGCTGTGACAAGTTGTTCTTTTGTCATCACATCATCGATTGTCAACGAGTAGTCTTGGATGAAGCGAAGATCACGGTTCGTGATGATTCCGACCAATTTTCGGTTATCAAGTGTGTCCACAATCGGTACACCTGAAATACGATATTTCCCCATCAGATGTTCCGCGTCGAATACTTGGTGTTCAGGGGTCAGGAAGAATGGATTTGTAATGACACCATTCTCAGAGCGCTTTACAGTGACAACTTGCTCAGCCTGTTCTTCAATACTCATGTTCTTATGAATTACACCGAGACCGCCTTGACGTGCCATCGCAATCGCCATTTTAGATTCTGTGACCGTGTCCATCCCCGCACTGATCAGCGGAACGTTAAGCTTAATCTTTTCCGTCAATTGAACAGACAACGATACGTCTTTTGGTAACACTTCAGATGCTCCTGGTATCAATAATACGTCATCAAATGTTAGCCCTTCACGTGCAAACTTAGTTTCCCACATGCCTGATGCCCCCTTATAGTTTCGGTTAAATATTAGATAATAGGTTATCAGCGGCGTAAAGGCGTGTCAAGGACGCGACAATAAGTAAAAGTATTAGCCCTTTTCTGTCATATCAACTTTTCAATTGCATCTTTCATTTTCAAAGGACCCGTTTGAGGAGCAAAGCGATCGACTACGTTGCCTTGCCGATCTACAAGAAACTTTGTAAAGTTCCATTTGATCCCTTCCGTCAACATCCCTTTCTTTTGCGATGCAAGATATTGAAATAACGGCTCTGCACGATCGCCTTTGACATCCACTTTTGCAAACATCGGGAAAGACACACCAAAGTTCATCCGACAGAACTCCTCAGCCTCGTCACTGCTATCAAATTCTTGATTGTTAAAGTTATCGGATGGGAATCCAAGGACGGTCAGTCCCTGATCCTTGTACGTCTCATAGACCTCTTGTAACTCGTCAAACTGCTTCACAAAGCCGCACTTGCTTGCTGTGTTCACAATGAGTAACGGCTTGCCTTCGAACTCAGAAAGGGATTGCTCGGTTCCATCGGGTTTCTGTACACTAAACTCATAAACTGATTCCATTTCTGCCATCTCCTCGTAGGTTAGTCTCTTAACCATAATGGAAACCGCTCCCCAGCGCAAAAAAGAAGTCTTGAATTCAAGGCACGGAATATAGATTCGCAGTAGGATTGTGATCATGACTTTGTGATTTCACTCATAACCTCTGAATTGTGATCGTACGTCTCGTATTCTGCTCATCACTTCGGGTTCGTGATCATAAATTCGGAATTACGCTCATAAACTTTGGATTATGATCATAAACTCGGAATTCTGCTCATAACCCTGATGCCTAATTACACTCCCACCATAGCAACCCGCCTTCTATAATAAGTTTGTCCCAAAGGAGCATCATCCAACCCAACCATCTCTTTAGAACTTAGATACGAATTTAAACCAACAAACAAAAAAAGCGAGCCAAGGAATAAAATCCTCGACTCGCTTTTTAAATTGCCTGGCAACGTCCTACTCTCACAGGGGGAAGCCCCCTACTACCATCGGCGCTGAAGAACTTAACTTCCGTGTTC
>NZ_JACSQY010000018.1 GCF_014836415.1 Sporosarcina gallistercoris | reverse complement strand
ACGCTAGATTATCTAACGCCAATTGAGTACCGATTAGAGACCTTATAAAAATTGTCCGATTTAATGTTGACAAGCCAGTTCTTCAAAAAGAATGAAAAAGCGAATCAAGTGTTTTATCACGTTGCCGTTTTTACAAACGGTTCGACGGATGAAGATACATCTCAAGCATGGACGGACCAGCTGATGGACGCTGCTGAGAATGTGGCAACAGCTGAGTGGATTATTGCAGAAGAATACGATACCGGTGAACTTGCGATTCTCAAGGAGCGGTTTCCGGCAGTAGATCAGCAACAACCTTTTTTTCAAATCAACGAAATTGATTACACGGAAATTCAAAAAGAAGTGGAAAAAATGGAAAGTACTCAAAAGTGGCGGAAGTTTTTCAATCTGATCCCTTTAACCGATTATCTCGACATTGAAGATCGAATTGTTTCAGATGCGTCAAAATCGCTGCTCTGCACAAATGACCTGGATGAAGCCGAACGTTTTTTAGTGAAACAGGCGTCAATTGGGTGAAAATAAATAAGCAGTTGGCGTTTCATGTTTGAAGAAAGGCTTTTCTTTGTAAAACGGTTAGTTCACCAAAAAAGGTTTGATTTCTGAAGAATAGTGAATACTAATTAAAAGAAGTTCGCTTTGAACAACGAATTAGACATAACTCCGTCACAAGGTCAGAGCGAGCTTGGTCTATATTTGTTATACTAAGAAAGCACGTATTCATTTATCCAAAGGAGGAAATTTCATGAAAATGAAAAACAAATTCTTAGCGACGATCTTCGGCGCAGCACTTGTACTCGGTGCTTGCGGCGGCGGAGACGACAATGCTGGAGACAAAGATTCAGCAGCTGGTGACGTGAACGCAGACAAAGTCTATCAAGCGAACTGTGCAACTTGTCACGGTGGTAAGTTGGAAGGGAAGAATGGTCCTGCACTAGCTAACATCGGCGGACAGCTTTCTGAAGACGAAATCCATGACATCATCGAAAACGGTAAATCCGGCGGAATGCCTGGAGGTCTCATCAAAGGTGAAGAGCTCGACGCAGTTGCTAAATGGCTTTCTGAAAAGAAATAAGTAGTAGTACACGGTTGAACTCATCACAAACAAAAAAGGAACGGATTGCGCTTCGGCGTCTCTGTTCCTTTTTTGTTTGTGTTTTTTCAAAGATGTGACTTGCTCACTCTTCGACATAAAAATCTCTTGGATTGCCAAAAACAGGTACTAACATTACAGAATTGTTGAAACGCGGTGAACGTTTTAGAGGAAATGAAATATTCCTGTAATACTGTGTAGGTTTATATCTGTTATACTTAAAAAGCTGAATAAAAGTTTTGAATCAGGTGGTTACAAAAAATGATTAAAATGAAAAACGTATACAAAAAGTATTCGAACGGTGTCGTTGCCGCAAACGGTATTAATATCGACATTAACCGCGGTGAATTTGTTTACGTCGTGGGCCCTAGTGGTGCAGGTAAATCGACATTCATCAAAATGATGTATCGCGAAGAAGCTCCAACAAGCGGACAGATTTTTATCGATGGAACAGAACTTGGTTCGTTAAAAAACAAAGAGATCCCTTACTTGAGAAGACAGATTGGTGTCGTGTTTCAAGACTTCAAATTGCTTCCGAGACTGAATGTTTATGAGAATGTGGCATTTGCACTTGAAGTAATTGAAGAAACACCGACAGAAATCCGTAAAAAGGTAACAGATGTTTTAGCGCTTGTCGGATTGTCCCAAAAAGCGAGAATGTTTCCTAACGAGTTATCAGGCGGAGAACAGCAGCGAGTGTCGATTGCACGTTCGATTGTAAATGAACCTAAATTGGTCATTGCAGACGAGCCGACAGGAAACCTCGATCCGGATACGTCGTTAGGCATCATGAACATCTTCGAAAAAATCAACAATCGTGGGGCGACCATTATCATGGCGACACACAACAAAGACATAGTGAATAGTATCCGCCATCGCGTTCTGTTAGTAGAGGGCGGAATGATCACTCGAGATGAATATGAAGGAGAATACAGTTATGAAGGGTAGGACGCTAGGCCGTCACTTCCGGGAGAGTTTCAAGAGTCTCGGACGAAATGGCTGGATGACGTTCGCCTCCATCAGCGCCGTTGCGGTTACTCTCCTGCTTGTAGGCAGTTTCATCGTAATGATGATGAACTTGAACAAGATGGCGGATAACATCGAGAACGACGTGGAAATTAAAGTGGTTGCGGACGCTGCAGCAAGTGATGCGGCCGTGAAAGAGTTGCAAGAGAAAATAGAGAAGGTAGACGGAGTCGCAAGTGTCGATTTTGCCTCCAGAGAAGATGAACTGGACAAGATCATCAAATCATACGGTAAAGAACTCTCGCTCTATAAACAAAGTAATCCATTAGGTGATGCGCTTTATGTGAAAGCGGCGGATCCGCATAATACGGCTGCAATTGCAAAAAAGATCGATACATACGAGTACACAGCTGATGTCGTCTATGGAGCAGGAAAGGTCGAAAAGCTGTTCAACGTCGTTGGAATCAGCCGGAATATCGGCTTGATCTTAATCCTGGCGTTGCTGTTTACGGCGATGTTCCTCATCTCCAACACCATTCGTTTGACGATCATTGCACGTGGTCGAGAGATTGAAATTATGAAACTAGTCGGAGCGACTAATAACTTTGTCCGCATTCCGTTTATTCTGGAAGGTATTTGGCTTGGAATCTTAGGTTCGATTCTTCCGATGGCGGCCATTGCGATTGCTTATCAACAAATTTACGCTTATTGGCAACCTAGATTGGTAGATGAACTATTCCAACTATTGGAACCTGTACCATTCATCATCCAAGTAGATGGCCTATTGTTATTTATGGGAGTGTTTATCGGCGTATGGGGCAGTATGATGTCCGTGCGCAAATTCTTGAAAGTCTGACTTGGCCGATTCGTACTATTGAAAGGGGAACTGGGACTGTGAGAAAGAATAAGGGATTGCTACTATCTACAATGGGTGTGTTGTTGCTTTCAACCACTTTAACTGGAACAGTAGCGTCAGCAAGCTCATTGAAAGATATGCAAGATGAGAAAAAGGTGCTTGAACAGAAACAAAATGAATTAAACAAAGGGATTCAAAACAAATCCAATGAAATCAATAAAAAACAAACTAAGAAGCAATCGCTCATGGAGCAAATCACTAAGTTGAATGGCGAAATCGAGACGAACAACGAAAAAATCCGTGATGTTGAGGAGAAAATCGCTCAAACAACGCAAGAAATCACGGATCTGCGGGCTTCCATCAAGACGTTGGAAAAACGGATCAAAGAACGCGACGAAGTATTGAGAGAGCGTGTTCGTACGATGCAGGTGAAAGGCGGAGACGTCAGCTACCTGGACGTGCTTCTTGGCGCGAACAGTTTTTCGGATTTCATCGATCGTTTTTCAGCCGTCTCTACGCTAATGGATGCTGACCGGAAAATCATGAAACAGCAAGAAGACGATATGAATCAGCTAGAAGAAGAAAAGAAGATGGTGGAGACTAAGCTTTCTCAACAAGAGGAGCGCAAAACCAAACTGACGGGTTTGAAGAAGAAGTTTGAAGCGCAGAAAGTTGAGAAGGACAAGCTAGTTGACCAATTGGAAGCTGAACAAGCTAAACTGACTAATGAAAAGGCAAGTTTGGAAAACGAGTTCGAGGAGACCCACGAACTTTCAGAAGACCTTGTGAACAAGATTAGCGCGGAGCAAGACCGTTTGGCAGAAGTTGCACGCCAAGCAGAACTGAAGCGGAAACGTGATGCGGAGGCTGCTGCAGCTGCAGAAAAACGTCGTGCTGAGCAGGCAGCTGCAAATTCTTCGAGTTCGTCAAATAATCATGTGTATACCCAGCCTGAAACATCGGCACCTGTTGTTTCAAGCGGTTCTTGGACTAGCCCGGCTCGCGGACCACTCACATCTTCATTCGGTTGGAGAATGCACCCGATTTTCCACACACAGAAACAACACCGTGGACAAGATATTGGGATTCCAGTAGGTACAACGGTTGTCGGAGCAGCTGAAGGTGTCGTTTCCCATGCAGGACCAATGGGCGGTTTCGGGAACGCAATTATGATCACGCACTCCATCAATGGTCAAATCTTCACATCCGTTTACGCACACTTATCGAGTATCGGAGTGAGCACGGGACAACACGTCGGAAAAGGTCAATTCATCGGGAAATCAGGGAATACAGGAAATTCAACAGGGCCTCACTTGCACTTTGAAATTCATGTTGGTAACTTCTCTGCAACTGGTCCGAGTGCCGTGAATCCATTGCGTTATGTATCATTTTAAGGTTCGCCTCTATAAGTAGTATTACCGGATTCTCCCTGAGACAAACCTCTTGGATTAGGGAATTCCGATTACACCGAAAGGCTCGCATTCATGCGGGTCTTTTTCTATGGAAACATAAGGGGATTTTGTGGTTTTAACGGGCGCTTTACGATACCATAAGAGGTATACCTGACTAAAGGAGAATTCAATGGCTGTCACCGATTATTATCTGTTATGGAAGGTCACTGTCCCTTCTTCTTGGATTGCAGTTGTCGGCGGTTTCATCCTCGCATGGCTCGCTGTCAGAATGAAATTCGGTAAATCCGTAGCGGACACTGTTGCCGATGCGCTGTTTACCACAATTATTGTATGGAAGCTGTCCGTAATCGTAACGGACTTTGAAACGGTTCGTCGTGCACCTCTCGCTCTCCTATATTTTAACGGAGGCAGGTTTGGGTTCCTTGGCGGAATTCTTGTCGCAGCTTTGTTCATTCGATTTTCCCGTAAGCCTAAGCCGCTATCCGTCAGCCGAGGATTTTTGCTAGGAATCATATGTGCACAAGCAGGTTATCAAGTGGTGATGGCGATTCTGAACGAAGGAACGCTCATGTCAAAAGGAATGACAATTGTCTTGTTTGCAGGGGTGGCGGTGTTGGCATTTCTTCGTATTGAAGATGAAAGTGTACCCGTTATGTACGGTGCGGGGTTATTTGTAGCATTCCATGCATTCATTGCTGCACTGCAGCCCGTTGGATTTACAGGCATCCCATTCGCGGCGACGGTTGTTGCGAGCGTTTTAGTCGTAATAATTTCTAGTCATTTCACACAAGATAAGGAAACAGATGGAGGGATACGATGAACAAAAAGTGGATAGGATACGTAATCGCGATTCTACTGATCGGTACGATGATTGTCGTTATGGTGAAGACGAATTTGGATAAACCTGAGGTCATCGATACGGCTTCCACCAAAGCGATGTCCAACGAAACAGTTGGACTTGAACAAGGTGAAACTCCGCCAGACTTTGAGCTGGAGACACTGGAGGGCGACAAAGTCCGTCTTTCCGACCTCAAAGGGAAGAAAGTCATCTTGAACTTCTGGGCAACGTGGTGTCCGCCATGTAAAGCAGAAATGCCCCACATGGAAAACTACTATAAGAAACTAAAACCTGAAGACAACGTCGAGCTGATTTCAGTCAATTTGACAACTGCAGAAAACCGCGGCGTGAAAGCTGTGGAGGAATTCGTGGATGCTTACGAGTTAACGTTCCCGATCTTGCTCGATACTGAAGAACTCGGCATGACAGACTACAAAGTTTTCTCGATTCCTACTACCTATATTCTCGGAACCGATGGCACCATCGACAACCAAATCGTCGGCCCGATGGATGAAGAAATGATGGAACAGCTAGTGAAGGATCTTGAGTAAACGGATTTGAAGCGTTCCGAGCAGAGAGTGGAGGCCTTAAATTTTGCAAAGAGCGCAGAAACTAAGGCCAATTAAACTCTTTGTAGTTCAGTTGGCTGAGGTCGAGCCCGCGGAGAACGTCCGTCTGCAGTGGAAATCATTACAATCTATACTATTTTCATTTCCCGGCTCCTGCTAGTCGTAACCTTCACCCTTCGTTCATATAGTGGAACGAGGAGGGGATGGTGACGATGCGCAGGAGTCGTTTTTTTGCGTTTGGTATTTTAGCCGCAGTTGCGGTTTGTCTCGTACTGGTGTTGGACGGCTGTGGAAAAAGTGAAGACAACGTCCACAACTCGAGTGGGAAGTTCGGAGTCATTGACGAAGCGTACGAAGTCATAACAGGAAACGCCGTGTACAAACTGAAAGACGACGAATTGATCGAAGGTGCCTTGCGTGGCATGGCGGACGTAATCGGGGACCCGTATTCCACATACTTGACGAAAGAAGAAGCAGCGTCCCACAAGGAATCGCTCGCTGGAGAACGCGTCGGAATTGGAGCCGAAATCACCCGGACCAATGGCAAGTTCGTAATCGTTTCGCCGGTAAAAGGCTCGCCTTCAGAAAAAGCGGGATTGCTTCCTTACGATGAACTCGTACAAATTGACGGAGAACGAGTCGATGGACTGACATTGAAAGAGGTCGTCAAAAAAATCCGTGGAAAGCAAGGGACATCCGTAAAATTAGTCGTTTATCGTCCGGAGTCCGGTAAGCACGTGGAAATGTCGATTGAACGGGACGTCATTCCTGTCCACACAGTATCTTCGGAAATTTTGGAAGAACGAGGAAAGAAAATCGGCTACATAGGGTTGACGATGTTCGGGGAGGATAGTGCCAAAGAGTGGCAGGCGGCAACCGAATTACTCGTGAAAGAAGGAGCCGAAGCGTTACTGATCGATGTCCGGGGGAATCCAGGCGGCTACTTGCATGCTGTTGGGAACATCGCGGGGAGCATGCTTCCGGAAGATACGGTATTTGCCTATATGGAAGACGTGAAAGGTCAATTGACGCCTCTTGTGACAGAGCCGCCAAAAGAGTTGGAGTTCAATCCTAAGCTACAGACGATTCCAGTCGTATTACTGCAGGACAAAGGAAGTGCTTCAGCGAGTGAAGTATTGAGTGGTGCGCTTCAGGACCTCGGCCGCGGTTTCATTGTCGGGACGACGAGTTTCGGGAAGGGGACTGTGCAGGAGACGATGAAGCTGTCGAATGGCGGTGAAGTGAAGCTGTCGACCCATAAGTGGCTCACTCCGAAAGAGCGCTGGATCCACACGGAAGGAATCGCAACTGACCTCGAAGTGAAGCAGAATAGCTTATTCTCGGAGCATTTAAGAGTCATTGCTGAGACCTATAAAGAACAGCAATTCCATGATGATGTCGCATATGCACAGCGATTGTTGAAATCGCTCGGATATGATCCAGGCAGAGTGGACGGTTTCTTCGATGAAGCAACGGGCGAGGCCATAGCTCAATTCATGGATCATGAAAAGGCGGATTCGTCAGGAGAAATGGATAGCAAGTTCTTCCAGACTCTGAAAGCGAGTGCAGAGGCGTATCGCAACGATCGGGCAAACGATGAGCAGCTCTCGATGGCGATCGGTTATTTGCAACATAAGTTATCCGGGAATTGAGCGGATGGCCCTATCCGTAAATAACAGTCTGTCGCTACTATCCATTCCATTCCAATCTTTGTTACAATAGAGGAAATAGCGGGATTGGATTGGAGTGTGATAGAACGTGTCAGAGAATTGGTTGTTCGACGTCTTACAAGCGGTGGCAGTATTTTTCTTGAATCCACTATTCTTGCTGATTCTCCTCGTTGCGGTTGCGCTCGGATATAGGAGGGTCAAGCGGGAACGGAAAGACTTCAATATTCGTAAATTGCCAGGGCTCACGGAATTGAGACGGCTCGTTGCAGATACATGGCTGCATGCACTCATTTTGTCCGTCCTGCTCAGCGGAATCGGATTCGTGACAGATGCAGGATGGATTGTGCTATTTTCCATTGTCATGCTCATCGTTCTTGTCAGTTTCTATTATCAGTGGGGGTCTCCGATTTACGCAACGACACTCGCATTTTTCGGATTGGTTGCGTGGCAGCAATCCGGGAGAACGTTTTCATATCGCGGATGGTCACTGCAGGACGTGGATTTGCTTGGTCAATTGGCGATTACAATTCCGGTGATAGCGGGATTGTTGCTGATAGCAGAAGGGTCACTTATCCGGAAATCCACGGTGAAGTATGCGTCGCCCCATCTGGAGAAGACGAGCAGAGGCCTCCGTGCAGCGGTCTTCAAAGTGAAAACGATTTGGATGCTGCCGATTGTTTTACTGGTGCCTGGCGATATGATTTCCGCCTATGTACCGTATTGGCCACAGTTTAAGCTCGGTGCGGAATCATTCAGCTTCGTTCCTGTGCCGGTATTGATCGGCTTTAGCCAAATTGCCCGCAAGCGCTTTCCGGATGAAGTCTTTCCGAAACTTGGAAAGTCGGTGATCTGGACGGGAATCGCTGTGACGGCGCTTGGACTCGGTGCACTCTATGAGCCATTGATCGGCTGGGGAGCATTGGTGATCGGTGTGATTCTACGGACTGTGCTGACGATTATAGTAGCTGTTCAAGAACGCAGCGGCGGCTATGCAGCTTCACCGAGTGCGAAAGGGGTTGTCATCGCAGGGGTACTTCCAGGCTCACCTGCTGAGAAACTCGGATTGAAGCCCGGTGAAGTCATTCGTGCAGTGAACGGCATGCACGTTGCGAATGATAAGGAATTGTATGATGCAATCCAAGTGAATGCAGCGCATTGCCGTTTGCAAGTGGCGGATCGAAACGGAGAAGTCCGTCTCATGCAGCAAGTGTTGTACCGTCATGATCATTATCAGCTCGGATTGTTACTCGTACGATGATAGACAGAGAGGGGGCGGTATCGAGTGGAAAGTTTAGCGACAAAACTTGTGATGGCGTTGTTCATTCCCGGGATTCTCGTCGTGTTCTTTACGAGGGTCACGTTTCATCAGCTTGTCGGTTTGGTGCTGACGATTGCACTCATCGCCGCCTCCGTATATGCAGGATATACGCATAATTGGATGCTTTACGTGGCAGATGCGTTTTCGTTGACGATGGGATTTTGGATTGCGAATCGAATGGTCGCAAATTCCCATCGGCGATCCAATGAAGATCTCCGTGAATAACGAAAAAGCCTTGCACTAGTGTGTGAGGCTTTTTCGTTTCTTCTATTCTATAAGTATGAGAACCGTGATTTTTGGGTATGATAGGTTCAAAGGGGTTACATAAACAAACTGTAGACTGCGAGTACGCCGATTGTTCCGAGGACGACGGTCATCAGTCCGAAACCGGAGATGGCGATGAGAAATGCGGTCGCAGCACCGATTAACCCGAATACGAAGTTGCCTTCCTGTACATAGAACACTGCTGGGAAAATCAATGCACCGAGTACGGCATACGGGATATTACTTAAAATCCCTGTGACGAAGGGAGGCAGCTTTTTCCCATCGAGTATCGCGAGTGGAATCATGCGGGGAATGTACGTCACCAGCGCCATTCCTAACAGCATCCACCAATAGGTTGGGCCCATCAGCTCTCCTCCTTTTCAACAGTTGGAATCAGGGTTCGACCGTACTTTGTATAAACGAGTTCGATTATGACAGAAGATAGTAAGGTAGACGCAAGAATTGCCCACCCGGTCGATAATAATCCGGTATAATAAAAGAAACAATGCAAGATTGCAGCAAGGCTTGCGAGTAAAACGACTTTTCGATTGCCTTTCATCGATGGGACAAGCAACGCGATGAAAAGGGCATAGAGTGCTATGGACATGGCGGCTTGCAGGAAGAGCGGTAAGTTTGCGCCGATGACATGCCCTAAGGCAGTGAAAATCACCCAACTCCCATAAGCGATGGCGATGACACCAAACGCATGGGCACTCGATACTTTGTCCTGCTTGCTCGTTGCGATGACGGAAAAGGTTTCATCCGTGACGCCGAATGCGTACGCCGCTTTGACAGCCTTTGGCGCGGGTTGCATCTTTTCGTTCAGTGAAGCCGTCATAAGGAAGTGACGGATATTGACGATGAACGTATTCATGACGATCAGTAATGGATCCACGCCCGCTGTTATCAAGCTGAGCGATATGTATTGTGCGGCTCCTGCATAGACGAAAATACTCATCGCAGTCGCTTCGAGTAAGGAGAGCCCCGTTGTTTTGGCGAGTAGGCCGAATGTCAATGCAACAGGGAAGTACCCGATGGCGATGCTGAGACCGGCGCGAAGGCCGTTATTAAATTCACTGCGTTCCATTTCACATCCCAGCTTTCCAATGATTTTCAATACTAGTGATTATACTACAACTGCTAGAGACAACAAGACTGAATCTTCGAATGGTTAAAAAAGAGAGAATAAGGTTGGGGTGACTCGAGATGCAAGAATGGCTAAGTGTGGATAAAGTTACAGAACTTGCAGAACAATATAAGGCATTCGGACCGTTCCTAGGCATTCTACTGCCGTTCATCGAGTCGTTTTTGCCCTTTCTTCCGTTATTTGTATTCGTCTTCGCCAACTCCGCTGCTTATGGTTTGTGGTTAGGCTTCATCCTCTCGTGGGGGGGGACGGTAGTAGGTTCCTATGTTGTGTTCTTGATCATCCGGAAGTATGGCCAGAGTCGTTTGTTGAATTTTATCACCAAGCATAAAAGAGTGAAAAAGCTCATTATGTGGGTGGAGAGCAATGGATTCGGACCGCTGTTCTTGTTTCTCTGTTTTCCATTTACACCCTCTGCCCTCGTGAACTTAGTCGCGGGATTGTCCAACATGAGGAAGACCTATTACTTGATGATTTTGATGGCCGGAAAATTTGTCATGATTTTCATGATCAGTTTTGTAGGCTACGATTTGAAAGCATTGCTGACACAACCGATTCGTACCGCGATTGTCGGAGCGGTCATTCTTTTGTTGTGGCTGGCCGGCAAGTATGTTGAGCGGCGTTTGAATAAGAAAGTCGAGCGACACGCAAGGGAATGGGATGGGAACAAGCATTGGGAGGAAAAGTAAGGATTCAGATGCGCTTCGCTTTTGCGGAGCGCTTTTTTTTGAATAAAATCGGGGCGAATCGCCTGGCGCTCATAAAAGTACGAAATCGCTCATAAACCGCGGAAAATGATCATAAACCTGGAAATGTGATCATAAATGTGGAAAAACGCTCATAACTCCCAAAATATGATCATAAACCTCAAAAACTGATCATAAAATAAAATAAACGCTTATAAACGAACCCCGCACGACGCAGCATTCCACGAAATTTCATCTCTCACCCAGCAACTGCAGCCCTCACTCGTAATACGAACATTCATTCGCAAAAAGACCTCTCAAACTTTGATTCTTCCAGCGAAAACAATTACAATGAGAAGACTAGTAATACGAGAGAGGGGCTATCAGATGACGCTGCGATTTATAACTGGACGCTCGGGGACAGGAAAGACCTATAGGGTCGAGCAAGAAATTGTGGAATCACTCCAGCAAGATCCGCTAGGCGCACCGATTGTATTGATTGTACCGGACCAAATGTCGTACTCGTTGGAACATAGTTTGGCCGCCCGATTCGGATTGAACGGAATGGTCCGTGCGCAAGTGTTGACGTTCAAACGTCTGGCTTGGCGTGTGCTGCAAGAAACGGGCGGAATCACTCGACGCGAAGTGGATGGATTCGGTTATCGGATGCTCATTCGCAGTGTGCTCGAAGAAAATCGTGAAGACTTCAAACTGTTCCGCCAAGCTGCGGATAAGCGGGGGTTCACCGAGCAAGTGGAAGGTGTGTTGAAAGAGTTCAGCCGGTATTGTCTCGACCACACCACACTTGCAGACCTGCATACGCAGTTGACCGCTGCGTCCGCGCCACGTACTTTGGTTGATAAAGCAGGCGATTTGTCGCTGTTGCTTGCCAAAGTGGAAGAACGTCTCGGGACAACGTACGTCGATAGCGAAGGACATTTAGCAATGCTTTCCGGTCAAGTCCAGTTCTCTTCATACATTAAGGAAGCGGATATTTACATAGATGGTTTCGAACTATTGACGAACCGTGAGCATGAAATCATCCGGGAGCTTTTGAAATTTGCAAAACGCGTGACTGTGGCACTCCCGATTGACGAAGAGGGCCAAGCAACAGAAGATCATGAGCTATTCTTCAGTCCTATGAGAACGAAACAGATCATTTCAGAAATTGCACGTGAGGAATCGGTAGACATCGAACCGGAAGTGCGACTTACGATTGCACGAAGATTCCGTAATCCGGATGTGCTGCACCTGGAAGCTCAATTCGATAACTATCCGGCAACGCAGCAAGTGAGCAGCGGAGATGTCCGGGTGATTGAAGCGACGGACCGCCGTGCTGAAATGCACGCAGTGGCGCGTTCCATCCGTAAGCTTGCGATGTCCGGAAAGCGCTATAACGATATGGCGATCTTGTATCGTCAGCCTGAAGTCTATGACGAGTTGATCCATACTATTTTTCCGCTGTACGACATTCCAGTGTTCATCAGCCAGAAAAAGCCGATGCTTCACCACCCTCTCATTGAATTTTCACGTTCAGTGCTGGAGGCGGTCACAGGAAATTGGTCTTATGAAGCGATTTTCCGTGCCGTGAAAACGGATTTGTTCTTCCCGCACGGAGAAGATCGACAAATTTGGCGGGAACGAGCAGATCGCTTGGAAAACTATGTACTCGCCCATGGTATCCATGGGCACCGGTGGTTTGACGAGGTTCGATGGCGGGTGAAAAAGTATCGGGGTCTTGAACTGCATACCGAAGTCCAGACAGACGAAGAACTTGCGATGCAAGCAGAATTGCATAGTGTCCGCGACCTGATCCGCGGGCCGCTGGAATCTTTCGGGGGAAAATTGAAAGCGGCAAAAAACGGCAGACAAGCTGCAGAGGCCTTATTTACGTTCATGGAAGAACTCCATGTTTACGATAAAATCATCGACCTCCGTGCTGAGGAAGAGCGCGCAGGACGATTGCTTGGCGCATCTGAACATGAACAGGCGTGGACGGGGTGGATCAATGTCCTGGATCAGTTTGTCCTCATGTTCGGAGATGTCAAGATGGCGCCGAAAGATGCGGTGCGGGTGCTGGATGAAGGATTCGATACGCTCGAGTTCGCTCGCATTCCGCCATCGCTTGACCAAGTGACGGTCATGACGATCGATCTCGCGACATTTTTAAGCATTGACGAAGTGTTTGTCATCGGGACGAATGATGGCGTATTGCCGCAACGTATTGACAATGAAGGGCTTATATCGGATTCCGATCGACAGTGGTTTGAAACGGTCGGATTCGAACTGGCCCCTTCTGCAAAATCACGCTTGATGGACGAATCGTACAAAGCATATCGTGCGTTCACTGCGGCATCAGAAGGATTGACTGTGTCGTATCCGATTGCGGATGAAGCAGGAAAAGCACTCATACCTTCACTCTATATTCCTAGGCTTGGGCAATTATTCGAAGGGTTGAATGTGGAAATTGCAGTGGCAGACCCACTGGAGTTGCTGGATGATGCGGATGAAATGCCGTACATCAGCCATCCGAGATCCACATTGCCCTATGCGTCTGCGCAACTGCGACATGCAGAAACTGCTAGAGGTTTATCCCCGCTATGGCAGGCGGTGATTGCGTATTATGAAGCCGATCCGCTTTGGGCATCGGTTCTCACTAGTATTCAAAGAAAACGGAAGCACGGAACAGAAACGGAGCGTTTGACGGCTGACTTAACAAACGGGCTATACGGTGAAACGATGTCATCGAGCGTATCACGTGTCGAATCGTATTACAGTTGTCCATTCCAGCATTTCGCAACGTATGGACTCGGGTTACGGGAGCGTTCGGAATTCACGTTGGAGGCACCGGCGATCGGGGATCTTTTCCACGCGGCACTGAAATGGGTTTCCGATGAAATCATGCGGACAGGCGCAACATGGGCCGGACTGACGAAAGAAGATTGCTTCCGATTGGCAAGGGAAGCGGTGGACGGAATCGCACCCTATTTCTTCCACCGGATTTTACTGTCCACGAGTCGTCACGTCTACATTAAACGCAAGCTGACAGGCATTATTCAGCGGACGTTGTTTGCTCTCAGGAGTCAAGCGAGTGCATCGAGTTTCCAACCGATCGCAGTTGAAGTCGGATTCGGACCTGGTGAGCAGATGCCGCCATTGTCAATCCCGTTGAAACGCGGAGGGCAGATGAATCTGCGCGGACGGATCGACCGGGTCGATGCATCGAACGTCAATGACAAGACCTATCTCCGTATTGTCGATTATAAATCGTCATCGAAAGCGCTTGATTTGACAGAAGTGTATTACGGATTATCGCTGCAAATGCTGACATATTTGGACGTTGCACTCGAACATTCCGACGATTGGCTGCATGTGCATGCGGATCCTGCCGGGATGTTGTATGTCCACGTCCATAATCCGATGGTACGCAGCATCCAGGAGCTGACGGAAGAAGCCGTTGAAGAAGAGATGCTGAAATCGTTTTCGATGAAAGGGTATGTACTTGAGGATTTATCTGTCGTAAAAGAGATGGACAGCGACATTGAACAATCGTCTAAAATCATTCCGGCGCGTGTGAAGAAAGATGGTTCGTTCTATGCGACTTCTAAAGTGCTTGCACCTGACGACATGCAATTGTTGCGGGGGGCGGTCCGTTCACGTCACCGTCAAGCAGGTGACGCGATGCTTGCAGGGGATGCAAGGGTGTATCCGTATCGCTTGAAGGAACGGATGCCATGTACTCATTGTCCATATCAAGGGGTGTGCCAGTTCGACACGACCGACCCCGATGCGAAGTACCGGAATTATGCTGAACTATCGGCTAAAGAGTCGCTCGAAAAAATGCGGAAGGAGGCTGAAAGCGATGCACATACCACCGAAACCGAGTGACGTGACATTCACAGACGAACAGTGGAGAGCGATTTACGCCTCAGGGCGTGACATTCTCGTCTCTGCTGCTGCTGGATCCGGTAAAACGAAAGTACTTATCACACGGCTCATCGAGAAAGTGCTGGATGAGAAAAATCCGATGAACGTCGATGAATTGCTCGTCGTTACGTTCACGAACGCGGCGGCTGCTGAAATGCGTCATCGTATGGGCGCTGCACTGGAAGAAGCGATTGCCTTGCATCCGGATTCGCCGCATTTGCGGAAACAGCTCAGTCTACTGAACAAAGCTCAAATTTCTTCGATGCACTCTTTCTGTTTGAATGTCGTGAGGCAATATGCATATTTACTGGACATCGATCCTGGATTCCGCATTGCGGATCCGACGGAAGCGGCATTACTGCGCGACGATACGATTGCCGAAGTGTTGGAGGATGCCTATAGCTCAGAAGATCCGGAAGCGGTTTACCGATTGGCGGATAGTTTCACATCTGATAGGAATGACCAGTCCTTGGAATTATTGATCGACCGGCTGTACGACTATTCCCGAGTGCATCCTGATCTTGAATCATGGCTGCTGCAAATTCCAAAGCAATACGAAATTGGCGATGAGATTACGATCGATGACTTGGAATTCATCGCCCCCTTGAAATCTGCCATCCAACAAAAGCTTGAAGAAGCGGCTGCACTTGCGACGGATATGCAACGAATCGCGGAGTTGCCTGACGGGCCGGCGCCGCTTGTTAAGACTGCGGAAGCGGATCTCATTTGGATCACCGAAGCGATCCGTACACTCTCATCGGGGACTTGGGAACAGACCCATGCATTTTTCCAACAGCTCGTATGGGTGAAAGCGGGTGCAGTGAAGAAGGATTCGTGTGATGAAGAACTCGCGAAGCGTGCGAAAGCGTTGAGAGATTCGGTGAAGAAGCTTGTTACCGGAATAAAAGATGCGTATTTCGTCCGCACACCTGCCCGGCTGCTTACGGAAATTCGTTTGATGGCGCCGATGATGAATACGCTCATTGAATTGGTCATAGAATTTGGTCATCGCTTTCGCGCGGTCAAAACGGAAAAAGGGATTGTCGACTTTTCGGATCTTGAGCATTTCGCCCTTGATATTTTGACGAGTCGCGAAGGGGACATCCTGGTACCATCCGATATTGCGATGGATTATCGATCGAGATTCAAAGAAGTGTTGGTCGATGAGTACCAAGATACGAATTTGTTGCAGGAAGCGATTGTTCAATTCGTGAAAAGCGGTACGGAGTCAGACGGCAACCTGTTCATGGTGGGAGATGTGAAGCAATCCATCTATCGTTTCCGTCTTGCGGAACCAGGTTTGTTCCTAGGGAAATACGGACGTTTCACAGAAGACTCCATCGAAGAAGGCTTGAAGATCGATTTGAATGCGAATTTCCGGAGCCGCAAAGAAGTGTTGGATGCGACGAATTTCATCTTCTCGCAAATCATGGGGGAGCGTGTAGGTGAAATCGAATACGATGAGGCTGCAGCCTTGAAGTATGGTGCGCGCTATCCGGAGATGGAAACGGCTGCACATTTGACAGTCCTTTACTCCGAAGAGGAAGAGTTTGAGGACGAAACATCGGAGGACTTGGAAAATCTGAAGAGTTCCCAGGCGGAAGCGCGGTACATGGTGAAGAAAATCAGCCAGTGGATGGCGGATGGGCATGAAGTGTGCGATGCGTTCAGTGGGGAAAAGCGGCCGATCCGATACAGCGATATTGTTGTTCTCATGCGTTCGATGACGTGGTCTGCTGAAATTGCCGAGGAGTTCAAGCGTGCCGAAATCCCTGTTTACGTGGAATTATCGCGCGGCTATTTCGATGCGCTTGAAGTGACGATCATGTTGAATACGTTACGGGTCATCGACAATCCATATCAAGACATTCCGCTGGCGTCCGTACTGCGTGCGCCGTTCGTCGGCATGACGGAGAATGAGTTGGCACAAGTGCGTCTCGCTGCGAAGAACGCCCCTTATTATGAAGCGCTGAAGACGTTCATCGCAACGAAGGGATCTGGAATGGCTCCTGAAACCCAGCAAAAGCTGCAGCGGTTCGTGCTTATGTTGGAAGAGTGGAGGAATCTAGCAAGGCGGGGATCGTTGTCGGAACTCATTTGGCACGTGTACACCGATACGAATTACTATGAGATGGTAGGCAGCATGTCGAACGGCAAGCAGCGCCAGGCGAATTTGCGCGCGCTACATGACCGGGGGATTGAATACGAGAAGACATCCTTCCGTGGATTGTTCCGGTTTTTACGGTTTGTCGATAGAATGCAGCGACGCGGGGATGATCTCGGAGCAGCTCGTTATTTAAGTGAAAAGGAAGATGTCGTACGTATTATGACTATTCACTCATCGAAAGGGTTGGAGTTTCCGAATGTGTTTGTTGCAGGCATGGGCAGACAGTTCAACAAAATGGATTTCAACGAACCTTATTTGTTCGACCAGCATTTCGGTCTTGCAGTGAAGGCGATTGACCCCGATAAACGGATCATGTATACATCCTTGCCGTTTCTCGCAATGAAAGAGCAGAAAGAGTTGGAGATGCGTTCAGAGGAGATGCGCATTCTCTATGTTGCGATGACGCGGGCGAAAGAACAGTTGGAGTTGGTCGCGACGGTAAAGGATATTGAGAAGTCGATGACGAAGTGGCAAGACGCACAGCTCGTCGATCCAGGAGACCGATTGCCGGATTATATGCGGTCACGTGCAAATGGATATCTGGATTGGATCGGTCCAGCTGTTGCGCGTCATGCGGATTTCAGGAAGTTCGGAACGACGCAAGGCGCGATGGTGAAAGACCATCCTTCCAAATGGAATATCAGCGCCCTGCCGGTTTCCTATTTCAGTGAGTCTTTAGCTGAGCCGGAAAATATAAAGGATTTATCCGAATCAGAAGAGTTGCCGATCCCGGTTGTAAATGCATCCCTTCTGGCAGAAGTGACTGAGCGGTTTGAGTATGAGTATCCGCATCAGGCATCTGTTAACAAGCGTTCCAAAGTTTCTGTGACGGAACTGAAAAGGGTTGCGCAACTTGAGGCGGAGTCGACTTTGAACGATCCATTTGCAAGTAGAAATGGAGAAGTGAGTCAAGCCTACTTGCACGCACGGCCCGTATTTTTACAACAACGGGCGATCAGCGCAGCGGAAGTTGGGACGGCAATGCATACTGTGATGCAGCATATCGACTTGGCGACTACAAAGGATCATGAACGTGTGGAAGTGCTTTTGGACGATTTGTTGCTGCGGCAGTTGTTGACCAAAGAAGAAGTGAAGGCGTTGGACCGGGAGGCGATTGTGCAGTTTGCGGTCTCGTCGGTAGCGGAACGGATGCAAAAAGCGACGCGTGTCTTGAAGGAATTGCCGTTCACATATGCATATGCTGGAGCCGATGGCGATTCTCAGATTTTACAGGGGATTGCGGATTGCTTGTTTGAAGAACCGGACGGATGGGTGTTATTGGATTATAAAACCGATCGCCTGAAGGGGCGGTTCGCGTCTGAAGAAGCAATCGATCAAGAGATGAGATCGCGGTATCGCGTGCAGCTTAACTTGTATAAAAACGCGATTGAATCCATTACACACGTGACAATAAAAGAAATGCTGTTGTATTTATTTGATGAAGGTCGCGCACTGACAGTTCAGGAGGAGACAGTTTGACTAGACTACCAACCGGCGATGCCGGACGTATTGAAGCGCTCGATATGCTTCGAGGTTTTTCATTGTTAGGTATTTTCATCGCCAACATGCTCGTATTCCACTCCCCATATATGTATATGGATCCGTATAGCTGGTTTGCGGACAATGGGGAAGGATTGTCGTTCATGTGGCTGGATATTTTCATAGAAGCGAGTTTTTATCCGATATTTGCCATGCTTTTCGGGTATGGACTAAGTATGCAATATGAAAAATCGTTACTGCAGAAGTCCCCATTCGGTCCTGTGGCGGTTCGCAGGATGTTCATCTTGCTACTGTTCGGACTGATCCATGCCTTCTTCATCTGGTCGGGGGATATTCTGTTCACATACGCTATGATGGGCTTCGTCATGATCGCACTCGTGAGGGTACCTCCAAAGTGGTTATTCTTCGGGGCTCTTGCTCTTTACATCGTGCCGAATGGGTTGCTCACAGGAATGTTGTTCTTAGGTGAACAATTTATCGGAGACGCCTCACTTTCTGAGTTTGCCGATATTCAGCAGCTGCAGGAATCGATTGAAGTGTATGGGCATGGGACCTACTTGGCGGCACTTGCATTCCGAGCGAAAGAATGGTTATTGGTGAGTGGTGCCAACCTATTATTAACTCCATTCATGATTTTGCCGCTCATGATGATCGGTGCTGCGTTTGCAAAATGGAAAATTTTCGAACGTGCTAATGAATTGAAGGGCCGCCTCGTGGTTGTGGGCATCAGTGCGCTAGTCATCGGGGTGTTGTTAAAAGCATTGCCATTTTTAGTCGCCCCACATTATTCAATGCAGCTCGTTCAAACGTATTTCGGCGGTCCCCTTGTGGCCATCGGTTATGGGGCGCTTGTATTGGTCCTTTGCACGATACCATGGTTCACGAAAGGTTTCCGTCCGGTCGCTAAGGCAGGCCGTATGTCAATGACGACTTATATTGGTCAATCTGTCATTGCGACACTCATTTTCTACAATTATGGGTTCGGAATGTACGGTAAAGTGGATATTTTGACAGGAACACTTATGGCTGTTGGAATCTTTGTCGTCCAGGCGCTTCTTGCGGACTTGTGGCTATCCCGCTACAAAATGGGCCCTCTCGAATGGATATGGCGAATCGGTACGTATGGCACTATTTTATCGAATAAAAAGGAGAAATGACGACGCGTGTCGTAACTGTACGTAATGCAAACCAATGATGGAAGGGATGGACAACTCAATGAAACTACTTTCGTTCAAGTATGACGGGAAGACATTATTCGGACCTAAAGTGAAAAAAGAGGAAGCCGTATGGGATGTACAGAAAATTGCTGCGGCAGTTGGAGTGCAGAACTTCCCGGCGTCGATTGCTGAAGGCGTAGCTGGCGGTATGGATTTTGTGGAAAAAATACGTGCGTTATGTGAACAAGCACGTGCCCATGAAGATGCGGAGACTTTCAAGTATTCCTATGAGGCCATCGAATGGTTGGCTCCAATTCCACGCACGCCTAAAAACATCCTATGTGTCGGTAAAAACTACGCCGATCACGCTTCTGAGATGGGTGGAGAAGGTGCTCCTGAAAAAATGATGATCTTCACGAAAGCTCATACTGCGATTGCAGCGGATGAACAGAAGTTGTCTGTCCATGAAGGTGTGACAAGTCAACTGGATTATGAAGGCGAACTTGCGGTTGTCATTGGAAAGGGCGGTCGCAACATTCCTAAACAGATGGCGTATGATGCTGTTTTCGGTTATACGATTGCAAATGACCTGACTGCACGTGATTTGCAGGCAGAGCGCAAGCAGTTCTTCCTTGGAAAGACGCTCGATGGAAGCTGTCCGCTAGGCCCTTACATTGTGACGAAAGACGAAATTCCGAATCCACACAATTTGTCGATTGTCACAAAAGTGAATGATGAGGTACGTCAAAACGGCAATACAGGCTCCATGATCATCCCAATCGATGAAATCATTGCGGAGCTTTCCAAGTTTGTCACACTTGAGCCGGGCGATGTCATTTTGACTGGCACTCCAGCAGGTGTGGGTAAAGCGATGAATCCACCAAGTTACTTGAAAGCAGGAGACACAGTGAAAGTGTCTGTAGAAGGAATTGGAACACTCGTGAACTACTTCGAGTAAAGGTCCCTTATTTTGCCTCGTCCGACTTATATGGTAAGATGAGGCATGAACATGAAATTTGAATGAGGTGAATTAAATGGATTTTTTAACAAGCTCAACGCACTTACACATCTTCTCATGGGTTGTTGGAATAATTGTGTTTTTAATTGCTGCGACACAACCACTCGACTCAAAAGTCCGTAAAATCATGAAGATGGTAGTACGAGTATTCTACATCTTGATCATTATTACTGGATTAGCATTGTTCATCAAATTTATGAGCGGTGACGCTGCATTGTACGGGATTAAATTCATCTTCGGTATTGTGACAATTGGAATGATGGAAATGGTATTTGCTCGTCAGGCGAAAAACAAATCTGCTCAATTATTTTGGATTTTGTTTGCCGTTTCAGTACTGATTACAGTAGCACTTGGTTTCCACTTACCATTTGGATTGAAACTCTTCTAATTCGTAATGCTGGATGTACAACTAAGGGGGAATTCGGATGGTCGGATGGACTGTTTTGCTAGCCTTGTTTGGCATCATGATCCTGTTCGCACTCTCAGTAGTTGTCACATCTCGGAGAATGAGATCGATAGAAGATCGTGACGAAGTAGAATGAAATCAGGAGCCCGCTGAAATTATTTCAGCGGGTTTTGTTATGCCATTTTCACAGGATTGACTTATTTATGTATGCGGGTTTCAGTTTTCTTCATAAACCATGGCGACGCTTAGTGTGGTTTGGTAGTATTAAGTGATGAGTTATGATCGCATTTAAAGATTTATGAGCGGAATCCGTGAGTTATGATCAAATTTCGAGATTTATGAGCGGAATCCGTGAGTTATGATCAAATTTCGAGATTGACCACATATCCCATGAGACCATATCACGCGGATTCATTATAGAAGGAGGCTTTTTGAGTGAACGTCAAACGAATACTTAGCATCTTGATGATGATGCTATTACTAGGGACTACTGCACATCCAGGCTTGGCTTCTGCGAAGGCGGAGCGGACGTTGAAGGACGAAAGCATATACGATTTACTTGTGGACCGGTTTAATAATGGAGACGGGCGAAATGATGCAGGTGCGGATGCTCAAGATCCTTCTGCATTTAATGGCGGAGATTTCGCAGGGATTTCCCTTCGATTGCAGCATATCTTAGATATGGGCTTCACAGCTGTTTCCATCGGGCCTGTATTCAAAACCGCTACATATGACGGTAATGAAGTGTTGGATTACACAAAATTCGATGAACATTTTGGAACAGAAGAAGACTTCAAATCGATGCTGAAAGAATTGCATGAGAAGGATGTGCGCGTCATCGCGGATTTCCCGCTAGCTGGAGTCAGTGAAAATCACGTATGGGCCAGCAAACTGCAGTTTACGAAAGGTGAAGGGAATACCATCGACTGGAAAGCGGACGATGCTGATGTGCAGCGTAACCTTGAAGAGACGATGGTCGACTTTGTAAAAACTTATGAGTTGGACGGAATCCGTCTGACGAAAACGGAAGGATATTCCAAAGAAGTACTCGATCAATTCATTACTGCACTAAAAGAAAGTTCACCTGATTTGTATGTCTTGTCTGGTGAAGAAACAGATGCTGATGTGGACGCAAAGCCGAACGATTCTTCGATGGAAGCATTACGTGAATCATTCGTTCGTGTAGACCCGGATTCTTCTCCGATGAATCATTTCGAAAAGGATCATTCAAATGACTTGATTGAATTCGATCAGTTGACGGGATCGCGCTTCACGTATGACATTGTGGAACAGCGAATGTTCCCGCCGACTCGTTGGAAAGTAGCTGTCACTGCTCTATTTACGTTGCCTGGTATTCCAGTCATGCCGTATGGAACTGAGATTGCGGTGAACGGGAAAGAAGCGCCTGAAAGTCATCCGCTGTTTAACTTCAAAACGGATATGGAATTGAAAGAGCTTATCGGGAATTTGAATTCACTTCGGAACCAATCGGAGACGCTCCGTAACGGGGAATTTAAAATGTTGCACAACAAAGATGGGTATATAGTGTATAAGATCTATGATGATGAAGAAACATGGATCATTGCCATCAATAATACTTCGGAAACGCAAAGCTATTCACTAGATCCGGAAGAAATCGGAAGTAAGAAACGATTGCGAGGATTGCTGGATAGTGACCAAATCGTGGAAACCGAAGACGACAAATACCACGTCGTTTTGGATCGTGAAATGGCGGAGATCTATTTAGTGAAAGAAGACAAAGGGTTCAATATCCCTTATCTGATTGCATCGATCATGGTATACGTCTTGTTCCTGAGCTTCCTTTGGGCGGTTTGGAGAAAAGGTCGTAAAGCACGTCAAGAACGAAAAGCGGCAGCGAAGAAGTGAGATTGAAACAAGTGAAAAAGGAGATCAGTCGTCAATGGATAGTGACGACTGATCTCCTTTTATTGTTTATTCAAGAAAAATACAGCGAGGGTTCCTGGACCAGCATGTGAGCCGATGACGGAACCGATCATATGGATCTGTATTTCTTTTGGATGGAACTTTTCTTCGATCAGGTCCCGCAACTCGATTGCCCCAGCTTCGTCGTCTCCATGACTAATTGCAATCACTTGCTCGGAAACCGTATCTCCGCGTTCTTCCATGAGCTCCAGAATTCTGCGGAACACTTTTTTACGCCCTCGATGTTTCTCGATCGGCACCAATCGACCGCTCTCCACATGGAGCAATGGCTTGATGTTCAACAGTCCGCCGAAAAATGCGCTCGCTTTCGATACGCGACCGCCTTTAGCGAGATAGTCGAGATCTTCCACTGTGAACAAGTGCTCCATGTTGCCTGCCATTTTGCGGACTTTGCGCTCAATTGTCCGCACATCTTCTCCCGCATCCCGTAAGCGGACCGCCTCTTGGACGACTAAACCACAGCCGAGCGACGCACAGCGTGTATCCACGACAATCAAGTTCATGCGTGGGTTGCCTTCTTTCACCTGATCCCGCATCATGACAGAGGTCTGATATGTACCCGACAACTCGGATGAGAATGCAATATAGATTCCATCTTCCCCGGTCTCGGCGAAATCCTTCCACAAAGCCAGCACTCGATCTGGGGAAACTTGAGAAGTCTTCGGTTGTTTGCCAGCACGAATCGCTTGGAATACTTCTTTTGAGTCGATATCCACGATATCCTGATACTCTTTCCCGTCCAGCAGCACTGTCAAAGGTAGCAGCATCACATCATGTTCATCCAAATATGATTTCGGCAGGTCACAACCACTGTCTACGAAAATTTTCATGAGAATCCTCCAATCGCTTTATGAAGTCTTTAAATTGAGTCGTTCTTGTAACATTATGGCAATACCGTCTTCGTTATTCGTCAAGGTCACTTCATTCGCAATCGATTTCAGCTGGTCAATCCCGTTGCCCATTGCAACACCGATTCCCGCATAGTCGATCATTTCCAAATCATTGTCTTCATCTCCGAACGCAATAATTCGTTCTTGTGGTATACCAATCCACTCCGAAACTTTGGAAATTCCAACCGCTTTGTTGAGCCCATGGCGAATGACTTCAACAATTTCCCAAGGAGCTCCCCAGCGTCTATGCTCAATGACTTCGGCGTGTACTTCTTCCAAATGCTTGCGGATCGGATCTGCCATCCCCTCACCGCCTTGGATCAGGAGACTGGTCGGATTCACTTGAAGGTACTGACGAATGTCACCTTCTTGGATGTTTGGACTGCCTGAACTGAAGATATCGAGCAACTTTTCATCATGATAATGCAAGTAGACGTCATCCTTGACTTCCGCCACGATATTTTTCAAGTTGAAATCTTGCATGGCATCGATGACTTCCTTAGCCACAGTCAAGTCAATCGTCTCATGGACAGTTTTCCATGACCGATCATTGGGGTGATGCACGAACGCTCCGTTGAAGTTGACAATCGGTGTTTTCAGACCTAGCTGACGGTAATAGACTTCACTTGAGCGATAGGGGCGCCCCGTCGCAATCATGATTTGATGGCCTTCCGATTCAGCCTGTTTAAGTGTAGCGAGCGTTTTTTCTGAGATCACTTTTTTATCATTTAATAACGTTCCGTCCAAATCGAGGGCAATTAAATGAGGTTTCATGGCAAAACGCCTCCTTCCTCATTCAAGTGTATCCTTTCAGTCGCATGCAAGTCAAAAAGTAATGAACCGTGCGCAACTTTTGTTTTTTTAGAAAAACATTGGTATGCTCAATTAAACAAAAACGAGGTGTCGCGGATGAATATTAGAGAAGAAAAATGGGACACAATCCCCCTATTGCATATTGTGGATGAACAGCAGGAATCTTCTGAGATGCCAGTCGTCATCTTCTTCCATGGATTTACGAGTGCGAAAGAACATAACTTGCATTACGCATTCAATCTCGCGAAAAAAGGGATTCGTGTGTTATTGCCTGAAGCACATCTTCATGGTGTCCGGTCCGAATCGCTCGATGAAGTACAGCTCAGCTTGCGATTCTGGGAAATCGTCTTGACTTCCATAGAAGAAGCAGGGGTTTTGCATCAGCAATTGAAAGAAAAAGGGTTGTTGGAGTCCGATCGAATTGCATTTTCAGGTACATCCATGGGAGGTATCACAACTCTTGGATGTCTGGCAGCATATCCATGGATCCAAAGCGCAGCAGTCATGATGGGAACTCCGGGATACGTGAAACTTGCCAAAGGTCAAATGAAGCAATTTGAGAACAAAGGATTTAAGCTTCCGATGAAAGATGAAGATGTTCAAAAACTATTGAGCACGCTTGACGTTTTCGACTTGACCCGGCATCCGGAACGATTGAACGACCGATCTGTCTTTTTCTGGCACGGCATGAACGATACGATGGTACCGTTTGAACCGACACATCATTTCTACAATGCCATAAAAGAGAACTATATCGGTCATCCGCAAGACTTTGAATTCATGGTGGACGAGCATGCTGGTCACGCAGTTTCCAGACCGGGAATGTTGTGTGCGGTGGACTTCCTTGCAGACCATTTGAATGGTTGAGTGCATTTTGCTATGATGAGTACAACGAAAAGAAATGGAAAGGGGAATTCCAATGGCTGATGAAATGAAAGAAAGCATGATGGGCGTTCTTGAAAACGTGATTGACCCCGAGCTTGGTGTAGATATCGTCAACCTCGGTCTCGTCTATGATGCAGAGTTGCTTGAAGGCGGCATCGGTAAGGTTACGATGACACTTACATCAATCGGTTGTCCGATGGGGCCGCAAATTGTTGCGAATGTGAAACAAGAACTGATGGAACTTCCTGAAGTGAAAGACGTTGAAGTCGATATCGTCTGGAATCCGCCTTGGTCACGTGACAACATGTCACGTTATGCAAAAATGGCGCTTGGTGTCCGATAATTAAGCAATATCAAATCCGATTGGTGAATTTTTCACTGGTCGGATTTTTTGCCGTTTAAAAAGGAAATACTAGCGAATATCTCCAAAGCAACTGACTTTACAGACGATAAAATGCGAGGTATACTAGTTATAGTCAAAGATAGTCAAAGTCGAATAAACTAATAACTATATAAGAGGTGATGGTTCATGAGAATGGATGGCGTACAAGAGGATCAGCGTTCCCCATTAGAACAATTTGGACGCAACCTAGTAGAAGAAGTGAAAAATGGAAAAATGGATCCGGTAATTGGCCGGGATGAAGAAATCCGGAATGTGATCCGGATTCTATCTAGAAAAACAAAGAACAATCCTGTGCTGATCGGTGAACCTGGTGTGGGTAAGACGGCAATCGTTGAAGGGTTGGCGCAACGGATTGTAAAAGGTGACGTACCGGAAGGATTGAAAAATCGCCAAATTCACGAACTCGATATGAGTTCCCTGATTGCAGGCGCGAAATACCGCGGCGAATTTGAAGAGCGGTTGAAGGCAGTATTGAAACAAGTGAAGGATAGTCACGGTGAAATCATTTTGTTCATCGATGAAATCCATACAATCGTTGGAGCAGGGAAGACGGAAGGTGCGATGGATGCGGGGAACATGTTGAAACCGATGCTTGCTCGTGGCGAGTTGTATTGTATCGGTGCGACTACATTGGACGAATACCGTATGTATATCGAGAAAGACCCTGCGCTTGAGCGGCGTTTCCAGCAAGTGATGGTGCGCGAACCATCTGTCGAAGATACGATTTCTATTTTACGCGGCCTAAAAGAACGTTTTGAATTGCACCATGGAGTGCGTATCCATGATCGGGCGCTTGTTGCATCGGCAACATTGTCCGATCGCTATTTGACAGAGCGTTTCATGCCGGACAAAGCGATCGATCTGATGGATGAAGCGAGTGCGATGATCCGTACGGAAATCGACTCGATGCCTCAAGAGCTCGACCAAGTGACACGTCGTATTCTGCAGCTGGAAATTGAAGAGCAGGCACTGACAAAAGAGAAGGACCCGATTAGTAAGAACCGTCTTGCTGCTTTACGTGAGGAATTAAAGGAACTGAAAGAATCTTCTTCGGGGATGCGTGAGCAGTGGGAGAATGAGAAGAAAAAGCTGCAGGAAGTCCAAGATGTGCGCGAGAAGCTAGATCGCTATCGTCGTGAATTGGAAGATGCTGAAAACAAATTCGACTTGAACAAAGCCGCAGAATTGCGTCACGGTAAAATCCCAGGGCTGGAATATCAGCTGCAAGATCTGGAAGAGCAGTTCAAGGGTGGCGCAGAGAACCGTTTGATCCGCGAAGAAGTGACAGAGGACGAAATTGCGATGATTGTGGCGCGCTGGACAGGTATTCCGGTGACGAAGTTGATGGAAGGCGAACGTGAGAAGTTATTACGATTGGGGGATACGCTGAAAGAGCGAGTCATCGGTCAAGATAATGCAGTTCAACTTGTGACCGAAGCTGTATGGCGGGCGCGATCCGGTATTAAGGATCCTGAGAAACCGATCGGGTCATTCCTATTCCTAGGGCCGACAGGTGTTGGGAAAACGGAGCTAGCAAAAACACTTGCAGGGACATTGTTCGACTCTGTGGATCATTTCATCCGCATCGATATGTCGGAGTATATGGAGAAACACAGTGTATCCCGCCTTGTAGGAGCACCTCCGGGATATATCGGGTATGAAGAGGGTGGACAGTTGACAGAAGCGGTCCGCCGCAATCCGTATTCGGTTGTTTTGTTGGATGAAATCGAGAAGGCTCATCCCGATGTCTCGAATATTTTGTTGCAAATTCTTGACGATGGACGCATTACGGATAGTCAAGGACGCCTCGTGAGCTTTACGAATACAGTAGTCATCATGACGTCCAATATTGGTTCACAGTATTTAATGAGCGGCCAGTTCGAGTCCGAAGAACATGCGACAGAGGACTTAGTGATGTCGGAGTTACGCAACCACTTTAAACCGGAGCTGCTGAACCGGATGGACGACATTATCATATTCCATTCGTTATCAGGTAACGCATTCGTTGAAATCGCCCGCAAAATGTTGGATGATCTCGTGCGAAGATTGGACGGTCAGGACATTCCGTTGACATATGAAGAACCCGTACTCGATTGGGTCGTCGCAGAAGGGACGGATGCGGATTTCGGCGCACGCCCACTAAAACGATTCATCCAGCGCTACGTAGAAACCGCGGTCGCAAAGGAAGTCATTAAAGGCGATTTAGCGGAAGGCCAGCGTTTGCACCTTCGGATGGAAGATGGAGCCTTGGCTGTGGATAAATTATAAATAGCGGTTCGAGCCGCTTTTCGTGTTATGCGAAAAGCGGCTTGTTTTTATGGGAATGAACGCATCTGTTCTACCCACGCAATGCATACCATTCAGATTGAATCAACCCGCTCGTTCCGAGGCCCAACCCGCCCGTTCCTGAGAGTAACCCGCCCGTTCCAGGGCCCAATCCGCTCGTTCCGAGGCTCAACCCGCTCGTTCCGAGGCTCAACCCGCTCGTTGCGGGATCCAACCCGCTCGTTCCGAGACCCGACCCGCTCGTTCCGGGTCCCAATCCGCTCGTTCCATGAAGCAAACCACCAATCTATCCGCTCATAAAGCGAATATCCTCTCTAATCATCCCTTTCTGCACAAAAAAACAGTGAAAGGGAAGTTTCCCATTCACTGTCATATGAATCAATGTTCTGCGACTGGCTCGTCCGGAATAATCGCTGTAATCGCGAAAATCATCACAGACAATACGAGTGAGACAATGATTCCAGTTGTAAATTCAAACGTTGGCACGTTCGCAATGGCGCCTGCTACATAGTTGAGCATGGAAACCAATAGGAATGACCAGACAAATGTCATGACGAACTTCATCGAAATCACCTCTAGAATACTTTTTCACCTTTCATCATATCATAGCGACGCTCGTTTCGAAACTTAATTTACAACGTCCCCAAAAGAGTTTGACGGTTTCGTGTCTCCATTGTTGAAAAAAATCGTGAACTCCTCTATTATTGATACCAGGTACTAACAATAGATAACAAGGAACGGGGTATGAGCAATGGGTGTAGGACTTCTAAGTATTGGCAAGTATGTCCCTGAACACGTGCTGACAAACGCAGATCTTGAAAAAAGAATGGATACATCAGACGAATGGATTCGTACGCGCACAGGAATTGAAGAACGCCGAATTGCAGACAATAGTACAGATACATCAGATATGGCTTACGAAGCTGCTAAAGAAGCGATTGAAAAAGCAGGTATCCAGCCGGAACAAATCGGCATGATCTTAGTTGCGACAGTGACACCCGATCATCCGTTTCCTTCAGTAGCTACGATGCTTCAAGCACGGCTTGGAGCAAAGAATGCAGCAGCCATGGATATCTCTGCAGCATGTGCAGGGTTCATGTATGGAGTAGTGACTGCGAAACATTTCGTGGAAGCAGGTACACACGATTATGTTCTTGTAGTCGGTGTGGAAAAATTATCTAAAATCACTGATTGGAAAGATCGCAACACAGCTGTCTTGTTCGGAGATGGCGCTGGAGCGGGAATCGTCGGTAAAGTGAGCGGAGATCGCGGAATTCTTGCTTTCGAACTGGGTGCGGATGGCACAGGCGGTGAGCATCTTTATCAAGACCGTTACTTGAAGATGAATGGTCGCGAAGTGTTCAAATTTGCAGTCCGTCAAATGGGTGAGTCGGCAGTGAATGTCATTGAGAAAGCGGGTCTGTCGAAAGAGGATGTGGATTTCCTGATCCCTCACCAGGCGAATATCCGGATCATGGAAGCTTCTCGTGAACGGCTCGGACTTCCACCTGAAAAAATGTCCAAATCCGTACACAAATACGGCAACACATCGGCAGCGTCGATTCCTATTTCGTTACATGACGACATTGAAGAGGGTCGTGTGAAAGACGACGACATTCTCGTGCTCGTCGGTTTCGGCGGTGGCCTCACTTGGGGCGGCATCTGCATGCGCTGGGGCAAGTAAGTGAATGCGTTTTTCATTTTCAATAAATCGCACTGATGGAAGCAACTATGCTATCTATGAAACGAAGGAGAGTTCAACTAATGGAAAAACGACGCGTAGTCATTACCGGTATCGGGGCTGTTTCCCCGGTAGGAAATACGGCGGAGGAATCATGGCAGTCCGTTCTTGAACGCAAGTCAGGTATTGGGCCGTTAACCCGACTAGATACCGAGTTATTCCCAGTGAAAGTAGCTGCAGAAGTAAAAGATTTTGACATTGAAGAGTATTTGCCTAAAAAAGAAGCTCGTAAAATGGACCGTTTCACGCATTATGCAATGGCGGCTTCCATCATGGCGATGAAAGACGCCGGCCTTGAAGAGTTGGATGAAAAGACGGGGCTGCGAACAGGTGTCTGGATCGGTTCAGGAATCGGCGGAATGGAAACACACGAAAAACAGTTCCTTACATTCCAAGAAAAAGGGTACCGTCGTGTCAGTCCGTTTTTCGTTCCAATGATGATTCCTGACATGGCTTCAGGTCAAGTATCGATACACTTTGGTGCGAAAGGCATTAACTCATGCACCGTAACAGCTTGTGCATCAGGCACGAACTCGATCGGTGATGCATTTGAAGTCATTCGCAGAGGCGATGCAGACGTTATGATCACAGGGGGAGCAGAGGCTCCGATCACAACGATGTCTGTCGCAGGTTTCTGTGCGAACACAGCACTCTCACTCAATCCTGATCCAAACACGGCTTCACGTCCGTTCGATAAAGAACGCGATGGATTTGTTATTGGTGAAGGCGCAGGGATCCTTATTTTGGAAGAATACGAGCATGCTATTCAGCGCGGTGCTAACATCTATGCAGAAGTAGTGGGCTATGGGTCAACAGGGGACGCACACCACATTACTGCACCTGCTCCTGAAGGCGAAGGTGCAGTCCGCGCAATGCAGCAAGCAATTCAACAAGCGGAAATCACTCCAACAGAAATCGGATACATTAATGCACATGGTACTAGTACCGCTTACAACGACTTGTTCGAAACAATGGCAGCGAAAACCGTATTCGGCGAGCACGCATACAAACTTGCAATCAGTTCAACAAAGTCGATGACGGGTCACTTGCTCGGCGCAGCAGGCGGATTGGAAGCGATTTTCACTGCAAAAGCGTTGCAAGAAGGGATTTTGCCACCGACAACGAATTATGAGAATCCAGATCCGGAGTGTGATCTTGACTACATTACAGACGGTCCACGTAAAGCGGACATCACGTACGCTATGAGCAACTCACTGGGATTCGGCGGTCATAACGCATCACTTATTTTCAAGAAAATCTAATTCAATCCAGTCAAAAAAGAGCTACTCGGAGATGGTACTGACCTAAAAAAGTGAGACAAATAAAAACACCTTACGTTGTAAAACGGGTATTGAACCTTAATACATCAA
>NZ_JACSQY010000017.1 GCF_014836415.1 Sporosarcina gallistercoris | reverse complement strand
AATCGCCGGTTCAATACCGACAATTGGCTGCATAATAAGGTGTTTTTTACTTGTCTCAAAAAGGTTAGTCAGTGCCCTTAATTATAAGTGTTTTTTTATTTCCTTATAAAAAAAGACATACGATAAAAAAAGAGCAGCAAATGCTACTCTTTCATTGTGTCTTTTCACTCTTATTCTTTTTGAAAAAAACGTCCAAAACTATAAGAATGATACAACCTAAAAGAATTAGAACTGGAATCAAATTTGATTTGATATCATTTGCAGAGTTTTTATAAATCATATAGATTTGAAACAAACCCAATAGTATAACAGCTAATTTAAAAGGTAAAGTCTTAATAACTACCATCACCTTTCCGTATTTTTTCAGTTACGTACATGCCCTTATAACATTTCCAATACTGAAGAAATCGAGAAATGCATTCTTTACATCATTTGGTAATGTGTCTGATGTTTCATTAATAGCTCTTTTCCAAGCGTCTTTTGTTCTATAATTCCAGCTCTTATACAATTTATATTTAGCATTAATTTTACTAATAGTTTTACTGATGCCTCCGAGAAGATTAAGAGCTTGTTTTAACTTCAAAATTTTGGATAAAGGAAACCCAACACTGCCAATTAGTAATCCAACAGCTATGATGCAATCAGCAGTTCCGTACTCAGTTACAAAATCCCCCACTATAATTTCGTCTTTCTTTTCCAATCCAATATCAGTTAGTGATGGAACGAACAAGTTTTCACCTTTTGCAATTACTTCGACCCCTATTTCTGTCGTTAACCACTTAGCAACACTTTCCGCCCCTTGTTCTTGGATGTACGGGGGTAAATTTTCAATACCCTCCATGAATTTAACAAAATCCCCTTTTAAAGACAATAAGTCATTCATACTTTCTTCTAATAATAGATCTTCACTAATGATAAATTTATCATCGGAATTTTTCAGTCCTGACAAATTATCAACTTTCAAGTTAGTGTCAGTAATCGCGAAGACAGAAGGAGGTAAAGAACTAAATGAAAATGTTACCATTACAGTTACCACAAAAAACTTTTGCAATTTACTTTTCAAATTAATTCACCCCTATTTCTTATTATATAGAAATTTTAGCATAATGAGATATAAGGACAAGCTAAAATTTACCTGTTTTTTCTAGATTACTGAATTGTATGTTTTTACCTGGAAGATGATATTATCACAGTCCTTTTGTCTATGTAGGAAGAGTACTTAAAGACTATGAGAATACACGTCTTCTGCATTCGCGTCATACATAGCGCTATCTTTATACATAGGGGTACAGTCAGAGAAATGCGGATTCACAACGTTAAGTAGCTTATAGCAAAAAAACGATTTCCTAACGTTTGTAAGGAAATCGTTTTTTAAAATTATACTTATTCCGCAAAGGCGCCCGTTAGTTGAGGATGCTAAATTCAATACTTATCTTTTTTCCAACGTTTATATTCTACAAATTCAGGAATACCGAAAATTGTTATCATATATAAAATAGGCACAACATAATACTTCGGAGGTCCAAATACTAAGATAAGTATAATAAAAAGTGAAATAAAAAGTATTGCTTTTAAAAAGTATGATTTTTTCCGATGTTTTAAATAGAGTTTTACCTTATCCATTTCTTTTCCTCTCAATCAAAACCATTCTGTACAGTTAACTTCAGTATAATCCTTCACAATCAAATGGCCCGATTGCTGAACGGATGCAGATCGCTTTTTACGCAATCGCGCCCTATTGTTAGTTTACACTTTTCATTATCCTCAGAAGCTGTAAACCATCTGATTGATGTCCACTATATCCACCCATCCACCGCGGATATTTAACAGGTATTATTGTCGATATAAATTGAAAAAGATTAAAAAACATTGATCCGAAAAATAATTGATGGAGTTCATTTTGTGAAGTTATATTTGTTAACCACCCAAATAAAAGTGTAAGTAGCAAGGATATTAAAGGACCACCGGCTAATGCAGCTGCTCTTTGTCTTTTATTTAATCTTGCATCCCAATATGCAAAGCCAGTATAAGACCAAATTATATGAAAATGTAATCTACCAATCTTAAAGTTTTCCTTATTTTTTTCGCTTTTTATACCTAAATAAATATGTACTTCAGAATCAGAAGCAAAAACAGCACCTAGTCCATGCCCAACTTCATGTAATAAAATAAAAAGTGGTATGAGTAAAACATAGAAAGATAAAAATATTAGTAGCACATATCCACCTCGCCCAATCTTTGTGCAATAAAATTCATGCTCAAACTGGCCCGTTTGTTGAATTGTATAATCTTTCAATGTCCCATAAATGCTTATCGTTGTAAATCCGCATTTTCCTGACGCTACCCATTAAAGAAACAAGACCATTAAGTCTTCATCAAAATAACTATCATTTAACTTTAATGCTCGTTTCTCGGTTCCGAAAATTTCAAATCCTAGAGAATTATATAGTTTTTTCGCTGACTTGTTTGTCGTCACCACAGCTAAGTGAACTTGCTCTACCCCTTCCAATTCTTTTGCCATCATAATCGCTTCTTTCATTAAAGACATGCCAAGGCCTAAACCACGTCTAGTTGGCGAAACATACATGGCTACAATCGATGTTCGATGGCGCAGTTTCACCCGCTGTTCCTTAACCAACGTAATCATGCCAATAAGTTTCCTATTTTCAAAAGCACCAAATGTAAAGGATTCTTGTGATTCAAATCTTTTTCTGTATTTATCGACAGGTTGATCTTTTTCTTCTTCATATGTAGAACTGAATGATTCAGGACTGTTTTGTAAAGCCTCTAATCGGAGCGCAAGATAGTTTTCTGCATCTGTTGCCACTAAACGACGTATCATTGGATATCCCCTAACTATTATAGATATGATTTTCTAGTTCTTGTCAGCTAACTAGTTGTAATCATTGTAGCTTCCCTCAGAGATTCTCTTTCTTCCACCTGTTCACCAGCCATATCTCCTTTTCTCCAAGTATAGTTGAAAAACTATATACTTTCATTTTGCACTATACATATGGTACGGCAAAAGTTCATTTTCGATTTTATGATGAGCATTTTTTAACGGGGTGGATTGAAATATGATGGAGCGCGACATTTAGATAGTTAGGTAGTTATTACTACTTCATTCTTATTGTTTAAAGTAATCTTCTCATCCCTTTCCAGTGTAATTTCAAGAGGAAAAATAGCCGAAATCTTATCTGAAAATATCCACTTCCGCCCCGGTTGGACTAATAAAATAAAGATTCCAGCTGAAGTATCTCCCATGAAGTTAAGAGAAGTAGTACTTAATGGTTCGTTGTTACGTTCTTTGATATCCAACTCTATTAACTGTCGTCCAACTTGAATTGCATCAGGAACTGTGAGACTAATTTCACTGATATTTAATATACTCTTAGGGGAAAAGGGTTCGTCTCCTGTGTCACATGTAGACTGTCTAGAAATGAATTCTACAATATTACCAGAGGGATCATTAAAATAGAGCGAGCGAGCTGATAAATGTGGGAAGTCTGCTTCGTCCTCTCCATCTTCTCGATTTAAACTTACTCGTTCTTCAACCCATGACTTTCCTTCATTAAATTTATTTCTTTGTATATTAAAGGCGAAGTGGTAATAAGGATTCACTTTTTCATTGTCTCTTGTAAACTCCAATTTACTTGAACCGACTGCGACACAAAACTTGTCCTCGTTCTCCTCAACTAAATCTAATCCTAGCGTAACTGTATAAAAGTGTTTCATTTCTTCTATGTTGATGGTTTGTAATGTGACTTGCTTTATTTCCATATTATTCCTCCGATACTGTTTTCCTTTATGTAATTAAGTCCTCATTTTAATGGGATATACAATTTAGATAATACGTCATTAAGATTATTCCATTCGTAAATCAGAAGAGATAAATCAGCACCTGCTATGATGGTCTTTTTAGATTTAAAGAGATTTGCACCATAATACTCATAAAAAAAACGAGTTTCATTCTCTTCTAATACTTCTACAAAAACTCTATCGAAACCTAACTTTTCAAATTGGAGAAAAAGATGTTTCAATAATTGTTTTCCTGCACCCTTTTTTTGATATTCTTCAAGAAGATAAATAGAGGTGAGGTCTCCCGAATTCTCAATAGTATTACCTTCTCTTTTACAGCCATCTGCAAATCCTATGATTTCTCTTTGATTAGTTTCTGCAACAAAGATGTAGTTTGTCTCTTTAGATATATTGCGAATCCATAAGTCTGTTCGTTGTTCATACGATAATGCCTCTAAAAAGTCGTCTGGAATAATATTTTTGTAAGTGGTTTTCCAACTATCAACGTGGACTTTCGCAATGCCTTTTGCATCGGATAAAATAGCTCTTCTAATGTTCATTGAATCCCTCCAAAGGAAAATATCAAATTGAATTAACCCAAATGACCTTGATTGCAACACTGACACTTTAAATTATTGCGCGAGTAAGCACCAAACTTGATCATACAATTGACTTTACATACTGCATAAATTATTTTTCCATCCTCTTCTACAGAGGGATGATCAGTATTCTCCTAGAATGATTTCATTTTGGCAGTGGGCATCCGGCAGCTCCAAGTGAACGACTAAAAATCCTCTTTTAAGATTGAATAGAGTCGCAAGTCTTGGTGCTTTCCTTTTACCGCCATCGCTTTTCTCATAACTCCTTCAAATGACATCCCGCTTTTTTCCATAACGCGCATGGAGCCGATGTTCTCTGTGAAGCATCTTGCTTCGATACGAATCAGGTCCATATTAGTGAATCCAAATTTAATGACTTCTTTTGTTGCTTCGGTTTCGATTCCTTGACCCCAATAGTCTTTGGAGAGGACATAACCTATTTCAGCCTTGTTATGATTGGGTTGCCACCAAACAAAATCAATGGTTCCAATGAGTTTTCCATTTTCTTTCAGTTCAATCCTCCAGGGAGCGATTTGCTTATTATGGTATCTATTCAGCACGTACAACACAAACTCTTTTGTAGCTGAGATTCTTTTATGGGTATCCCAAGTAACGTACTTAGATACTTCTTCATCTGCACCATAGTGATGCATGTCATTAGTATCGTCTACTGTGACTTTCCGGAGAATTAATCGATCAGTCTCCAGTGTAGGTAAATCGTCATATATTTGTTCGATTTCCATAGAGATTCCCCCTGGCTTTCATGTTCCACCTATTCAATATAAATGGTGTGATTAGTAATATAAACGACAGTGATATTAATGCTAGTGAAACAGCTTTCAGGAGTTTCGCTTTACTTTTTCCTTTATACCATCCTAAAAATTGTAATTTGTTTCGATAGTAAACGAAAAGCAATTAAAAAACAGCAATTGCCCCCCTCCACATAGAGTTATCAGCTACATTATTCAATATGTAAAGATATCTTACAATCATTCATCCTACGACTTTTTCCGCTTTTCTTTATTTTTCCATACTATATAAAGTAGTACTCCATAACCGATAACAGCCGCTAAACCAAGGGTTTTGACAATCCATGAACCAAGCCCAAGTACTATTCCGCTAACCGCATACGCAATCGTTAAAAGTAGTACAAATACTAATACACTAGGTCGACTTTTGTTCATACTTTCACCTGCATCTCAAAGTTGGTAGTTATCTAGAAGAAAGTTTTTATACCAATGCACAAGAAATACGATTGCATTCCCCACTAGTCAGTTATGCGCACTCTTTAGTTCTTAAACTCGTCTTCTAATATCTTTTCAATTTCATCATCACTGATCGATATCTTTTTCTCTTGTATTCCATACTGTGCTTTTAATAACTGCCCAACCTCCGACTTGTCAATCCCATCCTTTACTGCGGAAAAAATTACAATATACAAGACATACAAACTTGCAAGGGATAAGAGAACAGTTCCCAATACCATGTATCCCGCCCCTATTCATCATTTTTTCGTGTATAAATTAAAATAAAAATGCACATTGCTGTGGTGGTAATCTATGTATCGGATAGTTTAAGAAAGAACACGAAGCGGTTGAACGACTTCACAAACTTCACTTTCTTCCAGAAACTTAGTGACAATTGATGAATGAGAGCTGCCTACTAGAAATAAAATACGCTCCTCTTCTGACTCAATTAGACGAGTGAGATTGCTGAACATAATTAAATTCCTTTTGTACCACCAGCTTAACCAGTTCATTCCGATATAGTTATCAAAATCTCCAAGACGGGCTAAATTAACATACATTTTATGGATAGCATTGATAAAAACAGGATCATTCAGCTCTTTATAATAATCTACTATACTTTTACTATCTGTTAATTCCGGTATGAAAAGGTCCTCATATATTTCTTTTAAAAGTTCTGGTTGGTTTTCTCTGCCCCAACTCTCCACCTCACTGTAGTGCATATCAGCGTCACCCATCCAATCAGTTGGATAGATCTGTTCATGCCCCATCTCAACATCTAAACGAAATGCTACTTGAAAAATTTCATTCATTTCCAAGTTTTGTGAACCTGATTTATATTGATCATATTTTTCATTAAAATAACCGCTATCTTTCGGTACCATTTCAACCGCAATTTTCGTCGGTTGAAAACGTGCGATTTTTAATACTAATTCTTGAATTTCAGTTTGTCTTTTTTCAGAATGCAGCTCTTCATACTCTGACATATGGAAAGTTCCCAGTATAAGAATTTTCGCCTTGTCTTGTTTCATAGCAAATCCCCCTCGTGAACTAGAAGTTCTTCTTGCTAGATACACTTTTCACAGATTCCATTCAAACCATCTTCCATGTCCATCTGTATCACCAATCGTATTTTTGAATGCTTTGCCGTTCAGAAAGTAATCGACATGGAGTTGGCGATCCCACATGTTGTTGTATATATGAAAAACGTCTCTATTACTGCCGATCTTTGCGATCTTTTCTAGCAGTTCATGTTTGGATTCAGTTGGGATTTGGTTTGCCACATGGGTGTGGAAGATACAGATCAAAGAGTCTGTAGGCAATGTATCCACTACATCTGTAAGTAAATGCACTCCATCGCCTTCCACTAGGTTTACCGGGTTATCTTTCAAACAGTCCGCGGCCTGATCGAATAACTCCAATCGCTCCTGATGTTCTGGCCAAATGAGAGACTTTAACCATAAATAATCATCCGGGTCCGATAGTTCGCTTATATTCAAATCCAGACCGATTTTGGAAGCAATGGGCGGACTTTCAGAAAGCATTTTTGGAAAGTGTTCCCCTTTAACTTCCGAAGTTATGTGAACCCTAGCATTTTTATTACCGTACGTTTCCCCAGTACCGTACGAGTAGCTATAGTGATCCCACAGAAGCTGAAGACCCGCACTGGTGCCAATTTCAATAAGAGATAATGGTTTTTCAACTTGGGTGTAAATCCACGAAAATACTGGATAAAGATAGCCGCATCTTCTCACTTCATTGGTTTGAACCAACCTGCTCTTTAAAATAGGAATGATTTCATCACGATGCAACTCACAAAAATCTTTGAAATGGTCATAGGTCTCGTCGTCTATTCTCATTGGTGGATGTGTCATACTTTGATAATAGTTTTTTAGCGGATGTTCTTTTCCTTTTAATAGAAGGTAATGAACAGCACCGAATAATAAATTAGGCACCGGCTGACCTTTTGGAACCGCCAGGCACATACCGAGCAGTTCAGCATCTTCAGCAACCTGTAATGATAAAAATTCGTAGAGTTCGCTGGAGCCTTTACATTCCATGTTTGCGAAGTTCATAAAACTCCTGGATAGATGAGAATAGCTCATACTTGTTCCTCCTTGGACGCTCCTTTTAAACGGCGCCGAGATTCGCTCACTTATTCATCAAGCCATCGTTCAGTACAAGTCACTGTTTTTGCATCCGCATCCAGCCTGACCTTTCCCCCGATGGCCAACGGGTGCATCGGATGAGTATGACATGTATCGAATTCCGCTAGAATCGGAAGTTGCAGACCATCCAACTGTTCCAGCAATAGATCTAATGGTCGTTTTCCTGTTCCTAAGTCATCATATTGTTCATGCTTGCCTAAAATGATGCCAGCGACTTTTTCGAAAATGCCATGCACTTTCAGCATGGCAACGTTCTTCTCCACAACGGATGCGGTTTTCATACAGTCTTCGATCAGTAAGATATCCCCCTGCTTAATGTCAGGAAAATACGGAGAGCCGATAAAGCCGTACATCGTATTCAGATTCCCACCTACCAGTCGGCCTTCTGCGCTGCCACGAAGACCTGTCACCCATTCGTTCGGATACAACTTTTTCTCAGTCGTCTTCTCCAACCAGTTGACCGGTTCATCTGACCAATAATCGGGCATCGGTACTTCGTAAGGAATGACATTTTCTTGCATGAAATACTGTTCAAAATAGTGGTACGTCACATTGACAAGTGGTTCAAATTCTCCGAACGATGGCACCACAGCAGGACCATAATAAGTGGAAATACCTGTTTTAGCATAAAGTGCGAGGAGAATCGCCGTAGTGTCCGAATAGCCAACGACAAGTTTCGGGTATTGTTTGAATGCTTCGTAGTCAATGTAGGGCAACATGCTATTGGAATTGGTACCGCCAATTGTGGACATGATCATCGCGACATCAGGATCTCTCAACAACTCATTCAGTTCCTCTGCCCGCTCTTTTGGTGTGCCAGAGCGGTACGTCTCGGATTTCCCTGTCAAATTCCCTTCTTTCACAGTGAAGCCTTTTGACTCTAAAAATGCTTTTGCCCGTTTATAGCGCGGTTCTGCATTCACCGTTGCGGGTGATGAGGGTGAAAAGATACCAATCGTATCCCCTCGTCTTAATCGCTTCATAGGGAATCCTCCTCACTTACAATTTGTTCAACTTATCTGCAATGGTTCTCAAGATTTCGTTTTTCTCTTTCTGTAATCTAATGAACGTGATTACAAACCAAACGATGAATACAAGTGGGACGACGTAAAAAAGTAGTGACAAAATAGGGAGTATTGAAAACATCATACTCGTTTCCATAAGAATGCCTCCTTCCTTGTTGGACGCTCGTATACGTATGTAATAGAACTGTTTTCCGAATGTTGACTTTATTATTCCGGATAATTATACCATATTTAAAGATAGCTTCCTATGAATGTTGGAAAATTTTAGAGTGTTAGTTCTCGAACTTTCATCTAACCTCCTCATCTCAATAAAATCCTAAAAAAACTTCTAACGTTTCATTTGTAATACCGTGTTTATGTGGAGTTCATGTTGAGCGATTACACTAAGGTTAATCACTAACGGAGGTGTTTCCCATGCAAATGGCGTGGAAAGAAGTTAAAAAAAGCAAAATGAAATTCCTGATTCTCGGTTCAATCATCTTTTTGGTCAGCTTCCTGACTTTCATTATCTCTGGGCTTGCCAATGGGTTGTCTGAAGACAACGCGGCGCTCATTAAAAACGTACCAAACGGACAGTTCTATTTGAATGAAGATGCAAAACAAACATATAACCTTTCCAAGATCGATGCCGATCAACAAGAGAAGTTGATCGCAGACTACGAAGGTGCAACTGCAATGTCTATCCAAATGGGCTTTGTCAACGATGCTGAAGACAAGCAGCATAGTGTCGCGTTTGTGACTTCCACTGACAGCGACCTGTTTCCGAATGTCAAAGACAATGAAGTCGTACTCGATGCTTCCTTGAAAGATGATGGAATCGAAGTCGGCGACATTTTGACAAATAACCAATTCAGCGGAGAGTTCAAAGTCGTTGGGTTCGCTGAAAAACAAAAGTATAGTCACGCGCCTGTTGCATTCATCAGCATGAAAAACTATCAGGAAATTTACCGTGTCATGGAAATGCAGACGGTTTTCATCCCCGGATCGGATAGTCCTGATTCTATCAAGGGACTTGAATCATTCGATAACAAAGAATTCTTGAATACGATTCCGAGCTACGGCGCAGAACAAATGTCACTCAACATGATTATTTGGTTCCTCGTTGTGATTAGCGGTATGCTGTTTGCGATTTTCTTCTACATGATGAACGTCCAGAAAATCGGGTTGTATGGTATTTTGAAAGCGATCGGCGTCAAAACAAGCTCGCTGTTCAGCATGATGTGGTACCAGATGCTGCTTATTACCGTCGTTTCACTCGTATTGTCTGTCGGCCTCAGCCAATTGTTCAGCTTGGTAGCCCCAGCTGGGATGCCATTTAGCTTGCCGATCGAAACGACATTGTTACTATCTGTCGTATTCCTAGTCATTGGATTCATCGGAGCAACTATTTCCGGATTCCAAATCAAAAAAGTGGAGCCGTTACAGGCAATCCAACAAGGAGAGATGTAAGATGGCGATTTTCACAATTGATGATGTCGAAAAAACATTCAAAACCGGTGACGTCAGTGAGAAGATTTTAAAAGGCGTCGATCTTGACTTGAACGAAGGTGAAATCACGGCACTTGTCGGTCCATCCGGATCCGGCAAGTCGACTATTTTGACGATTGCCGCTGGACTGCAGAAAGCATCCGGCGGGCAAGTACTTTTCGAAGGTAAAGATATGACGCAGATGAGCCAAGAAGAAATCCGCAGAATCCGTTCGAGTGAATTTGGATTTGTGTTCCAATCGTCTCACCTTGTTCCCTTTTTGACGGTTGAAGACCAATTGCTCCTCATGCTGGATGTAGCGGAAACGAAGTTGAACAAAAAACAGCAAAAGCAAGAAGTAGCTCAAGTATTGGAACTTGTAGGCATGGCACATCGGAAAGAAGCCTATCCTTCCTCCCTTTCTGGTGGTGAAAAACAACGTGTCGCCATTGCACGTGCGATCATCCATAAACCGAAAATGCTATTTGCGGATGAACCGACAGCGAGTCTCGACTCCAAACGTTCCAAAGAGGTAATGGAGATCATCCGAAACTTAACAAAAACGCTTAAAATCACAACACTTATGGTCACGCACGATGAAGAGATGCTTCCTTATGCAGACCGCATTGTCACGATGAAAGATGGCTTGATTGCCTAATTGAGTAAACCCCTTGTCCGTACGTTCAGGACAAGGGGTTTTTGGGTAGAATAGAAGTGAGAGCGTGAATCCGAAAAAACTACCTTCAATACGACTTTGATAGTATGGCTCCCAGTAGTTAACCGAATAGGAGGCAAACCAATGCACAATATTTTCACGATTTTCAAGAGGGATGTGCGTAACATCTCCACAAACTGGGTCGCTGCCGTGTTAATCGGCGGTCTGATTTTCCTGCCTTCTTTGTACGCATGGCTCAATATCTATGCTTCTTCAGATCCTTATGGCAGAACTGATAAATTGCCTGTTGCTGTTGTCAATGAAGATAAGGGAGCGGAGGTGCAGGAGAAGCATATAGACACAGGTGCGGAAATTGTATCCACGCTCAAGAAGAATCCATCCATGGAATGGCATTTTGTATCTAAAAAAGAAGCGATGGATGGAGTGGAGTATGGCGATTATTTCGCCGTCATGGTGTTACCGGAAAACTTATCGGAACAACTGGCATCTGTCGTCTCCGGAAATCCTCAAAAAGCAGAGATCGATTACTTTGTGAACGAAAAGCTAAACTCCATCGCACCGAAAATCACTGAAAAAGGTGCAACCGTGATTGTCGACAAAGTGAGCAGCCAATTCATTTCCACTGTGAACGGTGTCATCTTCGACATGCTCAACAAACTGGGACTCGAATTGGAACAAGATTTACCGGACGTTCAAAAATTCGAGAACTATGTGTTTGAAGCCGAGAAAAGTCTTCCCGAAATCTACGACCTTCTGAATCGGGGCTTAGTCGACGCAACAGATGCCCAAGCGATCATTCACCAAGCACAAGGCAAATTACCGGAAGCAAAACAGATCACAGATGACGGGCTCGGTCAGATCAATCGAACCATCGGATATTTGAACGATGCTGAACAGAAGTTAAATGAAATCTCCCCGAAAATCAAAGCGGATCTACAGAAAGTCAGTGATATTTCTAACAAAGCAAACGATTTTTTGAAACAGTTACAAGGTGTTGAGTTGGACTTTACAGAACTGGATAATGCGAAAAAATCTTTGGACGATCGGATGTCTGCAAGTATTGAACGGATTGATGGCGTCAAGCAAGATCTTGTTCGATTGCAGGAATTAGTGCAGCAGAACCCAGCACAGAATAAAAAACCTTCACCAGGTGTGGACGATGAACCGGATAGCGAACAACAACCGACTCCTTCCCTTCCCTCGCCCAACCTTTCTGGTAAGCTGGATGACGCGATTACAAAAACAGATGATCTGAAGAAGTTGTTACAAGAAGCGCAGACGAATGCAAGAACTGTCAATACTGTCGTTCATGGGAAAGCGGAAGAATTGGATCGGGCAGTCGATGATTTACAAAAAATTGCTGGGAATACGTCCGTTGAATTGGATGCTTTCATGAAAGAATATGTGAATACGATCGAACCGACTGTTAAAAAAGAAGTTGCAACAGCAAAAGGGACGCTTGGACAAGCTAAAGGACTTCTTACTGAAATTCAATCCACTCTTCCGAAAGTGCAAACGATTCTCGGAAACTCGGACAAGGAGTTAGCCGAAGGAAAAGAGACCATTCAAAAAGCTGTAACTGAGTATCCATACGTCTCTGAAAAAGTGAATCAGTTAGCGGAGAAAATTCGTAGTATTCAAGGTGAAACGGACATTAACCAAATCATTCAATTGCTGCAAAATGATCCGGATGCTGAAAAAACGTTCTTTGAAGAACCCATCCAATTGAAAGAGAATCGATTGTACTCCATTGAGAATTACGGAACTGGCATGACACCGTTCTATACAGTCCTCTCCCTATGGGTCGGTTGTCTCCTTCTAATTTCCTTACTTTCTACAGAGGTGCATGGAGACGAATTCACTACACGCCAAGTCTATTTCGGCAGGCTTCTGACTTTTGGATTGATTGGCTTACTGCAAATGCTCATTGTCGTTTTAGGAGACTTATTGCTGCTGGATGTTCATATCCGTGAACCGTTTTGGTTTGTCGTCTTTGGTGTGATCATTAGCTTGGTCTTCATGTCGATTGTCTACACGCTCGTTTCTGTATTTGGAGACGTCGGTAAGGCGATGGCGATTGTCATGCTTGTTTTGCAAATTGCAGGTTCTGGCGGAACGTATCCGGTTGTCCTACTGCCCGACTTCTTCGGAGCCATCAACCCGTTCCTGCCGTTTACGTATGCAATTGACATCATGCGTGAAGCGGTTGGCGGTATCGTTTGGGCACGAGTTGCAAAAGACTTGGCAGTGCTAGCAGGGTGTTCGCTTGCATTTATCCTGTTCGGTGCACTGCTTAAAGAGCGTATCAATAAAGGGACGAACCAACTCTTGAAAAAATCGAAAGAAGCTGGGATCTTCCATTAATTCAAAAAAGCACTTCAGTCCTGTCCATCTGACAGGTGAAGTGCTTTTTGTATGAACACATGTCTACTTTTCAAATCGGAAGAAGATGCCTAACACTGCACCAAAGATGGCATGGCCCAGTAACCAATATACAAACGATAGACCATCTGTAAGCTCAGGTGTACGATCGGATAATGCGGTAGTTGGAAATAGAGCGATTCCGATGATGATGCTCCCTACCGCACAAATCGTAATTGCTCGTTTTTTCCATGACGGCTTCAGCCTATACATCAGATGGAACCCGATTGCAACTGCAACCGAGACCACGAGGTGAAACACTACTTCCACCCATTCCGGAAATGCAATATCCCCTATTACAGGTATGTAATCAACATTGAGCAAAAATGTGTATACTTTCTCACCTGTCGAAGACTCAATCCATTTAAATAGAAACGTCAGAATGAGTCCTCCAATCAGACCGTAGCCTGCTGCCCGAAGAAATCCTTTCATGCTCATCCCTCTTTCTTTCCTTTTATGTGCGCATACGCATCGAGCGCACGTGCCCGAGCTGCTGTATGGTCAACAATTGGCAATGGATATGTCTCTCCTAGAACAACCCCTGCTTCGGTAAGTACATCTTCAGGCGCCATGTGCGGTTCATGAAGTGATGCACCTGGAAGTGCAGCTAATTCAGGCACCCATTTCCGAATATACGCTCCATTTTTATCGAATTTCTTACTCTGCGTCGTTGGATTGAATATCCTGAAATACGGAGCTGCATCAAACCCGGAACCTGCTATCCACTGCCAGCCTAGTGTGTTGTTTGCGACGTCATAGTCGACAAGCGTTTCGCGGAACCATACAGCCCCCATACGCCAATCAATCAGCAAGTGTTTGACAAGGAAGGACGCAACAACCATCCGAACACGGTTATGTATCGTACCTGTCTCCCATAATTCACGCATACCCGCATCGACTAGAGGATAGCCTGTCTTGCCCTTTTTCCACGCGGTTAACCCTGCCGGATCTTCAAGCCACGGGAAATGTAGAAACTCTGGACGCAACGGTCGCTCTGTAATATCAGGGAAATGGAATAGTTGGTAGTAAGAGAACTCCCGCCACGCGAGCTGTCTAAGAAAAGGCTCTGGTTGAGGAGCTATTCCTTCTTCTTGTGCGCGTTTTACGGCATGCCAAAGAGCTCGAATGCTCATATTACCCGATGCTAGAAACCCGGATAGCCTTGAAGTTCCGTTAATTGCAGGAAAGTCCCGCTTGGTGTCATATCCCTTGAGTCCTTTGTCCCGAAAGTTGGCCCATTGTTCAAAAGAAGCGGCTTCCCCTGGTATCCAAACTTTTTCAAAGGAGGTGTCCCAATCTATTGAATCGCGTAAACCGGATTGTTCCAAAGGAATTGTTCCAGGATACTCGTCAATCCAGCTTGCCAATGAAGCAGGCGCAGCAATCGGCCAAGGAATCGTTTGCTGTTGCAAAGATTTCCAAAAGGCGCCAAATACTTTATACGGATCACCGGCTCCTGTTTTTAAAAGGGTGGGATCCAGCAGCATATTCGGCGCAAACCGACGAACGTTCACTTCCGATAAAGATTCCGATTCAAGAAGAGCCATCTCTTCTCTTCGGGATACAGGATCCACTTGACCATTAAAGAAAACAGCATCGGCTTGTGTTTTCTTTGAAAGGACTGATAAGACTCGTGAGGGTTCCCCTTTTAAGATTGTCAACGTACTCCCTAACTTTAAGAGCTGTTGTTGAAGACTTTTAAGCGATTCGAATAACCACCAATCAGAAGCTGTCGGAGACGCATGGTTCGGAAGTATGAACACGGGAAGCACTTCACCACATTCAGACGCTTCTTTTAAAGCAGGGTGATCATGGAGGCGCAGATCATTTCTAAACCAGACAATCGTTTTCAAAAAATCCCTCCTAAAAAAGGACCGCACAAAAGGCGGTCCTTGAATTACTCCTATTATAGCGGGGATGGAGCAGGTTTTCCAAAAAAGTAACCTTGGAACAGCTGGTAGCCCCTCTCCTTCAACCATTTGAAGTCTTCTTCCTGTTCAATTCCTTCAGCAAGAGGAACCGAACCACTCTCTTTAGCTTTCGTCAAGAACATCTTTGCTTTCTCCTGCTTGTTGGGATCCAATGCTACACCATCTACGAATGAACGATCCAGCTTCATATAATGGGGCTGTAAATCAGACAACAACTCCACTGTACTATAGCCTTCCCCGACATCATCAAGTGCATAATGGAATCCTTTTTCGCGATAGTACCTTAATATTGTTTTCAAATGCTCGACATCCTCCACCTGATCGGTTTCGACAACTTCAAAAACGAGTTGGTAAGGATCTATATTGAACTGATTCGCAACCGCAACGGTCGATTGTAAACAAAATTCAGGCGAGTAAATGGAAGTAGGTACAAAGTTGATGAATGCTTTTTGATTGATAAGGGGTGCGGCGTGACGCACTGCAGTGATCCGACATAGCCGGTCAAGAGCATAAAGACGCCCGCGGGCTCTCGCCGCAGCAAATGCTTCATCGGGATAGATCATCTGTCCTTCCGGCGAATGGAAACGAGCCAATAGCTCGTATCCGTAGATGGAGCACTCTGTATCTACAATCGGCTGATAATAGGATATGACACGTTCTTGTTGGATGAGGTCATCGATCCATTGAGACGTAAGTAATTCCTCCACTTCTGAAAGAGGGCGCCAATGGTTTTCACCAGAGACCCGAAAGAATAATTCCCTTACGTCCAAGTAATCCCGGGCAAAATCCGTTAAATCACGGAGCCCACTTTCGGTCACGGTAATTACAGAGCTCTCTTCTCCGTCAAAAGCCTGTAGAACATGCAAACGTTCCATGTGCTCTGTTAGCATTTTAAGTTGTATTAGGTCTTCAATCTTAACTTCTATTTGTAAATCGGTAACTATACACGCAGTTCTGCAAGGCATTTCAAATCCTCCGTCCTATTTCACATTTGGAATACAAATAATTTATAATCAATTGTAATCGATTACTCCTAGTTATGGCAAGTATTAGACTACGAAATGCCTATTATAAATAGAAAATAACAGCATGCCCCAAGGTACTAAAAGGGGCATGCTATCAAACAAAAAGGTATGTCGAATTACGTAGGGAGACCTGTTCCCGGTGTTTCCGTAGTTTTTCGTTTAGGTCGTTCGGTTTCTACTTCCAATGTGGTATCCACTTCAGATTCAATTGTCTTCCCAAGCATGTAATATTCCGTCTCTTCTTGCGTTAGACTGTTATAGCGTTTTCGGATGACACTATAGAAAATACCACCTAGAACCCCCCAACAGATCAGGAGTACGTAAGAAGGTGTAGTCAGCGATGCTGGAGACATTGGAATGAGGAGTAATAGTAAGAACGCGGCACTCGCAATCATCCCGATTAAGGCTAATGCCTTTTTAACTGGAGCAATTTCACGATTGGCTTCTTCTGCTCCCCACGCCAATACTTTATAGGCAGCTAAACAAGTGAATAGATACGCTACAGATACTCCAGTAGAAGACATGTCAACAATCCAGGAAAGAGCTTGACGGCCGAACCAAGGAGTAGGAAGCGTAATAAGCGTAACAAACCATATGCCCCATACTGGAGTTTGACTCTTTTTAGAAATCGTTCTGAACATATCCGGTAGTGCCCGCGCCCGCGCCATTGAGAATAACAATCGGCTCGACGACATATAGAATCCGTTCAACCCTGTAAAGATCCCCATCATGATGGCAACCGCCATTACAATCAAACCACCGAATCCGAGTGCTGAATTGACAACTTCACCCGTTAACCACAGACTGCCGTCTCCGACATTCGTACCGGTTGGAAAAGTCCATGCTGTAAGTCCGATCATAACTGCATATATAAGAAACGATGTAAAAAGAGAGGCTACGATCAGCATCGTCGCTTTCCGAGGAGAGAAATTGAACTCTTCAGCTGCCTGTGGGACATTATCGAATCCTACGTACGCCCATGGGGCAATCGCTAAAATAACAAGAATCGATGTCAGTATGGTTTGGTTTCCGCTGAAAAGTGGTTTCATATTTTCAAAAGGAGACTCTGTAACTCCGAATGTAAAGGCACCGAGAAGAACAACTCCGGCAACTAGGAGAACACTAAAGTAAAATTGGATGCGTCCGGAAATGCTTGTCCCGGTAGAATTGATCAGTGCAAATAATAGTATGATAATGGAAGATATAATGACTTCCGGCAAATAGACATCCCATCCTGCAACGCTATAAAGATAGAATTGCTTCATGAATCCTGGTGCTAAAAACTTTAATAGTAATGAAAATGCTGAAGCATTCAGTGCGACAATCGATATGTATCCAAGTGATAAGAACCAGCCGCATATAAAGGCCCAAATTTTACCTGCACCGATGAAGGCATATGTGAACCCTCCTCCGGATACCGGGAATTTCTTTATCATAACCCCGTAGCTTGATGCGATCACCATCATCACAATTGCTCCGATTAGCAAACCGATTATGGCGCCTAATGGACCGGATTGTCCAATCCAATCACCTGGAAGGATGAAGGCTCCCCAACCGACGGATGACCCTAGCGCAATGGCAAAGACCCATGATGGTTTAAGCGTTTTTGTTAACTTTCTGCGTTGCTGATTCGTATCTGTGTGATCCATATGTAAGTTCCCCCTATAAAATCTTTCTATGATTTATTCCCTACTCGTCAGAACTAAAACCTATAAATCTTCAAAAAAATAAATTAGAAATTCCTACATCTATAAGTCCGGATGAGAAACTAAACTCGAAGAGCGAATAGGTTTCAGAAAGGCATGCACGGGTATTATCAGACTAGCAACGAATTCTATTCGTAAAAATTCCAGGAGGCGGTTCAACATGGTAAAACGACAAGTAGTAGGCTACTATGAGAGTGAAAATGATGCGATTCTTGCGATTGAAGACTTGAAACGACAAGGTTATTCATCAGACGAAATTTCAGTGATTAGTAAAGAGCGCGAACAGGTCGATACAGTAGTTGAAGAGACTGGAACACATGCAACAGATGGAGCAGCAACTGGAGCTGCAACGGGTGGAGTCTTAGGTGGACTTGGTGGTGTTCTTGCAGGTATCGGGGCTCTTGCAATTCCGGGTATTGGACCGATCATAGCTGCAGGACCGATTGTTGCAGGTATCACAGGTGCCGCTGCAGGTGCGGGTGTGGGCGGATTAGCCGGTGCTCTGATCGGTATGGGAATCCCTGAAGAGGAAGCCCGACAGTATAATTCGCGTTTCGACGAAGGTAAAATTCTAGTGCTCGTAGATGGGGATTACCCCCGACGTGGCGGCCAAGATCTAGATGAATACAACCGTACCCTTTTATAATCGGGTGCACTCTCCCCTTTTCCGTTTTACTAGGAAAAGGGGGTTTTTGTGGAGGCATCGAAAAATAGCGCGAGGCGTGTTATACTAAAGCAATGGCATGGAAAGAACGGAGGCGGAATGGAATATGCAATATAACCAGCAAAAGATGGCGCAGCTTGTGAAGAAGGAGCCTGAACTATCGACACGGTTGACTCAAATTATGAAAGAGCACGAATTGGAGCGGGCTTTCGCATTGAAGGCGTTGTATCACGCGGAAGTGAAAGATAGCGGTCGGTTTATGAAGCCGTATCAGGAGTTGTAAGACGAAAAAGCACGGACATCCCATTTCGATGGGGTGTCCGTGCTTTTATTTACTCTTTAGTGAAGACTAGTTTATGGCGTTCACCATTCATTAATAGTAAGGAGATATTAAGAGATAGACTAAGACGCCTGTAAAGCTGACATAGAGCCAGATAGGCATTGTGAAGCGGACGATTTTACGATGACGCTCGACTTCGCCGTTCCATGCACGTGCTACACTTGTTAACGCGAGTGGCACGATTGCTGCCGCTAATAGAATGTGTGTAATTAGTATGAAATAGTAGAATCCAGCTAAGAATCCGCTGCCGCCGAACGGTGTTGATTCTGCTAAGAAGTGATACATCACATATGTGATCAGGAAGAAGAATGTCGTTACAAATGCAGCGTAAATGAACCGCTTATGTACCGTAATGTTGCGTTTTTTAATGGCGATCAATGCCCCTACCAGAAACAGGAACGTAAAGGTGTTGAAAATCGCATTGAGCATGGGGAGAATTGTAATATCAAATGCATCAAAGTTTTCAACTCCAGGAATTCCAGAAAGTATTCCGATTGCACCGATTAGAATGATCGAAATAATGATAATGAACGGCTTATAATTCCGTTTTTTTATAGGCGTTTCAATTGTAGAAGACGCGTTTTTCAACGTTATCACTCCATTGCTAGCAAATTGTTGTACCCTTCCAGTTTACCACACGAGGAAAAGTCCAGCCACTTCGCATTAGCCTAACGTACGCGCTAAAAATGCTTTTGTGCGATCATGTGTCGGATTTGTTAACATCTCGACGGGTACGCCTTCTTCAACAATTTGTCCATCTGCCATGAACAACGCTTTGGTTGCGACATCTTTAGCGAACGACATTTCGTGCGTGACGACAATCATCGTCATGTTCTCTTCTGCTAATTTCTTCATCACTTCTAGTACTTCCCCTGTCAATTCGGGATCGAGTGCAGAAGTCGGTTCATCGAACAAAAGAATTTCAGGTTCCATCATAAGCGCACGTGCAATTGCCACGCGTTGCTTCTGACCACCCGATAGATTGGCAGGATATGCGTCGATTTTATCAGCAAGACCGACTTTCGCCAACAATTCGGAAATCCGTCCCGCGAGTTTCTCCTTCGGCTCTCCCTTAACAAGTTTCGGGGCAAGTGCCAAGTTCTGTTTCACGGTCAAGTGAGGAAATAAGTTAAAGTGCTGAAAAACCATCCCGATCCGTCTGCCGATTTTCCGGATTTCCGGATTGCTCGCGTATACGCCGTCTGCTACCAATGCTTCCCCGTCAATTCGGATGGTCCCCCCTTCAATTTCTTCAAGGTGTGCGAGGCTTCGAAGCATTGTACTTTTGCCTGAACCAGAGGGTCCAATGACCGCTACCACTTCGTTTTTCTCCACTTGGAATGTGATTTTCTTCAGGACTTCAATATCTCCAAATGATTTTTTCATATCGACTACGTCAATCAATGCCATTGTTTTTCACCTTCCTCATACATAATGGAATCGTCGTTCCAGCCACTTGAACACGAGTGTTAACACCGCTGTAATCATCAGATAGATGGCACCTGCCATGACGAACGGAACGATCGTGAAGTCTCGGTTGACTGCCGTCTGTGCAAAGTGCAGCAATTCCGGAACAGCAACTGCATACAACAATGCTGTATCTTTCACGAGTGTCACCGATTCGTTCGCAAGAGCCGGAAGCGCTATCCGAATCATTTGTGGAATGACAATCCGTGTCGTTGTCTGCCATTTGTTCAATCCGAGTACTTGTGCTGCTTCATATTGCCCTTTGTCGATGGATAACAATCCACCTCGGAAGATTTCTGCGAAGTACGCAGCATAGTTCAGGATGAAAGCAAGCGCTGCGGCTGCAAAGCGATCCATGACTAGAAACTCTCCGATAACCGGGATGAGTGGCAATCCGAATACAAAGAATAATAATTGCAGTAAGAGTGGCGTTCCACGCATGAGGTAGATATACGTATTCGCTAACCACGACAGCGGTTTGAAATTGCTGTTGACGGCAAGTGTCAGCAAGAATCCGAGCGGAATCGAAGCAACGATTGCTATGACGAATAGAAGGATCGTTGCTTTCGCCCCTTCGAGCATTGGTGCTAAAATCGATAACAAATAATCTGGTGACATAGGTATCCCTCCAACTTAACTAGAAACCGTGACTTACTTCAATACTTTGTTTTCTCCAAACCACGTTTCGGAAATTTGTGCAGCTGTTCCATCTTCATTCATCGTATCTAATGCATCTTGCAGTTTGTTCAATAAATCCTCATTTCCCTTTTTCACACCGACGCCGTATTCTTCAGGTGCAAGCGTTTCGTCGAGTACTTTAAACGTACCTTCTTCTTTAGACATGTAATAGTCGATGACGACTTCATCGATAATGACGGCTTCAACACGTTTACTCTTCAGATCGGAAAGTGCTAAAACGTTATCCGCGAATTCGGTCTTGTTCTTCACTTTATCCGCAATCGGATTGGCCTCAAGTGCATCTGCAGCTGAAGACAGTGCTTGAAGACCGACTATTTTCCCTTCAAGATCTCCAAGTGACTGAATATCGGAATCCTTCAAAACGGCCACTACTTGAGCGTTACTTAAGTAAGGTTTTGTAAAGAGCACTTTCTTCTTGCGATCGTCTGTAATCGTATACCCGTTCCAGATCAAATCGATGCGTCCGCTCGCCAATTCCGTTTCTTTCGCTTTCCAATCGATTGGCTGGAATTTCGCTTTCATACCCATGTGTTTTGCAGCTGCTTTCGCATAGTCGATGTCAAATCCAGTAAGCTCATTCGCTTCGTCACGGAACCCCATCGGAGCGAACTTATCATCGACTCCGATGACCAATTCTTTTTCACCGTTTGCTGCTTCTTTGGAATTCCCACAACCTGCTAATAGTGCAATGACCCCGAGACCAGCTAACGCAACCTTCATCTTTTTCATCTTCATATTATTTTCCTCCACTTCATCGCTTTAGTCTGTTAAAGTAATGTTAGAATATCATACAATTTAAAGAATGCAAAGCATTATCTATTAAAAAATTGATCTTTTTTTTTGAAACCGTTTCCACTGGAGTTCGTATATACTTGAAGAAACAGGAAGGTGGTTTTAACATGGATCCTTATGGAGATTCTTTCTTTAACGTTTTCCCTATTATTTTTGGAGTGTTCTTTTGCATTGTAGTCGGAATCATACTCTTCGTCTTCATTAAAGGAGCAGCTGAATGGAGCAAAAACAACAACTCGCCTAAAATCACAGTGGCTGCCCATGTGAAAACGAAACGTACAAACACTTCGGGTGGTTCCGGGGATATGTCCGCAAGCACTTCCTATTATGTAACATTTGAATATGAAAGCGGCGATCGTCAGGAGTTCAAGACAACCGGCGAACAATACGGGATGCTAGCTGAAGGTGATCTTGGCAAGCTTAGCTTTCAAGGAACTCGTTTTCTTGAGTTTGAACGGGTTTCCAGTTAAAAAACGGCTCTCCATCTACTGGAGAACCGTTTTTTCAATCATTGAAGAACAGGCTGCTTTTTGCGGGCGATCAGTAAGTACAGAAGAAGTGCCACGACGATTAGTCCTGAAAGAATCATATATAAATCTCGGTAGCCATAAGCGGTTGCTACATTCCCTAAGAAATACGGACCGAAGCCGAAACCGAAATCCAGGAAGATATAGAATGTAGACGTTGCGATTCCAATCCGTTTAATCGGTACACCAATCAGAGCGATGGCTTGCGCACACGATTGGAAGTTCCCGAAACCAAGTCCTATAATAGCCCCAGCAACAAGCAATATCACTCCAGTATGTGTTTGACTGAGGAGTAATAAACCACAAGCAAATAAGATTAATGAAGGAACCACGACAAAAGTGCCGCCTTTACGATCAAGTAACTTCCCGGAGAATGGACGTGAAACTAAGATTGCGATTGCGTAGACCAGGAAAAAGAAACTCGCAGCGTCGACAACTTTCGCTTCTTTTGCGTAAAACGACAGGAACGACAAGACGCCTGAGTAACCGATCCCTGCTAATAACGTAATCACTGCAATCGGTATCGCAGATTTTTCGATGTAATTCGCAATGCCTTTTGGTGCATCCTTTCGTTCGACAACTTTTTGCGGTGCTTCCTCAGGACGTTTATCGACAAAGAAGAACATCAAAAAACCAATCATCCCAAGTGCTAAACTAAATATGAATATCCAATTGAATTCGACATGCTGGCTTAAGTAAATACCGAAAAACGGCCCGATTGCCGTCGCAAGAACGCTACTCAAACTGAAGTATCCAATCCCTTCACCGCGACGAGAAGGGGGAATGATTTGCGCTACCATCGTCCCGGTTGCTGTCGAAGCGACGCCCAGTCCAATTCCATGTACGAAACGTACGAGTAGAAGAACTGGCAGCGAGTGTGCAGTGAAATACAGTGCAATGGCCAAGACTGAAATAACCATACCAATCAATAAAATACGTCGGCTCCCCATACTCTCAATAACGCGGCCTGTTGCAATTCGCGCAGATAATGTCCCGATGATGAATATTCCGGAAACAAGACCTGCCATGCTCGCGGATGCTCCATATTCATCAACGGCAAATGGCGCAATCGTTACGATGAGCATGTACATAACTATCATAATAAAGAAATTGATGATTGAAATAAAAATAAAGTCCTTTGTCCATAAGTTTTGTTTGTCTTCCATATAGTGACCCTCTCCATTAGTGAATAAGATTTTCGTATGCCTGATCGAATAGCTGTTTCGCAGCCAAAATGTCCTTATCAGGAATACCAGCTAAAATACGTTCATAAAACGGAAGCAGTTCCGCTTGTATCACCGCAGTGATACGCTCCCCTTCCTCCGACAGCTTCAGCAACTTCTCACGCTTATCTTGTCCTTGCGTCACATCAAGATAACCGATTTCATGAAGTCGTTTCACCACCTTTGTAACAGACGGTTTTTCAATCATTTGTTCGTCGGCAATTTCCGCAGAAGTCATCTCTCCTTCTCTTGAGAGCAAGCTCAGAATTGTCCATTGTGCGTTGTACAAATCATAATGCAACAGCAGCCGATTGAGCTGATTCACTAAAGGACGATACAATTTGACATAACTTCTGATGAATTGATGTTCCAAATGCATGTTCTCGCCTCACTTCGTTAATAAAATGATTAGTTAGCCTATCTAACTATAATAGTATACGCTTGGAGATTCCATTTGTAAACACTAGAGTTTCGAATGCATTCAAAGAGATTTCCACATGAAAAATCGACTCCCCATATATAAGGAAGTCGATTTTTCTCTGCTATTCCTAACTTAGTAAGCCGACCAGCCGTTATCAGCTTGCATGATAACACCGTTTACATAAGAAGATTCGTCTGACGCTAAGAACAACGCAATATTTGCGATTTCTTCTTTTGTCCCTGGGCGGCTCAACTGGCTGACGCCTTTCATCGCTTGTTCCATACCATGCTTGTCCGGTTGTACTAGGTTGTTCGTAATGTTGGTGGGTACTTGTGCCGGCGCGATTGCATTACAACGAATGTTCAAGTGTGCATAATGGGAAGCCACGTTTTTTGTCATCCCAGCAACTGCGTGCTTAGAAGCTGTGTAAGCGAGTCCGCCCCGTCCGCCAGTCACTGCAGAAATGGATGCCATATTGACAATGACACCCGATTTCTTTTGTTCGAAGATGGAAAGTGCCTTACGTGTCGCACGCATGACTCCCGTTGTATTGATCGCCAATACTTTGTCCCATACGTCGTCTGTAATCGTTGCAGCCGAATACATGTTGTCCATAATTCCTGCATTGTTCACAAGGATATCGAGGGTACCGAACGTTTCGACAGCAGTATCAATCATGCGTCGCACGTCTTCTTCAGCAGTAACATTCGTTTTTACCGCAAGCGCTTCTCCACCAGCCGCTTTAATCGTCTGAACGGTTTCTTCTGCCCCATCCATATTCATGTCCGCAATGACAATTTTTGCACCTTCACGTGCATACAGTTCTGCGATTTCTCGACCGAGTCCTGAACCCGCACCGGTTACCACTGCTACTTTGTTTTCTAATCGTTTCAACTAAATCGCCTCCATTAATTATATTCATATCTACCATTCTCAGTATACGCTTTAATGCTTAACTATTAAAATAATTGAATTTACCAGAGGAGCAAATTGATTAGTTGCTGATATGGGAATTTTGCCGTATACTGATAAAGTTAATTAACAAAAGGTCTCAGTAGCTCAGGGGATAGAGCAACAGCCTCCTAAGCTGTGGGTCGCAGGTTCGATTCCTGCCTGGGACGTATTGAAACCCTCGTAAACTCAACGGTTATGAGGGTTTTTGTTTTTCTGTTATCGTGAAAATTAGTAATTGGGGTCGGATTTATTTTTCTCTCGTTTTTGAACATAAAAAGAGGAGGCATCTGCCCCTCTTTTTATTTATTCTTATCTAACAGCTTTTGAAGTAGCTCTTCAGCTTTTTCTTTTGCTTATTTTGTTTCTTCCTGTAGAACAGTTACTTTTTCTATTTTTTCGGTATTATCTTGCCACGATAATTCTAGAATGTCGGGCTTTGGCTTGAATTTATCGTCCAAAGTCCTAGCCATGAATGCGCTGAATTGGCCACGAGTGACTGCTGTATCTGGCCTGTAAGTGCCGTCAGCAAAACCAGAAGTGATATTTTCTCCTACTAACTTTTGGACGTATTGGTAAGATGCCATGTGCGGCAATACGTCCTTGAATGTTTCTGTTGATGATTTTTCAAATTTGAAAGCACGAGTCAAAAAAATTGCCAACTCCGCACGGCTGACTGCACTGTCTGGCCGAAATTCACCAGTCGGATATCCGCTGATAATACCTGCGTCTACTGCCGACTGGATATAACCAGCTGCTGCACTCTTTGGACTAACATCAGGGAACTTTGTTTTCCGCTGCGTCCCATCCAGATTTAGGGCACGGCCAATCATAATAACTGTTGCTGCTCGGGTGACAGGTTTTTCAGGTTGGAACCTGCCATCCGGATATCCAGTAATAACTCCCTCGTTGGATAAATAGTTGATCTCATTAAAGAAACGGTAAGACTTCGGCGTATCCTTGAAGGTCGCTGCGCTGACTTCGCTTGTCACACCTGCAAAGACCAGCAGGAAGACCAATAAGAATGGAAATACTCTTTTCATTTACCTCTCTCCTTCTCTCTATGTTCTCTACAATACTATCCAATAAATTGGTAGATGTCTATGAGACTTGATGTTTAGGTTTAAAAAAGAAGACTGTTGCCCTCTCTCTTACTTCGCTATCAATTCACCAATTTTACCTTTACCGTTTTCAACTTCTTCCATTTTTTCACTTGCAGCAAACTGATGCCGTACTGTTCTTTCGTCATAACCATTGCGGCACCGTTAAGATGTACAGGTTCGATTTCTAATGGATTATCAATTGTTTCCAACTGAAAGTCTTGTCCGATCTTTAATAGAACATACACTGAATACTTCTTTATTATTTTACTCCCTTACTAACTTGAAATACGACAAGAGTAATGGATATCCTTCTTATTTTTCTAAATATTCCTCATTATTTTAATAACCTACTTGCACACTCACAATATCCTTAAATTTAAGTCTCTCCAAATCAAATGGAACATGCAGCATGATGCATCTATTATGTAATTCGATGGATTCAATCGTGCCAAAGTAGCTTTTAATCTTTTCATCATCCCAAACCTTAATCGGTATCTGGCATTTTATCATCAGTCCTCGCTCGAGTTCTTCTTGGATATTTTCTCGGTCCCATTCAGAATGCTCTGGACGTATCACAAAATCATCATCACCTGCCATTCTCGCAGTAAAGAGCTATGTTCTGAAAGCATCATGGACGTCCATTTAATCTTCCCCCTGTCTCGATTGTGTTCAATCATCTAATCAGCCCCATCTTATTCAATGCCAACGATATCGTTCATGTTGATTTTCACGTCCTCATATCCGACTCTCAGTGATAACACTCCTGTCTGCCCATCCGCGCTCGAAATCACTCCAACAAACCTTTCATGCTGTTTGCGGTGGAAAATCGTGATTTCCACCTCAGACTCAAATTCTTGTGCATCCTTGAGCTTTTCTCCTATTTCTTGATAGTCGTACTCAGTTAGTTGCGGTCTAGCACTAGCGGCCTTCTTAGCTTTCGCTGGCTTCGGAATTGCTGTCATTCAATCCACCCTCTCTATTTGTTTAAGTAAATACACAATAATTCCTCGGAACGGTTGCGAAGGCGAAAATTCATATATCTCCGATTATATGGTTCCGCGCCGATAATAAAATGATATTCCGTGAAATCACTATCGTTCCCTTCATCAACCATCTTTATTCTGTGCTGATTAATAAATAGATGGGTTAAGGTTAGATCACGATGCTCGTTTTCAATCGCCTTATTTATTACGGCTAAATTGGCATTCCTGTCTAAGATGGTTAGGGACATTGGCAAATAAATCATGTTCTCTAACTGATCGATTGCCTCGCTGGTCAATAAACTTGTGCCCGCCGGCATTAGATCACTGCCCTTTCACGCTCGATGATAGGGACGAGTGCAAGTACATTGTCGATAGCAAAAGTTCGTTTAGATTTACGCATATGACAGTACGCTCGAAAAGATTTATCACCCATCTGCAGTACATTTACTCTCCGTTTAGTTATGCTGCCGTCTTTTGCCAAGTACATCATATCTAACATTTCACCATATCTTACTGATCTACCCAATGTTTTGCGCACACTCGTTCCCCTCCTTAATTATATATTAGCGAATGAATGTTCGTATGTAAAGTAGGATGAAAAGGAAATTGTTTACTTTCTTTCCTTTTGGTCGAGCTTGGATTCACCTAGCAGATGACTCCTTATTGTACAAAAAAACCCCATCCAATTAAAGATAGGGGTCAAATGTACAAAAATCACTAACGAACCTCTTGAATACTACCAATACACTGCTGTTTTATCTACAATTAATGCCTTCATTAAGAAATCCTTACCAAAAATTCAATCCATAAAAAAATCCTGCCCAATGAAGGACAGGATTTTTGCACCTTTAGTCACTGGAAGACTAAAAGTTATTATGAAAAAAGAGGTAACCTTGATATAAGTCTTATACTAACATTTACTGTTTTTTTCGTCAAATCAACTACATTAATTTATTCATTTTTTACGCGCTACATAACTAATTAGCAAGTCGGTGGCGTGTCCGCTGGTCGTTATCTCAACTTTATAAGAGTGTTAACGCTAAACACCTTATCGTCATAAGCACGTTGTAAAAGTTTTTTCATATCTTCTTTTCGTGTGTTGGGCAGTAACCGGGCTATTACCTCATCCTTATAGCGTTTTGTGCACAATTTACATTTTTACAAGTGAAATTAAAAAGAGGAGGCATCTGCCTCTCTTTATTGTATCTTAATTCTGGTAATAATTAATGTGATAAAGCCATGATATTGTAAGGTTAAAAGTAGAATTAACGAATCTGTAAGTTGTGCAAATTAGTATTATCTAGTGTTTTGATTGAATATTTAGGTTTCATTCACACTATCGTCATAATTCCACAGTAATTTGGAATTCGCACATAATACGACATACTTTTCATACTTGTTTTTATAAGATGGACAAGTTGCTTCTACTACTTAGATGAAAGTTGCTCCAAGATTTGAAGCGTAACCAATATTGCGGAGGCGTAGAGATGATTAATGCGGTGAAAAAGAATTTATTATTGTTACGAATTAAAGTTAAAAGAATGGGAATGTATAAGAAAGCGCAACTCTTCGGATTTACACATCCGAGCGTTGTAGAATGCAGTCAAGAACTGGATACTTTATTGAACAAAGCGCAGCGAATTTGTTCATAACTATAGAAATTGAAACAATAGGTTTAATATACAAATCCAGTTTTCCAGAACCAACTTTTCGTATCCTCTTTAACTTTAAGTGTGTTATCAATTCATGATACATCCGTAACATTGTCAATTTTGGTTTAAAGCCATTTGTTGTCTGGCGGCGAACTCTTCAGCGGGACTCTAATTAAACTGAATCTCCACATGCGAAATAATGAGGTATGCGTGTAATTCAATGTCTTAACTGAACGGTTATAACCAGCAAAAGAGGGGCATCTGTCCCCCTTTTTTGCTTCACTTTTCTACATCCATTTTGTCATGAAAACCTGTGAAACAGAAGTGTTATCAAAACCACTTGCCTGTAAAGATGACACTGCACGACCATTCCCTTTTAAGAAGTTATAAGTTGACCGCTCTATGTCTTGATCATATTCTAATGCGTGAGCAAGCAATTTGTTTAAAGCTTCTTCATTTCCATTTTCCTTCACTTGAAATAAGGTGATGTTTTCTGCCTTATTGCCATACACACATTTTTTTCGAATAAGACAAGCCGCCTGTATTTCTTTATTTTTTGAAATCATTACGGCTTCTCCCCCTATTTTTGGCGAGTTACTCGCATCCGTTTGCCAAGGGACAATATGTGGAAATAACTCTGTTCCAATAGATTGGATCGCAGGAATTCTGATAAGTTCATAAGTGTCAAGATCGGGTAACTTACTTTCTAAAATTCCATCTGCACATAAAAAGAGCAACTCGTCTTCTACTTGATAACCACAATTTTTATATAACGATATAGCTGCCTTATTTTCAGAAAGCGATTCTAATGTTGCTAAAGAAACATTCAGTTCCATTAAGAGCTTTTCCGATTCCCCTATCAAAGAATAACCTAATTTTCTCCCCCTATATTTAGGAATAATGCCTGTTCCGCCATTCCACGAAATCTTTTGCCCCCCTGCCTCCCTCAATCCTTGGAGCACAAAGCCAACCGGTTCCGTTCCATCAAATGCAACGATGGAAATTGATGGAGATAATCCATCGTTACTGAAACGACTCATGAATGTGTCAAAAGACAAATTCATCGGCACTAAATAACCTTCAAATCCTCGGTTAAATAAGACATGCGCGTCTTCAAAGCTTAATGAAGACATCAATTTATACGAAATGTTCATGGGTTTTCCTCACTTTTTAAAGAAGTTACTTGAAGTATATAAGCCAAGTATGAAACTCTTCTGCATAGCTGGTACCTTTCCCTTTTTTCCGGTATAAAAAAGGATGTCTCAATTTTCATTTGAGACACCCTCTTTTTGTGTATAGGACCAGCAATTTTGTATTCGCCATTCGCATTACAAAACGCATTTGTTGTTATCTTATTACAATGAACTCCTATTATGCTTTTGGAGGTGTTCCTTCAGCATTTCCTACAACTGCATCTATTTGGATTAACGCATCATTAGGTAAAGCTGACACGCCAACAGTTCTTCGTGCAGGAACACCGCCTGGGAAGAATGTTTTATATGCTTCGTCCACCGCATCCATGTCTTCGATATTTTTAATGAATAGATTCACTTTAACGATATCGTCCAAAACGTGATCGATACTTTCCACGATTGCCTTAATGTTATTCAAGCACTGTTCAGTCTGTTCTTTCACACCACCTGCCACCAATTCACCTGTTTTTGGATCCAACGGCAATTGAGCGGAAAGGTGATTGTAATGTGAGAATGCTACAGTTTGTGTAGAAAGGGAACTTTTTGGAGCGTTTTCTGTGTTGTTTGCCCAAATAACGATACCATGTCTGTCTTCAATAGCTTGTGGAGGTGTACCATCTCCGTGTGAAACCACTGCTTCGATTTGTACCAAAGCTCCCATCGGCAAAGCTGAAGCTTCAACAATCGTACGGGCAGGTACATAGGCTACGGCTCTCGCGATTGCGGAGTCCGGGAAGAATGTGGAATACACTTCGTTCACTGCTTCCGTATCCGATAGGTCTTTAAGGAAGACATTCACTTTCACAATATCGTCAAAAGGAACGTCAATACTTTCTAAAATCGCCTTGATATTCTTCAAGCTCTGAGCCGTCTGCTCCTTAACACCGCCAGTAACCAATCTTCCAGTTTTCGGATCGATCGGCAATTGAGCGGAAAGATTATTGTAATGAGAGAAAGATACGGTTTGTGTAGACAGAGGACTTGTTGGTGCATTTAAAGTGTTATTAGTAAGCTTAATAAGGTCGCCTGCTTGTGGTGCGTTTGGAATTGTCCCTTCCCCGTGTGCAACAAGTGCTTCAATTTGCACCATTGCATCCATAGGCAAGGCTGCAACTGCAACGGTTGTCCGTGAAGGAACATAGGTAGGGAAGAATGTTTTATATACTTCGTCTACAGCGTCAACATCTTGGATGTCTTTAACGAACACAGTGATTCTAACAATATCGCTCATCACGTGATTGATGCTGTTTACAATCGCTTCGATATTTTTAAAACACTGTTCTGCCTGCTCTTTAATACCCCCAGCTACCAATTTACCGGTTGTAGGTTCGATCGGTAATTGAGCGGAAAGATTATTGTAATGGGAAAACGCAACTGTTTGAGAATATAGACCGTTTCCGTTTGGTGCGTTTTCCGTATTTTTTGCTGATACTGCGTTAAAGTTAGTCATGAAAGTATTCCCCTTTTTGATGATTATTTATATACATATGTACTAGCCCACGTTTCGCAGCGTTATCCGTGCTAAACGATGGTACGTGATTGCCAAGACAACGGTTTAGGATTCGTGTTCATAGGAATCCACACCAGTCTCAAAATCAGTATATAAAATCACCTTACCATGGATATTCAAATAATCTATATGTTTAACGAAATTGCAATACTCTCGAAACCGATTTTAATGTTTTTCAATACCTATCTCGAAATTCTACTACTAACGTGCACCCTATTTTTTTACATAGAAAAAGAACGTCCGAAAAGACGTTCCCAGTTACCATCTTATTTGACCTGCTTATTCTTAATGGAATCCAAGCCTTTTGGAGTGATGGACAAAACCAGATTATCCGATCCTTCCCCATTGTCCACGGCATATCCGTTTTCAATAAGAGAATCGATTGCTAATTTGCTCGTAATATCCGCATCCAGCATAGTCTTGGGCAGCGTGTAACTTCCTCCATTATAAGCGAAGTGATAGTCATACAGGCTTTGCAAAAGTACATCCGACATTTTAGTTACGTCTTCATTTGTCATGGGTAATCCCTCCTTCTTTCTATCTTACAATAAACCAGAGTGGAATCCTTCATTTGTGTACTTTTAGGTTTGGGAATAACAATGAATCCTCCACGTAGTTAAGTGGAATATAATTTTTCTGAATATGAACTAAACACGATTGTTTAAATTAATATGAGAATTTGAAGCACAGGTTCCTATTCCTACCTAACGCTCCGTTTGTTTTGGTAATGAGATCTATAGTCTAGTATTACCGGATGATATTTAATTTCCGTCTGACTGGTAAATTAGTTGAACAACACCGGAGGAAAAAGTTCTTGTATTCATCAATTTTAAATTCAGCCTTTGTTTTATATCAACAAATAACGGTCTTCCCTCTCCTAATACTAGAGGATGTACAGATAATCTGAATTCGTCAACAAGTCCTAATTCCAGAAAAGTCGTGATGAGATTTGCTCCCCCGTATAACCATATGTCTTTACCTGGAGTATTCTTTAATTTATTTACTTCGTCAGAAATATTTTCATTCACAAATATCGCTGTATTCCCTGAATTTTTTTGTGTTTTGGAAAACACAACTTTTTCCTTGCAGTGAACCAACTCCCACATTTCTTTTTCGTCATCAGGAGCCTCCATAGGTGGACTGTATTGTCCCCATAAATCGTAGCTTTTTCTTCCATACAAAATGGTATCGATTTGAGTTAGAAAATTAGTGAAGTCCATTTCGGGATCCATTATGCACCAATCGATTTCACCATTTTTCCCTTCGATAAAACCATCTAGAGTAATAGCCAAATCTAAAATCACTTTTCGAGTGCCTGCTTTATTAGACATTATTTTCTCCTTTAGTTGTTCAATAATTCGGTCCGATTTTGGAACGAAATCTCTTTATTCCACCGTACTGTATTCACTCAATTGGGAGTTATTGAAACCACCTCATATAAGCTGATCGTACGACATGTTAGAGTCGTTATGCGCAGAACAGAGGTATATTTCTTTTATAACTAACACCTGTTTTTATTCAACATTCTTAAAGCATACCATTATCTAAATGACTGTCTATTTCTCATCACTTCTGCAATTTGATGAGAGTTAACATCTTTTTCTTCCCTCAGCTTATCTATAATATTTCTGTAGTCCACTTCATTGCGGTTTTGGCTTAATTTATATGCTGCTTGAATTTCTTGTATTTTAATCTTGAATCCTACAATACCTTTAAGCTCTTTTTCTAATAGTTTAGGCGAAAGTTTATCCCATAGAACTGAATCTTCACGCTGTTTTTCGTACTTTTGCAGCAACATGGTCAGGTCCTGTTTTAACTCATCTTCGTTCAAAATGCTAGCTACACCATACACATGTACAGCTTGATAATTCCATGTCGGAACATTTTCTTCTTGATACCAGGAAGGTGAAATATAAGCGTGAGGTCCTTGGAACATAACCAATACATCTTTACAGGCTTCAAATGTTCTCCATTGAGAGTTCCCATATGCCATATGTCCTGTTATGTAGTAGGTGTCTCCTTCTGTAATTACCTGCAATGGCAAATGAGTGGCGATTGGTTTCCCTTGCTCTGTTGTTACAATCGTGACAAAAGAGTTATCTTGAACAAAATCCAAAATTTCATCAAAATTTTCGACTTTAAAATACTTTGGTATATACATAGTAATGGCTTGTCAACATTAAATCGGACAATTTTTATAAGGTCTCTAATCGGTACTCAATTGGCGTTAGATAATCTAGCG
>NZ_JACSQY010000016.1 GCF_014836415.1 Sporosarcina gallistercoris | reverse complement strand
TGTAGATTCTCCTCATCTCTTTGGTTGTATTCTACAAGACCCTATCTTTATTGTCTAAGTAAGTGTAGCCTATTCAGAACAAGTTCCCCACCTCCAGTGAATAATAGTCCTTTGTACAAGCGATTCGAATTTTCAATCAAATAAAAGTAAAAAACGGGGCTGCTCCTGAATGTCATATTCCGACTTTCAAGGGCAGCCTCGTCATATATTTGATTTTTTCTTAAGAAATACGCGAACGCAAGAATGCATTGATGAACGAATCGATTTCTCCATCCATGACAGCCCCTACGTTACCGGTTTCTTCGTTAGTACGGTGATCTTTGACCATGGAATACGGGTGGAAGACGTAAGAACGGATCTGACTGCCCCATCCGATTTCCTTTTGGTCTCCGCGGATTTCGAGAAGACGTGCTTCTTCTTCTTCGACACGGATCTGGTAGATCTTCGCTTTCAACAAGTTGATTGCACGTTCACGGTTTTTGATCTGTGAACGTTCTGTTTGACACGTTACGATCGCGCCTGTCGGGATATGCGTCATACGAACAGCTGAATCCGTCGTGTTGACGTGCTGTCCGCCTGCACCACTCGAACGGTACGTGTCGATTTTCACATCTTCCATCTTCAAATCGATGTCCACGTCACCCGAGAATTCAGGCATCACTTCAACAGAAGAGAATGACGTATGACGACGACCTGAAGAGTCGAACGGTGAGATCCGGACGAGACGATGTACGCCTTTTTCCGCTTTCAAGTACCCGTACGCATTATGGCCTTTGATCGAAAGCGTGACAGATTTCACGCCTGCTTCGTCGCCTGCTTGGTAGTCCAGTGTTTCCACTTTGTATCCGCGCTGCTCCGCCCAGCGAGTGTACATCCGTAAGATCATCGATGCCCAGTCTTGGGACTCCGTACCGCCGGCTCCTGAGTGGATTTCGAGAACAGCGTTACTGCTGTCGTACTCTTCACTCAAAAGCATCTGCAAATCGAAGTCTTCCATGCGCTTCAAGAAAGCCTTCAATTCATTGCCAAGTTCTTCTTGGAGCTCTTCATCGGGCTCTTCTTTCAACAATTCAACGGTCATTTCAAGGTTTTCTTGTTCTTCATTCATCGCATGGAACTCGCCGACGCTGTCTTTGAGTGCATTCGATTCCGAAATGACGGTTTGCGCTGCATCTTGGTCATCCCAAAATGTAGGGTCCATCATCATTTCTTCAAGTTCTTGCATACGAGCCTCTTTGTTTTCTAAGTCAAAGAGACCCCCTAAAGTCCACTAATTTCTTAGCTGTTTTGTCGAGCTCGTTACGTACATCTGATAATTCCATCATATATTGTTCCTCCAAAATTCAAGTTCACAGACAAGTTACTCTCGTCCATGGCAGTTCTTATATTTCTTCCCGCTGCCGCATGGACAAGGGTCATTACGACCGATATTGACCGAACGTCGGACCGGTTTCTTCACCGTCTTCTCGCCGTCTTCTTTCGGATTCACCGCTTGACCTTTCGCAACTTCTTCACGCTCAAGGTTGTTACGGATTTCCGCCTTCATGACGTACTTCGCCGCATCCGATTCAATGGCATTGACCATCTCCTCAAACATTGCAAAGCCTTCTGACTGGTATTCACGAAGTGGATCGATTTGGCCATATGCACGCAAATGGATCCCGTGACGGAGCTGATCCATCGCATCGATATGATCCATCCATTTCGTATCGATCGCACGAAGTAATACGACTTTTTCAAACTCGCGCATTTTCTCTTCGGACATTTCCTCTTCTTTTTCATCGTAACGTTTGAGTACTTCCGCTTTGATGAAATCCGTCAATTCTTGCGCCGATTTTCCTTCCAGGTCCGCTACAGTCAAGCTGTCCTCCGATAGGAAGTTCGCACCCAAGAAGTCGACAAGACCTTTCAGTGCCCAGTCTTCCTGCTTTTCTTCCGTCGTATGGATCGCTACTGCATTTTCAACGACACGTTCAATCATCGCTTCCAATACAGGGCGTACGTTCTCTGATTCCAGTACGTCATTCCGCTCTTTATAAATGATTTCACGCTGTTGGCGCAACACATCATCATATTGAAGCAATCGTTTACGGGAGTCGAAGTTATTCCCTTCGACACGTTTCTGAGCGGATTCAACAGAACGTGAGACCATTTTCGATTGGATCGGTGTTTCATCATCCATACCGAGTTTCGTCATCATGCCTTTCATCTGCTCGGAACCGAAACGGCGCATCAGTTCATCTTCAAGTGACAAGTAGAACTGTGTAACCCCGGCATCCCCTTGACGACCTGAACGTCCGCGTAACTGGTTATCGATACGACGGGATTCGTGGCGCTCTGTACCGACAACTGCAAGTCCGCCAACTTCTTGGACACCTTCGCCAAGCTTGATGTCAGTTCCTCGACCGGCCATGTTTGTTGCGATTGTAACCGCCCCTGGCTGACCGGCCTGTTCGATGATTTCCGCTTCACGACCATGGTTTTTCGCGTTCAAGACATTATGAGGCACACCGTACTTCTTCAAGAAGTTCGAAATGATCTCGGACGTTTCAATCGCAACCGTACCGACAAGAACCGGCTGGCCGTTTTTGTGACGTTCTTTAATGTCATCCGCAACTGCTTTGTACTTCCCTTCCGTTGAAGAGAAAATCAGATCCGGACGGTCATCACGTGCAATCGGACGGTTCGTAGGAATGGCAACGACGTTCATGTTGTAGATGTTGCGGAATTCCTCTTCCTCCGTCTTCGCTGTACCCGTCATTCCTGACAATTTATCATACATCCGGAAATAGTTCTGGAATGTGATTGTTGCAAGTGTCATCGATTCGTTTTGGACTTCAAGTCCTTCTTTCGCCTCGATCGCTTGGTGGAGACCATCACTGTAGCGACGGCCTTTCATCAGACGGCCTGTGAACGAGTCAACGATGACGACTTCGCCTTCTTGGACGACATAGTCTACGTCAACATGCATACTGACATGCGCTTTCAACGACTGATTAATGGTGTGGTTGAGTGTGACGTGCTGCAAGTCGAACAAGTTCTCAATGCCGAATGCTTGCTCCGCTTTCTCAATACCGGTTTCCGTCATTGTTACGCCTTTTGTTGTCTCATCATATGCAAAGTCTTCCTCTTGTTTCAACGTCATGACGAAACGGTTCGCCAAACGGTACAATTCTGCCGATTTCGCAGCTTGCCCCGAAATAATGAGCGGTGTCCGTGCTTCGTCAATCAAGATAGAGTCAACTTCGTCAATGACCGCGTAATGGAGCGGGCGTTGTACTCTGTGCTCGCTGTACAACACCATGTTGTCGCGCAAGTAGTCGAAACCGAGCTCATTGTTCGTCGTATAGGTGACGTCCGCCAGATACGCTTCACGCTTTTCATCTTTCCCTAAACTGTTCAAGTTCAAGCCGACAGTCAGTCCAAGGAACTCATACAACTGTCCCATTTCCTGAGCGTCACGGGAAGCCAAGTATTCGTTGACCGTCACGACGTGCACACCTTTGCCGTCAAGAGCATTCAAGTATACCGAAAGTGTCGACGTCAGCGTCTTCCCTTCACCGGTTTTCATCTCCGCGATGTTGCCTTCGTGGAGAGCGGCTGCCCCCACGATCTGGACGCGGAATGGATACAGGCCGAGTACACGGCGCGCCGCTTCACGGACAACCGCAAAGGCTTCCGGTTGAATCGCGTCAAGAGTTTCCCCTTCGCTCACACGTTTCTGGAATTCCACTGTTTTCGCACTCAAATCAGTATCCGAAAGCTGCTCCATTTGAGTCGCAAGCGCTTCGGTCTGATCGGCAATCTTCTCTAGTCGTTTCAAATCACGTTTATTCGGATCAAACATTTTATTCAATACGCTTAGCATAATTTGGTCACATCCTCACAAAGTTCACCCTTCATTTTAACATTGTGACCGGGCAGGCGCAAATGCAATGCAACGAAATTTCCGACTTTTGGATTATAGGGGGGAGATGTGGGGGTTGCTTGAGCGGATATGAGGGTGGCTTGATCACTTTTTGGGTTGGCTTGAGTGGATTCGCATGGTGCTTGATCACTTTCAGGCTTGCTTGAGACGAAACTCTATATCCCCTCATCTCTCATCACTAAATGCGCAGCGGAGCGGAGCACACCAATCAGGCTTGGTTTTAAAATGGGGAAAGATGGATTGGTCGCGAGCTTGGATACTTTCTGAAAGAGGGTAGTTGCCGCGGGATTGAGTGGATTGCGGCTTGTGTGATCGCTTTCTGCGGCGCTTGAGCGGATTCGCCACTCGTTTGATCACTTTTCGCATTGCTTGAGCGGATTCACCACCTGCTTGATCACTTATCGCTGCGCTTGAGCGGATTCACCACTCGCTTGATCACTTTTCCCTCTGCTTGAGCGAATTCACCACTCGCTTGATCACACCCAGGCTATCATGTTGCGAAGTAGTAACGTTTTGGAGCGGTTAGAGGTTGGAATGGAGCGGTTAAGGATAGGCGGATGAAACACAGAATGAAATACAGAAGTGAACACAAAAAAACCGCCCAAAGTTCGGGGCGGTTTCCAATCATTAATTAGTTCCAGTTTCGATCAAGCCGTACTTGCCGTCGCGGCGCTTGTAGACGATGTTTGTAGAATCCGACTCGCCATCAGTGAAGATAAAGAAATCGTGACCTAGCATGTTCATTTGAAGGATGGCTTCTTCTTGGTCCATCGGCTTCAGATCGAGCTGCTTCGTACGGACAACGTTGAACTCGTTCTCGTCTTCTGTATCGTCTTGTGACTTGGAATCGTTCTCCATTGTTGCCTGCAAGAATGCGCCGACGCCTTCGCGCTCACGGAACTTGCGGTTCACTCTTGTTTTATATTTTCGGATTTGACGCTCGAGTTTATCGACAATCAAGTCGATTGCTGCGTATAAATCGTTATGACGTTCTTCAGCACGGAGTGTCAAATTTTTCATTGGAATTGTAATTTCAACTTTTGTCTGCTTATCGCTGTATACTTTCAAGTTCACATTGGCTGTCGCTTTCACACCTTCTGTGAAGTATCGTTCCAGCTTACTCACTTTCTTTTCAACGTACTCACGGATTGCTGGAGTAACCTCGATGTTTTCGCCACGAATGTTGAAGTCTAACATATAAACTCCTCCTTTAATTTGACCCTATCTCTATCTTCTCCATTGACCGAACAAAACCCTTCTTTTCTTTGTGAAAATTAAAAAGAATTTTGTCGGATGTTGCCGAAGCGCTTTTACTGCTGATTAACGCTCAGCTTGCCTGCGAAGCTTCAGATCATTGACGATTGTTTGAGCGACTGCCTCATTTTCGTCGAAGTCTATGCCGTATATCCAACCGTCCCCAACCGCATCCTTCCAGACGATGACACCATCTGTCTCGATCGGCTGTTGATATAGGTTGAATCGCAGTTTTAGGGCTACTTCGTCTCGTTTTACCGGGATATTGAAAGTCGTTTCCATACGGGTTCCGCCTGGACTAATATCCAGTAACTCGGAATCACCGGTTCCGGTTCCTGGGCGATCGCTGTTTTTAAGGTAAATACTGAATTCTGCCGGGACAGGTTCATCAAAGGGAAATCTGAATGCTTCATCACGTTTGTAGTGCATATCCTCACGCTCCATCCACTTCTCTAGTCCCTTCAGTATATCAAATAGTTACCCGCTACGTGTCCCCGTTTCACCGAGTATCCTAATAGGTGCTCCATCTTCTACTATTGCCGAACAGACGCGTTCTGAAACCTCTTTCCGGAATGCCGGCGTCGTCTACACTATGTTACAGAACCACCTCTCATGTATAAAAAAAGCCACCCAGCAATTGCTTAGTGATCTGTGTTATAGCTATAAGATGACTGCTTCATTATATGTTTACTTAATTTGCTCAGAGAACTGTCTTTATCAGCAGATAAGTCAAAAAATCCGACGAATGGTTCAACTCGCCGGATTTCTCTTATTGTTTCGTATCGTAAAACGTGCCGTCGCGGGCAACTTTGCTATAAGGATTGACGTAACTCCGCACACTGTCTTTTTTCGTTTGAGACGTAGAGAGATCTTTTCGAATCGCAGTCAGATAGCTTTCCAACTTCACCGCGACTTTCGACTCCTGGGCAACCAATTCTTTCCCGAACGCTTCTTCTTCTGCGGAGAAAGGAGGCTTGATGCTCGGCTGCAATTGCTCCCGTTCATCTAAAATCGCTTCTATAGAAACGATCATCGCATCGCGGTGATCGTCGTCATTTGAAATGGAAAGTGCGAGCAGCCGATCCGTTGCGTCTTTCCATTTCATAAGTTCGGGTCGAATCATATTTCACTCACATTGCCGTATTGCTTCTGGCGATTCAATTGGATGACTTGCTTCCACGTATCACGGAACTCCGTAATAATTTCCGCAGCTTCTTCAAACAACTTGGAATCATTCTGAATGTTTCCATCGACAAGGCGGCTGTTCGCAAATTCATACAACACGAGCATGTCCTTCGCAACCGGGAACGACGCATCCAACGTGATCATCAGTTCAGAAATAATCGCCTGCGCTTTCTGCACAGCCGTATTCTTCTGTTCAATCTGACCCAATTCCGCTGCGCGCTTCGCTTGTTCAATGAACTTCAAACAACCGTTATACAGCATTAACGTCAATTCCCCAGGCGTCGACGTCGTGACAGAATTATTTTGGTACGTAGCGTACGGATTATGCATGACCATTTTCAAGACTCTCCTTTTGTAATACGTGTTTCACTTAAGCACCGCCACCGAGTGCGGACATCAAACTAGCTGATTGCGCATTCGCTCGCTGGATTGCATTTTCCATGGCATTGAACTGTTTCCAATAGCGGGATTCAACCATTTGCATACGAGATTCAAAGTTCTCGATTTGTTTGTTCATGGCGTCCAGAGTTCGACCGAGGGAAAAGGCTTTGTTGCTGTCGCCGATTTTGCCGGCACTTTTTTGGATAGAAGTTTGGGTAGCATTGACAGCATCTCGCAATTTCCGGGCTACTCCATTACTTTCTGGATTTGCTTTATCTTCATGTGAGAATAGCTTGTGTACGTCAGCAGGGTTTTTAGAGATCGCTTCTTTAAGCTTCGTTTCGTCAATTACCAGTTTACCATGGTCTAGATAGTTTTTAGATGTTGTAATACCGATGGAGCTTAAACTGATTTTTTCTCCATTTCCTAAATCAACAGAACCAGACAATGCCGTTCTCATTGTAGTCAGGAGACTAGATAGTTCAGGATCATTTCTTAAAGTCCCACTCATCGCTTTCTCTTCCCACAGCTCAATTTCCTTCTCTTTCATATCGGCTTTTTGTTCAGCAGATAAAGGCTGGAAGTTACGATATTTTGGTTCACGAATTTTTTTATTCAGGTCTTCAATGAGCTTGTTGTAGTCATCTACAAAACCTTTAACAGTATCGAACACTTTATCAGTATCAGTAGTTGCATTGAAAGTAATATCTTTATTGTTTGCAGCTTTTAGCGTAATTTCCATGCCATCTAATTCGAACGTGTTAAAATTACGTACAATTTCCATACCGTTATATTCTATGACTGAATTATTTCCTTTTACAAACGTTGGAGATGTTTCTACGGTTGGGTTGTCAGCTGGAGCAATAAGGCCTAAACTTTCTCTAATATCTGTCCCGCTTTTGTGTGTAATTTGGATATTGCCCTCACCACTATCTTTTGCTGACATTCCGATTTTACCAGATACTGAATCATAGAATGCTCTTACTCCCGTATCTTCTGTAATTTTTTTAACAATTGCCTTAATGTCATCCCCAACTTCAAGCTTTACATCTTTTTTTCCAGTTGACGTTTCAATAGTTATCGTTGATTCATTTTCAACTTTGAAAGTCTCATGATTTGCGATTTTCCCACTTTGCATAGTCGCATTTGTAGCTAATTCCTTCACCTTAATTGTTCCATTAAAATCCTCAGTATTCCCTTTAGACTTAATCGAAATATCATCAGGCGCTGATATCGCAACATTTTTCTGATTGAAGTTCTTTGACAAAATCACATTATCAAATACCTTGTCACTAAAACCTTTCAAATCCCGATTCGCACTTCGATAATCATTCAACTGCCACTCGAAATACTGCTTTTTCTGTGTTACTTTATCCAACGGTATACGTTGGGCTTTCATTAAGTCCTTAATAATCGATTCGGTATCGATTCCGCTTGCTAGTCCACCAATTCTCATATTGAAACACTCCTTTAGATTTTACGGTCGATGAGCAGGCCGAGGAATTTTTTCATTTCCGCGTGCATGTCCATTAGTTTTTTTGATGGGATCTCTCGGATCACTTCATCGGTTTTCGAGTCTACGATCGTCACATAGTATTCGTGCAATTCGTCGTGCATTTTGAACCGTAGCTGTGTGTCCACGCTTTCCAGGAACTTATTCAACCCATCCGTTACTTCTTTGGCTTTTTTCACGGGCAGGTCTTGTTCTCTGGGCGCTTGCTGTTGTGCTTGGTCGTGAATGACTTCAACTTTTGTCACAATTCCGGATGCCGTTCCATCCCCAGGTCCCGCCGTATGCTGCCGGTCGTGGCCTCCCCCTATTTGACTGACCATTTCTCCGTCCTCCTCTAGCGTCACACTTATCTAGTCATTATATCGGTAAAGCTGAAGAAAAGTTTACAAGAGATTTTGACTGAACAGCGGATTTCAGTAGTTGTGGCTGAACATCACCTTTAGCAGAATGCAATCGATTCCAATTTTCGGTCTTTTATCCGCCTCTAAACTTTTAGCTTAATCTTCCGAAATAGGCTGTGTACATATAGATAGAAGAAAGAAGGAAAATCATGACAAAGTCTCTTAAAACTAAAATCATTTCAGCTGCGCTTGCACTATTTTTAGTCGGAGTTCTGATGATGGCCTTTATGCTGAACGGGATGATTAAGATCCGCTCCGTTGAACGGGTCATCAGTTCCAGCGGGGGGACGACCGATCAAATGTCCTATGCGGTAGAAAACTTCTTGACGCAATATAGCAAAGGCTTAGATATACTTGGGAAATCAGAAGAGATTAACGGATTCGCACAGGCGACCGGAAACACTTCTGCTGAAGCCCTGTTACAAAAAGAGTTGGAGAATTTCTTAGGCGTTTATGACGATGCGGTTGCCGTATATTTTTGGACACCGACCAAAAAAACCGTTCAATTCCCTAAAATAGATATGACTTCGTTCGACCCGACTGAACGCCCTTGGTATCAGAGCGCCGTGGAGGCTCCAGGAAGTATCCAATGGACCCCACCCTATTCGGACGAAACGACCGGCAATCTGATGATCACCGCTTCAATCGCGGTTGAAACGAACGGTACACTCGCCGGAGTTGCGGCAGTCGATCTGGAACTGACAGCAATTTCCGAGATGTTGAATGCTACGGACATTCCTTATGAGGGTCAACCATTTTTATTTGATAAAGAAGGAACTGCCCTTTCCCATCCTACGGAAAGCGGAGAGAATCTCATGAATCTGTCCTATGTGAAGGATATGTATAGTTACGAAGAAGGGGATCTCACTTATACGGATAACGGCAAAGATATTGTCAGTGTCTTCAACACACTCCCCCAATTCGGTTGGAAAGTGGGAACCGTATACGAAAAAGATAATTTAATGGGAATGGCGAAACAGCTAAGAACTTCCATCCTGATTATCTCAGCAATTGTTTTAGTAGTTGTGGCTGTCGTGCTATATTTCCTGATTGGAAGGATGCTGAAACCGATTGCCCGTCTTCGTTCACTCATGGATGAAGTGGCGGCAGGCGATCTTACCGTCCAATCCGACATTCAGACGAAAGACGAAATCGGCCAGTTAAGTACGAACTTTAATCAGATGATCACGAATATGCACGGCATCATTTCAGTTGTGAACCAATCCGCGGATCATGTCCGGACCAATTCTGAAAGTTTGAGTGCCGTCGCTGAAGAAACGAACGCATCCAGCTCTGAAGTCGCACATGCAGTGAACGAAATTGCACACGGTGCTTCAAAATCTGCAGAAGATGCCGAAACAGTGTCGGAACGGGCTGACGAACTAGGCCGGCAAATAAACGGCATTACAGAACGTGCAGTTTCCATGAATGAAATCGCAGTCCGCACTGAAGATATGAATGCCAATGGTCAAACTCAGATGGCACAGTTACAAGAGACATTCCAGTCCTCAGGCTTGAACTTGAAGACGATGAATGAAGCGATTGCGACACTTAGCGAGAAAGTGAAAGCAATCGGGAGTGTGATGGACACGATCACCGATATTTCATCCCAGACGAATCTGTTGGCGCTGAACGCAAGCATTGAAGCGGCGCGAGCGGGAGAGCATGGGAAAGGCTTTGCGGTCGTTGCGGAAGAAGTGCGGAAACTGGCGGAGCAATCGGCACAAGCGACGAAAGATGTTCAAACGACGGTCCTGCAGCTGCAGGAAGAATCCCGTCTCGTCACAGCGCAAATGGAAGAGACCATCACGACGTTCCGTGACCAAGGCTTGGTCGTCCAAGAAACGGAGACGACATTTGGCGACCTTTCTGCACTGATGGAAGATATGCAGACGGCGATCCAATCGATTTCCGAGGAGATTGAAACTGTCGGCCGCCATAAAGAAGAAGTTGCTTCGACCATCCAGACGATGGCCGCAACTTCACAAGAAACCGCTGCAGCATGTGAAGAAGTGAGCGCTTCAACGGATGAACAGCTTCGGGCAATCCAATCGGTGACGGACGCTGCAGAGACGTTGACAAACTTGAGTGAAGAGTTGAATCAAGCGATCGATCGCTTCAAAGTATAAGCCGTATCTCACAAATCAATCAGTAGAGGAGATTGCCTACCGCCAGGCAATCTCCTTTTTTCACTTCACATTATAGATCACCATCATTTCCAGATATTTCTCACTTAACTTTCAACAAATTCCGCCGAAATATAAGTAAGTATAAATAACTAACTTAGGGGGGATTTCCGGTGACAAAATCATTAAAGACTAAAATAATTTCAGCAGCAATCGTATTATTCTTAATTGGAATCATACTTATGGCTTACATGTTGAACGACCAAGTCAAAAAGCGTTCGTTGGAGAATGCTGTAGACTCAAGCGTAGCTCTGTCCGACCAAATGGCCATTTCAGTGGAGAATTTCCTCGGACAATACGGGAAAGGATTGGATTTGTTAGGGACGACTGAAACTGTTTCCACCTTCACTGGGCCTGACGGAAAAGAAGTGAGTGAGAAGGTGTTACTCGATAAACTCGAGGAATTCCTCAGCAAGTATCCCGATGCTTCTTCCGTCTATTATGCCCTCCCTTCTAAATATACGGGCATTTTTCCAGTGGTCGATCTGACCGGCTTCGATCCGACGACCCGCGAATGGTATGTGCTCGCTTCGGAAAATCCTGACAAGGTGCAATGGTCGAAACCTTACGTGGATGAAGCGACTGGAAACTTCGTCATCACCGCTTCAAAGGCAGTCATGGTGGATGGAAAACTAGCGGGGATCACAGGAGTCGATATTCAATTATCCGCGATGACAGACGCGCTGAATTCCATCGACATCGCGCACGAAGGGTATCCTGTTCTATATGACCAAGATGGGACAGCGATCTCCCACCCGTCTAAAAGCGGGGAAAACATGATGGATCTCCAATACGTGAAAGAACTGTTCCAAGCTGAAAAAGGTGATTTTGAATTCACAGATGAAAAAGGGAATGATTCTGTCAGTGTCTTCACTACCCTTCCTGAATTCGGTTGGAAAGTCGGAACCGTTTACGAGACGGACAAGTTGATGGGAATGGCCAAGCAACTCAGGACTTCCATTTTAGTGATTTCATTGATCACTCTCCTGATTGTCGCGATTGGACTGTTCTTCATCATCGGGAAATTACTGAAGCCGATCGCCAGCCTTCGCAAATCGATGGATGCCGTCGCTGAAGGCGATTTGACGACGCACTCGGACATTCAGACAAAAGATGAAATCGGACAACTGAGCGATAATTTCAACGAAATGATCACGAGCATGCATGGCATCATTTCAGTTGTGAACCAATCCGCGGAAAACGTGCGCATGAACTCTGAAAGTTTGAGTGCGGTTGCAGAAGAAACGAATGCTTCCAGTTCAGAAGTTGCGTATGCGGTGAACGAAATCGCTGAAGGTGCTTCTAAATCTGCTGAGGACGCTGAAACGGTAACAGAACGGGCGGATGAACTCGGCCGTCAAATCAACGGCATCACAGAACGCGCCGTATCGATGACTGAAATTGCAGAGCGTACAGGAAACATGAACGCAAATGGACAAACTCAAATGGCTCAATTGCAAGAGACGTTCCAGTCGTCCGGTCAGAACTTGAAATCGATGAACGAAGCAATCGGTACCCTTGGTGAAAAAGTGAAAGCGATCGGCGGCGTGATGGATACGATTACGGACATTTCATCGCAAACGAATTTACTCGCATTGAACGCAAGCATCGAGGCTGCACGTGCAGGTGAACACGGCAAAGGATTTGCGGTTGTGGCGGAAGAAGTACGCAAGCTCGCGGAACAATCCGCTCATGCGACGAAAGACGTCCAATCGACCGTATTACAATTGCAGGAAGAGTCACACCTCGTCACGCAACAAATGGAAGAAACCATCAATACGTTCAGGGACCAAGGCGTCGTTGTTCAAGAAACCGAGTCGACATTCGGTCAACTGTCTGCCTTGATGGCAGACATGCAAGCGTCCATCGATGCGATTTCAATCGACATCCAGAACGTTTCGCATCATAAGGATGATGTCGCAATGACGATCCAGACAATGGCCGCAACTTCGCAAGAGACCGCAGCTGCGTGCGAAGAAGTAAGTGCTTCTACAGAAGAACAGCTCCGCGCCATCCAGTCGGTGACGGATGCTGCAGAGACGTTGACGAACCTGAGTGAAGAGTTGAGTCATGCGATCGATAGGTTCAAAGTGTAAATGACATGTGAAAAGGGACTGCCGAAGTACTGGCAGTCCCTTTTTTGTCGTTCTTTAAGATTAAGATTGGCTAGCAGCGTTCACAAAGCCCTCAAACAAGTTCAATGACGTTTCATCGTCCCGGTTCGAGAGCGCCTCCGGATGCCATTGCACACTCATTACAAACCGATGCTTCGTACTTTCCAATGCTTCAATGATTCCATCCGTCGCAGTCGCAATGACTTTCAATGGTTCGGGTACATCATTCACCGCTTGATGGTGGAGGGAGTTCACAAGAATTTCTTTTGCCGATGCAAATTTCGCTAGACGGCTCCCCTCCGTCACTCTAGCCGTGTGCGTCGGATAGTTGCGATCCGCCTGTTGCTTATGCTGCAGGAGCGGTCCTTCCAAATCCGTGTAAATGTGCTGATGAATGGTACCACCAAGCGCAACATTCAAAATCTGATGCCCCCGGCAAATACCCAGCACCGGCATATCCTTGCCTACCGCACACTTCGCAAGCGCCATCTCCATCGTGTCGCGCTCAGGCGCAATCTTACCCAGCTCCCGTTTCGGCTCTTCTCCAAATAGAAGCGGATTCACGTCTTCCCCGCCCGTCAACAGCAAGCCGTCAATCCGGTCGCAAATCTCCTCGATATCTTCAAGCCCTGCTGGCAGTACAACAGGCAATCCCCCTGCGCGCAAGATTGCCCGGCTGTAATCCGCTTTCAAAAATGTTTCTCCGTTTTCGTCTATGTCTGATGTGATGCCTATGAGTGGTTTCATTGTGATATCTCCTTTGGGAATAAAATAGCAAAACCATCCTTGGGTGCGTGGATGGTTTTGGTTGTTTATGGTGTATTCCCTGGTTTGGAGATTTTCAATCCAGTAGATAGATGGTTGATAGAGTTTAGCGTCATTAAAGCGGCAATGACATGGACCATTTTTAGTTCAGAAAAGTTTCATAGCTTTGAGAGAGAAAATGCGTAAACCGATTTCTAGTTAGTTTGAATTAGCCTACCTAATTTGCAAAGAAAATATAGGAAGACCTTGTGTATAATCTATTTCTATTTCTGTATTAGATAAAATAATGTTATTATTTTGTACTTCGACGTTATTTTGAACGTCTTGAATGAGATTATTAAAAGCATAATCAAATAAATTTAAAAAATCTGCGTCTAATCCATGTCTATTGGATTTAAACTTAACTTGATCAACATCTTTTTCATCAATTAATATGAATTGCGTCCGATTCACACTTAGCATAATTTGTTGTTTCCGAATATGATCAACTAAGTTATCGTCAGATCCTTGAAACATGAAGATATTTGCTTGATTATCAAAGTCTCGATATATGCTTTCTAAACTTAAGGCTTTCTTATCAGATATTAATGTTTTAGCTAAGTAATCGAATTCTATCTGTAGTGTCATTTTATTACTTTTATTATATAAATTACGGTTTGTAGATAAATAGACAGGATCTATCCAAGAAGAATTATCTATAATATTCGTTAGTAAGTGAGGAGCTAATCGATTTACGAGATGTAATAAATATGCCCCATGTGAATGTCCGTATCCAATAATCTTTTGGTTATTAAAAGTAAGATGATTATCTTGTAAAATTATTTTAACAACTTCTAAACATGTGATTAAATCAATTGCTTGCATAAAGCCCATATCGTTAAAAAAGTTTTCAGTCTCTTGTAATCGGGCTTTTACAGGCAATACAATAGAATGATCAGACAGCATCTGCAACAAAAGGGACGGTTCACTCGTTAAATCATTCTTTTCTCTGGATGTAAGATATTTATTAACATAGTATCCCATATTCTCTAATGTGATGTTATCTGGACCCTGCATAAATTCGTCACCGAAGTAAGAACATTGTACTGCAACTAGATTGTAATGATCGGCAAATAATTTCCTCATCTTACTGTATACTTTCGAGTCTATATTACCACCAAAACCAGGAACAAATAGGATCAATCCAGTTTCAATCGTAACACCTTCTTCCGGTACGGAAAAGTCAATACGCAATTCCCTACCCGTATTGCTACCATTGTAAATATTATGATGTGCCGGGACTTTAATCGAATTATTTTTGGCCATTTATCGTCAACTTTCCTAAAGTCATTTTTTATTTAACTTATAATTATATTTATTATATTCTAAATCTAATACATATTTCAAGGACTATAGCACATAAACAAGACATAGTTATTCCACTTTCCAGCCTACGAACAAATTCTTTTCCATATCTCTATCTTCTATATTAGTAATGTGTCAGTATTTTTAAAAATGATTTAAGTATGAATCATCATACTTAAATCTCACTTTATAATGTGAATCTCCTTAAACAATGAACTTATACCTATCTTGTCAAGCGATCACTAATTGAATCTAACTTTATAATCTTTAATTCCCCCTCAAGAGACATGTGAATTCTTTGAAATAATCTTCTGATTTAATTAAGGCACGACACGTTTCTTTATATTAGATAATCATCTATTCCTCAATATGTATTCACACACCACAAAATCTTCTTCAGTATCAATATCTTTAGCTCTTTTATTCGGCATATTGTAAGCAATCGTTTCATTAGTTATGAATGTTCTGCTATTTAATAACCACTCTATCTCTGCAATATAAATGGCTCCATTTAATGAGTAAACTGATGGTAGTTCTTGGCGTCTTGGTATTAAAGTATCCTTAGAGATTATAGGTTCGAGTTTATGATCAAGTATTTCATACATCCAATATGGCGAATCGTTCGCTTCTGAAACACTAACACAAGCTTTAGCTTTATGTTCATGAATTTTTTCAATACATGTGTCTATATCTGCTACTATTCTAAGAGGAGATGTTGGTTGTAAAAGCATGACGTAGTCATAATTAGGAATTTCCGTAAGAGCATGTAAAATCGGCTCTATACCAGGTGTAGTATCTTCTGAAAGCATGGATGGACGTTTAAAAGGAACCTCGCAAGAATACTCTCTAGCTATCTCAATAATCTCTTCGTCCTCAGAAGACAAAATAAGACGATCAATGTACTTTGATTCTTTAGCAGCCTCAATTGTCCAAGCAATTAATGGTTTACCTGCTAAGTTTCGAATATTTTTACGCGGTACTCCTTTGGAACCTCCACGAGCTGAGATAACTGCTAATATTTTTTTATCATTTATCATGGAATCTCTCCCAATAAGTTTCATTTGCTAATTTGTAATCATCCATTTGGCCAATGTCTAGCCAATACTCTCTTAGAGGAAAGGCAGACACACTTTGATTACTTTCCATCACAGATTTAAACAAATCTGGCATATCAAAAAAATTATTGGCTGGAATTTCATCTAAAATTTTCGGATTTAAAACATACACACCTGTATTCACAAAGCTTTTATTTATCGGTTTTTCTTGAATGGATAGCAATTTTTCATCTTTAGTTTCAACAACTCCGTATGGAATTTGATATTCGTACTCTCGTACACACATAGTGGCTGAAGAGTTAGTTTCTACATGAAAGTTTAAAAGTTGTTCAAAATTAATTTTTGTTAACAAATCACCGTTCATTACAAAAAAAGGAGCTTTAGGATACTCTGGAAGCAAAGACAATCCACCAGCTGTTCCAAGTCTTTTTGTCTCTTCGATATAATCTATGGATACACCTAAGTGTGAACCATCTTGAAAATAATCTTTTATCACTTCTTTTTTATAGTTCACTGAAAGTATGAATCTCGTAAAACCATAACTTTTAAAACTTTCGATAATCGTTTCTAAGATTGGTTTACTTCCAACATTCAACATTGGTTTCGGTATACTTTCCGTTAGTGGACGAAGTCTAGTACCCAGTCCTCCAGCCATCAACACGACTAAATTCTCTTTGCTCAAAAGCCGTCTTGGTTCTTCCGCAAATAAAATTTCAACCAATTTATAGTCTTCCGAAATAATCGGGAGTTGCTTTATCTTTAATTGTTCCATCTGTTTTCTATAATAAACATCACTTTTCCCTGCCATAAGATGTATAGGTGTACGATTCATCACTTCTGCTATTGGTCGATCTAAAGGGATTCCTTTTAAAATACCTCTTCTAATATCACCATCTGTAACAGATCCTAACAGAATACAGTCGCTATCTACAACTGCTGCAAACTGCATTGTAGTTTCGTCAATCAATCTCATGACCTCAATAATTGGTGTAGAAGACTCTACCAAAACTTCTTGCCATTTCTCCATTACTTACACCTCCTGTGCAGGTACACCATAAGCAGTTATATCATCTTTGATATTTTTTAAAACTAGAGATCCCGCACCTATTAGTACACAGTTCCCAATCGTTATATTTTGTATAATCGTAGTACCAGCACCAATGTGACAGTTTTCCCCCACTGAAACATTTCCTGAAAGAACTACACCAGGAGCAATGTGCGAATGGTGCTGAATTAAACTATTGTGATCAATTTGAGAGCCTGTATTGATAATTAAATTTTCTCCCAGTACAGATTGAGTTTGTATAATAACACCTGCCATTATTTGTGTACCTTCTCCTATTGCTACCGTCGGAGATATTATGGCTGAGGGATGAATGATTGTGGCAAAGGTGTATCCTTTGGATTTAAATGCTGCATACTTTTTTTTCCTTAGATTAGTTACATTTATCGCACCAATACCTAGTACAAGTTCAACTTCTTTCACCTGATATTCTAATATAACATTATCATTTCCTAAGTATGGTAGATTGTAGAATTCAGAACCTTCCTCCGGAGCTGTATATCCAATTATTTCAATATGGGTACCTTGTAATATCTCTACCAAAACCGAGGCATGTCCACCGTTCCCTATAATTATAACCGGCTTATTCATTCAACAAATCGTCCTCTTCATAGTTGCGGGTGGCACTTTTACCTATCAAAGACCAGAATCTTGAAGGGTCCATTCCATTACCAGGCCGTTTAAACGTTAGACTTTCCCTAGCAATTGGTTGCCCTTTTACAATACGTTTTTTTGCAACAATACTCTTTCTAGCAGCATTCCGATTTATAATTTCAATTTGAGTAGGTTCTTTAATAACACTACCTAATGATTGCTCCACCGCGCGAATCCCATTTACCATGCTTTCTAGTTCCATTGGATTCAATGAAGCCAAATGGTCTGGACCTGGTAATGTCTTGTCAATCGTAAAATGTTTTTCAATAACCGTAGCTCCTAAAGCAACTGCAGCAATTGGAACTGTAATTCCTTCTGAATGATCTGAGTAGCCAATAGGTAATCTTAACTCGTCTCTTAATCCTTTTATAGCATGTAAGTTAATCGTTTTATACGGAGCAGGATATTCTGTCGTACAGTGAAGAACTTTAACATATGCTTCTAACACTTCTTTTGCACGGTCTGTGTTATAGAATCTCCTAACTTTATCAACATTTACATCTTCACTTGGAAACTCTAAGCCGAATGCGATAAATGACAGTGATTCATGAATTTCTTCTATGGTTGCCATGCCTGTAGATAAAATAATTGGAAGTTGCTTTGTAGCCAAATAGTGTACAAATGGGCTATTCGTTAGCTCACCTGATGGGATTTTTATAGTCTTAAGTTGAAGTTCATGAACTAAAAAGTCGACACTTTCAAAATCAAAAGGCGTCGACAAAAATTCAATAGCTTGATGATTGCAATATTCTTTCAGTTCTTTAAATTGTTGGTATGACAGTTCAAGATTTTTTAACATATCAAACTGCGTCGTTTCTTCTCCCAAGTTCTTTACTTGATAAGAAGCTTGATGGGCGGATTGTGTAACTAAATTCTCCGTTTTATATGTTTGAAATTTTACTGCATCAGCTCCTGATATTTTGGCAACGTCGACGAGTTTCTTAGCAAGTTCGAGTGATCCGTTATGATTTACTCCAGCTTCTGCAATGATGTACGTTTTCATTTATAAAATACGCTCCTTTACTAGCATGAACGCTTCAGCAGCATCCACCCCAGCAGTTGCACCTCTTAAAACTGCTAAGGCGCGTATCGATCCCTCACTCCTTGGAAATGGATGAGAAGCAATTTCTGATTCGTAAATATTCATAATTTCAACCTTCTTATTAATGTAACCAGATATGTTAGAAAAAACATTCGGTCTAAAACCTATTGAATCTATATTCATTGCAAAGTTTGTTTCGGAGATAGTTTCGTATATCAAAACTTTTTCGATACTCGGAAATCTAAACCACTTAGTACATGACATTGTTGCATCATAAACTATTTTATGATCACTGTGAATATCTCCACGGTAGGGCACATAAACCACATTAGGCTTAATTTCCTTAAACACGTCTCCAATAGCATTAATCAAATTATTATCTGGAACACTATCCAATTTAGTAGCAACAAAATTTAATTTAAACACATTCTTAAATCCATATGCTGATGTTACCTGAGCGATTTCTTCTTCCCGTCGTTCTAACCATTTTCTATCTGTTGTTAATCCCTCAGCTGTAGTAATGATGCACCAATAAACGTCATCACCATTTGAAATATGCCTTAGTATAGTTCCACCACATCCCAGAGTTTCATCGTCAGGATGTGGTGCAATAATCATCACTTTATTCATTATTCACCTCTAAAGGATCGTTCGTTTTTAATTTGAATTCTTCGAAATCTAAAGTCTTTATTAAATCAAGTGCTAAATCTTCCGAATTACCGTCTCCATATGGGGATTGCACCGAATCAACTAATTTTTTGAAATCAGCAGATTCTACTTTTTCAATTGCTTCGACTATAGAATCCTCTGAATTGTCAATAAATACAACATTTTCTGCAGAAAGTCTACCTTTTTGTCTAATACCTACATTTATTACAGGTTTTTTTAAGAATGGAGCTTCATATATCCCTGCACTCGAGTTTCCAATTAAAAATTCTGCATTTCTAAATAGATTAATAAATTTTGGTCGATCTAAGTTTTTATAGAAATAAAAGTTTGGATTATCAATATTATTGCTAATTACATCTAATATTAGTTTGTTTCCACTATCCGTATTTGGATAGCTAACAAATGTAAATATCCCTTTTCTTTGTAATGCATTCAATATTTTTTGGAATTGCATACTTGCACTTTCATTCCTATCAATTACAGGATGAAATATTAACAATGCATATTTTTCTCGATACTCAATATTAAAAAATTCGAATAGGTCTTCTTTTGAAATTTCCTCCGTATTTAAAAACTTATCAAGTGAAGGGCTTCCTATGTTAAAAATCCGTCTCCTTTCTTCTCCTATTTTAAGAAGTCTTAGCTCTGAATTTTCATTTGTCACAAAATGTATATTCGCTAGCATTGAAGTCGCGTGACGAATTGGATTATCCACATTCCCATCTTTTGCATGATCTCCTCCAAAGAAGTGCGCGACAGGAACTTCCAAATAAGCTCCTACTAGTGAACCTGCCATTACATCCTCCCGATCACCGGCCACGATGATTAAATCAGGATTATAGTCAACAATTGTATGAACCACACTTAACAATAAAATAGATAAGGATTTAACTCTTACTGATGGACTATTTGAATCAAGGAGTGATTCAGTTTTAGCCAAAATTGGAATACCATCTTTAATAATTTCTGAGACTGAACCACCATAAGTAGAGGACATGTGGCTTCCCGAAACAATTAATTTAATATCTAAATCGGGGTTATTATTAATTTTTTTATACAGGCCACTTAGTAAATCATAATCTGACCTGATACCAGTAAATGCAACTATCTTTTTAATAGACATCTGAATCACCCATTTGAATAAAGTATTTATTATAGTCTAACTCAAAGTTCCCCTTAAATTGTTTCAAACAAAAATACGTTATAGGCACAGTAACATTAAATCCAAATTTCTCGAATACTGTATGTTTATGATCAAACACACTCATCCAGCAAGAAATTGAATTGTAGCCACTTTCGATTGCAAGGTTGTCTAAAAATGAGAGAATACAATTAATATCTTCTTTATTTTCAATTCCATTAAACTCTAGTATGTCTATTGAGTTATTATATATTTTATATAGTACACTACCTACTATTTCATGATTTTTAAACAAAACTATATGTTTATATGTATTAAATGGGTGTTTATTATATCTCCATTCATAATACTTTTTACTTTTCTCTACGATGTATTGATCTTTCTTAATTAAGTTAATCTCATCAATTTTATTGTATTCATTGTCAAACTCAATTCTATAACCTTTTTCCATTTTTTTCTTTTCTTGTTTTTTCACTTCATATCTTAATGTTGGTATTTCGTAAATATCTTTCCAACCAAGTTTTTTAACAAATGCTCCATGTGAATTTCCATTTGGAAATCCCCACACTGCTGAATAATTGCGCTCAATCATTTCGTTATACAACATATTAGCTAATTTAGGGAATAATCCCATTCCGTTATAGTTCGGATCCGTCATAGTAGTCATAGATAGAGCCGTTTTAAAGGATTCATTGCCCTTCCTGAAAAATACTGGACTTGCAGAATAATTAGCTATAATTTCGCCGTCTTCAATCGCAACTGCTACAAGTAATTCTCCAGTTGGGTTATCTAAATATCTCCATTTTAAAAAATCAGGATGAATATCCTTACCAAATGATTTTTTAAACAAACGATTTAAAGATGGAATGTAATGAAGAAATTGTTCTTTAGTAAGAATTTTTAAATCCATAAAAACCTTCCTTTATTCTGAAAATTTTATTGGAGAACTTGGAATATTAATTATTTCCTTTTGTAATTTATAAGTAACACTTAAATCCCCTGAAGGACACATTTGAAAAATATCAAGCGTATTTAAAGGAATCCATATTGGCCTCGCCATTACACCAGCATTATTCAATTTTTGCACCACTGTATCTCGATTAACACCTGTTTTTAATTGAAGTGTCTGTAGCCAGTAATTGCTCTTTGTATTTGGATTTTCGACAAATAACTTCGCATCCTTATTATTCATTAACATATTTACATATTTTTGAGTAAGAGTACGTTTTGATGCTATGAACCCATCTAGCTTTTGCAACTGTGCACAACCAAGCGCAGCATTAATATTAGGCATCCGATAGTTGTAACCAATTTCATCATGATTAAATTCCCAGGAATGAGGCACTTTTGCAGTGGTGGTAATATGTTTAGCATAATCGGCTAGTGCTTCATCATTTGTAAGAATAGCGCCTCCACCACCAGTCGTAATGATTTTATTTCCATTAAAACTGAGTGCAGCTGTCCGCCCAAATCCACCTGTATGTTTCCCTTTGTAATAGGATCCTAATGACTCGGCGGCATCTTCAACCAAAATTAAATTATATTTTTGACAAACATCTAGTAGTGGATCTAAGTCCACTGGATGGCCGAATGTATGCATCGGAACTACTGCACGAATAATTCTTCCTGTTGACTTATTCACCAACTGGTTATCTTTCATTACCCCAATTGACTGAATGTGCTTGTCCAACTTAAAAGGATCGAGTCCAAGTGTTTCTGTACTGACGTCAACAAAGTGAGGAATGGCTCCTAGATAGGTCGCAGCGTTCGCAGTTGCTATAAATGTTAGGGCAGGCATAAACACTTCATCATCAGCCTGAACGCCAGCTATTTTGAGTGCAATTTGAAGGGCTGCTGTTCCGTTGACAACCGCAACTGCCCGTTTCACACCAGTATACTCCGCTAGATCTCTTTCAAACTGATCTACATACTTTCCCACAGAAGAAACCCATCCCGTTTGTATGCAGTCCGTTACGTTACAAATCTCCAAGTTATCGAAGGTGGGCTCATGCAGTGGAACAAAATCTTTTCCATACATTTTCTTTACTTCTTTCGCAAATTGGAACCATTCATCATTCATATGTTATACACATCCGTCTTGTAAGAAGATACGTTCTGCGGATTTGAAAACCAAGCTATTGTTTCTGTTAATCCACGTTTAAATCCTTCTTTTCCTCCATATAAAGGCTCCCATCCAAGAAGTTTCTTCGCTTTTTGATTATCTGCCCACAAACGTTCTACTTCACTTTTCTCTGGACGAAGTCTTTGTTCGTCAGTGACTATTTCCAAATCGACATTCATGATATTCGCAATCATTTGTGCCGTCTCACCTATAGAGACCTCGTAGTTAGAGCCTATGTTAATGACTTCTCCAAGTGATTGGTCATGATCCAAAACAGATATAAAGCCATCCACTGTATCCTTCACATAATTAAAGTCACGTGTTGGACTAATCGCTCCAAGTTGAATAGACTTTTGTCCATTTGCAAGCTGACCGATAATAGTAGGTATAACAGCTCTTGCTGATTGACGCGGCCCATATGTATTGAATGGTCGAATAATTGATACTGGAGTCTCAAAAGAACGATAAAAAGATAATGCTAATTGATCTGCTGCAATTTTTGTTGCTGAGTATGGAGATTGCCCTTGCAATGGATGACTTTCATCTATCGGAACATATTGGGCAGTACCATAGACCTCACTTGTAGAAGTATGAACTACTTTTTGAATACCTAACTCCCTCGCAGCCTGTACAACGTTCAATGTTCCTTTTATATTTGTGTCCACATATGTATCCGGTGAATGGTAGGAATATGGGATTGCAATCAGGGCTGCCAAATTCAAGACATGAGAGCAACCTTTCATTGCCTCTTTAACACCATATGGATCCCGAACATCTCCTGAGAATACATCAAGATTATCTTTAATTTCTCGAGGAACTGTATCGAGCCACCCCCACGAATTAAAAGAATTATAGTACACAAATGGACGCACTTCATACCCTATTCTCACCAATTTCTCAGTTAGATGGGATCCAATGAATCCATCGGCCCCTGTTACAAGAATTTTCTTTCTCATCGGCTTCATTCCTCGCTGATTTTATCTATCTTGGTTTTCATTTCTTGGAAATAAGGTAACACAAAATCAAAGTGAAGTTTAATTTCATGCAAAAACAGACCAAATGAGTTAACAACAGTATCTGCTTTTCTTTGCAGGTTTTCTTCATAACGAATTTTTTTAGTGTCGAGTGATAGCTTCTCATTTTGGACTCTCATGAGAGGTTCTATAAAACCAGCATAGAACTCATTTTTCTTTATTTTATTGAATTGCTTATCAAAGGAAGCAAAACGTTTTTCAATATTTTTATACTGTTTCAGATCAGCAGACTTTTGTATTCTCTCCAATTCTTCTAATGCAGATTGGATTTCTCTATTCATTTTTTCTGCATATTCATTCATTAGATATGCTCTGCTTTCAATGAATTCTACATCGTATTTATTGGACTTCGCATGCCAGCCGGTCAAAACGATGCTATCAGCAAGCACATCACCAATCAACTGTTCTAAAGGAGTGAATGTTGTCCCTTCAATATGCGCTCCATTTTTTGTTGTATTAATTACTTTCAGTCCCGGATTAGATGCAATATGCATTTCTAATTGCTGGCGCATCCAGTTGAATCCATCATTGGTTTTAATATCATTCCCCTGAACGTCCTTAATATTTAACGTTTTTTTCTTTTCTTCATCATTTAACTTACTCTCAACAAAGTCGTATTGAATGCCCGCAGCATATCGCTGGTCATTTTGAAACCCCAAATTTTGCCCAACTAAAATGATTGGACTAGTCCCTAACATTATAAGTATCTGAAGTGTAACAACTGCGATGGAAGGAGCATCAAGTACGATATCGATCGATTGAGCTGTATCTAATAATTGTGGCGAGACGGTGTCTTGACTTGTAATCATATGGAGCATCTCACCGGGATAGTCGGACAATGTTTCAAACCCAACCGAACTTCCAAAGATCAAAGGTATATTGTCGACTTGTTGGTCCTTTAACTTTTTAAAAACAAGTTGATTTCTTTCAGAGGGATCATACGTACAAGCAGCATCAGGATAAACCCCCTGCTCAATCAACGCATTTATCGCAGATCCTACCGAAAAGATATAAGCCAAACCATGTTTTTTTATATACCGCAAGTTTTCAAATTCCTCGTTTAAAGAGGGTCCTGCTGCAACAATAATCGCTGGCTTTCCTTTAAACGCAGAACTATCAATATCATGTAAAATGTTTGGTGTCTGCAATACTACGGGAAAGTTTTTTATGGAGTTGATGGTCCAGCGTTTTTGAAATACTGCATTAGTTAACATAATACTATGACGATCTTTAACTAATTTTAAAGTACTTTCTAAGAGATTCCCGACTTTTTCACTATAAATTTTTTCATAGATTGGAAGTGGGATTATTTGTAAAACCTCATTGAATTGTATTATGATACTTTCTATTTCGACCATGATTTTTTTTTCATCAATCCCAGTGAAAATCCCTATCAAATGTTGAAGTGGAAGTTCATTCAATAAGCTATTTGATAGATAGGCGTGAAGTACCTCTTCATTCGGTTCGTATATCAAGAACTTAGTTTCAGGATGCTTTTTCATAAAATAATTGATATGATAGCCCATTCCAATACCAATAAATAGTACGTGGTGACTGTCTTTTGTAAATTTATCCACAAAGCGTTCTGCTTCACTCATAGGATCATACTTACTTTGTAAATACTGTGTTTTTCCTTCAATCAATATCTTAACAATTGGAACACCGGTCTTTGCTTTTTCTACTATTACAGCCCCTGAAGGTCTTCGATTATCCCATTGAGAAATTTTTTGCAATAAAGCACGATCTTTCAATCGCAATACATTTCGATTATCAATTAAGATCATGTCGCATTCCCTCATTATCTATTGTGCCCAGTATTTCTTTTTGTAATTCCTCAAAAACCATTAGCAATTCATATTGAATGATATCGCCAATCAATATACTGTCTTCGTTTTCAACTGCTTCTGCTAGGTTACGAATATGTTCTTGCATGTTCCCGGCTACTTCTAAGTAATTTTCCCAATTAGATGGTACAGTCTCGCTTTGACCAACATGCACTAACATTTCGTTAATCCATTGAAGGCCTTCTAGGAGTTCTTCTAAAGTGACCCAAGTCACAGACTTGGGATTATTGTAAAATTCATCAGATAATGAAAGCATTTCTGGTATTGCTCGTTTAATATATTCTCCAGTCGAAAGTAATAAATCATTTACATGGTCCTGGACAGTCTTAGCAACAACTACTAATTGACTAATATGTCCGATATGATGATTCAAATAGTCCTCATAATTTTCAAGTTCTATACCATCCGCAATAAAATGGCTAAAATAGTAACCTTTTAATATACATTCATTAACTTTCTCAAAAATAAGTTCAATAGTGGGGTTATCTAACATCACTATTTTTTGTGGGAAAATCAGTTCCAAGGAGAACCCCTCCAGTTAATATATTCATATAAATTGTATCACACTCTTACTATCGGTTGAGAAAAATAAAATTGAAGTGCTTTTAATCTTGGGAGTACAGTATAATAAAGATAGATTAAATCACAGTGTTGCATAATTAATGATTGAATTTTCAGTACCACACTTTGATTCTTGACTAAAAAGATAAAAATTAAAATAGAGAAAGCACTATTTTTTGTATTTTTATACAATTAGGCAGATGCTCCGATTGGAAATCAATCTTTAAGGGACGTGCGCTTTTTCGAAACGTCGTAACCAGTGCCTGGCATCTTTCCAAAACAATGTCTTTAACCCTCAGTCATTTTTCAGAAGCGGCATGAGGCTTTTAGTTTTATATTGAACTAAAATTGAAAGACATTATGTGAGGGGAGACAGGTAAATTTAGTTTTTCACCGCTTTTTTTCTCATTCCGTAAAAGTGTTTAATTTTCACATGTTGCCTGATTCATTTAAAGAACAACTCAATTGCCAAAGTTTAGCCGAAATTTCCTGATTTCCTCAGTTGGAAGATTAAAACTATTGGTGCTTATGCATATTTCTTACTATCGACTATAGATAATAAACACAATCTGAAAGACGTTTTCTATACTGCTCGATTTAGACCATTGGGTATCCTTAGGGAGTGGAAACACTTCTACAATGTGTATGACTGCATTTACTTAAGCCGACAAACGAAAAAGAGTCCCTCGTCCATAAATGAATCAAAGCGTTTGTTATGATTTCTTTGACAGAATAGTTGATACTTATTTATTTAAAATAAGTAGGAGATTTAATTTAAAGTCTCGTTCTTCGTAATTCTGTTCATTTAAAATAGTGGACGTCTAAAGCATTTGTTGTAAAATCAATGATTTTCAACATCATAATGGTCTTTGTTGGCTGATAATGTGCATTTAAGAGTTCAACAAGGTTAATAAATATACTAGTTAAAATAGCCGAATCGACTTTTATTTTTTCTGGATAGCTGTAATACATTTATGAACGTGAAACCAAGTACATTTTGTAGGCTATCGTTTGCAAGCGTTACTTCAATTGAGTGATTACTAGCCATTTAACTAAATAAAAAGTAAACAAGTACGTCGTCAATTTCTTTATAGAGTTATCTTGTTTGTATAAAACGATGTTTTTTAACTTTTTCGAAGTATATGTCCAACCCATTTACCAAATGAAATTCTTACTAAATTCTTGTTCATACGTGAGTCCTATTATTGGATTTGGACAGAAATTTCATGTACCTTCAAGTTTATTGGTCTTTTCAGTTTAAGTTCGCACTATGGTTGAAGATTTAAGTTTATTTAATGATCGAGTCTAAATACCTATAAAACTAGTAAGGTAAAACATAGAAATTTATTATTCTTCCGAAAAGGGGGTTATTGAAATATGGAGATTATAATTATAGAAACAAAAACAGTTCCAACAATAAAAGTAGTTCAAAATGGAAAAACTATCTATTTACATAGCAAATACAATCCTATGAATGAAGTATACTCATGGGTTGAAAACTTTGTTAAAATCATGAAAACGAATGAAAACATTTTAATTATTGGACTTGGTGCAGGCTACCATATTAAACAGATAGCGCTTGCTTGCAAAAATCAAAAAGTAAATGTAATTGAGTTTAATGACGAATTTTATTCATGGTTTATCAAAAGTATCTTTTACGAAAGTTTATCTACGTTAGAAAATGTTTGTCTACTATCATTCTCCAGACTCTCCGTAAATGAAAAGGAGAGATTATTTTCTTCATATAGTTCAACAAATATTAAGATTCATAAAAGCGGAATGGATTTAATACCTGAAAAGTACGTCCCTCTTCAATCCCTGTTAAAGGATCTACAATACCAGCAACTTACTATTGATCATCAAATAGACTCGTTAATCGAGAATTTCGATAAAAACACCTTACTAAATGATGTTGGAATTGGTAAATTAAGAGATGATTACCGAGGAAGACCAATGATTTTAGCTTCAGCAGGCCCTTCTTTGACTAAGCAACTCCCGTTATTAAAGGAAATTAAAGAAGAAGGACTAATAACGATAGGAGCGGTTGGTACTGCTATCAAACCTATGCTAAAATCTGAAATCATTCCTGATTTTTTTATGATTAGTGATCCTAACAAAGCCACTCTATCCCAATTAGTAGATGTGAATATCCCGGAAGCAAAGTTATTCTACTTAAGCACAGCTTTTTATGAAACTGTATTGTTGCATCAAGGAGAACGATATATTCTTTACCAACATGGTTTTGGGGAAGCGGAAAACAGAGCAAAAAAACGAAATGAACCACTAATAAAAACTGGTGGTTCCGTGGCAACTAGTTTATTGGATACCATGATCTGGTTAGGAGCAAAATCAGTTGCATTAGTTGGGCAAGATTTAGCTTATACTCATGGTCAAAGCCATGCAAAAGGTGCCCATTTACAAAAGATAGTAAATGTGACATCTAACCAATTGCAGGTTGACAACTATGATAAAAACGGACTAGTGAATACCTCTAAAAATTTAACAATCTATCGTAAGTGGTTAGAGTTGTATGCGCAAGAACATTCAGATTTATCTTTGTATAATTGTACAGAAGGCGGCGCATACATTGAAAATTGGAATCATATTCCTTTATTTAAATATAAAGAAATCATAAAATAAAGCATCAACAAAAAACACGATCCGATTTCTCGGATCGTGTTTTTTCATTCAAATTAACGTAGTAGTTGAAGTACACCTTGTGGCTGTTGGTTTGCTTGTGAAAGCATCGCTTGAGCAGCTTGAGTCAAGATATTATTCTTAGTGAATGACATCATTTCCTTAGCCATATCTACGTCACGAATACGCGATTCAGCAGCAGTCAAATTCTCAGAAGAAGTTCCAAGGTTGTTGATTGTGTGCTCTAGACGGTTTTGCATAGCTCCTAATTTCGAACGCTCTGCAGAAACTGTATTTATCGCTTTATTAATACCACTTATAGCAGCATTTGCTCCACTTTGAGTTGTAATTTTAATTCCTGATGTTACTGTAGCTCCAGAACCAGTAGTACCCGTTGTAGTAACACCTAATTTGTTTGCATCCATTGCAGCAAGTTTCAAGGTAACAGATTGACTAGAATTGGCTCCGATTTGGAATGTTAATCCATTACCACTATTCGATCCATTCATTAACTTCTTAGTGTTAAATTCAGTAGTATTTGAAATTCTAGTAATCTCTTTAGCTAATTCATCAACTTCTTTTTGTAGTTCACCACGATCAGAAGTTGTATTTGTGTCATTTGAAGATTGCACTGCAAGTTCTCGCATACGTTGAAGAATTGAATGTGTTTCATTCAAAGCACCTTCAGCTGTTTGAATTAAAGAAATACCATCTTGCGCGTTTTTAGAAGCCATATCCAAACCACGGATTTGACCACGCATCTTTTCCGAGATTGCTAGACCTGCAGCATCGTCTCCAGCTTTATTAATTTTCAAACCAGAAGACAATTTCTCCAAGTTTTTAGACGCGTTTGTGTTATTCGTTCCTAATTGACGGTGAGTGTTCATTGCTGCTAAGTTATGATTGATAATCATTGTTGTTTCCTCCTTGAGTTGTGAGGTTCACGTCCTTGTGAACCTGATCATTTTATTGTTTGCTCGAGTCAGGATGCCGGCCGAAACAACCTTCTCTTGCTTACATAGATTATATCGGATAGTGTTACCAAGTGTTTAGTAATTTTGATAAGTAAATTCATTTATTTTATATTTGCACTGGACATGAACCTAAAGCTGTCAAATCACTTTTCTGTTCTTGCTGTTAACTGATTAAAGATATCTAAATCCAGAGCAATCGCTTCTGTATTGGATTCTGAAATAGATTGTACTAGTTCTCCGCGTAAGATATCTACAGACTTTGGTGCTTCGATTCCGATACGGATTGTATCACCTTTAACTTCAATAATCCTAATTTCTATGTCTTCACCAATTCTAATCGTTTCGTTTGGTTTTCTTGAGAGTACAAGCATGTTAGCGTGCCCCCTTTTTGGCCTTCACATCGATAGATTGTCGCAAACTGTACTGTGAATCATTTAAAATCATTTGTTTAGCTTTCAGATTTGTGCTATTCAAAATTAGAGGAGCCTGTAAATTAATCGTCGACTCTTCGAATGGTTGCTTCAGTGACATGACTGATAACACCATCACCTCGTCTGGTTCTTTAATATTCAATAGACCGAGCGTCGGCTCATCAATGGATATTTCATAGCTATCTAGCAGCGTATATGGACTGCAAACGATGAGTGCAATTGAAGCATTCACCGTGGATTGCATCACTCGAAAGCTATCATTTCCTTCTATTGGCAAAAGCACGAACTGTTTTTCACCTTCCAGCCCCGGCAAGCCATTCGGAAACGTCCATTTCTGAACCCCCTCTATATCGAGTTCTCCATGAAACTTTGTTTTGATCTTCAATATTGAACACTCCTTTGTTAACCTTTCCAGTCAATCTGGATGGAAGAATATTGCTCCATAGTTCCACTCACTTTGCCTGGTATGTAGGTGTGGATAGGTTTGTTTGTTTGAACATCTAACGTTGGTTTTTGTGGGGTCACGTTAATGTTGGTTGTACCTGGAGCAATGGACATTTGAATTTTCGTTCTGTTTGCAACGAAGCGGATCCCTAAAGATGCAGGCGGTGGAGTCCCATTTTGCTTCGCCAAATCTGCAATTACATTCCCTCCATTTTCAATTCTTAAGAGTTGCTGTCCCTCAGAGGCTCTTCTACCAATGCCTTCAAGTGCTGCTTGTCGGCCTAATTGAGCGTGCTCTTGAGTTCTCTTGAAAACACTTTTCATATCAATATCTTCTCGGACTGCAGTAGTATCAATTGATAACCTTGGCCTAGTTGTTGAAATTTCTAAAATAGCTGCAGGTTGACTTTGTTGCATTACTGCTCTCGGCTGTTCAATTTCTTGTATCGCTTTCTCTGTATGCACAACTAGTTTAGCTGGGGTAGTTTGAATTTGCAATTGAGGTATATTCATTTTCAGCCTCCTATTTATAACAAAAAATGCCAGGCACAAGAGTACCTGGCACATCTCGTGCTGAATCGATTATCTTAAGAAATCCACAAGTGAAGGCTGGATGATTCGTGCCCCTACAGATAATGCTGCCCGGTGTACGGATTCCTGAGAAATCATTTCAGTGATGACTTTTTCGTAATCAATGTCCTCGTTCAATGACATTTGTTTTTTGGAAATCCCTTCTTGAGTTTCCAAGCGGTCGTCCATTAGTTCTGCACGATTTTGACGAGCACCGACATCTGCTCGCTCAGTGAGTAGATCATCCATCATGCCATCGACTTTTCCGATTGCTTCTCCAAAATCTACACTAGGATCATCAAAGCTTTTAAACATAGCTTCAATGTCTTTGAAAAGTTTTGCAGAAGTCGAGTTAACATTCAGCTGCACGCCATCGAAAACATTTATGTTCACATCTGATTCAAATGCAGTGAGTGCTCCTGCAGGGTCTGTATCCGTACTAATTTCGGGATAGCCTTTTTCAACCATATTGCCATTACCGTCGTCTACAAGAGTTTTATCGTAAAGTGCACTTCCAGTTTTAGTACCACTAAAAATATATTTGTCCCCAACTTTAGTATTCGCTGTGTCTTGAATCTGTTGACGAAGTTGGTCTAACTCTGACTTAATTTTCTCACGGTCAGAATCCGTCATGGCACCGGTGTTCGCAGCGTTCGTCACAAGTTCTTTCGTTCGGTGCAACGCTTGACCGACCTTATCGAGCGCATCATCCGTACTATCGAGCCAGTTGTTCACTTCACCGATGTTCCGTTGATATTGCGCCACCTTATCCACTTGCATGCGATAGTTCAGTCCGCGCATAGCAACGACAGGATCATCGGATGGACGGTTCACTTTTTTACCAGTCGTCAGCTGGTCGTTGAGTTTTCCCATTTTACTATAGCTTGATGTTAAGTTGCGGAGCATATTATTGGAAAGCATTGATTGTGTAACACGCATTTCTATGATTCCTCCTTATTATCTACCGACGACACCCATACCGTTGATGATTTTATCAAGCGTTTCGTCGACAACTGTGACCATTCGTGCTGAAGCATTGTAGGCTTGCTGGAATTGGATCATGTTTGTCATTTCTTCATCGAGTGATACGGCACTGATGGAATCACGGCGATTTGATACCGAAATCATGAGCGTTTCTGAGTTGAATTTCATTTTTTCCGCTTGTTGACCGTCTACGCCAAGTTGTCCGATTACACCTTGGAAGTATGTTTGAATCGTAGCACCGTCTAATCCCACTTTATCGTCGAACTGGACTTTACCGAGTAGTTTGGCATTCTCGCCATTTCCTTCTTCTCCAGGCTTGGAGGATGCAGACACAAGCGATGGATCATCAATAATTGCTTCACTTACCTTTATGCCCTTAGCTCCAGTTCCTTCACCTGTAAAGAAAGGAATTTTGTCACCATCTGGATCTGTCCCAGTTCCATTCAGTGTATAACCTGCTTTATGTTGATCATTAAATGCTTTCATGAAAGCATTCGCCATTTTATCAAGTTTAGCAATCATATCGGGAATCAGCCCTGTTTTACCAGTGCTACCATATGAATTGACAAGTGATTTAAGGCTTCCTGTATCTTTCATAGCCGAGGCTGCCATTGATCCTCCAACTACTTGTCCATTAGCACTGAAGCTAAAGCCACTAATTGGACCTGACGGATAGCCATCTGCGTTTGCACCATCGAGAGTCATTTCGGTTGCATCTTTTCCACTTACAATGATTAGTGGCTCTGGAGTAGGATTACCTTCCAATTTGATACTTATCGTCATACTGCCTTCTGCAACCGCAGAGGCATTACCGCCTGATTTGGTATAGCTCGTTTCAATCGGGAGGAACTGCGCAAGTTTATCCACTAATACGTCACGTGCATCGTACAGATCATTTGGTAAATAGCCGTTCGGTTCTATAGATGAGATTTGCTCATTCAATCCTGCTATTTGACTCATGATTGAATTGATTTCTTTTGTTGAAATACCGATTTCCTGTCCAGTATTCGTCTTCAACTCTTCTAAAGACTTGTTCATATAGTTGAACGAGTCCGCCACTGCAATTCCACGTTCGATTACAACCTTACGAGCTCCACCATTTTCCGGGTGCACTGCCAAGTCTTCTAAACTGCTCCAAAACTGGCTGAGTGATTTCTGTAATCCATACTCGGACGGTTCATTCATAATATCTTCAAGCTGACCAATTGCTTTTGAACGCGTATCCCAGTAGCCGAGCTTGTTGGACTCTCCTCGATATTGTTGATCCACGAAACTATCTCGAATCCGTTGAATCGACCCTGCTTGAACGCCTGTCCCTAAAAAACCAGGCATGGTTCCAGCGTTTAGTCCGACTCCCGGAAAGCCCCCTGTAGCTTCCATGTTTACGCGTTGACGCGAGTAGCCGAGTGTGTTGGCATTACTGATGTTGTGCCCTGTCGTATAAAGAGCGGACTGCTGGGTTTGCAGGCCGCGTTTGCTTGTTTCTAGTCCCATAAATGTTGAGCCCATGATGATTTCCTCCTCAAGCTTGTGAATCGAATGATGCGATTTTTTCCGTTGGCGGTTTGCCGAGTACTTCTTTTTTCGAGTAGTTCACGGACTCGGTCCGTGGACGGACCATGTCCAGCGACAGATTCACAAATTGAAGCGATTGGTAGGTGAGCTTCTGGTTCAGATCGTTCTGCCATTTCAATTCATGAATCGCGTGCAGGAGACGGTCCTTCGCCTCCTTGAGCTGTGTGCGTTCAGGCTCTTGGATGATGTCGAGTACATCAGTGATGGTCGGTTGAAGCGGTACCGGACGTCCTTGTTCGGTAAAAAAAGCGATGACTGCTGTTTCACGGGCTTTGTCGGTCTGCAAGATCGCCGCAAGATGTGCCTGCTCGTCTTTCAGCAGCTGATCGAGTCCACTGATGTCGTTTTTCTTAATGCGTGCCGTTTTTTCGTTTGCGATGCGCAGCAGGCTTCTATGAAGCTTCTCTAATTGGTCGAGCTGCCCTAGAATCGATTCGATTGTCATGAGGTCCCCTGCTTTCTAAAATGAAGTGCGCCCGCTTACAGTTTCGGTTGGTAGTAGCCGATCAGATCGGAAGCGAGCTGTTCCGCATCGACCTTATACGTACCCGCTTGGATTTGAGCTTTCAATGCGCTGACTTTGTCGTTACGTTGAGCTGTGATCGGGCTCGGTTCGGAGAGCTGTTTTGCCTCATTGGAAATTTCCAGACGGTCTTTCTGAATCGCTGTTTCGTTCTTCGTTTGCTCGTTTTTCACTTGGTTCGCCCGGTATGGGTTCACCGGTTGAATGTTGTTGTTTGTGATTTTCATGTTTGTTCTCGCTCCTTTCGAGTTAGTTTGGCTGTTAGTAACTATTTCGGCTGAATTCCGAGTAGTTGAAGGGCCTTTTGTACGAAATTACAGTTTGGCCGATATATACACCTGTATACCTACTGGTTTGGTAGCGCTTTACACGTACCCGTTTTTATAGGTGCTAAACTAATTCATTGGTAGGAAAATTGTTGATTTACGTTACAGGTGGACGCTTTCCGCGGGCTCGATCTCAGCCTCCTCGGCGCTACGCTTCTGCGGGGTCTTCGAAAACACGTGCTCCTAACGCTTCGCTTTTACTCGCAAAAGCCGTTCTTCGTTACGGCTTTCGCTGATTCCGCAGGAGTCGCCACCTTTCACTTCAATCAACGGGATTCTTATATGAAATTTTAGTGCCGATGATAAAAAAAGTTTAAAGGCAGTCCATACAGCCATTGCTAGGTCGCTTCGACTGCCAATTCATTACCTCTTACGTTCAGATAGATACGTCGCTTGATCTTTTTGTTGAATAGCTTCCCGGAATTCCGTCGCGGCTTCGAATGTTTTAAGTTCTGATTTGATCTCCGCAGTACATGTATCGCATAGTTTCCCTTTTGTCGTCAGCTTACCGCAATTATCGCATGGGTAGCCTAGGTTCGGGAACATTGCGGGTTGCAGGCGGCCTTTGCGTACCCATTTGTGGAGCATAGATTCTGTTGCTTCTGTCATTTCTACGATGCGTTCAATTGTCGCTGCACGGTTTTCACGTTTCCGTAAGAAGCGGTACACTTCTTCATATACTCGTTCTTCGTTCATCCCACATTTGCCGCATACTTCGCGGACCCCTGTATAGTTGAAAAAATCGCCGCATGACGGGCAATGTCTTAGTTCTGCCATCTGTCGTTCCTCCTTGACTCATTTCTGAATCGATCGTATTAAGGTCACCGCTTCGACTCTCGCGGCGCCTGCTTGTTTCAAGACGGTGGCTGCGTGTCGCAATGTTGTCCCTGTCGTATAAATGTCATCTACGAGGCGGTACGTGATCGGATGGACCACCGCGCCTGGTACGAGCTCGAATAGATTCTCCATCTCGAGCCGCTCTTGTTTCGACTTCTCCCCCATGACACCCGTATTCGTCTTTTCGAGCAATTGGATGTAAGGACGTTTCGCTTCGTCCAATAACGTCTCAACATGAGAGAATGTCCGGAGCCGTGCTCTTTCCGGATGCATCGGAATGGGGACTATGGTTTCATTGTTTGAAAATGACCGACGAAGTTCGTCTGCAAACACTTGCGCGAGCGCGACGTCTTGCAGGAACTTGTATTGGTGGAGCCAGTCGCGCATGGCGTCATCATATTCGTATAATGAATGAACGGAATCCAATACGTCGCCTTCTTCCTTTATGTCGGCACGAACGAAGCGTTTTGAACAGTCTTCACAAAGTGTCTTTTTCTTTTCCAGGCCGAAGAACGACTGCCAGGAAGCAATTTCTTTTATGGGTTTCATGCAGAGTAAGCATGGATTCACGTGACATCGCCTCCTGCGTTCAACCGATTGATTTCCCGTCGTGCGCCGTCCATGGCGTAACTGATGCCGTTATGGAACAGGACGAAATCTCCTGTTGGATGGTTGACATTGCGGCCTACGCGTCCTCCGATTTGGACGAGTGCCCCTTTGTCGAAGATGGATTGTTCAGCGCCGACGACCGCCACTTGGATGTTTTTAATCGTAATTCCGCGTTCCAGAATCGTCGTCGTGAGTAATCCAGGAATCGTGCCTGCACGTAACTCTTGGACGTGCTGTTTCCGATCGGGATGGGCTGAGTGGACAGTACGGATCCGGTCGTCGAGTTGTCGAAATGCTTTTTCCGCTTTCATCATTAGCTCAATCTCATGGAAGAATACGAGAAACGGTTCGTTCAAGTCGAGCCGTTTTCTGATCCATGTGTCGAGTGCTTTCGGCAGTTTTCCTTTGGATAGCTGTTTGGAATAGTTCCATAGTGGTTCGTATCGTGGTCCAGGAAGCGGATGACCGTGATAGCGCCGGGAGATGGTGGACACAGCACCTGTTTTCTTCATTTCTGCAAGGAGTTTGTCAGACGGTGTTGCGGTGACGAAGTGGATGGGCGCTCCGGGTTTAGCTACTTTACGGACTGCATGCTGGAGTGTCTTTTCCGCTGTATAAGGAAACGCATCTGCTTCATCGACAAAGATCGCGTCGAATGCGTGTCGGAATCGATAGAGCTGATGCGTGGTTGCTAGGATCAGTTGTGCATCGAACGACTTGACGTCCGCTCCCCCGTAGAGCGCTTCAATCGTCGTGGATGGAAATGCTGCACGCAGTCTTGGTTCGAGTTCCAAGATGACATCGACTCGGGGCGCTGCGATACATACTCTTTTGCCTGCTAGTAGTAGCTTATGTATCGGTTCAAATAAGATTTCCGTTTTTCCGGATCCACACACTGCGTGAATTAAATGCGGACGGACGTTCACCGTGCTTTCATACAATTCTTCGGACGCCCGCTTCTGGTGTTTGGTCAAGGTGCCTTCCCAGGCGAGTACGTGTTCCATCGGATATTCGGTTTGCGGACCTTTCCATACGATCAGCTCTGAGCACACGGACACCCTCCCCATTTGCAGGCAGTTCCGGCAATACGCGCATGGACCTTCGCAACGCAAACAATAGAAGCATGTAAATAGCAGGGGGTCCTCGTTTTCACATCGGGCGCATATACAGTCCGTTTGACCGAACAGCCCTTTTTTCATCGTCACTCCTGGACTCGTTTCGATCATGCCACTATCAATGTGGGCGTTAATCGTTTCCATAGAAAAAGGGGTGTGCTGACGCAACCAAATGCGACCGTCCAGAAAGTCTCTGACGGCCGGATCGAATGGTTTGTTCATCCGCACACCCCCTACTGTTTAGTTGTTCGTTTTCCGTTTGACCCAACCGAGTCCCATCGCACCTTCCCCTAGATGGGTTCCTATGACAGGTCCGAAATGGCTGATGGTGAACTTGACGTCCGGGAGCCGTTCGCTCAATTCTGCTAGCCAAGTTTGAGCTTCTTCGGGTTGATTGCCATGAATGATAGAGGCTTCCAGCGGCATGTTCGCGGCGTCTTCAGCAAGCATGTCGGCGATCCGTTTCATCGCTTTTTTACGTGTCCGGATTTTCTCGAAGGGTACGATGACTTTGTCGACAAAATGCAAGATCGGTTTCACTTGCAGTAAACCGCCGATCAATGCTTGAGCGCTGGAAAGTCTGCCTCCACGTTGTAAGTGCGACAAATCATCGACCATGAAATAAGCACGCATCGTTTGTTTCATTTCCTCGAGTTCGTTCATGATATCGTCCATGGAGGCACCACTTTGCGCAAGTTCCGCTGCACGGATCGCATAGAACCCTTGCATATAGCAGGAAATTTCCGAATCGAATGCGCGCACGTCCAAGGTTTCATCCAGATCACCTGCTTGGACAGCACCCGTGTATGTGCCGCTGATGCCACTCGATAAATGGATGGACACGATCGCGTCTGCACCCGCCTCTTTCAGCTCTTTGAATTTCGCTGCGAATTGGCCGACGGATGGTTGGGAAGTTTTCGGTAGTGGTCCGTTCCCCCGCACTTTTTCATAAAATTCTTCAGTCGTTAAATCGATTTCTTCTTCATAATCTTTTCCATCTATCGTTACTGCGAGCGGAACGACATGAATCTGTAGCCGCTTGCGCAAGTCTTCGGGTAAGTAGGCCGTACTGTCTGTTACAACTGCAATGTTCACTCTTATCAACTCCTGTCCTCATTCTAACGAATTGCGTAAGAATAGGGAACTGCTATGTGAACAAAAGTGAAAGTTTTTAGTCCAGCTGGCGTCCCCATCGGATAGCTTCTTGGGAATACACGCATAGATCGTTCAATGGGATGTCGAGTTCTGCACATAGAGCTTTCATACGCGGCAAGTCGAGACGCTCGACGGCAATCGCCATTTGAAGGTATTGCGCCATCTGTGTCGGTTCTCCCATGAGCGTATGCATCACATCGTCGGAAAGCGGAATGTCGTGTTCGATTTCGTGCCAATTTCGATGAAGGATTACGTCCAGCATTGAAAACATGCCGACTAGGAAGAATTCATCCGAGTTTTGGTGTCCCTTCCGTTTAGCGAGCAGTTCACACAACTTTGCACGCACGATGGAATAGTCGACAAGCACTTTCGTCCGGCCTTTCCCATCACCGACTCCCATCTGATGGAGCGTGATAATGTAGATCCATTTTTTCGTTTCTTGTAATCCGATTAATATGATTGCTTGCTGGATCGATGTGATTTTCCTTGGAATGCCAAACGCATAGGTGTTGATGAATCTCAGAAGTTTGTATGTAAGTGACATGTCCTGGGTGATGAGGCCCGCCACTTCCCGCACACTTGGCAAATCGGTATTGAGCCGGTCCATGATGCGGAAGTTGTGTTCTTCGATTGCAGGTACTTCTGCACCTTTCACGATTTCGGGCGTGGCGAAGAAATACCCTTGGAACAATGTATATCCGGCTTTTTTCGCTTCTTCGAATTCCGCCTCTGTTTCAATTTTTTCTGCGAGTAATTGGACATTCGGGTAGACCCGGACGAAATTTTGAATCCGTTCCCGTTCTTGCCGGTCAGATTGAATGAAATCGACTTTTATGAAATCGATAATGGAGAACAATCCTTTTTCCACTTCATATTGTTTCGTCAGTACAAAGTCATCCAGTGCAATCCGGAATCCTTGGTTTTTCAGTTTGCGTAATTTGGTGAGCAATGTCGGGGTAATCTCGACATCTTCCAACACTTCGATGATGACCCGTGCAGGATTCAGGTGATCATAAAGATCTTGAGTCAATAATTCACCCGTGAAATTGATGAAGGAAGGATATGCGCCAGAAACGCGATCGACACCAATCGTGAGGAATGTATTGACCAACACACCGATTGTCGCTTTTTCCGGATTTACGTTCGGAAACCGGTTCACTTCACTGTTGCGATATAAAAGTTCGTAGCCGAAAAGGTTTCCATTTCGATCCAAAATCGGCTGTCTGCCTACAAATACACTTGCATCCACAATGATTCCACCCAACTTAGTCCATTTTCCTATATTGTAGCAAATAAGCACTATATTGCAAGTTCACTATGTTAGAATAGTGTCCTACTTCTGGATTCAACTTCTTCGGAATGGTATATTTTAAGAGTATTCAATGATTTCGGAGGGGTGTATGGAATGGAAACGATTTTATTGGAAAAGAAACAGGGACTCGCGTGGGTGACGCTGAATCGGCCTGAATCGATGAATGCGTTCAATTACGACATGATCCGTGAACTCGGAGAAACAATCGAGCAGATACGGATCGATCCCGAAGTGCGAGTCGTTGTATTGACGGGGGCCGGCGACCGTGCACTCAGCGTGGGGGCTGATTTGAAAGAGCGCAAGACGTTATCGGATGTTGATGTGAAACGCAATTTGAACAAAATCGGAGAAGTGTTCACGATGATCGATCAGCTGCCGCAGCCGACAATTGCGATGATCAATGGCTTCGCATTCGGAGGCGGGATGGAACTCGCGCTTGCCTGTGACTTCCGCTTCGCAGCGATGTCCGCGGTTATGGGATTGACGGAAACGGGTCTTGCGATCATTCCAGGCGCGGGTGGTACGCAGCGATTGCCCCGTTTAGTTGGAGAAGCGAAAGCACTTGAGTTCATTTTGACGGCTCAGCGATTGAGCGCATCTGATGCCGCATTGTGTGGATTGGTGACACGTACTGTCGAAGATGCTCTATTGAAAGAAGAGACTCAGGCGTTTGCCGACAAAATCCTCGCAAATGGGCCAATTGGCGTACAGCAGGCGAAATTTGCGATTAAACAAGGAATGAAGGCGGATCTCGCGACGGGGCTGACGATTGAACGAAAAGCGTATGAAATCACGATTCCGACAGAGGATCGGATTGAAGCGCTGAATGCGTTCGCGGAAAAGAGAAAGCCGGAGTTTAAAGGACGATAAGAGAGGGAGACACGAATCTGCTTTTGGGTGGATTCGTGTTTTTTTGTGGGTGTGGTGGAGGGAGTATTGCGGTGGACGTTCGAGGATGGCTGGATCGGGCTTATTCTCGCGGTAGGTTAATTTCTCTAATTCGACTCCAAGGTCGCGATCCATTCATCTTTCCTCATTTAAAACCAAGACTGATTGGTGTGCTTCGCTTCGCTACGCATTTAAGGATGGGGTGAACACGCATCCTCGGCGTTTTTCCTCTGTACCCGATCGTTTCCCCTCCGTACCCGATCGTTCCCTCTCTGCACCCGCCCGTTTCCCCTCCGCACCCGATCATTTCCCCTCTGCACCCGCTCGTTTCCCCTCCGCACCCGCCCGTTTCCCCTCCGCACCCGCTCGTTTCCCCTCCGCACCCGATCATTTCCCCTCTGCAC
>NZ_JACSQY010000015.1 GCF_014836415.1 Sporosarcina gallistercoris | reverse complement strand
GTAGATTCTCCTCATCTCTTTGGTTGTATTCTACAAGACCCTATCTTTATTGTCTAAGTAAGTGTAGCCTATTCAAATATGCCATATCGAGAAATCGCGTTGATGTTTTTTATACAGGATTTGGGGAGGTGCTCTATTTTATCCTTAGAGATGCAAAGGACTCAGAGTTATAAAATTAATTCATTTAAACTACAATTTATTTGTGATGATCTGGCTTTTCATAGACACTTTAAATTGATCAATCCATTCTTTGAAATACGTATTCTTCGATACAAACTTCACCGCATAATACCCCAGAATCCCTCCGAGCGTATTCGCAATCAAGTCATTCACATCCACGCTTCTGGCACTATTCACAGTGATGTAAAGCAACAACTGCAGCACTTCTATCGCTAGACTGAACAGCAAACTCCTTACTGCTACGAGCTCCCACGAAATCTTGTCCTGCTTCACTACTAGCCACTGATAGACCCCAAACGGAACCAACATAATGATGTTCAAAATAAATGTCGCCATATCAATCGTCAGAATCGGAATCGGATTGATTCGGCTGTACCACGGAGTCTGATTCTTATACATCCCCAAATTCACTTCAATCGGAAACGTCGTCAATGCCACCACCGAAAGAATATATATTCCCAGTGAAATTAACGTAATGTATTGAAAAATACTATAGTTCTTACCCTGTCTTTTCAACTTCAGAATCACTATTATCAAATACACAATAAATAGCGGCCCTATAATATACCCCGCATCAATCGTCCTCATAAACGACCACGATTCTTCTGTTGTCATGCCATTCCACTCCTCTTCTTCAGATTAATCTCGTATCTGCAATTAAGTGATACACTTATTATTTCATTGAAATCTGAAGAAACACGTATGGCAATTCTTAAGGTTTTCTTAGGGTAGTCTTAGAAAGGAGTTTTGGGAAGTTCTACTTCAATTTATGAAGAATTCATTATAGACAGGGTTTTGCCAAGATTCCCCTGTGGGGTACCATTGATGTACCTGTGAAGAAAACTACTCTGCTTAAGTCGTTTGAAACAATTCGGCAATTGTCTTTTGCGTCATTCAGACAGTTTTGCCTTCTATTACTCATTAATAGAACGACATCCAATTGAACATTTCACTTACCTTTAATATAAATCATCTGAGTCTCTCACTTATGCTAGATTACTTTCACATCACTTATGGTACGGTTCAACGCGATTAGTCTAAGTGCGATTTTTAAGATTTTACTACTGGTAACAAAACTCTTCATAGACTTATTACCAATCTCCAACAAAAAAAGTAGCGTATACATATATAAAACCGATTGGAGTTAATGGCGTGAGTAAGTTTAATTCAGAAAGACTATCTGTTGAATACAGGAATGGTGTAACGGCTACGGAACCGATTATTCCAAGAAATCACACTCTCACTCACTCTGATTTCACTGGAGAACTATTCTTAACAATTGGAACTCAATTTGCGTGGGATAAAGTCAATCCTGACATGAGAGATGAAGTATTAGGTGAATGGAAAACAAATAGAAATTGCTTGTATTACAATGTATATCTATTTATAGATCAAGGAGAACATGACTTAATCGCGGCAACAAGACGGAATGAAGTTTTCCGACGCGAATTGCCACTTGCATTAACAGCTATTCGATACGGTGATAGGTTTTTATTCGATCTGTACCCAAATCTAGATTATGCTTTAATAATCGTAAACTTTATGTCCACTCAGCCTCTGTTTGCTAGACAAGAGATTTGGGGGACTTTCAACAGTTATTCCATATAATTTTCATCTAAAAATTTGTAAAGGCTGAAATATACAATGATCTTCTGTATATTTCAACCTTTTTAGTTTACAGTACTTGCACTAAATCATTTTTTATTAGATGGTTCACCATTAGTATAACCTAAGCCTGTCTGTCCTTCCTGCCTCTTTATTATAAGGCTGTTTACATAAATAAATTGCACTTACTTATGATACGGTTCATTCCTCATAATTCTAAACCCACGATACACCTGCTCCAACAAAATCAGCTTCATCAACTGATGTGGGAATGTCATCTTAGAAAACGACAGCAGCTCATCGGCTCTCTTGTAGACATCAGCATGTAATCCCAAGGATCCGCCAATGATGAAAGTGATTTTGCTTTTTCCATATGTCATTAGAGATTGCAGGTTTTCTGCTAGTTGTTCGGATGTTTTCTGTTTCCCTTCAATCGCAAGCGCAATGACGTGTGCATCTGGTGAAACTTTTGCAAGAATACGGTCCGCTTCTTTTTTCTTCACGATTTCCATGTCAGCGTCGCTGAGTTGTTCGGGCGCTTTTTCATCCGCCACTTCGATTAAATCGATATTTGCATACGCACCGAGTCGTTTTGCATATTCCTCGATGCCCATTTTCAAATACTTCTCTTTCAATTTCCCAACCGTCACAATTGTAATATTCACAGCGTTGTCCACCTTTTTTGAAAAGTTATACACGGAAGTTATACACATATCCACAGGTCCATCTAGATATAGTGCCCGATTATGTGTTCGTCACAAGATAGACAGCAAGTGTATCACAGTAATCGCACTTTGTGGATAACTTCTCTTCGTTTGTTATCGGCTCCATGTTCGGAAATGTCTCCTCTTGTGCCACAAATTCGTCAAGTGCCCGGTTTATATGGGTTTCACAGCTATGAATTTTCAAATTATTCACCCCTTTTTTACTTTTACTTCCCCACAGAGTTATGCACAAATTTTCAGTTTTATCCACAAACGTAGAATTGTTGATAAAAAAAGCAGACACAATAGCGGTTTCTCTGCTATCGTGTCTGCTGTGGATAACTAAGTGGTGATTTTATACACATGTGCATTAGAACGAGTTGCCGTCTTTCAGAACCATGTCAATTGTGACAGGCTTTCCTTCGCGATAGACTTTCATCGTCATACTATCGCCGACTTTCTTTTCGTTGTACAAGTGTTTGCGCAACGTCACCATGTCTTCAATCGGTTCTCCGTCCATTTCTACAATTGTATCATATTTTTGGACACCTGCGGTTTGTGCTGGCGTATTACGGAAGACTTCTGTGACTACAACACCATTTTTAACGTCTTCCGGTAACTTCAGAACGCTCTGTTGCTGGACGGGGATACTTCGTAAATCGAGTAGTGATACACCCATTGTCGGGCGATTCACTTCACCTGTCTGTTCCAGCTGCTCAATTACTGGCAAAGCTAAGTTGATAGGAATTGCAAGACCAATTCCTTCTACCGTCTCCTCGGTAATTTTCATGGAGTTGATTCCAATTAGCTGCCCTGCCATATTGATAAGCGCTCCGCCAGAGTTCCCTGGGTTGATGGCTGCATCGGTTTGTAAAACATCCGCTTGCCAGTCGATGGTACCATCTGAGTTAATGTCGATAGGAATAGAACGGTCTTTACCTGAGACGACCCCAACTGTGACCGAACCAGAAAAACCAAGGCCTAACGGGTTCCCGATCGCAATGACCGTTTCTCCACGTTTTAGCGCATCGGAATCTCCAAATTCCATAATGGATGTGATGTCTTTGTCGTCGATTTCAACAACTGCTAGATCCGTCCAGACATCACTCCCAATTAACTTACCTGCAATCTTTGTTCCATCGTCAAGTGTCACTTCCAGTTCTTCTGCATCTTCGACAACATGATGATTGGTGACAATGTAGGCTTTCCCATTTTCTTTCTTATAGAGGACGCCCGATCCCGTTCCAATTGCTTGCGGTGTATCCGATTGGGTCCAGAAATCTTGACCTCGCTGTAAATTCGTAATCCCAACAACGGCGTCAGTCGATTTTTCTACGACTCCTGTTAAATCACTATCGATGTCGACACTCACTTGCTTAGAACTTCCCGATTCCTTAACTGTACCCGTTGTCTTGTTGTCATTGTCATCCGATTCGCCCACGGCAAACATGAGTAACCAGACGAGCAGGCCGCCAAGGATGGCTCCAAATAATGCAGGGAGAAATCCACCTCTTCGTTTTGGAGGTTCTGGAGGCGGTGGAGGTGGTGTGGTTGCTCGTGTTCTGTATACGGGTTCACTTGGCGGAGCCTCGTGATTTTCTGAAGGCGTCGGTTCCTGTAGTGGATCTGTTGGCCTCTGTTGTTCCTCTTCTCGATCCCTGTTGTAGTCGTCCATGGCTCTCGTCCTTTCGATTCCATTCTCTCTTTACACTTTACCCCATTCTGAAAAATTTAAAAGAAATATGGGGACTTCTATAAAAAGACGATGGAATGGAGCGAATCGTTCCCGTTAAAGGAGATTTAAAGTATGCACAACTAAAGGAGCGGATGGCCATGGTAAACGGTAGGGTTCCTGGCTGAAATGAGCGGGTGCTTCGGCGAAACGGGCGGGTGGCCGTCCGAAATGAGCGGGTGCTTCGGTGGAACGAGCGGGTGGCCGTCCGAAATGAGCGGGTGCTTCGGTGGAACGGGCGGGTGGCCGACGTAAACGAGCGGGTACTTCGGCGAAACGGTCGGGTTGCTGAGAATACCAGCGACTGCCACTCACATCAACTTCATTCCCATTAAAAAACCGCATCGCTTAAAGCGATACGGTTTCCTTTTCAAACTGTGATTAATTCAGTTGGTTCTTCTGCGTCCGTATCATGCAGATGGACGAACTCTCCTGCGACAATACCGCACGTTTGTAACGTCTGCTCGACGCTCATGCGGGCAAGGTCCTTCATGTTATTGTCGCGGCTTAAGTGGGACAAATAGATCTGGGTCTCTTTTTGTTCAATGACATCACTCATTGCAATTGCGGCATCCTCATTCGATACGTGACCGACATCACTCAATATACGCCGCTTGACACTCCACGGATAGCGGCCCATTTGAAGCATGCCGACGTCATGATTCGACTCAAAGACAAACGAGTCCGCATTCTTAATGATTCCTTTCATCCGATCACTCACGTATCCAGTATCGGTTATGATCGCAAGTTTTCGATCATTTTCATGGAACACGTAGAACATCGGATCAACGGAGTCATGAGAAACGGCGAACGATTCAATAGAGATCGAACCAAGTGAGTGGACAGTTTCCACGTCGAACTGAAACCGTTGGTCAAGCGCGATTTCTCCTACTAGTCCATCCATTGCTTGCCACGTTTTCTCATTCGCATAAATGGGAACTCCGTGTTTTCTTGCTAAGACACCTACGCCTTTAATGTGATCGCTGTGCTCATGAGTAACAAAAATAGCTTTGACGTTTTTCATCGAACGACCGATTTTTGCAAGCTGTGCTTCAATTCGTTTTGCTGTTAAGCCAGCGTCTACTAAATAAGCTCCCGAGTCATTTTCTATATAAATGGAATTACCAGTACTGCCGCTGGCAAGTATGCTGAAACGCATTGTAAAAACTCCTTATTCGGATTGCTCTTCGGTTTCTTCCGTTTCCTCTTCAAGTTGGAACTCAATCACTTTACCTTCATTCGCACTGAGGAAGTGATGCTCTTTTTCCCCATTCTCTAATTCTACTTGAACATCCCACGTTGGGGCAAACACTTGGGTTTCCGTTAAGCGTACAAGTGTTGAATAGCCCATTTTGACATTGGTCACCTCAGAATTCTGTTTCAACAAACCTCGTGAAGCGAGAGATCCGATGATTTCTAGTGGCGAGAGCAAGTCTTTCTTATTGAAATTTGCAAAGTTATTTAACATCCGCTGCTCATAATATTGAATTTTTTCATCATCATCCCATGTGATCTCGAGCATGGCACTCGGACTATAATAGATCGGGCGTCCCTCGAATTGCTGGAAAAAGAATGCTTTCTTTTGTTCTTCCGCCACCTCCCACAGTACGTATTCCGTTCCGTTCAATACGTATTGGGAAAGGAACGATTTGAAATCATCTTTCTTTGCTTCTTCAAGTGTTATTTTATCGGTAATGGTTGACCTCAACAGGTTATCACTCATGATGGATGTTTTTTGACCTTTTAAATCTTTTAGTGATTCTTTGTTAAAGTCAACGACATCTGCAGAAACAAATGATGCTTCTTTGTCTACGAATGGAGGCAGCTTGTATGTGATGTGTTCTTGCTTTAAGACATCTTCCATAGAAGTCTTCCCCGTCACTTCCAGGTTTTCAATCTTTGCATTCCGATTCAAATACAGGAAACACAGTAATACATTCAGTATCGAAAACACTATGATGAAGATTGTTTTGGTTTTACTCCAATCCAAGAAGGCCGCCTCCCTTCCGATTTAGCTCTTCCTCATACACTTCCCAATTCCCTTTGATGTAATAGAACCAATGAGGTTCGAATTTCAAGACACCTACATCCGTATCATGAATAAGTAGATAGCCAGGCTTTATTTCTTCGATTGCTGTGAAATCGAGATCGTCTGATGCTTCTAGTTGACGGGCAACCTCCGTTGCTGGAGGGAGTGTCACTTCATAACTCTTGATAGGAGAGTTGAGTGTAAAATAAGGACGGCTATAACGGGCTACTCGGTTGTCTCCCAGTATTTCCGTTATTTCTGCACCGTTCGGGACGTCACTGAAGACTGGAAGTCCATTGTCATGGAGCTGAAACTTAATATAACGCGAAACTGGGTTCATGTAAGAGTAGCGGTAATCATCTGTCCAGCCGCTGTGATCATTTACAAATTCCACAGTAGCTGTCATCAGTTCAGACGGAATCGCCAATTCCTGACTTTCAGGAGGATAGACGAAGTTTAAAACTTTCGATTTCGTATTTACATTCATCAGCGCATGATCGTCCCCATACTCTTCCTTATGAGGTTCGACCAAATTTCTTCTGACAGCGTTTGGATCATTAAACAACGCATCTTTAAACAAGGAAGGATTGATCTCCTCTTCGATGTACGTCGAATGGATCGCAGTGATGGGTTCACTTGAAATCGCTAACGTTTTGGTTTCATTCACTTGTACTTCTTTATATTGAGACAACTTCTTACCTTTATCAATAATCGACTTTTGGAAACGCTGAGTATCTTCCATTTTCACTTTCGCTTTATAATGCGTCCTGCTGACGGTACTGATAAAGTGGACCTCAGGTAAACTGTCTTCCGGATTCCAATTGACAATGAGGAGATTGAACAGAACTTCCGGAACGTTTTTGTCCTCGATTTCAAGCACGTCCTCATAGACGGAAACCGGTACTTCCCCTGGATAATAGAGGGTATACTGATTTCCTTTAGTGAGCAAGTTATGCAGTTCTTCTAACGTAAGATTCTGATTCACAGCAGTAAGTCCAAACACTTTCCAGCGCATCATTTCTTCAAGAACCGGCTTAATTACAGACGAATCTGTCGTTCCAAATAATTCTTCATCGTTAAATTTAAAGACCCATTTGTAAGGAAGTACAATATCAGATATCGGTTTCTTGTTTTGTATGGTTGTAATCGATCCATCGACCGACTGATTCGGGTCAATCGGATCGAACTTTGGTGCATACGACCATATTGAAAACGTGAATGTGATGCTCAACAGGACGAGCAGTAGCAGGACGACTGATTTGATTGTCTCTATATGTCTCACACGTCCCACTCCCCATCATCGTGTTGTTCATAAGGCAATGTAAAGAAGATCGAGGTCCCTTCCCCTTCGACACTATGCGCCCAAATCTTGCCCCCATGTGCACTAATCATCTCTTTCGCAATTGCGAGACCTAGGCCGGTACCACCCATTGCCCGGGAACGGGCTTTGTCTGCACGGAAGAAACGATCGAAAATCCGATTCACATTCGCGGCTGGGATGCCAAGACCTTCATCTGCAATACTTACCCGGATCGAGTCCTCCAATACCGCTACATTGAAACGGACAATTCCACCGTCAGGCGAGTACTTCAGTGCGTTCGAAATGATGTTATCAATTACTTGCGTCATTTTGTCCGTATCAATTTCAACAAACAGATCCTCTGGCGGAACAATTCTACGGAAGCTCACTTCTTGTGATTTGGAAAACTCGAATCGATCTATGATCGAGTTGAAGAACGTATTGAAGTCTACCCACTCTGTGTTGAGCTCGTACTCGTTACTGTCCATTCTGGAAAGTTTCAGCAAATCATTTACAAGCCGGATCATCCGTTCAGTCTCTGTTTGTGTCACATTCAAGAAGGCAGGTGCAATGTCTTCATTTCTCCATGCTCCTTCAGCGAGAGCCTCCAAGTAACTGCGCATTGTAGTGAGTGGCGTCCGAAGTTCATGTGAAACATTTGAAACAAACTCACGACGTTCCATCTCAATTTTTTCTTGCTCTGTGTTATCATGCAGAACGACTATGAGTCCATTCACAAAACCTGTCTCTCGTTGAGTCACTGAAAAGGTGGCGCGTAATATAGATGGTTCGTCTTCTGTGCTAAAGTCTAACGGAAGCGATTCACGCATCTCTATCAAGTCTTCAAAGGAATATTCTTTTTCAATTCCAAGAATAGTATTGATCGGTCGGTTCAATACAAGATCACTGGTCATACGAAGCATGCTGAGCGCCGAGTCATTTATCAGACTTACCCGGCCCTTCCGATCTGTTGAAATTACTCCGTCTGTCATATTTTCCAGCACAGACGCCAATTTCCGTCTTTCCGCTTCTGTGGTGGATTGAGACTCCAACAGCTGGTTCGTTAAATGGTTGAACGCAATGGCCAGCTGTCCCATCTCGTCATTTCCATAGACCCGGACTTTCCTGGAGTAATTTCCCTTCGCCATTGCTTGGGCTTGCCTGCGCATGTCCGAAATAGGACGGGTGAACGTCTGGGCAATGAAGATTCCAATGATGATGGTGATCGTAAGCGAGACTGCAGCAGCTCCTGCAAGGATTCGATTGATTTCATCGATCTGCTTAAAGACTTTTTCAATGTTGGACTCCACGTAGAGTGCTCCAATGACTTCACTGCCGTTCATAATCGGATGCGTACGTTTTTGTACTCGTTTATTTGCTTTATCATTGAAGTAAATGATGCTTTGAGGACTTTCAGAGACTATGGCACGTTTGACTATATCGTCCGTGGATTTCTGTCCCACCATCGTTTTCTGGTGATCGAGAACTGAGGATGCTAAAATACGATATTTTGAATCGATGACTCGTACTTCATTGATATCATCAGAACTAAAACCCGTAAGGACTGTCCGCAAACTCGTTTCGACTGACGGATCGTCAGAGGATCGTTCTTTCAGCATTTCTTCACGTACGCTAAATTCAACGAGGTTAATACGATCTTTAATCGACGTGTTAAAGTTCTTTTTCAACGTATCTTCTAACTCTTTTGAAAAGTACAGACCGATAATCTGCAAGGCGAGCAAGATGAGCATGACGTAAATCAGCACAAACTTAACATGAATGGAATTGAAGATCCCCACTTTTCTCATTCTGTTAGTTACTCCTGTTCCGGATCCCGCAAGTAGTAGCCAACGCCACGACGTGTCACAATCCATGTTGGATGGCTTGGTGTATCTTCAATCTTCTCTCGAAGTCTTCGGATAGTAACATCCACCGTCCGCACATCACCGAAGTAATCATAGCCCCAAACCGTTTGCAGCAAATGCTCGCGCGTCATCACTTGTCCTATGTGATTCGCTAAGTAATGCAGCAGTTCAAATTCGCGATGGGTAAGCTCAATGGTTTCTCCTCGTTTTTGCGCTAGATATGCATCTGGCTGGATGACGAGACTGCCGACCGCAATATCATTTGTAACTTCTTCTGCATCTTCAGCTGCAACTTTTTGATGTCTGCGCAAGTTGGCTTTGACTCGAGCAATCAGTTCTCTTGTTCCGAAAGGCTTGGTAACGTAATCATCTGCACCGAGCTCCAGTCCAAGAACTTTATCAATCTCAGAGTCTTTAGCTGTCAGCATGATAATCGGAAAATCATATTTCTTGCGAACTTCGCGACATACTTCCATCCCATCCTGTTTTGGCAGCATTATGTCGAGCAGCATAATATCCGGCTGGACCTCTTCCACTTTCGCCAGCGCTTCGTCCCCATCATAAGCTGTATAGACAGTAAAGCCTTCTTTTTTTAAATTGAATTCCAATATATCTGCAATGGGTTTCTCGTCATCTACGACGAGTATTGTTTTGTTTTGCATGAGTTCTACCCTTTCTGGCCGAGTCGGCGCATTTACTTGGTATCCTTTACTCTACCATTCTTCATGCATTTTCGCACGTTCAATCGTTTCGTAAACCGCATGAAGAGGGCATTCATACTCTATTATTTCCCGGGGAATATTCCCCGGATTTTGTCGAAATTCCCCGCAAGTAAAAACGCTTCCCCACTCCACCCATAGGCAGTAGATGAGGAAGCGTTTTATAGGATTGGCTTAAGCACGCCAAACGCTTTTTACCACGTTTGTTTGTGTACGATCCGGTCCTACTGAGAAGATCGAAATCGTTACGTCTGTGAGCTGGGAAATACGTTCTAAATAATGACGTGCGTTCTCTGGAAGTTCATCGAGTGATTTACACTTCGTGATATCTTCTGTCCAGCCTGGCAGTTCTTCATAAATCGGGGTACATTCAGCAAGCATTCGCAAGTTTGCAGGATACTCTGTAATTGTTTTCCCTTGGTATTCATAAGCTGTACAGATTTTAACTGTCTCCAAACCTGTCAATACATCGATTGAGTTTACCGATAGATCCGTTAGTCCACTGACGCGGCGTGCATGACGGATGACGACACTATCGAACCAGCCGATACGGCGTGGACGACCTGTTGTTGTTCCGAATTCTTTACCGACTGTACGAATCTGATCGCCTATTTCATCGAATAGTTCCGTCGGGAAAGGACCGTCACCAACACGTGAAGTATAAGCTTTACATACACCTACGACGTGATCGATCTTTGTTGGGCCGACACCAGAACCGATTGTTACTCCACCTGCAACTGGGTTGGATGATGTAACAAATGGGTAAGTACCTTGGTCGATATCGAGCATGACTCCTTGAGCACCTTCAAAAAGGACACGACGTGCTTGGTCAAGTGCGTCGTTCAACACTTTGGATGTATCTGTTACATACTTCGCAAGTTCTTGACCGTACCCGTAATACTCTTCTAAAATGTCTTCGACTTTGAATCCTTCAGTATCATACATTTTTTCAAACAGACGGTTCTTTTCTTTCAAGTTCATACGCAGTTTCATCTCAAACACTTCATGGTCAAGCAAGTCTGCCATACGGATCCCGATTCGTGCAGCTTTGTCCATATAAGCTGGTCCAATCCCTTTACCCGTAGTCCCGATCTTGTTTTCCCCGCGGCTCTGTTCTTCCACAAGGTCTTGTTTCAAGTGGTATGGCAAGATGACATGTGCACGATTTGAAATACGCAAGTTGTCTGTATTGACGCCTCGGTCTTGAAGGCCTTTCAATTCGCCGACGAGTGCTTTTGGATCGACAACCATGCCGTTTCCGATAACAGACGTCTTCTCTTTATAAAAAATGCCGGATGGCACGAGGTGAAGTTTATATGTTTCTCCGCCGAAAATAATCGTATGACCCGCGTTATTCCCGCCTTGGTATCGTGCGATTACTTCTGCATTTTCTGAAAGGAAATCTGTAATCTTCCCTTTCCCTTCGTCTCCCCACTGTGTTCCAACAACTACTACTGATGGCATTATCAGCACCTCCGTTGGATGCATAAGCATCCTCATTCAAACAGCTATTATTGTAACAAGTTTTATGGTCCACCGTCAATAAAAACACGAACATTAGAGAGATTATATTCTCCTACATTCGTGTTTAAGCACCAAAGGATTCGTGCTGTGACCAATCGATATTCAAGAACTTGTTGTATTCCTTGGCAAAGGCTAATGTCACTGTTCCAGTTGGGCCGTTACGTTGCTTAGCAATGATAATTTCAATCATATTTTGGTTTTCAGTTTCTTTATCGTAATAGTCTTCACGGTACAAGAATGAAACGATATCCGCATCTTGCTCAATACTTCCTGATTCTCGCAAGTCAGACATCATTGGCCGTTTGTCTTGCCGCTGCTCAACACCACGGGAGAGCTGTGACAAGGCAATGACAGGGACTTTCAATTCACGCGCGAGAGCTTTCAAAGAACGGGAGATTTCCGATACTTCCTGCTGTCGGTTCTCACCCGATCTGCCACTCCCCATAATGAGTTGTAAGTAATCGATCATAATCATTCCTAGTCCATGCTCTTGTTGAAGACGTCGGCATTTCGAACGGATCTCGTTGATACGGATACCTGGTGAATCATCGATGAAGATTCCTGCGTTGGATAGACTGCCCATCGCCATCGTCAGCTTGCGCCAATCCTCCGCCTCGAGATTCCCTGTCCGCAGAACAGATGCATCAATATTACCTTCTGCACATAGCATACGCATGACGAGCTGTTCAGCACCCATCTCGAGACTGAAGATTGCAACGTTCTCATCAGTCTTTGTGGCAACGTTTTGCGCAACGTTCAATGCGAATGCCGTCTTACCCACTGAAGGTCGTGCAGCCACAATGATCAGGTCATTGGGCTGGAATCCTGCAGTGATCTTATCGAGGTCTGTAAACCCTGTAGGGACGCCTGTGACGTCTCCTCTACGTGTATGCAAAATTTCTATGTTGTCATACGTATCCACGAGTACGTCTTTAATATGACGGAAATCACCTGCATTTTTGCGATTCGCAACTTCCATCATCTTCTTTTCGGCTTCGGACAGGAGCGCCTCCACTTCGTCCTCTCGTGTATATCCATCTTCCATGATCGTAGAGGCTACAGAAATCAATCGTCTCAACAGCGATTTTTCTTCTACGATACGGGCATAATGTTCAATGTTTGCAGCAGTTGGCACAGAGTTGGCTATCTCTGTTAAATAAGAGAGTCCTCCGACGTCTTCCAATTCCTTTTTCGCAGACAGTTCTTCCGTGACAGTGACCACATCGATCGCCTGCCCCTTATCACTTAAGCTGATCATCGTTAGAAAAATCTTATGATGTGCAGTCCGGTAAAAATCCTCGGGTATCAGAATCTCAGCTGCTGTAATGAGCGCTTGAGGATCCAAGAAAATTGCACCGATGACGGACTGCTCGGCTTCGTTATTATGAGGGGGAATACGATCTATCATTTGATCCATCAGACTATCTCCTTATCATTCTTCAGTTACGTGGACTTTCAACACCGCGTTGACATCGTGATGCAGCTTCACAGGTACGTTCGTATAGCCAAGTGCACGGATTGCATCCGGCAGATCCATTTTACGCTTATCCAGCTTAATACCGTGTTGCTTTTCCAGAGCTGCTGCAATTTGCTTAGAAGTGACCGATCCAAATAATCGACCATCTTCACCGGACTTCGCTGTCAATTCAACTGTGAGCTCTTCGATGCGCGCTTTTAGTTTTTTCGCATCTTCCAATTCTTCTGCAGCATCTTTTGCCTGGCGATTCTTCTGTCCTTCTAACTTACTGAGGGCTGCTGGCGTTGCTTCAACAGCCACGTTGTTTTTTAGTAAGAAGTTTTGGGCATACCCTACAGAAACCTCTTTTACATCACCTTTTTTACCTTTACCTTTTACATCTTGCAGAAAAATCACTTTCATGTTCAGTCTCCCCTTTCCTGATCATCCAAAATTACTTGTTTCAGTTGCGCTTCAGCCTCTTCTACACTGTCTAACATCAGTTGTGTAGCTGCGTTTGTCAAGTGCCCCCCGCCGCCAAGCTGTTCCATCACTCGTTGGACATTCAGTTCACCGAGTGAACGGGCACTTATACCAATTTTACCATCTGACCGTGGAGCGATGACAAAGGATGCAGATACTCCTTGCATCGTCAGCAAGATGTCGGCGGTTTGTGCGATCAGCACAGAATTGTACGGCACCCCGTTTTCGCCTTTCGCAATGGCAACCCCGCCATTCATGATCTCAACCGTTTCAATAAGTTTCGAACGCTCTACGTAGGTTTCTATGTTCTCCTTCAACAAACGTTGTACGAGAACGGTGTCTGCGCCATTCGTGCGCAGATAGGAAGCTGCTTCAAACGTACGGGAACCCGTGCGTAATGTAAAGCTCTTCGTATCGACCACGATACCCGCTAGCATAGCTGTCGACTCAAGCATCGTCAATTTCTCGTTTTTCGGCTGATATTCAATAAGCTCGGTCACTAGTTCGGCAGTCGATGACGCATACGGCTCCATGTAAACGAGCATTGTATTTTGTACAAACTCTTCACCGCGACGATGGTGATCGATCACCACCAGTTTTTCTGCTCTGTCAATCACACGTTCATCGATGACCATGCTCGGTTTATGTGTATCCACTATGACCACAAGTGACTTGTCCGTCATTTTGGATAACACCTCATCAGGATGGATGAAATGATCATACAAGTCAGGATCTTGTTCGATTTCGTCAATCAGTCGATTTACACTTGCATCCAATTCATCGAAATTCACGACGACATATCCCGGAACATTATTCATACGAGCCATTTTACGTACACCGATTGCTGCCCCAATCGCATCCATGTCCGGCATCTTATGACCCATGACAAAAATCTGATCACTGCCTTGGATTAAGTCACGTAGTGCATGGGATATGACTCGAGCTCTCACTCTCGTCCGCTTCTCCACGGGATTCGTCTTACCTCCGAAGAATTTCAGCTTTCCATCTGATCGTTTAATCGCGACCTGGTCACCACCTCGCCCCAGCACGAGATCCAAACTGGACTGTGCGAGTTCACCCAATTCGATGAGTGATGGAGAGCCTGCACCTACCCCGATACTCAATGTTAAACCATTACTTTGTTTCGCTGTTTTTTCCCGCACATCATCGAGAATCGCGAATTTATTTTTTTCTAGCTCATTCAGCATGGATTCGTTGAACACAGCTATGAACCGGTCCGAGGCTACACGTTTCACAAAGATGCCATTGTCTGCGCCCCAGCTATTAATAAGAGAGGTCACAAGCGAATTCAGCTGACTTCTTGTTTGATCATCCATAGTCTGTGCCAATTCGTCATAGTTGTCGACGAGTAAGATTCCGATAACCGTTCGATCTGCATAATACAGTGACTCGATTTCGCGCTTTTTCGTTACATCAAATAAATAAATGAGTCGATCCTCGGGCTTATATGCAAGTCTGAAGGAACGTTCTCCTACCGTCATCGTCAAATCTTCAGGTACGTCATCTTTTAAAAAAGAACGGAACTGTTCAGAGAGCTCAAAAAGCTCTTCACCAATTAACGATTCTTCTCCAAAGATTTGTGCCGCGTATGGGTTGGCCCATTCAATAATCTGTTTTTCATTCAACAGAATGATCCCAATCGGCAATTCAAATAGTGCCTCTTCACCGACTTTTTTCATTCGATAGGACATCGTCTCAATATGCTTTTCCGTATCCATATAGGTTTGTTCTTCAATTTTCCATGAAGAGCCGATAAGTGCAAAGAAAATCACCGTATAGATCAGCCCCACCCAAAAGTTGAACATAAACAAAAATACTGCCGCCAGGACGCCGAGGAGTGAGACGGCAGCAAGCGGATAACGAATCGCTCTCTTCCTAAAAAAAGATGTCATTGTCTCATCCTCCTAGTTCACCTTGTCTTTTCCTATCCAAGCCCGAATGTCAATGGCCGTGTCCAGTGTCCCAAGCAGGATCGTCATAGGATTCAACATCACCGCAAAAACTGTAGCAATCACAGTTATGAAGCGAGGTAGTTGTCTTTCATGTAAAAAGTAATAGATAAGTGAAAGTCCTTGTAGCAAAAATGCAAATCGCAAAATGACCATCGCATTGATATAGAATAAGTAATACGTGGACGTTGTATCATTTCCCATCAAGAATGAGGAAAGAATCACTAACGCATAAACAATAATTGTCATAAACGGAAGTTTCATTTCCCGGAACGGTGGGAACTTCTGAATGTTCGCCCCTACTCGTTCTGCTGTATAAAAGCTCGCAGCAACAAACAAATAGCCTGCAAACAAGGATCCTAGTATCACCATTGCCGGAATTGTGGAACGGTAGTATAAAAAAGTATCGGAAATGATTTTTTCATAATCCTTTGGAAGTGTACCAACGTCTGATAAAAACTCCGTCATCTTTTGTTGCGCCTCTTGAAAAGTATCCATCATCACTTCAATTGCATTGAATTCAAAAAATAACACGCCGCCTACATACGTAACTACCATTGAAAAAAGGACAGTGAGGCTAACGGCCATTACAGTATAGAACTTGGATTTTCCTAGTTGGATCGTCTCGCCCATTACAAAACCAATGAGAACAAGTGAAATTGCAGCGGGAATGGATAGGAAACCACCTAGTAATGAAGAAACTAATATAGCCGCGACAGCGACCACTAGACTTGCGCTTCGATCATAGCGAAGTCGGTAAAGTAGAATGGGCAGCGGGATGAAAAACAGCGAAACACTGCCAAGCAGCGGTATAAAAAGACTCACCGCAAACAAGACCGCGAACAATGCAATCATCATGGCTCCATATGTCAGTTTTCGTGCATTGTCTTGCATAATTTGGATTCCTCCGGTTCGTAGTGCATCATCTGTATGAAAAGCCCTATGGATTTCGTCTAGATGTCCTCCTCTGATTGTATCACGATTAGAGAACAGACACCAAAACCACACAGCTGTTCCCTGGATTTTTACTGGGAATAAAAAAGCCACCCCGCACCCTAGGGAAATCCCAGGCTGACAAGGTGGCTTTTGTAATTATCTTTCTTCTGCTACGAATGGTAGAAGTGCCATGATACGTGCGCGCTTGATAGCGGAAGTCAGCTTACGCTGATACTTCGCGCTTGTACCTGTAACGCGACGTGGCAAAATTTTCCCACGCTCAGAAACAAATTTCTTGAGCAAGTCTGCATCTTTATAGTCGATGTGTGTAATGTTGTTAGACGTGAAATAACATACCTTACGACGTCTTTTTCCTCCACGACGTGGTGCCATAATCGTTTCTCCTCCTTTTTATCCGTATGGATGAAATCCGGATCAGAACGGCAAATCATCGTCCGATACTTCAATCGGACCGCCACCTGATTGGAACGGATCTTCATCAGTACGTGTATAGTTTTGCTGGTTAGGCTGATAAGATGGCTGATTCTGTTGCTGATTCTGATTATACGGACGGTCGGACTGTTGGTTTCCGTACGCAGGTGCACTTTCTTGTGAGCCGGATCGTTCAGAGTTTGCATTTCGAGGTTCCAAGAATTGCACGCTATCTGCCACAACTTCCGTCATGAAGACGCGCTTGCCATCTTGTCCTTCAAAATTACTTGTCTGAATACGACCGTCTACACCAGCCAGACTTCCTTTGCGTAAGAAATTCGCAGTATTTTCCGCCTGTTTTCTCCAAGCTACACAGCTGATGAAATCTGCTTCACGTTCGCCGGACTGGCTTGAGAACGGTCTGTTCACTGCCAGTGTAAAGCGAGTGACCGCGATTCCACTTTGTGTATATTTGAGTTCAGGATCTTTTGTCAATCGGCCGACCAATACGACGCGGTTAATCATCAGAATTCAGCCTCCCTCATCGTTTTTTACGTTAGTTTTATGGATTATGCGTCTAGACGGACAGCCATATGACGAAGGATTCCTTCGTTGATGTTCGCAAGACGTGTAAATTCGTTGATTGCTTCTGTACCTGCGTTAAGAGTTACCAACTGGTAGAAACCTTCACGCAAATCGTCGATTTCGTATGCAAGACGGCGCTTGCCCCACTCTTTCGACTCGATGATCTCCGCACCGTTAGAAGTCAAGACTCCGTCGAAACGTTCGATCAATGCTTTTTTCGCGTCGTCATCTAGACTCGGGCGAATAATGTACATAATTTCATACTTTCTCATCTGTAGTCACCTCCTTATGGACTTGGGCCCTGCTGCACGCAGCGGGCAAGGAGTAAGTAAATTCGTTTACTCACATCAATACATACTATCATAGGTTCCTTCGTAATTCAAGCGTTTCTCCTGTATAGTAAAGAAAAAGATAGCTAATGAAGTTTGCACTAATAGAAAGAGGTGTTTGGATGCTTGCGTCTCGGGAACCTGCACATATTGTTGACTTAGACTTACAAATAGTAGCAAAAAAAGGGTTATGGGTAACCTTATGGGTAACTCTTGGCATATTTGTTTTCGATAGCTTGATTCAACTTGGTATCCAACAGGAGCTGACAATTTCTTTTTCTTTTTGGAAAGTCCTTTTTGTGATCCTCGGATACATTGTCCTGATCGTTGTACATGAGTTGTTTCATTTATTAGGGTTTCGCGTATTTGCCGGTGTTCCGTGGCGGAAGATGATTATTGGAGTGAATTTAAAGCTCGGTATCGCTTACGCTACAACGGATGAGTGGATGACCAATGCCGCCATTCGAAAGGCGCTGCTATTACCATTTTGGACTACGGGTGTTATCCCGACTATTATCGGCTTATACCTTTCGGACGGAGTATGGTTATTGCTCGGCGGGCTGCTGATTGGCGGAGCTGTTGGAGACTTTGCAATGTACAAAGAGCTCAAGCAATTTCCAGATGATTGGCTCGTAAAAGATGATCCGGAACGCCCGCGTCTTTATCTGCACGAACCTGCAGATTGTCATGGATCAAGCAACACATAAGTTGCGGACTTCTCTATAGATGGATCGAGTATATAACATCCCTTTTATCAACATGAAAAAGCAAGGCATGAAGGAGTTGTCCTCACCTGCCTTGCTTTTTCTTTTCGTTCCGATTAAACGTTAAAACGGAATAACATAACATCGCCGTCTTTAACGATGTATTCTTTTCCTTCAAGACGTACTTTTCCGGCTTCTTTTGCAGCCGCCATAGAACCCGCTGCCATCAGATCCTCATAAGCAACCGTTTCAGCACGGATGAACCCGCGTTCAAAGTCCGTGTGGATGACGCCAGCACATTGAGGAGCTTTCATGCCTTTACGGAATGTCCATGCACGCACTTCCTGCACACCAGCTGTAAAGTACGTTGCCAATCCAAGCAACTGATACGCAGCACGGATCAACTGATCTAGACCGGATTCTTCGATGCCAAGCTCGTCGAGGAACATCTGCTTCTCATCATCATCGAGCTCAGCCATCTCCTCTTCGATTTTAGCACAGACAACGATGACTTCTGCATTGTCTTTTTCCGCGAAGTCACGAACAGCTTGGACATGCTCATTGTTTGCCGCATCAGCGATTTCATCTTCCGAAACGTTCGCTACGTAGAGCATCGGTTTAATGGTCAACAAATGCATGCCTTTCACAACTGCAGTTTCTTCTGGAGTGAGTTCAACCGAGCGAGCAGACTCCCCTGCTTCAAACGCATCTTTCAGTTTGAGCAACACCGGTTCTTCGATCATTGCTTCTTTGTCTTTCTGTTTTGCCATTTTTGTGACACGTTGGAGACGCTTGTCCACGCTCTCCATATCCGCGAGAATCAATTCAAGATTTATCACTTCGATGTCTGACAACGGGTCCACTTTACCACTTACGTGTGTAATATTGTCATCTGCGAAACAGCGGACAACCTGACAAATTGCATCTGTTTCCCGGATGTGAGACAGAAACTTGTTTCCAAGTCCTTCCCCTTTGCTTGCTCCTTCGACGATTCCAGCGATATCTGTAAACTCAAAAGCAGTAGGAACTGTCTTTTTCGGAGTTACAAGTTCCGTCAGCTTTTGAAGCCGCTCATCGGGTACTTCTACGATTCCGACATTCGGATCGATCGTACAGAACGGATAGTTTGCAGCCTCCGCACCAGCTTTTGTAATTGCGTTGAACAACGTGGACTTCCCTACGTTCGGAAGTCCGACGATACCAGCCGTCAATGCCATAACTTTCCCAACCTTTCATCTATACAAAATTATGATGTTCGATTATTCAATGCAGCTCTTCCATTATAAGGAGAGAACGTCTTTCTGTCCATTCAGCTTTCGATTTCACCCTTCTGGGTAACACGCTTCATTTTTTTTGTGAATTCGTTACGAGGAATCATGATACTATGGCCACACCCTAAGCATTTAATACGAATGTCTGCGCCCATACGTATGACTTTCCAAGAATTCGTTCCGCATGGATGCTGTTTCTTCATCTCTACGACATCATTGATGCCAAATTTCTTAGCTTCCAATCTATTCACCCCGATCATCCATTCTTATACATTCACTTGAGATTAGTTATGTACGTATAATCTGGCTTTGTTTTGAGTATACTGCAGGACACCACACATTCCTACTACTATTCCTAGACAGGAGCCTGATTATGCAAAAACTTGAACAAGCTGAATTGAACTCTCGTATTCATTACAAAGAAACCGGAGCCGTTTGGAAATTGAGCACGTTATTGCTTGAGAATATCCCTTTTACAACACGTGAAATCCTGTTCCTCTGCATTGGAACGGATCGTTCAACTGGTGACGCTCTCGGTCCTCTCGTTGGCTCGCTGCTCACAGAAACTCGATCATTTCCTTACCGAGTCATCGGAACTTTAGAAGAACCCCTTCATGCACTTAACATCGAACAGACTGTATCGGAGCTTGCTGTGACCCACCCCGATGCCTACCTCGTAGCGGTTGATGCATGTCTTGGGAAAAGTGAATCCGTTGGCCATCTGCTTATCCAAGACGGTCCCTTGCAACCGGGAAAAGCAGTTGGAAAAGAACTGCCTTCCGTTGGTGATATTGCTATAAAAGGCGTTGTCAATATCGGTGGCTTTATGGAGCATTCCGTTCTTCAAAGCACGCGGCTTCATCTGTCCTATGAAATGGGACGAACTATTTCACGAGCACTGCAACTCGCTCATGGCCGCCTGCAGTCAAAACGCGTATATGATACTTACAATCAGGGCCACTACCGGAATAGCGGGAATGAAATTCGCTACTCGGATCTTAGTCAAGCCGATTAAGTTCAGGCCAATTGCCAAAATCATCAAACCTCCAGTCGCTGTCATCTCCGATATGAAAAGTTCTAGTAGTTCATCCGGGACAAAGCGACTGATCTGTGTAGAAAACAAGGTGATCAATCCTTGATATAGCAATACGGGTACCGCAGAAAAAATCACTCCAATTCCGAGTGTGGAGCTGAGAATGATGGAAGTGAACCCATCGATTATCCCTTTCATCATCAACACATCGTGATCATTCCGCAACCCACTGTCAATTGCCCCTATTATTGACATAGATCCAATGACAAAAATCATCGTCGCTGTAATGAACCCCTGAGAAATGCCTTGTCCACTTTTTTGGACAGGCATTTTTGATTCCAACCACTTTCCTGCTTGCTCCATCATATTATCGACGTTAATCCATTCACCAATAACAGATCCCAGCACAATACTAATAATGACAATGAGCAACTGTGTACTCTCAAAGGTCATTTGGATTCCAATCGCCATTACGGCTAATGCAATACCATACATCACCGTCTGTTTCATACGATCAGGGATGTTTTTAAATACTCTGCCTATCAAAGAACCTGCGACTATCAATGCTACGTTCACTAACGTACCGTAAAACACCACGTATACCACTTCCCGACCATTAAAAAATAGTACCTATTCCGCTAATGCGAAATAGGTACACGTTCAATCATTCAGCAAATCAAGAATCCGCTCAAAATCTTCTTCGGAGAAAAATTCAATTTCAATTTTCCCTTTGTTTTTTGTCTTTTTAATAGATACATTCGTTCCAAAGTGTTCACGCAATGTTGTTTCCTGTTCAACGAGAAACAAATCTTTCTTTTCTTTCTTCTTAATTGTTTCACGTGAAACATGTTCATTTAACTTTTGAACTAACGCTTCCAATTGACGAACATTCAAGCCCTCTTTCATCGTCTTTTCAGCGATAATATTAATTTGGTCCTTTTTACGCAACCCGAGTAACGTACGACCATGTCCCATCGATAACTTCCCTTCCGTAATGTCTTTACGGACTTTCTCGGGCAGTGCGAGCAATCGGATATGATTGGCGATATGAGGACGACTCTTCCCTAAACGGAATGCAAGTTGCTCTTGGGTAAGCTCCAGGCTGTCCATTAAGTTTTGGTACGCTTCAGCTTCTTCAATGGGTGAAAGATCTTCACGTTGAAGGTTTTCCAAAATCGCAAGTTCCATTGATTCGGTATCTGTAAGTTGGCGAACAACTGCAGGAATCTCTTTCAATCCAGCAAGTTTTGCTGCTCTGAAACGACGTTCTCCAACCACAATCTCGTGGGCAGATCCGACTTTGCGTAAAATGATCGGCTGCAAGACACCATGTTCTTGAATGGAAGCACTAAGTTCCTGAATTGCTGTCTCATCAAAACGTTTCCTAGGTTGATACGGATTGACAGTAATACTCTTAAGATTGATTTGCTCCACTGCTTCCGCTTTTACAAGTGACTCTCCTGGAAATAATGCATTAATTCCCTTGCCAAGACCTTTAGCCATTGTGAACCACTTCCTTTGCCAGCTCTAAGTAAACTTCCGCTCCGCGTGAACGTGCATCATATAAAATGATCGGTTCACCATGACTCGGTGCTTCACTCAACCTTACATTTCGTGGAATAATCGTTTTATATACTTTGTCTTGGAAGTATTTCTTTACTTCATCAATAACTTGAATGCCTAAATTCGTACGTGCATCAAACATCGTGAGCAACACACCATCAATCACAAGATTTTCGTTTAAATGCTTTTGCACGAGACGAATCGTGCTGAGCAATTGACTCAATCCTTCCAATGCATAATATTCACATTGTACTGGTATGACAATGGAATCGGATGCAGTCAGTGCGTTGATGGTCAACAACCCTAACGAAGGCGGACAGTCAATAATGATGTAATCATAATTGGCTTTCACTTCTTGAATGGCATGTTTCATACGAACTTCCCTTGAAATTGTTGAAACTAATTCAATTTCCGCTCCTGCCAATGAAATCGTTGCGGGAATACAATCCAATTGAGGTACTTTCGTTGGCAAAATCACGTCTTTCATTGGGACGTCGTCTATAAGGATGTCATAAATACAATTCTGGACATCCCCTTTGTTAATGCCTACTCCACTCGTCGCATTTCCTTGTGGATCTGTATCAATCAACAATACTTTTTTTCCAATATGAGCAAGACAGGCGCTGAGGTTTACCGAGGTAGTTGTCTTCCCAACGCCGCCTTTTTGATTGGCTATTGCGATAATTCTTCCCAAACGAGCACCTGCTTTCTTCCTAACATGCTGTTCGATCCTTACATAATTGTTCTATCTATCAGTTTACCAAAAAAGCATAATAAATGGTACGAATAACAGACCAAAAACTCTTGCCAACTGAAAGCAAGAGTCTTTTCACACGATTTTCATTTAGATTTCGGGATTTTCACTGTGAATGTGTAATAGTCCTCAGAGTCTTCCTCTTCCGTTGTAAGGTCAATTCCACTCTTCGTTACCATCGTCAGGGATTGACGAATTGTATTGACTGCAATGCGGACATCTTTACTTACCGACTTCCTTCGCGGGGCTACCTTTTTCTCTTTTGGCTCAGGAGGCGTTAATACTTCTTTTATTCTTGCTTCTAACTGTTTGACGTTAAGTCCTTTTTCTAACGTTTCCTGAAATACTTGTTTCTGGAGTTCAGGATCTTTCAACGCAATAAGTGCGCGGGCATGACGCTCCGATAACTCTTTAGTCAATATTGCTTGTTTAATATCCTCAGGAAGCTTCAGCAATCTCATTTTGTTCGCTATCGTTGATTGGCCTTTTCCTAAGCGTTGCGCCAATGCTTCTTGTGTCAACGCATGGAGCTCCAGCAGCTTTTCATATGCATATGCTTCTTCAATTGCTGTAAGTTCTTCCCGTTGTAAGTTTTCAATCAGGGCAATAGACGCGGTTTCTTTATCGTCCAAGTTACGAACAATGGCAGGAACTTCTTCCCATCCAAGTTTTTTCATTGCCCGGTAACGGCGCTCCCCGGCAATAATTTCATAAGTGTCTTCTTCAGTCTGTCTTATGACGATTGGCTGGATGATCCCGTGCGTATGAATCGTACGAGCCAGCTCCTCAATTTTCTCTTCAGAGAAGATGGTGCGCGGTTGAAAACGATTCGGCTTAATACGATCGATTTGAATTTGTTCTACGGATTCATTCACCATAGGTTCCGCCTCTTCTAACGGGGGGAGTTCTTTTTCTCCATTCCCAAAAAAACGTGAGAACGTATTTTTCATTCCAGACACCACCTTTTCAAGACTATCCTCTGTTGTGAACACGTCCAGTCGCTGCAGAGAGGATGATTTCCTTCCATCATTCGTACAACTATTTTTCTGTTGGTACATTTTGATGGCAGTCCATTTCCTTTGAATTGGACTGAAAACCTATGTAAGAAAGAGAGCAATGCGCTCACTCCCCTTCTTTCCGGCCTACAATGTTCCACGTGAAACAGTTCAACAGATTGGCGTCTTATTTGGAATGCCCGGTTTTCGTGGATACTTTTTAGGCGTCTTTTTGACTTTAGAGAATACAAATACAGTCCGTTCACTCTCTTCTAGCGGAAGAAAGAATGTATGTTTATCTTCTAACACAACGCCGAGAGTTTCAAGTGCTTTTTTCGCATCAGCCATTTCGTCAGCTGCAGCAGCACCTTTCATGGCAATGAATTGCCCCTCTACTTTCAGTGCAGGAACACATAGCTCTGCTAAGACACTTAGCCGTGCAACCGCCCGTGCTGTTACGATATCAAATTGTTCACGGTATGCTGGATTTTGTCCAAAATCCTCAGCACGCGCATGAACGAATCGAACATTTTCCAACTTTAGTTTTTCTGCAAGTTCATTCAAAAAATTAATGCGTTTATTTAATGAATCCACAATAGTTACGTGTAGATTAGGGAAGCAAATCTTTAACGGAATACTTGGGAATCCTGCACCTGCACCTACATCACAAAGCGTTAGTTCCTTGGATAAATCCGAGAAAAATGCTGCCGAAATTGAATCGTAAAAGTGTTTTAGATAAACTGACGGAGCATCTGTAATTGCTGTCAAGTTCATTTTTTCATTCCATTCTACAAGTAGTTTGAAATACAGATCAAACTGAGCAAGCTGTTGCTCAGTTAGAGAGATTCCTTTCTCTTGTAGTGCTTCTATAAATTGTTCTTCGTTCAATGGAATCCACCTTTCAAAAAAGCTAATACGGACTTTATATCCGTATTAGCTGGGATTAGCCGGATATTTTAGCGATTTTACCTTGTTCAATGTAGACAAGAAGGATGGATATGTCCGCTGGATTCACTCCTGAAATTCGAGATGCCTGTGCAATCGATAATGGACGGACATCACTGAGATTCGCTCTTGCTTCTTTAGCAAGTCCAGTAATTGCGTGATAATCGATGCCTTCTGGTATCTTCTTGTTCTCCATCTTCTTCATTCGATTCACTTGTTGCATCGCTTTTTCAATGTATCCTTCGTACTTGATTGAAATTTCAACTTGTTCTGCCACTTCGGGAGTACATGCTATTTCAGGGGGAATGACTTTGCTGATTTCTTCGTATTTCATCTCAGGACGCTTCAACAGATCGGCAGCTTTCATCGGTTCACGAAGAGGTGTCCCTCCTGCCGCTTCAATAATTGCCTGGACTGCTTCATCAGGCTTCACGGAGACTTTCCGTAACCGCTCAATTTCTTCTTCAATCTGTTGTTTTTTCATTACGAATTTTTCATAGCGCTCATCAGAAATCATTCCAAGTGCATGTCCAATTTCAGTAAGGCGTAAATCCGCATTATCATGTCGCAACAATAGGCGGTATTCTGCACGAGAAGTGAGCAACCGGTATGGCTCACTTGTTCCTTTTGTCACAAGATCATCGATTAGGACACCAATATAAGCATCCGCCCGTCCAAGAACCACTTCTTCTTTTCCTAGCACACGACTTGCTGCATTGATACCCGCCATGATGCCTTGTGCCGCAGCTTCTTCATAACCGGATGTACCGTTTAGCTGGCCTGCGGTATACAAATTCTTGATTTTTTTCGTCTCCAGTGTTGGCCATAGCTGTGTCGGAACGATCGCATCATACTCGATCGCATAACCTGCACGCAGCATTTGAGCTTTTTCCAGCCCTGGAACACTTTCAATCATTTTACGTTGTACGTGCTCAGGTAAACTCGTAGATAATCCTTGGACGTACATTTCCCGCGTATTCCGGCCTTCCGGCTCAAGGAAAATCTGATGTCGTGATTTATCTGCAAAACGGACAATTTTATCCTCTATTGACGGACAATAGCTTGGTCCTTTACCTTTGATGACGCCTGAATACATCGGTGACAAATGAAGGTTATCGTTTATAAGCTGATGCGTTGTTGGGGATGTATATGTTAACCAGCATGGCAGCTGATCTGTGATGTATTCCGTTGTTTCGAAACTGAATGCACGTGGTGTTTCATCACCCGGTTGAATTTCAGTCTTGCTATAATCCACCGTATTACTATTCACCCGCGGAGGTGTTCCGGTCTTGAATCGGACCGTGTCGAAGCCAAGTTCACGAAGGCTATCCGCCAAGCCGATGGAAGGCATTTGGTTATTCGGACCGCTGGAGTATTTCAAGTCTCCAATGATGACTTCTCCTCGTAAAAAGGTTCCTGTCGTGACAATCACTGTTTTCGCACGGTAGATGGCTCCGATTTGTGTGAGTACACCTTTCACTTCTCCGTCTTCTACAATCAGTTCCTCTACAACGCCTTGGTGAAGAGACAAATTCTCCTGATCTTCCAGCATACGTTTCATTTCTTGCTGGTAAAGGACTTTGTCCGCTTGCGCCCGAAGCGCACGTACTGCAGGTCCCTTTCCTGTATTTAACATCCGCATTTGGATGTGTGTTTTGTCGATTACTTTACCCATCGCTCCGCCAAGTGCATCGATCTCACGGACAACGATCCCTTTTGCAGGACCTCCGAGTGATGGATTACAAGGCATGAAGGCAATCATATCCAGATTCATGGTAAGTACGAGCGTGCTCGCCCCCATTTTTGCTGATGCATATGCTGCTTCTACGCCTGCATGACCGGCGCCGATGACGATACAATCGAACGTGCCTGCTTCAAATTGTGGCATGCTCGTTCATCCTTCCTATATGTGAATCACTAGGCTACAGACCAAGTGTTCAATTGATTATTTTCCGAGGCAAAACTGAGAGAATAGCTGGTTGATGAGACTGTCTTGAACGGTATCTCCAACAATTTCACCGAGAAGTTCCCACGTCCGTGTGATATCGATCTGAATCATATCAATAGGAACGCGTGCTTCTGCTGCTTGAATGGCATCTTCAATGGATGTTTTCGCTTGGTGCAGCAGCGCAATGTGACGCTCGTTAGAAACATATGTCGGATCTTCCGCTTCGATGTCTCCCCCGAAAAAGAGGCCGGCAATCGTTTCTTCGAGTTCTTCTACCCCTTCATCTTGAAGGATAGAAGTTGTAATGACGTGCTTTTCGCCCGCCAGTTGTTGGACGGATCCGATATCGATTTTCTGAGGAAGGTCCGTCTTGTTCACGACAATAATCGCATCCATTGGACGGATCGTTTCAAGTAACCTTTCGTCTTCAGGTGACAGATCTTCTGAACCATTCAACAGCAATATGACAAGATCCGCTTCCTTTAGTACTTGTCGGGAGCGTTCTACACCAATTCGTTCCACTAAGTCTTCCGTTTCCCGAATACCCGCTGTATCGACCAATTTCAGGGGTACGCCTTTTACATTCACGTACTCTTCAATAATATCACGAGTTGTCCCTGCTATGTCAGTTACAATTGCTTTATTTTCCTGGACAAGGCTGTTAAGTAAGGAAGATTTCCCTACGTTCGGCCGTCCGATAATGACTGTAGAAAGCCCTTCTCGTAAAATTCTACCTTGGGAAGATGTGGCAAGGAGCCGAATGATTTCACTTCGCACCCACTCCCCTTTCTCAATCATTAAAGGAATGGTCATTTCTTCTACATCATCGTATTCAGGATAATCGATATTCACTTCGACTTGTGCAAGTGTTTCGAGGAGTGCCTGACGTAACTCGCCTATCAGACGTGATAACTTTCCGTCCATCTGATTTAACGCGACATTCATCGCGCGATCGGTTTTAGCCCGTATCAGATCCATGACGGCTTCGGATTGAGACAAGTCAATACGGCCGTTTAAAAAGGCACGTTTCGTGAATTCCCCTGGTTCCGCTAGTCGTGCACCATACTGCAGCACCAGACGAAGTACCCGATTCACGGAAACTAAACCACCGTGACAATTCAATTCGATCACGTCTTCACGAGTGAATGTTTTCGGGGCCTTCATAAGAGACACCATGATTTCTTCCACGGTTTCGTCAGTTGCTGGGTCCACTAAATGACCATAATGAATCGTGTGGGACGATGAATCCACTAAACGCTTGCCGGACGGTGATCGGAACAATCTGTCCGCTATTGCAACAGCTTCATCACCGCTGATGCGGACTATCGCAATTGCTCCCTCTCCCATCGGCGTTGAAATTGCCGCTATCGTATCAAATTGCACGCTGACTCACCTTCCTATTTCTCGTTATCCACATGTGTACAACCATTTTTCGGGCGTAACTATCTAACAGTAAATTTTATCACAAATCTGTCTGTTGGCCTAGCACGTGGCACGAAAAAATGTGGATAACTTGAAAACTTTGTGGCTGCTGCTTATTAAATGTCGATACGGCAGTTTTTCCGTAAAACGGAATTGTTTAAAAATGTCGCTTTCTCCTTATAAAATGGTACATGGAAACTGGAGTTTTTATGTCACTAATCACGTTACAACTAATCGAGTTATGAGCATGTGGTATGGGGGATTTTTCATGAAATCAGGGAATGGTTGTAGAGGTTTTTTATGCATTTCAGTCATCTTCAGTTATAGAAGATATAAAAAAAAGGGCTTTTCAGCCCTTTTTCACACAATCGGTTCGATCACTAAGTAACGACGTGGATCTTTACCTTCAGAGTACGTTTCAATGTCAAGTCGGTCTGCCAATGCATGATGCAAAACCTTCCGCTCGTTTGAAGGCATCGGTTCCAGCTGAACTTTACGCCCACTGCGAACGGCTTTGTCGGCCATTCGTTCTGCAAGCTGCTCAAGCGCCTGTTCACGACGAACCCGGTAATCTCCAACATCTACACGAACCACTTTGTAAGTTCCCGTGCCTTTGTTCGCCACTAATTGCGCTAATTGCTGCAACGCATTCAGTGTACTCCCTCTTTTACCGATTAAATATGCTGCTTTTTCACTTTCCAATTGGAAGTGAAGGATTTTTCCATGTTTTTCACTACTGATTCGCAGATCTTCTACACCCATGTCTTTCGCAATCTGACAGATATATGCACTAGTTTCTGCAATGATTTCATCATCTGTCACGGTTGGTGCAAACATATCTGTTGCCTCTGTTTCTCCTGTAGCATCTTTTTTTTCAGTCTGTTCTACGATGACTTCACTTTCAGAAACTTGAACGGATGCCGATTCTTTTGCAAGTTCCTCATCAACCTCTTCTTTTGAATCCGAGGAAGATGAAGTACTTAAAATCGGTTCTTCAGGAATACGTCTAACTAAAACTTCAGCAGGTACTGCGCCGAAGCCAAGAAAACCTTTCTTTCCTTCAGTGATCACTTGGACATCGACTTGCTCCCGCAAAGTATTCAATTTCTCTAATGCAGAGGCAATTGCGTCTTCAACGGTCTTGCCAGTCTGTCTGATCTCACTCATTTCCGTTTCGTTCCCCCTTTACCTTTAGGCTGTTCCACCACGACCTCTTTTTTCTTAAAAGGTTTGTAGATGAAGAAGTTTTGTACAATCGAGAATATATTACCGACTACCCAATATAACGCGAGTGCTGCAGGTAAAAATGATCCGAATATCATGATGAAAAACGGCATGATATACATCATGATCTTCATCTGAGGGTTATCCATTGCTGGCCCAGTACGCAGGACGATGAATTGCATGATTCCGGCAAAAACAGCCAACGCAATACTTGGTGCAGCTAAGTCAAAGACGAGGAATTTACCTAATGGAATCTCAGGTGTGGCATTCATACGGCTGATCGCATGATAGAAGCCGATTAATATCGGCATTTGAACAAGTACAGGGAGACATCCTGCTACAGGATTGACTTTGTTTTCCGACATGACAGCTTGCATTTCTTCGCGATATTTCTGCTGTGTCACTGCATCCTTGGACTTGTACTTCTCTTTTAATGCTTGCAGTTTCGGCTGAATTGCTTGCATTTGTTTTGAACTTTGAGTTTGTTTCAGTGTGAGTGGCAATAAAATGAGACGAATGATAATTGTGACTGCGATAATCCCGAGCCCGTATGTCCCAAGCAATTCTTTAAACGTTTCAATTAAAGAAACAAGTGGCCATACAATATATTTACTCCAGAATCCTTCGCTCGAAGCCGTTATCGGCTGATTGAAATCTGAACAGCCCGCTAAAAAAACGGACATCGCTGTTAGCATGAACAGCAATCCTGCTTTTTTCTTCAATATAGTTCCCCCAAACCTTCATTCTTTTTCTAGTCATACATAGTGTCAGTGTATCACGAACGCCGATTTCAGTTCTACTTCTTCTTTAAGACACGTGCAATCTTCAACACGTGCTGTAAACTCTTTTTTGTTTCATGGAAATCTAAAGTGGCCGCCGGATGTCTGGCGATAATGACGTAATCCTGATCCTGTCGGAGATCTTCTTTCATTTCTAAAAATGCTTGCCTTATACACCGCTTGATCCGATTGCGCATCACGGCATTTCCGATCTTTTTGCCAACTGAAAGTCCGATTCTAAACTCTTGCTGGTTTTCTGCTTTACATACGTATACGACAAATTGTCGATTGGCAAATGATTTTCCTTGTTTAAATACTCGCTGAAATTCTTCGTTCTTTTTAATACGTTGTTTCTTTTTCATTTGGCACCTGCTTCACTCGGGTGGTTGTAGTAATACTGTAACTATGGCATAAAAAAAAACCACTGAATGTGTCAGTGGCTTACGCTGAAAGAACTTTTCTTCCTTTTCTGCGACGGGCTGCAAGGACTCTGCGTCCGTTTTTCGAGCTCATGCGTGCACGGAAGCCGTGGACTTTTGCGCGTTTACGTGTATTTGGTTGGAATGTACGTTTCATATTAGAAGACACCTCCTGCTTTACTGACTCAATTACATGTTACATATAACAGTCTTGACAAGTATAGCTGTCTGCTGAGTCATTGTCAAACGGTTTTTCAGCGGGGCTTGACTTCTTCTAAAGAGATCCGATTCTACTTATGTAAATTTCATCGATTCCGGTTATCCACAACTTTTGAACGGAACGCATTTTTGTTCTGTGCATCTTTGTCTTTTTGACTTTTTCAAAAATCCGCATTTGTCGACAGCTTTTTCACATATACCTCCTTGTGGATAACGTTCCTGTCCACATTTGCGGTTGATGTGTATAACTCGAGCAATCCCTTGCGATGAAAGAGAAATGCTGATACAATGAGAAAGATTTTGCTGTGTATATAATTTCATACATTCACTCTTATCCACAATTGTTAATAAGTTGTGGATAATTTTTTCAACAACTTTTAATAATAGTTACCCACAAGCGTGGAAACTGTGTATAATACATACTTCCGGGTTTAGTTCGGCAAAAAGGAGGTTCACTTGTGGAGCATTTAGAAAACCTTTGGCAGGAAGTTCTGTCGAAAGTAGAAGAAAAAATCTCCCGGCCCAGTTTTGAAACGTGGCTGAAATCGACAAAACTTTTATCGTACGGATCTGAAAATGTAACAATCGCAGTTCCAAATTCATTTTCAAAAGAATGGCTGGAGAGTCATTACGTACATCTAATAACGGGAATTCTATCTGAGTTGACTGGTGAAGACCGGTTGATTCAATTTGTAGTTCCTGAAGACATGGCTGAGAAAGACTTTGCTGTGCCAAAACCAGTCGTAAAAAAGGTCGAGAAATCACCTGTGGCTACGACTGCTGCGATGCTGAATCCTAAATATACATTCGATACATTTGTCATCGGATCAGGCAATCGCTTTGCACATGCTGCATCACTGGCAGTTGCAGAAGCGCCTGCCAAGTCTTACAATCCGTTGTTTATCTATGGAGGCGTAGGACTTGGGAAAACTCACCTCATGCATGCAATCGGACACTATGTATTGGAACAAAACCCTTCGCTTAAAGTCGTTTACCTGTCGAGTGAAAAGTTTACAAATGAATTTATCAACTCGATTCGTGACAACAAAGCGGGAGAGTTCCGTGATCAATACCGAAGCGTAGATGTGCTGCTTATTGATGATATTCAATTTCTTGCTGGAAAAGAACAAACACAAGAAGAATTTTTCCATACCTTTAATACGCTGCATGAAGAGTCCAAACAGATTGTCATCTCCAGTGATCGGCCGCCAAAAGAGATCCCTACACTGGAAGACCGGCTCAGATCACGCTTTGAGTGGGGCTTGATCACTGATATTGCACCGCCTGATTTAGAAACTCGAATTGCAATTCTGCGTAAAAAGGCGAAAGCGGACGGTCTTATTGATATCCCAAATGAAGTGATGCTATACATCGCCAATCAAATTTACACGAATATCCGTGAGCTTGAAGGTGCGCTAATTCGCGTTGTTGCCTATTCTTCACTCGTCAATATGGATATCACACCGGATCTTGCTGCAGAAGCGTTGAAGGATATTATTCCGAATGCGCGACCGAGGATGGTAACGATTGTTGATATTCAAAAAACAGTAGGGGAACACTTTAGTATTCGTTTGGAGGATTTCTCAGCTAAAAAACGGACTCGCGCCATTGCATTTCCACGTCAAGTTGCGATGTACCTTTCCCGTGAACTGACGGATGCTTCTTTACCTAAGATCGGATCGGAGTTTGGGGGACGTGATCACTCAACAGTCATCCATGCACATGAGAAGATTTCTAAAATGCTCAAAGAGGATAAATCTCTCCAACAAGACATTCAAGATATTCGGGCTGCGCTAGGAAGAAGTTAACGAGACTGTGGATATCCTAGAATAACTAATGCACGTTCACACACAAGTTATGCACATGTGGAAAACCTTACTTGGTATTATTTCAGGAGGCTTTTCCACATATCCACAGCCCCTACTACTATTACTACTATTCTTTTAAGTACTTTAATTCATTATATAAGCGAGGGGTTCCTATGAAATTTGAAATCATGAGAGACAAATTGCTCGAAGGTTTGAGCGATGTCATGAAAGCCATTAGTCAAAAAGTGACGATCCCGATTCTGACGGGTATCAAAATCGAAGTGAATGAAAAAGGATTGCAGATGACCGGCAGTGATTCGGATATTACAATCTGCACATCGATACCAGTAGAACAAGATGGTGAACAGATCATCCAAGTGATGGAGAGCGGAATGATTGTTCTTCAAGCAAAGTTCTTCAGTGAAATCGTACGCAAGCTTCCAACTAATGAAGTTGTGATTGAAGTGACCGAAGGCATGCACACGCATATCCGTTCTGGAAAATCGGAATTCCATCTCATTGGTTCCGATCCATACGAATATCCGGTACTGCCTGAAGTCTCTGATGAACACCGGATGTCTTTACCATCTGATCTCATCAAGTCAGTCATTCGTGAAACCGTATTTGCGGTATCCCAACACGAAACACGCCCTATACTTACAGGCGTACATTGGGAGTTAAAAGATGGGGAACTCGTGTGTGTCGCTACAGATAGTCATCGTCTAGCTAGTCGGAAAACGAGACCGGAACAAGTACCGGAACAACCATTCAGCATTGTCATTCCCGGCAAGAGTTTGCAAGAGCTGAACAAGATTCTCCCGGATACACTAGAACCAGTGGAAATCATTTTCGCAGATCAACAAGTATTGTTTAAAACCCGTAATGTTTTATTCTATTCAAGATTATTAGAGGGCAATTATCCAGATACATCACGTCTGATTCCTTCTGAATACAAAACATCGGTGACTGTGAACGGAAAACAGCTTTTGCAGGCAATTGACCGCGCATCGTTACTAGCTCGTGAAGACCGCAACAATATCGTTCGTTTTTCTGCCGAAGGCGGCAACACACTCGAAGTATCTTCGAACTCACCGGAAGTTGGAAAGGTTGAGGAATTGATTGAGGCACAAGAAGTGACAGGCGAAGAGTTGAAAATCTCGTTTAGCGCAAAATATATGATGGATGCTTTGAAAGCGATCGATGGACAAAATATCGAAGTCCATTTCACCGGGACAATGCGACCATTCATCCTAAAAGCAACAGACAACGATTCTATTCTCCAACTCATTTTGCCCGTTCGCACATATTGAACAAAAAAGGATGGCCGTAAAGCGGCTATCCTTTTTACTTATAGTTAAAAATCCGGTAAAATAGAAATACAAACTAACTTTGTGAGGGATTGAATGCAGATGGAAGAAATACACTTCAATACGGAATATGTAACACTCGGACAACTCTTGAAAATGGCAAATGTCATCAGCTCAGGAGGAATGGCAAAATGGTTTCTCAGTGAGAACGTAATTTACGTGAACGGTGAAGAGGAGCAGCGAAGAGGTCGAAAACTGTATGATGGAGATCTTGTTATGGTGCCGGGTGCTGGTAAGTATAAGTTGATCGCTGATCCATATGGAACTCGGGATGTACATTGACCGCCTCGCGTTAACTGACTACAGAAATTACGCCTCCCTCGATTTATCATTTTCTCCGCACATTAACGTTTTCATTGGCGAAAACGCACAAGGAAAGACCAATGTCATGGAAGCAATTTATGTGTTAGCTATGGCAAAATCGCATCGAACGTCAAATGATCGAGAACTTATCCGCTGGGGCCAGGAGTATGGTAAAATAGAAGGTGATGTGGAACGAAAGTATGGACATCTTCCCATTGAGCTCATCATTTCCAAAAAAGGGAAAAAGGCTCGTGTGAATCATATTGAGCAAAACCGGCTGAGTTTGTACATCGGGCAGGTAAACGTTGTCATGTTTGCGCCTGAAGATCTTAATCTCGTAAAAGGAAGCCCTCAAGTAAGGAGGCGTTTCCTCGATATGGAGATTGGTCAAATTTCGCCGGTTTATCTGCATGATTTGCTGCATTATCAAAAACTCTTGAAACAGCGGAATGCGATTCTAAAAGATAACCGTGGAAAACGACAATTCGAAGATGTCATGTTTGACGTCTATACCGAACAATTTGTTGATAAAGCGGTGCAAATTATAAAAAAACGATACTACTTTTTGGAGCTATTGCAAAAGTGGGCAGGTCCGATTCATCATGGTATTTCTCGCGGGCTAGAGAACTTGGATGTTTCTTATAGCACACTCAAAGAGTTGTCATCCGAACAATCCGATGACGAGATGAAAAAGATCTTGATGAACAAACTTGCGGAAGTCAAAACACGCGAACTGGATCGAGGGATCACTTTAATCGGACCACATCGTGATGATTTAACATTTATGGTGAATGGTTATGATATACAAACCTATGGCTCCCAAGGTCAACAGCGTACGACAGCCTTGTCGTTAAAGCTTGCTGAAATTGAGTTGGTCCGTCAAGAGGTTGGAGAAGCACCTATTTTACTGCTCGATGATGTGTTAAGTGAGTTGGACGATTATCGTCAGTCCCATCTGCTGAATACGATTCAAGGGCAAGTGCAAACGTTCGTTACAACTACAACCGTTGCAGGAATCGAACACGAAACCATTCGTCAAGCTGCCATCTATGAGGTGGAAGATGGGACAGTGTCAAGACGTGAAGACGTGTAGGACCTTTTGATGGATAGGTACCGGAAAAACAAGACCGGGATGCCGGCGTGTTCGAAAAAGGAGAGGTGAACAGTTTGGCCATGGAAGAAAAAGAGTTGCAAAACGTATATGATGCCAATCAGATTCAAGTGCTGGAAGGGTTAGAAGCAGTTCGTAAACGACCCGGTATGTATATCGGGACAACGAGCGGTAAAGGCCTTCACCATTTGGTCTGGGAAATTGTTGATAATAGTATCGATGAAGCATTGGCAGGTTATTGTGACCACATAGAAGTTACGATTGAAAAAGGGGATTGGATTCGCGTCGATGACAATGGTCGAGGTATCCCTGTAGGTATACAAGCTTCCACTGGACGTCCCGCAGTAGAAGTCATTATGACTGTGCTGCACGCTGGAGGTAAATTCGGCGGTGGCGGATATAAAGTGTCAGGTGGATTACATGGTGTTGGAGCGTCTGTTGTGAATGCCTTGTCCGTAGAGACTGAAGTGTTTGTTAAACTTAATGACAAGCTGTATTCGATTATGTTCAGTCAAGGTAAAGTGGTTCAGGAATTGAAAGAAGTGGGTGTGTCTGATGAGACAGGTACTACGATCCGCTTCAAAGCCGATCCTGAAATCTTTACGGAAACGACTGTTTACGAATACGGTATTTTAGCACATCGCCTTCAAGAGCTTGCGTACTTGAATCGCGGTCTTCGAATTACAATTACTGATGAACGCGGCGAAGAAGCACGTAAAGATACGTATTTCTATGAAGGCGGCATCAAATCATATGTCGAGCACTTGAACGAAAACAAAGAGCCGATTTATCCAGAGCCCATCTTCATCGAAGGAGAAAAGGACGGAATTTCAGTGGAAATCGCGATGCAGCATAATAGCGGTTATGCTGATAACCTGCTCTCATTTGCAAATAATATTAATACGTACGAAGGCGGGACACATGAGTCTGGTTTTAAGACTGCTTTGACTCGCGTGATTAACGACTATGCCCGTAAAAATGGATTGTTGCGTGAAGCGGATCAAAACCTGACGGGTGATGATGTACGTGAAGGTTTGACAGCAATCGTCTCCGTTAAACACCCAGATCCACAGTTTGAAGGACAGACGAAGACGAAACTTGGAAATTCTGAAGTGAGTACAATTGTGAATTCACTGTTCTCCGAAGGATTCCAGCGCTTCATGCTCGAAAACCCACAAGTTGCTCGAAAGGTGATCGACAAAAGCTTGATGGCGGCTCGTGCCCGTCTTGCTGCGAAAAATGCACGTGAGTTCACTCGCAGGAAGTCTGCATTGGAAGTTTCGAGTTTGCCAGGTAAACTTGCCGATTGCTCATCGCGTAATCCAGCGATCAGTGAATTGTACATTGTAGAAGGTGACTCTGCGGGAGGGTCTGCAAAAGGAGGACGGGATCGTCACTTCCAAGCAATTCTGCCGTTGCGCGGTAAAATCCTGAACGTGGAAAAAGCTCGTCTAGATAGAATTTTAAGCAACGAAGAAATTCGGATGATGATCACTGCACTCGGTACAGGAATCGGAGAAGAGTTCAACTTGGAAAAGGCCAGGTATCACAAGATTGTGATCATGACCGACGCGGACGTTGACGGTGCCCATATCCGTACGCTGCTGCTAACCTTCTTCTTCCGTTTCATGCGTCCGTTGATCGAGGCAGGTTATGTCTATATTGCACAGCCACCACTTTACCGGGTCAAACAAGGTAAGAACGAAGAATATTGCTATGATGAAGAAGCGCTCCAAGAAATTATGAACCGCTTATCATCAACACCTAAACCGACCATTACCCGATATAAAGGTCTTGGTGAAATGGATGCGACGCAACTATGGGAAACGACGATGAATCCGGATCAGCGTACATTGCTTCAAGTACATCTTGAGAATGCAATCGAAGCGGATGCGATTTTCAACCGGCTCATGGGAGACGAAGTAGCTCCAAGACGAAAATTCATTGAAGATAATGCGATTTACGTGAAGAATCTAGATGCTTGATCGCCAAGCAGTTTGACTGTTATGGAGAGCCGCTCTTGTTTTTCATAAATGAGGGTCAGGCTGAAAGGAGTATGACAACATGGCAGATCTGCCAAAACGCGGTGTGCAAGAAATCAGTATCAGTAAAGAGATGGAGACGTCATTCCTTGACTATGCAATGAGTGTTATCGTCTCTCGGGCACTGCCCGATGTGCGCGATGGACTGAAACCAGTTCACCGCCGTATTTTATATGCAATGCAGGACCTCGGTAATACTGCAGATAAAGCACATAAAAAGTCGGCACGTATAGTCGGTGACGTTATTGGTAAGTATCACCCACACGGTGATACAGCTGTTTACGATACGATGGTACGGATGGCACAAGATTTCAACTATCGCTATATGCTTGTCGATGGCCACGGGAACTTCGGTTCTGTGGATGGAGACGCAGCAGCAGCGATGCGTTATACAGAGTCCCGTATGTCCAGAATTGCGATGGAACTATTACGTGATATCAACAAAGACACGATCGACTACAAAGATAATTATGATGGTCAGGAAAGAGAACCAATTGTTTTGCCAAGCCGTTTTCCGAACCTTCTTGTCAACGGTACATCTGGAATCGCGGTAGGTATGGCAACAAATATTCCTCCCCACCATTTAGGCGAAACCATTGATGGTGTTCTCGCGCTTGCAGAAAACCCTGCAATCACGACAGAAGAACTGATGGAAATCATTCCAGGTCCTGACTTCCCTACAGGCGGGATAATTTTAGGCCGCAGCGGAATCCGTAGAGCTTATGAAACAGGTCGCGGCTCTTTGTTAGTACGTGGTAGAGTTGAAATCGAACAGGCATCCAATGGGAAAGAAACCATTATCGTCCATGAATTGCCTTATCAGGTGAACAAGGCTCGATTGATCGAGAAGATTGCTGAACTCGTACGAGAAAAGAAAATTGAAGGAATCACCCACCTTGCGGACGAATCCGACCGTACAGGTATGCGTATTGTCATTGAAGTACGCAGAGATGCAAATGCCCACGTATTGTTGAACAACTTATATAAGCAAACAGCGCTTCAATCCAGCTTCGGTATTAATATGCTTGCACTTGTTGACGGACAACCAAAAGTCCTTGCATTGAAAGAGATCTTATATCATTACTTAGAGCATCAAAAAGTTGTGATCCGTCGGAGGACACAATATGAATTGAAGAAAGCAGAAGATCGCGCCCACATTCTAGAGGGCTTAAGAATCGCACTCGATCACATTGATGAAATTATTGCCCTCATCCGTGGTTCCAAAACTGCAGATGAAGCTAAAAGCGGACTAATGGAACGCTACAGCCTATCAGATCGTCAAGCTCAAGCTATTTTGGATATGCGTCTGCAACGGCTGACAGGACTGGAACGCGACAAAATTGAGGAAGAGTATCAGCAATTGGTACTGCTTATCAATGAATTGCGTGCCATTTTAGCTGATGAACTCAAAGTGGTAGAGATTATTAAAGAAGAACTTCTTGAAGTCAAGCATCGTTTTTCAGACAAACGCCGTACAGAAATCACGCTTGGCGGTACGGACATGCTGGAAGATGAAGACCTGATACCTGAAGAGAACTCTGTTTTAACGCTTACGCATCATGGATATGTGAAACGTTTGCCAGCGAGCACATACCGCAGTCAGCGCCGTGGCGGACGTGGAATTCAAGGAATGGGTACAAATGATGATGATTTCGTGGAGCACTTGTTAAATACATCCACTCACGACACGATCTTGTTCTTTACGAGCAAAGGTCGAGTATTCCGGAAAAAAGGTTACGAAGTTCCAGAGTTTAGCAGAACAGCTAAAGGCTTGCCATTAGTGAATCTGTTGGACGTTGAGAAAGATGAAAAAGTGACAACCATGATCCCGATCGAAAAGTTCGAAGAGGACCAATACTTGTTCTTTACAACGCGCGAAGGTCTCGTCAAACGAACGTCTGTCATGGCATTTGCAAACATCCGCTCTAATGGCTTGATCGCCTTGCGTCTTCGTGAAGAAGATGAGCTCATTAACGTGAAGTTGACGGATGGCAGCGAAACGATTGCCATTGGTACTAAAGAGGGTATGCTCATTCAGTTCAAGGAAGAGTCGATCCGTCCATTGAGCCGTACAGCAAGTGGTGTCATCGGAATTCGTCTGCGTGAAGGTGACCATGTTGTCGGCATGGATATCGTCAAAGAAGATGATGAAATTCTCGTAGTGACAGAAAACGGATTCGGTAAACGGACCCCTGTTGCAGAGTATCGCTTGCAGTCACGTGGCGGCTTCGGTTTGAAGACACTTAATATTACGGAACGAAACGGTAAGATGGTTGCAATGAAGTCTGTAGATGGTACAGAAGATCTCATGTTGATTACACTGCATGGTATTTTGATCCGCATGGATATTCACGACATTTCCATCATCGGCCGAAGCACACAAGGTGTAAGGCTGATCCGATTAGGGGATGAAGAATTCGTCGCGACCGTTGCAAAGGTTGAAAAAGAGATATTAGAAGAAATAGATGAAGACGAAGAAAACATGGCGGAAGAAGGCCAATCCACTGACTCTGAAACTGAAGAGCATACAGCTGAGATTGAAGAGAAACCATCAGAAACTGAATCCGAAGAGTAATTCATTTAATACCGGTTTGGAGAAAATTCCAAACCGGTATTTTTTTGATGGGTAGAATAGAGTATGATGTGGAGAGAACAATCATCTGGCAAAGGAATGCGGTGACTAAAATTGGAAAACTACAAATACTTAAGTGAACTTCGACCAGGTACAGTTATTGTTGAGGACATTTACGCAAATACGGCATTTCCCATCGTACGAAAAGGAACAACACTTGAAATTGAGCATTTGGAAGTGCTTGATCTATTTAATATTAAGAGAGTGAAAGTAGAAGAACGAATTGTGAATCGAGTTCAGACTGAGCCGCGTGAAATCGGAAAGACGGATACGATTTCAAGCGACATAGATGAATTGCTCGAAAACAAAATTAGTCGATCTTCAGATTTGCATAAGATGTATAAAAAAGCCGTGAATGATTATAAAAGAGAATTCACATCATGGAGATCAGGTGTGAAGCTGGATATTGCTAAAGTGCGTTTACTTATTATGCCGTTGCTCGAAACGTATATGGAACATAAAAAGATGCTCGTCATGTTGAATGAATACTCGAATCGAAAAGAGTATCTCTACCATCATGCCGTATCAGTCGGAATATTGACCGCAGCACTCGCAACTGAACTGGATTACCCCAAAGGAACGACTCTTCAATTAGGGCTTGCAGGAACACTCACGGACTGCGGGATGGCCAAGGTGAATCCAGCTCTCTTAGAAAAGGCTGCCTTTTTAACAAAGGATGAATTTGCTGAAGTAAAAAAACATCCTATATTCAGCTACCAATTGATGCAGGACTCTCCTTTGTTGCGGCAAGAAATGAAACTGGCCGTGTTACAGCATCATGAGAGGTTGGATGGAAGCGGATATCCTCGTGGAGATCAGGCCGAAAAGATTTCACAGCTCTCTCAAATAATTGCCGTTGCTGACGTTTTCCATGCAATGACATGCGAACGCGTGTATCGCGCAAAAGAATCTCCTTATAGAGTCGCAGAAATGATGAAAGAGGAGGACTTTGGAAAGTTCGATTCAAGGATACTGGATGCTTTATATGAAGTGATTGGAACGCCTAGTATCGGTGATAAAGTCCTTCTAACGAATGGGGATGCAGGAGAAGTTGTTTCAGTAAATCATAATAGCCCTTTACGGCCGAACGTGAAATTGCAGCGAAGAGAAGAATTAGTAGACTTAACTACTAACCGCTCGATTGCGATTGAGAAGGTTGTAAACTAACTTAATAGAAGAAGAATAGGTTTATGCAAAGCCTTTTATTTCAGTTGAAACGTTGAAATGGAAGGCTTTGATTGGTTTAATGGTGTTTAATCTCAAAAAGTATGAAATGAGGGTTGCACTATTGAACTAGGCATGGTATTATAGAACACGTTGCTCTTACAGAAAGTATTCAAGTGAGTTGCAGCGAGAAAAAAAGAATTTAAGTGAAGTTGTTGACACGACGATTACACCGTGTTATGATGTAAGAGTTGTTAAAACAAAGCGAAACACTATGAACCTTGAAAACTGAACAGCAAAATGTCAACGAAATATCGTTTGGGAAACCGGTTCTGCCGGTGGAACAAACACAACAGATCTTAATCGATCTGATAGACATCTTAAATGATGCCAGTACGAATTGAGCAATCAATTCTCTTTTATGGAGAGTTTGATCC
>NZ_JACSQY010000014.1 GCF_014836415.1 Sporosarcina gallistercoris | reverse complement strand
CGAACCCCCGCGGGTTTTGACACCCCTGTCGGTTTTCAAGACCGATCCCTTCAGCCGAACTTGGGTATACCTCCGTGTTAGACAAGTAATAATATATCAGGCATCAGAAAAGAAGTCAACAATTTTCATTAAAAAATTTAGAGCGGTAGACAAATAGGTTAAAGTTGATTTTTTTACGGGCTACTCGTATAATAAAAGTTGCCGTGCTAGGTGGGGAGGTAGCGGTGCCCTATAACTTGCAATCCGCTCTAGCAAGACTGAATCCCTTTCCTGAGGCCGTCCGTATTGTAGGGTCTGCCTTTTGCACGTAGTGTTGACATTTGGGTCCCGCGCAATGGGAACCCATGAACCATGTCAGGTCCGGAAGGAAGCAGCATTAAGTGGAATTTCTCATGTGCCGCGGGGTCGCCTAAATCGAGCCAACGACAAGAGTAACGCTTATGTGCGGCGGTCGAAGGAAGGTGCACGGCGTACATAGCAAAGCCTCTCATCCCGATGTGGATGAGAGGCTTTTGCATGTTTTTAAGCAGATTCTTTCAAAATCCATACTTCTTCGTCTCCATAAAAACTCATTAGAAAACACCTCTTTCAAACAACGTCTTATCTCTTCGTTTGTGGTATACTTATAGGAATGAATCAAGCGAAAAGAAAGGGGAGCGGACGGTTGAGTTATCAAGCTTTTTACCGGGTATACCGGCCTCAGACATTCCACGAAATGTCAGGACAGCAACACGTTAAACAAACACTTCAAAACGCTCTCCTCCATAACAAAACGACCCACGCCTACTTGTTTTCAGGTCCCCGCGGAACGGGAAAGACGAGTGCCGCTAAAATTTTTGCCAAGGCACTGAATTGCGAGAACGGACCTGCCAAAGAACCGTGCAACGAATGTGAGACGTGCCGAACGATTACAGAAGGATCCAATACAGATGTGATTGAATTTGATGCAGCGTCCAATTCCCGTGTTGAAGAAATGCGTGACATCATTGAAAAAGTCCGGTATGCACCGGCTTCTTCCAAATATAAAGTCTACATTATCGATGAAGTGCATATGCTTTCCAATTCAGCCTTCAATGCACTGTTAAAGACATTAGAAGAACCACCTGCTCATGCGGTATTCATCCTAGCAACAACAGAACCTCACAAACTCCCGCTTACGATCATCTCCCGCTGTCAGCGATTCGATTTTAAGCCGATTACTGCTTCGGATATTGTTGAGAGGATGACGCACGTTCTAAAAGACGCTGACATAGAGGCTGACAACAGTGCACTCAAAGTGATTGCGCAAGCCGCTTCGGGCGGGATGCGGGATGCGCTCAGTATGCTGGACCAAGTCGTCTCTTTCAGTGGTGATCGAGTGACTGCAGAAGAGGCGCTTCTTGTCACAGGATCTGTCGGGGAAGACATCTTCCATCAGCTTGCAGAAGCATTGCTTACGAAAGACGCAGGTGCTGCACTGACATTGTTAAACCGTCTCATAGCGGAAGGTAAAGATGTCTCTCGTTTGGCAGAGAATTTAATCACATTCTTCCGTGATCTGCTGTTATTACGGACAGCACCTGATCTTACAGACTTACTGGAAGTCATTTCGGGGGATGAACGCTTCGTTGCATTAGCTCAAGCGTTTGAGCCGGATACTTTATACGCCTATATCGATATTTTAGGAGAGACCCAGCAAGAAATGCGCTTCTCCAATCATGCCAAAGTGTATATTGAATCGGCGTTATTGAAGATGGTTCAAACACGCGGAACTGCTGCATCAGTATCAAGTGGCACAGCTGCATCTCCTGAATTGGAACAAAAGATCGCTGCACTGGAACGGATTGTCGGAGAATTGCAGCAACAGCTCGCTAACGGTGGAGGACATGCTGCACAAGCAGGAGAGAAGGCCCCGGCAGCACGAAAAAATTCATCAAACAATGCTCGTGCCTATAAGATTCCGACCGGAAAAGTCCATCAAGTGCTTAGTGCTGCGACTAAACAGGACATTCAAGTAATCCGGGAAGAGTGGGCGCGTATGATGCAGACGATGCAGCGTTCACATTCTGCTCTTCTTGAAGAAACGGAGCCGGTAGCAGCATCGGATAGCGCGTTTGTGTTAAAATTCAAATATGAAATCCATTGTCTCATGGCGTCTGAAAACGCATCCCTAAGTTCAGGTCTCGCAGAAGCGCTGCGTCAACAAACAGGCAAAGCCTACGACGTCGTGTACGTCCCTGAAGAGGGATGGCTTAAAGTCAGAGAGGATTTCATCCGCAAGAGTGGAATGTCCAAGCAACCTTCGCAAACAGAAGAGAACTCCGGAAATAACGGTGAACCTTCTGAAGTTTCAGGGTCTGAAGAACCCCCGGCGTTCCTGGAAGGTGCAGAGCTGACACAAGAGGACCCGATTGTATCGGAAGCAGAGAAATTATTTGGTAAAGAATTCATTACCGTCCATGACGAGTAACTTAACTAAAAGAGGAGGAAACAACAATGCGTGGAATGGGAAATATGCAAGGTATGATGAAACAAATGCAAAAGATGCAAAAACAGATGGCAGAGGCTCAAGAAAAACTAGGTGAAGAACGTTTGGAAGGTGCAGCAGGCGGCGGTATGGTGAAGGTAATCGTATCTGGCGACAAAAAGGTTGTTGAAGTTATCGTCGACCCATCCGTTATCGACCCTGAAGATGCTGAAATGCTACAAGACCTGATCGTGATTGCAACGAATGACGCGATGGAAAAAGCAGAAGAATTAACGAACTCTACGATGGGACAATTCACGAAGGGATTGAACCTTCCAGGGATGTTCTAGGAGGCAAAACCATGCATTATCCTGAACCGATATCTAAACTGATTGACAGTTTTATGAAACTGCCAGGCATCGGCCCGAAAACTGCGGGCCGGCTGGCATTTTTTGTGTTAAGTATGAAAGAAGACACGGTGCTCGACTTTGCGAAAGCATTGGTCGATGCCAAACGTAATCTGAGGTTTTGCTCGATTTGTGGACATATTACAGACATCGATCCGTGTCATATTTGTCAGGATCAGTCGCGTGATCGCTCTCTCATTTGCGTAGTCCAAGATCCGAAAGACGTCATTGCTATGGAAAAAATGCGGGATTACAAAGGACTGTATCACGTCCTTCATGGCGCGATTTCACCGATGGATGGTATCGGTCCGGAGGATATTAACGTCCCCGATTTGCTGAAACGTCTACAAGACGAAGAAGTGGAAGAACTGATTCTAGCAACCAATCCGACAATTGAAGGCGAAGCAACTGCTATGTATATTTCACGTCTCGTAAAGCCATCGGGTATTCCAACGACCCGGATCGCTCACGGCTTACCCGTTGGTGGAGATCTGGAGTATGCCGACGAAGTGACGTTGTCTAAAGCATTAGAAGGGCGGCGCCAACTGTGAGACGGACAGGCGGTTTGTTTCGTCGGAAGCACAAGTTGAAACGAGAGTACGATGAAAAATTACGGGCATTGATGATCGATACACGAGAAGAGTGGGAACAGGCGAAATCGATTGAAAAGTATGCGGACGAATTCGACCAAGAGGTAGTGATTCGAAGAAAAATCGCTGAAAGCAATCATTTCTACTTGTATAAGGAAGCTAAAATTAGAAATCTTGGCATCGAGTGAACTAAACAACGATTACTTTGCATAGACTGCTATTAGTCTATTGTAAAGGGGGCAACTTCTGCTATGAAAGTTGCAATCATTCTTGCACTCGGTGTTGTCCTGCTCTTCATCCTGCGTTTGACCAAGCCCCAACTGCAGATAGCGGCTGAAAAACTGTCCATTTTATGGTTTAGACTCGCTTTTGCGTTTTTAGTTCTGTTCATCCTGAATATCGCAGGTGGGTTTGTTGGATTGTACGTGCCGATTAATATTGGATCCGGCTTTTTACTGGCAGTGCTTGGAATTCCAGGATTGGCATCTTTACTCGTCCTGGCAGTTTTTCTGTAAGGATAGATCGTGAAAGATGTCCCGCTTGAAGTCAGCCAACGTGTGCTGACTTTTTTTACATAGAAAACGCAGCAAAGTTCCATGAGAAAGGAGGAGAAACGGATGGATCATACAAAAAGACCTGTAGTGGAAGCACTTCAAACCTTTCTAGCCTCACAGCCTGTATCTTTTCATGTACCTGGACACAAGCATGGCTTGCTCTCCAAACTACCCGAGGATCTCAAAACCGCACTCCGTTATGATGTAACGGAATTGTCAGGACTGGATGATCTGCACGCACCTGCTGAAATGCTCTCAGAAGCACAGATGATGTTGGCAGATGTGTATGGGGCGGACCAAAGCTATTTCCTTGTGAACGGCTCTACAGTTGGCAACCTTGCCATGATCAGGACAGTTTGTACACCGGGGGATACAGTGCTCGTTCAACGTAACGCCCACAAATCCGTGTTCCATGCATTGGAGTTAGCAGCTGTACAAGCTATCCTGCTCACACCGGAGTGGGACGAAACGACTTGCACAGCGGGCCCGGTTTCATCTGCAACTGTTCAAGAGGCGTTAGAACGGTATCCGGATGCAAAAGGGGTAGTTGTCACGTACCCGACGTATTATGGAACGACGGGTACCGAGTTGCAGACAATCGTGGAAATTGCGCACGGACGGGGGATACCTGTACTTGTAGATGAAGCCCATGGCGCGCATTTTATTGCAGGTGACCCATTTCCAGCATCTGCGCTCAGACTTGGTGCAGATCTCGTTGTTCAGTCGGCACACAAAACGTTATCTGCGATGACACAGGCTTCTTTTTTGCATGTAAACTCACAGTTAGTGGATGTTGACCGGCTCACACGCACGCTTTCCATGTTGCAAACAAGCAGCCCATCTTACCTGCTGCTCGCGTCGCTAGACGACGCCCGCGCGATGATTGCTACCTATTCAGAGGATGACAAGCAAGCATTTCTCGCATGGCGTCGTGAATTCATCGGCCAGCTCAGTACAATAAAAGCGCTTGAAGTGATTGAGACAGAGGATCCGTTGAAAATTCTCCTGCGACAAAAAGAAGCCTCTGGCTATACGCTTCAGCTTTCATTGGAAGAGGAGGGGATCTATACAGAACTCGCAGATGAACGACAAGTGTTATTCGTACTTCCATTACTCACATCAGCAATCTCATACCCAACCCAACCCATTTGCAAAGCAATCGATTTAGCCGTGCAAAGGTTGCAAAAAGACGTTGAACAGACTCCTGAAAAAGATGAATCGGTTGAAGAAAAGTCACGCAAGCTGGTGATTACAACGAGTTCCCATTCAAAAAAGAATACGGCATGGGTACCTGCTGAATCAGCAGTTGGTTTAGAACTAGCTGCGGCAATTATTCCGTACCCACCAGGAATTCCACTCGTCTTAAGTGGCGAGCAATTGAATCCCCAACTAATTCAAGAGATCTGTCAGATGATGGTTTCAGGTGCAAATTTTCAAGGAGCAGTTCGAGTAAATGGGCCGACAACGGAATTTGAAGTGTTGCGTGCACAAGGAGAAGATTGAAATGACTAAAGGAATATTCATCACTTTCGAAGGACCGGAAGGGGCAGGGAAGACAACGGTTATCAAGGAAATTCATAACCGTTTGCAGCAACAAGGAAAATACTCGGTTTTAACGAGGGAGCCGGGTGGAATCCGGATTGCAGAGAAAATCCGGACGATTATTTTGGATAATGACCATGAAGAAATGGACGGTCGGACAGAGGCATTGTTGTACGCAGCTGCAAGGCGGCAACATCTAACCGAAAAGGTCGTTCCTGCACTGGAAGAGGGTGCAATTGTCCTTTGCGATCGCTTCGTTGACAGTTCCCTCGCGTACCAAGGATATGCAAGAGGTCTTGGAATCGACGAGGTGCTCGCAATCAATGAATTTGCGATTAATGGACTCATGCCGGATCATACCATCTATTTTGACGTGTCGCCAGAAGCCGGTTTAGCAAGAATTGCAGCGAGTGGTGAACGTGAACAGAACCGTTTGGATAATGAAAAACTGCAATTTCATAAAGACGTTGTAGAAGGTTATCGGCTGGTACAGCAACGATTTCCAAAAAGGATTCAACCCATTGATGCCAGCGGTTCAGTAGAAGAGGTTACAGAAATTGTATGGAAAACAGTTGCATCACTCATTTCTTAAGTCATTTCATGATATAATGAAAGAAAGCGGAAAAGGAGAGATATCCCGTGAAACTTATAGTGGCAGTAGTACAAGACCAAGACAGTAACCGACTTTCATCTGCATTGACGAAAGGTGACTTCCGTGCAACGAAATTGGCAAGTACAGGTGGATTCTTGAAATCAGGGAACACGACGTTTTTAATCGGTACAGACGATAGTCTTGTCCCGAAAGCGTTGGACCTCATTCGAGACAACTGTCGTTCGCGTGATCAAATGGTAGCTCCCGTCTCACCAATGGGCGGAAACGCTGACTCCTATATTCCGTACCCAGTTGAAGTTGAAGTCGGTGGGGCAACGGTTTTCGTTCTGCCAATTGAACAATTCCGTCATTTCTGATCCATATCGGAGTGAATTTAAATGAAAGTTAATAATGAGTATCGTGCGGGGCTGGATAAATTACGTAACGATCCTTTGAAGTCTCCTCAAAGCGGGGAGCGGTTTGGTCAAATGGTTCAAAAACAGGAATCTCGCCTGCACGGGGAACAGATAACTCGTCTGCTTGGCGATATTTCCAGCGCAGGTGACCGCCTTGCCCGGTCACGCAACCTGCGGGACATGGCTAAATTCAAGATGCTCGTCAAACGTTTTCTAAAAGAGTCTGTTGAAACCGGTCTCGGTCTGAAGCAGTCACATACGTGGAACCAGTACGGAGAAGGACGGCGACTAAAAATTGTTGAAACAATTGACCAAAAGCTGATTGAATTGGCTGAACAATTGCTTCAAGAGGAAGAGTCGTCTTTGGATCTTCTCGCTAAAATTGGTGAAATCAAAGGACTTCTCATCAATCTATATACATGAGGACGTTTTCTGATACATAAGAAAACGTCTTTTTTATACGAAAGGGGGCAGCTACATGGATAATCAGTTGAGCAGTCGAATCGCTGCCGAACAGCCGGCAGTTGCTGCTAGATTCAGTGCTGCCTACCGCAATCATCGGATTGGCCACGCGTATATATTCGATGGTGAAAAAGGAATTGGAAAACACCAAGCTGCGTTATATTTTTCACAATTATTGTTGTGTGAGCAACCAAAAGAGAATGTTCCATGTGGAACATGCAGCGCCTGCAAGCGCGTTGCATCGGGAAACCACCCGAATATCTTAACGATTGAGCCGGATGGGCAGGATATAAAAAAAGATCAAATGGCAGGATTACTCTCAGTTATGACGAAAAAAGGATATGAGGGTGGACGACGTATCTACATGATTGGGCAAGCTCACCGAATGAATACAGCAGCAGCCAATGCGCTGCTCAAGTTTTTAGAAGAACCTGAAGGTGATGTGACAGCACTATTGCTGACAGATGCCTATCATATGGTATTGCCTACAATCCAGTCCAGATGTCAGCGTATCTCGTTTCTCCCGCCACATCGGGAACAACTTTTAGCTGCCTTGAAAGCTGAAGGCATTTCTCCATCACTTGCAGCTACTGTCACAGCACTTACTGCAGATTCGAGCCGTGCTGCAGAACTCGCATCTGACGAGCAGTTTGTAAGTTTACGGAAAACAGTGGTAAAATTAGTTCAAGCCATCGATCATCACGTGTCTGATGCGTTATTACTGATCCAGTCTGATTGGGCACCTTTCTTGAAGGAAAAAGAAGATACCGAGATGGGGCTGGACTTGCTTCTATACATGTACCGTGATATTGTGGCGAAGAAAGCGGGACTGTCTGCAACACCCGCATATCCGGATTTAGATGAATTCATAACTAGTCTCGCAATGAAAATGACTTATGATCAGCTATCTTCCATTTTGGAATCCGTTTTGCAGGCAAAAAAGCAATTGCATCGCAATATGCACCGCACGCTTTTAATGGAGCAATTAGTGCTCAGTATGCAGGAGGGGTTATTCGTTGTATAACGTTGCAGGAATCCGCTTCAAAAAAGCGGGTAAAATACATTATTTTGAACCAATGGACTATGACTTGAAAATAGATGATTATGTAATCGTCGAGTCTGCACGTGGCACAGAGTATGGGAAAGTAGTTAGCATGATGGTGGATATGGATGGTTCCGATTTAGTTCTTCCTCTAAAGAAAGTTATTCGTCCCGCTAGTAAAGAGGACATGGATAAGGTGGAAGAAAACCAATTGGACGCTCAAAAAGCATTCACTACGTGTGTCGCTAAAATCCAAGAGCACAAACTTGATATGAAACTAGTCGATGTGGAATATACATTTGATCGTAATAAGGTGATTTTCTATTTTACAGCTGAAGGTCGAGTCGATTTCAGAAACTTGGTGAAGGATTTGGCTTCCATATTCAGAACTCGGATTGAACTGCGCCAAATCGGTGTTCGAGATGAAGCTAAAATGCTTGGCGGGATTGGTCCTTGTGGCAGAATGCTTTGTTGTTCTACATTTCTGGGTGATTTTGAACCAGTTTCTATTAAGATGGCAAAAGACCAGAATTTATCACTGAATCCTTCTAAAATCTCGGGATTATGTGGAAGACTTATGTGCTGTTTGAAATACGAAAACGACGAATATGAGGAAGCGAAAGCTCTTATGCCTGATATCGGTTCGCGTATTGACACACCAGATGGGCCAGGAAAGGTTGTCGGTCTTAACCTACTCGAGCGTCTGCTGAAAGTGAAATTGACCGATCAAGACCAAACACTTGAATATGCTTGGGAAGAACTGTCTAAGAAGACGGGTCAGCCCGTCAATTGATGAAGTGATGAGGTGACAAAGTTGAAAGAAGGGAACTTTCTCGATAAGGTAATCGAATACGAACAACAACTCGACTCTATGCACAAGCAATTCCGTGAAATCATCGGTTTTGTTGCCAAGATGACGGAAGAAAACCATTCACTTCAACTTGAGAATCATCATCTGCGCGCGCGTCTTGAAGAGTTGGATCAACAAGCTGCTGCTGATAAAAAAACTGCGGAACGCTCGCAGCGGGCAGATGTTGGCGAAGGTGTAGACAATTTGGCACGTATTTATAATGAGGGATTCCACGTATGCAATGTCCACTACGGAAGCACGCGTAAGGGCGAAGATTGCCTATTTTGTCTCTCATTTCTAAGTAAACAGAATGTGTGAATTTTAGCCGATCCCTATGTTCAACTAGGTGTCGGTTTTTCTATATCATGGAGTCACTATTATTTCTTAAAGGAGTACCCAATGGAACCAATTGAATTACGAGGCGACGAACGCCTCGATTACTTACTTGCAGAAGACTTGAGAATTATCCAAAGCCCATCGGTTTTTTCCTTTTCATTAGATGCTGTGCTCTTAGCGCGTTTTGCATATATGCCCATTCGGCGTGGGAGAATTGTAGATTTGTGCGCAGGCAATGGCGCCATCCCATTATTTTTAAGTGCACGCACCTCTGCTGATATTACGGCGGTGGAGTTACAAGAACAATTAGCAGATATGGCGCGTCGCAGTATTGCTTATAATCAGCTGGAGCAGCAGATTACAATGTTATGTGACGACGTTATAGGTATCGCATCTAAGATCGGATTTGATCAATACGATGTAGTGACATGTAATCCTCCCTATTTCAAAGCGTATGAGAATAGCGAACAAAATCAAAAGGAACCGCTGACCATTGCCCGTCACGAGGTGAAACTTACGCTCGACCAAGCAGTGCGTTCAGCAAGTGAATTGCTTAAACAAGGCGGAAAGGCAGCATTTGTTCATCGTCCCGGAAGACTATTGGATATTATCACTTCGATGAGGGCGAATCGGCTGGAGCCGAAGCGTATTCAGTTTGTTTATCCGAAAGAAGGAAAAGAAGCGAATACGTTGCTCATTGAGGCGACCAAGGATGGGAAACCGGATTTGAAAATACTTCCGCCATTGTATGTCTATCAACAGGACGGCACGTATACAGAAGAAGTGAGGCAGTTGTTGTATGGAACAGAAGTATGACCACCTATTTTACGTACTTGAATGTAAGGATGGCTCTTATTATGGGGGATACACAACGGATCTTGACCGTAGGGTTGCCATGCATAACTCAGGGAAAGGTGCGAAGTATACGCGTGCGAGAAGGCCAGTTCGCTGTATTCATCATGAAAAGTTTGACACGAAGCGGGAAGCGATGCAAGCTGAGTATCGCTTCAAACAGTTGACGCGTCCTGCAAAAGAACGTTATCTGGAACAAGAGGAGGTAGACGGATGATCACGCAAAGAAGCGCGGAAAACGAACAAGGTGTGCTGTATTTAGTCGGTACACCCATTGGGAATTTAGAAGACATGAGTTATCGTGCAATCCGCATTTTAAAGGAAGCGGATATGATTGCAGCTGAGGATACAAGGAACACAGTGAAGTTGTCCAATCACTTTGAAATAGATACCCCCTTCATGAGCTATCATGAGCACAATCTTGAGGTGGGCGGGAGAAAAATTTTAGAGCTGTTGGCGGAAGGTAAAACAGTCGCGCTAGTTAGTGACGCAGGGATGCCATGTATTTCAGATCCCGGTGCCGATATTGCAGAAAAAGCGATTGCGGAAGGATACGCAGTAGTACCTGTTCCTGGACCGAATGCCGCAATTAGCGCATTAGTTGCGTCCGGGATTCCTACACAGCCTTTCTTGTTTTTCGGTTTTTTAGATCGGCAGAAGAAAAAGCGTCGTCTTCAACTGGAGTTGTTACAGAATCGGCAAGAAACCTTACTTTTTTACGAGGCACCGCATCGATTGAAAGAAACGTTGCGTGCTCTGTTAGAACAGTTTGGCCCGGATCGCCGAATCACCCTTGCGAGGGAACTAACAAAACGATATGAAGAGTTCGTCAGAGGCACGATTGAAGAGGCGCTTAACTGGGCTGAGTCAACAGAGATTCGCGGCGAGTTTTGTTTAGTCGTAGAAGGTGCAGATCAGTCGGAATTGGAAACAGAAGTAGCGTGGTGGAGTGCGCTGACACTGGTTGAACACGTTGAACAGTTGATGGAACAAAAAGGATATACATCCAAAGAGGCAATTCGTGAAACAGCAGCTGATCGGGGTATGAGTAAACGGGAGGTATACCAGGCATACCATGTTGAATAAAAAATAGCAAAAAAATAACATCTGTGCCTACTTGAAAAGGCACAGATGTTATTAAAATAAAACCATTAAATCAAGACATTTTGTCTTCGATTTCAGCAATTAGTTGCTTAGCGCCTTCAGGACTGAGAATCAGTTTACCATCGATCAGTGTCAAATTATCATCTGAAACTTCTCCAGTAACTGAACATGTCATATTAGGCATGTATTTCTTCAAGATGATTTTATCGTCATCCACATAAATTTCTAGCGCGTCTTTTTGAGCTATGCCGAGTGTCCGACGCAATTCGATAGGGATAACTACACGGCCGAGTTCGTCGACCTTACGTACGATTCCAGTAGATTTCATATCAAGTTTCCTCCTAAAATATAATAGTGATTCGTCAGATTTCGACATTTTTTTCTTTTGTCTGTCTATTATCATACCAAGTCTTCCATTTAACGTCAATAGAGAAGGCTATAAACTATTTAATGAATAATACATACACGAAAAACACACAAAATAGTGAATGAAAGTTGCAAGTTGGATTGACCATAACGCAGACTGCGGGAAGTTTTTAAAAAATTAAAAAGAGGTTGACTTCCTGCGATATTCACTTTATAGTAGAGAACAATTCTTGCACAATCGAATAGCAATACATCACTTTCTTATCCAGAGAGATCGAGGGGCAGGCCCTATGACATCTCGGCAGCGGGTTCATTACACATGAACACTGTGCCAATTCCTGCAAATGCATAATGCATTTGGAAGATGAGAACGGAGATGGTTTCATAATATAGTGAAGCCCTCTTTTTTCTCGTTTTCATGAGAAAAAAGAGGGCTTTTTTCGTTCAACCAAAGAAAGTTCGATGACTGCGCTCGTTGCTGCACAGAATCATTACAGTAAGGAACGGAGGGACCCGGAATGATTGAATTTAAACAGGCGGTTAAGACATTTAAATTAGGAAAGCGAGAAGTGACGGCGGTTAATGACGTGAGTTTGTCCGTTGCACAAGGAGAAATCTTCGGAATTATCGGGTTTAGTGGTGCAGGGAAGAGTACATTGCTTCGACTCGTTAATATGCTGGAGCGACCTACCACTGGTTCTATTCAAGTACAAGGAGTAGACCTTGCCTCTCTTTCTCAAAAAGATCTGAGAAAGCTTAGGCGCCGTATCGGGATGATTTTTCAGAACTTTAACTTGTTTACATCCCGAACGGTTGCAGGGAATGTGGCGTATCCTTTAAAGCTTGCGGGAGGTGCGAAAAAAGAAGTGAATGCACGCGTAGCTGAACTTTTGGACTTTGTCGGACTTTCTGATAAAGCAAGTGATTATCCTGAACAACTATCCGGAGGTCAGAAACAGCGTGTGGGCATTGCGAGAGCGTTGGCTACATCGCCTGATATCTTAATCTGCGATGAAGCGACGTCAGCGTTAGACCCGGATACGACAGCTGACATTCTCAGACTGCTGAAAAAAGTGAACAAAGAACTTGGAATCACAATTTTGCTCATCACACACGAAATGCACGTCATTCAAGAAATATGCGATCGTGTCGCTGTGATGGAAGATGGAGAAGTGATTGAATCGGGATCTGTCTTTGACACCTTTACAAATCCGCAGCATCCAACAACAAGACGTTTCATCCAGTCGGTGCAACAAGACCTTCCGTCGGATGCATTGCTTCTGGAGTGGCGCGAAAAGGGAGGAAGGAAATTGTATCGCGTCATTTTTAAGGGCGAGGTAGCGAGCGATCCTGTCCTTTCGAGGCTCACACAAAAATTTGGAGTGAATTTTAATATTGTGTATGGGTCCATCCGTGAATTGCAGGGGAAGTTTTTTGGGAATTTGTTAGTATCATTCGACGGAGAAGAGCAATCTGTGGACCTGCTCATAGCTGCATTGAAGGAAACGGTAGAGATTGAGGAGGTTGCTGTTCATGAAAGTTGATTGGACAACATTTTGGCCGAGAATTGTGGAGTCGACAGGCGAGACGGTCCTCATGGTCATTGCAACGCTCATCTTAGGCTCGGTTTTAGGAATTAGTATAGGTTTACTGCTTTACGTAACGAGAAAAGGGAACATCTTAGAAAAACAATGGGTGTTTCAAATACTGAATATCCTTATCAATATCATTCGTCCAATTCCTTTTATCATATTTCTTGTTGCGTTAAGTCCTGTAACAAGAGCGGTTGTAGGATCGACAATCGGAACGTGGGCGGCTATCTTTCCAATGACCATTGCAGCATCCTTTGGTATCGCTAGGATTGTAGAAAATAACTTGGTCGGTATAGATCCTGGTGTTGTTGAAGCAGCTAAGGCAATGGGGGCAAGTCCATTTCAAATCATTTTTACAGTCCTTATACCAGAGGCTCTCGGTCCTCTGATTCTTGGTTTGACGTTCGTCACCATCAGTTTAATAGATTTCTCTGCAATGGCAGGTACTGTTGGCGGAGGAGGATTGGGACATGTGGCGATGACATACGGATATCAGCGTTTCGATGGCAGTGTCATGCTGGTGACGGTAGTCATTCTGATTATTCTGGTCCAGGTAGCGCAGTGGATAGGAAATACATTGTCCCGAAAAGTTATGAGACGGTAGTTTTTTGATCTAACACATATTAGGAGGAGATTATAAGATGAAAAAAGCAATTATCTATTTAGCAACTGTTCTAGTTGTATTGACTTTGGCAGCATGCAGTCAGAAGAGTTCAGGAGAAGAAAAAGATGCAAATGTTGTAAAGATCGGCGTAACCGGGTCGGATGGAGAATTATGGCCAATCCTAAAAGAGAAAGCTAAGGCTGAAGGCATTGAAATTGACCTCATCGAGTTTTCAGATTACACATTGCCGAACCAGGCGTTAGCAAATGGAGATATCGATCTGAACTCATTCCAACACATTGCATTTCTCAAGCAATACACAAAAGAAAACAAAGCAGACTTGACTCCTATCGGTGCGACGCTCATTGCCCCGATGGGTATCTATTCTGAAAAATTAACGTCAATCGAAGAGATCGAAGATGGAGCCCGTATCGCAATCCCGGATGATCCATCTAACCAGGCGCGCGCTTTGAAACTATTGGAATCCGCAGGCTTGATTAAACTGGCAGATGATTTCGGATTGTTCGGCGATCCGTCGAAGATTGTCGAAAATCCGAAGAAACTCGACATCTATCCAATAGTAGCCCAACAAACACCGCGTGTACTGCCGGATGTAGCAGCGTCTGTCATTAATAATGGAATTGCAGGGCAAGCGGGATTCGATCCAGTGAAAGATCCAATCTATCTGGAAGACAGTGAGGATGAAAATACATTGCCGTATGTAAATATCTTTGCAGCTAGATCATCAGATAAGAACAACGAAACCTACCAGCGAATTGTTGAATTATATCACGATGAAGAGGTGAAAAAAGCGGTCGAGGCCGATACAAATGGTGGCTCCATTGTGGTTGACATTTCAAAAGAAGAATTACTTAAAGTCTACAAAGGACTATAAAGGAGGAAACTATTATGAGTACATTAATTTCTAAACGAGATATTATTATCCGTTCCATTGAATCCAACCGGGATCTATACATTCAAACCAGTCAGGAGATCCATGCGAACCCCGAAATCGGAAACCAGGAATTCTTTGCTAGTGAAAAACATGTCAATCTGTTAAAGGATGAAGGCTTTGAAGTGACAACAGCTGTAGCTGGACACGAAACCTCATTTTATGCAGTGAAAGACAGTGGCATTCCAGGGCCTGCTATTGCTTTCCTTGCCGAATACGATGCGCTACCAGGGTTAGGTCATGCATGCGGACATAATATTATTGGCACAGCCAGTGTAGCTGCGGGTATTGCTTTGTCTAAGATAATTTCCGAGAGTGGAGGACGGGTAGTTGTGCTGGGGACACCTGCTGAAGAGGGGGGGCCTAATGGGAGTGCAAAAGGAAGTTTTGTCAAACACGGCTACTTAGAAGGAATTGACACCGCATTAATGATTCACCCATCTGGGAAGACTTCATTGACGAGTGAGACGTTAGCTGTCGATCCGCTAGACTTCCACTTCTACGGCAAGCCTGCTCATGCATCGGGTTCACCTGAAAAAGGAATTAATGCATTAGACGCTGTCATTCAACTCTTTAATGGGATAAATGCACTCCGGCAGCAGCTTCCATCGGACGTTAGAATCCATGGAATTATTACACATGGCGGAGATGCACCTAATATTATCCCTGAATATGCATCCGCGCGCTTTTTCATCCGTGCCGAGAGCTGGTCGAAAACTGTCGAAACTTCTGCCAAGGTTCGGGCGATAGCTGAAGGTGCAGCTCTTGCGACAGGGGCTGAAGTTCAAATTAAACGATTTCAAAATGAGGTCAAAGACTTTGTGTTGAACTCTGTTTTAGATGAAGTACTGCACGAGGAATTAGCGGCAGTCGGTGAAATTGTCCATACTGAAAAGTCGACCGGTAAGGGATCCACGGACGCAGGAAATATTAGTTACGAAGTTCCTACAGCACATCCTCATATAAAAATCGGACCTGATGAGTTAATAGCACATACGGATGAATTTAGGGAAGCCGCAAAATCATCCATTGGCGACGAAGCGCTCATTAAAGGGGCGAAAGTGTTGGCATCAACTGGATATAGACTGTTAACAGATGCTGAGCTTCTGCATCGCGTGAAAAAGGCGTTTGAAAAAAGTTTGAATGCCAAACAGTAAGTACCTCCATTTAAATAATCTCGTTCTTCTAAACAGCTTATTCTTCCTTCAATAAGGGGAATAAGCTGTTTTTACTTTGGCAATCTTCTATAGTGAAGGGAAAGTCATATTTATTTCAATGGAAGGTTCCGTTAAAGGTTCATCGATGAAAAACATTGTATGGTAGTCAAAGGACAGACTTTCTGTAGTATCGATATATTCTTTGCGCATCTCACCGTAGCTAAATTTTCAGAAGTTCGATAAAATGAAGTAATCGATAAGGGTACAGGAGGAATTGCAGTGGCTGAACAGAAAAAGACATTTTATATTACAACACCGATATATTATCCGAGTGGTAAATTTCATATCGGTACGGCTTATACAACAGTAGCATCCGATGCAATGGCACGATACAAGCGTCTTCAAGGCTTTGATGTACGTTTCTTGACAGGGATGGACGAGCACGGACAAAAGATTCAAGAAAAAGCGGAAGAAGCAGGGCGTCCTCCTCAAGAATACGTCAATGATATCGCTGACTACGCAAAGCGTATTTGGAAGTTGATGGACATTACGTATGATGACTTCATCCAAACGACGGAAGAGCGTCATAAAAAGGCGGTACAGAAGATTTTCCAAAAATTTCTTGATAATGGAGACATCTATAAAGGGGAATATGAAGGGTGGAAGTGTATTCCTTGTGAATCCTATTTCACTGAAGCACAGCTAGTCGATGGTAATTGTCCGGATTGCGGTCGTCCGGTAGAACGTGTAGCAGAAGAATCGTATTTCTTTAACATGAAGAAGTATTCCGATCGCCTTCTTCAATATTACGAAGACAATCCGGGATTCATCGAGCCGGAATCACGTAAAAACGAAATGATCAATAACTTCATCAAGCCGGGTCTCGAGGACTTATCGGTGTCACGGGTTTCCTTTGACTGGGGCATTAAAGTGCCAGGAGATCCTAAGCATGTCATTTACGTATGGGTGGATGCGTTAACTAATTACATTACGTCACTCGGATACTTGTCGGATGACGAATCGTTATTTAACAAGTACTGGCCAGCTGATGTTCAAGTGGTTGGTAAAGACATCGTCCGTTTCCACACGATTTACTGGCCGATTTTCTTGATGGCGTTAGACTTACCGCTGCCAAAGAAAGTATTTGCACACGGTTTTATCATGATGAAAGACGGTAAAATGTCTAAGTCCAAAGGCAATGTCGTCTATCCTGACATGCTCGTAGAACGTTACGGGCTGGATGCAACTCGTTACTTCCTATTACGCGAGCTGCCATTCGGACAAGATGGCACGTTTTCCCCGGAATCATTCGTTGAACGGACAAATTATGATTTAGCAAATGACTTAGGAAACCTGTTGAATCGCTCAGTTTCCATGATCAACAAATACTTTGGCGGTGTCGTGCCCGTTGAAATTGCTGAGCCGACGGAGTTTGACGAAAGTCTTCAATTGGCGATGACATCGACCGTGCAAAAGTACGAAGCGTCTCTTGAAAAGATGCAGTTCAGCATCGTTCTTTCAGAACTATGGTCACTCGTATCGCGTACCAATAAATACATCGACGAAACGACGCCTTGGGTTCTTGCAAAAGAAGAGGCGGATCGAGGGAAACTTGCCTCTGTCATGGTCCACTTAGTCCAGTCGTTACGCCACATCGCGATTATGTTGCAGCCGTTCATGCCGGAGTCTCCTAAAAAGATTATGGAACAACTCGGTTTAGACGAATCCCGCTTGGCTTGGTCTACGTTAGGTGATTTCAACACTATACCTGAAAACACGAAAGTGATTGAAAAGGGCGTCCCAATCTTCCCTAGATTGGATAATGAAGTTGAAATTCAATATATTAAAGAACAAATGGCGGTTAGCGCTCCTAAAGAGTCTGAAAAAGAAGAGTCTAAGGAAGAACAACCGATGGAAGAATCATCGGAAATTACAATCGACGCGTTCAATGCGATCGATTTGAGAATTGCGACGGTAACTGCATGTGAAAAAATACCGAAAGCGGATAAATTACTCAAGCTGCAAGTTGACCTGGGTTACGAGAAGCGACAAGTTGTTTCAGGTATTGCAGAACACTACGAACCTGAACAGTTAGTTGGTCAGAAAGTAATTGTGGTAGCCAATTTAAAGCCAGTAAAATTACGCGGGGAACTATCTCAAGGGATGATTTTGGCGGGTACTTCAGATGGTGTGTTAAAGCTTGCAACAGCAGACGCATCTCTTGCAAATGGATCACGAGTGAAATAATATAGGGCAGCGGCTTTCTTCGGAGAGCCGCTGCTGTCTTTTGTTTGTAACCGTTTTGTAATGAAACTGCGATGTCTATGTAAAGACAGGACAGTACACTATATCTTATGTGAGGCGAATGCAATGTTAATAGACACACATGTCCATTTAAATGATGAACAATATGAACAAGACATAGACCAAGTTATTCAGCGAGCGCTCGACGCAGGTGTTGAGCGGATGGTGGTCGTCGGATTTGATCGCCCCACCATTAGCAGGGCAATGGAGCTAACGGAAAAACATAGCTTCATATACGCGGTGGTCGGATGGCATCCGGTTGATGCTATCGATTGTACGGAAGATGATTTAAATTGGATTGAAGAGTTAGCTGCACATCCCAAAGTTGTAGGAATCGGAGAAACTGGACTCGATTATCATTGGGATAAGTCACCGAAAGAAGTTCAGCAAGAACTATTTCGAAAGCAAATACGACTTGCTCAAAAAGTGGAGTTACCGATTATCATCCATAATCGAGATGCAACAGCGGACGTCGTACGAATTTTGCAAGAAGAAGAAGCAGGAATCACAGGCGGTATTATGCACTGCTTCAGTGGAAGTGTAGAAACCGCTAAACAATGCATGGAGATGAACTTCATGATCTCTCTCGGCGGCCCGGTGACCTTCAAGAATGCCAAGATGCCAAAACAAGTTGCAACTGAAATTCCACTGGAGTATTTACTGATAGAAACCGACGCACCGTACCTTGCCCCTCATCCACATCGCGGAAAAAGAAATGAACCTGCATTTGTGGCACTTGTTGCAGAACAAATCGCGGAACTAAAAGGAATATCACTCGAAGAGGTAGAGAAAACTACCACTCAAAACGCTATGAAATTATTTTCCATCAACTGACTTGAATGCCGGAAGAATCGCCCATTCTTTGCAGGAAGGGGACTTCCGGCATTCCTATGCGGGAAAGTTTGATCGGTTGACAGCGTGAAATTGAGCCTATATAATCAGCCGAGTGAATAAGGAGGAGATTTTTTCATGACGAAACGTACCATGGGAAACCCGTTCTTTCAATCACTGAGGATACAAAAAGTCGCAGCTGTCACAGCGATTCTAGCGATTTTTATAACTGTTCTTTCTCTTGTCCTATTTGAAGGCACGAAGAAAAACATCACGCTTGAAGCGGGTGGCAAAACAGTGGAACTGAAAACACACGCGAACACAGTAGGAGATGTATTGGCACAGCGTGATATAGAAATTGGGTCACACGACGTAATTTCCCCCTCAGCAACAACGTCCATCAAAGATGGAATGACGATTGATTGGAAACAGGCGAACCCCGTTGCAATAAATATGAATAACGACTCGACGACAATCTGGACAACAAAGAATACCGTTAAAGACATACTGACAGAAGCTGGCGTTAAACTGTCAGAGCATGATTCAGTTAAACCGAGTCTAGAAAGTAAAGTCGAGAAGAAAAGTGAAATTACGATTGATAAAGCTTTTCAAGTAACGTTGAAAGACGGAAAAAAGTCTACAAAAGTGTGGTCCACTTCGACTACGGTCGCTGACTTTTTAAAGAACGAAAACATCCAGCTAAGTGAATTGGATCGAGTAGAGAGCAATTCGGAGCAATTGTTGTTGCCGAAATCGGTTGTCTCGATTGTTCGTGTGGAAAAGGTCACCGATGTAGTGGAAGAGACAACGGATTTTGACGTGAAAACAAGTTCTGACGATAGTTTGCTGAAAGGACGAGAAAAAGTTGTCCAAGAAGGTGAAAAAGGGAAAGTCAGAAAGAGATTCGAAATCGTCAAAGAGAACGGAAAAGAAGTATCACGTAAGCTGATCCGGGAGCACGTTGTCGCACATCCAAAAGCTAAAGTAGTTTCTGTAGGCTCGAAAGTGGCACTTGCGGATGCATCCCCGCAAGCTTCTGCAGTGAAGACAGCTTCTGCGAGTAAGACAAATGTTTCACGTGGAAATGGCAGTGAGTCCGGCAAAGTGATGTATATGAACGCCACAGCTTATACAGCACATTGCACAGGTTGCAGTGGAGTTACAGCTACTGGCATTAACTTAAGTGCCAATCCGAACTTGAAAGTCATCGCGGTGGATCCAAGTGTCATTCCACTGGGTTCAAAAGTATGGGTGGAAGGCTATGGCTACGCAGTTGCGGGCGATACCGGCGGTGCTATTAAAGGCAATCGCATCGACTTGCACGTACCCAATGACGCGGCTGCTAAACAGTTCGGCAGACGTCAAGTGAAAATCAAAGTATTAAACTGACAGTTCTACGCACAGACTATATAATCAGCACCAACAATCCGCATGGCTGCATACGAGCCATGCGGATTGTTGCGGTCATAGAGGTATTCTGTACAATAGCACGCGCAGCCGTTAGAATTGAAGAAGAATTGTTTTCAGGAAAGTATTAGTCTGAAAAAAGAAATCAAAAGCACGTATGAACATACCTTGCAGGAAAGAGGAATACAGTGGATATAAAAGAAGTCATCGTAGTCGAAGGGAAGTCTGACACGATTGCCATTCAACGGGCAACTGGTGCAGATACGATTGAAACCAATGGTTCAGCAGTCGGTCAGGAAGCCCTCACTAAAATCCGCCACGCTCAACAAACACGGGGCGTTATCGTTTTTACTGATCCCGATTATCCAGGCAGACGAATTCGGGCGATCATTGAACAACAAATACCAGACGTCAAACACGCTTTCTTAACTAAAGATCGCGCGATTGCGAAAAATGGAAAGAAAGTTGGAATCGAGCACGCTACGGATGAAGATATCCGTAATGCTCTCCAATCTGTCTATACAGTCGATACAACTACAATAGAAGAAACACCGCGGGATCTGCTAATTGAAGCACGGTTAATTGGGCATCCTGAAGCTAAAAAGCGTCGTGACCGATTAAGTGAACTCTTACAAATTGGTCAAGTGAATGGCAAGGGTTTACAGAAGCGTCTAACCATGTTTCGGATTAGCGAAACTGCTCTTATGCAGGCCCTATTAACGATAGACGAGGAGGAACAGGAATGGTGAAAGACATTGCAACTCCTGGGCGAACAAAGGAAATACTGGAAAAACACGGATTTTCCTTTAAGAAAAGTTTAGGACAGAACTTTCTGATCGACCCGAACATATTAAAAAACATCATTTATCACGCAGGCATCGATAAAAAATCTGGTGTCATCGAAATCGGACCAGGTATTGGAGCACTGACGGAGCATATTGCTCGTGCTGCTGGAAAAGTGGTTGCATATGAAATTGATGATCGGTTATTGCCGGTTTTGGAGGATACCCTATCTCCCTATTCAAATGTTAAGGTCATTCATCAAGACATACTGGACGTCGATTTGAATGCGGCCATCGAAGAGCATTTCTCGGATGTTGACGAAGTGACGGTAGTCGCAAACCTCCCTTACTACGTAACAACACCGATCATTATGAAGTTCCTGATGGGGAAAGTTCCGATTGAACGAATGGTCATCATGATGCAGCACGAAGTTGCAGATCGTATTACTGCTGTTCCGGGGACAAAAGCATATGGCTCCCTTTCGATTGCAATTCAGTATTATATGGATGCGGAAGTGGCGATGATTGTCCCAAGAACTGTCTTTATGCCGCAACCGAATGTAGAGTCTGCGGTCCTTCGGTTATCCCGGAAAACAGAACCTCCTGCTTCAGTTATCGATGAAGAATTTCTATTCAAAGTGGCGAGAGGATCTTTCGTCCAGCGACGGAAAACCATTCTGAACAACTTGCAAACATCACTTCCTCAAGGGAAAGCGAAGAAGGAAGCAATCCTTGCAGCGCTCTCCACAGCAGGCATCGATCCAGTGAGAAGGGGAGAAACTCTCTCTATTGAAGAATTCGCAAACCTGTCGAATGCGCTGTATGAAGAGTTTGGCGGAAGCGAAAAACAAGACGTCCTATAGTTATGACTATTTTAAGAAAAAAAGAATGTCGAAAGATGAAAATTTGCTGCAAAAGGATTGACAAAGATGATTTCGACCTGTTAAAATTTAAATTTTAATTGACAGAACTTTTTAACTGTGTTATGATAATACACAGTGAGGTGGAAGCGACGTGCCAAAAACATTAGCGGACATTAAAAAGTCATTGGATGCTCACTTAGGAAAACGTCTGCACCTTCGTGCAAACGGCGGTCGTAAAAAAACGATCGAAAGAGCTGGTATCCTTCGTGACACGTATCGTGCGGTATTTGTAGTGGAACTTGATCAGGACGAAAATGCTTTTGAACGGGTATCATACAGCTATGCGGATATTTTAACTGAAGCAGTTGAAATAACGATACTGGACGGTGGAGACACCACAGCGTTTGAGATTAAATAGCACTTTTATCATTTTTTGATTTATTTCTAAACAAAACACCTCCCACTTTCAAACGAAAGTGGGAGGTGTTTTTTTCTGGTTCATGTTCATACTACACGTGTCAGCCAATAAGGAGGAAACCTAAATGGCGAGAAGAAACGGCGTAATGTCTGAGCAATTAAAAGAAGAGATTGCAAAAGAACTCGGGTTTTACGATGTGGTTCAACGTGAAGGTTGGGGAGGCATCAAATCGCGAGATGCTGGAAATATGGTGAAACGCGCAATTGAGATGGCAGGACAAGGGATGGCGGATAAAGATCGACCGCAATAATGTTCATTGAACCCTGTTGTACTACCCAAATCCAACGAATGGCTGACACAAGAGGCTGTTGCTACGCACACTGTGTGCCGAGCACAGCTTTTTTTTGCTCCTCCATTGTTTTTTTAGCGAATCTAGGCAATTTTATAACTGCCTATGGTAAAATAGTGAGCAATGAAGTTTGAATGGAGGCAGCCAGATGAGTATGATATCTGAAAAAGCGCCAGCTAAAATAAATTTAACGCTCGATGTCCTGCAAAAACGTCCGGATGGTTTTCATGAAGTTGAAATGATTATGACAACCGTGGACCTTGCGGATCGGATTTGGCTAAAGCCTTTAGATCGGGGAATTACAATCCGTTCTTCAGAACGTTTTGTACCGAATGATAAACGTAACCTAGCATGGCAGGCAGCGGATATTTTGCGCAAGAAATTCGATATCCGAAGTGGTGTTGAAATCACTCTCGACAAAAACATCCCGGTAGCTGCTGGCCTAGCGGGAGGAAGCTCCGATGCAGCTGCCACTTTACGTGGATTGAATAGAATGTGGAACCTTGGACTTTCTTTGGATGAGTTAGCGGTACTCGGTGCAAGTATTGGATCGGACATTCCGTTTTGTGTCTATGGTGGAACCGCTCTTGCTTCCGGTCGCGGAGAGCAGATTCAACATTTATCGGTTCCGCCTAATTGTTGGGTAGTGTTAGCGAAGCCTCCGATTTCAGTGTCAACTGCTGATATTTATGGAGGTCTGGATATTCAAAGTATTGAACATCCAGACACAGCAGGCATGATGGAGGCACTTGCATCAGCCGATTATGAAAACATGTGTAAAAAGGTAGGGAATGCATTGGAGCCAGTTACCATGCGTCTTCATCCTCAAGTGAGCGTACTGAAAGAACAAATGTTGAAGTTCGGAGCGGACACAGTGCTGATGAGTGGAAGTGGTCCCACTGTATTCGGACTCGTTGAACACGAATCCCAAGTTGCTCGCATTTATAATGGACTGAAAGGTTTCTGTCCCGAAGTGTATGCAGTCCGGATGATGGGAGAGCGTATCAACCTTGCTTGAAAACGGACGATTGTGGTAGTCTGAAGGTATAATATTCGGGTTTTAGGAGTTGTTGGACATGAAATGGAAGAGGAGTGAACGTCTCGTAGAGATGACACGCCATCTGTTGGAGAACCCTCACCAACTCATCCCGCTAACGGTTTTCTCAGAACGTTTTCAGGCAGCAAAATCATCAATCAGTGAAGACCTGACGATTATTAAAGAGACATTCGAAGAAAGCGGAACCGGAAAACTATTGACAGTTTCCGGAGCCGCTGGCGGAGTGAAGTATATTCCGCTAATGTCCGATCGAGCGGTGCGAGAGGTGATCGCACAATTGATTGAAGAATTAAGTCACTCGGATCGGTTATTGCCAGGCGGATACTTATATATGACTGATTTACTGGGGAACCCACAATTGATGGATAAAGTGGGAAGGGTGTTCGCCTCGGCTTTCGCGAATCACAACATTGATGTCATTATGACAGTAGCGACAAAGGGAATCCCCATCGCTCAAGCGATAGCACGTCATTTGAATGTTCCTGTCGTGATTGTGAGACGGGATAGTAAAGTGACCGAAGGATCGACAGTGAGCATTAACTATGTTTCCGGATCGACACGGAGAATCCAAACGATGGTCTTGTCCAAACGCAGTATGAAAAGCGGACAGCGGATTTTAGTGACAGATGATTTCATGAAGGCTGGAGGTACGATGCTCGGCATGCGTCACCTAGTCGAAGAATTCGATTGTGAACTGGCAGGTGCCGCCGTACTCGTTGAGTCGGAACATACAGAAGAGGTACTTGTCGAAAGCTATCGTTCCCTCGTAAAGTTATGTAAAGTGAATGAACGAGATCGAACAATTGAACTGGAAGACGGAAACTACTTTTTGGAAGGTGGAGATGAACGATGAACTATGTAGCGACTGACCAAGCACCAAAGGCGATCGGACCTTATGCGCAAGCTGTGAAAGTGAATGGATTGGTATACACATCTGGGCAAATTCCATTGAATACAAATGGCGAAGTGGCCGGGACAACGATTGAAGAGCAAACGAACCAAGTGTTTGAAAACTTGAAAGCTGTGCTTACAGAAGCGAACTCTTCTCTGAAACAAGTCGTCAAAGCGACAGTTTTCATTAAAGACATGAATGAGTTCGGAGCACTCAACGAAGTATATGCAAAACATTTTGGTGAGCACACACCAGCTCGTTCAACCGTGGAAGTGGCACGTCTTCCGAAAGATGTGAAAGTTGAGATCGAAGTGGTTGCGGTTGCAGCAGAATGACACTAAACGTTCCTTTTGGGAGCGTTTTTTTGCAATCAGAGAAAGTTTAAATAATCGGAAAAATTTAAAATTGAATAGAGGGATTTAAAAACTTTTGTAGAAAATGTACTGCATACAGTTTTCGAGAAAGGGGAATGGAGACGAGTATGCAAGTTACTAATGTTCGTTTACGAAAGATTGAAACCAATGGGAGAATGCGTGCAATCGCTTCTATTACTTTTGACGAGGAATTTGTCGTGCATGACATACGCATTATTGAAGGAAATGATGGTCTTTTTGTAGCAATGCCAAGCAAACGGACGCCAGATGGAGAGTTTCGTGATGTGGCACATCCTATCAATCCTGCATCCCGAACAAAGATCCAAGAGGCTGTTTTAGAGGCCTATTTCGCAGAAGAAAAAGAACCGGTTTTTGAAGAAGCAATTGTATGACCCACTATCTGTCGATGAATCGTCACAGAGCCGCGGCTATTTTGAGCAGCGGCTCTTTCCGCGCGAGTGCGGCTACTCTATAATGGAAAAAAGATATTAATAATAGAATAATGTCATCAACTTGTCAAGTAGCAATAGTTGAAAAATCCTCTTCACTCAGCTATAGTCATATATGAAAATATAGATGGGGGACGGCTCATGACACATACATATGCAATTGTTTTGGCGGCTGGTCAAGGCACACGCATGAAATCCAATTTATATAAAGTGCTTCACCCAGTCTGCGGTAAACCAATGGTAGAACACGTGATTGATCATGTGAAAGGTATTGGAGCAGATCGAGTAGTAACAATTGTTGGACATGGAGCGGAACTCGTTGAAGAGACGCTTGGTCAAAAAAGTGAATACGTCCTTCAAGAAGAGCAGTTAGGAACAGCACATGCGGTTCAGCAAGCAGAACAGCTTCTAGGTGAATTGGAAGGGACGACACTCGTTATTTGCGGAGATACGCCGCTGATCCGTTCCGAAACAATGGATGCGCTTGTACGCAAGCACAAAGAGCTTGGTGCAAAAGCGACTATCCTAACAGCGATTGCAGACAATCCTACTGGCTATGGTCGGATTATCCGTGGTGAACAGGGCGAAGTGCTTCGTAACGTGGAACAAAAGGATGCAACGCCTGAAGAACAAGCAGTCACTGAAATCAACACAGGAACGTATTGTTTCGATAACCGTGCTCTTTTTGATGCACTTAAAAAAGTGAAGAACGACAATGCACAAGGTGAATACTACTTACCGGATGTAATGGGTATCCTTCAATCTGAGGGTGCGCTAATCGGAGCGCATGTATCCGATGATTTCAGCGAGACGCTAGGTGTTAATGATCGCGTCGTGCTTGCACAAGCAGAGGCTGTCATGCGTCACCGTATCGCTGAAAAACATATGCGCAACGGAGTGACTATCATTGCCCCTGAAACAACTGTGATCAGTGCAGATGCAATCATTGGTCGCGATACGGTCATTCAACCCGGGACCATTATCGAAGGTCGCAGTAAGATTGGCGAAGAATGTACAATCGGACCGAATAGCCACATTATAAACAGTGAAGTCAGTGATCGGACATCGATCCACTCGTCTGTAGTCAAGTCAAGCAGAATCGGTTCGGATACGACAGTTGGTCCATTCGCTCATATACGCCCAGATACGGATCTCGGCAACCATGTAAAAGTCGGAAACTTCGTCGAGATTAAGAAATCATCGTTTGGAGAAGGAAGTAAAGTTTCCCATCTCAGCTATATCGGGGATGCGGAAGTAGGTTCTTCAGTCAACATCGGCTGCGGATCTATTACAGTCAACTACGATGGTAAAAACAAATTCAAGACAACCATTGAAGATGAAGCGTTCATCGGTTGTAACTCGAACTTAGTAGCACCTGTCACAGTAGGAAAAGGTTCTTATATTGCTGCTGGTTCAACAGTTACTAAAGATGTGCCGGAAGACTCTCTTGCAATTGCACGTGCTCGCCAAGAGAACAAAGTAGGATATGCAGCAAAACTAAACTCTAAACGATAAAACAGGAGGTCCATCATGGGCAATCAGTATCCAAATCACAAACTTAAACTTTTTACTTTGAACGCAAACGAACCTTTAGCAAAAGAGGTAGCTGACGTTATTGGTCGACCACTCGGCGAATGCTCTGTAAAACGTTTTAGTGATGGAGAAGTTCAAATCAACATCGAAGAAAGTATCCGTGGCTGTGATGTTTTTGTCATTCAGTCGACATCGTATCCTGTCAATGACAACCTAATGGAACTCCTAATAATGATCGATGCATTACGCCGAGCATCTGCTCGTACGATCAACGTCGTGATGCCTTATTACGGCTATGCACGTCAAGACCGTAAAGCCCGTTCCCGTGAGCCGATCACAGCGAAGCTCGTTGCAAACTTGCTTGAAAAAGCAGGAGCGGACCGCGTAATTGCAATGGACTTGCACGCACCACAAATCCAAGGGTTCTTCGATATCCCGATCGATCACTTGGTTGCCGTACCTTTGCTTTCGGACTACTTCAAGAACCAAGGTTTCAAAGGTGACGATATCGTAATTGTATCTCCGGATCATGGTGGCGTGACACGCGCTCGTAAGATGGCGGATCGCTTGAAAGCACCGATTGCAATTATCGATAAGCGCCGTCCAAGACCGAATGTCAGTGAAGTCATGAACATTGTCGGGCATGTAGATGGTAAAATCGCAATTCTAATCGATGATATCATTGATACTGCAGGTACGATTACTGCGGGTGCAAATGCGATTATCGAAAGTGGAGCGAAAGAAGTCTATGCATGTTGTACACATCCAGTATTATCTGGACCAGCAATTCAACGTATTAATGACTCACAGATCAAAGAATTGGTGATTACGAACACAATTGAACTTCCGGAAGACAAGAACTCACCTAAAATCAAGCAGCTATCTGTTGCAAAACTTATTGGTGATGCGATTGTCCGTGTGTTCGAAGAGAAATCAGTGAGCACACTATTCGACTGAGCCGGCACCAAAGTTGGCTGTGATTGTGCACGAAATGTTTTGGAACGTCTGGTAGCGGGTATTTAGTATGTAGGAAAACTTTATCTAAAAAAGGGGACTAAACATATGAGTACAGCATTACAGTCAGAAAAACGAGAAACTGCACCACAATCAGCATTGCGTCAATTACGTCACGAAGGGAAAGTTCCTTCCGTCGTATACGGTTTTAATACAGATCCAACATCCATCACTGTTGAAGAGCGAGACCTCCTTAAAACGATTCAAGCACATGGTCGTAACGGAGCATTCAAATTGAATGTGGATGGAAAGCAAGTAGACGTCATGTTGAGTGACTATCAAGCTGACGTATTGACAGGGAAAGTCGAGCACGCAGACTTCTTGGCAATCAACATGTCTGAAGAGCTTGAAGTGGATGTTACTATCCACTTAACGGGAGAGTCTGTTGGTGAAAAAGCAGGCGGCGTTGTTCAACAGCCACTTTGGGAAGTGAAAGTGAAAGCGAAGCCATCTGACATTCCAGAACACATCGATGTAGATGTATCCAAACTGGATATTGGTGAATCGATTCAAATTTCTGACCTCCGCGCAGGTGCGAAGTATGAAATCCTGAACGAAGATGAAGAGACGGTCGTTCTCATTTCTGCTCCACGGACTGCTGAAGAACTAGAAGCACTCGATGAAGAGACTGCTGGTGAAACTGCAGAACCTGAAGTTGTAAAAGAGAAAGATGAAGACCAACAATAATTACAAGGAGCGCACGGCATTCCGTGCGCTTGTTTTTTCGTTTGTCGATTTTTTGAAAGAAAGAGAGTAATTAGATGAAAATGATAATTGGGCTCGGCAATCCGGGCAAACAATATGTGTCAACCCGTCATAATGTCGGGTTTCAAGCAATCGACTTACTTGCAGAACAACTGAACGCCCCTGCTATGCAAACAAAATTCAATGGAATGATCACCACGGTGCATGTAGGAACGGAAAAAGTCATGCTTGTGAAACCATTAACGTATATGAACCTATCCGGTGAATGCGTACGTCCTCTCATGGACTATTACGAAGTGAACGACGACGAAATTGTCGTCATTTATGATGATCTGGACCTTATCCCCGGAAAGCTGCGTCTTCGAGAAAAAGGTGGTGCGGGTGGTCATAACGGTATGAAATCATTGATCGCCCACTTGGGGACGAACGAATTCAATAGGATTCGCATTGGTGTCGGCAGACCTGATGGACCGATGAATGTAGCGGATTATGTATTAGGCGCATTCAGCAAAGAGGAACAGCCGATGATTCAAGAAGCCGTGGAAAGAAGTGCGTCCGCTTGTCGTGCATGGACTGGGACTGACCGACCATTTCTTGAAATTATGAACGAATATAACGGAGCAAAAGCATAAGTCTGCCCACATCTGCCTATACTTGTACAAAAAGAGAGGCGGTCTGATGGGTGATTTCTTATCGTTGCAAACATTGCCAGACTGAAATCGGTTCAATTCCGTTCGCATCCGTCGAGGAAACGATCCGTGAATTACTAAAGGCTGATGAAACGAACAAGGAGCGCTTTGTCGAAGTGGCTCATCATGGAGGACTCGAAGTTCGTTGTATTTGCGAACAGTGCGAGTGTTCGATGGAAGCGTCTCCGAATTACTACACAGTTGATAAGTGGCTTCAATAAGAAGCCTGGCTTTGGCACCTTTTGAGGGTGTGCAAAGCTTTTTGTGCTTATCCATTTCATGGAGAAAGGGACGGATTCGAATGGATTCACTAGTAAACTACTACGAAACAACTGCAGAGATTCAGCGATTGACGAGTGAACTGAAACAAGGGCACGATCGCCAATTGCTCACTGGATTAGCGGGTGGTGCAAAGACACTCCTCTTCCAAGCGCTGCAACAAGAAACGGGCCGTCCGATGCTCATTGTCTCTCCGAATATGTTGCAAGCGCAGCGTACATACGAAGACCTAGTCAAGCTGTTGGGCGAAACTCATGTCCACTTATATCCGGCAGAGGAGCTTGTTGCTGCGGACTTCGCTTTTGCCAGCTTCGAACTCCGTGCGGGACGTATTGATACATTGAACCATTTGGCAACACATACAGAAGGCATTTATATCACACCTGTTGCGGGCTTGAAAAAAATTGTTCCCTCCAAGGAAAGATGGGAAAGCAGCACACTATCTGCTGCGGTCGGCGACTCGATTGAAACAAGTGAGTGGCTCCAGCGTCTGACGAGTATGGGATATACCCGTCAGGAAATGGTGACAGCACCGGGTGAATTTGCTTTGCGCGGCGGTATTTTGGATGTCTATCCACTCACAACAGAAGATCCTGTACGGATTGAACTCTTTGATACGGATATCGATTCCATTCGAACATTTTCGGCTGAAGATCAGCGCTCTAAGGGGAAGCTGGAACAGCTGACGCTGTTACCTGCAACCGAGTTTACGTGGTCTGCAGAAGACCTCCAGCAGATGGCGGACAAACTGGAAGGCGCTCTTTCAAATAGCTTGAAAAAAGTGAAAGATGAGCTCGTTAAGGAGAATTTGTTACTGGCGATCTCAGGGGATATTGAACTGATGAGAGCTGGTGTTCAGCCTGAGAACATGGTGAAGTATGCTGGATTTGCAGGAGACCAAGTAGCGGAGATCGGAAGTTACTTGCCGGAACATGCACTGGTCGTCTTCGATGAAATCAATCGCATACAAGAAGCAGCAGCAACTCTCGAAAAAGATGAAGAAGAATGGCGGCTGTCCTTATTGGAAGAGGGGAAAATCGTCCATGATGCCAAGCTCTCTGTTTCATTTACCGAAGCCCATGCCGCGTTGAATACGAAAACTTTATATCTCTCTTTATTCACTAGAAGTCTGCCTGGAATCACGGTGAAGGAAATCATCTCGACTTCATGTAAACCGATGCAGCAATTTCACGGTCAAATGAACTTGTTGAAATCGGAAATGGAACGTTGGCGACATAATCAGTTCAATGTCTTCATCCTTGCTGAAGGGAAGGAACGTGTCGATCAGGTCCACTCCATTTTGAGGGATTATGATATAGATGCGACAGAGAACGGAGTCGCGACAAAAGAAGGAATAATTACGGTGTTAGATGGCAGTCTGCATGCCGGCTTTGAACTTCCATTGCATCGTCTTGCCGTTCTTACTGACGGGGAGCTATTCAAAGGGAAGCCGAAGCGGAGGACACGTCCTCAAAAAGCATCGAATGCCGAACGCATCAAAAATTATTCGGAGATCCAACCTGGCGATTACATCGTACACGTCAATCATGGTATTGGTAAGTACTATGGCGTTGTCACGCTGGAAGTCAGTGGGATCAGTAAAGACTACCTCGATATCCGATACCGGGGCGAAGACAAGTTGTTCGTCCCGGCGGATCAAATCGACTTAATCCAAAAATATGTGGCTTCTGGTGAGAAGGAACCGAAACTTCATAAACTGGGCGGAGCTGAGTGGAAGAAGACGAAAACGAAAGTCACTGCTGCGGTAAAAGATATTGCGGATGATCTCATAAAGTTGTATGCCGAACGCGAGGCGCAAAAAGGTTATGCGTTTTCTGAAGATGATGACCTCCAACGTTCGTTTGAAAATGCCTTTCCTTACGAAGAAACTGAAGATCAGCTCCGCTCGATTGTGGAAGTGAAGCAAGATATGGAAAAGGAACGTCCAATGGACCGGTTGCTGTGTGGAGACGTTGGATATGGCAAAACGGAAGTTGCGATTCGTGCTGCATTCAAGGCGGTTTCAGATGGCAAACAAGTTGCTTTTCTTGTTCCCACAACTATCTTGGCGCAGCAGCACTATGACACTATGAAGGCGAGATTCGCAGACTTCCCGATAGAAGTATCGTTGTTAAATCGCTTCCGATCCAAAAAACAACAAACGGAAACGAAGAAGGGGTTAAAAAACGGCACGATCGACGTTGTCGTAGGTACGCACAGACTGCTTTCTAAAGACGTCGCTTATCAAGACCTGGGACTGCTGATTGTGGATGAAGAACAGCGTTTCGGTGTCACGCATAAAGAAAAACTCAAACAGTTGAAGACGAATGTCGATGTCTTAACCTTAACCGCAACACCTATTCCACGGACGTTGCATATGTCGATGATCGGGGTACGTGATCTGTCCATTATCGAAACTCCGCCAGCGAATCGTTTTCCTGTACAAACGTATGTCATGGAAAATAACCTTTCGTTAACACGGGAAGCGATTGAACGTGAGATGTCCCGAGGTGGACAGGTTTTCTATTTGTATAACCGTGTAGAAGATATGGCGAAGAAGGTCGATGAAATCCGCCAGCTTGTCCCTGAAGCCCGCGTTGGCTTCGCTCATGGACAAATGGGAGAAGCAGCGCTAGAAGAAGTCATTCTCAGTTTCCTGGAGGGGGAATATGACGTTCTCGTCACGACCACGATTATCGAAACGGGAATCGATATCCCGAACGTCAATACCCTACTTGTACACAATGCAGATCGAATGGGGCTCTCTCAGTTGTACCAGTTAAGAGGGCGCGTTGGACGTTCGAATCGTGTGGCGTATGCGTATTTCCTCTATGAGCGAGACAAAGTGCTGACGGAAGTCGCAGAAAATCGACTTCAGGCTATAAAAGAATTCACCGAACTCGGATCTGGATTTAAAATCGCGATGCGTGATTTGTCCATTCGCGGTGCAGGCAATCTACTGGGATCCCAACAACATGGGTTCATCGACTCTGTTGGCTTCGACTTATACTCTCAAATGCTTCAAGACGCGGTCGAAGAGAAACAGACAGGCATTTCGAAAGAAGATCGCCCGGATCTCGAAATTTCACTCCCCATCAACGCCTATTTACCGGATACGTACATTAAAGATGGGTATCAGAAAATCCAAATGTACAAACGTGTCAAAGCGATTGAGGCAGAAGAAGACTTTAACGAATTGTGGGATGAAATGACGGATCGCTTCGGGGATCTTCCATATGAAGCGGAATTGCTGCTTCGTGTTGGGCGGATAAAGGCTTGGGGGAAAGCTGCGGATGTTGTTTCGATCAAGAAACGGCAAACTATGATCGAAATTCGCTTCTCCTATGAAGGAACTGCGAAAATTGATGGAGCGAAACTTGTGTCAGAAACGCTCAGTCTCGGACGCGCCGTCGGTTTCACGATGGATAATGGAAATTTGCTTATTACAATCGATGATCGACGACTTGGACAACAAACTGAATTTGATATACTGGAAGCGATTATGCGACTTTTACAAGACGCATCCAAAGAAACAACGGAAGTGGATGCCGGATAGCGCCACCCCTGCATAAAATGCCCATGTATGAACCATACTGAAACCGTAGCGCGGATTTCATATGGAAAGTGAGGCATCATGCATGAAGGCAACCGGTATCGTCCGCAGAATCGATGACTTAGGAAGAGTGGTCATCCCGAAAGAGATTAGACGAACACTTCGGATTCGCGAAGGGGATCCACTCGAAATTTTTACGGACCGTGATGGGGAAGTCATTTTAAAGAAATACTCCCCGATTTCTGAGCTAGGTCAATTCGCGGTCGAATATGCAGAAACGTTGTATCAGACACTCGGCACTCCGACGCTCATCAGTGATCGGGATGAAGTGATTGCTGTAGCAGGACTTGCGAAAAAAGACTACATGAATCGTCAAATCTCCGCAGATGCAGAAGAAATGTTAACGAAGCGTACTATGATCACTGAAAAGATGGAGAAAACGGTTGAATGGGTTCCAGGACAAACGGAACAAGTGAAATCGTATTGTGTTACGCCGATTGTCGTAAACGGTGATACGATTGGAGCCATTTATCTGCTTTCAAAAGTCCATTTCATCGGTGAGCCCGAACAGAAAACCGCAGAAACCGCAGCACTGTTTCTGTCCAAACAAATGGAACAGTAACGCACCTGCACAACCTGAGAACCTCGGGATGTGCGGGTTTTTTTGTGCTTATCGTGTCATGCTGTCGTTTCAAGCTTCGAATGGTATAATGGACACCATCTACAAGACGAAAGAGGATTCAGTATGGCAGCATCGGAATGGACTATGAAAACATTCATGAAAGGTGCCTCGATCTTAACGATATCTGCACTCATTGTGAAACTGCTCGGGGCTGTCTATCGCGTACCTTTTCAAAACTTGGTCGGGGACAAAGGATTTTATATTTATCAACAAGTGTATCCTTTCATCGGCATTTTCATCATCTGGACAACGTATGGAGCGGCCGTTGCGATTTCCAAGTTGCTGGCAAGTACACAACTTCCTGAAGAACGTCGTGCTATTTTAAAGCTATCTTTTGTCTATTTAGGTGTGCTAAGTATCATTGCATTCGTCGCCCTTTTCTCAGGAGCGTCACTAATCGCGTCTCTTATGGGAGACCCTGAGTTAGCACCCTTGTTGCGGACTGGCGCGTATGTACTGCTCGTCATGCCGTTTCTCGCAGTATTTAAAGGAACATTCCAATCGCGTGGAGAAATGGTACCCATCGCTGTTTCCGGTGTGGGGGAACAGGGGATTCGTGTTGCCATCATCCTTATTGGTACTTGGGCAGCGGTTCAATCAGGAGCATCGCTATACGAAACTGGAACGATCGCTGTTTGGGGAGCCGTCATCGGTCAGACGGCAGGCGTCGTACTGCTTGCGTTGTGGAGCCGCAACTCGTTGAATGCACCTGCTATCGGATTCTCTATCGATAAACGAAGAGTAATTAAAGAACTCACGCTGGTCAGTTTGAGTGTCAGCGCGAGTTCGCTTATTTTACTGTTGTATCAGATGGCGGATGCGTTTACGATTTTGAATTTATTGATGAGTTCCGGCGTTCATGAAGAGGTTGCAATGACAGGAAAAGGGATTTACGACCGAGGGCAGCCGCTTGTCCAGCTAGGCAGTCTCATTGCAACAACACTTGCAATGGCGATTGTGCCGCTCATTTCATACCATACAACGGTTTCTGGGGGACGCAGTGCATGGCCATTTGTTCGTTTGACCTTCCGCGTGGCCATTTTGTTCGGTTGGGCAGCGGCAGTTGGACTCGCTGCTCTGTTACCGCAAGTAAATGTGCTGTTATTTGAAACGAGCGAAGAATCTTTTGCACTTGCTGTGTTTTGCGTGCAGATATTCTGGCTGTCTCTCGTATTACCGTTATGTGCAATCTTGCAAGGGGCAGGTTCAGGGAAAATACCAGCATTGTTACTGCTTGTTGGGCTCGCAGTGAAAATTTTGGCGAACGTTCTGCTCGTTCCTGTTTATGGAGTGACTGGAGCTGCATTGGCCGGAAACATCGGATTTGCAGTAACAGCGGCGGGATTGCTCGTCTACTTCAAACGAATGTGGCCAGTGCGACTGGCCCCTGGTAGATTCTACGGCTGGATATTACTTGCAACTATTGCAATGATTGTTGTGGTTGAGCTGTGGTTATGGATCATCAGCACCTTCACTCAAGGTGGAAACTCAAGGTCAGTTGCAGCGCTGTCCGCCTTTCCTGCAGTGATGTTAGGGGCCTCCGTATTCTTAATCATTGTTATGAAGTCCCGTATTTTGGCAGAAAAGGACTGGTATTTGTTACCGTTCGGTAAGCGGTTCGCACGAGTACAATTATTATTGACGAAAAAGAGAAGGTGAAGGCATGTATCCAATTACGATTGTAGGACTTGGTTCAGGGGAACTGGATCAGCTGTCCGTTGGGGTTTATCGGAAACTGAAAGAGGCACAGACACTCGTTGTACGGACAGATCAGCATCCAGCTGTGGATGAATTGAAGTCTGAAGGTATACAAATGGTGAGTTTTGATAGTGTGTATGAATCCAAGGACGCGTTTGAAGCGGTCTATGAGGAAATCGTTGCAAAGCTGCTGAAGATGGCGGAAGAGAAACCTGTGACTTATGCGGTCCCTGGTCACCCGCTCGTTGCGGAGCGTACGGTTCAGTTGCTCATTGAGCGAGAGAAAGAGGGACAAGCAGTACTCGAAATAGCTGGGGGGAACAGCTTCCTAGACCCCATTTTTGCGGCACTTCGGATTGATCCGATTGAGGGGTTCCAACTCGTGGATGGTACCGAATTGAGACAAGATGATATACAGATGCGACAGCACGTACTGATTGGTCAAGTGTATGATGCATTTGTTGCGTCAGATGTGAAGTTGACGTTGCTGGAGAAGTACGCGGTCGATCACCCAGTTACGATTGTGACGGCTGCAGGTACGTCTGCTGAAGAAGTGCGTACGGTGCCGCTCGTTGAATTGGATCGGGAAACGCGTATAGATAATTTAACGACGGTTTACGTGCCCCCTGTTGTTGAACAGACGGACCGTTTGAAAGAATGGCAGACATTCCGTGAGATTATCGCAAAACTGAGGAGTCCTGAGGGGTGTCCGTGGGATCGTGAGCAGACACATGAATCATTGAAACGGTATATGATTGAAGAAGCGCATGAAGTGTTGGACGCGATTGACCGTGAAGATGATAACGATCTGATTGAAGAACTAGGCGATGTGCTGTTGCAAGTGTTCTTGCATGCTCAAATCGGTGAAGATGATGGATACTTCACGATGGAGGATATTTTGCAGGCGATTGGCGATAAGATGATTCGCAGGCATCCCCATGTCTTCGGAGAAACCGATGTGGCAGATGCCGATGAAGTCTTAAAAAACTGGCAAGACATTAAGAGTGAAGAGAAGCCGAAGAGGGATTCGTTGCTGGACGGACAAGCATTGTCGAGCTCCTCGCTCCTGACGTCCTTCAACTACCAGAAAGCCGCTGCACGCGTAGGGTTTGACTGGCCGGATGTTGAAGGTGCCTTCGAAAAGTTCGAAGAAGAATGGCGAGAATTCAAAGACGAGGTGGCAGATGGAACTCAGGCCTCCAGGACAGATGAGCTGGGGGATGTCTTTTTCACACTAGTGAACATCGCACGATTCTTAAAATTGTCTCCCGAGGAAGCGATGCAGCACGCCAATCAGAAATTCAAGAACCGGTTTTCTTATATTGAGCGTTCTGTAACTGCAGGTCGTGGATCGTTTGACGATTATACTGTGGATGAACTTGAAGGATTTTGGCAACAAGCAAAACGTGAAGGAGGAACACAGGATGAGACTCGATAAATTTTTAAAAGTGTCACGGTTGATCAAACGCAGAACCCTTGCGAAACAAGTGGCGGATCAAGGCCGGATTACGATTGACGGGAAAGTAGCGAAAGCATCATCAGACGTGGCACCGGGGAATGAACTGGCAATCCGTTTCGGCCAAAAGATCGTAACAGTTAAGGTGAACGAACTGAAGGCATCTACGAAAAAAGAAGATGCGGCGATGATGTATACGATTTTGAAAGAAGAAAAACTCGAAAAAGTGGATCCGGAGTTTTTGGATGACGAAGACTGATTGAACATGACAGGAAACTTCCTGTCATGTTTTTTGTTGGACGCGCATAGGATGGCAGTGTACAAATCAGACAGGGGGACAGACTATGCAAATTCAAACTGAAAGTCCAGCTTACACAATTCCATCCGGTGATCACGTCGTGACCATGCGGAACCGTAAACGAATGGATCTTACATCTGTTAAAACGATTGACCGGTTTGATCAGGAAGAGTTCTTAGTCCGTACATCGCAAGGGATGCTGACCATTAAAGGAGAAGAATTACGCATCGTTCACTTGGATGTGGACAAGGGACTTCTCACACTCGAAGGCTCTGTTGCCACGCTTCAGTACGATGAAGAAGAGACTGGTTCACGTAATTTCCTCCATAAATTGTTCGGATGAGCATATCCGCGCAGTTTGTGAGCTTACTTGCAATGATGGGGACAGGAATCATCGCAGGTGCATTCATGGATATGCTTGGAACGGGTATTGCCAATACAGGGAAGACTTCCATTATTCGCAGAAGGGCCATCTGGCTTGAAACAGTTGGATGGTTACTTACGGGAGGCTTCGCATTTGCTGTATTGTTCGTTTTTCGTGATGGGGCGTGGCGGATGTACGACCCGCTCGCCCAGCTATCGGGATTGTTGTTGTATGCCACCGTATTCCACAGACCTTTCAGACTCCTTGGGAGAATTATTATTGCTTTGCTCATCCGGCCGGTCCTTTTGGTTTTTCAGATGATATTCTGGTTCATCAGGTATGTATTCCGCGTGATTCATGCACTTATTTTGCTGCTCTCCCAGCCCTTTCGATTCATCTATCATAGATTCTTCAGTTATCACTTCAAAAAAAAGCCAAAGTAACGTATACTATATAATTAAGACATCTGTAAAATTGTAATTGAGGGGATGTGCAGGAGATGGAGCAAAAGGGTAGGAAGTTCACTTCCTCATCGGTTGCATCAATTGAAACTGAATATGTCCGCTCCATGCAACGAAAAGAGGACTGGCGACGCAAGCAAAAGAAGCGGCTTAAAGTGAAGCTGCTTATATTTGCAATGATTGTTGTAGTTACATTCGGAGGCATTGCGAGCTACAATCACCAACAGAAAAAAATGTTGGCCTCAAAACAACAAGAAAAACAGGAATTGATCGAACAGCTTGCGGTAAAGACTAGTGAACAGGAACAACTGAAAAAGCAGTTGTTGAAACTGGATGATGAAGAATACATTGCAAAGCTGGCACGTAAGGAATACTTCGTTTCGAACAAGAACGAAATCATCTTTTCTCTTCCGGAAGGGAAGAAAGATTTGAACAAAAAAGACGACGGAAAAGAGTAGTCTTATTGACACTCTTTTTTTGTTGGATATAATGAAAGTAGGAATCTTGCGCAGGCAAGACCCGTAAAAACGGTTGCTAGGCTTCTGAAACGGAAGCCCGCTTAAATACTAAGGAGGAGCATTTTTTTTATGTCAATTGAAGTAGGCAGCAAGCTAGAGGGTAAAGTGACAGGGATTACAAATTTTGGGGCATTCGTTGAATTGCCGACCGGCGTAACAGGACTTGTCCACATCAGTGAAGTGGCAGACAACTACGTCAAAGATATTAATGACCATTTAAAAGTCGGCGACATGGTGGAAGTGAAAGTCATGAACGTCGGTTCTGATGGCAAGATTGGTTTGTCGATCCGGAAAGCAAAACCGGAATCGGAACAACGACCGCAGCGTCCGCAGCGACCGTCACGCCCTCGTCAAGGAGGAGGACGTCCTCCTGAGCGTCCTGAGAATTTCGAAACGAAAATGGCGAAATTCATGAAGGAAAGTGAAGAAAACCTAACGACACTTAAGCGAGCAACTGAGTCGAAACGCGGAGGACGCGGAGCACGCAGAGGCTAAAAACGCTTTATAACGGTTGGAAACGACCCTGTTAAGCTGTTTCAATGCAGGAAAAAATGTCTTATAGATAAAAGCTGAGGATGCGCATTGCGTACCCTCAGCTTTTTTGTTGTGGTGAAAAGTGAGGACTGCTGGGTTTGCTGGAGGATTCAATATTGCGCGGATTGGATGGCACATGCGATGATGTCTCGTCAAAAACAAGAGAAGCGCTACAAATGACTCCCTTGAAGTAGTTGAACTGTTTCTCCTTGTTGAAAATCCCACGATGTGGCTGAGAAATTCATGAGTACGGATCGAGAACTATATGGAGTGGTTGAGGGAATCCTCTTTATGAGCGGATCTCGAGATTTATGAGCGGATTCCGAGATTTATGAGCGGATCTCGAGATTTATGAGCGGATCTCGAGATTTATGAGCGGATTCCGAGATTTATGAGCGGATCTCGAGATTTATGAGCAGATCTCGAGATTTATGAGCAGATCTCCAGGTTTATGATCAATCGCGCCGTGCACAAAGGTGGAAACACAAAAAAGGACTTGTCCAAGGGGACAAGTCCTTTCCAAAACATTTTTATATGGCGGCAGAGGGGATCGAACCCCCGACCTCACGGGTATGAACCGTACGCTCTAGCCAGCTGAGCTACGCCGCCGTCTTATGATTCGTCAACAGGATGTTCACGACCTTATTCATCATACAGATTATTCGTTTCCCTGTCAACACTTTCTTGTGAATTTGAAATTACGACCCATAAACCTTGCGAGGTCGAGCTGAAATCGTCACTATCCATACGCAGACTCCCCGGAAAGAAAACATCCCCGGAAACCGTCGAAATGTTTTTAGGACCAGGTGTCAGGAACAGACAAATTATTAGACAACGAGCCTGTATACTAACGGCAATAGGTCATAGGGGGAATGAGAAATGAAGATGATCAGCAGCAATACAGAGAGAACACTGGGGCAACAAGTTCAAGGTATGTTAGGGTCAATCTTACAACGGAAAGTGCACTTGCTGACGACGTTTCTATTCACGATTGGATCGTTCTTTTTATCACAGGCTGTGTTGTTCGACGCAGCAGTACCGTTTTTCTTACCTGTTTGGGCACTTGCCGCGATGCGCTATCCGAAATACATGTTGCCGGTCTTCATTGGCGGGATCAGCGGAAGTTTGTTCGTCGGTTTGGGACAATCTATTATATTCATCTTACAGCTGCTATTATTCAACCTGGTCATTCGACATTCTTTCACGCGGAAATCGGTACCGCTTACTGTTGCGGGAACTGTGATTTTCACGCAAGTATTTTGGCAACTTATTATGTATGCGGGGCAACCGCCTCTCCATGTACAGCTTGCAATCGGTTTTGAGGCTCTCCTCGCATTACTCATGACCGTGTTTCTATTTCTCGCATTTCCTCAAGTGGATAAATTACTGTATACGCCATGGCGGGCTGAACAACTAGGTGCCGCCTGTATCGTTGCCGCCATGGCTACAACGGGAATGAACAATCTGATCATCGGCTACATTTCAGTTCCGGGATTATTACTCTATACGGCGATTCTTATTGCAGCCATAACGGGGGGCGTTTTGTTTTCGACGACAATCGCCATGCTCATTGCAGCCATAACGGGGATGGCTGAACTATCGTTCACGGGCATGATGACGGTTTACGGCATGACCGGATTTGCAGCCGGGTCTATGAAAGGGTTCGGGAAGCTCGGTGTCGCGACAGGAGGCCTTTTTGCATCAGTCTTTTTCCTATTATATGATTTGACGCTGCCGCTTGATGAAACACATTTTGTGACAATAGGTGCGGCAACACTTCTATTTCTACTGATTCCGTCGAAACGGCTCGCTTCTGTTCGGGAAGTGCTTGTACCGGAGCAGCAGGATTTATCCGAAAAACGTCAGCAATGGCTAGCGCGCAGGCTGGATGAGCAACTGACGGACTTCCAGCAATTTGCTTCCTTCATGTCGACAATGGTGAACGATCAGTTCCCGGTTCAAGAGTCGCGTCAACTGGAACAGGTACAGGAAACACCAAGTGCGTGCCGGTCTTGTTTCCGCTACACTAAATGTTGGGCATCGCAGGATGACAGCATGGCGAATTTACTATCGGAATGGGAGTCGACTTACTCTGCTACGAAAAAAGCGGCCCGTCATCGGGTGGAAGAGAAAATCCGCTATAAATGTGTACGTCATACTGGATTGCTCGAAGAATTGGAAGAGCGCGGTGCAGACAGGTTGCTGATGGGACAATTGCAACATGGAAGGAAAATGCTCGCGTTACAACTACGCGATATGAGCACCCATTTAGAGAATATGATGAATGAGATCAAAGAAGACGTAACAATTTATCGACCATCTGAAGAAGAGCTTGGAAAGAATTTGCGAGCTCAAGGGATTGACTTCTTCCAAATCGACATTTTGTCGGAGGAAAAAGGCGCCATGCGTATCGTGTGTTCCATTCCGGAAAGACGCTCCACTTTTGAAACAGATACAACCGTAGCAGAAAGGCTCATCCTCCCGGTACTTGAAGAAATGTACCAAGAACCGTTTCAAGTGGAAAAAGCACTGATGAGAGAGCAGCCATTTGCCCACTTGCAGTTAACCTTCACTTCAGCAGTCCGTTTTTCCATGCAATACGGTGTTATGGCGACGGCAGGAGGGGGCTCGTTTTACGCTGGAGATGCGTATGAAGTGTTCCCGATCCACGATGGCTTGACTGCAGTTTTGCTATCGGATGGGATGGGGCAAGACATGAATGCCTATTATGAAAGCCAGAAAGTCATTCGGTTGATGCGAGAATGTTTGGATCGTAAAATGGGACCGGAGACAGCAATGCATACGCTGCATTATATGATGGCGTTAAATGGTTTGGATGATATGTATGCGACGCTGGATTTAGCACTTGTTGATTTACAGGACGGAAGACTGTGGTCATGGAAAGCAGGTTCAATGAGTACCTACATTAAGCGGGGGGAAGAGTTCTTACGTGTAGACAGCAAAGCGGTTCCATTCGGTTTTTTACCATCCTTTACAGTAGAAGCCAAGAACGAGGAATTGAAGTCAGGAGACATCATTGTCATGATGACGGACGGAATGTTTAATGGGGATGTGCCGCTTGAGCAGCAAGAGAAATCGTTACGGCACATGCTTGAGGTTCATGCAGAGCTGGAGTGTGATGCACTGGCAGATCGGATTATGGGGGAAATGGAACGTAAATATAAAACCACTGCGGATGACCGTACAGTTTTGGTGATGAAAATAGACCACATTGTACCAAGGTGGTCGAGTGTGAAAGTTCGTACACCCTCACTTTTTCGCCAAAAAGTGGTAGGATGAAGATAGAAAATGGCGGAGGTGACTCAGGTGAAGGATAATCTGTTCAATAAGGTCCCGGCCTTCATCCGCCAGGAACGATTGTTGCATAATGACGACCGAGTCCTTATTGCGTGCTCAGGAGGAGTCGACTCGGTCGTCCTATTACATTTTTTAAGCGAACAAAGAGAGCGGTTGGATATTGAAATTGGAGCCATCCATGTCGATCATTGTCTTCGTGGAGAAGAGTCTGCAACAGATGGTAAGGTTGTTCAGAAACTGTGCGAACGTCTTGGCGTTCCTTTTTACGGAACAACCTTACCTGTTCCGGATTTGTTGAAAGCGCAGGGGGGGAATCTTCAAGAAGTCTGTCGTACGGGACGTTACTCGCTGTTTGAAGAAACGATGCAGAGCGGAGGGTTTACTGTCCTTGCAGTTGCCCACCACGCAGAAGACCAATTGGAAACAATTTTAATGCAGCTGGCAAAAGGTCAAAGACCAAGAGGAATGCCTGTTTCACGAAGATTTGGTGAGGGGCGGCTCGTCCGGCCATTCCTGTCGCTTATAAAATCAGACTTATATGAGTACGCTGAATTGCATAAGCTTCCGTTTCGAGAAGATCCGAGTAATGAAAAAGATGATTATACCCGCAACCGATATCGACATCACATTGTGCCTGTTTTGTTAGATGAAAACCCTGCGGCAGCTGAAAACTCCGTGCGTATGGCGGCGGCACTTCAAGAAGACAATATGCTTCTCGAGAGCCTGGCAAAAGAACATCTGGAACGCCTCTTAACCTTTACGGATAAAGGGATACCCGTTATCCATTCTGCTGAATTCCAGACCGTGCACCCGGCTTTACAAAAGAGGGTAGTTCCTCTACTATTAAAGTATCTTTACAATGGGGAAACTATACCTGCGATATATAATTCCGACTTGTTGAATCAGCTCATTCGTCAATTGTCTGCTGACACCGGAAGTGCGTCCATCAACCTTCCGGATAGGTGGTTGCTTCAAAGGGACTATGGCGTTTCGACGTTTGTGCGTAAGGAGGAGGGGCCGCTCGATCGGGTCATTCCATTTCCGCCAAACGAATGGGTTCAATGGGGACAGTGGAAGTTATGTTGGTGCAAGTCCTCTGCTGTCGAACCGTCCGCGCTAGACGATGTGACCGACTGGCGTTATTTTCCGTCGGAAGAAAGAGCACTTCCTTCCGTTATTCGATCGAGACGTACTGGAGATCGGATTCAAATACATGGAATGGAACACCCTAAACGGGTAAGCCGCGTGCTGATTGATGAGAAAGTAAAACAATCGGTACGGGACACTCTACCAGTCATCGTATCTGAGAAGGGGGACATCTGTGCCATTCCTGGCGTTCGTTACAGCGAATCATTTACCAAAAAACCGTCTGCTGAACAGGCGTACATACTGATGATGGTCTGGCCAAAATAACGGCACCCGCTGTTACTTGTTCAACCTTACACATTCTAGGAGGAATTTTTTCATGTTGGAAAAAGATATTCAAGAAGTCCTGATTTCTGAAGAACAGTTACAAGAGAAGGTTGCAGAACTCGGGAAGCAGTTGACAGAGGAATACCAAGACAAGTTTCCGCTTGCAATTGGTGTGCTTAAAGGTGCATTGCCATTCATGAGCGACCTTATTAAACGGTTCGATGCATACATAGAACTTGATTTCATGGATGTTTCAAGCTACGGGAATGCAACAGTCTCTTCAGGCGAAGTGAAAATCATCAAAGATTTGAACACGAGTGTAGAAGGCCGCGATATTTTGATCGTGGAAGATATTATCGACAGCGGAAAGACACTTAAATATCTTGTAGAGCTATTTAAGTATCGTAAAGCGAAGTCGATTAAGATTGTCACCCTCCTTGACAAGCCGACAGGTAGAAAAGTCGATTTGAAAGCGGACATGGTGGGCTTTGAAGTACCAGACGCATTTGTTGTCGGTTACGGGCTCGACTATGCAGAAAAGTACCGGAACCTTCCATATATCGGGGTTTTGAAGAAAGAAATTTATACAACGTAAGTGCTTTTTGAACCCTTTGAGGAAAGAGTGTCATAAGACTTTTTTCTTAAGGCATTATCTTTGTGATTCAAATTGCATATGTGATAAGATTGTCAATAGTTTTCTGTTGAAGAAATGAGGAGGCTTGGGATGAATCGAATATTTCGATACTTTCTATTATATGGGCTGATTTTTCTAGCGATCATGGGAATTTTCAGTTCGCTGAACAATCCGAACCCTAAGATGGAAAAGATCCGTTATGATGAATTTCTCACTGCATTAGAACAAGGAAAAGTGAAATCTGTCGAGATTCAACCTGTCCAATTAGTGTTAGAAGTTAAAGGGCAGATGAAAAACGCGAAAGACGATGAAAAATTCACTACGAATGTTCCAATGAATGATGAGATGACAATGAACGATATTCGTGATCTTGCACTTGCAAAGAACGCGGAAGTTGACATTTTACCAACGCCGGAAACGAGCGCTTGGGTTTCATTCTTTACCGGCCTAGTGCCATTTATCATTATCATCATCTTGTTCTTCTTCTTGTTGAACCAAGCTCAAGGTGGCGGTGGTGGCGGGAAGGTCATGAATTTCGGGAAAAGCAAAGCGAAATTGCATACCGATGACCGCAAGAAAGTTCGCTTTACAGATGTAGCAGGTGCGGATGAAGAGAAGCAGGAATTGGTCGAAGTGGTCGACTTCCTGAAAGATCCTCGTAAATTCGCTGCCGTCGGTGCACGTATTCCTAAAGGTATCCTCCTAGTAGGACCTCCAGGTACCGGTAAAACTTTGCTGGCTCGTGCAGTTGCTGGAGAAGCAGGCGTCCCATTCTTCTCGATTTCAGGTTCTGATTTCGTTGAAATGTTTGTCGGTGTCGGTGCTTCCCGTGTTCGAGACTTGTTTGAGAATGCGAAGAAAAATGCTCCTTGTATTATTTTCATCGATGAAATTGACGCTGTTGGACGTCAACGTGGCGCTGGCCTTGGCGGCGGACACGATGAGCGTGAACAGACGTTGAACCAGTTGCTCGTTGAGATGGATGGTTTTGGTGAAAACGAAGGCATCATCATCGTAGCAGCAACAAACCGTCCGGATATTCTGGACCCGGCGTTACTGCGTCCAGGTCGTTTTGACCGTCAAATCACTGTAGGCCGTCCAGATGTCAAAGGCCGTGAAGCGGTGCTTAAAGTGCACGCTCGTAATAAGCCTCTTGACGAAACGGTAAACCTGAAAGCACTTGCTCAGCGGACACCAGGATTCTCGGGTGCAGATCTTGAGAACCTCTTGAACGAAGCGGCGCTAGTTGCAGCGCGACGCAACAAAACAACAATCGATATGGCAGACATCGACGAAGCGACAGACCGTGTTATTGCAGGTACTGCGAAGACAAGTCGTGTCATTTCCGAGAAAGAGCGTAAGATTGTTGCGAACCATGAAGCAGGTCACGTTGTTGTCGGATTGATACTCGATGATGCTGAAATCGTGCATAAAGTTACAATCGTACCTCGTGGGCAAGCGGGCGGTTATGCGGTCATGCTTCCTAAAGAAGACCGCTACTTCATGACGAAACCTGAACTCCTCGACAAGGTCGCTGGACTTCTTGGCGGACGTGTGGCTGAAGAAATCGTCCTCGGTGAAGTGTCTACGGGTGCCCACAATGACTTCCAGCGGGCAACAGGTATTGCACGCTCCATGGTGACGGAATACGGAATGAGCGATAAGCTCGGACCGATGCAGTTTGGTCAAGCGCAAGGCGGAAACGTCTTCCTGGGCCGTGACTTCAATTCCGAACAGAACTACTCAGATTCCATCGCTTATGAAATTGACCAGGAAATGCAGTCAATCATTAAAGGGGAATATGAGCGTACAAAACGGATTCTTACTGAAAACCGCAGCTTGCTCGATTTGATTGCGAAGACGCTTCTGGAAGTGGAAACGCTCGATGCAGAACAAATCAATCACTTGAAAGACCACGGTACACTTCCGGATCGTCCTTATGGGCGTAAGGAAGTCGGCGAAGGTACTGAAAGTGAATCGACTGAGGCGAATCCAGATGTTACGGGAGCTCCTGCAGATCCTTCTGTCGGTGATTTACCGAATAGCGAAGGAACAAACGAGCCGCTTGACTCGATTGACGAAAAACGAAGAGATTAATAATATCCAGCTGACTGTCCGTCAAAAGACAGCCAGCTGTTTTTTTTGAAATGATATGTGGTATGATGTGAGGGAAAAAAGACTATTGAGGTTAGTGAGGAATCAGTCATGCTCTTAGTTTTAGATACAGGTAATACGAATATTGTGCTCGGTGTCTATGAAGGCGCGGAGTTGAAACACCATTGGCGGATGGAAACCTACCGACAAAAAACAGAAGACGAATATGCTATGCAAGTGAAGTCCCTATTTACACACGTGGGACTGGAGTTTACTGATATTACTGGTATTATCATTTCGTCCGTTGTGCCACCTGTGATGTTCCCGCTTGAACAGATGTGTAAAAAATACTTCAAACAGGAACCGGTCATCGTTGGACCTGGTGTGAAAACGGGACTTAACATCAAATACGAAAACCCTCGTGAAGTCGGGGCAGATCGTATCGTCAATGCAGTAGCTGCGATCCACGAATATGGCAGTCCGCTCATAATTGTCGATTTTGGTACAGCGACTACGTATTGTTATGTGAACGAACATGCTGAATACATGGGCGGCGCAATTGCTCCGGGTATTAACATCTCCATGGAAGCGCTGTTCGATCGAGCATCTAAATTACCTCGCGTGGAATTGACGCGTCCGGACCACGTCGTTGGCAAGAATACAGTGTCTGCAATGCAGGCGGGTATCTTATACGGGTATGTCGGGCAAGTCGAGGGGATTGTGAGCCGGATGAAAGCGGAAAGCAAGAAAGTACCAACTGTTATCGCTACAGGAGGACTGGCTCCACTAATCGCCAAAGAGACGGATGTAATCGATGCAGTGGATGACTATCTCACATTAAAAGGGTTAAAACTGATCTATGAACGTAACCAACAAGGAGAGAATGGAAAATGAATGATTATCTTATAAAAGCGCTAGCGTTTGACAGCACAATTCGTGCGTACGCCGCCAGAACTACAGAAGCAGTAGGTGAAATGCAGCGTCGTCATAATTCATGGCCCACTGCAACTGCTGCGATTGGCCGTACAATGACTGCGACGGTCATGATGGGCGCTATGATGAAAGGTGAAGACAAGTTGACGGTGAAAGTGGACGGAAACGGTCCTCTTGGTGCAATTGTGACAGACGCCAACGCAAAAGGGCATATCCGCGGATACGCACTTAATCCGCAAACGCATTTCGACTTGAATGCGCAAGGGAAATTGGATGTCCGTCGCGCTGTAGGAACAGAAGGGATGCTCACGGTCGTCAAAGACCTCGGGTTACGGGATATGTTCACTGGGCAAACTCCGATTGTCTCTGGGGAAATTGCAGAAGACTTCACGCAGTACTTTGTTGTTTCGGAACAAGTGCCATCTGCTGTTGCGCTAGGGGTGCTGGTCAACCCGGATAACACAGTAAAAGCTTCAGGAGGATTCATCCTCCAAGTGATGCCGGGTGCTACGGATGAAACCATCACGCAATTAGAGCAGCGTATCAGTCAGATGGAACCGATTTCTAAAATGATTGACCGCGGACTGACACCTGAAGAAGTCTTGGAAGAAGTTCTTGGGAAGGAAAACGTCCGAGTCGTCGACCAGATGGAGGTCGCCTTTGATTGTAACTGCTCGAAAGAACGTTTTGGAACCGCGATCAAGAGCTTAGGGGAAGATGAAATCATTACAATGATGAATGAGGATGGACAGGCCGAGGCAGAATGCCATTTCTGCTTGGAAAAGTATGTCTATTCAAAAGAAGAGTTAAAGGACTTTGTCGATGAAATCCGGTCTGGATCGTAATCGGGGTGCGAACGAGCCCCAGAAGCGCCGATTAAAAACCAAGCCTCTTGTGCTGCTGATTGCGATTTTAGCGGCGGCTAATCTTTTGTGGTTCATTGGCTGGCTTATACCTGACAAAGCAGAAAGTCCATTCAAAGCTGGTGAAGAAGTGGCATCTGTTGCTGGAAAACCAATCACACGTGAGGAATGGATGACGGCAATGGAAAAAAAGGTTGGCCGTGAAGTGTTGCTGGACTTAGTGAATGACAGGGTCATGGAAACGGCGGCTGCTGAATATAAAATTGACGTCTCCGATGAAGACGTCGACCGTGAATTGGCATTGCTCTCCTCGCTCGACGGCAAAGCTTATACAGGTCTGGACGCCGATCAGATGCGTAGGAAAGTGCGTTCTGAACTCATCCTGAACCGTGTGTTGACGAAAGATATAGTGATCGACGACAAAGCAGTAAAAGCGTATTACAACGAGAATGAGGATCAGTTTGAAATCCCTACGACGTACCGTACCTCTTTGCTTGTTGCATCCACGGAATCAGAAGCACAGCAAGCGCTCAAAGAATTGGAGGGGGGATCGAGTTTTGACGTTCTCGCGAAAGAACGTTCAGTCGATCCATCTTCCGCTTCTATCGGCGGCGACCTCGGATACATCAGTAGTCGTACGGAGGAGATTGATCCGGCGATCCTGAAAACCGTAGAAAAGCTGAAAAAAGATCGTGTAAGTGATGTGTTCAGACTTGCAGACGACACGTATGCCATTGTAGAAGTTCGCGATGTTCTTAAAGGGCGTTCGTTTAAACTGAAAGAAGTAAAAGAACATATACGTAGAGAACTGGCTCTGCAGCAACTCTCCCAATCGGTTACACCGGAAACATTCTGGAAAGAGTTCGATGCGCACTGGTTCTATGGAAAGTAAAAGCTCCGCTCTCGCAGCGGGGCTTTTTGTATTCCGCGTAGATTTGTATAGTTTGACAAATGGCACATTTCTCTTGTAAACTGAATACATTATAAAACCTACCTATTAACTAGGGATTGGAGTGTTGGAAATGAAGAAAGTAGGAAACTCTGTTGCAGATTTAGTCGGTCAAACGCCTTTGGTGAAGCTGAATCGTCTTGTGGGCCCGAATGATGCTGACGTCTATTTGAAACTGGAATACTTCAACCCGGGCTCCAGCGTGAAAGACCGCATAGCACTAGCGATGATCGAAGCGGCCGAAAAATCAGGGGAGTTGCAAGAAGGTGGCACCTTGATTGAACCGACGAGCGGGAATACAGGTATCGGGCTGGCAATGATTGCAGCTGCTAAGGGATACAAAGCAGTGCTTGTGATGCCGGACACGATGAGTCTGGAACGCAGAAACTTGCTGCGCGCATATGGCGCAGATCTTATTTTGACACCCGGATCTGAGGGGATGAAGGGCGCCATCGCAAAAGCCGAACAAATGGCTAAGGAAAATGGATGGTTCCTCCCCCAACAATTCAACAATGAAGCAAATCCGGAAGTACATCGACTGACAACTGGTCCTGAAATTGCAGATGCTCTCGATCGCGTCGATGCATTTGTATCAGCGGTCGGCACTGGCGGTACAATTACAGGAGTCGGCAGTGTCTTGAAAGAACGATTCCCGGACGTGAAAATCATTGCGGTTGAACCGACAGACTCTCCCGTGCTTTCGGGAGGGAAGCCAGGACCCCATAAAATTCAAGGAATTGGCGCGGGATTCATTCCCGGAGTGCTTGATACCGATATCTATGATGAAATCACACAAGTGACGAATGACGAATCTTACGAGTATGCACGCAAGTTGGCGAAAGAAGAAGGAATATTAGGCGGAGTTTCATCTGGTGCAGCTGTGTTTGCAGCACTGAAAGCCGCCAAGGAACTAGGGAAAGGGAAAACCGTCGTTGCGATTTTGGCTTCGAATGGTGAGCGTTACTTGAGTACGCCGCTCTACCAATTTGAAGAAGAATAATGAAGAAACGGGAGGGAGCGTAAATGCTTCCTCTTTTTTATGTCGTTCCAGTAGGAAATTGAGAGAGTAACCGGTAAACTGATACAAAAAGCTGTTTAAGGATGAATAGCGGAGAAAGAGGTGTATGCAGTGGAATTGGATTATGCAAAAAAACCTTACCGGCTGGGTGGAACGGACATCGATTTTTCCAAAGAAACGGTTGTCATGGGAATATTGAATGTAACGCCGGATTCGTTTTCAGATGGCGGGAGATACAGCAATATGGACGCAGCGCTTGGCCGTGCTGCAGAGATGCTGAAGGACGGAGCAAAGATTATCGATATTGGTGGGGAGTCTACGCGACCTGGTCATACACCTGTTTCGTTAGATGAAGAACTACAACGCACGATCCCGATGATAGAAGTGCTGGCAAAAGAATTGGATTGTGCAATTTCAATTGATACATATAAAGCAGCTGTTGCAGAAGAGGCACTGAAAGCAGGTGCTCATATTATTAATGATGTATGGGGCGCGAAACGTGAGCCTCGGATTGCTGACGTTGCAAAACAGTACGGTGCTCCGATCATTTTGATGCACAACAGAGAACAGGCTATCTATGAAGGCAACTTTGGAGATGAATTCATCACGGATATCGAAGGGAGTATTGCGATTGCGCGAAATGCAGGGGTAGCGGAGTGTAATATTTGGTTGGATCCTGGTATCGGGTTTGCAAAAGATTTGAATGAAAACATTGCAGCGATGCAATGTTTGGATCGACTTTCGGAGCTGGGATACCCTGTACTGCTCGGGACGTCGAGAAAGTCATTGATTGGGAAAGTACTGGACCTGCCTGTTGAGGAACGAATGGAAGGGACCGGGGCGACTGTTTGCTATGGTATTGAACATGGGTGTCATATTGTACGAGTCCATGATGTGAAGGCGATCGCCCGTATGGTGCGCATGATGGATGTGCTGACAGGTAAGCAGAAAATTAGGATTTAGGGGGAACACAGATGGACTTTATACATTTGAATGAAATGCAGTTTTATGGCTATCATGGTGCACTTTCTGAAGAAACTGTTCTTGGACAGCGTTTTACGGTGACTGTATCCATGGCTGTCGATTTGGCTGAGGCGGGAACAAATGACGATTTATCCAAAACGGTGAACTACGCGGAAGCGTATTCTGTTGTCCAGTCCATTGTGGAAGGGGAGCCGGTTAAGCTCATTGAAGCGGTTGCGGAGCGGATTGCGGTGAAACTGCTAGCGGATTACAAAGGCCGGGTATCGGGTGTTCGAGTACTGGTCGTGAAACCGGATCCGCCGATTCCTGGACATTATTCATCTGTGTCGGTTGAAATTGAACGAGGTCGGTTATCATGAATACAGCATTTATATCCATCGGGACGAACATGGGGGATCGTGAAGAGTTTTTGAAGCTTGCAGTGACTACCCTTTGTGCAACGGATGGGATTGCGTCGGTTGAAACGTCTTCCATCTATGAGACGGCGCCTGTAGGGGTTACGGATCAGCCGGACTTTTTAAATATGGTTGTCCGAGTGGAGACGGTACTTGAATCTCTTGAGTTACTAGCTGAATGCCAACGCATCGAGATGGAGCTGGGAAGAGTGAGGACGATACGTTGGGGGCCGAGAACAGCAGATCTCGATATCTTGCTGTATAATAGCGACAGGATTGAGTCGGAGACACTATCTGTTCCACATCCTCGTATGCGAGAGCGGGCATTTGTGTTAATACCCCTAACAGAACTGGCGCCAGAGTGTATAGATCCGGTAAAGGGACGTCCATTTCGGGAAGAGCCTGCAATGCATGATGACGGTGTGAAATTGTGGAAAACAGCAGAAGAGTACGCGGGCTCCCGTCAGTGCAACTGACTCTGTAGATGGATTTAAAACTCTGTTGATAAGAAGTGATGGATAATGAATGAACGATATATGGAAGTCTTGCCTGATGGGTTTTTGGAGCAGCTTATCCAGCGCCTTTTTTTACAGGCTGAGATTGTGTACAATAAGACTATAATAGGCGAATAGCGTATGAACAATTCAGAGGAGTGAACAGGATGTCGAATATAGAAGAGTTGAATGACCAACTTCAGGTGAGACGCCAGAAGATGGAAGAGATTCGTAACGGTGGACGCGATCCATTCGGAGCACGATTTGAGCGCACTCATTTATCGAATGAGCTAATTGAAGCGTATAGCGAGTTATCTAAGGAAGAATTAGATGAAACGCCGCATGTTGCTAAAATTGCGGGCCGTATTATGACGAAGCGTGGTAAAGGGAAAGCTGGATTTGCACATATTCAAGATCTTGGTGGCCAGATTCAGATCTATGTACGTCAAGATGCAATTGGGGAAGATACGTACAAGTTATTCACGATGGCGGATCTTGGAGATATCGTAGGAATTGAAGGGACTGTTTTCAAGACGAAGGTCGGTGAACTATCCATTAAGGTGACGGAGTTTACGTTTTTATCAAAAGCGTTACGCCCGCTTCCTGAGAAGTTCCACGGCTTGCAGGACATTGAACAACGTTACCGCCAGCGCTACCTGGATCTGATTTCTACAGAAGGCAGTAAAGAGACATTCATCTTACGCAGCCGGATCATTCAATCGATGCGACGTTATTTGGATGGACAAGGCTTCTTGGAAGTTGAGACACCGATGCTGCATTCAATTGCCGGTGGAGCTTCTGCCCGTCCATTCATTACACACCACAATACGTTAGATATGACATTATATATGCGAATCGCGATTGAGCTGCATTTGAAACGTCTCATTGTTGGCGGATTAGAAAAAGTATATGAAATCGGTCGTGTATTCAGAAACGAAGGGATCTCTACGCGCCACAATCCTGAATTTACGATGATTGAACTATATGAAGCATATGCAGACTATAACGATATCATGGCATTGACGGAGAATATGATCGCACATATCGCTGAAGAAGTGTTAGGCACTTCGAAAGTGCAATATGGAGAAGACATCATTGATTTGTCTCCTGGTTGGAAACGTCTGCACATGGCGGATGCGGTGAAGGAATATACAGGCGTGGACTTCTGGACAGAAATGACGAAAGATGAAGCGCATGCACTAGCCAAGGAGCATGGAGTGGAAGTTCAACCGACTATGGAAGTAGGCCATGTACTGAATGAATTTTTTGAGCAAAAAGTGGAAGAGCAGCTTGTTCAGCCAACGTTTGTTTATGGCCATCCAGTTGAAATTTCACCACTTGCGAAGAAAAACCCAGAAGATGGTCGCTTTACAGATCGATTTGAGTTGTTCATCGTACGTCGTGAACATGCAAATGCATTCACGGAGCTAAACGATCCGATTGACCAACGTCAACGTTTTGAAGCTCAACTTGTGGAAAAAGAACAAGGGAATGATGAAGCGCATGAAATGGATGATGACTTCATTGAAGCATTAGAGTATGGGCTTCCGCCAACAGGCGGGCTTGGAATCGGTATTGACCGACTCGTCATGCTCCTGACAAATGCTCAATCAATCCGTGATGTATTGCTATTCCCGCAAATGCGTTCGAAAGACTGACCTGAAATTAAGAAGCGTATCTCGTTCATCGAGATACGCTTCTTTTATCTTAGAAGAAAATACTTGCGTTAGTTTTCCGCACGTGGTATATTTGAACACGTTGCTTTTCACATAACTATTTATGTGTTGCAGCTTACGCGAAACAAACTTTAAAAAATTGGTTGACGCGGATTATACAGTGTGGTATTATATAAAAGTTGCCAAAACAACTGGCGCATACAACAGAAACACTATGAACCTTGAAAACTGAACAGCAAAATGTCAACGAAATATCGTTTGGGAAACCGGTTCTGCCGGCGGAAC
>NZ_JACSQY010000013.1 GCF_014836415.1 Sporosarcina gallistercoris | reverse complement strand
CCTTATTGAGGTGCAGGAGAGGTTTATATATAGGGTTTTACAATGAAAATCATTTTCTTCAAATTGATCAAGATGAGCTCGTCATAGTTTGCAGGGATGAGGAATTAGGGGACATTGTAAGATTATCTTTCAATACAATTTTTACAAAACATCAAGGAATGGATGAATGCGAATGAAGATCAGACACGTAAGTCTTGAAGATGCAGAACAGGTGTGTCATCTAATTCTACGAGTTGAAAATGATTCAAAATACATGTTGTTTGGTCCGGGAGAACGGATGGTTACTAAAGAGCAGCTTCACTCACGAATTCTTGCGATGGAAAGTGAACAACGGTCTACTATTATTGTAGCGGAATCAGATGACAAGCTCGTAGGATATCTCATGGCAAGCGGAGGTAGCTCCAATCGAACAAATCATACTGTCTACCTCGTAGTCGGGATTTTAACAGACTATCAAGGACAAGGAATTGGAATCGCACTCTTCGAATTCCTAGAACAATGGGCTAAACAACAAAACATCCATCGTATGGAATTGACTGTCGCTCATCCCAATGAAGCAGGCATCCGGTTGTATAAGAAAATGAAATTTACAATTGAGGGGACGAAGCGGAATTCGCTTTATATCGATGGGAATTATGTTGACGAATACTATATGGCCAAACTCATATGATGCACTGGTGGAATTGTGTTTCCTTAGTAGGTTGGGGCAGCTTAAACTTATATTTGAAGGTGATGAAATATGGAAATCCGAAAACTGAAAGCGGATGAAATTCCTCCAATGGATTTACTAGTTTTGGCAGATCCATCGAAACAAAAAATTGGAGCGTACCTCGCAAAAGGTGAATGCTTTGTAGCAGAAATCGACCATCGGATCGTCGGTGTCTATGTACTATTGCAGACAACTCCTGGAAATGTTGAAATCATGAATGTGGCAGTAGCAGAAGACTTGCAGGGAAGAGGAATTGGTAAGGAACTAGTGTTGGATGCAGTCCAACTAGCTAAGAACCAAGGATTCGCCACTATCCATGTAACGACAGGGAATTCAAGTATCGGTCAGTTGGCGCTTTATCAAAAGTGCGGATTCCGGATGGTAGGTATCGACACGGATCATTTTATCATTCATTATCCTGAAGAGATTTTTGAAAATGGGATTCAGTGCAGAGATCGGGTGCGATTCACTCTGAAGTTAAAACCCATGTAACATCATAATCGGCCGCACTGAAAAGAAAAAAGAGTTTTAAGCATGATCGATCCGGAATTACGGCTACTATTGAGGAGGAAAGGCTATGATTTTAGGATTAGTTCAAGGGGAAATTCAATTGGTGGAGCCTCAAGTTGGATGGCAAGAGGAATTCCAGAAGACTCGTCAGACAATCCATGATGCCTCTGGTTTAGGGTTCGATAGAATAGAGCATATCGGCAGTACATCGATCCACGGCATCAAAGTAAAGCCGATGATCGATATCGCGCTTGGAGTGGATGATATTCACCAGGTTTCTGTTGAATTGTTGAAAAGCTTGAAATCCATTCAATTTTACCGCCTCCAAGTCGTATTAGAAAACGAAGTCGTTCTCGCAAAGTTTTTGGATAATGGAAAACTGGATACGAAAACGCATATTATTCATTTAGTCGAGTATGAAGGTCAGAAATGGGATGATTTTCTATCATTTAGAGACCAGCTGAATGCTTCAGAGTCTTTAGCTAAGGAATATGAAGTGCTGAAGATGAGTTATTTGTTGAAAGGCACCGGGGATATGAACGACTATACAAAGTATAAAGAGGAGTTTGTTAGACGTATTGCAGAAAGAAGGTAAATGGATAGCGATTAAAGCTTGGAGTGGTGAAAAAGAAAGAGGATACTAGCATAATTTGGATGAGTCCTTTCGATACTGCAATAATGCAAAGATGTCGGGTATTCTACGCATTCCATTATGCTTACCTATCTTTTTCTCAGAGTATAGTCTTGGTAGATGAATAATGGATTTGCGATAATCGATATCAATACGAGAAGAGGTGCCTTTTGAAAAAACAATTATTTTTCTTGCTCACTTTACTCATTATTCTGACAGGGTGTTCAGAAAGTAGGGGCAAAACTAATACAATCTCCGTTTCGGATGTAACGGATCGTGAACGAAGAATTCAATGAAGCAATGGTATGGGTCGAAAAGTATGAAAAAGGGATCTTAGCCGATGACCCAGTTTCATCTCTAAGTTCACCCGTTGATAACAATGGAATGATTATTTTCTCAATGCAAAGACCGATTTCAGAATTCGACAAAACTATAGTTAACGTTTCCATTAGTAATGACGAAGGAAGTAGCTCGGGACAAAACCTTGATGATCAACCTAAAAAGTTTGAAGAAATGTCCAGTGCCTACAGTACATTTGATGGTGAAGCGAAATTTGTGGGGGATGAACTCATACTTGCAACGATATGCTTTTCTAAAAACAACGAAATGGGGTCACTGACCACTGAGTATTATGAAAATCCAGAGGCTCATTTGGAGTAGCTAACTAATTTTGACTTGGTATATGTCTTGAAATCGCAATTTAAAAAATGAAGGCTCGATGAAGGTGGCGGCGCGACATGATTGTTTCAGTGATGATGATTGGTTTATTTCTCGGATTAGGAACTCTCTTCATAAATGGAAAAGGAGCATCGCTTATTGCAGGATATAATACGATGTCTGAGGAAGAAAAAGAAAAATATGATCGAATTCGGTTGTGTAAGTTCATGGGCAAGATGATGTACGCTTTGGCACTAAGTATGGTTCTTTGGGTATTGAGTGACTTTTTAGATAAACCTTGGCTTTTGTATGTGGGATTGGTGTTGTTCTTAGGAATTGTACTTTTTATGATTATCTATATGAATACCGGAAATCGATTTCAAAAAACACTATCTGAGTGAAATTGCGTCCATTGATTAAAAACTAATGAATCTGGAAGGAGGTTGAATATGAACTATGAACTCGACCATATCGGTATTGCAGTCAGAAGTATCGAAGAAGCGCTTTCTTTTTACTTAGAAGTGCTGAAGGGAACATTGGAAGATCGGTATACGAGTGATGCGCCTGGTGTTGAAGTGCATGTAGCGGTTGTAAGAACCAATGGACAAACCATCGAACTGCTTGAACCGACGAATCGAAATTCACCGATTGCGAGGTTTATTAGACAAAAAGGAAAAGGCGTTCATCATGTCGCATACCGAGTGGATAATTTAGAACAGGCGATACTCGAAGCAAGAGACAAAGGTATCCGATTTCTTGAAGACACATTGCGCACGAACGCCCGAGGACGACGGCTTATTTATATCAATCCTGCTTCTACGGAGGGAACATTATTTGAGTTATGCAGTTATCCTCAAGAGTGATGCCGTTCTTATCCCAAGCAAAAAACAGAGATCCATGGTCTCTGTTTTGCGTTTTGGTTAACTCGACTACTTATTGAATTGTGATTCGTCCATTATCTGATTTTAGACGGATGGTATGCTCGCCAGCTCCGAAAACGGTACGTGAATTATTTTCTCCGAATACGTCTACTCGCCCATGAGCGGTTTTGGTTTGAATGCAAACATTTGTCGGCTTTTCATCGGTTTGAATCAGTATGCTGCCGTTGTCTGTTTGCATATCGATGTTGCGATCTAAACTTTTGGTAATCAGTGTAATTCGACCGTTGTCCGTTTCACCTGCGATATTTCCGTTCACGTGACTCAACTCGATACGGCCGTTATCCGTTTCTACAGCAATCGAATCTGCTTCGACGTGACGCATTTCAATGCGACCATTATCGGTTTTCGAAATGATCCGGTCAGCTTGCGTATTCGTGACTTCGATGCGCCCGTTGTCCGTTTTCGTTTCAAGAATACGAGTCGCAACCTCACGTAAGTCAATCCGGCCATTGTCTGATTGAATGTGAAGAGATTGACTGAGCAGCTTTTCTGCACAGATCCTGCCATTATCCGTTTTCAGCGAAATTGCATCATACAGTTTCTTTGGAATCGAAACTTTCAAGACTGCACTTTTCATTGAAAAGCTGAACATCATAAATCGGGGGCGGAGACTTTTCAGCTTTACAATCAGTGTGTTTCCATTCACCTCAGCGAACAGTTTGAGTTTGTCGTTGCTCCCTGTCAGCTCTACTGTTGTTACATGATTTTCAGAAGGAGATAGGAGGAGGACGCCGTGTTGAGCTTCAATGGAAATATCCTTGAAACTGTCATCTTGGATACGGATGACTTCAGTGGTATCATCCGTGTGAACTTCTTTACTCGGCTCAGGGTAAGATGCGAGCAGTTCGTTGGCAATGGAAATAGGTGACCCCAAAGACCCTGTGATTTCATCGTCTGATTTACCGTCTTCGCGGCCGTCCACGAAGTATTCCCGGATGTCCTGTACGATGTCTTGCCGTTCTTCTGAAGGAAGCCGTCTCAATAAGCCTTCAAGTTCCTTAACGTATTGGTTTTCAGTCATTTTTGATACCCTCCTTGATAAGTGTGTTGACACCTAGTGAAAAATGTTTCCATTCCTCTAATTGCTCGTGGAGATATTCTCGTCCGGTATCCGTTAACTTGTAATATTTGCGAGGCGGACCTTCCGTCGATTCTTTAAGGTATGTCGTGAAATACCCTTCTTTTGTTAATCGGCGTAATAAAGGATAAACGGAGCCTTCCGAGATTGCGATTTGATCGGAAATCTTTTGCACCAATTCGTACCCATAGCGATCCTGTTTGTCAAGAAGGACTAGCACACAAAGGTTCAAGACACCTTTCTTAAACTGGATGTTCACATTGATCCCCACCTTTCACTACTATTTTATAAACGGTACTGGTTCAAACGGGGTACCGATAATTAAAGAATATCACTTAGTAGTGTTCATAGCAAGGTACTGTGAAAATTCTTTTTCTTGTCACTCTGTAGTCTAATCCGCAAAACAATATGTTGATTACGTCTAATGGGGAAATAGTCGTAATCCATGGAACTGTGGAGTGAAAAAATTATGGGCAAGTGGCAGGTCTGGAGGATTAATACGAAAAGGATTTATTATTTGTTCTTTTATTCAGAAGACGATAATAACTGAGAGTGAAGTTACTTTATTCATCTTTTGGATGCTCTGTTTTATACGCTGAACAGGGGGCGTGGCTCTAATTTTTAAGATGATTATTTTTTGAATGCTCAGCACACGTCTGAATATCGAAATCGTTAAAAAAGCTAAGCCCCGTTGCGATAACAACAAAGGGGGCTTAGCCGGCATATTAATTAGCAATCTTTTTTGTGAGGATGATAGTCATTATTATTCGATACATAAGATGCACCGATGATGATCAAGAGAATGAATAGAACCACTAATAGCGCAAAACCGCTTCCGTTACCTCGACCTCCACAATTTCCACCTTGAGGACCGTAACCACCGTATCCTCCATAGCCACAAGGATCACATCCATAACCCATAGTTTTCACCTCCTCAAACGTTCAACTTAAAAATGTAGTCATAAGCAGTTCGGGTAAATGGTTATCCAGATCCGCTCATCCCACTTCCACGTTGCCTATGTTGATAGAGTATGCAAACAGCATATCTGTGACTGGGGTATTCACACAACTGATGATTTTTTGGGTGTTGTCCCCTTTGTTGGATACTGTTCGATCATATACTGCTAGAGGTTGACCAGATGGGAGGGTGAAATATGGCGAAGGAAAACATGCACCAGATGTGTAACCGTCATTGCGGTAAAGCAGTTGCAATCCGAACAAAAGATGGTAAAGAACATCGGGGGATTATCCAGCACGTGGATAATCGGCACGTGTACTTACAACCGATGAATGGTATCAGAAATTTGGGCGGGTTTGGCTATGGATTTAGCGGTTATGGTTATAGAGGAAGAGGATTTGGATTAGGAATCGCATTAGGTGCTATTGCGACGCTTGCGTTAATTCCGTTCTTTTTTTGGTGAGTTGCTGATGTAAGTCTAGAGAGGCAGCGCTGGACAATAGCGGTTGCTGTCTCTCTGGTTTTTGTTTCGTAATTGCTTAACCAGATGGATGAAGATTTGAAATGACTTTCGCGTTTACGCTCATAATATCGTTGATACATAAGTGATTCGTATTCAGATAGCTTCCCACTAAGTAATAACCTACGCAATATCCAGCCATTCGAGGAACACCATCCCATCCGAACAGAAACTGATTGTGCAAAGGGTGTGATTTCAATAATTCTTTTTGAGGTGAGATGATTTCATCCCAAATCTTTGCGAGCTTTCCCTTGGAATGTAAATTCGTCCAGGACGCAGTGAATGCGTCCCCAAGTCTTTCACGTACGGCATGCTCCGCAAGACCCTCTAATATGATTGAATCCAGCAACGTGTAGGATTTCTCCTCCTTTTTTGTATGCCATAATCGACAGACGTGATTGTATTCATGTATGAATAACGCTTTCAATTCATGCTCTGAAATGTTCTCAGGAACAAATAGGAAGAGTTTATCGGAAAATGCTAAGCCGGCTTTTCCGTTCGTTTGCTTCATCAGTTTCTTGTCTGTTGTATTCGAGGGTAAAATAATGATGGGGACATCCGGACCTTTCCATTTCTTTTGAAGCGCCAAATGTTCCATTTCCACAACCGCCCAAATATCGTTTTCGATCATAGTATCTACAAGTGTGAATTCTCTTTTATCGCGCTCATGATACATACCATGTAACCGAAAATATTCATATATTTCTTTTGCAGAAATACCAGGGAACAATGGTTCTAGCTTTTTACATAGCTCAATGGGATTTTGATAAAGCTCATTCAACCACTCATTAGTTTTCATGACAGGCATTGTAACCCTCCTTCGTATCTTATTGTATGCATCGGTAATTGAAAGAACAGAAATCTACCAGTCGCACTGCGATGAGAAGTACTTTTGAATGTTCAGCGACATAAATGTCCCTGTTTATTGTATGGAACATCCTTAATCTGTTGAAATCTGATCATAAAGGCGCTCATGTAAAGAGTATTCTTGCAAGTCAATCAATATCATGTTAGACTGATAGCAACTAATCTGAACGGGGGTGGGAAGAATGAAGAATTCAGTAGCGCAGGCATGTGTTCAAGTTGATACTTCAACGTATATTGCACGTGTCATTACTTACGATTTTTTGGAGAACGGGATACGTATGTCCTTTTTTAGAACACCAAAAAATTACAGCGCAACTGATTAACTTCACTCTTTTCACGAAAAGACTGCTTGTTAACGGGCGGTCTTTTTTGTTTGCCTGAAATCAGTGCGCTCCTGGAGGCACTTACAATGCATATCAAAGCGGAAAATCTGACAAAATCATTTGGCGGAACAGTCATACTGGATCAACTCACTATGGAAGTGAAATCTGGAGAACATGTTGCACTCGTTGGAAGGAATGGGTGTGGAAAAACAACACTGTTAAGCCTGCTTGCAGGTATTGAATCACCTGATAATGGTCGTATTATTCAAGCAAAGGACAGTAAAATCGGATATTTACATCAGATTCCTGCCTATCCACACCATCTTGTTAAAGACGTTTTATTAGAGGCATTTAACGAGCTAATTGGTATTGAACGCCGTATGAAAGAACTTGAATTACAAATGGCAACTGACGCTTCTGATCGAATCTTGAGCCGATATGGAGGACTACAAGAGACGTTTATGGAACTTGGTGGCTATGAGATGGAATCCAAGATCACAAGCATCGCAAATGGATTAGGGATTACTCACTTTTTCCAGCATGAATTTGAGGCATTAAGCGGCGGTGAGAAAACAAAAGTGATGTTGGGTCAAATCTTACTGAAAAATCCCGATATCCTTCTTTTGGATGAGCCGACGAATCATCTGGATTTATCTGCCATTGAATGGTTGGAGCAACACATACGACAATTTCCAGGAACAGTGGTCCTGGTTTCTCATGACCGTCAATTCATGAACCGTGTCGTCGATAAAGTCATTGAGTTAGAAGATGGACAATGCTGGTTGAGTCATGGAAATTATGATGCTTTCCTTTTGAACAGGGAGGCTAAATTGGAACAGCAGTTTTCGGAATACAAAGAGCAGCAAAAGAAAATCAAAAAAATCAAGGAAGCGATCCGTCGACTGCGTCAATGGGCAAATGAATCTTCGCCACCAAATCCGGATCTATTCCGAAAGGCGAAGTCGATGGAGAAAATGCTTGCAAGAATCGAAGTAGTCAAAAAGCCTAAAAAGGAGAAAGCCATGAACCTGCGTTTAGAAGCGAGTGAACGCAGCGGAAAAGAAGTCGTTCTTATCGAACAGCTAAGTCATCGTTATGCCTTACAGCAGCCAATGATTTTTGAAGACATTTCACTGTCTGTCTACTGGCAAGATCGGTTAGCGATAGTTGGAAATAATGGTACAGGAAAATCCACGCTATTAAAAATGATCTTGAACCAAGTAGTTCCATCTGAAGGCAGAATACGCATTGGAAGCAATGTCACAATCGGATACTTGGCTCAGCAATTTGATACATTGAATGATGAATTGCGATTGATCGATGCTTTCCGTGAAGAACTCTCGATGAGTGAGCCTGACGCACGGCATGTCCTCGCGCAGTTTCTGTTTTATGGTTACGATGTCTTTAAGAAAGTGAAAGATTTAAGTGGTGGAGAGAAGATGCGGCTCCGACTCGCACAACTGATGCAGCAAAATATCAATTTGCTTATTTTAGATGAACCAACCAATCATTTGGATATTGAAAGTCGGGAAGTTCTTGAAGATACACTTGAGAGTTTCGAGGGCACAATCATCGCGGTGAGTCATGATCGTTATTTCTTGCAGAAGCTGTTTACGAAGATTGCATGGATTGATCAACAGAAGATGACCATTCACGATGGTGATTTTGAATTTGCTCATCGGAAGCAAGTTGAAGAGTGAACGAGGAGGTACTTATGCGTCGGATACTAGTTATGGGTGTTTCTGCGGGGGCAGGAAAATCGACATTTGCTCGCAACTTAGGAGAAATACTCGATTATCCAGTTACCTTTTTAGACAGTTTATATTTTGAACCAGGTTGGCAAGAGGTGCCTTCGGAAGTATTTGAACAGCGTCAGTTGGATGCGACGGCGGGTTCCACTTGGATTATTGAAGGGAATTACTCGAGAACGGTGTCAGTGCGTGAAACAAATGCGGACACGGTTATTTACTTGGAACTCCCTCTGTATCTGTGTTTGTTTCGCGTACTTAAACGTCGGATTCGGTATCATAAGCAAACGAGACCGGACATGGGAAAAGAGTGTCGTGAAAAATTGGATTGGGTATTCCTCAAGTATATTGTGACTACGTATAGACGTCGAAGAGTGGATATGCGAAGTCGAATGCGTAACTATACTGAAGAAGGAAAAAATGTGTTCCTTCTTCAGTCACGGAGACAAATAAGAGAGTTTCTTCAGATGGTAGAGAGAACACAAATAGACGAGCTGCATTAGCAGTTCGTTTATTTGTGTTTCTCTATAATTACGAGTACTATTATCTTTAATTAAGAGTAATTTTCTCGAAATAAGAGGGGGATTTATAAATGGAACTCAAAGGGATTCATCACGTATCAGCAATTACTGCAAATGCAGCAGATAATCTATATTTCTACACAAAGATCATGGGCATGCGTCTTGTGAAAAAGACAGTCAATCAAGATGCTCCTTCGATGTATCATTTGTTCTATGCCGATGAAGCAGGAAATCCTGGCACGGAGTTAACGTTTTTTGAAATCCCACGTGCGGGTGCAACACGGGCAGGAACAAATAGTATTTCATTAACCTCTTTACGAGTAGCGTCTGACAAAGCGTTACAATTTTGGCAAGAGCGATTTATGAAGTATGGGGTTGAACAAGAGGCGATATTAGAACGTATTGGGCGCAAATCGATTCGTTTTACTGATGCCGAAGGACAACGACTCATGCTCGTCTCGGATGAAACAAATGATGGAGTCGCTGGAGGTGTACCCCAAGTCCATGATGAAATCCCTGAGGAGTTCGGCATAATAGGTCTAGGGCCAGTTACTTTAACTGTTGCGAATGGGGAATTGACTAGACATTTGATAGAGGAAGTTCTGAAATTCAGACCAGTTGCAACCTATCCTTCTGGTAAGGACGGCCAGCGTGATATTGTCGTCTATTCAACTGGGGAAGGTGGAACTGGTGCGGAACTTATTCTTGAAGAGCGTACGGATTTGCCGACTGAACGACCAGGCCGCGGCAGTGTTCACCATGTCGCATTACGCGCAGCGGATCAGGAGGAACTGTTACAGTGGATTGATCGATTGACGGAGATGAATGTCTCGCACTCTGGATTTATTGACAGATTCTACTTCCGTTCTGTCTATATAAAGGATCCGAATGGCTTAACGATTGAATTAGCGACGGACGGACCAGGATTCGATACCGATGAGCCGTTTGAAACGTTGGGAGAGTCATTAGCATTGCCGCCATTTCTTGAGTCACGCAGGGAGGAAATTGAAAGACGGCTTACACCATTAGATAGTGGGCAATGAGATAAGATAAAGCATGGTTTTATTGGATTAGGGATGCTTGAAGATTGTGGAAGGCGAGGTAATCGGAAGGAAAGTTGGTTTATATGGAAAAGCGATAGCGGTTGTAGCAATATATTTTCAGATATGTGAGCGTAATCTACGGTTATGATCACATTTTCGAGTTTATGAGCGGAATCCGTGATTTATGATCACATTTTTGAGTTTATGAGCGGAATCCAAATTTTATGATTACTTTTCCAGGTTTATGAGCGAATTCGTTCATTGCTATTCATCACGTCACCTCACATGATTAGCAAATGTAAAAAAAGCAGCCGCGGCTGCTCTTTTTACGTGGTTTCCTTTAAAATTTCATCTACAGTTGCATTCACTTCGTCGCGCTTCATCTTCTCTTCGCCTTTTTCAAGCGCAGACAATGTCTTTTTCGCAAGCGCTAAAGGAATCTTGCAGAAAAGCACGATGTTTTTCGTCTGGATTTGCTTCATGTATTCATCCGCCATCGCTAGATTTTGTCTGGCATAGTCAAACAAATCTTCACGCGTCCAGCCTTCGGGTAGGAAGCGGACCCCTCGCTCAGCATCTTCATCCTGGTTGCGCAACATATTGACCGCTTGCAAGCCTCGACCATATCCGATGGCAAACTCGCGATCTGTGATGGTCCCATCATATTGCTCCCAGATATCTGAAAGCATAACACCGACAAGTCCCGCCACATAGTACGTATATTCGTCCAAGTCTTCTTTTGTTTCGATTTGAAAATCTTTTTCTACCCATTTCGCCATACCATCCGCCATGATTGCCGTGACGTTACGGACATTTTCATATAGATCAGGCGGGCATACTGCGAGCCAATCCGCTAAACGAAGTGTCACTTCAGGCAACTGTCCTTCTACAGGCGATAAGAGATCAGCATAATCCGCTTCATTGAATCCATTGCGAAGAAGTTCTGCGGTAGCACGAAGTAAGGCTGACTTTTTTTGTGGATCGAGTTGTTCATGATCTTCAATTTCATCGATTGCACGCAAACATAGATATGCAGAACCGACTGTTTTACGAAGAGTTGGGTTCAATAATTTAATAGGTATGTAGAACGTACGGCTCGTCGCTTTAAGAACGCGCATCGCATCTTTTTGTAAGGCGGCTTCATTCATGTCTAAATCCTTCTTTCCATAAAACGATGTTGTTGACTCTAGTGTATACATCATACCGCTTACGCACGGTCTTTTCCATTGAAAGCCACTTGAGTGTTTGATGGATATTCAGTCGTTCATCGTTTCCTTACATCGTATTAGTTCAATTCAGTCAAATCCCGCTACCCGTTATTACACGATTGAAATACCGAATGTACAATAAATTCCTCTAAGTCGAAACAAATATAGTGAACTCCAAGCGTTGCTGGTAGCATAGCTGATTCATATTATTTAGGGACAGGTTTCATGTTGTGAGTTTTGGGAGAGTCATCACACGCTAGAGCGTTCCAAATTACGTGGAAGTGTGTCTGAAGTCAACAAGTAAATGATTGTTTGAGGAGCGGATTGCTGCTAAAAGCATCCACTCCTCTTGTTTTAGTTAGTTATCTGAATTATCATTATAATAAGTGTTTATAGTGGAGGAGGATGTTGATGACTAGTCAATTTAATGTTGAAAGACTTATTGATCATGTACAGTCTGTGCGAAGAAATACGTTAGGGGATTTGCTGCTTAGAACAAGTGAGCGATTTCCCAAAAAGCATGCGCTCGTATTTAACAACCAACGCCTTACGTATGAAGAGCTGGATGCCCTAGTGAATCGCACTGCAAATGGACTATTGTCGAATGGGATAAAGAAAGGCGACTTCGTCACGGTCATGTCTAGAAATAGCTTGGATTTCGTTGTTCTTAACTTTGCTTTAGCCCGCATCGGATCGGTCATGGTGCCGATCAATTACATGCTGACCGAAGACGAGATTAGCTACATAATCGAACACGCCCAGATTCATGCAGTATTTGCTTCTATGGAATTCACTGCAATTATGGACAAATCGCTGAATCATCACAAAGTGGCGCAAAAAGTATTCATCGGGCAATTAGATGATTATGCACCAGATCAATGGGTTTCCATCCATAGCATTCGCAAGGAACATTCCTCCTCGCTACCGGATATTGAAGTAGAAGATGACGATGTTGTGCACGTGTTATATACGAGTGGTACTGAATCACGCCCTAAAGGTGTAATGCTCAGTCACAAAAGCCTGATTAGTGAATACGTCAGCTGCATAATCGACGGAAAAATGAGTGCTGATGATGTCGTCATCCATGCGCTTCCTCTATACCATAGCGCGCAGTTGCACGTCTTCCTTGGACCAAGTGTTTACCTAGGTTCGACCGGAATCATTCTGGAAGTTCCAACACCTGAGGCGATTTTAAGAACAATTGAAGAAGAGCGAGCGACGTTACTGTTTTGTCCTCCAACGGTGTGGATAGCTCTTCTCCGCCATGCGGATTTCGATAAAAGGGATTTATCTACTTTGAAAAAATGTTATTATGGCGCTGCTATTATGCCAATGGAAATCCTGAAAGAACTAAAAGAACGATTACCAGGTGCTTCTCTGTGGAATTTTTACGGTCAAACGGAAGTCGCCCCTCTTGCCACGGCACTTCAGCCCGAGGACCAACTTAGAAAACTCGGATCGGCAGGGTTGCCAAGTCTGAATGTGCAAACTAGAATTGTGAACGATCAGGATGAGGAAGTCCCACGGGGGGAACTAGGGGAGATTGTTCATAGAACCCCACATGCTATGAAAGGATACCTGCACGATGCAGAAAAAACAGCCGAAGCTTTCCGTGGAGGATGGTTTCATAGCGGCGACTTAGGAGTCATGGATGAAGAAGGTTACTTAACTATTGTAGATCGAAAAAAAGATATGATCAATACGGGCGGGGTGAACGTTTCCAGCAGGGAAGTTGAGGAAGTCATCTATCAAATGGAGGGCGTGTCGGAAGTGGCGGTCATTAGTATTCCCGATCCATATTGGATTGAAGCCGTGACTGCAATAATTATACCGAAACCAGGAATGGTACTGGAAGAAAAAGAGGTCATCGAGTTTTGTAAGAAGCGGTTATCATCATTTAAAACACCAAAGTTCGTAGAGTTTACAAATGAGCTCCCTAAAAATCCTAGTGGTAAAGTTTTGAAACGGACATTGCGAGCGGAATATTCGGACAGAAGCAGTACATGAATGCCTGTTAGTCAGGCGTTGTGATCAGTTTCAAAGTATAAATGAGCATGCAGGCTGCATCCGGGGTTAAATTGACTTTGACAGTGGGGACAGTTGGATTGACAGGTTAAGTACTGCGCGATGGTCAGTTCGTGTCCACAACTTCCGCAAAGGATGGCTCTTTGATCAAAGCGATCCTTTGGCCAACGCTTTGGCTGCTCGCATCCAAATTGTGCATGACATTCGAAACAAGGGAAATACTGATTACAGCAATAGAATTTGATGGCGATCCGGTCCATTTCTTTATGATAATGTGCACATCTTGTTTCACGATCGACTTGGCTTCCAAAAACATTTTGCCCATGAATGTTCATTTAACTTTCAACTCCTTTTTGTTTATTGTAAGCTAAAAGATGAATATAGACAAAAAGCGTGAATTTAAGCAGGTTCACATCATTATGATGCATACTACAGCACCTTTTGTGGTATACACAAGTAGGAAGGAGGGATTGCTGAATGACATTTGTCCATATTGGCGTGTTTTTACTCGCTGTATCGTTCGCGATATTTGCAATTTATTTATGTATTGTGCTTACACGAATTTCCGGATTGTTGACAACTGTCGGAAGTACGGCGAACCGTATGGCAGACAAAGCTGACGTCTCCATCAAAGAATTGGAACTGACAATTGTTGAGGCGAGAACTTCGGCGACTGACGTACAACTGAAATTAGATGCTTTGAACAGCGTAGCAGAAACTGCTAAAAACCTAGGGGATACGATGTACACTGCAACAGATAGTGTTCATGGAATGGTGAAAACCTATGCCAAACAACCGGATTTACCGGGAACTAAGCCTTTTGTGGGGCTAATACAGTTGGCGGAGTTTGCTTCAAGCCTCTTCTCTACATGGAAGAAAGCTGAAAACATAACGAAATGATGGAGGGATGAAGATGAGTTTAACCGGAATTGGAGTACTCTTAATAGGGGTCGCCTTTCTCATTCTAGCGATATACATAGCGCGGGTGTTGAATGGTGTTGCTGGTACACTCGGCGGAGTGAACAAGACGCTTGAACAATTACCAGACCAACTAGATGGGATAATGGGAGAAACGGGACAGCTGATACGTCATTCCAATGATACCCTGTCTGATGTGAATGAGAAATTGGGGAACTTGACTCCGATGTTTGAAGTTGTCGGAGATGTCGGAAACACGACACGCAATTTAACGGCTTCACTTCATAACGTAACAGACGCTGGAAAACGTAAAGTGGACGGTTTGGACGAAAGCACTCGTAACAAATCGATAGGTGGCCTGTATGGAACAGCAGCTCTCGGTTATTTCGCAGTACGTAAGAGCATCGCTATGAAAAAGTCATCAAGCTACCTACGACCAGGGACCTTACTCGGTGAAGGGGAGAAACGCGCAGTGGACATTCAGCGGATGAAAGCTGAAGCAGCTGTTGCTGCAAAATCCGGTAAGTATGTGAAGAATGATTTATAAGCGTAATAGAAAAAACGCTGGCAGCTGCCAGCGTTTTTGTTTGGAGAAATCGTTCTTTATTGTAAACTGAGTTTAAAACTTATGCGTCAAGAAAGAACCGCTTCAACTTACTTTGATAAGTACTGAGGATAGAAGGAAAGCGTCAGATGAAAGGAGATATTGACATGAAAAAGCCGGTGCTTGTTTGCACCGGCCTGTTACTTACTTTTTCAGGAGTTTTGTTTCTGTCTTCAATTCTTTCTGGTTTTGTTGAAGGTAGAAGAGGAACGAAAGGAAGCCATATAAGCCCTGATACCGCTCACGTCGTGTTAAATTTGCTGCATTTGCGGTATTTTCTTTTAGTGTATTCGTTTTAGTCAAAGCGCTTTGTGTAAGGGAGCGGGCAGCTTCACCAGTATCTCCGACTATCTTGAAAAGAGGAGTGATTTCATGTACTTGCTGATTCACGTTCCCAATCGTCTCATTACTCGTATTCAATACGAGTTGTGCTTGTCCAGTTACGTCATCCACTACATTTGGTAACTTTTCAGTTGTCTGTTTCAAGTTCTCCATTACGTCTCCGAGATTTTTGAGAGGTTTGATCAGAATCACGACTAAAACTGCAAAGGCGATTCCGATGACCAATACACCAATACCCATCCAATCCATCTACATCACCTCTAAGTTAGTTTTTCTGTTTCGGTTCCGGTAATCTTTTCTGAGGAGAGGGGAGTAAATCCTGTCTCTCTCTCTTTTGTTTGTTCGGTTTTGAGGAGTAAGAAGCATTCGTCTGTTTTGCTTTTTCCCGTTTTGTCCGAAAGTAGATGCTAGCGGCAATTCCTGTTATGGTATTCGCTTTTTGCATCAAGTCCTTATACTTCGGATCAGGATTACTGATCTGTTCAGACAGTGATTGAAACGACTTGTTCATATGTACCGTTGAATCGTCCAATTTTTCAGCTGTCTTCGAAACACTGTTCAATGATTGCATTTTACGCTCTACATCTTCTGTAATACGGTTCGTATTTGCGAGTAGCTCGTTTGCTTGATCGGTAATCCCGTTTAACTTGCCCTGCATGTTTGTTAATGTTTCGGACACTTCATTCATCGTCGCTTTAGCACTCTTTAATGTGATAATCACGAATACTGCGATGAGAAGAAGTGATAGTGCGGCAATCGCTGCACTGACATACAAAAGAATCTCCATTCCACAACCACTCCATTCTGACTGACGTCTGCTACTTAACCCACATACCTAGTTGTACCACTATTTCATTGTGCATAAACACTTCATAAGATGCAAGTTCAACTATAGTAGAAACCCATCGCGATGAACATCATCAAAAAAATCGGGATTCCTGCCTGGAAGAATACTTTCGGACTCATGGAAAACACTTCGGAAGGGGAACGCATGGAATCCAAGTCTTCTTTTGTATGCTTCAAAGACAATACCTTTCTCATACTACTATTAAAAAAATCAAATGATCCTGTGCGGAAGATGTAGATAATTCCTCCTACAAAGAGCAGGAGGCCACCAACATAGAAAGAAGTATTAATATACGACAACAATGATATTCCTGCATTTAAAAGAAAAGATAGAATGAAAATGATAAATTGACCAAATAAAAACAACAGCGCGATTTTTTTCAAATTTCTAACCTCTTTTTCTAGATCTTAGTGATATTCACTATGTATAATACAATACTATTACAAGTTTAACAAAGAAAAACCGTTAAGAAACCGCTTACCGGCGCAATTCATTGACAATTCACACTCGTCAATTGGTTATGTCTAGTAAAATTTCTTTTCAAAAACACTTTGACTTAAGAGAATTTAATTGTATAATGAAATAGTGTTAATTCTTCAGACAATTATAAAAAGGGGGGCTATATCTTGAAGAACACGAAATGGTTGTTACTAATGGCGATGACATTAGTACTAAGTATCTTCCTTGCTGCATGTGGCGGTACAGAAGAGAAAAAGGAAGATGCTTCAAAAGAAGATAGTAAAGATGGAAATGCAACTGAAACACCTAAAAAAGAAGACGGTGAGCCAGATGCTGAGCAGATCTTGAACTTAGCTGAATCTGCTGCTATCCCTTCTGTTGACTCTGCAATCGTTGAAGATGCAGTAGGATTCAACGTATTGAACAACGTGAACGAAGGTCTATATCGTCTAGATCAAGAAAACAAAGCGATTCCAGCAATGGCGGCTGAAGAAGCTGAAGAAAGTGAAGATGGACTAACTTACACGTTCAAACTTCGCGACGCAAAGTGGTCTGATGGATCACCAGTAACTGCTGACGATTTCGTATTTGCTTGGCAGCGTGCAATCGATCCTGCAACTGGATCACCTTACGGACCATTCATGATGTCTGGTACTGTGAAAAACGCTACAGCGATCAGTGAAGGTAAAATGGATAAAAAAGAACTTGGAATCGTAGCGAAAGACGAAAAGACTTTGGAAGTGACGCTTGAGCGTCCAGTTCCATATTTCCTTTCATTGATGTCATTCGGAACGTTCTACCCGCAAAAAGAAGCATTCGTTACTGAAAAGGGCGATGCATATGCTACAAACTCGGATAACCTTCTATATAACGGACCATTCACACTTACTGATTGGGACGGCACTGGCGGAAGCTGGGTTTACAAGAAGAATGAAGAGTATTGGGACGCTGAGAATGTAAAACTTACACAAATCAATGTAAACGTAGTACAGGATTCAGCTACTGCAGTAAAACTTTATCAAGACGGTAAGCTAGACCGTGCTGGAGTATCAGGCGATTTGGCAATGCAATACTCTACAGATCCTGAAGCTGTCGTACAACCGGAAACTTCTGTATTCTACATGAAGTTTAACCAGAAGAAACTTAAAGAAGAAGAAACACCACTTGCAAACGTAAACATCCGTAAAGCAATCGCTAAATCATTCCAAAAAGAAGACCTTGCAGATGTTGTACTTGCTAACGGTTCACTTCCTGCAAACTTCCTAGTACCTAAAGACTTCGCATTTGACGAAAGCCAAAAAGATTTCCGCGATATTAGTGGAGATCACTTGACTTATAACGTTGAAGAAGCAAAAGAATTCTGGGAAAAAGGTTTGAAAGAGCTTGGAGTGGATTCACTTGAACTTGAAATCCTAGGTGGAGATACTGATCTTTCGAAAAAAATGGACGAGTACTTCAAATCACAGCTTGAAACGAATCTTGAAGGCTTGACTATCAAATTGAAAGAAGTTCCATTTGCAGTTCGTCTTGAATTGGATGAGAAGCAAGATTACGATATTCAAATCTCTGGTTGGGGCCCTGACTTCCAAGACCCGATTTCATTCCTTGACTTGTTTGTAACAGACGGAACGAACAACTTGATGTCTTACTCAAACCCTGAGTATGACAAATTGATTGCTGATTCTAAAGCGGAACTTGCATTGAAGCCAGCAGAACGTTATGAAGCATTTGCAAAAGCTGAGAAAATTCTTTTAGAAGATGATGCAGCAATTGCTCCAATTTATCAGCGTGGATTGATTTTCCTTGAAAAACCTCACTTCAAAGGCCTTGTAAGTCACCCATTCGGTGCTGACTATAGCTATAAGTGGGCTTACATTTCAGGTAAAGAGTAAGCGTTAGGCAGCTGAATAGTGGGAGTATATGGTGTTAATTCACCATATACTCTCTTTTTAATAATAGGAAGTATTGCGAATGTTTTGTAAGTGCTTTCATTTTGAAAACAAACCATATGACCGGTTTCACATAGAGGGGTACATAGATCAGGAGGTGCACCATGGTTAAATATATTGGAAAACGAATAATTTATATGTTCATCACAATGTTTCTCATTGCGACTGCTACATTTTTCTTGATGCAAACGTTACCGGGTTCACCCATTGCGTCTTACAGTAAATTGAATGATACGCAAAAAGCTGTTGTTGAGAAAAAATATGGAATCGATAAACCAAAGCCTGTTCAATATGCAATCTACATGAAGAACTTGGCAAAAGGTGACTTAGGAACATCATTTGCGTTCAAAGGAAAAAGCGTTAATGACCTTCTTGCTTCCAGGATGAAACCTTCCTTTATTCTCGGAGTCCAAGCAATGATCTTTGGAACGATAGTTGGGATATTACTAGGAATGATTGCGGCACTGAAACAAAATACTTTCTGGGATTATGGAAGCACCTTTTTTGCGATATTAGGAATTTCGATTCCTTCGTTTGTGTTTGCGACTCTTCTTCAGTATTACGTTGCTTCGCAGTGGCACCTTCTTCCGGTCGGACTTTGGAATGACGGTTGGAAATCCAGTATCCTTCCTTCTCTCGCGTTGGCGATGGGTCCTTTAGCATTATCTGCACGTTTTATCCGTACAGAAATGATTGAAGTTATGGGGTCTGATTACATTACGCTTGCGAAAGCAAAAGGGGCAACTGGTTTTGAAATAGCATTTAAGCATGCGTTCAGAAATGCTTTGATTCCTTTAATTACCGTTTTAGGTCCGGTAGCTGCCGGTTTAGTAACAGGTTCACTTGTAGTTGAGCAAATATTTGCGATTCCTGGAATCGGTGAGCAATTTGTTTCCTCAATTATGGTGAATGACTTTGCAACAATTATGGGTACTACATTATTCTTCTCCGCATTCCTAATTGTTGTCATCTTTATAGTGGATATATTATATGGTGTCATTGATCCTCGTATCCGCGTGGCTGGAGGGAAAGCATAATGAAAAAAGATATAGAACAACTGCCACAAGAACAATTCGAGCGGATTCATATCGATAGCTCAAAAGCCGAGCGAATTGAAAAGCCAAGTTTAAGTTTCTGGCAAGATGCTTGGTTGCGCCTTCGTAAAAACAAAGCTGCTATTGTTAGTATGGTTGTGCTTGTTTTGTTAGTAATTATGGCACTAGTCGGACCTCATTTAAACGGTCATGATGGAACTACTCAAAACTTAAGACATGCAAATCTTCCTCCTAAAATGCCTGGTATTGAAAAACTTGGAATTATGGACGGGGTTGGGAACCTGAGTGGTAAAAAAATAGATTTGTATGCTATGAAAAAAGTAGATGAGTACTATTGGTTCGGTACAGACGGTTTAGGTCGTGACTTATTTACACGTCTTTGGGAAGGAACTCAAATCTCACTGCTCATTGCATTCGTTGCTGCCATGATTGACTTGGTTATCGGTGTAATTTACGGAGGGATTTCTGGTTACTTCGGCGGTCGTACAGATGATATCATGCAACGAATTGTTGAGATTCTGATTGGTATTCCAACATTGATTGTTGTTATTCTTATGCTTATGATCATGGAACCGGGTCTCATGGCCATCATCATCGCTATTTCCATTACCGGGTGGATTGGTATGTCACGTATTGTTCGTGCTCAAATACTAAAATTTAAAAACCAGGAATTCGTATTAGCAGCTAGAACGTTAGGCTCGAATGATTCTAAGATAATTTCAAAGCATTTGTTACCTAATGTTCTGGGGATTATTGTAATTAATACGATGTTTACGATTCCAAATGCAATTTTCTTTGAAGCTTTCCTCAGCTTTATCGGGCTAGGTTTACAACCTCCTAATGCTTCACTAGGTACTCTCATCAATGATGGGTTCAAAGTTATGGAATTCCAACCTTATGTATTATTGTTCCCAGCCCTTGTCATTAGTATTTTAATGATTGCATTCAACTTAATCGGTGATGGATTACGTGATGCACTCGATCCGAAAATGAAAGACTGATAGGAGGAAAGCGAAATGAGTAAAATATTACAAGTTAAAGATTTAGAGCTTTCCTTCCATACGTTTGCTGGTGAAGTGAAAGCGATTCGCGGTGTGAATTTCGACTTGAACAAAGGAGAAACACTTGCGATTGTTGGAGAGTCGGGATCTGGTAAGTCAGTTACGACAAAATCCATTATGCGACTGCTACCTGAATCGAGTTCTGAATTCAAAAATGGAGAAATTCTTTTTGACGGCAAAGACTTGACGAAAATACCGGAACGGGAAATGCAGAAAATCCGAGGAAAAGAAATTTCGATGATCTTCCAGGATCCCATGACTTCTTTGAATCCGACGATGACCATTGGTAAACAAATAATGGAACCGATTTTGAAGCACCAAAAAGTCAGCAAAGAGAAAGCACGTAAAGTCGCGATTGAATTGTTGAATATGGTAGGAATCCCGAATGCGGAAAATCGGTACAAAATGTATCCTCACCAGTTTTCAGGGGGGCAGCGGCAACGTATCGTCATTGCGATTGCGCTTGCATGTAATCCGCAAATCCTGATTGCCGATGAGCCGACAACTGCATTGGACGTTACGATTCAAGCTCAAATTCTGGAACTGATGAAAGATATCCAAAAGAAAATTGATACGTCCATTATCTTTATCACCCATGATCTTGGGGTGGTAGCAAACGTAGCAGACCGCGTAGCTGTCATGTACGGCGGAATGATCGTTGAAATCGGGACGGTCGATGAAATCTTCTATAATCCGCAACATCCTTATACATGGGGGCTATTGAGTTCCATGCCTTCGATGGATCTGAATGAAGAGAAGTTGTATGCAATTCCAGGAACACCACCTGATCTGTTGAACCCACCAAAGGGGGATGCATTTGCTCTTCGCAGTGAGTATGCTCTGAAAATCGACATGGAAAAGCCACCGCCATTTTTCCAAGTGAGCGACACGCACTATGCTGCAACTTGGTTATTGCATCCGCAAGCTCCTCAAGTGGAGCCGCCAGCAGGAATCATAGAGCGTATGCGTACTTTTCCAGGCAGCAGATACTATGAAGCGACAGGAGGGCGTGCGTAATGTCTGATGTGCTACTCGAAGTCAAAAATCTTAAACAATATTTTAATGTAGGCAAGCCATCCGAAGTGCGTGCGATTGACGATATCAGTTTCGCCATTAACCGTGGGGAAACGTTCGGTCTGGTCGGAGAATCAGGGTGCGGGAAGTCTACGACGGGCCGCACGATCATCCGGCTTTACGATGCAACTGATGGGGAAGTTCTCTTTAATGGAGTAAATGTACAAGATAAGAAAACCAAAGCTGCGAATAAGGATTTCAACCGGAAGATGCAAATGATCTTCCAAGATCCATATGCTTCTCTGAATCCTCGGATGAAGGTTATGGATATTATTGCAGAAGGTATCGATGTCCATGGACTTGCGAAATCTAAAAAAGAGCGTAGAGACATGGTGATCAATTTACTTGAAACAGTTGGATTGAATCGCGAACACGCAGAACGCTATCCACACGAATTCTCTGGTGGCCAACGTCAGCGGATAGGGATTGCACGTGCACTCGCGGTCGATCCTGAATTCATCATCGCAGATGAGCCGATCTCTGCATTGGATGTATCGATTCAAGCACAGGTCGTCAATCTGTTAAGAGATTTGCAGGAAGAGCGCGGTTTGACGTATTTGTTCATCGCACACGATTTATCGATGGTGAAATACATTTCTGACCGTATTGGCGTCATGTACTTCGGGAAACTCGTTGAAATGGCTCCTGCAGATGAGTTGTATCGTAATCCAATGCATGCGTACACGAAGTCATTGCTTTCTGCAATCCCACTTCCAGATCCAATTTACGAGCGTTCACGGGTCCGTACTCCATACAATCCAAAGGACCACAACTATGGTGCTGGTGACCATGTGGAGTTCCGAGAGATTGCTCCTGAACACTTTGTTCTTTGTTCCGATAAGGAATTTGCAGAGATGAAAAAGAATTACGTTCCAAAAGAATCCTAATCAAAAAGCCGGACACTCCGAGAAATTTCTCGGAGTGTCCGGCTTTTTACCTTTATGAGCGTGTTCCTAATTAATAAATCTTCATATAGCGTTCGAGTTCCCAAGGATGCACGGTGATGCGGTAGCTATCCCATTCACGCTGTTTGGCTTCTTTGTAATTTGCATAAATATGACTGCCTAGCGCTTCCTGGATGATCGTGTCCTCACCAAGCGCCAATAGGGCATGGTCAAGATCCGTGGGGAGGGTGATAATCCCCTCTTTTTCCAGTTCTGCTGCGTTCATCTCATAGATATTGCGATCACATGGTTTACCGGGATCTAGGTCGCGGCGAATACCGTCAAGACCGGACTTAAGAATTGCAGCCAGTGCTAAATAAGGATTGGCGACAGAATCGACAGAGCGAACTTCGATTCGTGTACTCAAGCCGCGAGATGCCGGGATCCGGATAAGTGGGCTGCGGTTTTGTGCGGACCATGCAATGTAGCAAGGTGCTTCATATCCAGGTAAGAGACGTTTATAGGAATTGACCGTTGGGTTCGTAATGGCTGTAAAGCCTTCAACGTGCTCCAATACCCCAGCCATGAACTGATAAGCGGTCTTACTTAACTTCCGTTCTCCGTTTTCATCGAAGAAAGCGTTGACCCCATCTTTGAACAAAGAAATGTTGCAGTGCATTCCAGAACCATTGACTCCGAAAATCGGTTTTGGCATGAATGTGGCATGCAGTCCGTGTTTCCGTGCAATTGTTTTCACAACCAGTTTGAATGTTTGGATGTTGTCACAAGCTGTTAATGCATCTGCATATTTAAAATCGATTTCGTGCTGACCAGGAGCTGCCTCGTGATGAGAAGCCTCCACTTCAAATCCGAGCGCTTCCAATTCAAGGACTATATCCCGTCTGCAATTTTCACCCAGGTCGAGAGGAGCAAAGTCGAAATAATCTCCATGGTCGTTCAGTTCCATTGTCGGTTCGCCGTTACTGTCTAATTTAAATAAGAAGAATTCAGGTTCAGGTCCTAGGTTGAAGTCAGTGAACCCCATCTCTTCCATCTCAGCGAGAATTCGCTTTAAGTTCCCTCTAGGATCTCCTGGGAACGGTTCTCCGTTCGCTAAAGATACATCACAAATGAGGCGAGCTACTTTTCCTGTTCCAGATGGCCATGGGAAGACCATCCATGTATTTAAATCGGGTATTAAGTACATATCGGATTCTTCAATTCTAACAAAACCTTCGATTGATGAACCATCAAACATCATTTTATTGTCGAGTGCTTTGTCAAGCTGGCTGATGGGAATTTCAACGTTCTTAATCATTCCGAGAATATCTGTGAATTGTAGACGAACAAAATTCACATTATCTTCTACCACATATTTTCGAATGTCTTCTTTTGTTGTATTCTTCATCAGGCCACTTCCTTTTTAAAAGTTTGTCATTATCAAAGTTGCATAATAATTTTTTATAATACGCAACATTGCATCCATTTACAAGAATTTTTTTCAAGTTAATTGAAATTTTTCACTGGACGGCGATGTGTGGAGTTTGTCTTTTTAACTAGTGGGGAACTAAATGATAGGTTGAATAACTGTAATTAGAATTGAAAGGGAGGGGATTGCCATGAATCGTATTTTTTCCATCGTAGTTTTCATAGGAGTTCCTGTTGTCGGACTAGGGGCTTTTTTAAATTGGTCAGATCTGGTCATGTTTGGATTGAGTTGTATAACGATTATAGGACTATCTGGATTCATTGGCCGAGCTACGGAAAGTCTTGCAATAGTAAGCGGACCGCGTATTGGCGGATTATTGAATGCGACATTCGGGAATGCGGTTGAACTCATCATTTCCATTTTTACATTGAAAGCTGGTCTTATCGGGATTGTGTTAGCTTCGCTTACGGGATCTGTTCTTGGGAACTTGCTGCTCGTATTGGGGCTATCATTTTTTGCAGGAGGTTTGAAATACAAAAAGCAGAACTTCAGCCTTCATGATTCCCGTTATAACTCCGGTTTACTGATTTTTGCGGTCGTTGTGGCATTCGTTATTCCTGAAGTATTTTCGATGACGATGAACCCTTCCACAACATTCCAACTAAGTATCGGAGTTTCTGTCATCTTGATCGCTATCTATTTGGCAGGTCTTTTTTTCAAATTGGTGACTCATCGAGGTGTATTTGCTTCCGGGGATGAAGCGGTTGAGGAGGAAGAGATTCCAGAGTGGACCAAAGGGAAGTCCATTATGGTATTAATGGTGAGTACAGTAGCTGTTGCATTTGTTTCAGAACGGCTAGTTCATACGTTTGAGACGCTTGGCGAGCAGTTCGGATGGACGGAATTATTCATAGGGGTCATTATAGTGGCCATCGTCGGAAATGCTGCTGAACACGTGTCAGCGATTACAATGGCTATGAAAAACCGAATGAATGTATCGGTTGAAATCGCGGTTGGTTCAACACTGCAAGTCGCAATGTTTGTTGCACCTGCACTTGTGCTCATATCCATTTTCATGCCAGAACAAATGCCGCTCGTGTTCACGATTCCGGAACTGGTCTCCATGGTGACTGCTGCGCTCCTTGTCATCAGTTTATCCAATGATGGGGAATCGAATTGGTTTGAAGGGCTCATCCTATTCGCAGCTTACATCATCATGGGGATTGGATTCTTCTTATTGTAATCGGATAGGTGTCGAAGCTAAAAAAGGAACCCGCACATTAACGCTAAGCGAGTGTGCAAGTTCCTTTTTTTATATGCTTACACAAGAGTGACCTTTTCAATACATTCTTCGATACTGTTCAATTTCCCATGGGTGGACGGTGATCCGATAACTATCCCACTCTTTTTGCTTCACTTCTCTGAAGTTTGTATAGATATGGTTTCCTAACGCTTCTTGCATTACAGGATCATTGTCAAGAGCAATCAACGCATGATCTAGGTCTGTTGGCAACGTTTCGATTCCTAATTCTTCGAGTTCATGTGCTTTCATTTCATAAATATTGCAATCACAAGGTTCTCCTGGATCGAGTCCCAGTTCAATGCCGCTTAATCCGGCTTTTAAAATTGCAGATAATGCCAAGTAAGGATTTGCTACTGAATCGACAGATCGAACTTCGATCCGTGTGCTTAATCCTCTGGAAGCAGGAATTCGGATTGCCGGGCTTCTATTTTGTGCAGACCAGGCAATGTAGCAAGGCGCTTCGAAACCTGGGACCAGTCTTTTGTATGAATTGACTGTCGGATTGGTGATCGATGTAAAGCCTTTAATGTGCTTCAGGACACCCGCCATGAACTGATAGGCAGTCTCACTGAGTTTTCGTTCACTGTGTTCATCGTAAAAGGCATTTTCCCCGTTTTTGAATAGAGAGATATTGCAATGCATCCCCGAACCGTTGACACCGTAAATCGGCTTCGGCATGAAGGTGGCATGAAAACCGTGTTCCCTGGCAATTGTCTTCACTACAAGTTTAAACGTCTGGATATTATCACAAGCTCTTAAGGCATCCGCATATTTGAAATCGATTTCGTGTTGACCGGGTGCTGACTCATGGTGGGAAGCCTCGACTTCGAATCCTAGCTCCTCCAGTTGCAAAACGATATCCCGTCGGCAATTTTCGCCTAAGTCAAGGGGAGCGAAATCGAAATAGTCACCTTGGTCATTCAAGTGCATGGTCGGTTCACCATGGCGATCTAGCTTGAACAAGAAGAATTCAGGTTCAGGTCCTAAATTGAAGTCAGTGAAACCCATGTCTTCCATCTCTTTAAGTATGCGTTTCAAATTTCCACGTGGGTCGCCAGGGAAAGGAGTCCCATCTGCTTGTGCAACATCGCATATGAGACGAGCGACTTTACCAGTCCCGGACGGCCAAGGAAATACCATCCATGTATCCAGATCAGGCACCAAATACATATCCGATTCTTCAATTCTAGTGAACCCTTCGATAGAGGATCCGTCGAACATCATTTTGTTGTCGAGAGCTTTCTCGAGCTGGGTGACGGGGATTTCTACGCTCTTGATCATTCCGAGAATGTCAGTGATTTGGAGTCGGATGAAATTGACATTTTCGTCTTTAGCATATTTCCGAATATCATCTTTTGTCATTTTACTCATCAGGACACGTCCTTTTTGAATATTTTTTATAGTCGAATTTGAATGTTAACTTATAATTATACAGAGTGCGATAAATGTTTTCAAGGAATCCACTTCAATTTTCGACACTTTCTGCTAGTTTGTCATTTGTTCTTTTGTATATTTTCGTGATGACGCGGGAATGGAGTGCAGACCTGCAGCAATGGGTTTTAAAGAAAAAAAAAGAAGACCCCTTTACTTGAGGTCTTCCCAGTTAGCTTGTATGAATTCATCGCGCCCGGATTGTGCCCGATCTGCTTCATAGGCTTCTTTCTCTTTTTTATAGAAGTCTTGGTGATAATCTTCTGCTGCGTAGAATGTTTCAGCTGGGCGGATCACCGTGACGATCGGTTTGGCAAATCTGCCGCTCGCAGCCAGTTCTTGCTTGGAGTGCTCTGCAGCTAGACGTTGCTGTTCGGATGTATAAAAGATTGCGGTAGTATAAGAATGTCCTCGATCCTGGAACTGACCACCGGCATCAGTCGGATCAATTTGTGGCCAATAAAGAGCCAATAAGTCTTCATAAGGATATACCGCTGGGTCGAATGTAATTTCAACTACTTCTAAATGCCCTGAATTGCCTTCTTTCACTTGCTCGTATGTCGGATTTTCTACAGTTCCACCCATATAACCGGAGACGACACTATGGATTCCATCCCATTCCGTAAACGGCTTGACCATACACCAAAAGCAGCCGCCAGCAAAAATAGCTTTTTCAAGTTGTTCCATCATGTCTACCTTCTTTCTATTGTTACCTTTATTATATCTTAGTCGTTCTCACTTTTAGTGTCCAGTGTTCGAGCATGGTATAATAGAGTTTCACTATGCAACCATCGACTCAAGAGAACGTCCTGTTTTGAGACTTCACTATTGGGGGAATACAATAATGTCAGAACACTATGAAGGTCCGGTGCCGAAACGGCGGAGACGACGCAGATTGCGAAAAGGCAGAGTACTCGTCACTATTATCTTAGTCGGTTTTGTCGGAACAGGACTTTTTTCATCATATCAATATATGGCGGGCAAACGCATCGCTTCTAAAAATGCAATAGAGCCGGGTAGCTTTGAAGGTGATCTACTCGATCCTTCGACTTCGAATGTTGAAAACTATTTGTTGCTTGGTGTGGATGATGACGGAAGCGGGAAATCCCGTACAGATACGATGATGGTCCTATCTTGGGATAAACAAGAAAAAGCGATGAAACTTGTGTCCTTTATGCGTGATATTTATGCGGATATTCCCGGATACAAATCCTATAAGCTTAACACTGCTTACTATTTAGGCGGGGTCCAAAGTGCAAAGGATACGATTACAGGTATGTTTAACATACCTATCCACCATTACGCCATCGTCGATTTTGATAATTTTGAAACGATCGCAGATACCGCTTTTCCTGATGGTGTGGAAATGAACGTCAAAAAAGAGATGTCTGAAAAAATCGGTGTGACACTGATGCCAGGCATCCAACAGCTGAATGGTAAGGAATTGCTTGGCTATGCTCGTTTCCGGGCAGATGCTGAAGGTGATTTTGGACGGGTTCACCGCCAGCAAGAAGTTTTGGCTGCTGTTAAGCAGCAAGCGAAGACGCCGGGGATGCTCGTTCGTGCGCCTAAAATTGCAGGTGTGATTTCTCAGACTGTGAAAACGGATTTGACAGCGAAAGAAGAACTTTCCCGTCTGACGAACTTGCTAGTGAAGGGCGGAGCGGATATTGAAACGCTTACTATTCCGGTAAAAGGCTCCTATTCATTTGCCGATTATTCTCACGCTGGATCGGTTATTGAAGTGAACTTGGAACAGAACCGAGAGGCTATCCAAACATTCTTAGCCAACTGATTAGGGATTCAATCGATGAAGGAGTGGTGGTTTTGGCTGATAAAAGGGAAGTGCAAGAGGACGAGACGCAAGAAAACACATATGGAATTCCTCCTAAAAACCGTATTATTCGGTTCTTAGGGGGAAAGACCACACTCTTCATACTAATTGTATTATTACTTGTCGGTTTGAATGTCATGGTCTTCGACAAAGTCTCGTTCATTTTTTATCCGATTCGAGTCCTATTTTCAACTGTCGTGTTACCAATCATCTTAGCTACGATTTTGTACTACTTACTGCGACCTCTTCTACACCTGTTGGAAAAAGTGAAAATCCCTAGAATATGGGGGATTGTCATTATTTTTCTGTCAGCCATTGGTCTGATTACATTACTGGTGTTTCTAGTCTTACCTTTTTTGAAAGCACAGTTTTGGAAGCTTGTAGAAGAATTCCCGACATATTTCAATCAACTCATTCTTACTCTTGACTCATTTTTCAACAATTCTATATTTGCGCCTTACTACAGTCAGTTGGATATTAACGCTTCAGAGCTGCTGGATTCAGGTCTCGAAAATATCGGACAGATGATTGCTGATGCCCTTGGCGGCATTGCCTCCGGTCTGACAACATTCATCTCGACGTTGACAGGAATCATACTTTCCATCGTTACCGTTCCTTTCATCTTGTTTTACCTATTGAAGGACGGAGAGAATCTGCCAAAGTACGTGAAGAAGCTATTACCGCCAAGGATGCGTGAAGACGCACAGTCGATCTTGGGGGATGCGGACCATCAAATCAGTGCATATATCCAAGGTCAGATTCTCGTTGCCATGTGTATCGGGGTGATGGTCACTGTCGGTTTCTTGATCATCGATATGAAATATGCGCTATTACTCGGTGTACTTGCTATGTTTACGAGTGTCGTCCCGTATCTTGGGCCTGTCATTGCCATCACTCCGGCAATCATCATTGCGATTGTGACTTCTCCTTTCATGCTTGTGAAGCTGGCGATTGTGTGGACTGTAGTTCAGTTGGTGGAAGGGAAGTTCATTTCACCTCAAATCATGGGAAAAACGCTTCATATTCATCCGATCACTATAATTTTTGTCTTGTTGACAGCCGGTTCGTTATTTGGCGTGGCAGGCGTGATTTTGGGGATTCCTGGTTATGCACTACTCAAAGTATTCACCACGCATTTGTTCCAGTTACTGAAAGTGCGGTATAACAAATATGAAGTCGATATCCGCATGCATTATGAGCGACCGAGTTATGAGGATAAAGAATAGATGTGGAAACAGTCTTGCTGAAAATGCAGGGCTGTTTTTTTAATGTATATTGGACCATAATAATATTATGTAAAGTTGAAATGTAAAAAACACTCTTTTCAAATAGAAGAGAGTGTTCTATGGCGTGTCGTATAAAATTTGCCCCATTCTGGAAAAGTCATATCCTTTTATGGTGGCAAGCTCTTTCTTGAAAGTCTCCGATTGCAAGATGTTCAGTACTGTCTCGCGTAAAGTGGTGTTATCTTCTTTCTTGAGCATTACCAAGTCATATTGTTCTACAGTCATAGGGATGTAGTCAACGTTCACCAGGTTAGCGATCTTTTCAATGCCGACTCCTATATCCGCTTCGCCTGCAGCAACTTTACTAGCTACAGCCAAGTGCGTCATTTCTATATGCTCATATCCGGAAATCGTCTTTGGCAAAACTCCTTCGAGTCGTAATCGTTCATCCAGTAACACTCGGATTCCAGATCCTAGTTCCCGATTGACGATTTGAATATCGTTGCGATTTAAATCACGCCAACTTGTAATGTTTTTAGGATTTCCTGACTGGACGTAAAAACCGGCTGAACGGGAGAGTAAGTTCACAACCGTATAGTCACGGCCGATTAAAATCCTTCGAATGTATGGAATGTTATAGGATCCTGTATCTCCATCAAATAGGTGAGTACTGACGATATCCGCTTCTCCTTGAACGAGTGCGAACAAATTGTTCAAACTGCCAGTGTGGGAACGAAGTGTTCGATAGTTACTAGAGGCAGCGGTGATTGCGTTTGCCAATAAGTCCAGCGTAACATCCTGCCCGCTGATGATTACGTGTTGCAAGGATCGAGGTTGCGGGAGAGGGGAGATGGCGGAATCTTTCAATACGGGTGGCATGACAGGTTCCGGATCAGTTGCTGCTGGTTCTGCCGATTTCGTACTAGCGCGATCGGACCCACCTTTCATACGATCCTTATATGCTTCAAAATCGGAAGCGTCAATCCGCATTTGTCTTCCGACCCGGTAAGCAATGATTTCTCCTTTTTTTATAAGGTCGTATACGGTCAGCTTGGAGACTTGAAGCAAGTCAGCGAGATCTTCAGTTGTATATGAAACTTTGTCCTGTGAATTCATACAACAAACCTCCATTTCATTCTTCTATCTTCCTCTATTTTTAGAATTATTGCAATAGACATAATAAATTATAACAGATAATAATTAGAATTATTTAATTATATATAGATGGATACAGTTGTATTATGATATAAATAGTTATAAGTATTACTAAATAGATATAACTGGTTATAAATTAATGTAATCAGATAGGGGGAGAGGGAAGTGAGGAAAAAGTTAGTGAGGGGTATGGTTCCTCTCTTGATGATTTTACTAATCGGCTGTACGCCAGCGAAGGAAGATTCTTCATCTGAAAAAGTGGAATTACACATTTCTGCAGCAGCCAGTTTAACAGATGCATTGGATGACTTTAAGAAAGCTTATGAAAAAGAGCATGAAAACGTGGAGTTGACATTCATGTATGGCGGCTCTGGAAAGCTCGCCGCTTCAATTGAAAATGGAGCACCTGCTGATGTGTTTTTATCTGCAAGCAAAAAAGATATGGATTCTCTTGAAGAAAAGAATTTTCTACATGTATCGACGAGAGAAAACTTCGCGAAGAATAGGTTAGTCATGATTGCTAGTGAAGATTCTAAGTCGACTATTACAAGTTTTGAAGAGATAGACCCTGCAACCATCGATCATGTCGTCATAGGTGAACCAGAAACTGTCCCTGTGGGACGCTATACAAAAGAAGTTTTCAATCATCTCAAACTCTGGGAGCCGATGCAGGACAAGTTTGTGTTGACGTCAGATGTGCGGCAAGTACTCACACAAGTTGAACTCGGAAATGCGGATTACGGAGTTGTCTATTCGAGTGATGCGTTTGTTTCTGATAAAGTGAAAGTGATCGCAGAATCAGATCCGAGGTGGCATGAGGAGATTGTCTATCCTGGGGCCGTTTTAAAAGACTCCAAGCACGCAGAAGAAGCCTATCAGTTTTTCAACACATTAATAGGGGAACAAGGCCAAGAAATCCTTGCAAAGTACGGTTTTAAGTGAGAAAAGGAGGCGGAAGTTGTGGATTTAAGCCCTCTATTGCTTTCAGTCAAAGTGGCGGTCATATCCACCACGATTGTGTTTGTACTCGGTGTGCTCTTTGCTCATTTGTTCGCTAAACGGCAATTTTTCGGGAAAACGATTATTGAGTCCTTATTTCTATTACCACTTGTCTTACCGCCGACTGTTGTCGGCTTCGGTCTGCTGATTCTTTTCGGTAAGAAAGGTTGGATCGGCAGCTGGCTTCTTGAGACATTCGATATTCAGATCGTTTTCACTTGGACGGCTGCGGTCATAGCCTCTGTCGTTGTCAGTTTTCCGCTCATGTACCAAAGCGCAGCTGCAGCATTTGATAGGTTGGACAATAGGTTAGAGGATGCAGCGCGGACGATGGGGGCTTCTGAGTGGCGGGTCTTCAGAACGATCACGTTTCCGCTTGCATGGCCTGGATTGTTGGCGGGACTCGTCCTTTCCTTTGCACGGGGACTTGGGGAGTTCGGTGCAACCCTTATGCTGGCTGGGTATATACCGGGGAAGACAGACACGATTCCAATGGCGATCTACTTTGCAGTGGAAGCGGGGAAAATGGAGAAAGCGACATTTTGGGTTGTCATTATTACTGCGCTCGGATTCAGCACAATTTTATGGCTAAACTGGTGGAGTAAACGCAATTTGAGACGGTTTACATCTGAAAAACGATAGGCAGGTGATTCGATGTTAGAAGTATTGATTCAAAAACGGCTCGATCACTTTGAGCTGGATGTCAGTTTCCAAGCACATAACGAAATCATCGTTCTTGCTGGGGCTTCAGGAGCTGGGAAAACATCTATTTTACAAGCGATTGCTGGACTTGCAGTACCCGACAGCGGAACAATCACGTTGAATGGAAAGATTTTTTTTGATGGTAAAAAGAACTTATTACCCGCTCGATTTCGAAATATCGGATACTTATTTCAAGATTATGCGCTGTTTCCACATATGACCGTCGAACGCAATATCCATTATGGTATTCATAAGCAGGCAACTGAGACGACTGGTTCTATTATTGAACAACTACTGAAAGTGCTTGGCATCAGCCATTTGCTGGATAAGTATCCTCATCAGATTTCCGGTGGTGAAAAACAGCGGGTTGCACTTGCACGAGCGCTTGCCACTCAACCGGATTTGCTGTTGTTGGATGAACCCTTATCAGCTTTGGACGAAGAAACCAGATTAGAATGTCAAGAGGAGTTACTCCGACTGCATGAGTTGTGGAAAATTCCATTCATCATTGTGACGCACAGCCGTTCAGAAGCTGAAAAATTAGGCGACCGGGTGCTCCATTTGAAAAAGGGCTTGCTTGTCAATGAGACTCGTGGAACAATGAAGGAAACCCTTGGGAACTAAGCGCCGGGGTTTCGGAGGCGATTCCTATGAATGAAATTGCAATTGTTCCACTGGCATCGGAAGAAGAACTGATTGAAGCTTTTCCAATTATAAATCAGCTCCGCACCCATTTAGATCAGGAAGAGTATCTGGAACTGGTGTATGAGTCCGGAGCAAAAGAACGATATCAGATGCTCGGATTACGGGATAATGGCGAGTTAAAAGCTGTAATTGGCTTTAAACCGATGATCACTCTCTATTACGGGCGTTCGCTTTGGGTATGTGACTTAGTGACAGACAAATCAGCTCGATCTAAAGGGTATGGCGATAAGCTGCTGACACATGTTGAGCAATGGGGTAAGAAACACAATTATGAATCGATTGCGCTCTCTTCAGGGTTGCAACGCACCAGTGCACACCATTTTTATGAAGAGAAAATGGACTACAGCAAAGTGAGCCTTGTCTTTAAGAAGGAGTTCTAACTAATTTCAACAAAAGTGCCGATTTTACGGGTATGCGAACAAAGATGCGAACAGCCGGCGGAGCCTTTAAATCTGCCGGTTTTACTAATGATGAAGGAGTTGTTGTACGTATGTGGGTCAATGAAAATGGAATGCTGAGACAAACGTCAGATGAAACGCGTGTGAAGTTCAGAACGTCGATTAGCCAAGAAATCCTGAATCAGTTGAAACAGCTAGCAGATCAGCACGGAACGTTTGTAAATTATTTACTTGAAGATGGACTGAAGGTCGTTATGCAGCAAGAAACGATACTATTCAATAAAGAGACGCGTCCTAAGGATCGGATTCAATATAAGACGACATACGATAAGCAGTTGCTGGAGAGTGTAAGGGCGCTAGCGAGTGACCATAAGTTGTACATGAATGACGTGATTGAGTATGGTGTGCAGTTTATTGATGTTGAACGGGCAAAAGCAGGGCAACATAGATATCGGATTGAATAATTATTGCTTTCCTTTAACGCCCCCGTCATAATATATATTATAGGAAGTTACGTATCAATTAAAAGTATACTTAGGATAGTGAGATAAAACAGCGAATTTCATTTGTTACGGCGTAATTCATAAAACGCGACTTTTTTGCTAAAGTCGCGTTTACATGTAGTTTCTATATTTTTTTGCTCACTTAGACGCTTTTAACTGGAATGATTGCTTCTGCAGCTACTGGCTCTTCCAATTGAATTTTACGCTGTTTCATTTGTAAGAAGAATATTGTCGTCAAACTGATGCTGATTACGCCAAATACGATAACCATTACATGCAACCCGACAATATCCAGGAACGCCCCAGTTGCTAACAATACCACTTGGAAAACGACCCGCTCCAGCATGTTCCTGAATGAGAAAAATCGTCCGTGGTACGCTTTTGGCATTTGTTTCTGAAAAATCACCATTGCAGTTGGGAAAAAACATCCTAAACTGAATCCTAGCACTGTAAATGCTGCTAAGGTAAATACTTGACTTTGTGCAAAGAATAATAAGAATTCAGCAACGGCCACCATACTTGCAAAGAAAAATAATATAACCGTCGTTCGCCATTTCAACGCAATTTTCTTCACTGCGAATGACCCGATCATGAACGCGATACCTTCAAATGTATAAATGAGTCCTTTAATTGACGCTGAATCTTGAATTTCACTTATATTAATGACGATTAAGTTAAATGAACCTAAAAATAGTAACGGAATCAATGTCATCACAAGAGTCATACCGACTGCAGGATATGCTTTCAGTACAGGAAAGACTTCCATGAAGCCGCCCTTAGCGCCTTCGGTTTTAACAATAGCCTCTTTCCCCTCCCCTTCATCGATCCGCAGCATGAATGTGAAGATGAGTAATAAGCCGTAAGCAACGATTGAAATCCAATAAAGTGATGATAACGACCAGTAGACTAATATGACTCCTGCTAAAGCAGTCCCTGAAACACGTGCAATGGTCGCTACGTTCATGTGCATTCCATTCATCGTTAACAGGTCATCATCCTTCACGACAAGCGGAATCGCTGCTTGTAATGCCGGGAAGTAAAATGTTGCTGCAAGTTGGATGCTGACAACAAATGCAATCATCCACCATACAGAACCCGTTGCAATCGCGATCAGCATGAAGACGACACTGATGAGGCGTCCAGCACCTGCTAGAACCAATATACGCTTCTTAGCTTGCTGATCAATGATCTTACCGGCTAATGGCCCTACCAGAATACCAGCCAATAGCCCGACTGAAAGAATCATTGCTTTTACAAAGTCTGAAGGGATTTTTTCTTGCATAAACTCCAAATTTCCAATGATTCCGGTCCATAGTCCGATTCCAGCGATCAATTCACCAGAAAGAATGATCCAAACATTGCGATTTTTCCACATACACCCTCCCACTTTCTCTATTATATAATAATTCGCTTTCCGAACTATTATACGATAGAAACACAAAAAGCACACGAGAATTTTCTGATTCCCGTGTGCTTTTCATATGATACCTGTTATTTTATTTGGATGTCGGTTTATCTGTTTTAGCGGTTGGTTCGAAATACAAACGACTCGCTGCCCCATTTTTCGCTTCATCCGAGACTGCGCTTCCGTTGGATTGACGATCTGACAATCGTAGGCTGCCTGGTTCGATTTCGGTCTTAACATCTTTTACTGTTGTGAGAATGAGTTTTTCAGTGGATCCCGTGATCTTAGCACCGATCACTCGATAAGGATTCTTCTTCAGCTCTTTTAAAATCATGGATCCTCGTTGAGCTCTTGAACCGACTTCAATCTCTTTCAACGCTGTACGTTTCACAGTCCCACGCTGAGTTGCAACAACTATCGATGCTGAACTGTCTATGATGACTTCCATGGAAACGACATGGTCTTCCGGCTTTAAGTTGATGCCTTTGACGCCCCCCGTTCGAACGCCAGTCGTTCCGACATCGCTGAGTGGGAACCGTAAAATGTATGCTTGATGTGTCACGAGAACGGTGTCTTCACTGCCTTTGACGAGGCGGGCATCTAGTAATCTATCCCCTTTTTTAACATTCATCCCTTTGTACGCACGACCATAGCGCTGAACGTGGAAATCGGCTAGCTTGGATAGTTTCACAAACCCGTTTGCTGTCGTTGTTAAGATGGAGTGAATGTCATCGAATTTCTCCAAACCGATTGCCGCCACAATTGACTCACTCGGCTCTAGCGACACAATACTTGAAATGTGCTGTCCGAGATCCCGCCATTTTATGTCCGGCAACTCATGGATAGGCTGGTAAATGTAATTCCCGAGTGACGTGAACAGCAGTAAATGATGCTGTGTGTTCATCGTTTGCTCGAGTATCGGGTAGTCGGAATCTTTCATAGCCATCCCTGCCCCGTTCGTGGCACCGTATGAACGCAAACTTGTGCGCTTGACGTAGCCCTCTTTTGTGACCGATACGACAACTTCCTCGCTTGGAATCAGAATATCAAGATCGACTTTCAATTCCTCGATTTTCTCTTCGATTACGGAGTTTCGCGGTTCTGCGAATTGTTTACGTACTGCGTGTAACTCTTTTTGTATCACACGTGTCAACTTTGCTGGACTCGTTAGGATGGCGTTGAGTTCTTCAATCAGTTTACGTAAGGCTTCTTCCTCTTGTTTCAGCTCCGTGATATCCGTATTCGTCAGACGATACAATTGCAATGAAACAATCGCTTCCGCTTGGATTTCGGAAAATTCAAACCGATTGATCAAGTTGTTCTTCGCATCACGCTTATCGTTGGAACTGCGGATTGTCTGAATGACTTCATCCAAAATGGACAGAGCTTTCATCAGACCTTCTACGATATGTAGACGATCTTGCGCTTTTCTCACATCGAATTGTGAACGTCGAGTGACTACCTCTTTCTGATGCTCAATATAAGCATCCAACAACATAGGGAGCGACATCAGTTTAGGACGTCTATCCGAAATCGCGACCATGTTGAAGTTATAGGCAACTTGCAAGTCCGTATTTTTCAATAGATAACGTAAAATCGGCTCACCATCGATATCTTTTTTCAGCTCGATAACAATTCGGAGACCTGTACGGTCCGATTCGTCCCGCACTTCGGCGATGCCGTCCAACTTACGATCGACGCGCAGCTCGTCCATCTTTTTCACAAGGTTGGCCTTGTTCACGTCATAGGGGATTTCACTGATGACAATTTGAGATTTGCCGGCTTTCAACTGCTCGATTTCCGTCTTGGAACGGACAATGACGCGGCCTTTTCCTGTTTCGTATGCCGCTTTAATGCCATCTGTACCTTGGATGATTCCCCCAGTTGGGAAATCAGGACCCTTAATAACGGTCATCAGTTCATCCACCGTAGCTTCGGGATGATCCATCCGCATGAGTACCGCATCAATCGCTTCATGGAGTGCATGAGGTGGGATGTCCGTTGCGTACCCAGCAGAAATTCCTGTCGATCCATTGACGAGCAAATTCGGGAAGCGAGCCGGTAAAACGGTCGGTTCGGGTTCTGTATCGTCAAAGTTCGGGATGAAGTCTACGGTCTCTTTGTTGAGGTCCCGGAGCATTTCCCCTGCGATCGAAGAAAGACGCGCTTCTGTATAACGCATTGCAGCGGCGGAATCCCCGTCAACCGAACCGTTATTTCCGTGCATTTCCACCATCAAGTGACGCAGTTTCCATTCCTGACTCATCCGGACCATCGCTTCATACACGGAAGAATCTCCGTGTGGATGATAGTTACCGATTACGTTACCAACCGTTTTTGCGGATTTACGGAACGCTTTTTCATGTGTATTGCCTTCGTTATACATCGCGTACAAGATGCGTCGTTGTACCGGCTTTAAGCCGTCCCGTGCATCGGGTAATGCGCGATCTTGAATAATATATTTACTGTATCGGCCAAAACGATCGCCGATGACTTCCTCTAACGGGAGGTCCTGAAAGCGTTCTGTTGCGGTCATTCCACTTCCTCCTCAACATGCAGGAATTCGTTTTCCAAGATGGTGCTTCCTTCTTCTAGACTGAAGTCGACATTGCTCTCGATCCATCGACGGCGCGGTTCGACTTTGTCGCCCATTAACGTCGTGACTCTTCGCTCGGATTGTGCTCCATCTTCAATCGTGACTCGGATGAGCGTACGTGTTTCAGGGTTCATGGTTGTATCCCATAACTGTCCCGCATTCATCTCTCCTAGGCCTTTGTAGCGCTGGAGCATATAGCCTTTGCCGATTTTGTTCGTCGCCGCACCTAGTTCTCGCTCAGTCCACGCATATTCCACTTTTTCTTTTTTACCGATCCCTTTTGACACTTTATAAAGAGGAGGCAGTGCTATGAAGATTTTCCCTGCTTCAATAAGCGGTTTCATGTAGCGGTAAAAGAATGTCAATAAGAGTACTTGAATGTGCGCCCCGTCTGTATCGGCATCGGTCATGATGATGACTTTATCGTATGCTGCATCTTCAATCGTAAAGTCAGCCCCGACGCCCGCACCGATTGCATGGATGATCGTATTGATCTCTTCGTTCTTCATGATATCTTCGAGTTTCGCTTTTTCTGTATTGATGACTTTACCGCGCAGTGGCAAAATCGCTTGGAATGTCCGATCGCGTCCTTGCTTTGCAGATCCGCCAGCGGAATCACCCTCGACGAGGTACAGTTCATTCTTTTTTGCATTTCTAGATTGGGCAGGCGTCAGCTTACCGGAAAGGAGTGTGTCGCCTTTCTTCCGCTTCTTACCTGAACGCGCGTCTTCCCGCGCTTTACGAGCAGCCTCGCGCGCCTGGTGTGCACGAACTGCCTTGCGGATCAGGTTTGCACTCAATTCCGCGTTTTCTTCCAAGAAATACAGCAAATGCTGTGAAATGACAGCATCGGTTACTGTTCGTGCTTCACTTGTGCCCAGCTTCCCTTTGGTTTGACCTTCAAACTGCAAAATCCCTTCAGGAATCCGCACAGAAACGATAGCTGCGATTCCTTCCCGGATATCAGAGCCATCTAAATTTTTGTCTTTTTCTTTCAACAAACCTGTCTTCCTCGCATATTCATTGAATATACGCGTCATGGCTGTTTTTGCACCGGTTTCGTGCGTCCCGCCATCTTTTGTACGGACGTTATTGACAAACGAAAGTATCGTCTCTGAATAGCCATCGTTGAATTGGAATGCAAACTCCACTTCAATGCCGTCTGTCTCACCTTCTAGATAAGCGACTTCGTGAAGGGTGTCTTTTTCTTCATTCAAATAAGCGACAAACGCTTTAATGCCTGTCTCGTAATGAAATGTCTCAGTCTTTTCCGTACTCTCTTCTGTCAGGACGATTTTGAGCCCTTTTAACAGGAATGCGGATTCTCGCAACCGCTCTGCAAGAATGTCATATTGATATTTAGTAGTAGAAAAAATCGCAGGATCGGGTTTGAAGTGAATGGTAGTACCTGTTTCTTTCGTTTTCCCGATGACTTCAAGACCTGTCGCGGGTTTCCCGCCATGTTCGAAGCGTTGTTTGAAAATCTGACCATCCCGATGAATAATCACATCCAGCCATTCAGAAAGCGCATTCACGACAGAAGCACCGACTCCGTGAAGTCCGCCACTTGTTTTATAGCCGCCTTGGCCGAACTTCCCGCCAGCGTGTAAGACAGTCAAAATGATTTCCGTAGTTGGTCTCCCGGTTTTATGGGTTCCTGTTGGCATTCCTCGACCGTAATCACGTACGCTGATGCTGTTATCTGAGTGGATCGTGACATTTATTTCAGATCCGAAGCCGCTTAATGCTTCATCCACGGCGTTATCTACAATTTCAAATACCAGGTGATGCAATCCTCTTCCATCTGTCGAACCGATATACATCCCCGGTCGTTTGCGTACTGCTTCCAAGCCTTCGAGCACTTGGATTGAATCATCATTATACACATTCAATTCTTTTTGTTTCGTCAAGGTGAAACCTCCATCAAACAAATGTTCTTATTTATCTAATGATACGCCGCCATATTTCCCATGTCAACAAGACACGTCGGCGCTTTGCTTAAATAATTGTATAGAAGAAAGCCTTTTATTGCAATGACTGGCCTTAAAGGATTTATCCACAATTGTCGTTCGGTACTCGTTCTGCTAAAATGAAAGAGATACATAATTTTTCGCGAAGGGGCTTGTTATGGAAATCATTTTATTACTGGTACTCGCATATTTAATAGGCTCTCTCCCATCTGCGCTTTGGATCGGAAAACTGTTTTATAAAACGGATATCCGTGAACACGGCAGCGGAAACATGGGGGCGACCAATACATTCCGCGTTCTCGGCAAAAAAGCGGGAATCGCTGTTACGGTGTTCGATATTCTAAAGGGGACAGCAGCTGTACTTTTAGCGTTCTCACCTTATTTTGCAAATACTCCTATACATCCTTTAGTCGTTGGTGTTGTTGCGGTGATCGGTCATATGTTTCCTGTTTTCGCGAAGTTCAAAGGTGGAAAAGCTGTTGCGACTTCAGGTGGTGTGTTGCTCGGTTACAGCTGGCCGATCTTTGTCCTAGTCGTCCTTACCTTTTTACTTGCTTTGAAGATCACGAAGATGGTGTCACTCACATCGATGGTCGTCGCGGTGATGGGCGCAATCTATGGAATTATTTATTATTTCATTACAGGAGATATCTATTTGGAGCTGGTGATTGTTTTGATGGGCGCGTTCATCTTCTACCGCCACCGTGCGAATATTGCACGGATCAAAGCAGGAACCGAGCCAAAAGTGAAGTGGTTGTAATATAATCAAAGGCATCATAGGAAGGCGGGTTTTCAATGGTGACTATACGCATTTCAGACGAAGCAACTCAGTGGTTTGTTGAAGAAATGGACGTCGAATCTGGGGATTCCATACGATTTTTCGCAAGATATGGCGGCAGCAGCCCGCTGCATGAAGGATTTTCATTAGGCGTGATTCGTGAACAACCGGATGAAGTGGGAGTCGAAACCGTTTTGGATGGGGTTCGTTACTACATCGAAACTCGTGATCTCTGGTACTTTGATGGGCATGATTTGCAAGTCGGTGTGAATGCCGACCTGGGAGAACTGCAGTACGATTATGTGAAGTCGGAGTAAGTGGTAAAGGATGGCTCACTGCTCTCCTTAACTAGACAGACAATTCTTCTTTTGGTATAATAGGCTTGAAAAATGGATAGTGTAAAAAGACCAAGAAGATGTGATGATCCTCTTGGCCTTGTAATAGAATAGCGTTCGCTTCAAAGGCGAATCGCATAGTGCGAAGTAAACCGCTCCATTGCTTGGAGGCTCATGGGCGGTTTACTTTTTTCTTGAAAAAGTATATGACAAAGCAAGAATGGTCACGATCAAACTTCCAAAGCCGATCATGAGACTCAGTGCTTCATATGGTGTCATACGCATCACCTCCTCCCGTCCTGATTAAAGTTTCTTTCAGGAAATTGGGATTGCAGGTCTGCGAACCGCCTATGAGCTCGTGCTATTCTAGTACATGCTTAATTATAACATATTTTAATAGCCCGTACATATGTTCCGGAAGGCTTATAAAGGGCATATTTCACTTAAGAAACACCTCGATTAAGATTGCGAGGTGTTTTTTTGTGGGTAAGAAGTTGATTTGTGTTTGGGTTCGCTCGCGAGGTTATGATCATATTTCGTTATTTATGAGCGGAATGCTGGGGGTTATGATCACATTTTGAGATTTATGAGCGGAGTTCTGGGGTTATGATCACATTTTGAGATTTATGAGCGGAATGCTGAGTTTATGATCACATTCCAGGATATATGAGCGAAATTACAAATTTATGATCACTTTCACATATTTACGAGCGATTTCTGCGCTTCCCATGCCCATCTCTCCATATAAAAGGCTTCCTGAGCATTCCAGGAAGCCTTTTTCTTCAATCAATCGACTCTTTTTGCGATTTCGGCATACTTCGCATCCCATACAGGATCTATTTTACGCAGTGAAATCGGTCGGAATGTGTCTTTTCGTACAACTACGTGTTCGGAAGTCGCGGTTGCCGCCACTGTACCATCTGCATGCAAGATTTCATAGCCATACGTCGTGCGCAACTTTCCGTGGGATTCGATCCATGTCCGCACAGTGGCGGTCTCACCATAGCGCATGGAAGCCTTGTACTTGATGGATAGGTCGGTGACTGGAGATAGATAGCCTTCTGCTTCGAGCCCGGCATACGTGAATCCAAGATCCTCGATGAGCTTCGTTCGTCCGATTTCCATCCAGACCAAATAATTCGCGTGATAGACGACGCCCATCTGATCGGTCTCTGCATATCGAATTTCAATTTCCTTTGCACTGACAAACATACATTTCACCTCTTCTACATAGCCAAGTATACAAAAGTCCATCAAAAAAATCAGCCGCAACGATTAAAAACCCCCTTGCTGAACTGAATCAGCAAGGGGGTGGCATCGCTTATGATTAAGCTTTCATCTTGTCGCGAAGTACCATTTGAAGAATGCCGCCGTGACGGTAGTAGTCGATTTCGACTTCTGAATCGAAACGCGCAAGCGCATCGAATTCCGTTACAGTGCCATCTGCAGCAGTAGCAGTCACTTTCAAGATGTCGCGTGGCTTAACGCCTTCTGCGATGTTGACGCTGATTGCTTCTTCTCCTGTTAAACCAAGAGATGCTGCACTTTGTCCGTTCACGAATTGAAGTGGAAGAACACCCATCATCACTAGGTTTGAACGGTGGATACGCTCGTAGCTTTCGGCGATAACTGTCTTAATGCCGAGAAGAGAAGTCCCTTTCGCAGCCCAGTCACGTGAAGAGCCCATTCCGTAGTCTTTACCAGCAATGACAGCAAGTCCTGTACCATCTTGTTGGTACTTCATGCAAGCGTCATAGATTGGCATGATCTCTTTGTTTGGCCAGTAAGTTGTGTAGCCGCCTTCTGTCCCTTTTGCGATTTGGTTACGGATGCGGATATTCGCAAACGTACCGCGCATCATGACTTCATGGTTACCACGACGAGAACCATATGAGTTGAAGTAACGTGGCTCAACGCCGTTTTCACGCAAGTAGAGACCTGCTGGTGTATCTTTACCGATGGCACCTGCTGGTGAAATGTGGTCCGTCGTAATCGAGTCGCCGAATTTACCGACAACGCGCAAGTCTTTCAATGCACTGATATCTTCAGGCTCTTTTGAAAGACCTTCGAAGAATGGCGGGTTTTGGATATATGTCGACTTGTCATCGAAATCATACAATGCTTCATCTGTTGTTTCAATCGCATTCCATGCTTCGTTTTCAGTGAACACGCGTGCATACTCTTTACGGAAGAGTTCAGGAGTGACCGTTTTCTCGATCATTGCCTTCACTTCTTCTGTCGATGGCCAGATGTCTTTGAAGAATACATCTTTGCCGTCTTTGGATTTACCGATCGGTTCTTTCTTGAAGTCGATATCCACTGTACCTGCAAGTGCATAAGCAACAACTAGTGGCGGTGATGCCAAGTAGTTCGCTTTCACATAAGGGTGGATACGTCCTTCAAAGTTCCGGTTACCCGAGAGGACTGATGAGACAAGTAAGTCGTTTTGAGCGATTGTTTTCTCGATTTCCGGAAGCAATGGACCGGAGTTACCGATACATGTCGTACATCCATATCCAACTGTGTTGAAACCGATTTGGTCAAGGTACTTATCGAGTCCGGATTCTTGTAAGTAACCTGTTACGACTTTTGAACCTGGTGCGAGTGAAGTTTTCACATATGCAGGCGGTGTTAATCCGAGCTCAACCGCTTTTTTAGCGACAAGTCCAGCACCGAGCATAACGTATGGGTTCGATGTATTGGTACATGAAGTGATCGCTGCAATCGCTAGATCGCCTGTTTTCATCTCCATTGTCGTACCGTTTGCGAACTCGATTGTACCGCTCTTCTTCATTTCTTTCGGCGTAAGTCCGAACCCTTGGTTGCCTTCAGGTGCAACAACCGCGTCGTTGAATTCACGCTTCATGTCTGAAAGTGGAATCATATCTTGCGGACGTTTCGGTCCAGCAAGGTTCGCTTCTACTTGAGTCAAATCGATTTCGATACATTCAGTGTAGATTGGATCTTCTTTGTCCGTTGAGAAGAACATGTCGTTTTCTTGTAAGTACTTTTTCACGACTTCGATATGTTCCGCATCGCGGCCAGTTAGTTTCATGTAGTTAAGCGACTCTTCATCTACTGGGAAGAAACCACATGTTGCGCCATACTCTGGAGCCATGTTCGCGATTGTTGCCCGGTCAGCAAGTGGCAATTGTGGAACGCCTGGTCCGAAGAATTCAACGAATTTACCAACTACACCATGTGCACGCAATGTTTGCGTCACTTTTAGTGCAAGGTCTGTTGCAGTAGTTCCGTTTGGAAGCTCACCTGTCAACTTCACACCGATAACTTGTGGAATTGGGAAGTAAGAAGGCTGTCCTAGCATTCCTGCTTCAGCTTCAATTCCGCCAACGCCCCATCCGAGTACACCGATTCCGTTGATCATCGTTGTATGGGAGTCAGTTCCGACTAACGTATCCGGATACGTTTCGAATGTTCCATCTTCGTTTTCAATCGCATGGACAACGCTTGCCAAGTACTCAAGGTTCACTTGGTGAACGATACCAGTTGCTGGCGGAACAGCACGATAGTTGTCGTATGCTTTTTGTGCCCAGCTTAAGAACTGGTAACGCTCAGCATTCCGTTCAAATTCGAGTTCCATGTTTTTCTGTAACGCGTCTGATGTTCCGTAGCTGTCAACTTGAACCGAGTGGTCAATTACGAGGTCTACAGGAATCTCCGGATTGATCTTATCCGGATCTCCACCCATTTCCGCCATTGCAGAACGAAGAGATGCCAAATCGACAACAACTGGAACACCAGTGAAGTCTTGCAGGATTACGCGGGATGGCTTGAATGGTACTTCAGCGTCCGCATCAGCGTCCTTGCCCCATTTTGCCAGGTTGTTTACATGATTGTCTTGGATGACATATCCGTCGTGTTGGCGCAGGACAGATTCTAACAGTACTTTGATCGAGTAAGGTAGTCTTGAGACTTTTGCAATACCCGCTTCTTCAATCGCTCCAATGCGGTAATAGTTATACGTCTTACCGTTCAGATCAAACGAGGAGCGGCTGTTGTGAAAATTGCTCTTTGTCATTGCTGAATTCCTCCTTTACGTACTGAAAAGGCTCTATAAATAAGCGTCTTTTCTCTACTCCATCATATAACAGCAAAGTCTATAAGTAAATTACATTAAATTTATAGTAATCCATAAGGAAACACGATGGATAGTTCGGGAGATGAATAGATGCATATCTTTTGCCGGTCTGTGCATAATGGAATCAGAATAAGGAGAGGGAGTGCTGAAGGTGAAGAAAGCGTTATTGGTTATTGACTACACGGAAGATTTTGTTGCAGAAGACGGAGCGTTGACGTGCGGAGCACCTGGAATTGCGCTGGAAGGATATATCGAGCAGCTGACCAAGGAGTTTGTCACCCGAGGGGAATCGGTTGTATTCGCAGTGGACGTGCATGACGAAAACGATCCCTATCATCCGGAATCACGTCTATTCCCCCCTCATAATTTACGTGGAACTGCTGGAAGAGAGCCATTCGGAACGTTAAAACAATTTTATGAAGATAATCGTAGTTCGATTCATTGGATGGATAAAACCCGGTACAGTGCATTCGCAGGGACAGAGCTGGAAATTTGGCTGCGGGCACGTGGTATTCAAGAACTTCACTTAGTAGGTGTCTGTACGGATATTTGCATTTTGCATACTTCTGTAGACGCTTACAACAAAGGATTTACGACGGTGATCCATGAACGGGGTGTTGCAAGCTTTGACGCTGCTGGACATGATTGGGCAATGCGCCATTTCGAAAACACACTCGGAGCGACCGTAATTCGGTAAGTCTGTGTGAAAAATGATTATTCTATGCAAACAATTTTAGCAAATAGGTTTCAAGTGGGTCATTTACGGTTATTATACTGACTAGAACAGACATATTATATTAACAAAAAGGAGATGTTTTCAAATGAGTTTCATTTGGTTCTTAATCATCGGCGGAATTATCGGTTGGCTAGCCGGACTTATTCTAGGGAAAGATATCCCAGGCGGAATTATTGGTAATATTATTGCAGGTATCGTAGGTGCATGGGTTGGCGGAATGCTGCTCGGATCTTGGGGTCCTAAAGTTTCGGACTTCTATCTCGTACCAGCAATCATCGGGGCTGTCATTCTTGTGTTCATCGTCAGCCTGATTATGAAAGCTATGCGTAAAGCAGCATAACAAAAAGGACTTCGCTAATTCGCGGAGTCCTTTTTATTTTTGTGCTTGTTGGGTTTGTTGTGATTCGTATTCTTCAAAAAACCAGAGCACGTCTTCTACGTATTTATCGCTATGGTTGTAGTGAAAAATGGCTTTCTCGATTTGCCCGTCTGCCGCCCCGCTTTGCGCTAAGTAGTTAGCTGCGCTAAAGATCGCATCTTCCAGATTGTACGGATCAGCAATCCCATCGCCATTTCCATCTACTCCGTATCCCCCATGTTTTGCAATTACATCAAGGTTGGTTTTATCTTCTTCAGGAATATCCCCTTTTCCTAAGTCTTTGCAGCCAGGATAGCTCCATCCGACGAACGTACACGGCATGAATTGCATATGCCCTTCCGCACCTGTTGGAGAAACCATCGTTTTCATAGTGGAAAAACGGGTTTCCACCCGGTGATGTGCAGCAAGTAACGTCCACGGAATGTCATACTCTTTTGCTGCTGCTTTATAAATGGGGATATACTCTTCCGGAATGGTCAGTCCCCCATGTCGATCTGACAACTCCATCAACGTGCTGGCGGATTTTTGAATGACTTCCGGGTGACGGATGCTTGTCCAAATGATCGCAGTCAAAGTGAAAAGGACGACTGAAACAGGAATAAGCAGTGCGATTAGCAATAATTTAGCTTTCGCCGTTAGTCTGCGTTTCTTTTTCTTCACTCGTCCCTCTCCTCTCTGCGCGATTTAGTCTTGTTTACTGAGGGCTTTCATGTCTTTTACGATCGTATCGAATGGAACGTCTTCATTTCCGGAATAGGATTTGACGACTTTTCCTTCTTTGTCGACCAGTCCAAAGCGAGAGCCGTGGATCACTTGGTCTGAATTCGGATCGTCAATCACCGGCATTTTAAAGGACTTCACCGCTAGCTCGCTTATGTCCTCCATCTTGTAACCCGTAAGCATTTCCCATTTCGAAGAGTCCGGAACACTGAAAGCTTCCAAGTACTCAGCTAGTTTTTCGGGAGTATCGACATCAGGGTCCACACTGAAAGAGACGATTTTGTAGTTTTCGATCCCTTTATCGACTAACTTCTGTTGGAGTTCCGCCATATTGGACATCATAGGTGGACAGACAGTCGTACAGGTGGTGAATACAAACTGAGCTAGCCAGATCTCACCTTTCAAATCATCTAATGAGACCTTTTCATTATGGTGGTTCGTGAATTCGAATGGCGCAATGCTGTAATGATGATCTGCTTTAAACCCGCCAGAACATGCACTCACTACAAGTGCCATCAGGATTACGCCAAAAACCAATGCCTTCTTCTTCACTGCACTTCCCCCAAATCTAATGTGTTTACCTTATCATATCGGACACACGAACGCCAAACAACCGTGGATCCATAGGTTGTTTGGCGTTTGTTTGTCGGTTATGTGAAAACTACTTCACTTTTAGAGTTACGAGTGCTCCGTGGATTGCTTCAAGCTTCACTTCCAGGCGGTGGAGCAGATAGAAGGAAACAAAAACCGGAAAGCCCACCTCCTGGATGAATCCCATCATTTGTTCCAACAATTGTTCCATCACATTCGCCTCCTTTTAATTTAGTTACTGCGGCGGGAACACAGATACTCGCTCAGAGTGTTAAAAAGCCGGTCCCTGTCAGCTGACTAGGGACCGGCTCACCTATTATTTGTTGCTGAAAAGATCGTTCACCGATCGATCGATAATGCGAGCGCTTTTCACAGCTATCAGGACGTCCCCATCCCTTTTGAATACACCGGATGCAATAATCTGCTCCATTGCGGTCTGAACTTCAGCCGGTGTGACTCCTGGACGCGGCTCATCGACCGTCAGGACAAAATCCTTGCCATCCGACTTTGTAAATACGAGTTGAAGTGTGAGTGCCATTTGTGAATTCCTCCTCTTTTGTTAGTTAGTCTGTGATTTCGGATGTGACGATTTTTTCATAAGACATGACTGTCATTGCGGACAGTTGGCCGAGTGAAGATAGTGCGAGCTGGAGATTGGCCGGTGTTGCATTTTGTTCGATGAAGCGGTAAGTTTGCGACTTACGGATAAGACGTCCATCGGGTGTTGAGCCTGCATTGTAGAAAATCTTACCGACTGCTGTTTGAAACTCGAGTGCTGCTGCCATGTGCGTTCCCCTCCTTTCACAGTCTAGATAGACGAAACTTGCAGAAAAGGATACAATGTTCGTGAAAGTTTTTTAGTTTACAGGTACAATTGATAGTGTAGAGAGTCATAAAGAGGTGAACGTATTATGCCAGGCTGGTTTATCTGGTTTATTGTATTTTGGTGTATCGTCTTAATCGGATTGTTCGCGATTGGTGGATTTTTCATGTTCCGCAAGTTCCTTAAAGTGTTCCCTAAGGAAGATGGCAAGTCGACATTGGACTGGGAAGAGTACTACGTGGATCGCTCGCTTCATCTATGGAATGACGAAGCGAAGGGGTTGTTGAACGAACTCGTCCAGCCGGTTCCTGAACTGTTCCGCCCGGTGGCGAAACAGAAGATTGCAGGCCGTATCGGTCAAATCGCCCTCGATGAGCATGCAAAAACGATTGAATTCGATCACATTATCCGAGGCTACATCGTGGCGACGCCGAAGCGCGATCACAAATTCTTACGCAAGAAGCTTACAACTATGGATGTTGACATGACTCCGTATGAGCATCTTTTCTGACACACAAAAAGAGAGAGACCTGGTCATTTGACCGTGAGTCTCTCTCTTTTTTTCAGGTTGTTATATTTGATGAGCATACCGATGCGCCACGGGACGATCATCGAGAATGCTAGGATGAAAAACATACCAGCTAGTTCCCCGACGTCGATGGAGCTGCTGAGAATCAGTTTCGCGACCAATCGGAAAATGAGTAAGCCCGCCAAAATGAAGATGAATGCTTTCGATCGCTTGACGAACAATTGACCATTTTTCTGTTCGAAATTTGTCGTTGCAATCAAGATCGTTGAAAACAGCAGTCCTACAGCCGCAGCTTCAATCACCTGACTCCGCGGCACTTGGAATTGTGTAAACAAAAACATAAGCATCCCGGAAGACATAAATAACGGTGGCAGCACAATACGTATCGGAGAAATCGGGCGGTCCGCCGCTTTGGAGCGGACGAGGAATCCTAAGATTCCCATGAAGAAAAATGCGACCGTAGAGCCGACAATTAAATAGACGGACGGGATTTCATTGAAAACCTTATCAATCAGTTCTTGCAGTTGACTCATTCGCACGCCTCCTTCAGCTCGTCCAACCGTTTTCGAAGTTGCTCCATCGGAACAAACCTTGCAAACCGAGTCAGTTCTTTACCTTGTCTGAATAACAAGACAACCGGTGCTGTAAACAGCGAAAGCTGCCCTGCCATTTCCGGCACTTGCGCGACATTTACATAAAAGAACGGAAATGGATACCCGTCTGCAAGCCTCTCCACTTGCGGATACAGCCCATCACAAACTGAACAATGATCTGTTTTCACAAATAGCAGCATCGCTTCTTGCTGTGTTAAAAGTTCTTGCCATGATTCAAAAGACTTCACTTCGTTCACTGTTCAATCCTCCTTGATGGTCAAAAGCCTTGGAAATCTCCAAAAATGGGACTGAGCAAGCTGATTAAGAACGTCATCCCGTCGAAGAATAACACGATACCGAAGACAATCATAAAGGCTCCGCCAATGCGCATAATCTTCTGGTTGTTCTTGCGGATCCATCCAAGACGTGTTACGAAGAATGAGAGCACGAAGAATGGAATCGCGAATCCGAGGACGTAGGTCATCATGTACAACATACTGGAACCGGGATTAGCAGCCGCTAGACCAATAATGGCCCCAATGATCGGCCCCATACATGGTTGCCAGCCTGCTGAAAACGCAAGTCCGATGAGAGCAGAACCTAAGTAACCGGATGGGCGGTTTTTAAACTGTAGCTTGTGTTCTTGCATTAAAAACTTCGGTGTGAAAATGCCAACTACCATTAAACCGAATAACACGATGAAAATTGCACCGATTTGTCGAAGGAGATCCATATACTCGATAAAGAAACGACCGATAAATGAAGAGCCGAACCCGAGAAAAATAAATACAACCGAAAATCCAAGAAGGAAAAATAATGTATGTAACATTCCATTTCGGCTCATCCGTTTCTTATCTGAGCGTAAGTCTTCAATCGACATTCCAGTAATGTAGGAAATGAATGCCGGATATAGCGGCAGTACACACGGAGAAATGAAACTTAAAAAGCCCGCTCCGAATGCCAGGAATACGTTCACATCTGTTGCCAAGGAACTTCCCCCTCCAGATTTTTTTCTTTTTCCTTTCCATCGTATCAGAACGCGCCATCGAATACGTCCATTTTGTCTGTGAACAGTTTATGACACATTATTAAAACCGTATGTGCCACGTGGCACATACGGTTTTGAAAGGAATCTGATCTTAAGCAATTTGACCATTCTGCAACTGATACATCTTATAATAGAGCCCTTTTCTGCTAAGAAGCTGCTGATGGGTCCCTCGTTCAGCAATCTCTCCCTGGTGCAACACTAAAATCAGCTCTGCATCTTGAATCGTACTGAGTCGGTGTGCGATGGCGATTGTTGTCCGTCCTTTCCGCATTTTTTGCAGGCTGGCTTGGATCGCGATTTCCGTTTCCGTATCGATATTGGCGGTCGCTTCATCAAGTACAAGGATTTTCGGTTCCACCGCCATAGTGCGTGCAAATGCTATGAGCTGTCGCTGTCCGCTTGACAACGTAGCTCCACGCTCCATCACTTTGTGTGCATATTCCCCTTCTAATTGCTCAATGAATCGGTTCGCTTGTACAAACTCCGCTGCCGCCCGGACTTCTTCGGATGTCAACGCTTCATTGCGAAGACGGATGTTGCTCTCAACATCTCCGTAAAACATGAATGGATCTTGAAGGACGAGTCCCACTTTGCTGCGCAATTCCTCCATTGGATAGGACTTCAGTGAACGCCCATCAATGGTGATCGAACCATGCTCGTATTCATAGAACCGCATGAGTAAGTTGATGATGGAACTTTTCCCGCTTCCGGTATGCCCGACCAATGCGACGGTTTCCCCTGCATTTGCGGTGAATGAAATATCTTTCAATACATCCGTTTTGCCATCATAACTAAATGTGACGCCATCGAAGGTGATGGTTCCTTCCGTAATCTTTGCATCCCTTTCCGCTTGCTGAACAGGTTCCATGTCCGGTTCGTCAATCAGTATGAAAACGCGTGATGCTGAAACAAGGGCCTGCTGGAAAATGGACATCCGGTTCATCACTTGCTGTACGGGTTGGAACAGGCGGCTAAGCAAGGTTGTAAACGCATAGATGACGCCGACATCCACTGCAGTTGAAAGCGAAGTGAACCCGAAGTATGCAAGTGTACAGACAACCGCTGCTGCATAGAGCAAGTCAATGAACGGTCCAAGTAAAATACTGTCGAACTTGATGTTCCGGATTCCTGCTCGATAGTGCCCGTCATTGATCGATTCGAATTCATCTGCGAGCCGCTTTTCTTGGCGGAATGCTTGGATCATCCCCATTCCAGAGAGGGATTCGGAGATCTTTCCGTTTAGTTGACTTAGCCGCTCGCGGATATCTTGATAGAAGTCTGCGCTGTAATGACGATATACCGATATCAGAATCATGAATAGCGGCAATAACACCATGGAATACAGCGCCAGTTTCGCATCTAGTGAGAACAGCGCAATATAGACACCTACGATTCCGAAGATCGCCTGCAAGAACGTGACGACCACACTCACAAACATTTCTTTTATCGCTTCCGTATCGTTCGTCACACGCGAAACGATTGCACCGGCTGGTGTTTTATCGAAATAGCGCATTCCCAGTCCTTGTACTTTAGTAAATGCATCGATCCGCAATTGCTGGATGATTTTAAGTGCAATTCGTTGAAAGCGGAGTGACTGGAAATAAGAAATCACCACAACCGTCACTTGAATGGCGACATAGGCAACGAGTAACCGGATGATACTCGCACGCTCAAAATTCAACGTTACGAGATGGTTGTCGATGAATGTTTGAATGAGAAGCGGACTCACGATGCTGCCTGTAATCGTGAGTGCTAGGAGTAGCAGCGCAAACGAAATCGACACTTTGTGTGGCTTCAAGTACTTCAGGAGCCGGACGAATACTTGCCATTGTCCACGAGCGGACAGTGTTGCCTGTTTCACTTCTGCCATTACGCCTCACCTCCTTGCTCTACAGATGCTTCAAGTTGCTGCAAGTCGTACATTTCTTTGTATTTTCCGTTCAATGCCATCAATTCAGCATGAGTACCGGCTTCTGCAATTGTCCCTTCATCCATGACAATGATTTGGTGCGCGTGTTGAATGGCACTTAACCGGTGTGATGTGATGATCGTCGTTTCTCCGCTACGTGTCTCTTTCAAGGAACGAAGTATCGCTTCTTCCGTCTTCGCATCCACTGCTGAAAGGGAGTCATCTAAAATGAGTAGTTCGGGCTGCATGAGCAAGGCGCGGGCAATCGAAATCCGTTGTTTTTGTCCTCCGGATAATGACACTCCCCGTTCCCCGACAATCGTACGATATCCTTCAGAAAACCCTTCGATGTCATCATGGATATGAGCGAGCTGGGCAGCGCGGTGAATCTCTTCTGACGGAACGGTCGGATTCGTAAAGGCGATGTTCTCCGCCAAGGTGGTGGAAAATAGGAAATGGTCTTGTGGGACATATCCGATCGATTCACGCAGCCGCTGCTGTTTGTACTGGTGAATGGAATGCCCCCCGTACGAAATGATACCTTCATAGTCGTCAAACTCTCGTAACAGCAGTTTCAGGATAGCGGTTTTTCCGGATCCGGTTTTCCCGACGATCCCGAGTGTTTCTCCTCGTCGCAGCGTAAAGTGGACGTCGAAGAGCGCGGGCTTCGGATCCCCAGGGAACGTAAAGGTGTCAATATCGACTGAAAGATCCCCCTTCGGCCGTTCATCGATTGCACCATGCACATCAACCACTTCAGGATCTACCGACAGCAATTCGTGGATTCGTGTATACGATGCACTGCCGCGCTCGACGATATTGAATAGAAATCCGAACGCAAGCATCGGCCACGTCAACAATCCGAGATATGTGCTGAATGCAACCATATCCCCGACACTCATGTCCCCTGCCAGGATGAAACGGGCACCGAAGACAAACGAAATAATAGAAGAAATCGCAAAGATTCCACCGATTGTAGGGTCGAATAAGGCATCGATACGGGCAACCCGCATGTTTTTCTCCACCACATCATCCGATAGTTGCCTGAAATCTTCAATGTCCTCTTTTTGCTGTCCGAACGTTTTGATGACTTTCATACCTGAGATGCTCTCTTGCGTCTTATCGTTCATGCCGGAGAATGCTTCTTGAGCAGTCCGGAAATGACGGCGCAGCAGTTTTCCATAAAAACTCGTTAACACAATCATGAGCGGGATTGGAATAAGTGCAATAAGCGTCAATTTCCAGTTGATCGTCACTGCCATCGTCAAGATGACAAAACCGCCTGTTAAAATCGAATCGAAGAGGGTTAACACACCCATGCCTGCGGTTTGCTGGACTGCACTCACATCATTGGTGGCGTGTGCCATTAAATTACCCACGCGGCGTTTTTGATAAAAAGCCGGGGACATCTTTAAAAAATGATCGAATAATTGCTTGCGGATCGTCCGTGCAAGCACAATTGACGAACCGAAAATCATGACGCGCCATAGATAGCGGAAAGCGTACATGGCGATCCCTGCAATCGCAAGGATGACCAGCCATTCCATCATCTGCTTGGCAGTTAACGTTCCTTTCGTAATGTCATCGACGATATAGCCGATGATTTTTGGCGGCAGCAGCTGCAAAACGGAAACGAGGACAAGTGCCGCAATTCCAATTGCATACTGTTTTTTACGCTGTTTGAAAAACCAGCCGAGCTGAATGAGTACGTTCAATGGATTCCCCTGCCAATCTATAATAGGACTTTGAATAGTTTAGCAGATTGTTACACATTTCGGATAGTATTTGTTTCGAATTATCCGATTTCATAAATAGTTTCAATATCGAGGAGAGAAAGAATGTGCGCGCCTCCATCAGCAGTTACAACGCGCAACTGCTTCCGCTCGGGTTCGAGACAATGGACATAAAAATCTTCCGTCACAGGCCTATCGTTTTGCCAATGCTTGATGGTGATAGCTTGATGAGTCTCCATGGCAGCAGCAATGATGTAATTCCACTCCTCCAGCTGCTGTTCGTCAGGTTCACTTCTAACCGGCTGCGCATCTTCTGCTTGCCATGCGCGCAACCGCTCGACGTGTTCGGGCAGCATCAGTGCAGTCCATTTAATCTTTCCGCGATCTCGCAGCATCGTGTTCCCTCCTTCCTTCCTTTCCATATCGTCATTTCACATGTCCGCCTATCAGTCCCGCTCGATGGCGCGCTGTTCCTGCATCGGTGTACGATACAGCACGTAAAACGGCAGTCGATCCATATTTACTGCGGAGCTCATCGACCGTTTCCCCCAGTTTGCGTGTCTTCCACTTACGCTGGTCAAACAAGCTCAACTGCATCGAATGCTCCTCGACTAGATTGGATAGGCTCAGCGACAGTTGGCGGACAGGCCGACCATCGTGAAACGTATCGAACAGTTCTGTGCAGATTTTGTAAATCTTCATCGTGTCATTCGTCTCTTCCGGCATTGACTTGGATCGGCTGAAGCCGCCACCTAACGCATTTTTAGAGTAGCCAACTGATAAATGGACCGTCCGACCGGCACGCCTTGCCGACCGAGCACGTCTTGCTACGTCTTCACACATTTCGAGCACCACTGCAAGCACATCCTCACGGCAGCAATAATCCCGGAAAAGAATTTGCCCCTTGCCATAGCTGATTTGCCCCTCAATCAGCGGTGCACCGAGATCAGACAAATCAATCCCATGTGCGTGATGATAGAGCTGATTTCCCATAACACCGAACTTCTCTTCCAGCCGGACAAGAGACGCGTGTGCGAGATCGCCGACGGAGAAAATACCCATTTCATTCAACGTATGTTCCGTTCTTCTCCCAATTCCCCACATTTCACTAAGCGGCTCAATGGGCCATAATTTAGTCGGCACATCATTATAGCCCCAGTATGCAAATCCCGTTTTTTTCGCTTCCAGGTCCAGCGCAAGTTTGGATAGCAGCATGTTAGGACCCATCCCGCATGCAGAGTGCAACTGGAATTGACGCAACAATCCCTCTTGAATACGGGTGACTGTCTCTTCAGGAGGTCCCCAAAGTTTCTCGGTTCCATCCAAATTGATAAAGCTTTCATCGATGCTGTATACGTGAATCGCTTCTTTCGGGACATATTGGTTCAAAAAATGAGTGATTTCCATTGACACTCTTATATAAAATTCCATTTTAGGTTCAATCAGCCGTATGGATGGATCATCCGGGATTTCAAAAAGACGCATCCCGGTCTTAATGCCAAACCGTTTTTTTAGTGGAGGGGATGCTGCCAACACCACCCCCCCTTTACGCTCTTTGTTTCCGATGATCGCGATGGGTGTTTCCATTACATCCAGTCCTTCAAGAGCCGCTGCACAACTTGCATAGAAGCTGCGCATGTCGATGCAAATAATTTTACGTTCAGGCAGTTGGTTCATAACGTCTCCTCCTAAGAACACTTGTTCCCTTATTATAGGATGAACAAACCCGTTATACAACAGCCATTCTCTTCCAATAGTTGTGAGACATTGAGATTTCGCTCTGTAATCCGTAGAAATTTATTTTTGATCACTGGTAAACTGACATGAAATGGCCATCCTTTCATACAAAAAACAGTTGACTCGACATGGTGATAATGATTATCATTGAGAAAAAGCCGGAAAGTAGGAACTGAACTTATGAAATCCCATGCCTTGCTCGCCTCACTACTCGCAACAGGTCTTGTCCTATCAGGTTGCGGTGCCGATAAAACGTCAACTGAGAAAGAATCAGCGGAAGCCGTAGCTCCAATCGATCTCCAACAAGAAACGGATGCGTATAAGCAATTCGCATTGGAGCAAATGGATCAGTTCGTTGTAGAAACCGATAAATTTGTCAGTGCTGTAAAAGAAGGCAGAATCGAAGACGCAAAAGCGATCTACCCTCTCGCTCGCATGTACTTTGAACGGTCAGAGCCGATTGCAGAAAGTTTCGGGGATCTCGATCCTCGAATTGACGCACGTCTCGCTGACTTGGAAGATGAAGGTCAAGGCGAAGAACAATGGTCCGGATACCATAAGATCGAATACGGTCTATGGGTCGATAACACAACAGAAGGCTACGAAGAAATTGCCGATCAGTTGCTGAAAGACGCAAAAGAATTGCGTGCTCGTGTCGAAACGGTCGAGGTTGGCCCGGACTTGATGATTACAGGGGCCGTGGACTTGCTGAACGAAGTGTCGACTTCAAAAATCACGGGTGAAGAAGAAATCTTTTCTCACACGGATCTATATGACTTCAAAGCGAACGTGGAAGGCGCAGAAGAAATCTTCCATATTTTCGAAGCGGTCATCAAACAGAAAGATGCTCAACTTGCAACGGACTTGACGAATAAGTTTTCGACATTGAATGGACTTCTTGCCAAACACGAAGATGGAAATGGCGGTTATATTTCCTACAAGGAATTAACGAAAGAAGATACGAAACAATTAGCTGAAGCGGTCAATCAACTCGGTGAACCATTGAGCATGATGGGCATCGTAATGGAGTGAGAATGTAATGTCAGAAGAAAAGTTGTTTGCGAAGAAAATCTCCCGACGTCAAATGTTGAAGTTAACGGGTGCGGGAGCTGCGGGTGCAGCAATAGGCGTATCTGGACTCGGGGGCCTTCTCAACGTGTTCGGGATGACGACAGAGGAAGATAACCCGAACACCAAAAACAAAGTGAACTTTTACGGTGCGCATCAACCCGGTATCATTACGCCTGTGCAAACCCATGTTTATTTTGCTTCACTCGACGTCCTCGTCAACTCTCAGACTGAACTGAAAGAGTTGTTCCAGCAATGGACACCGATGGCGGTTCGTTTAATGAATGGCGAACCTATCGGTGAGCTTTCTTCTAACGGCTTTATCCCTGCGAAAGATACCGGTGAAGCAGGTGGACTGGATGCGTCCAATCTCACATTGACTTTTGGCGTAGGCCCTTCCCTGTTCGATAAAAAAGAGCTGGGACTCTCATCGAAACGGCCTGCGGAACTCAAAGAGCTTCCCCACTTCCCTAAAGATCAGCTCGATCCCGCCTACACGGGAGGCGATATATGCATTCAGGCATGTGCAGAAGATCCACAAGTAGCGTTTCATGCAGTACGCAACCTGATTCGCGCCGCATCGGGAAAGGTACGCTTGAAATGGTCACAAGCGGGATTCAACTCGTTCCCGGAAAAAAATAAGAAACGTGAAACCCCACGCAACTTATTTGCTTTCAAAGACGGTACATCAGGGCCGGACGTCGCCAGCAAACAAGCCATGAACGACGTTGTTTGGGTACAGCCTGGTGATTCGAAAGGGTGGCTTGCTGGAGGGAGTTATATGGCAGTCCGCCGGATTCAGATGCACTTGGAAACGTGGGATCGGACAGCACTCAATGAGCAGGAGGCGACATTCGGTCGTCACCGCGAAACAGGTGCTCCTATCGGATTAAAAGGCGAACACGATGAAGTGCCGCTTGAGCAGAAAGATGCGTCAGGTGCCCCTGTCATTCCTGTGGATTCGCACGTACGCTTAGCTAAGGAAGCCAAAACCCAAATTCATCGACGCTCTTTTTCCTACTCTTCGGGAACAATGGATGCAACCGGTGCATACGATGCGGGTTTGCTGTTCATCTCCTATCAAAAAGATCCGGAACAATTTGTCGCCATCCAAAAAAGTTTTGGCCGCGTCGATAAGCTGAATGAATACATTACACACCGCGGCAGTGCTTTGTTTGCCTGCTTCCCTGGTGTTCAGAAAGGAAGCTATATCGGTGAATCGTTATTCCGTGTTTTGTAAGCAGGTACTGCTCATCGCAGTCCTGCTTTTGTCTCTTTTACCCGTCTCCCTTGCCCACGCAGAGACGCCTTCTTATAGTGACTTGTATATCGCAATCGGCGATGCAATCATGGCATCCAAACAAGACGATAAGCTGGCCGCGGATATAGCATTGGAGGAATTCAAAGCTGCATGGAAACAAGAAGATCACGTTGCGGAAGAAAGTAAGCAAGTGGTGAGTGCTCTGAAAGAAGCGGAGCAGGCAGAGGGATCTGCACAGCGTCTAGAAGCGTTGACAGTCCTGTCGAAAGCATTGCATGCACTGGAAAAAGCAGAAAACCCTGTGGATGAACAAGTGGAACGTCTCGCGTTTGAAAAGGCTGTTTCACCGGATCTTGAAAAACTGGGAGATGCCATACGTTCAGGTGATATCGAAGCAATCCGAGCTTCCGAAAAGAAGTTTCTAGCCACTTGGACACGGAACGAACGCCCAGTCCGTGAACAAAGTATTGCGGCGTATGGAGCGATTGAAACCCAAATGGCGTTCCTGCGCATTGCGCTAGCAGAGGATTCACCAAATCAGGCAGATCTCGAACAGACGTACACTGCCCTGCAGCAAGCGATCACGTCTTTTGCTGCGGGTGAAACGGCTCAAGCTTCAGTTCCTGTGACAGATGCTTCGCTGGAGACGCTGACTTCGCTTTTGGCGGACAGTCGTGCAGCCCTTGCCGAAGAGGATCCAGACACAGCGGTTGCTAAACTGCGTGAGTTCATCACAAGCTGGCCGAACGTTGAAGGACAGATCCGTACAAGAGATGCAGCACTCTACACGGAAATCGAAAGTCAATTGCCATTACTTGCGGGTCAGCTCACAAGTGAAAATGCGGATCGTAGTAAAATCTCGGGAGAAATCGCTAGTTTGCAACAAAAAATTGAACTCATCCAAGAAAGTACGTCGTATACATTTTGGGATTCTGCACTCATTTTACTGCGTGAAGGCTTGGAAGCTCTGCTCATCATAATCGGTTTGGTTGCATTTCTGAAGAAGGCAGGACAGCCACAGCTTTCTAAATGGATCTATACAGGTTCAGCGGCAGGGATTGGTGCAAGTATCATTGCAGCGATACTGATGACGACACTTCTCAACTCTGTAACTATCGGAAGCAGTCGTGAGATCATGGAAGGCGTTATTGGATTGGCAGCAGCTGCAATGATGATTGGAATTGGTGCGTGGCTTCACCGCAAATCTTCTGTCACCGCGTGGAATGACTACATCGCACGTCAAATGGGTACGGCCATTTCCAGCAGAAGTGCTTGGGCGATCGGACTACTCAGTTTCTTGACGGTATTTCGTGAAGGTGCAGAAACCGTCGTGTTCTATGTAGGAATCGCACCCAACATGGAATTGACCGAATTTCTACTCGGTATAGCGGTAGCACTTGTCATATTGGCAGCAGTTGCTATAGTGCTATTGAAAGCAGGAAGTCGTATTCCGATTCATCGGTTATTCACGGTTGCGACGGTTTTCATCTATGCACTCGCCTTCAAGATTATCGGTGTAAGTATCCATACGCTCCAATTGACGGACGTCTTCCCTTCTTCTATTGTGAATGGGCTGCCTGTCATGTCCGCAATCGGATTTTATCCGACATGGGAAACGATTGCAGGACAGTTTGTATTGGTGTTGACAATCGCTGCCATGTTTATGATGAAAAAACGGTTGCCTGCGCGAAATACCGTTTCCTCTTAAGGAAGCGGTATTTTGACTTTCAACTAAAACGAAGCAAAGAAATTGACCAAAACTTCAACGAGAGGTAAACTTCGCTAAATAAGGAATCATTACATATGAATAGGAGAAAATCGATGTTATCGAAAATATGGAGCGGTTATCGCGACAGTTCATTCGTTTTAAAAATGTCCATCGGATTCATTGCAGGAATTGCGAGCGGTCTCGTATTCGGACAAGAAATGGCTTTATTCCAACCGCTGGGGACATTACTCATCAACTTACTTAGCCTTGTCGCCATCCCCGTAATCTTTTTGACGGTAGTACTTGCTGTCAATCAGATGAGCATGAAACAACTCGGACGCATGGGCTGGAAACTCATACTCTATTATACGGCGACCACTGCAGCTGCAGTGGGAATCGGTGTAGGGCTCGCCCTAATGTTCCAACCAGGTCAGTATTTGACGCTTCCCGATACAAAAGTGGACACACCCGCAGCCCCGAACTTCTCGGATGTTTTGCTGCAAATGGTGCCTGCCAATATGTTTGAAGCCTTTTCAGGCGGTAATGTCATGGGGATTATTTTCTTGGCAGTCATTATTGGACTTGCCATCTCAGCAATGAAGTTCTCAACCGATCAGGAAATGCAAAAACACGGGCTATTATTGGACAAAGTGATCATTGCATTGAAAGAAATGTTTTCAAAACTCCTTACGGGCGTCTTGCTGTATGCACCAATCGGTGTCTTTGCAATCAGTGCCACTGCGTTCGGCAGCCAAGGATGGGAAACCTTCAAGTCGCTGCTCACATTCACGGCCGTATTTTATCTCGGAGTTATTCTTCTATGGGTCTTCGTATACACGGGGTTCATCCGTTTGTCTGGGAATTCCGTCATGAATTTCTTCAAGTCAACGAAAGAAGCGTATACAACAGCATTTTTCACATCGAGTAGTATCGCCTCCCTGCCGATTGCCATTAAAGCAGCACAAAAAGCAGGAGTATCTGAGCGGACAGCAAACTTCGCCCTCCCTCTCGGAGCGGTATTCAATTCGGATGGCGGTGCCCTTCGAATGGGTGTATCCATCGTATTTGCTGCGAATATCACAAATCTCGATCTTTCCGTATCGCACTTTTTCATAATTGTGATTATCGGGACGCTCTTATCGATCGGAACCGCAGGCGTTCCTGCAGCAGGACTAGTGACGCTGGCAGCTGTATTGTCGATGTTTGGCCTTCCCCTTGAAATCGTCGCACTCATCGCGGGTGTCGATGCGCTCATCGGTATGGGCGGAACGGCTTCGAACGTTGTCGGCGATATCGTCGGCGCAGTAGTCGTGGACAGTTCGGAAAAGAAACGCGTGACGACTTGAACAGCAACACACCATCGCACGCACAATAAGAGAACGTGAAAAAGGACTGCCCCAAAGTCATGAATTGACTCTGGAGCAGTTTTTTTTGCAGGTTGCATGGGACACAAGCAGAAAATTGAATCCCACAGTGTTGATTTACAATCCTATATAACGCTGAAAAGTAAATAGGGATAAAATAAAAGCCATTAAATAAGCACTTTTAATACCTTCCCTGCAATTTAATACGAGCAAGTTAAATGGAACCCTGTTTTTTTTATCGTACATTGATTTGCAGAAAAACGAACATACCTGACATAGCGAAATGACAGATTATTGACTATCCTTATGTTCCCCATTCAATTCCTCGATTTTTAGTTCGGCTTCTTTCACATTAGCTACGTAGAATATAGAAATCTTAGAATTCAGTTTCTTTTGGAGTGACTTCACTTCTCGTTTATTCTTAGTTGGCATTAATGCATTGGAGAATCCTGCTTTTTCAATGATTTGCAACTTTTCCTTAATGGATCCTACTTTGGTCACTACTCCATTTTTAGTGATGCCTCCAGTAACAGCAATAGGCACCTCGGTTTTTAGATAACCTTTCTTATAAAGGCCGGACAGGGCCAAACTGAGACCTGCGGAATCTCCACCATTTGTAGAGCGATCCCATTGAGTCAGCCAGCCTTCTTGGGTTCCTAAATAATCTTCTACCGTTTCCACCATCTCTTTTGGAGTATGTTCTTTTCTGAGATGGAGCCATGTTAGTAGCTGTCTGGTTTTTACTCCGTAGATGATCCTGTTATCTATTGCAACTATAGAAAGCACATCTACCCCTTGCTCAGTCAGTAATTGATTAATAGACTTCTTATCCATTTTTTCATCCTCTCCGAACTCAAATTCACCTACGCCGACGGAAAAGATTCCAGAACCCGCTACTGATTCAGTAGGAGGAACATAATTAGACGAGATGTAGGAAGGTGCCGAAAGGTAAAAAAGAAGTGTGAATTCATACGTAAACAATAAACTGAGAACAACGATAGAAGTACCCAAACTTCTTTTTACAACGTGTTTCTTGCGCGCACCCCAAAAAAGAATGCCTAACAGAAGTATGCTGAGAAACAGGATCGCTAAAAAACCAGTTTCTTCAATAAAATCGAATAGATAGAGTGACAAGAAAACGGAATAAAATGCAAAAGAAAGCACAAGGGTGGTAACTGTTGTTTTTTTCATAGGTCATCCGCCTATTCCATAAGATTATCCGTCACACTAATAGAATGATACTGAAAAGAAGCTGTGTGTAATAAAATTTTCTTGCAGTTACAGAAAGAGCACACTCTATCGGTAAAAACGATAGCTGATTAACGTATGTTTTTGTTCAAATCCAGCTCTCCTATAAACGGTATGCGCTTGATTATTAGTATCTTCTACTGTCAATTGAATAATTTCAATTCGTGGATGCGAGAACATCTCAGTCAATGCTTCCTTCAACAATAGAGTGCCCAGCCCCTGATTTCTAGAGGCAACGGAAATCCCGATGTACTCCAACGAAGCCTCCGCTGTTTCTGCATCGACTTCAAAATAAGCATAACCTTGAAGCTCATTTGAATGCCCTCTTAGGATTATTAAAACGTTGGACCGGTTAATCCTTCCAACAATTGTAGATGCATCATAGTATGTGTTAGGAAACAATTCATTGTGCAATTTTTCGAATTCATCAAAATCACTTTGTACAAATGGATTACTACGTCTATCTAATACTGCGGTAAAATTTTCTCTTCTTATTTCCAAGACTAGATGTTCGTCTGATTCCTTTGCTTTTATTTCCTCCATGAAAGATTGTTGCAAGGTGTTTTCCTGATTGATAAAGAATTGAAATTCGCGAACTTCGGGATACTCTATTAATAGTGCGTTCCATAATTCGAGTTGCAAAGGTAAAGAAGAGGATTTGTTGAACGGCCCCCAAACCTCTGCACTGGTTTCATCGATATCCACGCCAATAGCTGCAATGATTTCGCCGGTAGTTGCCCTGGATATGTAAAAATTGAGATCTCCATTTTCAGTGAGGAAATCTTCTTCAAGAGCCTCACAAATTGAAGCTTCACTTTCCCCGCAATACCCGACGTGGGATTCAGGCTGGTTATTCATATGAGCTAAAAATAGAGATAATTCTTTGAGATTTCTTGCCTTTTCAACAGTCTGGTTAATGAGAATCACCCAATTCATGTTATTTCGTCAGTGTAAGAGTAGAATAAATAAAATAGCCTGTTTCCCTGTCTCCCTGTTTCCCATCGAGAACTCGAGAATTCATTCACTCCATGTAGTCAAAAATTTCAAGTCCACTTCATCTATACAACTCAGCGGTTCTCTCAAGTCCCATAACCTAATTTCAGAAGTCTCGCAATTAGTTTGGAAAGGCAAAAGCTTTTCGATAGTAGAAAAATAAACTGGATTATATTTTAGTTCACCAGAGAGCAAGTGCTTTACTTTGAGCAAGCCTTTAAATTCTAGTTCCGCAACAATTTGACCAGTTTCTTCGAAAAGTTCTCTTATTGCACACTCTTTTGGCGTCTCATCCTCCTCCCTTTGGCCAGCAGGTAATTCCCATTGTTTTCTCCACGTGTTATAACAAAGAAGATACTGATCGTCACACTTGATAACGGCGTAAGAACCAGCCAATCTATGATAGTCATCCATCTCAGTTTCAGTTACATACAGAAAGTCGAGAAATTTAAAATTACTCTTACTAGCGATTTCCAATTAGCAACCTCCTAAGCGCAGTATGGAAAGATTTCGAAAGTATCTTTGTAACAAAAGCTCGTGCCTGAAATTGCAACCCTGACAAAGTAGAATTTAGAGCGACTTGACCTATTTAAAAATCGTGTACTATTGTTTTCAGTTCACCTAAATCATCGATTACAAAATCAGCCATAGCCAATTCCTCTTCTTGCGCAAAATCAAAATTGCAACCGATTGACGTTAAGCCGTTATCTCTAGCCGCGTAAAAATCAGAGAGGCGATCTCCTACTACCGCAGCGCTCTGAAAATCGTATTTGTTTAGTATTGTTTTAACCAAATCACCTTTGTCCAACGTTTGTATTTGTTGAATACTAAACGTTTCTGTAACCCAAATATCCAATTCATAATAACTCACAATTGCATTCAAATATTCGGTTAAGCCATTACTCGCTATATAAATTGAGCAATTATTCTTTTTTAAATAACTGAAAATCTCTATCACATTAGGATATAAAGCGCCTTTCCCACGTGTAATGTTTTCAATTAATCTTTCTAGAAAATAAGCATCCGTTTGTTCTCTCTCTGCGAGAGAATGATCAGGCAACAAAGTTTCCCACACTTTTGGTAAAGGTACGCCCATAATTTCGCGAAATTTATTGAGAGGGGTTATTGTATTCCATCTATTTTGATGCCGTAGGTGATTAAACGTATCCTCAAGTGATAATTCTAAAATTTTGTCCGTTTGAAATAGAGTCCCATCCATATCAAAAATCAGTGCTTGTAACATTGGATACTCTCCTTCTTTAACAGTGTTGAATGAATTCGCCAGTACGGTGAATTACCTAATCTGCGTGCGTAAATACAATTTCTTTCCTTGTATAGTTTTTTTAAAATAATCAACATTCTTCTTTATGAAGATACGCCTGCATGTTTATCATCATCTCCATAAAGTCTTCCGGCTTCACTGCATTTTCAGGTTCCACCAAATAAAAACCATCGCCTTTATACCTTGGAATTACATGCATATGATAGTGATTCACATCTTTGAATATTCCGTTTTCTTGTAAAATAGTTATACCATCTGTGAGGAAAATAGTTTCCAATGCTTTCGACATCTTTTGAGCCAAATTAATAACTTCATTCAAACTAGTTTTATCGACGTCGTTGAACTCTTGATAATGCGTTTTAGGAACTATTAACAGATGTCCAAGATTTATTGGGAATTTATCTAAGAAGCAACACACATGCTCATTTTCATAAATGATATAAGCTTCAACTTTTTTATGGACAATCTCACAGAATATGCAGCGTTCCATCCACATTCTCCTCACTCTCATTGCTGGTTAACCTATATATTTAAGAACTGTTTGTAGCCAATCATGAATGGCAGATTCTCTTTCTATTGTTTCTATATCTTTAGGTAACATAAGCCATTGAAGTTTACTTGGAAGTTTGTTGTTTAATTTTCTCAAACTTATATTATGAGTTGCCTCTTCGTCAATAAAGAACAACTCGTGGTCCCCTGCAAGCTCTTGATAGACTCGTGTAGAATATTGATTCCCATTGAGGGTAAGATCATAATGTCCGCGGGCATTTGGCCGGCATCGAATATAGTACCCTTTTAATTTTGAAAGGGAATATTCAAATGCTAGAAGATGTGCTTCACTAATGAAAAATTCATTCAGGTAATATTTATTGTCTATATGCTTGTTCCAATTTATATCAAAAACATCATACATCAAACGAACCGTTAACTGCTTTGAATTTCTTTTGTTCATTTTATTTTCCTGTGTTATTGCGAAAGGCATTAAGCGTTCTTTAACTAGAAAGTCAATATTACTATGATCCAGATCGCATCCGTAACTAAGAAGAAATACCGTCTTCAAGTACTCAGCACCCCATTTTGGTAAGTTATCGTCTTGTAATTTAAAATTTCCATTGTGATCAATTAATTCTTTAAGTCTTCATTTACCTCATAAATAGCTGGGCACTTCCATCCCATATTACTGACAACCATACTACATAACTATGTTTTCCGTATAACAAAGAAACAGACTACGTTTCTTCACTAAATTAAAATTGAAGCTTTGCAAAAAGAAATGAACTTAATTACTCAATAGCAATTTACAACGACTAGAGAGTCTCATCCAACTTTTGAATTTTTGAGTGGGAAATTAAATATACTTTGCCGAAAATGTCGATTATGTCACCTTTAGTACGTATGGCGCAATCCTTATTCGATGCGTAAATATTCAGTTCTTCCGATAAGGGAGCCAGTTCACTTTGAACAAGACTGATGTTATTTTCAAGATCAAAATGAGACAGGACGGAGAAGTTGTCAAGGCCAATCCCATCATAAATAGAGCTTATTTCAACTTCATATCCAAAGTTTTTCGAGCATAACCATTTAGAAGACATGTTGATCGCACCAGCGCTTGCTCCCATCACCACGGCGCGACTTTTCTTAATCAAGTCTGATAATCCATACGCCATCAAAAAATCATTTTGTTTAATGGTATCCCCACCCAATAAAAAAATGACTGAAGCATTTTGAATCAACTTCTGGGCATCTTCCTTCGGTATCCTATGATTAATTAAATGATATTCATCAAACATAATGCCGGAGTGGTCAAGCCATGAACGTTCAGTAGTACCATCTTCTTCATCAAAGAATGGATTCGCGCTAATCATAGCAAGCGATTGTCGATCAGTTATATCCTCCTGTAACACCCTGCCGAGATTCTCCGGAAAAAAAGTGCTAAACCAACCTAAATAATAGTGAGTTTTCATAAGTTCCTCCTTAGCAAAGCGTAAGCACCATTAATCACCTTTTTACTTAATCTGTTTCTTGGCAGTGGCACAATACTCTCAATATTGACCTATCCAAAGCGTTTTTGCGAAGTACATCCACGTATATTTTAAATGAATTAAACCTTATTGAACCGGAGAAAGCTGATATTGTAAAGGTTACACATTTATTTGAAGAAAGTACTGTTACAGAAACGAATAAGCTCTTAGACTTTGATGACAAGGACCAAGTGATTTTAAAACAATATGAAGCAAAGTTAGATTATCAAACAAATACTGCAGAAGTTGTACAGGTTTTGATGCAAAACGATGTTAACGTTATTGTCCAGGAATATGTGAATGGGGAACTTAACATAGAATAAACCGTAGAGGAATTAAAAATTCAGTACACGATAATCAAATGCAAGGACCAAATCAAAAACCAAGATGTACTGCTCATAAAAATTTGCTAAACTGTATGGATGGATTAAAAGGGCCTGGAGATACTACAATCCGTGCCGGGATCAGATATGACGCATTTATGAATGATTGCGGACTTATTTAATAAGCAACTCGCGTAGGAATGGGGAAACATATCCCAAGGCAATAAAAACGATGGCGACGTAAAGAACAGCTCCAGCTAATGGCAGATACCATTTTTTCTTCTTGGATTTGTATTGGAGCCAATAATTAACTGCCCACAAGACGAACATAAAACCAGTAGAAATGTTTCGAGATACTTTATCGATAGGATCATCTATAGGTGCGCTAACACTAAAACTAGCGATTAGCAAAAAAAGACATATAAATCCCAATAGTATAACATTTACGATAGCAACGAGAATATGATAATTAAATTCTTTCATAAAATCTACACCTCCAGTGATTTAGA
>NZ_JACSQY010000012.1:75712-101965 GCF_014836415.1 Sporosarcina gallistercoris | reverse complement strand
ATGTAGATTCTCCTCATCTCTTTGGTTGTATTCTACAAGACCCTATCTTTATTGTCTAAGTAAGTGTAGCCTATTCACCATCGAATTATCAGATTAGTGTTTTAGTTGTATGGTGCATAGGTTGGCTTTTTATTGCAATTAGAATCAGCCTTTTCCCTAGCACGACGCATCTATTATCTAATTCTTTTAACAACTCTTTTTGCTATATTTATGTCTTCTTTTGCAAATAATAATATTAGGACTATATATACTGTTGCACAGATAAATATTGATATTATAATCCAATACACTGAATCCGCTAGTTGCTTTAATAGAATTCCTATAAGGCACATTACTAGAGTAAATATAAATGGTTTGGAGATATTATTAATGGTTTGCATCACTTGAAAGTTCATATATGTCTTCATTATGATAAATCCAGTCGCAATACTTTCTAACCTTATTAATGCTCTTGTATATACTAGTGCCCAAAATCCATAATTAATACTAATTAAGCAAGCAGGAATTATAATAGATAAACTTATTAATTGAGAAATGAATGATATTTGCGGCTTTCCTTTTGATCTATAAACTTCACTGTTAAAGTGTGATGTAGTTATCACTAGCGATGAAGTTAATGCCCATATACCAATTATTCCGCCAGCTTGGTACCATTGATTCCCCAACATCATAGAAGTTGCAAAATCACTATATAGAAAAACACCAAAACCCATTGGTAAAATTAAATAGGCAACAATCCTTTGATATCTGTAAAACATGTGTTTAAATTCAGTTTCATCATTTTGGAGTCTGGATAATGTGGAGAATAATATTGGAATAACTGAAGCAGTAACCAGGGCCATTAATGCATTAACCATTGTTGTAGATGTTTTATATAGACCTAAATAATATTCATTCAGAAAAGATCCTATTATAAACACATCAACCCATAACGTTAACCATATAGATATCGATTCAATTAATGACCATATACTGAATGAAAACATCTCTTTTAATATACCTATATCATATAACCATTTTGGCTTCCACTTGGATTTAATTGTGAGTATAGCAGCGTTGAAGATATGCATTGAAATGGTACCAACAATTAAAGACCAATAACTTAAACCCAACAAAGCGAGTGGTATTGTAATTACAACGGGAATACAAATTGCAACCATTTTAACAATGAATAGTGTTTTATAATCAAAATCACGCCTGTAAAGTGCCATTTGAATACTTGAAAAAGCAGTGAGTGGTAATTGAATAGATGCGATAGCAATAACATTTCCTAGGCCAGGATTTCCAACCATTACAGCAATTTGTTCACTAAATAAAATTATTGTTCCCCATAAAAATAAGGAGATAGCAATATTTGAAATGAAAGCTACATTTGTATGTTTAAACTTCTCTTCATTGTCTTTAAATTCATGTTGAATCAAGTATTTTTGGAAACCTGCACTCGAGAGCATATCCGCAAAACTAATAATCATTGTAACTGTCACCACAACCCCAAAAGCGTCTGGAGCAATAATTCTAGCTAATATCATATTTATAATCGGCCCTACTAATCTCGAAATAACTTCTGTTAAAGCAGACCATTTTGTTGAGTTAATTACTTTATTATTAAAGTTGATTTCTCCCATTTCATAGTTCACCTTTTTTATTAGCCATTTTCATCCCTAAAATTCAAATTCATTTTCTACTAATGTAGATAAAGTTTTCTCTTTTAAAAAATCTAACCACCCCTATAACAATCTTTTTCATATTCACTCTTATTTCTACAAATAAAAAGAGCAATAATGAGTTATTAGAAATTGCAAATAAATTTTATATTTACTAATCACTACTTGTACTACTTCAAAAAGAATTACTACTACCAATTCCAATACCAGTAATATGGAAACACCGTTGTCCAGTTAGGTCTATAGACCATTATTACTAAAAAGCTTGCAAATAGTCCTACAATAATTGAACTGGAAATTATAACTCTTATTTCTTTACTCTTTATTGTTTGAATAAGACTTGGAATATATGCCAAAAAAAACACAGAAAAATAAAGTTCAATTCTACTCATAATTGTTGAATTCAATCCAACAATCGATACAATTAAAGCAAGTAAACAGACAACATACCATACTTTCTCATTTGGACTAAATTTGATTCTATTTTTACCTGAGGTTTTTTCACTTAGTGTATTTTTATTAATCTCCTTTGAGGTATTCCAATATCCTATAACTAATCCGACAATAAAAAATGAAAAGTTAATAAGTAAATTAAAATATATTGCAATATTCCCCTCGAAATTAAAGTATCCCCCATCTAAGTAACCCTCGTACTTTCCTGTTATATTAATAAATATTCGGATTAAATAGTCAAAAAATATACTACTTAGAATACCAGATCCAATAATAAAAATTGTTTTCCTGAAATTAATTTTCAGTCCTATAAGTGGGTACATAATTAAAAACACAATCGCAGTAGAATGGAAAAAAGAAGCTAACAAAACAATTATGCTGAATCTAACAAATCGTCTTTTTTGTAAGGAATCAACAGAAAAAAGTAATATTGCAACGGCAATATATTGTCTAGAAATATTCATTGTTCCGAATAACATGCGAGATGTAACAAAAAAGTAAACGCTAAAAGCTAAATACATGGAATACTTATATATAAACTTACCAAAGGAAAAAAAGATAAAAAATGTGGTCACAATTTGAAACCCTAAAAAATCAAGTCCTAATGAACTTATTAATCTCGCTAACATTACATAACCAAATTCCAAGCGCGATGCACTTGTGGAGAAAAAACTTTCTTGTGCTATTAATAAGTATGATTGATAATAGTTTAAAGTATCAGTGCCTATAGTTGGAGCTCTAAAAGCAACCAAGACAAATAGCGGTAGTAATAAAAATACTGTCCATCCAGCACGATTTATGCGTTGTCCTAATATTTTTTCAATTAACATACACATAATGTAAAACAAAGCTATACCTATATAAAGTATCATTTATTAAACCCCTGATTGCATTACTGCTTTTTTTTAATTTGTGGTTAGATATTAAACATTTTCTTTTTTTCTATTTAAATTTATCCAACCACCCATTTTTCCGCCTAAACTTTCTGGTTTGAATATTTCAAAACCGGAGCCATGGTAGAGGGTCATTTCCCCAAAAAATATTTCATTATTACTAAAATAAAAATCCACTCTCACATGTGGATAATTCTTTGCTAAAATTTTAGCCAACTTAAGCATTTCATCGAGTTTCTCAGGCCTTTTTATCATTACATTTGAATCACTAGGAACCCCTATAGATGCGTCTATATAACTCCAATTAATATCATATAAATTTCTTTTATGTCCACTATATCTGTTGTAATCAACCTGTATTATTTTAGGTTCACCATTAAAACAAAAAAACTTATAATCCTTTAACTCATTCTTAGATTCATCAACCATGTATTTTTCACATATAATTCTAGGTTTCACCATTTTATATGGCCATTCTCTTCCGTACCAGAACCAATTTTTTTTCATCCAATTTTGAAGCAGCTTTTTTGATTCCTTTATATTTAATTCACTTTTATTTTTACAAATTATATTACTACTCGAACCATGTGTGCATTTAAGCACAAATTTGTTGGGGAGATCATCCCAATTAATTTCATCTACGCTTTCATATATACCTAGTAAGGGAATTAGATAGTTTTCTCCAATTGTTTTACTAATGTACTTACGAACACTGTATTTATCCACCAAATTAATATATTCTTCGTTACGATCATATAACTTTAACCATTGGATTTTCTCATTAAATGTTTTTGGATTAACCAAATTTAAAGACTCCCCCAAATGATATTTATATTGGAGACGGAGAAATAATGTGTCAGGTATAAATTTCTTTATGATTGATATATTTTTTTTAAAAAATGTATAATTCATATCTTCACATCCAAATTTATCAATTTTCTATATGCTTCACGAGTAGTTTCCGCCAATTTATCCCAATTATAATTTAGCGACAGTAACTTACCATTCGAACCTTTCTCTCTAATCATAGAATTCTCTTCAACAATTTCTTTTAGTGCTGATGCAATACTATATGAATTCATATCAGCTCCCCAACCAGCATTGGCTGAAACAATTTCTTCTCTCATATTGGTTCCTTCAGTCACTAGAGCCGGAAGACCAAACGATAAAGCTTCAATTAATCCCATTGGATGCCCCTCAAAACGCGATGTCATAATAAAGAAATCGGCATTTAATTGTACTTTTTCTTTTTCTTCTTTAAAAATGCTATCTTTGACGAAAACTAAGTCTTCAATATCATTTTCTTGTATAATGTTTAATAATTTTAGTTTTGATTCGTCTCTATCTGGCCCGTATAATTCAATGGTACAATTAGCACGGCGTAAGTCTTCTTTTACTTCACTACATGCTTGAATTAATACATTAAGACCTTTTTGGTAAAGTTCAATTCGCCCAATATATATACCTTTTAATTTATTTATTTCATTGTTTTTCTGAATAGGTCCTCTATCATCAATTCCATTAGGAATAATGAAATAATTTGTAGGCCACTTAATTTTTGATTCTAGCCATTCTCTTTTTGTAAGATAGTGAATTGCCGTGGCCTTTTTAACGAATCTTTCAAAAAAAAGAAAGTTTCCGATCTTTTTCTTGAATACACTACTTTTCTGTGCTTTTTCAGTTAGGGCGCTTCTCGGAACTATAATATATGGTATTTTTCTTTTCCAAACTTCGTATATCAAACTATTGAATGGATATTCGTAAACCCCTTCAAAAATTACGATGTCAGGATTATTAAAAGGAGTTGGTAAATCTTTTATTCTTTTACTTGGGAAATCCTTTAGATTATTGTAATATTTTCTTTCAGACCATCCCTCTTTAGCTACTTTATTTATATTATACCAAAATACATTATCATATTTTGATTGAGCCGCAATTTGAGCTGGGACACTATTATTTGGTCCCGCCCACATATTTCCGGTTAATTTAGTAATATACAAGATGTTCATATCTTACCTCTCATCCAAAGTGAATTAAAACTAATATTGGTATTTTTTCACATTACAGATTCTAGGTTTAACCACTCACCCCATATTTGATCATATTCATTTGGTTCAATTGTCATCAAGCCACCGCCTGGAGTAAATGTCATTTCAGAAAAAATAACTTCTTTATTTACTTCAAAGAAATCTACTCTTACAAATGGAAATTCTTTAGATAGATTTTCGCTAATTTTAATCATTTCATCTAGGTTTTCAGGTTGCTTTACTTCATCTGAGAATTCTTTATAGTCTTTTCTTTTAAATGGTGCTTTAGATCCATCTAGATTGTAAAAAGCCATTCTTTCGTTTTTTCCATGACCAAAACCTTGTGCCATATAGAAAAAAAGTGGTTTTCCATTATAGCAAAAGAATTTGTAGTCTATAATATCCTCCCCAAGATGTTCCTCACATATTATTCTAGGTTTAATCGATGTATAATGTTGTTCAGCATTAAATAGACTGAAGTCTTCAGACATCCATTTTTTTATATTTTTTTCTACTTCTTGTTTATTCAATATACTTTTGTCATTTGCAATAATATTGTATCCACACCCATGAGTGCATTTAAGAGCAAATTTATTGGGCAATTCCTCCCAATTAACATCTTCCCAGCTATCCCATACTCCAATTAATTTATTTAAATACTTCTTCCCACCATGATTTTCGACATAATCTCTTACTTCGTATTTATCTGTACAATCAATAACCAATTGATTATAAGGAAAGTTTCTCAATTTAAGCCATTGTATTTTCTCATTAAAAGTCGAAGGATTTTTTAAGTTCAGCACTTTTTTGAATTTTATATAGTAATATACTTTGGACATAAATTCATAAGAAGTCAATCTATTAGCTAATACTTGACCTTTTCTTCTAATCTTGTAAAAAGTTGAATGATCGCTCATCATTACATCCCCAATCTATCTTGTCGATTCAGCTTTTTCCCAAAACGGTTTTGCCTTTCCAGTCAATATGTTATATACTCCAAACCATTGTGCAATTACGGTGACACAGTAATAATAGATTAACGTTAAATATTTATTTTTAGATTTGGTAATTATTTTTACTAGTGCTAAAAAGTAAAACAATACTTGGCTAGTAAATGTTATTGAATAAAACAAGGATTCTGGTATCAGCAAAGCGTTAGATAACAAAACGACTAGATGCGAAATCCATAACAAATATCTACAAGTCCTATGACCGAAATAAAAATATGAAAACCATCTATATTTAAATATATTAAGAATCTTTAAGTCAGGTAATATTTGTTTTAATATAATTCTGTTCATTCTTACCTTACGACCAAACTCATCTTCTACAATCTCTCCAGCCTTTTCGTAGGCAATAGCATCGTGGTTGGCAATTGCCCTTTTCCCTCTCAGTGCATAAAATAGCGGCATTGAACTATCATGACTTTGTATTGGGTTAAAATCATAATAGTCTTTTGTTCTACATGCATATAACGCCCCATTACCGGCAGTAATAGTTTGTATTCTACTCTCTATTTCACGAATAGACATATCACTGTCCCAATAACTACCTTCAGCATTACTCACATCACTAGCATTTTGATTTACTATTGACAATCTCCCCGAAACATATGCAATATCAACGGAAGTAAAAGCAGCCATGAGTTCTTTTACAGAATTCCTCTCCATCAAAGAATTGGCATCAGTCATAATAAGATAATCGGTTGAAACAGTTTTTTGAGCTTCATTTTGTGCATTAGTTTTACCTTTACGCGTCTTAACCTCATAAAGTTTAACTTTGTAATCTGGGTTCTCACTTTTAAACTGACTTACAATTTCATTAGTTTTATCTGTGCTATTATCTGATGCAACCAAAAACTCGATTTTGTCTTTTGGATAGTTTAATTCTATAATGTTACGTAGTTTATCTAATATTACTTTTTCTTCGTTATGAGCAACTACCATAACTGTAACTGTTGGTTGAAATGAATAATCTTTTTTAAGTTTCCGTTTCTTATATAACTTTCCAATCATTTTTATAGATACTGGATACCCAATCATTGCCCATATTATAATAAACCCGCTTATGTAAAATATTATTTTATAGAATAACTCCATGAATTATCTCCCTTAAAGTATCTAATGATAAAACTTATGACTCATGAAATTTAATTGGTTTGGCAGGCGCCCCCACAGCTGTACAGTTAGGGGGTAAATCTTTAACCACTATAGATCCAGCTCCTATAACAGTATTTTCACCAATTTTCACTCCTTGAATAACAGCTGTTCCAGTTCCAATACTTACACATTCTTCAGTTTTCACAAAGCCAGAAACGTTCACACTTGGTAGAACAGTTGTATAATTACCTAATATTGCATCGTGACCAATCGTGCAATCTAAGTTTATTATTACATGCTTCCCAATTTCAATATTTGTTGTAATAATGTTAGCCGCACAAATAATAGAACCTTCCCCAAATATTACTTGGTCAGAAAAAATTACACTCGGATGAATTAATACTGGATAAGTATTCTCACTATCTGTAAGCCTATTTATTATTTTCTTTTTTATAATCGGATCTCCAATAGCATTCACTACATTAAGTTTTTGATCTTTTAACCATTCAATATTACCAACCACTTTATATTCATTTACTTCTGTATCTTGAATGTTTTCATCATCATCCACAAATCCGATAATATTCCATTCTTCAGTAACTTTATTTATATCTTCTATTAACCAAGCAACTTCTCTTCCAAATCCACCTGCTCCAATTATCACAATATCTTTCATTTACTTTTCCTCCAATTTTAAGTTACCCTTAAATGGTTCCATAGTTGCAGCACTTTCAGAATTAATACCTTCCCTAACAAAAACCTTTTTAATAGTAAGGAAAATAATTCTACAATCTCCAATGAAGCTTATATTATCTACATACTCTACATCGAGGCTAAATTTATCTTCCCAACTAAGAGCATTCCGTCCACTAATTTGTGCCAAGCCTGACAAGCCAGGACTAACATCATGACGTCGTATTTGATGATCATTATATAGAGGTAAATACTGTACCAATAATGGTCTCGGTCCTACAATAGACATATCACCTTTAAATATATTAAATAGTCCCGGTAGTTCATCAAGTGAGGTTGAACGCAGAATTTCACCAAACTTAGTAAGTCTCACACTGTCTGGTAATAGCTCTCCATTCTCGTCTTTCTGATCTGTCATCGTCCTAAACTTATACATCATAAAAATCTCTTCATTCAATCCAGGTCGTTGCTGTTTAAACAACACCGGACTACCTAACTTCGCCCTAACAAGCACAGCTACAATCAATAGGACCGGACTAAGAACAACAATCGCAATCAAAGACAATACAAAATCCATCGGTCTTTTTACAAACCTTCTATAAAAACCACCTTTAGTATTCTGCATTACTTTAACCACAACCCTCTAATAATCTCAACTACTCTATCTAGGTCTCCATCAGTCATTTTCGTATCACTCGGCAAACAAATCCCATTCTCAAACAACCTCTCCGAAACACTCTCACCAATAAAATCATACTCCTCAAAAAATGGCTGCAAATGCATCGGCTTCCAAACAGGTCTCGACTCAATATTCCCTTTTTCAAGAGTCTCCATCACATCGGTAGGTCGAACCTTTCCAGTCAGTGTCATAGCGCTCAACCAACAATTCGGCTCATCCCACTCTTTAACTGGCATGAACTCGATACCTTCAAGCCCACCAAGTTCTCTTTTATAAAATTCGAATATAGATCTTTTCTTCTCAACTCTCTGATCCAATACCTTAAGCTGCCCTCTACCAATCCCCGCAACCACATTGCTCATCCGATAGTTAAACCCTAGCTCACTATGTTGATAATGCCTAGCCTGGTCTCTAGATTGAGTAGCCCAAAACTTCGCCTTCGCTATTCTCTCTTCATGATTCGAAACAAGCATCCCGCCACCAGAAGTAGTGATGATTTTGTTTCCATTAAAAGAGAAAATACCATAATCCCCGAATGTACCCGTATGCTGACCTTTATAGCTAGTACCTAAAGACTCTGCAGCATCTTCAATCACTACAACATGATGTCTCTTACAGATTTCCATAATCTTATCCATATCTGCGGACAAGCCATATAGATGAACAACAATAACTGCCTTCACTTCTGGATACTTTGTAAAAGCTTCTTCTAATGCTCGGGGACTCATATTCCACGTCTCAATATCACTATCTATAAATACTGGAACTGCATTTTGATAGATGATTGGATTCGCTGTAGCTGAGAAAGTGAGTGATTGGCAAAATACAATATCGCCTTCTTCTACTCCGGCCGCCTTCAGTGCTAAGTGAATAGCAGCTGTTCCAGAGGATAATGCTGCAGCGGATTTAATATTCACCCGTTTTGCAAGTTCATTTTCAAACTCGGTTATGTTCTCTCCCAATGGAGCAATCCAGTTTTTGTCGAACGCTTCTTGTATGTATTGCATTTCATATCCTTCGTCACTCATATGTGGAGAAGCTAGAAAGATTTTTTTATTCATGGTTACATCGTCCTCTCTGCTTCCGATTGCCATTATGTATTAAAAATAGGGGCATCATCTCAATCACCATTGATTTTAAGAATCATGCAATGGACGATAAATAACTGAACCCATTTATCGTATAATCGAGTGATACCCCCTCCTTTTGAAAGTTACTTCACTTGTCTATCGGCTTACTAAGCCGTTGTCAACGTCTCCGGTTTCAACTCAACAACCTTCCGATTCGCCAACCCGATCAACGTCTCTTTCATCACATCAATCTGCATTTCAGGAAGCTTATCCAATACATACTGCAATTCCAATGCGGTAATCGGTGTCGCTTTCCCAATATAGATCTTCGGGAATACGTAGTCACTCTGCCGTTCATTCGGATTCATCAGTTCTTCATACAACTTCTCTCCAGGACGGATGCCCGAGTACTGGATTTCGATCTCGTCATCCTGGTATCCTGAGAGCCGAATCAAGTTCTTTGCGAGATCGACGATTTTAACGGGTTCACCCATGTCGAGGACAAATACTTCCCCTCCGCGCGCAAGTGTCCCTGCTTGGATCACTAGTCGGGATGCTTCAGGAATCGTCATGAAGTAACGGGTCATTTTAGGATCTGTCACCGTGATAGGGCCGCCTTGTTGGATCTGATGCTTGAATAATGGGATGACGCTGCCTCGCGAGCCAAGAACGTTTCCGAATCGTACAGCTGCGAATTTCGTCTGGCTATTACGTGCTAAGTTCTGGATGATCATTTCAGCAAAGCGCTTTGTCGCTCCCATTACATTCGGTGGGTTGACGGCTTTGTCTGTGGAGACGAGGACGAAGTGCGGAACGCCGTATGTATCCGCTGCTTCTGCTACATTTTTCGTTCCGAATATGTTGTTTTTGACCGCTTCCCTTGGATTGGATTCCATGAGAGGTACGTGTTTGTGTGCAGCCGCATGGTAGATGACATGGGGTGAATGCTCTTCCACGATACCGAAGATGCGTTCCCGGTCCTGGACGTCCGCAATCACTGCAACTAGCTCAATCGCTTCTGAAACCTTTTCCTTCAGTTCGCGTTCTATCAAGTAGATGGAGTTTTCCCCATGTCCGACGAGGACGAGTTTACTTGGATGGAACTGACTCACTTGCCGGCAAATTTCCGATCCGATGGAGCCGCCAGCTCCTGTAATCATGATCGTTTTTCCGGTCAGTTTACTTTCGATCGCTTCCATGTCGAGTTTCACTTCGTCACGACCTAGGAGATCTTCGATTTTAACGTCCTGCATATCCGAGACGGACACTTTTCCAGTCATTAAATCTTCAATACGTGGAATAGTTTGTGTTTTGACACCAGTCTTCACACAGCGTTGGATGAGTGCCGTCATTTCGGATTTAGGCATGGAAGGGATTGCAATGACGATCTTATCAATTTCATTGTCGCTGACATAGTCTGCGATGTTTTTTGTGCTTCCGATAATCGACACGCCATGGATTTCAAGACCATGCTTCCGTCGATCATCATCGAGGAACGCAACAGGTTGCATGCCCGATTCCGGATTGTTCGCCATCTGCCGGACGACAATCGTACCAGCTTGTCCTGCTCCGATAATGAGTGTCCGTTTCATGGTCTTCGTATGTTTCCGTATCATGTTATCGCGTACGACGCGCCATGAAAGTCTGGAGCCCCCAATAAGTAGGAGGTGCAGCATCCACGTCAGGAATAATGCGCGCATACTGATGTGTTGCACTAGCAAGAGCTGGATTCCCGCAACGACGATAATCGATAGCGTGACCGCTTTGAAGATCGCTTCCAGTTCTCCGATGGACGCATAGGACCATACTTTACGGTATAAGCCGTAACGCCATGCGAAAAAGTGGTGCGCAAGTGCGATCGCTATGGCGCTTGCAATCACCACTTTTGTTGTGAATATTGATAAGTCTGGTTTCAATATGAAATATCCAAAGAAAATGGAGGATAGTACTATAAAGGTGTCAAGCGCGAACAGCATTGTCATTCTTTTCTTCATCGTCACACGCTGCCACTCCCCTTCGATTTATGGGTTTAAACATAGATTCCTTCCTAATTTTAGCACGCTACCCCAGGGATATCCATGGAAACTCCAACTTTTCGACAAAATACCTACACAATCGCCTCACATTCTCTTCACAAACCACGTAAATCCACACTTTTTTGACAAGTTTCCTACATAGCTCGAATTCTATCAAAACTGATAGTTGAGGATTAGGTAGGATACTGTCAGAAGAACCACCACTTTTTGGTCTTATGTAGTACTTCTGTCTCAAGAATGGTCAAACGTTCGTTTTTCAGCAGCTGACTGTTATTCTCTAGCACTAAGTCTGCATACTCCCCAAGCTTTTTCTTTTCCATCACGTCCAGTCCTTTTTCAAATAGCGGCGGCCGGACTGTCGTATTATGCGCGTCTGATCCGTACAGATGAATCAAGTTCGCTTCCAGCAGCTGCAGCGAAAGTTTTTGGATGTTTTTGCCGAATGATCCTGCGACACTTCCTGCCGTGATTTGCGCAAGTGCTCCTGCACGTACAAGCCGTTCCAGCCGTTCAGGTTTTTCTGCAATGCCCCGATTGCGTTCAGGATGCGCAATGACCGGAGTCACCCCTTCAGCCAGCAGCTTTTGGATGATGGAGGTGGTGTAGTGAGGGACGGATCCGGAAGGCAGCTCCAGCAGTATGTATCGGGAATCCGCCATCGTCAACAACGTTTTCTCTTTCAGCTTGTCCACAATGTCTTCAGCTAGCCGAATCTCCTGCCCGCTGTGCAGCGTGATCCCTAAATTCGAACTTTCAATGATGTCATTCAATAACCGTACTTGGCTGCGCACTTCATCCGCTGCGACATGATACTGAGGATGCAGCGCATGCGAGGTAGCGATAATATCGGTAATTCCTTCACTGTGTGCAATCTCCAGTATCCGCATCGTCTCCTCAATCGTCTGCGGTCCATCATCCACTCCAAACAAAATGTGCATATGTATATCAATCATGTAGGTATTCCTCCTATGTCGTTGGATAGTTGACGGTGTTGATCTGCGTTGCAGGCGGACGCGGGCCTGCAGGATGCAGGTCATGCAACCGTTGCGGCAGGACGCCGCGTACTTAGGTTGTTTCCATTAAGATTCCGCAGGAGTCGCCGCCTTCCACTTCGATTAACGGAATCTGTTAGCATAAAAAATCCCTATCAACGCGGGCTTAAAAGCAAAAAAGAATAAAAAATAAAGAAAAAAGAGTAAGAAGGCACGGGGCCTTCTTACTCTGCGGTGCCGTAGTATTGGTAGTAGTAATGATCTTTGGCAAGTGTGTAGTTATTCATCAAGACACCGAGGATCCGTGCATTCGCGGACTGTAACGTCTCTTTCGCTTTCACGGCACTGTCCTTCTCTGTTGAACCTGTATTCACAACTAAAATCGTACCGTCGCATTCATTCGACAAGATTTGTGCATCCGCCACGGATAATAACGGCGGTGCGTCGAAGATGAGTAAGTCGAAGTCTAGCTTCAACTGCTCGATCAATGCCTTCATGGCTTGTGAGCCGATGAGTTCTGCTGGGTTCGGCGGAATCGGACCGCATGGCATCACGTGTAAGTTTTCGATACCGACTTCATGGATCACATCTGCCACTTCCGCCTGTCTCGTGAGGACGGAGGAAAGACCGGTTCCGTTGTTCAATTGGAACGTATGGTGCATCGTCGGTTTCCGCATATCCGCGTCAATGAGGAGCACTTTTCTTCCTTCTTGTGCAAAGACAACTGCGATATTGGAAGCACTCGTCGATTTTCCTTCACTCGGTGAAGAGGATGTAAGTAAAATACTTCTCAATTCCTTGTCTGCTGTCGAAAAGTGGATGTTGGTCCGGATGGTGCGGAACTGTTCCGAGATGATCGACTTGCTATTGTCGACGGTAATGAGTTTCCGCGCCGCTGATTGCAATGGCTTCTTCTTTTTCTTGAACATGGCGGTCACCTCTTTTTCCTTCGTTGTCTAGCAGCGGGTGTCGGCATCTCTTTTTCAGAAATCGGACTGACGAGACCGAGTATTGGTAACTCGAGCAATTCTTCGACGTCCTGTTCGGTCTTGATGGTCGTATCCAAGTATTCAAGCAAGAACGCGATTCCTACTCCGATCATGAGTCCGACCACTACGCCGATTGCCATATTAAGCTTCGGATTCGGTTTCACCGGCGTCGGGTTCTCAGGCATTTCTGCCGGCGACAGAATATTGACGTTGTCGACTTTCATGAGCTTCTGGATTTCCTCTTGGAACACTTGGCCCGTCGTGTTGGCGATATCGACCGCTTTGAACGGTTCCGGATCCGTCACGCTGATGTTGATGACTTGGGAGTTTTGCGCACTGTCAACCGTAATCTGTTCAGTCAGTTGTGATGGTGTGATGTCCATATCCAGTTTTTCGATGACAATCGATAGGATGGCCGGGCTTTTAATGATGACGTTATATGTATTAATGAGCTGCAGGTCCGTCTGGATATCCTGTGAATTGAACCCCTGCTGTTCCACTTTTTCCTGATTGACGAGGATCTGGGTGGATGCTTGGTAGATGGGCGTGAGAATCAGATAACTGACCACGCCAGCAATGGTGATGGCTACAATGGCAATGGCAAGAATCATCATAAACCGCTTTTTCAGTACGTTCATCAATTCTTGTAAGCTAATAGTCTCTTCCATGAAGTCACTGGTTCCCCTTTTCAAAAAAAATCTCAAATCTTGCAATAGTATAGCATAGTGTGAAAAAAGGTGATACCTAATTTACCAAACATTGTGATATAGTAGTTCTATTCTCTCACTGCAAGAAAGGAGTTACCATGAAGAAAAAAGGTTATTTATACATCCTATTGTTGGCAGTGGTTTGTGCTGGAGGGTTGTTCTATAGCATGACTGTCTACAACAGCAAAATAAGGGATGCGTCTGTAGTGAAGTCTGCAGAGCAAGCACCTTCGCCCTCAACCAATAAGGATACTGCAACTGAACCGGAAGCAGCCCCGACACCCGTTATGTTCGCGGATGATCTGTTCCCTGAAGTGAAGTCCCTTCTGTCGAAACGCCTTGACGACGGTGAAAACGTTCAGCTGCTTATCATCGGATCCCGATCGATTCAACCGGTTACAGAGCGCTTCGCTGCCGCGTTAACTGAAAAGATGGGTGATTCAATCACGGTCGATGCTGTGACAGCCGATTTGACATCTGCTCAATTCATCGAACAAGGACTTCCAAAAATCGACTGGTCGACAGGGTACGATGTCATCATTTACGAGCCGTTCACGTTGAAGAATAATGGGAACGTCGTCATCGAACAGGAACAGCAGGATCTGTTGAAAGTGAAACAAGCAGCACAGAAGTCTGTCCAGGATGCGGCATTCATCGTCACTCCACCACAGCCCATTCTAAAAGCGAACTATTATGACTCACAAATTGCTGCGCTGAAAAAGTTCACTTCCGCGAATGGAATTCCATACGTGGAACACTGGCCGAGCTGGCCTCCGACAAATTCCGACGAGTTACTGAACTATGTTAGGAAGGACCAATCCCTTACCGATCAAGGAGTCAAGACTTGGTCTGATGCCCTGATCCAGACATTCCTGAAGTGATGATTCCACGATACTTCGATTCATCGAGGTAGACCGATAGTGTTCACAGCCAATTGATGCCCCATTCCGATCATTAAAACTTTGGAGGGATTCCATGAAGAAGATTTCAACCACCCGCAAATCCTATATGGCTGCATTATCAATTGCCGTCGCTTCAAGTGCCATCGTTGCGACAGTACCTGCATACCATGCAGAGGCAGCCTCTAAGAAATTCACCGATGTGAACCCGAAGTCCGTACATGCAGAGGCGATCCAATCACTTGTCGAGCGTGGAATCATTTCAGGATTCACCGATCACACATTTCGTCCTGGAAATGTATTGACTCGAGCAGAGGCTGCAAAAATGATTGCCTTATCGATTGGACTGGATACAACTACCGTTTCCGATCCGGCTTTCACCGATGTAAAAAAAGGGGTCTGGTATTACGAGTACGTAGCAGCACTATCCAACAGCGGACTGCTGGATGGGTTCAGCGACAAGACGTTCCGCCCAGGACAGAATCTGACTCGTGCAGAGATCGCGAAACTCCTCGTGAAATCATACGAATTGGATAATGGTGAAACGATGACCAATCCGTTCACCGATGTACAGGCAGGCCGTTGGTTTACACCATACATCCAGTCCATCTATTCAACAGGCATCACTAAAGGGAAAACAAAGACATTGTTCGTCCCCGATGAAGGGGTAACACGGGGGGAATTCGCCACTTTCGTCGTCCGCGCTGAAAACCATTTAGCTAAGTCAAAGGAAGCTGTGAAAGAAGCAAGCGACAAAATCATTAGTTTTGTCGGCAAAAACGAAGTATTTAAGGATGAGAAAGGTAAGATAACTGCCAAAACCGAGTACAATCCAACAAGTCGCGCTTTGACAATCACGGCATATGACGAAAAAGGGTTAAACCAGCTACAGCAATCCGGATTCTTCTCGAAGGACCTTCTAACACTCGGTGTCCACTCGTTGAAAATCGCGGATAACTCACCCGTTGATATTACAAAAGATTACGCAACCGCAAAGAGATTGATACAATCCCAACTCCAAAAGAAGTTGGATACGTCCACAGCCGGTGACGGGATCATTTCAGTGAACCAGGTGCCGATCCGTTTATATGCCACTTCGAATGAAGTGAAGTTCTGGGAAGATTTCACACTGACGCTACATATCATGTTGCCTTGATAACCATGAAAAGACCTTCGTGCCGATTTGGCATGAAGGTCTTTTGGTTAACGTCCCATTGCTTTGTTCATCAGTTCCGTCCGTAAGTTCTTTTTTCGTGCTTCATAATCGGACCTGAAATTCTTCGCATAAGACTTGTCGTACCCGTTCGCATGCAGTTCGTTTTCAAGGGCTTTCATGACACTGTTGAATGCGCCATCGGTCTGGGCTTCCATCGACTTCGCTGCACCCATGTATTTGTTGTAGAAATATCCATAATTGACATCCCCTGTTTTACTCTTCTCCTCATACTCACTTTTCGCGCGGCCGACAAGGGAAGACAAACGTCCAGCTGCTTGGTTTTCGAGACTTGCAAGGGTTGGCTGGTATTTCGCTTTGATGGATGCGACAGAAACGTCGCCACCCGTTTGGGGTTTACTGCTTGAGTTTCCAGTAGACGAATTATTCTGACCTGCTTGGTTGGATGAAGTGGTTTCACCAGATTGTCCCTTGCCAGCATTTGAAGTGGATTGGCCATTGGATGATGTGACACCAAGGTTTTTGGAAACTGTGATTTTTCCGGATGTTTCAGTTGTTGCTCCTGCATTTGAGGTGCTCCCGTTTGCTCCGCTTATGCCATCTGCGGTACCGGTCTTGTCACCACCCTCTGAATCTGGTTGTTCGATCGGAGTCCCATCGGGTAATTCCAATTTGTACGGCTCGTCGATGATTTCATCCACTTTGTCATCAGCGACTTCGTATGTTTTAAATTTGAATTCATATAAGATGTAAGATACTCCTGCCAAAATGACAACGATCGACACAAGGAAGAAGATTTTAAGCTTTTTGTTCATAGACATCTCCTCGGATTTTGTAGTTATTGACACTAGTCTATCAGATTCGCACACAATAAGGGGAAATAGTTTGTAAAATAAGTAATTTTTTCATTAGAGGTCAGGGGATGATTCCGCGTACTATCGGTACTTTTCTCACCAAACTGACAAGGATCGTGCTCAATGCAGTGACGATCAGGATTTTATAAGGAATCCCGATAATCGGGTGCAAATCGAACCAGACGAATTCGAATTTCTCGTAAAGCGTCTGCATGACTAGGACGTGGATCAGGTAGATGCCGAAACTCGCTTGACTGATGACGGTGCCGATCCATGGTAGTTTCGCTTCGCCCAGTTTGGTCGATTTGAACAGCACGAATAACGCGACAGCTACGAGTAGTACATTCGGCGAGTGTTCGTCATACCAGTAATGCTCAAGCGGTTCGTCTAGCTTAACGGATTCGTGATAGGTCATGAAAAATGTCGTTATCCAACCTACGAATCCTCCAAAGTAGAGGAGGTTCCTCCATTTTTCCTGGAGGTCATAGGTGTACAAATAATAGCCGAGGACAAAATAGCCTACATAGTGTGTCACGAAAAACAGTTCGATCTTGAAGCTGTAGCCGATGAAATATTCGAGTGCCTTCGAGATGACAGAGGCGAATAGCCATAGGAGGAGGAAGTATTCCACGTCTTTCCTTTTGGCATGCTGGATGAGTATTTTGAGCAACGGCGTAATGAGATAGAGTCCTGCGATCATGTAGAGGAACCAAAGGTGATACATGATGTCGTCTGTCGCAAACCGTTCGATGAAGTCGCTGATGGAAAAAGTGAATTCCCCTTTCCTCACTTCGTTGGCGTAGTAGATGACGCTGAATGCAAAGAGCGGGATCAGGATTTTCGCCATTTTGGTTTCGAGGAAATTGGAGGTACTGATTTCCTTTTTGCTGCTGAGCATGAGCGCTCCGCTGATCATGACGAACATCGGGACCGCCCATCTCGAAATGGATTCGAAGAAGTTCCCCGCCATCCATGGACTTTCATAGGTTTGTGCTTTATCAGTAACAACCCCCGCAGCGACGTGGATGGTCACGACCGCCAGTGCTGCAAGGATCCGCAGCCAATCTAAGTAGATGGTCCGTTTCATGGTAACCCTCATTCCATTCGTTGTGTTCATATCCCCAGTCTTATTCCCTCTCCCGCCTCGTTGCTAACTTGGTTGAGCAGATTGTAAACTGTCTGTAATAGTAGGCGTGTGAGCTGTCCTTTAATTCATGGCCGAGGTGTGTAGACGGTGTTGATCTGCGTTGCAGGTGGACGCGTTCCGCGGGCTCGATCTCAGCCTCCTCGGCGCTACGCTTCTGCGGGGTCTTCGATCTTCGCTGATTCCGCAGGAGTCGCCACCTTTCACTTCGATCAACAGAGATTGTTTGCGTGAGGGTTTTCTTTCTACAAAGATATTTTGTCCAAAGAGATTCCCAGCGCGGGCGTCTGATGAGGTCGCCGAAGTAAAGAGACAAGGCGCTCTTCCTTGGCTCTTTGCGAAAGGCATCCTCCAGCGCCAAGCGGTTGCCTACCACTCTCTCCATTCAGTGATAGAGTCCTTCTCACACCTATTCAATGAAAAGCCTAGCGCAGGGGTCTGATGAGGTCGCCGAAGTAGAGAGACAAGGTGCACTTCCTTGGCTCTCTGCGAAAGGCATCCTCCAGCGCCAAGCGGTCGCCTACCACCTATCCCATGAGCGGATATGCCATTCGCTTGATCACTTTCCTCCTCGCTTGAGCGGGTACGCCATTCGCTTGATCACTTTCCTCCTCGCTTGAGCGGATACGCCATTCGCTTGATCACTTTCCTCCTCGCTTGAGCGGATATGCCACTTGCTTGATCACTTTCTTCCTCGCTTGAGCGGATATGCCACTTGCTTGATCACTTACCTCCTTGCTTGAGCGGATATGCCACTTGCTTGATCACACCTTTCCCCATGCGGTAACAAATCCCCAGCGCAGGCGTCTGATGAGGTCGCCGAAGTATAGAGACAAAGCGCACTTCTTTGGCTCTATGCGAAAGGCATCCTCCAGCGCCAAGCGGTCGCCTACCACTTTCCCAATTCAGAGACAGTCTGCATCTCCCCCCTGCACAACCGCCCAGAATATGTTATACTCGCACCATGAAAAAACTAGTCGTTGTCTTATTACTCATTGGCATTATCGCAGGACTCTTCATCTCCTCCAGTCAAACATACGAACAGCAAACGATTGTTCCGAAACTGCAACAACTGCTGCCTGGCCAGCCGCTCGAACAACCGCTCTCCAAACTGCAAATCCCTTATTGGGGGAAAACCATCTCAGTCGAGGAACGTGGCTACTACTACTTTGTCGAATTCCTGGCACGAAAAAGTGCGCATTTCTTCACGTTCGGTGCACTCGCAGCCGTTTTCTTCTGGCTGTTGCCAAAAATCCGCTTCCGCTTTTTCATCGCGGCCTTCATGACATTTCTCGCTGCCTCCGCCGACGAATTCCACCAATCGTTGACAGGTGGACGTACCGCAACGTGGCAAGACGTCGCCCTCGACATGTCGGGTGCACTCGTATTTTTAATCATCGTACAACTTTTCGTATCTTTCCGATCCAATTCACGCAAATCGCGGACTATGGGCTGAACGAAACGGGCAGCCTGCATCTATTGCGGCTGCCCGTTTTTCATTTTCAACTATGGAAAGGATGATGGACTATGAAAGAATTCAAAATCACGTACTTTTTCGACGAAGAACATTACATCCGGCGTTTTGTACACTTCGATACGGCAGATGAGGTCATCGCTCTACTCGCAAGCGAACGGGATCGGTCGATTTCTTTTTGGGACAGCCGGGAAATCTATCATGAATTGAACACAGCGAACGTCCGTGTCATCCAGTTCTCTGAATACCACCGTGACAAAATCGCAGACGAATTATAAGATTATCGGTATTGTTCATTTAAAAAATAGTTTACCAGTGGATTTTTAAGGATTGGTCACTCTCTTTGTTTCGGGTCAAGTGGAAGGGGTATCTATTAACAACGTTTCATTTCTTCAAAACATAACCGGAATGGAGGAAATACGAGATGAACCGAGAATTTGCAGGAGTGTTCCATAGTGAAAACGAGTTGTTGGATAAGATCCATGAACTGCATGAAAATGGCATTGCCGAAGAGAATATGTATGTAGTGACGAAGGATAAAGAAGATGTGTCCATCGTCCGCGGCAGAACAGATGCTGAAATCCAAAACGTGGATGCCACCTGGTGGGACCGATTCACGGCATTCCTATCCGATGAACAACCAGCACGAAAAGCATTGACCCAGATGGATTTGACTCAGGACGAAGCGGATCGATATCTGAGTGTTGTAGAAAACGGTGCATTCTTATTGTATGTCGATAAAGGTGATTTCTGGGATATGTCCAATCATGATCATGGGGATCTTACATCACCCGTGACGGAAAAAATGGATATGGAGGGGTATATTCTCCCACAAAATAGTGACGTGATGCAGAAAGAACGACTTGTTGAGAAACGTGATGCACAAGGACAATCGATCAGACCTGGAAATTAGTCGAACGAGCTGCTGTAGGCTTGGCCACTTTTTGCTCAATGGATGATAGGAACACTCACTTAAAAAGGCTTTCCCGAATTTCGGGAAAGCCTTTAAACGTACTCCATTCATATTATCGGTTTTTCAATACCTACTGCAGCAGTCATAAAGGATTCTTCCAGTTTTCTGCATTTTTCGATTGCATCAAGGCCAGTTTCACCCCGTACACCTATATATATCTTACACTTCGGTTCCGTGCCTGAAGGGCGGATACAACACCAGGATCCGTCTTCCAGCCAGAACTTAAGCACATTCGAGCTTGGAAGATCGGTTGTGCGGTCTACGCCATCCACTACTTTAATGATCCCTGTCTGATAATCTTCGATGGAAGTGACACCCACCCCGCCAAATTCTTTCGGTGGATTGTCGCGCAGTTTGCGTAAAATACCAGCTATCTGTTCCTCTCCGGCCTTTCCTGTAAGGGTTATCGAACGCAGGGCTTCTTTGTAGTAGCCCACTTCCTTATACAATTTTTGAAGCTGTCCGTGAAGTGAGGTTCCGTGACTCTTATAAAACGTAGCTGCTTCTGCAATAAGAAGTGCAGCTTGGACGGCATCTTTTTCACGTACGAAGTCAGCAGCTAGATATCCGTAGCTTTCTTCGTAGCCGAATAGGAATTCAAATTCACCAGTTGAGTGGTATTTTTCAACTTTCTCGGAAATGTACTTGAATCCTGTGAGCGTGTCTTCGGTCTTCACACCATATCGGGCAGCGATGGCACGTCCCATTTCGGAGGTGACGATGGTCTTCAGAATCACTCCGTTACTAGGAAGCGTCCCTGTCTCCTGTCGCTGTTCAAGTATATAATTCAGTAACAAGGCGCCTAGCTGATTCCCCGTCAATAACTCATATCCGCCAGTAGGTAAGGCAATCGCAGCTCCAAGGCGGTCAGCATCCGGATCAGTTGCAAGTAATAGGTCCGCCTCGAGTTTCGCACCTAACTGGATTGCCATCAGAAAACTTCCCTGCTCTTCCGGATTCGGATACTCGACGGTTGGAAATGCAGGATCGGCTTTTTCCTGCTCTGGAACAACGAATACATTCCGATAACCGAATTCCTTCAGTCCACGCTGTACAGGTACATTCCCCGTACCATGTAAAGGCGTATAAACAATTTTAATATCATCCCGTTCGAGCACGCTTCCTTGCAATGTATTCAGCATCGTTTGATAGGCGTCGTCGATTTGTTCAGAAAGCATCGTGAGTAGTCCGGAGTTTTCCAATCCCGTTTCATCCAAAGCTGTAATTGCAAATAGGTCTTCTATTTCGTTCATTTTCGTTACAATGGATTCAGCTTTTTCTGGTGGGAGCTGCCCACCATCTTCTCCATATACTTTGAATCCATTATACTCTTTCGGATTGTGGCTAGCCGTAATCACTACCCCACTGAAGGCGCGACATTCCCGGATTGCAAACGAAAGTTCCGGTGTTGGCCTCGGTTCTGCGAACACGTAAGAACGGATGCCGTGAGAGGCAAGTACCGCTGCCGTTTCATACGCGAATTCCTTTGATAGGTACCGTGTGTCGTAGGCAATTGCCACTCCGCGGTCAACCGCCACTTTTCCATGCTCTTCAATCATGCGTGCCAATCCTTCAGCAACACGGCGGATCGTATAGATGTTCATACGGTTTGTTCCTGCTCCGAGTAATCCTCGCATGCCTCCTGTACCGAATTCAAGCCAACGGTAAAAGCGCTCCACGATTTCTGTTTCATCCTCTGAAATTGCTAACAGCTCCGTCCGGACATCCGGCATTAAATCGTCTTGAGCAACCCATTGCTGAAAGGCTGTTTGTGGATCTATCATCCTTCTACTCTCCTCTAGTCGAAAACTTTTTTAAATCAGCGTTCTGATGATTACAGAACTTTATGTTTGGCAAGTAGCCGTTCCATCATTTCACGTACACCATCTTTCAAATCATCACGTTCCAATGCAAATGTCAACGTCGTTTCGATGAAACCAAGCTTCTCTCCTACGTCAAAACGGCGTCCGTCAAATGCATAGCCATATACGTCTTGGCTCTGATTCAATTCTTCAATCGCGTCTGTCAGCTGGATCTCTCCGCCTTTGCCGATTTGCTTCTTATCCAAAATCGGGAAAATGTCCGGTGTCAGAATGTACCGGCCGACAATCGCGTAGTCGGATGGAGCCTCGTCCTGATTCGGTTTCTCTACAAATTTACGGACTTTCATCAGTTTACCCGTTGTCGTTTCCGGATCGATGACACCATATCGGTGAATCTCTTCATGGGGAACTTCTTGGACACCGATCACACTTGAACCCGTCTCATCGTACTGTTCTATGAGTTGCTTCAGTGCAGGTTTGTCATTCCGGATGATATCGTCTCCGAGCAACACACCAAATGGTTCGTCTCCTATGAAATTCCGGGCACACCAGATTGCATGGCCGAGGCCTAATGGTTCCTTTTGACGTATGTAATGGATGTCAACTGCTGCAGAGGCTTGCACTTTTGCTAGCAAGTCGAATTTCCCTTTCTGGATCAGGTTCTCTTCCAGTTCAAGGACATTGTCGAAATGATCCTCTATTGCCCGCTTTCCTTTACCGGTCACGATGATGATGTCGGTAATCCCAGATTCAATCGCTTCTTCCACGATGTATTGGATTGTCGGCATATCTACAATCGGTAACATTTCTTTCGGCATCGCTTTTGTGGCAGGCAGGAATCGTGTACCAAGCCCTGCTGCTGGGATGATTACTTTTTTTACTTGTTTGGAACTTTTCACAATTATCACTCCTGGAAGCGTTTTCCGGAATTATAGCACACTCACAACTGGTAGTCGATTCCATTTACATTAAAAAAGCCACCCTTTCCTGGGCGGCTTCCTGTTTCTTATTGAATGGACTTGAGTTCAGATAGCACTTTACCTGACTTATCCACAGTTTTCACTTGACCGATATTTTTCACAAAATATTTCTTATTTCCCGTTTCAGTGGTCACTTCGATAGCGTCAGTGAATTTTTTGTAAGGGGTAGTGATCGTTTTGCCGATACCTGTGATTGTGTGGAATTCCTCTTCACTTAAAGCTGGGTTCCACTTCTTTCCTACTTTGACGGGCAATTTCAACTCGGTGTTCGCGTCAGAAAATGGATACTCCAAGTATACTGCATCTTTGGTCTGTTCGTATCTCACGTACTGTGTTTTGTTGGTTGTCGTATTCTTGTATTCCCAGAAGAATCCTTTGTAAGTCAGATCGCCAAACTTAGCGCTGGTGTTCTTGTAACTCACATGCAGCTCTTCACCGGAAACGTTAAACACATACTTCTTTGTCATGTCATAAGTGAAACCGTCGTTATTGACTGTGCGCTGCTTATAAACCGGACTTAAAGCGCGTGCCAGGAAAGCCGAGAATTGTTCGCGAGTTACCTTGTCATACGGACGGAATGTTCCGTCTGCATACCCTCCAGTGATGAACTCTCCTGCAATATTGTAGATCGCTTCACTCGCCTTCATGCGATCACTTACATCGCTGAAACTTTGCATGCTTCCTAGTCTGAGATCGAGGGCCCTTGTCAAAATAATCGCCATATCGCCACGTGTCAGAATCTCATTAGGTCGGAAAGTTCCATCAGCATATCCAGTAATGTAGCCTTTCGCTACAGCAGAAGTGATATAGCCACTAGCTGCCGAATCCTTATTGACATCTTTGAACTTGGAAGGTCGTTTTGTTCCATCCAAGTTCTTCAGGCGACCAATCATGATTGCAGCATCTCCACGTGTCACTTCCGCTTTAGGTTTAAATGTACCGTTTGAAAAACCGCTGATGATTTTCTTTCCCGTTAGATACTGGATTTCATCCTGAAATTGGTTTGTTTTTGTCACATCCGTGAATTTTGAGGCTGCGGCTGCTGGTTGCACCGCCAGACCTAGACCAAGTGCTAGCGCCGCTATCCCTGAAATAAAACGTTTCATTGAATCTCTCCTCTTAATTCTTATTTGGTAAATTCAGTATACCAGTTCTTTTCCAATCATTCTATTATTTTCAGTAAATTGTTAATATTGTTCTACTATTATTGTGATTCCTATGTCTTTCGGCATACTAAAGCGCCACCCTTTCCGCGTCCGGATTGGATGGCGCCTTGCCAGTCTATGCAATGATGCGCTGTAATGATTACTAGATTCTGATCAGGAATCCAGCGAACCCACTTATTGAATTGCCCATTTACGGAGAAATGCTCCTGAAAGCAAAGTTAGAACGCCGATGAGCAGCATGCTAGTTCCATCCAGCAGCCCGCCTGTTTGTGGCAGTTTTGACATCATTGAATTTGATGACGCTCCGCTCCAGTTAGATCCGATTCCAGATTGTGCAATTGTCGGATTCTCTGACATGGAACGGTCTTCATCTGTTCCGTTGCCGTCGGACATGCCGTTATCCGAACCATTCCCATTAGACGAATTTCCAGGAATGGTTGACGATCCATTTTCTTGCGGAAACGTTCCATCCTCTTGGCCAGAGTCTGTATCAGGTGTTTCACCAACATTACCGTCTTCGGTACCGTCAGGATTTGTTGCATCGTCTTCAGACTCGCTATCCCCATTATCAGAATCAGTTGTTTCCTCTTCTGGAGTTGTCGTACCATCATCTGGCTCTTCTGTTTCCTCACCAGGTGTACCATTATCATCACCGGGGTTATTCGGCTCAGATGGAACTACGGGTACCCATGGAATTACCGTATCTCCGTCGGGTGTCGTACCTGAATCCCCATCACCCGGATCAGTCCCTTCCGTGTCTTCTTCAGGAAGTTGGACCGGTGCGGGAACGAATGATTCACGAGTGAGCAAGTCAAGATCGATTGCTCCAAGCAACGGCAAGTCGAGTGTGATCATGCCAACGCCTTGTTTTTGGTAAGTGCCGTCTTCAGTTGTCTGCGTTTTATTCGCTAGCAGATTGACTGCTGTATTTCCAAGCAATTTGTCTAATAGAGTCAACTGTAACAATCCATTTGAACGGTTGGTTTCCTCGTCTGATTGTTCAATATGGTCATCAAGTACCCCTAGGTGCAGTCCACCAAGTCCAAGTAGATCGTTGACAAGCAGGTCGACTACGCCTCCGTCTTTTGTGAATGAACCATCTTTTTCCACTGCCACATGGTTATCCAATACTCCGACGTGCGTGTCTTCCAACGCGCCACCGAGGGCTTCGCCGATTGTTGCATCGACTACACCACCGTCTTTCATGAATGAACCATCTTCTTCGACTGACGCATGGTTATCCAGGACTCCGATGTGTGTGTCTTCCAACACGCCACCGAGTGCATTGCCGATTGTTGCGTCGACTACACCACCGTCTTTTGTGATTGAACCATCTTCTTCGACTGCCACATGGTTATCCAATACTCCGACATGTGTGTCTTCCAACACGCCACCGAGTGCATTGCCGATTGTTGCGTCGACTACACCACCGTCTTTCGTGATTGAACCATCTTCTTCGACTGC
>NZ_JACSQY010000012.1:60825-75612 GCF_014836415.1 Sporosarcina gallistercoris | reverse complement strand
ACGCCACCGAGTGCATTGCCGATTGTTGCGTCGACTACACCACCGTCTTTCGTGATTGAACCATCTTCTTCGACTGCCACATGGTTATCCAATACTCCGACGTGCGTGTCTTCCAACGCTCCACCGAGTGCATTGCCGATTGTTGCGTCGACTACACCACCGTCTTTCGTGATTGAACCATCTTCTTCGACTGCTACATGGTTATCCAATACTCCGACGTGTGTCTCTTCCAACGCTCCACCAAGAGCTTCGCCGATGGTTGCGTCGACTACACCACCGTCTTTCGTGAATGAACCATCTTCTTCGACTGCTACATGGTTATCCAATACTCCGACGTGTGTCTCTTCCAACGCTCCACCAAGGGCTTCGCCGATGGTTGCGTCGACTACACCACCGTCTTTTGTGATTGAACCATCTTCATTCTTGTTCACATGGTTATCTACAACACCCACATGCGTGTCCTCTAGAATTGGAGCGTCGTCAACAGTTACTTCGACTAACGACTGGTCCACCTGCTTAGATCCCTTATCATCTGATTTCACTTGGCTCTCTATAACCCCTGCATGAGTATTTCCAAGTAATTCAGATTCTTTCAGATCTGCTTGGACCACTCCTTTGTCAACTGAAGTGACGTTGTCTTTTTGACTGACTTTTTTTGAGACAACATTTGCAGTAGTCTCGCCTGCAACAGGTAACTCTTCCGCTTCAACAGTTACGAGTGCACTGCTTGACTCACTGCTTGTGTCATCCTTACTGTTCTTCTTCGTTGCTACGTCTGCTTGAACCGATTCCGTCAATGCTGTGTCCACTTTCACAGTAGCCACTGCACGCTTTTCAGAATCTGATTGCTCATTTTGCGATTTGGTGACAGGAGCAACATCGGCTTGCAGATCTTCCACAATCCCATCCTTCACTTGGACATTCGCAAGTCCTTTATCCTCTGACTCGGATTGCTTCGGCAACTGGACAGAAACATCTCCTACAATCGGAAGATCGTCCAGTTGAATATCAAGTACCGATGTTTTCTCTCCTTGCTGCCCCTCTTGTTGTTCACCCTCGTTTGCAAAACCAGCAGCAGGCATAGTTACAAATACTGCACCAGCAAAAGCCGTCATCCCAACGTATTTCATCCAATTCGTTTTCATATTCATCTCTCTCCTTTTTTATCGTTTTTTAAATCACGTATAAAAAAGGAGTGGATTGGGGTGGTTGTCCTGGCGGTGCGTGACTGCATTGAAGTATTCCTAAAATATCCTCCAAATACCATTTCTGACTGACGATTTCTGCGTTCATCAGCCAATCATCTGCGAGTATTGCACCAAATCCACTTGTTCCAGTAGAAGTCGACGAGGTCGACAGATGAATCGAAGATGTTCCTGTAACGAGTTGGACATCAGACATCCAAGAACTTCTTGTGGAAGGCTTCAAAGGAAATGCTTGGCTTGACATGGTCTCCAACGATTTGCTGTCAGTTGAAGGTGTTTTAGTCCGCTTCCCCTTACGCTCCATTGTGAACTGGTCTTCAATCGGTTTTGCACCTTGCGCCGATGCGGAATTGATTTCTTCACTTTCCTTGTTTACTGCGTGTCCCTTGGAAACGGTTGTATCCTCTTTCACACTTTCTTTTACAGGAGATTCCCCCTGGATATCCACTTCCGGTTTAGCCTCTGGACGCTCCCCTTCTGAAGGGACAGTTGCCTCAGGTGTGCCAGCGTGGTTCTCACCTGCTGTCGGGTATCGGTCTTCACTTGGCTGTTCAGTCACATTCGGCTGATCCGGTTTTTCTGTTGGAGATGTCTGGGATGAACCCTGATTCGGTTTCTCTTCTGCTACTGGAGGTGTGCCTTCCACCGGTTTCTTCATAAGTGGTTTCGAAACGGTTTCCGTAACAGTTCCTACAGTATCATCTACTGTTTTCTTCACTTGCTCCGTTACCTTTTCAACAGTTTGTGTTGTTTGTTCGACAACTGGTGTCACGACAGGTACTTTAGGAAGCGGTTTCGTCACTTTCACCGTTTCGTTTGTAACGGTTTGCACTGTTTTGGTCGTTTGCTCGACAACGGGAACCGTTTTCTCTACAGTTTCTCCGACAAAATTCGTCGTGTTTTCAACAACTGTTTTCACTGGCTTTTTCTGTTTGGGATCGGCAACTGTGTTGACGGTTTCTGTCGTGAAGTTCACTGTCCGGTCCACGGTATCACCGGTGAATTTAACCGTTTCTTCTACAAGTTCTCCTGTAGATTTCACCGTTTTGTCCACAGTGCCTTTCACTTGCTGAAGCAACCCTCCAACAAGTCCTTTTTTCGCTTTCTCCTCTTTCTGAATCTCAGGGTTTTCGTTTGCATGAACTGCAGTTGGCAATACAATCAGAAAAACACTAGTACATAAGACTGCTATGAAGTTGCGCACGTATTCACCTCCTTCTTCTTCACTGTAAAGGATTTTCAATAGTAAGAATCCTGTATTACCGCTCTTACCCATAGTGATATCTATTAAACCTTTCAATTCCATTACATTTCGTTAAAAATGTGACATCATGCAGTTTAATAGAAAAAAAGAATTTTTGACTATACTGTAATATCCGTAATTCAGTTTTTCACATTCCATCTAACTATTATTTATAACCGTATCAAATCAAATTTAACAGTTCACACATACTAAAACTATAATACTATTTATTTTACAATATTTTCATTCAGGAATAATTTTATGTAGAAAGTCTGCGTGTTTTCATGGTGTCTTTCCTGCAAGAATATTAGAGGTCCATATTGGATGGGGATGGTGCGGTTCTTTTAGGATACTTGCCGCCAGGAGCTCCGGGTTCTGCAGAGTTTCAGAAATTCAACCAAGAAGTCGCAACTGATGAGAGGGAAGGCTCCTACCAAATCAGCAATGTAGTCGATAATTGATAGACGCAAAAAGCAGATGGACGAGCCATCTGCTTTTTCGGGCTTCATTCATTCATTTATCCACACGTTTCGCCATGACGATTAGGCGATGCTTATTGCTGTTATGGGGATAACATGTGACGAGAGACAGTTTTGCGATTCCTGGCTCTTCCGCGATCGCCTCCACTTCTTCAGGAAATACGATCTTCGTTTCGTACACTTCATACGTCTGCGTTTCAGCTACCGTTTCGAAGTTGAATCGGCTGCCTTCCTTGAGTTCGTCCAATCGGTTGAAAAATTGCCCGAACACGTGGGATTGATGGCCCGCAATTGCATAACTTCCGTCTTGGACTCCAGGTTCGTACTCACTTGGAATTGCTCCGAACCCACTGTCCAGAATTTCCGGTGTGGCTCCATACGAAACAGGTGCTTGGATATCTATTTGAGGTATGGATAGTACGCCGATGAGGTCACCCAGTTCCTTCTCTTGAACTTCTTTTCCTAGGGCCGTTTCTTGAGTTTGCTTCGGAATCCCGTCAGCTTCCGTTTTCTTTGTCTGCACTTCCGCTTCCGCTTTCAAGTTAGCAAAGGCGTCCAGCTGCTGTTCACGGACATTTTCCGTGCGTTTCGTTCCTGTAAATTGCCAGACGAGCAGACAGACCCCTGCCAGGAGAAGGAAATTCCCAATCCAGCGTCCTGCCTTTTTCATCTTCCTCCCTCCCTTTACGTAACGATGTCAATACAGAGACATTCCCTTAATCCGTCTTTCTTAACCTGACTATCGTATCTGCAACGTCCGCTGAGAACTTCAACATGAAGCGCAAAAAAATCCCGCTTCGCCAAACTGATTCGGCAAAGCGGGAGTTCATGTCGTTCAACTTATTTCTGCAAGCTAGCTACATAATTATCGACGTCAGAAATCGTCGGGCTCGTCATGTAGTGACCACCGTCAACAACAAGCAATTGGCCTGTCATGAATTTCGAGTCATCGGACGCTAAGAATACGACCGTGTTACCGATATCCTCAGGCTCTCCGTGGTAAGGAAGTGCATTATATTTCATGAAGATTTCGCGTACTTCTTCAGGTAAGTTAGCTTTCGCAGCAGGAGTTAAAATCAGGCCAGGTGCGATTGCATTACAGCGAATGTTATCTTTTCCGTATTGAGTGGCAATGTAGCGAGTCAAACCGGTTACAGCCGTTTTGGATGCACCATATGCCGAACGGATTGCGTCTCCTGCTACAGCGGCAGTTGAAGCTGTGTTGATGATTGAACCGCCACCAGCTTTCTGCATGTATGGGATAGCAAAACGTGAACCGATCAATACACTCTTCAAGTTCATGTTCATCAGACGATCCCATTCGTCCAAGTCAAGGTTGACAACATCCAAGTCCTTTTTAAGGTTGGTTCCGCCAACATTGTTGAACAATATATTAATTGAACCATACGTGTTCACTGTGAATTCAACAGCTTCCTGGATGGAGTCTTCTTTTGTAGCATCCAAGAAGATTGCGGAAGCCTCGCCACCGTTCGCCTTGATTTCCTCAGCTGCCGCTTTTGCACCTTCAATGTTGAAATCACCGATTACAACTTTAGCGCCTTCTTTAGCAAGTAACTGTGCAGATGCAAGCCCGATTCCGGAAGCTCCCCCTGTTACCAATGCAACTTTCTGTTCAACTCTACCCATTTATAAAATCTCCTTTTATGTGGTATGCAATCATGGATGACTGTAACCCCGTCATAAATATTCAACGATGAATATTTTAACATAAAAATAGTTCTTACGTTACCGTTTCGCCCTCTATTTCTGTGTCGGTTTCCCATCTAAAAGAAGAAGTTTTTATGAGCTATTTTGTTCACAATTGAAGGTTAAGTTTTCTCCAGATCCTATTAATTGCCGCTTCGATTTAGGTCAGGTCCATTTAAGGCTCCGCATATCAGAAAGTGCATACTCGATTTTTACCATTGTTTTTTGCACGGTATAAGGCGATATCCGCTTCATGATAAAGTGTCGTATATTCTTTGATGCTGCCGTAATCATTTTCAGATACTCCAATACTTAATGTAAGGGGTATCTTCTCTCCATTATGTTCAATTGATAGCTGTGTAATCGCATCCAGCATTTGCTGTGCCTTTTTGCGGCCATCTTCAATCGTGATCCCTCGCAATATCGAAACGAACTCATCTCCGCCGACTCTTCCCGTAATGTCACTACGACGCAGCAGATCGTTACATTCCTGTGCGATGCGACGAATAATTTGATCACCAAAAGTATGTCCGTACGTGTCATTCAAATTCTTTAAATTGTCGATATCAAAAGCAATGCAAACTATATTCTCTTCAGATGACGCAGCGTGAACCAACCAGTCATTCGCTGTTTCTTCCAAGGCTCTTCTGCTCAGGACTTCCGTTAGAAAGTCGGTGTTGGCTTGCCTTTCGAGCTCCTGTAATTTCACTTTCATTTCTAGCTTCATGGCTGTATTTTCACTGTCATGCCGATGGATTTCTTTCAGAAGCTGAATATGCTGTTCTTGAACTTCAAAGCCTTTTTCAAAGTCCTTCAACTCGCGGTACAATTCGATCTGAACTTCTTGGATCTCTTTCTGCTGCTTGAAACTATTCGCTTCTTTGGCGCTCTCTTGTGCTATTGCCAAACTCACTAACGCTTCTTTCGGTTTCTCCTGCAACCTTTGCAGATGGGCAAGCAACCAATAGCACTTCGTTTTTTCTTTCGCGTAATCCTTCAAAACCTGATCCCGGACGATCGTTTGAAGAAGTGAGTCGACTGCTTCCAAATCGGACTTTCCTAGAAGGGCTTGTGCAACAGCCAGAATCGCTTTTACGAGTAGAAACGGACAATACGGCTCATGCTGTGCAGCAATGTTTGCCCCTTGCCTCCCTATCGCCAAAGCTTCCTCATAGTTGCCCATTCGACTTAACACAGCACTGAGTTCACTGCAGTTTTCGCTGACAATCGCATAATTTTCAAGTTCGGTAGCTAGGGCGATACTATTCTCAAGCACTTGCTTCGCTTTCTTAAAGTTCCCTGTATACTCATACAACAAGAAAAAAATGTGATTGGAATCCATTTCATCCTCTTGATCGCCATAGATTTCACACAGCATGGAATGCTTTTCGATATAAGAGAACGCGTCTTTGATATCACCGATTTTATAGAAACCGAGTGCGAAATTCGCATAAGCGTCCATCTGCAATTGCCGGTCTTCTAAATCTGTAGCAACTTGCAATAGTTGGTAACACGCTTCTATCATTTCGTCATATCTACCATGATTCCGTAGTGACTTTATAGACTCTTGTAAATTTTGGATATGCTCGCTCATCGTCATGTTCTCCTATACTGTTCTATTTACCCCTCTATCTATACCCAAGGAACTAGTTTATCAAACGCAGATGGACAACTATAGACTTATAAAATTCCAATTGAAAACTTTCACAATACCATGAATTTCCTCATTTCGAATGTAAAGGCACGCATTTTTCACTAATTTCATTACTTCTTTGAGATGAATTTCTATTATTTCAGCTATCCGACATTCAGGAGGTCCACGCGGTACTTATGTCCTATCAATTTCATTTACACTATTGGCAATCAGAGTTCCAATCTCAAGACACGAATGGTTTCCCTCAATATTATCTTTGATGTTTTTCATAACCAGATCGGATATGTGAAATTACAACCGCCAACATCCCCTTTCACAAAATCCCGAATCCAGTACGCTTATTCAATCGTATAATCGGCCATATTCATCTAACGCGGCTAATAATTTAGTATAAATAGATGTATCATACATCATCCTCCGTCTTATATTTGATTTTTTAAAGAATGAAGGTCTTGTCTAATAGTGAGTTTCTTACTCATCGCGTCGCAATCGAGCATTTAAACAGCTGCTCACAACTATACTGTCATATTATTAAAAGCTACAGGTGGTTATGCAGTTGTAGGTAATGAGCTGACTGGTTCCGCAGAATTTTAAAAACAATTATACGACATTCAGGTCCAACAAATGGGCAGTGCCAAGATCCGAACATCCAATATTTGGCGTATCCTTTCGGACAATTCAATGACACGGGTAAACAAGCTATTTCTTCTGCAGGAATTCGGATGGCCTTCACAACGAACCCAGGCAACGTGAAGCTTGGTGACAATCGGTATGAACTAACACGTCAAGGAATTTCACCGAATCATTCGTTGAAAGACTTTGAGAATAAATTATTCGGTGCATACTGAATTTCTAAACAGATGCCAGAGGACTTCCAACCTCTGGCATCTGTTTTTCTTCATTTAATACCCCACGCTTAGTCAATGACACACACATGACAAGTGAGTGACAAATGGATGGTGTTTGCTCATTCGGAAGGTCAATAGGTTTTCGACGGGGGCTGCCTGGGTATTCAAACACTAACAACGAATCATTCGAAGAGTAGCATATACACTCATTAGGAGGCGTTACCAAATGGAAGAAGGCAAACGATTCATCGGGATGTTTCATACAGAGCCGGAACTACTGGCTAAAGTTGAAGAGTTGAAAGCAGAAGGATATATGGAGCATCAGATCTTCGTGATCGCTAAAAGTGAAAATGATGTAAAGATGCTTCAAAGCCGTACCGATGCAGAAATTCAGACGACACACGAATCCTGGCTGGATAAATTCATGGATTTCATGGCGGGTGAAGATCGCGTCCGCAGTATGATGGATAGTCTCGGTTTCAGTGAAAATGAGAAAGCCGGGTTTTATCAAGACGTCAACAATGGCAGCATGTTGCTGTACGTGGATGAATCGAGCGACATTCACGGACAGCCTCAAGGAGTCGGGACTCATTTCGGAATCGGAGGGAATGCAGCTGATCCGAACCTTGGAGCCAATACATGGGTGGAACCTCCTGGCGGCGGAGTGACGCGAACTCCTGAACAGCCAGCGTTCGGCGATACGGCACTTCTTCATACAGAAGACAAGGTAACACCGGCACACGAGCGGCCAGTTGAGCGTTCTGAATTCAGTGTAGCAGCGGACGATTCCATTACAAACGGATTGGAAACGACTGATTTTGCCGGTGAGCTTGGAATGGATCCTGAACTAGAACAGCGCCGACAACAATTTCAAGACGAGGTAAATGAAGGTTCCGCTAGAAAAGGCGAACAACTTGAAAAAGAGTCACTTACCACTCGCAATGAACGCAGAAAGAACAAGCCGGTACACGACGTTTTCTACGATGATCCGCTGAATAAAAGAGACTTTTAACCCCTTATAGGTCCAGCTAAAACAGAGGCGAACAATTGGCCTCTGTTTTTCTGATTCCTGCAAAATCTTTCAACCGATCGATTTGAAGTGTATAAGGACAGCTAACATCATCTCCCATCACCTTCCATATATTTCTCTCACGTACATAATATCCTTCATTACACATCTACATACAGTTTTTTCGTTTCGTTACTAATTCTTATGCGTAACTGGCGAGCAGTCAAAAATCATTCGTATATTTCGATATGGACTCTTTTAATACTTACATGATTTGTACAAAGAAGTATCCGTTGCTTGGAGTGGAAGCCGGCGACTCCCGAGCGAGCGAGGAGACTGCAACGCAAAGCAACTTCCGAATGATTTCCCTTTATCTTTATTAATAATCAGCTTTATATCATTCATACGTAAGACCTTCATCACTAGTCAAAACCATTCATCTCAATCTGAAATATTGTATTTTATTGGTTGAATAATCCATTCAGCTAGTACATATGATTCAGAATGTGTATAATAGAACCTAATTAACTACAGAAGTCCTAGGAGGAAACTAATTGAATGTATCGACATCCGAATCTGTGTCTGACCAGCTCGTTGTAAGCGCTTTAGAAGAGAACCTCGCGATTATTCGTTTCGGTATCGATAAACGCATTGCCTATGTGAACAAAAACTTTGCAGCCGCTGTCGGGTACCGTCCTGAAGAAATGATTGGGATGCCTCACGAAAGACTATGCTTCCCCGAATTCGTCAGCAGCCCTGCTTACAGAGACATGTGGAGAGACTTGCAAAAAGGACTCGCTTCTTCCGGAAAGATCCAGAGGAAAGCTAAAGACGGATCCACAGTTTGGCTTGAAGCGACTTATATGCCCGTCTTCAGTGAAGATAAGCGCACAGTACTCGGTGTAACGAAAGTCGCGACAGATGTAACGAAGCGTCAAAATACCGCCTTAGGGGTCGTGGCCGAACTCAATCAGATGGCACAGTCGCTTACTGAGCAGGCAGACGAAGGAAGAAATCGAAACGAAGAGCTGCTGAAACGGATTGGCGAATTAGCTGAAGTCTCCAATGATAATACGAATAACTTGGAAATCCTTCAAAAGCATTCTGAAAATATTCAAGGCATCGTCAAAACAATCCGCGCGATTGCTTCACAAACGAATTTACTCGCATTGAACGCTGCCATTGAAGCAGCCCGTGCTGGTGAGCATGGGCGGGGATTCGACGTAGTTGCTAAAGAGGTTCGGAAACTCTCTTCCAACGTGGAAGCTTCTATAGTAGAAGTGCGTGACGGCATCGAAGCGATCACGAAAGAAGTTGCCCTCATCGCTTCAGGTACCGAGCGCGCACAAGCCAACATCGTGGAGTGTAAAAAAGAAGTGGAAGTTGCCATGGATGCGTTTTTCCACCTTGCTTCATCTGCTGCTGAGCTGGAAAGTCAGTCACAAGATGTTGCCGACATTGTATAAAAAAAAGGAGCTGCCGCTTAAGCGGAAGGCTCCTTTTTCTCATTTCCAGGGCGCATGACAACAAGTATATCGCCCTTTTCCAGGTTGATTTTTTTGCGTAATGTGACGAAGACAATTGTATCATTCACTTTCTTTATGAAAAGCGGTGTGATTTTCTCAGGCAATTCATCCAACCAGTTTTCGACATTTTCAATTTCATCAATCGTGATTTCGCCGATTTCATACACGGTGTTAATCTTTCGGTTCAGCTCCGCAAATGTCGCATCTTCCCTAAAGAGTAAATGAGCTTTCAATGAAATGGGCAGTTCGGATTCATTCATTTGATGGTTCACAGCTACAGGCAGTGAAAAGGTGTTGTTATAGCCGAATTCAGGTGCGAACGACTGGGAGATGAGCGCGTTATACGATGCGTCACCTGTCATCGCCAAAATCGTACTATAAGGCGTCAGGTCGACTGAAAACCTCGCTTGTTCCGATAGTATCTGTCCTTCGAATGTCTGTACGCCTTTCGCAGCGGCTAAGTTCAAGCGCCCTCTAGAAGGATCCATGATCAGCGTGGGGATCCCCAACTTCTTCAGTTCCTCACCGAGTGATGCAGAAAAGTTACTTGCTCCGATAATCAGGATTCCGGGTGGTTCGTTGCTCGCTAAATGAAGCTTCTTCGCAAGCGGACCGATTGTGAAGCCATGCGCACATACAGTGATAATGACGAGCGCAAATGTCAAGGCCGTCAGAAGACTCGCTTCTTCGTATCCATCATTGACAAGAATGCTCGAAAAGTATCCGGCAACGGTAAGTGCCACGATTCCGCGCGGCGCAATCCAACCGATCAATATCTTTTCATTCCGCTCAAGCTCCGTACCTATAGTTGAAATCCAGATCGATAACGGACGCACTACGAACAAGGTCACTAACACAAATGCAAGAATTGGTAACGAAAACATTTGAGCAATCGTCTCTCTTGGCAATGATGCCGTCAATAGGATGAATACTGTCGACGTTAACATGACGGAAACATTTTCAACAAAGTGCCCTAGATTTCCGATAGATGAAACATACTGCTTCGAACGTCCAATGGTTAGACCCATCACAGTCACTGCAAGCATACCGGTTTCGTGCATGATCACTTCTGCAAGCATGAAGCAGATCAATACAAGAGCGAGTACAATCGGCGATTTCAAGTATTCCGGAAACTGACCTTTTGTCGCCATGACTGTAATGAGTAATCCAATGGCAAGTCCGAGGAGAATCGCAAGGCCTGCGCCTCCGAAGAAACTGAGCAAATTACTCATTGTCAATTGGTCGTTGCTTAACACTTTAATCACTTCATACGCAAATAGCGCTAAAAGCGGGCCAGCGGGATCGACGATAATCCCTTCCCATTTCAGTACAGCGGCTGTCCGGGATTTCAATTTCGCATTCCTCAGTAACGGTATAATCACGGTTGGTCCAGTAACTACGAAGAGTCCTCCTATGATGAAAGCAATCTCCCACTGCAAACCTGCAAAGAAATGTGCCGCAAGTGACCCTAGAATCCAAGCGAGAAATGCACCGAAGGTAACAATACGCGTCACCGATTTGGAAATCCCTTTAATTTCACGGATATCGAGATTCGAACTGCCTTCAAAGAGAATAACGGCTACCGCAAGTGAAATAAGGGGGCCATACAGATCACCGAGTGCAGCTTCGGGGTTGATCAAACCTAAAACAGGACCAATGAGCAATCCTGCAATCGACATGATGACAATTGACGGCCACTGGATCCGCCAGGCTAGCCACTGAGAAAAGATTCCGAGCGCGAGTACTGCGACTACGCTGATTAATGCTAAGTTTTCCAATCTCCCACTTCCTAACTAGATACGAGAATCACGAATGATATTAGAGAACAGTGTACCAAACCTGATGTCACCCATCTACTTTGAATCCTGTTATTTTGTAAAGTTCCTCCGTTATATGACATGTAATCCATTAAGCTCTTGACTATGTAACATTCACTACTTAGTGTGACAGCGAGATTACAAGGTAATGACATTTGTTGTTTTAGCGTCTAAATAGGTTTCTGGCAATGGATGCTCGGGTAATTAATCTCTAACACCGCAAATAACATATCCAATTTTGCACTTAAAATACGAGGAGGAAATTAGTTATGAATAATGATAAAAGATTTGTAGGGACATTCCAGACAGAAACAGAAGTAATTGCAAAGGTACAAGAGTTAAAAGCAACTGGAATTTCAGATGATAATATTTATGTAATCACTAAAGATGACACAGACCTTCACATGCTTCGCAGCCGCACAGATGCTGAAGTGAAAACAACAGAAGGTTCTTGGATGGATAAATTCATGAACTTCCTATCAGGAGAAGACCATATTCATAATCTATTGAGCGATACAGGATTGAGTGAAGCTGAAAAGGAACGGTACACACGAGAAATTAATGATGGTGCCATTTTGCTTTACGTGGATGAAGGTGAGGTGGATTCTTATCGACGCGATAATAGCGCAGGATATTCTTCAGTCGATACAGCAAACGCTGCAAATCTTCAGAAAGATCACTATACAGAACCTCTTGGGACGACTGGCGGCTTAGAATCCGACCGTACCTCTGGTTCGCTTCATGGTAACTTCGACCATACCGCAGACGCACAACAAAAGACGGTGAATACTGACAGCGTTCGAAGTGAAGGTAAGTTTAACCGCAGCATCGAGGAAGTACCGGAAACGATGAAAGTTCACGAAGAACGTCTCAGTGTCGACAAACAGCAAGTCCAAAAAGGTGAAGTCACTGTCGATAAAAATGTAGTGGAAGATCGTAAAACAGTGGATATCCCTGTTGAACATGAAGAAATCACAATCGAACGCCGCCCTGTAAACGGGGAGTTCCATCAGCCTGTCGAAGAGGACTTCCGTACAACGAATGCGTTCGACGAAGAGACAATCCGCGTCCCTGTCACTGAAGAAAAAGTGGAAGTGACGAAAAAACCGGTTGTTACCGAAGAAATCGTCATTAACAAAAAGAGAGTGACAGGTACCGAGCATGTTGATGAAACAGTGAAACGTGAAGAAGTTGAAGTGAATCGCGAAGGCGAAACGAACGACGTAACGTTCAAAGGCGACCTTACTGATACGGACCGAAACCTCCGTACTGGCAAATTCTAATGCCCCCCCCTTTCCCCCTTGCTTGAATACCAGGCAAGGGGTTTATTTCGTTTCCTTTGATAACCAGGTTCTACCTTTACTATGATAAACTGAAGAAAACGCTTTCTTAATGGAGGCCATCTACGCTGGGAGGTAGTTGTATGAAAGAGACGTACATGCTTGCACTCGACCAAGGAACGACCAGTTCACGTGCTATCTTATTCAACGAACAAGGGGAATCCGTGTTCACCGCTCAACAAGAATTCAAACAGTATTTTCCGCAAACTGGCTGGGTTGAGCATAATGCCACTGAAATTTGGAGTTCGATTCTATCTGTAATCGCTGGCGTGTTATCAGAGAAAAATCTGTCCCCTGATCAAATTGCGGGTATCGGCATTACGAACCAACGCGAAACAACGGTCGTTTGGGACAAAGAGACGGGAAATCCGATTTACCATGCGATTGTCTGGCAGTCCCGCCAAACGTCCAGCATTTGCGAAGAGCTGAAAAAAGCCGGTCATGCAGATTTGATCCGCAATAAGACGGGACTCCTGATCGACCCTTATTTCTCCGGTACGAAAGTGAAATGGATCCTCGATCATGTAGAGGGTGCACGAGAGAAAGCAGAACGTGGGGATCTGTTATTCGGCACAATCGACACGTGGCTCGTATGGAAATTATCTGGCGGCAAAGCGCATATTACCGATTACTCAAACGCGTCCCGTACGCTGATGTACAACATTCACGATTTGCAGTGGGATGAAGAGCTGCTCGACATTTTGGGCGTTCCTGCTGCGATGCTTCCAGAAGTCCGTCCCTCATCGGAAGTGTATGCGCATACGGAACCAAGCAAATTCTTCGGGCGCGCGGTACCAATTGCAGGTATTGCTGGAGATCAGCAGGCTGCACTCTTCGGGCAAGCGTGTTTTGAAAAAGGCATGGTGAAGAGTACGTATGGCACCGGTTGTTTCATGCTGATGAATACTGGGGATGAAGCCGTCCAATCCGATAATGGGTTATTGACAACGATTGCTTGGGGACTTGACGGCAAAGTCGAGTATGCGCTGGAAGGCAGTATTTTCGTGGCAGGCTCGGCAATTCAATGGCTGCGCGACGGATTGCGGATGTTGCGCAGCTCTGACCAAAGCGAAGCCTATGCAGAACGAGTCACTTCTTCCGACGGTGTGTACGTAGTCCCCGCATTTGTCGGACTCGGCACACCCCATTGGGATAGTGACGTCCGGGGTGCTGTGTTCGGACTGACACGAGGTACATCGAAAGAGCATTTCATCCGCGCAACGCTTGAGTCCCTTGCTTATCAGACGAAAGACGTATTGGACGCAATGGAAGCCGATTCCGGCATTTCGTTGAAATCATTGAGAGTGGACGGCGGGGCCGTCGCGAACAACTTCTTGATGCAATTTCAAGCGGACTTATTAAGCGTCCCCGTCGAACGTCCTTCTATCAATGAAACAACAGCGCTAGGGGCCGCTTACCTAGCAGGCCTGGCCGTCGGATTCTGGAAAGATTGCTCGCAAATTGCCGGTCGATGGCAGCTGGACCGCGAGTTTGAGCCGAAGATGGACGATGCAGAACGCGATTCGTTGTATGGCGGTTGGCAAAAAGCGGTGAAGGCTGCACAAATGTTTAAGTGATGTTTCAAGGAGGCGCACCCGGTAATGTAGGTGTGCTTTTTTGTATTGTTTGACAAGCGATGTGCTACCAATTAATGCTTTGATGGGGGGAATTGTGTGTCGTTATCGAGAAATTCTGCTAGGTGTCGGAGAAATGAGGAGAACTGATTGCTAAACGGCACTCGGTGATTGAGAACTTTCATCAGGTGATGTGCAAATGGTGGGATGTGTCGGGGAACGCAGAAACCGCTGGAGCTGAGTGACTTGCCGTCTTTCAACAAGCGGAGCGCTACCAATTAATTCCTTAAAGCTGTTGAATTGTGCCCCGTTATCGAGAAATTCTGCTAGGTGTCGGAGAAATGAGGAGAACTGATTGCTAAACGGCACTCGGTGATTGAGAACT
>NZ_JACSQY010000012.1:0-60725 GCF_014836415.1 Sporosarcina gallistercoris | reverse complement strand
AGCGCTACCAATTAATTCCTTAAAGCTGTTGAATTGTGCCCCGTTATCGAGAAATTCTGCTAGGTGTCGGAGAAATGTTTCTATGTGACCGAGAAAAAGCACTAGGTGATCGACAAAGCAGCCTAGGAGACGGACAAACCTCTCCAATTAATCGAGAGCACAACAAAGAGTGTTCGACAATACAAAAACGCTCCGTCTTTTCGACGGAGCGATCAATGAGAACTACTTTATGATAGGAACGAGCATCTTCAAGTGACCTGGCAATACCGTAATCCGTCCGGTTTGAATATCGTATAGTTCCCCATCCATATCCACTTTCCGCTGACTCGGTGCTTCAATCTGCAACTCACTCACCTGTACATACTCGAGCAAATCGAGCTGCTCATTACTCGTTTCAGGTTTGCGAAGCGACAGCAATTCTCGCAGCATGGCCAAATTCGAATTTTTCACAACGAGTACATCGAGTTTGCCATCAGAGGGACTGCTGGCCATAATCGGGATCGGAGTCGTTGCGAGCGACCTTCCGTTTAACACAAAAATCGCAATCGCTTCACCTCTCATGTCCACACCTTCAGAGACGATATGAAACGGAAAACTTTCCGCTTCCCGGATTGTGCGCACTGTACTCGCCATATAACTGAGTGGACCAAAACTTTTCTTTTGCTCCTCATCAATATTTTCAGACGTCACTGCGACGAGACCGATCCCCCAAAAGTTTATGAAATGCTGATTTCCTTCTTTTCCGATATCGACCGCCTGTATTTCACCAGTTAATAGTGCTTCAACCGCATCCCCTAAGTTTTGAGGGATGCCAAGAGTCCTCGTAAAGTCATTTGACGTCCCACCAGGTAAAATAGCGATGAGAGGTCGTACCTCAAGCTTAGAAATGACATCTACACATTGATGAACCGTTCCGTCACCACCCATGATCACAACGAGCTCCATTTCGCCGGCTTTTTCACAAATCAGGCGCATTTCCTCTGTGCTTTCTGGGCTGATCATCGTCAACTCTTTTATTGCTTTCCCTAAAACCGGGACAACCGCTGCAAGTTTCGCTTCGACGTCTGCATCTCCAGCAAGCTTATTGTAAATGAGCAGTGCTTTGTTGAACGTGTGCATCTGGATTCCTCCTTCATTATCACAATCTCATCCAGTTTTTATGGAAACTTGGTGTTTCCTTATCCGAATTCTTTCTGATGCGCTTTCTTGCGCTTCAAATAATCCTCATCTTTCCGTATTTCATCCCACCGCTTTTTAAAAATAGCTGCAGATTCAGCTTTTTCATCATCGATCTGACGGTCTTTCACCGACCCATCCTCATTATACTTGCGGCCGCCTTTGTAATTCGTATACCGGCGCGCTCGCGTGTATCCCATTTGGATGAATTTGCGAGCCATATCCATTCCTACAAAGTCATCGTTCTTTCGATATTCTTCAAACAGCTCGCAGATTTTATCCGCAGATTCTTGAGCAATTTCAGGAGTCTTGAAACGCCAATATGGCAGAATTTCACTTTTATATGGTTCGACGAGCAATACGCCTTGCTCCCCCCTGCCTACCTTATAAAGTTCAGGGGACTTGCGGAGATCGAGGTTTTTATAGTCGAGTTCATAGTTGAATGCCACAAACAGTCACATCCTTTTCCACTCTTTTCCCTTTCATATCCTATATAAAACAGGGTCAGCCATTAAACAGACCACCCTTTACCTTAAAAATGGCTTAAAAGAAAATCGCTATTTAACTAAAGTGATTAATATTTCAAATGAATCCCACTCAAAATATACCCACTTAACGTATTCGATTCATCATCATGAGCATACTTGAAGGAGCTGTTCAACTTATGTAATTTCAGCACTTTTCAATAGTTCTTTACTGAGTTTATCTTAGGATATATGGAGCTTAACCAACAGCGCAACCAACGCCCTATCTACTTGTCGAAGTATGTCGATAATTAATTTATTTTCATACTATTCTAACTATTTGTTTTATGGTATAATGGAACTATTAAACAGTTATAGGAGCTGATTCGGAATGCATTGTGAAAGTTATTTGCTTGATAGCCAAGCATTAGCACTCATGGCTCACAGAGGTGAAGATGGAAGTCAATCCAAAATTGTTACCTTACATGGAATCTACACTTCGAAAAAAACCCCTGTGGAGCTTCTCAACTTAGCATGTGTGCGGAACCAGACGACGAAGCTGCGACAAAAACAAGCTGCTTGTGAAGTTTTGAAATTCAAGCATAAACCTCCATTCATCCTATCTGATGGTGTCGGTGTTTTTCCGACAAGCTCCTCTAAACATGATACGTGCTGTTGGATTTTCAATCATTTCTTTACAACTCGGGAAATTGACAAAAAGAAAACTGAACTCACGTTTCCAACGGACGTTAAAGTTACGGTTGCCGCCTCCTTACATATCATTCATCAACAGAACGGCCGATTGCATTCGTTACTTAGCCACTATGCCCAAACAAAGAAAGAGCTTCACTTCGAGCAATATTTGTTCAACGGCGAACGAATAAACCGGTGATCATGTATGACGACCATATTTTTGGTCGTTTTTTTATTTTTGCAGATGTATGAAAAACAACTTTTAACAAAAGCTAAGGTTGGATGATTTTCTACATTTAGAAAATGACGTCCTAATTAGAAAAGGAGTTGAAAACATGCGAACCGTTACCCGTATTGCACTCGTTCTCGTCATTATCGGAGCGTTGAATTGGGGGCTCATCGGACTATTCCAATTTGACTTAGTTGCCACCTTGTTTGGCGGACAGGATTCTATTTTGTCCAGAATCATTTACACGTTAGTGGGGATCAGTGGAATCGTCAGTCTCGGAATTTTGTTTGAAACACATGATGCGACGGATACAGATGTGGAACACACCCGGTTCTCAAATCCGAATTATGGAACTGAATTCGGAGATGAACCCGATTTCACAGAGCAGCGGGATGCCGCTCGACGTCGTTCAGATGACGATACGACGCTCTAAATGAAAACACCGCCGAATTGTTGGCGGTGTTTTTTCTACCTCAAGCACGCTGTCGCAAGTAGCAAGCGAGCTGTAACTGGAGTGCATCATCGGTATTTTTCAACGAAAGCCCAAGTGTTTCTTCTATCTTCTTCAAACGTTGATAGAGCGTATTAATGTGGATATGCAGGATATTAGCCGCTTCTCCCGTTGACCGGTTACATGCAAAGTAAGCAAGGAGCGTCTGTTCCAGTGTTCCGTCCGAGCGGTCCGCTTCACGCAGCGGATCAAAGATGTCCGTCAGAAACTTGCTCACTTCTTCCGTGTTACGGCTCGTGAATAACCGACTGATTCCAATATCGGTATAACGCACGAGCTGATTATTCCGATGTCCTGCAAGAGGATTGGTCAGCGCGATTTCTGCCTCTCGATACGTCTGTTCGATTTGACTTGTCGCATGTATAAGCGAGCCAATCCCGCCGTGAAGCCTAGAGTCTGTTTTCAGATCAGACCGATGGATGAGTAACTCCTCCAACTTCCTTTCAAACAACGTTAACTCCGAAGGTCCTGTCACCCCCGCCAACACGATCACCTTGTTTTGCCATCCGAAAACCGTTTGAATCAGTCCGATTGCAGAGGACCGCAATTCTGCTATCACTCTGAAAATATGCGCTTCTAATTCCTGGGGGTCCGAACAGTCGGTCACTTGCAGCATGGCAACCGCAAATCCTCCCACATTTCTAATGCCGAGGGCTTCCACTTTTTCATTCAATATGGACGGGTCATTGGCATGGACTAATTCTTCAAACAGTTCCCGCTGATTTTTATAGTAAAACGCCAGCACATTCTGTTTTTGCACCCGTTCCAGTGCAAGCAGCACGCTTCCTTGTTCAATCGCCAGTTCACTTAGTCGTCCCAGCTTCTGTGATGAATGCGCAATGAGGCAGCCGAGTACGACTGATCCTGAACGAATCGGATACAAAATGACGTCCTCGGCTGAGGTGAGTTCAAACGATTTTGCTTTCCCTTCCAGCTGAATCCTCTCAAGCAGATTGGTAAATGACACCCCTTGTGGCAAGCTTGCGGATGAAGGAATCATTTCATTCATTAATAAATCTGCGAACACTAGGGGCTGTCCTGCCATACGGCTCAGTTCTTCAACCATTTTCTCAGTCCCCATGTTGCGGACTGACAAATTTGTCAGTGTCGCGTGAATCGCGTCCCGCTGTACTAGCTTTTCGTTCAAGTCCCGTATGTAGGCAAACTGTTTTGCATTGCGGATGGCAATCCCGACCTGTGCCGTAAATATTTGCAACAACCACAAATCACGATCCGTCAGTACTTGTTCTGAATTCATCTGCCCCAAATACATGACACACTCAATCCGCCCATCGACACCGATCGGATAGGCGATAACAGACCGGACATTCGTAATGTCTTCCACCCGTCTTCCCCAGCGCTGTTTGTTCTCCTTTGAAATCCGCTTCACATTGTCATTCTCGATATTTCTCGGATCTGTTATCAAAACAGGATGCCCGACTGCGAATGCATGTCCGACCGGTCCTTCCCCTAAATCGAACTCCATCTGCTGAATCTCTTCAAATCGATATCCTTCTGATGCTTTACAGATGATTTTCCCTCGCGCTTCATCAAACAACCAAAGTGTTCCGTAATCAGCATTCGTAATGACGTCGAGCGTATGAGTCAATATGTTCGAAAATACGTCATCCAAGTCGAGTGACGCCGTCGTGTAGTGAATACTGTCGACTATACGCGCTAGTTTGGCACGTCCGGTTTCATCGGCATATTCGGAATACCCTTTGTACAACAAGTCAAAGATCAGTCCGAGTTCGATTTCATCCAAAACAGCGGAGCCCTCTAGTAGTAAGATGACTCGATATTCTTGTGAGTACGTGAACTGCACGACACTTCTTGCTTCCTCTTGTATCACTTGGATCGGTTTCCCGGACGATTTTTTCATTTTAGGAGGCGTCATTCCATTCGGATTGACGAGCGGATAGACATGTTGCTGCTCGTCTTTTGCAATCCAGAGTGAATAAGGAACTGTGATTCCGATTCGTGTTAGCAAAATTTCGATAGATGACGTCATATCCCGCTCCTCCTTGTGGAACAATCTCTAATTATCTACTGCTAACTATAGAGATTCATACATTGTACTGTCAACTTAATTAACATACTATTTTAAGTAGATAGAATTTTTACATTGATATTTTGGAGGTGCCTTATGGATTTAGATAAAAGCATGATCGGGATCGCCAGCAAGCCGTACATTGCAGAAATCGATCGAGAGCACGTCACCCGATTCGCACAAGCAATTGGTGATGAGAATCCTCTCTATTTTGATGAAACCTATGCGGCTGGAACAGCTTACGAAGGTGTGACAGTTCCACCCACTTTTTTAGTTGCACTCGGCAGCAATGCAGAGTTTCCATTGAAGCTCGATTTTAAAAGGATGCTTCACGGTGAGCATGAGTTCATCTACCATCAACCGGTCAGGATTGGAGATCGTCTTGAATGCACGATGGCTGTAACGGATGTGTATGACCGCGTCGGAAAAAGCGGGACGATGCAGTTTCTCGTGCTGGATACGGAAATGAAAACTGAGGACGGTGTTCTTGCCGCAGTATCGCGGAACACGATTATCTATAGACCCGCACATAAGGGGGCCAATTGAAATGAAAGCGATTACAAATATTCCGTTTTCTGAACTGCATGCGGATATGCAGCTTCCAACACTCACAAAACCAGCTGTAACACGTGAACAACTGGTTCACTATGCGCAAGCTTCAGGCGATTTGAACCCTCTCCATACCGATGATGCATTTGCAAAAAGTATCGGCATGGATGGGGTCATCGCCCACGGAATGCTCATCATGGGATTCCTGGGCCAGTATGTGCAAGAACTCGCTGGATCGGAGGCAGTCGTCAGCAAATTCAATATGCGTTTTGGGGCGATGACGAAGCCCGGCGATTCGATTACATGCAGCGGCATTGTTAAAAGTGTCACTGAAATCGATGGCAAACGTGTAGCAGAGCTTGAATTGAGTGCAGAGAAGGCCCCTGGAGAACGGGTTGGAACGGGTTCTGCAAGCCTTACTTGTACCATCGAGAACGACTGACTAAGGAGGTAGCATACATGTCAACGTATTCAAACCAATGCGCAATCGTCGGTGTCGGCGAAAACCAGCGCTCTCGTAAATCGGGGACTACTCCCCTTCATATGGCACTTACTGCAGCTCGTAATGCGCTCGCAGATGCAGGATTGGAAGCGAAAGACCTTGATGGGATCATGAACTATTCGACTGGTGGAGATTCTTGTCCTTCACACGAACTCGGAACGTACCTTGGATGTCATCCGAAGTATGTAAAAGACATAAGCGGCGGTGGCAGCAGTACGGAACTGCTCATTGCAGATGCAGTTGCATTAATTGAAGCAGGTATGCTGGAAACCGTGCTCATCTATCGTTCGATGAATGGCAGTTCCGGTGAAAAAGTCGGACGCGGATATGATCCGAACATGCTCCAGGAAATGCTGCCAGGCGGAAGTTTCATCATGCCATACGGCTCTGCTTCCCCTACTCAATGGTTCGGGATGTTCGCGAACCGGCATATGCATGAAACAGGCATCACGAAAGAGCATCTTGGACACGTTTGCATCAGTTTTTACGAGCATGCACAGCGCAATCCGAATGCATTTCTGAATGGTAAACCGCTAGATATGGAGACGTATCTTGCAACGCCTGACATCAGTATGCCCTTCAATATCCATGACTGCTGCGTGGAGTTGGATGAAGCGAATGCAATCATCGTGACGTCCGCTGCGAATGCAAAAAACTGTAGATCGAAGCCGGTTTACATTGCAGGGATGGCACCTAGGACGACCCATTCCCATGTTCATTACTGGACGCAAGTCGATGAAGTTGCAGCGGATCATGCGGCAGCGGAGCTCTACAAATCCGCCGGTGTGAAACCGGAAGACATCCAAGTCGCGTCGATTTACGACTGTTTCAGCTGGGTCGTGCTTCGGCAGCTGGAATCGTATGGGTTTGCTAAACGCGGTGAAGTTGGCGATTTTGTTGCAGCAGGTAATTTGAAAATGGGAGGAAGCCTTCCTTCCAATACTGCAGGTGGCATGCTTTCAGAAGGATACACTCATGGCATGAACAACGTATTGGAACTCGTTCGACAATTGAGACATGACTATAAAGGGACGGATCGCCAAGTGAAGGATTGCGAGCTCGGAATCGCAACTGGATGGGCAGGTCCCGACATCGCAGGTGCGATGATCTTACGAAATTAAAGGAGGCGTCTTGATGACTAAACAGACTGCATATGAAAAGCCGATTCCGTTGAAAACTATGGATAATCATGAGTATTGGGACGCTGCGGATCGACATGAGCTCAAGTTGCAAAAGTGTACAGCGTGCAGCTCCTTCATTCATCCGCCAGGTCCAGCTTGTCCGGCTTGCGGGAGTCCGGAGACGGAGTGGGAGTTGCTCGGTTCGGATATTACGGCGACGGTGTATTCGTATATCGTGTCGTACCGACCATTTTTACCGGGGTTCCAGCATGACTTACCGACTGTGATTACGGTGGCTGCACTGGATGTTGCGCCTGATGTGAAAATTATGGCGAATATCGTGGATTGCGATCCGGCAGATGTGGAGATCGGGATGCCCCTGAAGATGACGTGGGTGGATATTACAGATGACCGGGCGTTGCCGCAATGGGTATTGGCTCGGGGATAGATGACAGGGTTGATTTCCGTTTTGGGTGGACGCTTTCCGAGGGGCTTGTCCTCAGCCTCCTCGCTCGCTTTGCTCACTGTGGGGTCTTCGGACTTCGCTGATCCCTTCGGAGTCGCCACCCGCCACTACAATCAACGTATCTGGTTAGCAAAACTATCTCCTCTATATAAGGAAGAGAAGAAGAAAGAGATAAAGAGATGAGAAAGGGTGTGCTTTTGTGGACTTTACGTTTACCAAGAAGGAAGAGAAGTTTCGTGGGGAACTGCGTGGCTGGCTTGAGGTGAATTTGCCTAAGGGCTGGCTACAAGGGGATCGCAAACTTCCTGAAGACAATGAACACTATTCAAAATTCCTCCGCGATTGGCAGCGGACCTTATATGAAGGCGGATGGGCGGCGATTTCCTGGCCGAAAGAATATGGCGGGCGTGACGCGACGCTTATGGAAGAAATCATTTATCACCAAGAAATGGTTCGCGTCCAGTCCCCTCCTCTCGTGAACTACATCGGGATTCACATGGTCGCACCGACGCTTATGCAAATGGGAACCGATGCTCAAAAAGAGGAATACATCGAGAAAATCCTGACAGGTGAACAAGTGTGGAGTCAAGGCTACTCTGAACCCGGGGCCGGTTCCGACCTGACTGCTCTCCAGACAACGGCTGTCAAAAAAGATGGCAAATGGGTCATCAACGGTCAAAAAGTGTGGACCAGTTTTGCGCATCTGGCAGACCGGTGTTTCCTGCTCACGAAAACGAGTCAGTCTGAAAAGAAACACGAAGGCATTACGGTGTTTCTTCTCGATATGGACCAAGAAGGCGTCGAAACGCGTCCGATCGTTCAAATGGATGGACATCAGGAATTCAACGAAGTCTATTTGACCGATGCGATTGCGACCGATGAGGATATCGTTGGTGAAGAAGGCAAAGGCTGGTCAGTTTTAATCGCTCTCATGCTCCACGAACGTTCGGGCATAGCGGCACAAGTATTTACGTTAGAACAGCAATACGACCTGGTTATTGAAATGGCGAAAACCGTCCGTGTAAACGGCTCTCTTCTTATCGATGATCCATTCGTGGAAGATGGACTTGCTGATTTATATGCCCGCATTAATGGGGCCAAGCTGAATTACTATCGGAATATCACACATACGTTAAAAAATGGCCGTCCAGGTCCAGAGAGTTCGTTGGATAAATTACTAGTGAGCGAGTTAACGAAAGAACTCTTCGACTTCGCGATGACCATTCAAGGTCATTCCGGCGTATTAACTAAAGAAGATTCGCTATTCGACGCAGAAATGCAAGGTCAATATCTTGCTTCATTTGGCGCGACAATCGGCGGAGGGACGAGCGAAGTTCAGCGCAATACGATTGGTGAACGGATTCTCGGGCTTCCTAAAGACTTAGGACGATAACGATAAAGGTGAGGTGACCAGTATGGATTTTACATTAAGTGAAGAACAGGAGCTGTTCCGCACAGCCATCCGGAAGTATATGAATGATCTCGATCGGACGGACGCCGCACGTGCCGTCATAAACGGAAACTCCGATGTGGTGACTTCTGCTGCTTTGGGGCTTGCCGAAATGGGTGTGACTGCTATCGCTGTTTCAGAGGAGATGGATGGATTAGGCTTAGGAGCGCTTGACCTCGTTCCAGTTTTCGAGGAGACCGGACGGGTGCTATTGCCCGGACTGCAACTTGAGACGCTTGCACTCGCAGTTCCTTTACTTGAAGCGTTCGGAACGACTGCACAAAAAGCAGCTCGTCTCCCTAAAGTCGCTTCTGGAGAAAGTTCCTTCTCCCTCGCATGGTATGAAAAGGACGGAAGCTTGTTCCCGAATTCCTTCAGTTGCGTTGCAGCTAAAACTGAAAGTGGATATGCCCTTTCCGGTACGAAAACGCTTGTCCCTGTCATCGGTGAACCGGATACGTTCATTACGAGTGCACAGACTGCTGAAGGCAAATCGTTATTCCTCGTGAAAGCGAGTGATGTTGCATCCTCACGAGTGCTTTCTGTGATGGATGAAACCCAGCATCTCGCTGAACTCACATTGGACCGAGCACCTGGTGAGTTACTTGGCGAGCCTGGCCATGCTGTCGACATGCTGAATGAAGCGCTCCTTCATTTCAATGCAGCACTTTGTTCAAGTATGGTCGGCGGAATGGATGAGCTTGTGAAAATGACAGCGGAATACGCGAAGATCCGCGTTCAGTTCAATCAGCCGATTGGACGTTTCCAAGCGATCAAGCACGGGATCGTGAATATGAAGCTCGATTTGGAGACGGCCCGTTCCCTCTCCTACTATGCTGCGTGGGCTGTTGAAAATAATGCAGAGGACAAAGAAGCCGCTGTCCATAGCGCTCGGTCTTTCATCTCCAAGGCGTTCATCAAAGCGGCTGCAGATTCGATTCAAATTCATGGTGGCATCGGTTTCACAGAGGAACTGGATGTCCAATTGTATTTGAAGCGTGCCCGTTATTATGAAAACTATTTCGGTTCTGTGCGCGATTCACGTAGAGCGACTGCACAGTCTCTCGGCTGGCATTCAACAGCGACGGCGCGTGACGTTGTTCCGGTTTCTTGAAAATATTGATTGTAGTTGGGTGAAGGATATATACGGATTCATTGATAGGAGTGGTGTGGTTTGGCAGGTGTTATGAGTGCTTTGGCAGTGGTTATGAGCGATTTCCACCGTTTATGAGAACTTTGACTTCGGTTATGATTACTTTTCGCAGTTTATGAGCGCTTGGACAATGGTTATGATCACTTTCCACCGTTTATGAGCGTTTTGACTTCGGTTATGATCACTTTTCGCAGTTTATGAGCGCTTTGACAGTGGTTATGAGCGGTTTCCACCGTTTATGAGCGCTTTGACTTTGGTTATGAGCGGTTCCCACCATTCACTGGCACTATCCCGTATTCACAAGAAATACCACAATCCATTAGAACAATAACCATCTAAACCGAGGAGGAGAATGATTATGGCAGTGTCGACAGACTTGAAAGAGTATCAGAACTTGATTGGCGGAGAACTGCGTGCAGCAACGGGCGGCACCCTCACCGACAGTATCGATCCATCTACTGGGAAAGCATGGGCACGCGTTCCGAAAAGTTCTAAAGAAGACGCAGTAACTGCAATCGAAGCCGCACAGAAAGCCTTCCCTGCTTGGAAAGCGCTATCTGCCAGCGAACGGGCGGCGTGTTTACGGGATGCTGCAGAAGTCATTGCATCGAACGGCGGCGAACTTGCTGCACTCGAAACACAAGATAATGGCTGGGTGATCCGGGAAACGACGTATGGTCTCATTCCAGTCTTGCAGCAAGTTTGGCTGGATGCGGCCGGGAAAGCTACGGAAGCGAATCGTGGGCAGACCGTTCCGATGAGCCCGACTAGTCTTGGGTACACATTACGTGAACCCTACGGAGTGGTTGTCGGGATTACGCCGTGGAATGCTCCCCTGTTCACCTTTGCAATCAAAGCAGCTTATGCACTCGCTGCCGGAAATACAGTAGTCATCAAACCTTCTGAACAGGCGGCAGTCTCTTCCCTTCATCTAGGTCACTTGTTGAAAGATGTCTTCCCGGAAGGTGTTCTGAACGTCATTTGCGGACCTGGTTCTGAAATTGGCGATACCCTTGTCAGTCACCCCGCTGTTGACAAAGTGAGCTTAACAGGATCAGGCGGCACGGCTAGCTCCATCGCAAGAGCAACTGCAGGGAAACCAAAACCTTTGATTTTCGAACTCGGTGGGAAGTCTGCAAACGTCCTGTTTGAAGATGCCAACATTGAAAAAGCGGTTGAAGCCATCTGTACCTACAGCATTTTCACGGGGAACTCTGGTCAGCTCTGTGTCGGTGGTTCTCGCATTCTTGTCCATCGATCGATTATTGACGAGGTTTCCGCGGGAGTTAAACAATTCCTGCAAAACCCTCAGTTGAAACAGTTCGGCCCCACTTTGGATCCAACTACGACAACCGGTCCGATCGCAACTAAATCACAGTTCGAAAAAATCCAGTCTTACATCCAGCTAGGATTGGATGAAGGTGCTGAGCTCGTATATGGCGGGCGTTCAGGCGGTACTGAACTCCTCCCAGATCGCAGCGACTTAACAGACGGCTATTGGATCGAGCCCACTCTGCTAAAATCAGAGACCAATTCATTAAGGGTTTGTCAGGAAGAGATTTTTGGTCCTGTGGCGGTTATGATTCCGTTCGATACGGAAGAAGAAGCGATTGCTTTGGCCAACGATACGGAATTCGGACTCGCAGCGGGTGTTTGGACAGCTGATTTGAGCCGTGCGCACCGAATGGTAGCAGCACTCGATGCTGGAAATGTTTGGGTCAATACGTATGCACGAGTTGGTGTGGATCTGCCGTTCGGAGGAGTGAAGAACAGTGGATTCGGAACGGACTCGATTGAAGACTATTCACGTGAAAAAGCATGTGTTATTGAGATGTAACCCCTACCCACAGGTGAGTTTGCAGTCGATCGAGAAATAGTAGACGGCGTACGATCCATGAGTTGAGTCAATTCTTGAGAAAGCGGTGGTCAAATGAACGTTAAACTTTCGAATCGGATGAATTACGATCAAGATTTGCCAGAAACACTCGTTATCCCGAACGTCACGGCAGGCGCCATTTTAAAAGGAAGTGTTAAACAATACGGTGACAAAGATGCATACATCTACCGTGACACACGGATTACGTATAGCCAAATCTATACAGAAGCGAAAAAGTTTGCAAATGCCCTTCGCACACTTGGCGTAGGACGTGGAATGACCGTTTCCACGCATCTGCCGACCTGTCCGCAATATGTCGCGGCGTACTACGGGATTATTTTAACCGGTGCTGCCTATTCACCTCTGAATCCATATTTGCCTGCAGGCGATCTGACCTATCAGCTGAATGATTCTAAAACGAAAGTGGTCGTCACCCATGAATCCGTTGCAAGTTCCATTCGGGATGTGCTCGCAGACACATGTGTCGAGCACGTCATTATGACGGGTGAAGCCGAGATCTTCACAAACGAGTCCCCAGTCGACGTGTCTGCAACTGACGGCTGGCACAGTTTTGCTGCATTGAAATCCGCTGCATCCGATGAAGAATTCGATCCTGGAATCGATCCTCAGCAAGATCTCGTTCACATCGCATATACAGGCGGTACGACCGGCAGTCCGAAAGGCGTCATGATTACTCATGAAAATCTGGTCAGCAACATTACACAAATTGCTGCGTGGACAGCTGGAGCATTGCCTGTAGTCGATGAAGACGGCGCACTTCGTTTTGTAGCAGTGGAACAAGATCCAGAAGCTTACAAGGAGAAGTATTTGATCCCCCTTGGGGAAGAAGTCCGGTTAAGCCCTTCTCCTCTGTTTCACATTACGGGCGGCATAGGAATGATCGTTTCTCCGATGGCCCAAGGAGTGACGACGCTACTACCTGATCGCTTTGTGCCGACTCAATTCTTGGAACTAATGGAGAAGTACAAAGTTTCATCCATTAATGGAGCACCTGCCATGTGGAACGTGCTGTTAAATCTGCCAGGAATCGATTCGTATGACTTTTCCGCCATTCGCAATGTCAGCTCTGGAGCTGCCCCGCTTTCTCAAAAAGGGATGAGCTTGCTGAAAGAAATGTTCCCGAATGCACGTGTCGGTGAAGGTTACGGCTTGACTGAAGCCACTGCGTCAGTGGCTGGAAGCGTCATGATTTCAGGCGGAGTCCACAAAATCGGAACCGTTGGATTGCCTACGTATAATACAGAAATCAAAGTCGTTTCCCTTGATGGAATCAGTGAAGAGCCTCTACCTGTGGGTGAAAGCGGCGAAATTTGTATTAAAGGCCCGCAAGTGATGAAAGGTTATTTCAATAAACCTGAAGAAACTGCAGCGACATTGCGCGGCGGCTGGCTGCACACCGGAGATATCGGGATTATCGACGAGGATGGCTACCTTGCGATCGTGGATCGTAAGAAAGAGATGCTCATATACAACGGATATAACGTGTATCCAAGTCGTATTGAAGAAGTGATTGTCTCCCACCCGGCCGTTCAAAATGCGATTGTAATCGGAAAGCCTGTGGAAGGAGTCGGGGAGATCCCGAAAGCGTTCGTCATCGTGAAACCGGGCACTGCACTCAGTGTAGAAGAACTGATGTCATATACGAATGAGCGTGTCGTCCATTACTCCAAGGTGCGAGAACTTGAATTCCTTGAACAGTTCCCGATGACCGCAGCAGGAAAGATTTCAAAAATCCATTTGAAGAAAATGGAGCTTGAAAACCAATGATCGAAAACGCTTCACCCAAGTGGTGAGGCGTTTTTTCTATAAACAGATTCGTGGTGAATGCAGAAGCCGTTCACCTTTTTTATTCCAATAGAAAAGCATCTCCTTTTCAGAAGATGCTCACCCATACAAGTTCACTGCAATACAGGACTTTCATATACAGTTAGCTGGTTTTTGCCATTCGCTTTTGACTGATATAATGCTTGATCCGCTCTATAGAATAGTTCTGAAAACCGTGTGAAGAGCCCGTTTGAATTGTCAGCAATTCCAATACTCACAGTGACCGGTATGAGTTCATCATTGTAGGTAATCCCCTGTTTCTGGATTTCAGCCAGAAGGTGATGGACTCGATCGGCTGCATCAGCTCGCGATGCTCCGTTTAAGAGGAAAACCAGTTCATCTCCTCCATAACGTGCTAACAATTCCGTTGAATCCGATTTCCACAATACAGTTCGGCATATCGTACAGATTACTCTCAATGCCTCATCGCCCGCCAAGTGACCATACGTGTCGTTGATCGACTTGAAATTATCGAGATCGAGAGCAACGCAGGAAATCGGGCTGCCTGCTTCCGTTGCCTTTGCCAGCCAACTCGCAGCGGTTTCTTCTAAATGTCTGCGGTTGAATAATCGAGTCAGAAAGTCTGTTTTTGCGTTTCGTTCAATCGCAGCCACATTATGTTTCATTTCCAGTTTCAGAGCAGTTTTCGCCAACTCCTGTTGCTGCAGCATTTTTAACAATTTAATATATTCCTGTTGCACGACAAAACCTAGCTGCCGATCATCCAGGATTTCACATAGGTCACAACGCCTTTCTTGAATTTCCTTCAATAACAGGAGGTCGTTAATGTCCAATGCTTCCTTCTTCGCTACATCAAAAGCTTTCATAGCACTTGCATATTCTCTGGTCTTCACTAAATAGCGACCATACAAATCATAGCAGTGTGTTTTTTCCCGCTTATGGGTGTCCAGGAGGGGATCCGCAAGCATTTGCTCAATCATCTGTCCTGCGCGATCCGTATCACCAAGCCCAACATATGCATTTGCGATGTTCAACTTCACTCTGAAACTGAGAATCGCACTATCCGGATTATATCGTTCAGCCATTTCCAGGCCAATCAGCCCGGCTTCGAGAGCACCCTCAAACTCTTTTTCACTTGCACAAATGTGGCTGTAATTGCTGTAGGCATTACTAACCATGTTCCAACGCTTAAGACGTGTTCCCATTTCAATCCCACGCATCAGCGCACTCTTCGCTTTTGTGTAGTCCTTATTGTAATCGTACAAAATAACGAGGATATTGATGCCGTTCAATTGTTCGTTCTCATCCCCGTATTGGGAACAGTATTGGAGATGTGCATCGACACTTAGAAAAGCTTCCTCAATCGCACCGATGCTATAAAAAGCAGCAGCATGGTGAATATGTGCGCATAACACCGCTTTATGATCTTGTCGTGTCAGCCCTTTTTCCAGTAATACATCACAATGCTCAATCAGCTCTTTATAACGACCTTCCACCCGTAATTGCAACGCCTTTTCTCTCATGGGAGTCAACAATTCATCAGTCATTCAAATTTCCTCCGTCATCACACTGGATATCAGTGGGAATAAAAACTAAAAACACTTTTTCTATTATAGTAACATAGTCCGGAGTTCATAGACTCATAAAATTGAAAAATAGTACCATATCGGATTAATATTGGCTGATTATAGAGTTTTGCGCCAAAAAACATCTCCTCGACGAATTGTCAGAGGAGTTGTTTTCAAATCCATATGATTTCAAATTGCTGATTGCCGCCGATATAGTTCAGTAAAGCTACGTCTTCTCCGATCACTTGTCCCAAAACGTTCACTCTCTCGTCAGCAGCCAGATCGACTTTTGTCACTTGCAGTTCACCTTGATAGCGCAGGTAGCGCTCATTATCGACGGTGATCGTTCCAGCAGGCCGAGGGGCGCAATACTGTGCAGGAACTGTTTTTCCAGATGACATAGCCGCTGGCCGGGATCCACTGGAACGGATGACGTCGCGCGCACTGTCCGGACGGTTCGTATGCAGGGCCGCAGCTGTTGCAATCGCTTGTTCATCTGCCTGTTCTGCAGCCTGGGCACGGAGCAGGATTTTGTCATGCTGATATGCTTCGAATTGACATAAGCTCTCGGCACTCACCCCTGGATCTCCAATGAGCACTTTATCGACATATCCATCGTGGATCAGTTCCAAACAGGATGCCAGAGGGGATGCATGACGGTGTTTTTCAAGCGTCGGCAGCGTTTCAAAAAGCGGTCCTCGGAGTTGCCCATCGCCAGGTGCAAATGCCATGACACGTACACCTTCGTCATGCAGCCAATGGTTCCGCTTGATGAAATCATCCAGCCCTAATGCCGTTTCAGGCCGCGGATAAAAGTTATGCCATGCTTCAGTCGCTTCCAGTCTGAGCCCTGCCGCTTTCATCTCACTCAGTTCTTCGTGTGTCACCGTACTTGCGTTCAATGCAACGCGCATCACTTGGGACAGGTTTGCAATGACTTCCGGTGAGATTCCATAGTCCAGACGCAACCCGCTGATTCCCCAGTCTAGTAAGCCTTCCGCTTGCTCCAGTGTGAATCCTAGAGAATCCAATGCAGATGGACTTACGTCTATCATCAGTTCCATCTTGAGCTCCCGTGCTAATTTCCCAAGCAGTCGTACTTCCTCTTTGTACGCGGAGGCATCATTTTCAGGAATATGAAGTGATGTGAAAATGGATTGGAAGCCAACTGCATTCATTTCACGTATACGTTGTTCATGCTCTTCAAAGGGCACCGTTCCTAAATAGACAGACATGCCAATCATACCGTTCACTCTCCTTTTCCCGATTAAAAAAAGTAAGGCATTCATTCCCATCTTACACAATGGGAATGAATGCTGGGATGTGTTAAATATCGCGTGCCATTTCTTCTTTGAATCCGAATAGGTACGTGAATAGGAATCCGCCGCCATAGGCGATGAGCAAGCCAAGGAAGTAATACAAGTACTTACCATCATCGATTAGAGGAATTAACGAAATCCCTGAAACCCCGATACCTGTTGCTGCTGTATGCATCACTGCCTGGAATGCACCACCGAGCGCGGCACCCATACATGCGGTGATGAACGGACGACCTAGCGGCAACGTAACCCCGTATAACAACGGTTCCCCTATGCCTAGGAAGCCTACTGGTAATGCTCCTTTGATGATATTACGGAGGCGACGGTTTTTCGTTTTCACGAAGATTGCCATTGCAGCACCGACTTGCCCAGCTCCCGCCATTGCGAGAATGGTGAGCAGCGCCGTGTTTCCGTATGTGTTGATCAATTCCAAGTGAATCGGTGTGAGTCCATGATGCAAGCCTACCATAACGAGTGGGAGGAAGAATCCTGCAAGGACAGCACCTGCGACAACTCCACCTACGTCAAGGACAGCTGTCAATCCTTTTGTAATTCCGTCTGCCAGCAGTCCCGCAACCGGTACGATTGCATAGAGCGAGAAGAAACCGACAGTCAGCACTGTAATCAGCGGCGTCACGATGATATCGATTGCTGCCGGCATTACCTTACGCACATTCTTCTCGACAAATGTCATGAGGAATGCGGCAAAGATAACTCCGAATAAACCACCTCGCCCGACAACTAAAGGTTCACCATAAATTGTAATCTCTGCAAGGAATGGATTGAATAAGAACATTCCGGCGATTGCACCAAGTACTGGCGTGCCACCGAACTCTTTTGCTGTGTTCCAGCCTACAATTACCGCCAAGTATGTGAAGACACTCGATCCAAGAAGCAGTAAAATCTGCATCCATGTTTGAGTCGGATCAACATCTGCGTTTTTCGCAAAGTTTGCGGCTCCATTGATAATCCCTGAAGCGACAAGTCCTGGGATTAGTGGGATGAAAATGTTCCCAATACGTCTTAGGAAATTTTTTAGCGGGGTACGGTTTTTCTCTTTTCTCCGTTCGTTATCAATCGCAGCGCGTTCTTCAAATGTGAGACTGTCGTACTCTGGTTCAGATTCTTCCCCGATTCCAAGCCCCGTTAGCTGACTCATTTCATCCGCTACCCGATTGACCGTTCCTGGTCCGATGACGACTTGCAAGGTTTCATCGACAACGACCCCCATGACACCTTCCACTTTTTTCAAAGCAGCAATATCCGCTTTACTATCGTCCTTCAGTGTTAACCGAAGTCGTGTCATACAGTGGGCAATCTTGCGGATGTTGTCTTTCCCGCCAACATGCTCGAGTATCCCATTTGCCATTTGTTGCTCTTTTCTCATCCTGAACCCTCCCTTTCTCTTCTCATCCATGAATGACCCAACACACTACCTTATGCTTTTTGTATCGCTTTTCGAACAAATCCGCCTGTCGCTTCAATTCTCTCCTGTGCCTGTTCTTTCGTGCAATCGAGTAAAATCATGACAGTCGCCGTCTTCACGTGCTTCCCCGAAGCTTCGTAGAAAGACGCTGCCGTATGTAAATCCACCCCAGTTGCTTCCATTATGATGCGTTTCGAGCGCTCTTGGAGTTTCAAGTTCGTCGCTTGCACATCGATCATCAAGTTTCCGTACGCTTTTCCGATACCGATCATTGCAGCAGTCGAAATCATATTCAGCACCATTTTCTGTGCACTTCCTGCTTTCAATCTCGTTGAGCCCGTTAACACTTCAGGACCTGTCGGTAATTCAATTGCTATGTCGGCATGACTGCTCATTTCAGCACCTTCATTACAACTAATACTGATTGTATGAGCAGCGGTCTGGCTGGCATAGTCCAGCGCTCCAATGACGTAAGGGGTTCTGCCACTTGCTGCAATCCCGATGACCGTATCGGTTTCGTTCAATTGGATGTCCTTGAGATCTTGGACTCCGAGCTCTGGATTGTCTTCAGCACCTTCCACAGCCTTTGTGAACGCTTTCAATCCTCCGGCGATTAAGCCGACTACCATGTCTGGTGACACTCCAAACGTCGGCACACATTCGACCGCGTCTAAAATCCCTAATCGTCCACTCGTCCCCGCACCGACGTAAATGAGCCTGCCGCCTTTTTGAAACGAGTCTATTACTGCATTGACTGTTTTTTCTATCGTCGGCAGCTGTGCGTAAATCACCTCTATTACTGATCCGTCCTCTTTATTCATTGCTCTCAGCACGTCTGCAACACTCATCGTATCCAGAGACATCGTTTGTGCATTGCGTTGTTCCGTGCCCAATTTCTCAAGCATGCGCCCACTCCTTTCATCTGTTTCATTGGCTCTATTGTACGCTCTCGAGAAATTACAAGTCAATAGTTTAATTGAAATATATGAAATGTAATTTCATTTTATGCAAAACTCATTATCTTCTCAATTTCACCGCCTGTTCCCGAGCGTTCTGATATCGATCTATAATCGACTCGCCCATTTGGTTCACTAAGCTGATGTACAAGCTGTCGATCACAGTCAGCTGCGTCATGCGTGACGTAATACTTCCCACGCGAAAATCCTTTTCTACATTTGGCGTCGCCAGCTGTATATCCGATTCTTTGGACAAAGGGGATTTGTTCAAGTTCGTAATACTAATCAGAGTCGCCCCTTGTTTTTTCGCAAACCTTGCGAGTTCGACGACGTCTTTTGTTTCACCTGACATACTGATTGCGACAAACACATCATTTTCGCTTAAAAAAGGGATGACTGAGAGCATGTAATGGAAATCTGCGTGATATTCCACTTGGTACCCGAGTTTGGCAAACTTGAATTGAGCATCCATCGCTGCAATCGCCGAGCCGCCTACTCCATAAAATAATATCCGGTGCGCATTTTGAAACGCTTTCACCGCTTTCTCGAGTTCTTTCTTTTCGATGGATGCCAGTAACAGATCGATGGCTCCACGATTGACATGAACCACTTTTTGAAACAACTCATACGGAGAATCTTTCTTCTGTGTAATTGAAAAATCCGTTATGTATTCTTCCGTGGTCGCAAGCTCTTGTGCCAACAAAATTTTGAATGCTTTGAAACTCGCAATTCCCACTGACTTGGTGAATCGTACCACTGAAGCTTCACTGACGTCCGTCTTTGCAGCCAACTCTTTCGTAGTCATCGTTGGAATCAGTTCTGCATGATTCAGAATATATTCCGCAATTCTCAGTTCAGTTTTTGAAAACCGGTTCAATTGATTTTTAATTTGTCCTAACACTCTGATCTCCTCCTACGCTATTCTTTCCATTATGACCGAAACGAGAGTCTTTTGACAATGTAGAATTGCAAGTTACTACGTTTTCTGTAAGGTTCGTGAATAAATAGCGAGGGTCGCTGTCACAAATGGCAGGCTAGCGGGTGAAAGCGGCCGCAACGGGTCTATTATCGGCCAGTTGGGGAGAACAATCGGACAGATGGAGAAATTAATCGGCATCCGTACACACTTCATCAACTTATTCAAAAATTTGTCTTTCCACTCATCTGGAAACCTTGTATAATATTCTTAAAATACTATCCCCAGATTGGAGCGTTCATAATGAAAAAAATTGGAGCTGTTCTCACCGCAACTGTATTAGCACTTGGTGTTGCCACAATCCCTGCACAACCTGCTGATGCTGCCCCCTCAAAATTCAAAAACTGTACCATGCTGAATCAGACTTACAAAGGTGGAGTAGCGAAGAATGCTATTGTACGCAATATTGGCGGCAAGACGAAGTATGCGCCAACTGTCAACGCTGCAATTTATAACGCTCATACAAAAATGGATCGAGACAAAGACGGCATCGCTTGCGAGCGTTAAGTTAATGAACCGCGGGCGTGGGAATATATTGACGAGTAAACAACTCTTTTCAATTGGATATGTGACCTCCGTCATTGCCCTAACTTGTGCTTATTTCATCGACGAGCCACAAAGCATCTTGGCTCCCATATTAACGCTCACTTTGTTATTCGGGGTCTATCCACTCTATATTGATATCATTCGTCCTAGACGACAATTGAAGTCCGAACAGTAAAAGAAGCATCTTCCAGCACATAGGTTGGAAGATGCTTCTTTTCACTTTATTTTCCTCATTTGATACATGCCGAAAAACATTACGACAAACATCAACGCCAGGAAACCACCGAAAAATATATTGCTCATTTCAGTCGAATAGCCAAGAGCCACACGAACGACTTCCCACTGGATATAAACCATTAACAGGAGTGAAAGGTTTTTCACACGATTCAACAGTTTCCTGCTATATTGATAAAACTTTGGTGCGTTCGTTTCACTCAAACGTTTTGGATAGTTATGTGTTTCCGGATGTCGCTCGAGAAACTCAAGGAATGCAAACAATCCTGCACTAATCATCGGCAACAGAAACAAAAACCATTTCGATCCATAGTTATCCACCTCTCCCGCTCCGTTAAAGTGGATAGGGACCTGCTCAGGCAACTGATTCCATTGAAATATTGTATAGATGATGACCGCTACAAAGAGCAGGATAGCAATCAGATCGTACACCCGGTCTCCCTTAGATTTGTGTGTATCTACATGAGGGGCTAGCTTTCGCATGTTCATCACTTCCTTTTCGCATCGTATCTACTCCCTATTTTACGAAAAGGGTTGCGGAAAGTTTCAGTTACTTTACCCTACTGAATCCCATTTTTCTTTGCATGCTCACATCATCGAAGAGAACCAAAGTCCAAGCACGGTACCGACGTAATTCCCGATTATATAACCTAGTGTTCCTACCACTAATATCGGGCCAATCAAATCCTTCCATCCTTTTGCAATCGCCAAGGCAGCGGCAGTTGTTGGCCCGCCAATGTTGGCATTACTTGCTAAAAGGGTATCTTCTAAATTAGCATTCAGCAGTTTTCCAGCAGCCAACGAAACAATCATATTGACCATGACGATGATGAATACGAAAACAAGGAGTAGTGGTGCGTTCTGCACAATCAATGGAATCGATGCCGGTATCCCGATGACCACAAAGAATAAATAAATTAAAAATGTCCCGAACTCTTGGCTTCCATTGATCTTTTCAAAATAAGTAGGAAACAGAGCTAATACGATAAACGTGACCGTGGTCAATACAAGGTATTTATCTCCAAAAATCGCATTTGCTAAGTTGACAATTCCAGAAACGTTCTCTCCCGAAGGAATCAGGCTGCCAATGAAGTCCGCGAGTTTGAACGATACAATGACGAGAAGGAAAGCGGTCCCGATTGCCATTGCAATATCTTTTAACGAAATGTCTTTTCTCTTCCAAAAACTTTCTGCAAGCGTTTTCCCATCTTCTTGGGATACACCATTTTCTACCTGATCGATATGAGGTGTAGAATAACGTTTCCTAAAGAATCCGATCGTCGGAATCAGCATTAAGATGACGAAGTACACGGCCATCATCAGATTATCTGCGACAACTGTTGCGGATACGAGGTCACCCGGCGCTTCAAACTTTCCTGCCATAGCTGCAAAGTTGACACCGCCTCCTATGTAGGATGCGCTGATCATTCCACCGATTTTATCCAGATACGGAATGTGATCTTTTAATAGAAAGAAGCTGATAATGGTTCCCGCTACTGTTCCGATTGAACTTAATAGGAATAACGCCAGCAGCTTGCCACTCTCCGTCCATATTTTCTTAATGTTGACGTGAAATAGTAAAAGCGGAATCGCAAGGGGAATAATGACGCCCCACACCGCATCATACACAGGAGATTCTGTTGGGATAATCCCTGTATTCGATAGAAAAATAGCGCCCACCAGCGCAATGATTGCCCCTGAAACCTTGGAAGCCCAACTGAAACGCTGCTCTAAATAGATACTGACAGATGCCACTACAACAATGATTCCCCACAACGTAAGTGTGTCGTCTGGCTGGATTAATGTATTCGTCATCCTTTACGCCTTCTTTCTATTGTTAAATTGGTCATGAACCGCTCCGCATTTTTGTGACTGATAGCCTCGATCTCACTTTGGGAATATCCACGCTGTTTCATCTGTTCAAGAAGTGCAGGAACTTTTGTGACATCTTCCAGCCCTTCTGTTAACACATCCAGATCATCTCCCAGAGGATGGTCACTTAGATAATCAAGAAAGTCGAATCCAAACGCCACGTGGTCGATTCCTGCAATAGACACGATATGGTCGATGTGGTCGATAAATCGATCAACGTTCGGATGCCGTTCGTCCACAAACTCCCCATAAGCATTCAATCCGATTAATCCGTTACGTTCAGAAATGATACGGATTTGGTCATCCGTTAAATTTCGTTCGTGATCACAAACAGTCCGTGCGTTACTATGCGATGCGATAATCGGGGAGTTCGTATTGTGGATCACATCCCAGAAACTAGGTTCGTCCAGATGTGACACGTCTATGATGAAACCCGCCATTTCTGACTTGGCCAATAGGTCTCTTCCAAGTGCAGTAACTCCTCGCTCCCTTGTGACAGAGGATGCACCCGTCCCACTCGCAAAAGCATTTTGTTCGTTCCAGACCATGATGATGTGTTGAATACCTTTCTCTTCTATGTATTCAATAGTGGTATCGATCGTTTCGTTTGCCGACTCCGTTATCCACTGATCTAAAAAGGTGATTCCTTCGATTCCTAGATAAATCTTTATCCTATCATCTGGAGCTGGCTCTTCATGAATCCCATTGAGAGGCTGAACAACCGCATGCTCCGACTCCAGTAAGTCCGTTTCAACATGCATGATGAGATCGCGAAAGCGTTCCAGCGGTTTGTCAGAAAAAATAGGTTCTGTCCAATACACGCAAACGATTGAACTCACTCCCCCCTTTTTCAGTGCAGGATAATGGATTCTGTCAAAAACATTCGTTTCCCCGCGCGCTCTTCGGAAAGCGATGTCAGTAAACAAATCAGAATGCAAGTCGAAAATTTTCATAGAATTCCCCTTTTCAATATTCTAATATATCGGAATAAATATATTGTATCATAGTGAATAAGCAGTGTAGAGATACAGATTTCACTTTTGAAAATTTCTAGTCTGGTTGACTAACCGGGTGCAGACGACTCCATCAATTGAGGGAATAGCTCTTTCTTAAATAAGCGAAGCGCGGCCAATTAACCCCTTGAAGCTGTTGAATTGGGTCCCGTTATCGGGAAACTTCGTTAGGTGTCGGTGAAATCTTGCTGCGTGATCGAGAAGTTGGCATGAGTGTCGGTGAAAAAGCGCTAGATGTCGGGCAAACCATTACAGCTGTCGGACAACATGAAAGTGGTGCTTTCAGCGGAGTAGCACCCCCCAACAAGCGCAGCGCTACCAATTAATCCCTTAATAGAAGTGAATTGGTTCACGTTATCGAGAAACTTTGCTAGGTGTCGGACAAATGAGAAGAGCTGATTGGCAAAGGGCACTAAGTGAACGAGAACTTTCATCAGGTGATGGACAAACGGTAGATATGTCGGGTGAACGCAGAATCTGCTGGGGCCGAGTGAGTAGCCCATCCCTCAACAAGCGAAGCGCTACCAATTAATCCCTTAAAGCAGTTGAATTGTGTCCCGTTATCGAGAAACTTCGCTAAGTGTCAGAGAAATGCGAAGAGCTGATTGGTAAAGGGCACTAGGTGATCGAGAACTTTCATCAGGGGATGGACAAACGGTGGGATGTGTCGGGGAACTCAGAATCCACCAGAGCCGAACGACTAGCCCTCTTTCAACGAGCGAAGCGCACTTAATTAATCTCTTAAAGCTGGTGAATTGTGTCCCATTATCGAGAAACTTTGTTAGGTGTCGGAGAAATCTGGCCGGGTGATCGGAAAGCAGGCACACATGTCGGAGAAGATGTGCCAAGTGTCGGGCAATCTGCTACAACTGTCGGACAACCTCCCCGTAGTGATCAAGAACCGATATTCATGGGCCACATTGCCCGCCCTCGACAAATATGCTAGACTATACCTAACTGAATGAACGACTCTTTTCTTATCCAGAGAGACCGAGGGACTTGGCCCGATGACGTCTCAGCAACCTGCTCACGCAAGGTGCTGCTGCCAACAGGTATTTTCAACCTGGCCGATGAGGGGAATTTGCGCTTTAGCAACTCTTCTCTGCTCGGGGGAAGAGTTTTTTGTTTGGCAAATTTTTGAGGAGTGATCCACATGGAAACGATTGAACACTTACAAACACAAAGAGAACACGTCTTGCGCGAACAGCCAAGGAGCGCTGCGGGGGCTATGAAACGGCATCGGACGCTCGCGCGCGTCCAGCAGGAAATCGATTACTTCGACCAAGGTGACTTACTTTCTAAAAAAGCATTGCAGAAAGAACTGCAAGAGATTGCAGAATTGCAACGACAGGCTGACGAACTTGCACTGCAGATTCACAGACGCAAACAGAAGCTGCTGGAAGACACATTCGGTCCCGATGGATCGCTACTTTTCAAGTAACGCAAAAACCCTCATGCTCACGATAATCCGTGAGCATGAGGGTTTTATTCATACTACTATTCCTTTTTTCTTGCCAATTCCGCAGGGACTTCTTCCCCGCCTCGGTTACGTAAAAACATGTAAAATGACGCGCCGAATATAATAATATAGCCGATGAAGCTATAGATATCCGGAATTTGGCCAAGCAGCACAAAACCAAGAATTGCAGAAAATACAACGGTGAAATAGTTGAACACCGAAATTTCTTTTGCTGGTGCATAATTGTACGCGAGCGTAATTCCAAATTGGCCCACAGTAGCGAATACTCCTGCAGCCAATAAATACACTGTCTGCTTCAGCGTCATTGCTTCATAGGTGATGATGACCCATGGCAACAGCACGACGGTCGTGAATGTCGAGAAGTAAAATACAACGGTGTAATATTGCTCACGTCCACCAAGCGCTCGTAATACGGTGTACGCTCCCCCTGCGAATACGGCCGATAAAATACCTGCTGCATAGGGAACCACATCGAGCGAAAACGAGGGTTTGATGATGAACAGCGTTCCAAGAAACGCGAGTAAAATACTATACAGTTGAAACGGTTTCACATGCTCTTTCAAAAATAGGGCCGCAAACAAAATCGTGAAAAACGGGCTCATTTTGTTGAGCATATCCGCATCTGCCAACACCAGATGGTCGATTGCATAGAAGAACAACACGATGCCGATTGCGCCAAGTGCCGACCGCAACAATAACAAGCGCTGGTTTTCACGCTTGCCGAACAATCTTTCTTTGAAGTGAACGACAAAGAAAAATGCGATGATCATCGATACGCCATTTCGGAAAATCGTTTTCTGCATTGTCGGGACATCACCGGATAATTTCACGAATGCAGTCATGAGTGAAAATCCGAGTGCCGACGCTAATAATAATAAAATTCCTTTGTTGCGATTTGTCATAACAGCCTCCGGTTCAGTAACAATAAGAGTCGTATCCTATCATACACCGACGACTGAATCTGTTATAACAAATCGCTCCAAATATTGATGGCTGTCGCTAAAATCAATACCGCTAGAATCCACTTCAACACGTTCGGATTTACTTTCTGCCCGAACTTCGCGCCGAGTGGTGCTGCAATGAGCGCTGCGACAATCAGGACAATCGCAGGTCCCCATAACACTTGGCCCGTTGCGATTTTACCCGTTGCAGAACCGATCGATGAGATGAAAGTGATGGCAAGGGACGATGCGATCGTCATACGGGTCGGTATAGCTAACACCGTCAACATGATCGGCACTAGGACAAACGCTCCTCCTGCTCCAACCACTCCTGACGCAACCCCGACGACAAAAGCAAGTGCAGCCGCGAGCCACTTATTGAACGTCACTTCACTCGCAGGACGCTCTTCCACTTGTTTACGTGGAATGAATAATAAGATGGCTGCTACGATAGCAAGCACACCGTACACCATATTGACCGTTTGCTCAGTTAACAGGCTAGAACCGAGTCCCCCGATGAAACTTCCGATCAGTACCGCTCCACCCATATACAGGATAAGCGTTTTGTGCAGAAGGCCTGTTCCGCGATATGCCCAAACTCCAGCTATCGTTGCAAAAAAGATTTCAATCGCACTGATGCCACTCACTTCGTGTGCAGTCAATGCCGTAAGTCCGAATAACGGGGGAATGTATAAAAGCATCGGATATTTAACGATGGCTCCCCCGATCCCTGCCATTCCTGACAAAAACGATCCGACCACACCGATTAGAAATAATACGAGAATAAAAGTGATACTCATTGATCCAACCTTCTTTCAAGAAAAAGAAGGAGACACTGATGTCCTCCCTCTATTTTGAACCTTATCCTTTTTTAATGAAGAACGTATAGACGTCGTTCTCTTCAAGTTGTTCGAGCAACTCGTGTCCGCCCGACTTCGTCCAAGCAGTCAAATCTGCCTTCGCGCCTTTGTCGGTCGTTTTCACTTCCAGAACTTCTCCTGAATTGACTTCTTTCATGGCATTACGCGTTTTAACAATCGGCATCGGACATGATAAGCCCGTTGCATCTAAAAAGTGATCTGCTTTCATTTGTAATTCCTCCTAGTTATCGAACGGCACATCGGTTTGGACCGATTTCCATCTCTCTTTGTGTATCTGCGTCAGGAGTGAGTACTCCCATATTGGTTTTACGGATTTCCTGATATGCATTCGGTTGGGGCGGCAAGTTTTCTGTTACGAGCGAACGGAATTCGTTTTCATCCTCAACTTGCAAGCCGTGGTTCTCCGAAAAGAGTGCGCTTAGTTGCTTAGCGACGCTGCCGTCTGCATTCACTTCTGTCATTTCCATGAAGTGCGCAGGGAGAACAACAAGTTCGTCCGACAATTGCTCATAGCGATTGTAGAGCGTTGTGCGCAGGTCACCTACCCAATCTTCTGCCATTCCCGCTAGATCCGGACGTCCAATCGAATCGATGAACAGAATATCGCCAGTCAACAAGTAAGCGTTGTCGATTACGAATGATGTCGACCCACTAGTGTGTCCTGGTGAAAAGACAGCTTCAATTGGTGTTTTCCCTACAGTTACTTGAAGACCATCTGACAACACATTGAAGTCAAATACCACTTCTTCTGCGTCTTGGCTCGGCAAATAATAGTTCGCACCTGTTGCTTCAGCAATGACACGTCCGCCAGAAATGTGGTCTGCGTGTAAATGCGTGTCGAATACGTGCTCGATCCTCGATTCCTTTGCTTTTGCAAAATCGAGGAAGATATCTGTCATGCGTGTTGCGTCGATGATTGCCGCTTTCCCTTGGTCAATGACCATGTAAGAAAGACAGCCTTTTCCTAGCCGTACAAATTGGTAAAGTTCGCCGCCCTGCTTCAAGTCAGCAATTTTAACAGGCTCCAAGTATTCACTCCATGCCTTCATACCGCCTTCAAGATACGAAACGTCCATCCCCTCTTCTGAGAGCATTTCCGCTACCATTTGTGAAGAACCTTCTTTTGCACAGACGACGAGAATATCACGGTCCGTTGGTAACTTCCCTTTGATTTCATCGACTCCGTCTAACAAATCGAAGTAGGGAATATTTAAGTACTCGATCGATTCCCCTTCAATTTTCCAATCTGTAAATGCGTCTTCGTTACGCACATCGAGGATGAAGAGCGGCTTCTTGTCGATACTGAAGCGCGCAACTTCTTGTGACTTCATGATACGAACTGTCATGTATATTCTCCTTTCAATCCATTTCTTTTATAGTTTCAATTAAAACGTAAGAGACACGTCTGCATTTTTAGCAAATTCCAAGAATGTTACAGCCCCGCCGACGTCAATTCCATCGACAAATGCTTCTTTTTCCAATCCCATGACGTCCATTGTCATTTGGCATGCGATGAATTTCACGCCGAGTTCTTGAGACATAGCAATCAGTTCAGGAATTGCTGGAACGTTTGCATTTTTAAATCCTTCTGCAAAGTGTTCTTTGCCTTCAGGTAATGGAAGTTGTTGAGAAGCTTCCTTATGGATTAAGTTCAATCCTTCGAATGTGAAGAATACTGCTACTTCGTGTTCACTTGCTGCTGCCGCTGTTGCGATGTTGAATACTTTGTATGCGTCGAAAAGTCCGCCGTTTGCTGCGATGATTGCTGTACGAGTTGTCATAATGAATATCCCCTTTTGTCTGTTTGTTTTTTCCATTCGGTCATACCTGGTACTACGTTGTATACGTGTTTAAAGCCGTTTTCCGCTAACTGGATTCCTGCAATCCCACTTCGTCTTCCCGTCTGGCAGATGAGATATATCGTTTCATCTTTGTTCAGTTCATCCATTCGAGTTCCTATTTCGTCGAGTGGGATGTGTCGGGCACCTGGTATATGCGCTTCGATATATTCGTCTTCTTCGCGAACATCGATAAGAGTAAAAGACTGTGGCAGTTCAAGCTTCTGCTTAAACGCTTCAAGTTCGATTACAGGAATTTCTTCTTTCACCTCAACAGCTGCGCCGTCTTTTTTCAGGAAGTGATGCAAGACATCCTCTTCCGTCTCGGTACCTAAGTAAGCGTGTCCCGAGCTCGCAGCCCATGCTTTTATGTCTGCTGTAGAGCCTTTGTCCGTCGCCAAAACTTCCAAGACGTCTCCTGCCGATAAGTCATTCATCGCTTTTCGAGTACGAACGATTGGCATTGGGCACGCTAGCCCTTTAGCATCGAGGATATGTTCAGTTTTAATCACATTACTGCCTCCATTTCCAGCTAGTTTTCGAGCTGGCGTTATTCGATTTCTCCATCCCAAGACATCATTCCGCCTACCATGTTCGTTGCTTGGTAACCGTAATCTTCTAGAAGTTGTACGGCACGACCGCTTCGTCCGCCCGAGCGACATACCATGATGTAGGGTGTTGCTTTATCCAAGTCTTGTAGTTTGAATTCAAGCAGACCCAACGGAATATGTGTAACTCCAGGAATCTTGCCACTTTCAACTTCATCGGTTTCACGCACATCTATCAAATGAATCTGTTGTTTTTCAGCTAGTAGCTGCTGTACTTCTTGCGGTGTAATTTCTTTCATCATAATCCTCCATCTTTACCCTAAGGGGTATAATTTTAAATAAAAAATATATGCGGGATATATACCCTACACCGTATATTACACAGCGTATCCTGGATTGTCAACGAACTAGTTTTGGCGGATTGTGAAAAGAAGATTTTTGTAAGGGATGGGATGCGATTATTGACTGTGGTTGTTGGGGTATGAGCGGGATTTCTACTTTATGAGCGGTTTCCGTGGTTTATGAGCGATTTCCGCGCTTTATGAGCGATCCCTGTGATTTATGAGCGCTTTCTCTGCTTTATGAGCGATCTCCGTGATTTATGAGCGTATTCTCTACTTTATGAGCGATCTCTGCGATTTATGAGCGTATTCTCTACTTTATGAGCGATCTCCGCGATTTCTGAGCGTATTCTCTACTTTATGAGCGATATCCGTGGTTTATGAGCGCATTCTCTGCTTTATGAGCGATCTCCGTGATTTATGAGCACATTCTCTGCTTTATGAGCGATCTCCGCGATTTATGAGCGTATTCTCTACTTTATGAGCGATCCGTGATTTATGAGCACAATGAGCAATTGTCGGGCAATCTTCATCTTCATCCGTGGCTATCGACTTACATGATATCCAATTATGCAAAACGCCCCCATCCTTGGAGGCGTTTCAGGTGCTGCTTTCATTATTCAGCGGCTTCATCGATACACGTGATCAGTTGCTGCTCCACTTCTTTGGCAGCGGCGAGTATCCGTTCGTCACCAAAGCCTTCCATCAGTTTCGTTGGCAAAGGCATGGCAATCTTAACTGTTTCATCTTCTTCAAAAACAACGATTTTACACGGTAAGAAAGCACCTACTAGCAAATTTTCATTCAGTACATTTGCTGCGATGGAAGGGTTGCATACTTCAAGGATTGTATACGGTGCTGGTGGTTGAACGCCTTTCTCCTCAAGTTTTGCACTCAAGTCGAAGTTCCATAGCACTCCGAATTTTGCTTGTTGCAAGGATGCTTCAATCGCTTGAATCGCTTCGCTGCGTGTTTTGACAGTTTCCTTAACATATGTGCTCACAGAATAATTCCTCCCCTGGTTCACGGCTGTCCATATTTTTCCCTAAACGACTTGCGAATAAACTCAGCTTTTCGCGTCTGCCAGCCTCGCTTCGAGTTCTGCACTGTATCGCTTCGTTTGTTCATCCGACCAATTCAGAACTTCCTTCATATATTCCACGACAGCCTTTTTCCATTTCTCGACCCAATGAATATCGAAGAAGATGGCACCTGTTCTTCGCATAAAGTAATCGACCGGTGTCATCGCCATTTCATATTCGATTGCGTAAAGCAGAGTCAGTTGGATAGCACGTGGCAGGTCACTGGATGGGTCGACACGACTCACGAGTTCTGCAACCTGGTTCGTATTCGTCCCATACATGGAGGCAATATTGAGTCCATCTTGGAAAGTTAGACCGAGCTTTGTTAGTTCCTTTGCCCGATCTTCCACATAGGCTCGGTAGTCTGTAGATCTATTGAACTCACCGCCTGACAGCCGCAATGTTTTCGTCATGCATGGACCTGCTGCAACACCTTGAGTTTTCAATTTTTTGCTGATGAAATCGGTAATCTCTTCTGCCATCTTCCGGTATCCTGTCAACTTGCCACCTGCAATGGTCAACAAGCCAGTTGATGATTCCCACACTTCGTCTTTGCGGGAAATTTCAGAGGGGCCTTTTCCCTCTTCTTGGATGAGCGGTCGCACCCCTGCCCATGTGGACTCAATGTCATTCATGCCGACAACCGCGTTCGGAAATATCGTTGCGATCGCGTGCAATAAGTATTGTTTATCCTCATCCGTCACTTCAGGATTTCTCAGATCTGTTTCATGCACGGTGTCTGTCGTGCCGACGTACGTTTTTTCATTGCGCGGTATCGCAAAGATCATTCGGCCATCTGGTGTGTCAAAGTAAATCGGCTGATGAAGAGGCAAGACGGAACGATCGAACACTAAATGGACGCCTTTCGTCAACAACAATTTCTTGCCTTCCATTTTCTCATCAAGATCCATCACTTGCTCCACCCATGGCCCACCCGCATTCACCACAATCGAGCCATGCGCATAATACGATTCGCCTGTGAACTGATCGATCATCTGGACGCCATTCACGTTACCTTGAGTATCATATAAAAACTCAGTAACCTTTGTGTAATTAATCAAATCCGCGCCTTGCTCATGAGCTTTTTTTGCGACTTCTATCGTTAATCGGGCATCATCTGTCCGATACTCCACATATTCGCCTCCTCCGATTAATCCTTCCTCATTCAGGAGGGGTTCGTGTGTGAGCACTTCTTCTTTCGATAGCATTTTCCTTCGCTCCGCTCTTTTCACGCCAGCCAAGAAATCGTACACTTTCAGTCCAAAAGAGGTTGAGAATTTGCCGAACGTCCCGCTCTTGTAAAACGGGAGCAGCATCCATTCGGGGTGTGTCACGTGAGGTGCATTTTCATAGACGATTGCTCGCTCTTTCCCAACATCTGCAACCAATTTCACTTCCAGTTGTTTTAAGTATCGAAGGCCGCCATGAACCAGTTTCGTGGAACGGCTTGAAGTCCCGGCGGCAAAGTCTTGCATTTCTATTAGAAGTGTTTTTAACCCGCGCGATGCAGCATCCAATGCAATTCCGGTTCCAGTAATACCGCCTCCGACGACAATTACATCGTAATGACAGTTCGAAAGTTGGTGTAAAGTTTGAGTTCGATTCGTGTGCGAGAATGGTTTCATGAGCAAATCGTCTCCTTTTTTCTAGACCGTATTATTTATAGAAGCTACCTTTACTGTACGCGATTAGTTGTGCAGATTCCTGCATTTGCTAGCTGATCACTTCCACTGATTGAACAAATTCAATTTGTTTAATCATATTATAGATTTCCGGGAGCGTACGTTTGGCATTCACTCTTGCTTTGATTTCCAGCAAGTGCATCTCATTATCGTCAAGATCTTTAATACGGGATTGGAATATTTTAAAGCGTTGGCGTTGTAATTCGAGCATCACCGTTTCAATACTCGACTGTTCATTAACTTTGATCCGAAATGTAAGTTCCTGGTAGCGCAGCCGTTTCGGTCCATATTTTGTGACAATGTATGGAATTAATTCCACGCTCAGTATCAGGAGTAGCACACCGAAAATGGCTTCCATATAAAAACCCGCACCTACTGCAATCCCGATTCCAGCCGCCCCCCAAATCATCGCAGCCGTTGTCAAGCCGGAGATTCTTTCATTCCCTCGTCTTAAAATTACACCTGCACCTAAGAAACCGATACCTGATACGATTTGCGCAGCTAAACGGAGAGGATCCATCTGAATTTTGACTCCGCTCGTACTATCGGGAAACGTGTACGCAGACTCAATAGAAACAATCGTCAACAAACAACTGACGATGCTAATGACAAGGCTCGTTTTCAGACCGAGCGGTTTACTTTTCAGTTCCCGTTCCAAACCGATTATCAAACCCAGAACCGCCGATATGCTCAATTTCATAATCATTTCTGCTTCCAGCCAAAAATCCATTCGCCCCATCTCCTTAACCGATTGTTTCTATAAGTGTATTTTAAGTGTACTCGAAGAATGCTATAACACGCTAGAATGTGAATACGTTTCGAGATTTTCATAGGTGGGTTATCTCGTTACGAGGCTGTTTCAAAGTTGTCCGACACCGAAGGAAGTTTCTCCATCACATCGGAAGGTTTGTCCGACACTCATGCCAACTTCTCGATCACGTAGCATGATTTGTCCGACACCTAGCGAAGTTTCTCGATAACGGGACACAATTCAACTGCTTTAAGGACTCATTAGAGGGTGTTGCACTTCTTCACTTCAAAAATCCCCGGTCAAACCGTTTGCATAAACGGCCCAACCGGGGATTTGATATCTTTACTCTCTTCCATTCAATGCCAATACTGTCCGATACAATACATCGACCGCTACTGGCAATGTTTCTTCCTTAATGTCGAAGCGTTCATTGTGATGACCTGCTGCGAGCTCTGTGCCGAAAATGCAGTACGTCGCCTGACCGTGATTGTTTTTCACGCGTTCCATGAAGTACGTTGCGTCCTCGGAACCGGCAGATGCATTGTCTGCATTGTGGACTTTCGTAATCCCAATTGTTTCCTTCGCAACTGCCCCGACCATTGCTGCGAGGCCTTCTGAGCACTTGCAACTGATGGCTTCACCGACAATGTCGATTGAACACTCGACATCATACATGACAGCCGCTCCACGCAGCACGTTCTCTGCTTGCTTGCGGATGAACTCATTCACAGCGGAAGATTCACCGCGAGTTTCCAATTTCATGGATGCCGTATCTGCGATAACGTTGCGGCCGCCGCCCCCTTGGAGCTCACCGACGTTGACACGGGACGCTCCGCCTGAATGGCGGGAAATCGCGTGCAAATTCAACGTGGCGCTGGCGGCTGCGAGTAATGCATTTTTCCCTTCTTCCGGCTGCGCTCCTGCGTGGGATGCACGACCTTTGAACGTGACGTCCATTTTCGTGGACGCCATGAATCCGTTCGCTGCTGAAACAAACTCACCATGCGGGACGCCTGTACCGATATGGATGGCAATGAAGAAATCAGCGTCATCTACAACGCCTGCTTCCGTCATCGATTTCGCACCGCGTGCACCTTCTTCAGCTGGCTGGAACACGATATGGATCCTTCCATTCAACGCGTCCGGGTCTTCCGCTATCATTGTCGCAAGCCCGAGCCCTATCGTCGTATGTGCGTCATGTCCACATGCGTGCATGGAACCTTCCGCGATGGAGCGGAAACCAAGTTTGCCAGGGACATGTGTGTCATCTTGTGATTCGAAAATCGGCAATGCATCCATATCGACACGGAATACAGTCACTGGTCCTGGTCGTCCTGAATCCCAATCTGCGACAACCCCTGTGAAACCTTCTTCAAAGTAAGGCAAGAACTCTTCGACCGCCCCATTTTCAGCAGCCCATTGTACGTGAGCAGCTGTCTGTTCATCGGAAGGTTTGCCTAAAATTTCATCCTCGACCATCACTTCTTTTCCAAGTCGTACTTCAAAGCCGAGTCGAGTGACTTCAGCAGCGACTATGGAAGCCGTACGCATTTCCAAAAAACCTTGCTCGGGATGGCGATGCAAATCGCGTCGCCATTCCGTTAGTTGTTCGTGTAACTTTACAACCATCTTGCTACCCCCTATCAGTTATTTCAAAAATGGTGTAATTCCTGGTCCGAATGGGATGCCTGCATAGAAGAATAATAGAATGAGCAGAATCCAAGCAATCAAGAAACAGATGGAGAACGGAAGCATGAGTGAAATGAGTGTTCCAACCCCTGCTTTTTTATCATACTTCTGCATGAATGTCAGTACGACAACCATATACGGCATTAATGGAGTCACAATGTTCGTCGAAGAATCGGCAACGCGATACGCGACCTGTGTAAATGCCGGGTGGTAACCTAGTTGCATGAAGAGCGGCACGAAAATCGGTGCTTCCAATGCCCACTTCGCAGACCCTGATGTAATCAGGAAGTTCATGAGAGCTGTAAAAATGATATATCCGATAATGAGACCCATTCCTGTGAAGTTGACAGATTCCAGGAATTCAGCACCATTCACTGCAATCCAAGTACCGATGTTGGACCAATTGAAGTACGCAATGAACTGGGAAATCGCGAAGATGAGAACGATATAGCCGGACATGTCTTTCATGGATTCCGCCATATATCCCACAATATCTTTTCCGCTTTTTATCTTACCGACCGTAATTCCGAACGTGATTCCTACTACTAAGAATAAGAACAGAATGATTGGAACAATCCCCGAGATGAACGGCGATGGAATGATTGTACCGCCTTCACCGCGCAGGGGACTATTTGGCCAAAAGATTCCTATTATGAGGATGGCGATGTATAGAAGACCTGCAATCACAGCGTTCCTTAGTGCTTTTCCAGAACGTGGATCTTCTTCATCCACTTCCAACTCAACAGCATCCCCATCATATTTCCCTAGACGGGGTTCGATGAATTTGGAAGTGATGAAACCTGCTAGAAGTGTAAGCATGAATACAGAGACCATATTGAAGTACCAGTTATCAACTGGGGAAACAGTAATCGAATCGTCAACAATTTTCGCAGCTTCTGTTGAAATTCCAGCAAGCAATGCGTCTGTTCCTACGATGAATAAGTTCGCTGTAAATCCGGCTCCAGCTGAAGCGTAACCAACCGCGAGACCAGCGAGCGGATGACGTCCGACTTTGTAGAAAATCATCGCCGCAAGCGGTGGAACTAGAAGCATCGCTGCATCGGATGCAATGTTCCCCATGATTCCTACGAATGCGACTGCATAAGTAAGCAGCCAAGGGGGCGACTTCATGATCGATTTCTTTATCGCGTAATCGAACAAGCCGACCTTTTCTGTCAATCCAATCCCAAGCATCATTGCAAGCACGATACCGAGTGGTGCAAAGCCTGTAAAGTTCGTAATCATGGATTCCAGAATGTATTGCAGCCCTTCGCCTGACAATAAGTTATTGATCGCCAATGTCTCGCCAGTACCCGGGTGCTTCACTTGTGCGTTAAATAAACTGAAGATGAATGATGCAATCATGACTGCAACCGCCATACCTACGAACAGAATGAATGGATCCGGCAAACGGTTCCCGAATCGTTCGATACCGTTCAATACTTTGTTAAAAAACCCCTTCTTTGCTGTTTCCACTCCCATTCCCCCTATTCTTTTCAGTTACCGAGTGGTGAAGGCTGAACGCCGTCAGGTATCGGACATGTGTATGGATTTTCTTTGGCAAACTCGACAAATTCGTCGCGAATCGGTGCAAGTAGATCTGTATTTTCAAAGATTTTCAATGCAGTGAGCGCCATGGATGCTCCTGCGCGCAACATCCCTTTATGTGCATTCGTCGATATTCCTTGGCTCGTCATTTGCCATGTATGAAGCGGCGTCCCGAGTGCGGACGTAGACGTCGACAACTGTGCTGTCGGCAAGATCCAACTCACATCGGAAACGTCTGTGGATGCAGTCAAGATCTCGGTTGGTACTTCGTAAGGCGAAATACAATCCGCAACGTACTTACCTTTGAACTCAGAACCGTCCCCTACATAACCGAATCCTTTCATCACACCGAGATAATCTTTCTGTTCTCCTTTAGAGAGTGATTCAAAAATCCCTTTTGCGTATTCTTTCTCTTCCTCCGTAGGGGGCTCAATTCCAATTTCTTGAAGGCTCTCATACAAAATCACTTCGAGTGCCCGGTTCGGAATATAATTCGAACACGCTTTATCCACTTCAACAGTTACGGTCGTTTCTGTCATGAGGGCAGCTCCTTCAGCCACTTTATTGACCCTCTTAAACAGCTCCATCACACGTTCAGTATCCACATCGCGAATTAAGTACAGCACTTCTGCATTCGCTTGAACGACGTTCGGAGCATGACCGCCTGTATTTGTAATGGCATAATGGATCCGCGCTTGGTCCGGCATGTGCTCCCGCAAATATTGAACCCCTGTATTCATCAGTTCCAACGCATCCAGTGCACTGCGTCCTAAATGAGGGGAGTTCGCTGCGTGAGAAGGCACTCCCTTGAAACGGTAAAACACTTGAATGTTTGCAAGGGTGCTCAAGCTCATGATGCTGTTTGTCGGTGAAGGATGCCACGTAAGTGCCAGATCCGTTCCATCAAAGACGCCTTCACGTGCCATGAACGTCTTGCCTGATCCACCTTCTTCCCCGGGACAACCGAAGAATTTCACAGTGCCAGGCAGCTTATGTTCTTCCAAATACGCTTTCGCTGCACAAGCTGCCGCAAATGCTCCTGTTCCGAGTAGATTGTGTCCGCACCCATGACCAATATGTCGCTCCCAGCGTTTTTCTTCGATAGCGTTCGGCTCCTGACTCAGCTCAGGCAGCGCATCGAATTCCCCCAGAAATCCGATAACGGGATGCCCTTGACCATAAGTCGCTGTGAATGCGGTTTCAATTCCCCCGACGCCGCGTTCCACTTTAAATCCCTGTTCTTCACATTTCTCCGATAAATACTTGGCAGATTCATATTCCTCAAAACGTGTTTCCGGATGATGAAAGATGTATTCGCTCACTTGTTCAAAATAAGCAGCGTGCCGCTTTAAATAATCTTTTGTGAATGTCTGCAAACTCACTTGCCTCTCCCCTTAATATATTGAATATTTTTTATTGAATGACTATATCCTAAATAGGTTTCTACGATTCGTCAATACTCGACAGACGATTTCGTGAATAAAGGTATTTAGGGCTAAGTGTCCATACCAGGACTGGATAAAAAAATCTCCTCCATACGGAAACATATGGAGGAGACTGGATTATCGGATATCTTTTTCTATCTTGCCATCTTTCATCACAACTTGAATCGTATCATGATTCGCTAACGACTTAATATCTTCTATAGGATTGCCTTTGACGATCACAATATCTGCGAGCTTGCCAGCTTCAATCGTGCCGACGTTCTCTTCCCAGCCGAGGCATTCGGCTGCAGTTTTCGTAGACGCTACAATTGCATCCATCGGGGTCATCCCTGCGTTGCACATCAGTTCCAGTTCGCGCAAATTCGTACCGTGTTTGAAGACACCCGCGTCGGTTCCCATCGCGATTTTCACTCCGGCTTTGTAGGCTTTCGTGAAGCTCTCCACGTGGTGATCGATCACTTCTTTCGACTTTTCAATCGCGCTTGCTGGCATCCCGGTTGCATCTGCAGTTTCAAGCACCGCAACAGGAGCGAGTAATGTAGGAACTAGATACGTCCCATTTTCGATCATCAGTTCAATGGCTTCATCGTCAATGAAAATTCCATGCTCGATTGAGTGGATGCCTGCACGGACTGCGTTCTTGATACCTTCTGCACCTTGGGCATGCGCCATGACGCGTGTGTTTTTACGGAACTTCCCTTCTTCTACGATGACTTTCAGTTCTTCCAACGAAAACTGGGTGAATTCAGGATGATCTGTTGCGCTCAACACGCCGCCCGTTGCATGGACTTTAATGACTTCAGCCCCGGCACGCAGCATTTCGCGTGTTTTCTTTCGCACCTCTTCGACGCCGTCACACATTCCGTTCGGCATACCCGGATATTCGGATGCGAGCAAGTCCACTGTATTCCCTGAAACCGTATAGCCATCCCCATGACCGCCTGTTGTCGTCAATGCGTTAATGCTCAATTGCATCCGCGGTCCTGAAATCAGCCCTTCTTCCACCGCCTTCTTTACGCCAAGATCGGTACCGAGTGCATCCCGGACGGAAGTGACGCCTGCATGCAGCGTTGTTTTCAAGTATTCTGCCGCTTGATAATACATGAACGAAAATGGTGTAGCAAGACGCTCTGCGACAGGTGAGTACTCCATCATCATATGTACATGCGTGTCGATGAAACCTGGAACAATTGTGCCTCCTTGCGCGTCGATTGTGATTTCATCCCCAGTTGCTGAATATCCAGCCTCATCCCCTACATAGTCAATCCGCTTTCCGGATACGACGACAATTTGACCTTTTGTCGGTTCAGCACCAGTTCCATCGATAAGCAGTCCATTTTTAATAATAGTTTGTGTCATGAAAAACCCTCCGTTTTATAATGTTTTGATCAATATTCCAGCAATAATTACTGATGCAACCGTCACAGTTGTAAATCCTCCGATAATCATCGGCGCAAGCAATTCATTGAAAATGAGCTTCTCCTCTTTTTCGTTTCTCGCACAGCTCCGGCTCACCTCTTCGCAAAGGATGTAATCCCCAGGGAAACCGAACAATGCAGTAAGTGCTACCGGCATCCCTTTATACGGGTGCCATTTGACGAGTTTCGCAGTGACATACCCACCGATTGAAATTCCAATACTGCCGATTCCGAGTATTGCTATAATCGCAGGTAAGTTTTCAAGTACTTGACCTGGCGTGACTCCCGCCATCGTGCCGATGACTACAAAAATAATTCCGATCATCGTCACCGTGAATGAGTTCGCACGCTCTAGTTCACTCGACTCAAACAAGCCGATTTTCAGACCGATGACTCCGATCAGCAAGCACCATAGCGTGTAGTGGATCGGTGTGATCGTGCCAAGCATTATTCCAACAGAGGCTCCTGCAAAGACGAAGAATAGTTTTAGGACAGCACTTGTACGCAGCGGGTTTTTCTTCTTTTTCTGTGCGGCTTCCTCTTGCTCTGCATCCTCACCAGACATGGCTACAAAGGAACCGTCATCAATTTGTCCTTGGATGACGCCAGCGTATTTCTTCATGAAGTGCATGGCGAGCGGCATACCTACAACACCTTGAAAAGCAACGACAAGAGCGGGAATAATCACGATCGAAGTCAGGCCGAGCTCCTTCAATTTCTCAGATGTAACGAGAAGTGCAATGATCCCTCCACTGACAGGACCTACTCCGGCAACTGCTGTCGGATAATCGAATAGGAGCGGCACGATAAGTAATATTAATATTCCGGAAACAAGTACACCGCCGAGTGCAATGACAACAGCTTTATACTGCGTTTTGACGAGTGAAAAAGGAATCATTGTTCCCATATGGACAATTGCCGGACCAATCAAAATAGCACCAAGTGCAGCAAATTGAGAGAGTTCTAAAATGTCTTTAGGGAATATTCCAGTCCACGTTAAGACTAGAAAACCGACCATCGCTGTCAGAAGCATCGGAATTCGTGCTCTTGAAATAATGGAGAGCCATTCGCCGAGGGCGATTAATGAAAATATTAGGACTGTTGCAATGAGTGGATTTGAAAGCATTCGGCTCATCCCCCTTAAGGTTATTGTTAATTATTTCTCGAACCTATTGTTACGAGATATCCAATATATCACCATACATTCTATATGTAAATAGTTTTTTCTACAACTTTCGACTTTTCTGTCATTTTAACTCCCTTTGTAATCGCTTACTTCCTTGATTTAATAATATTTACGAAAATTAAATATTTTGCTGATTCCATTCCTATTCTTTTATTGTTCGATGAATAACAGTACCCATATGTAGCCTCTTCATTGAACTTAAATTCGTCAACTTCATCTTGACGAATTCTTCCTTCCCTACTATTCATGTACAAAAAAACCGTGCGAGAAAAATCACACGGTTTACTCATCGGACTCGATTCATTCATTGACAATAAACTTCAGTTTTGTGTCGCGGATTAGTGTTTTCCCCGAACTTGCAGGCAGCCCTTTTTTGATGGTTAGATAGAAAGTACCTTTTTCCCAGTGTCCTACAGGCGCGATGTAGAGAATACGAGGATTACTTGGGTCCACTTGAACGCTTACTCCACTAGTGACATCTGAGCCATCTGCGTTACGGGAAATCGTAATATCTTTTCCATAATTCCAATCCGTTTTAAGCGGTGTATTGAATTTCACAGAAAAAATCTTGGCATTATCGATTGTCATATCCGGAAAATCCCCGGTAAACGGTTGAATCCTTGTAACTGTGACGGTGGCTGTTGCAGTTAATCCACCATCTGCAGTCTTCGCTGTAACAATTGTCTTTCCCTCATTTAGCGCACTGACAGCACCTGTTTCATCTACTGCAGCAACAGTTGGATCAGAAGACGTCCAAGTGACTAAACTGTTGGTTGCATTTTCCGGGAGGACCGTTGCTTTTAGTGAAGCGCTGGATCGAGTAACAGGATTGCCGACGGTTAAAGAGAGCATGCTTTGGTTCAGCTGGATGCTTGTTGGATGAATGACTCGTTTCTCCGTGATTTCCTTACTGATCATAGTCGCCATACTTTCAAGGTTCAGCATACCTGCTCCATAATAAGGATCTTTTCCTTGCACCCCGAGGTCGGTCGCCGTAGTTGTTAGCAGTTCTGTTAGTTGTGCGGGACTTATATCAGGGATATTAGCAATAGCCATAGCGGCTGCACCTGCGACGATTGGCGCTGAAAATGATGTACCTGAGGCGGAAACTATACTTCCGCCTGGATGATTGGCTGCGATTCTCTCTCCCGGAGCACTGATGTCCACTCCTGGATTGTACGTAGAAAAAGCTGAATGTTGGCTCATTTCATTTATTGAAGCGACCGAAAGCACTTCATCGTATGCAGCTGGATACATGATGGGATTCCCTTTTTCTGCATTATTCCCTGCAGACGCTACAATGAGAATTCCTGCTTCAGCTGCACGGTGAATTGCATCTTCTTCAATTTGAGAAGGCGTGATTCCGCCCTGACTTATATTAATGGCATCGACGTGCTTTTGGATTGCATAGTCGATTGCCTGTATGTTCATAGAGACGGTACCCGTCCCATCATCACGTATCGTTTTAAGCGGCAAAACAGAGACGTTATATGGACCGCTAATTCCAGTGATGCCGTACTGATTATTCATGACTGAAGCGATGATCCCTGAAACACTCGTACCGTGACCTAGAGAATCATTGACATTGTTGGACTTGTCTACAAAATTATATCCACCGGGTGCAATCCGTCCTTTGAAATCCGGAATGGAACTGTCGATACCGGAATCTATGACGGCGACCACTGCTGACCCGGCTTGTTCACGTGGAAGGTTCCACAGAATCGGTGCTTTCACATGTGGAATCCCCCATTGATTGCGATAATATGGGTCATTGGCGACAACGGATAACGTACGTTCATAGTTCGGTTCCACCCGTTCAACTAACGGCTGATGCTTCAATTGTGCAGCCGCTTCTTTCATATCGGATATCGTTTCAAAACTATAAAGCTGAACAGATGGTGCAATGTCCATAACGCTTTCCGTTTCGGCAGGAATTGAAGGCGCCGTTGCAATCGATTTAGGAACATCTACATATTGGACGAGGAGTTCACTCTGTGTTCCTTTCGCTAAAGTTGTTTGTACTGGCGACGTTTCCATCTCAGCAAACACCTGATTTCCAGATAACAGAGTGACAGTACTCACTAGGATTGCAGCGACAAAAGGGAAACGGAAACATGTCTTGCCCACTCTAACTTCCTTCTTTCGACATTGGATTTTTCAATAGGTATATCGGTATCGAATAGAGCGGATTTAGAGAAAAGATAGTGTTTCCATCAAGAGTGAATCACTATTTTTTTAATCCAACCTTAGATAATGAATTAGGTAACTATAAGGGACCACCGAGTGGACGATTTCAATTCGTAGAACACAAAGCAAAAAGCCTGCGTCGAAATCCTATGCGCAGGCTGAAAAATTTTCATCATATGAGTTCATACAGTCGAATTGAAATGGTACTCCCATTCACGTCACGGTAACCGATCGGTGCTTTATGGATGGGACTTTTCCTCGGATTTCCTCATCTACTGGAGCGAGCAATTCTTCAATGACATCCATCATCTGTTCCTCGCTTTGAATCACTAATTCGTCTGCATATGCATCCATAGCATTATGCCAGGATTGCATCTGTTGCTGATCTGTTAGGGTCTTCCTTAACTGCTCAACCAGTGGTCGATCGGATAAGAGCCGTGTAACCAGTCCTTTAGGAATGAGTATTTCCAAGTTCATCTCTTCCTGACCAGGCAGTGCGGAGTGGATGAACATCGGAATTCTTTTACGCAACGCTTCGCTGACTGTGACTCCTCCTGGTTTTGTAACGAGAGCATCTGCGGTCTCATAAAGGTCATCCATTTCTTCCCGGGAAATTACGTAGGATAGCGGTTGGATATGGGGGAGATTCCAAGATTCGATTTTCCGGTACAGCCGGTTGTTATGTCCGCACAACACGATAAACTGGAAATCCTTCACTCCTTCCAGTTCCTGAAACATACGCGTTGGACATCCCAATCCGCTGTTTCCACCTGCGAGAAGAATGACTGGTTTGCGATGCAGCTGCCGTAACGATGCATGGTTGCCAGGACGGCTGATTTTTCGGTGTACCGGAATTCCAGTGACAATCAGCTGGCCTGGTACATTCGGATCTTCTTGTAACTGTTTCTTGGACTCCAAAGTGGGAAGGAAATGTGCATCGATTCCACGATGCCCCCAGTAATCATGAACGAAAAAATCCGTGTAGACATTCACGACAGGTACGTGACATTGACCGGACAGTTTTAATTTACTGAGCATGCAGGAAGGTAGACTGTGTGTACAGAAAATGAGGTCAGGCTGCTCCTCTTTCAATATCCGTTTCAATTTATGCAAAAACAGCGGCTGATGCCAAATATACTGTTCATCCAATGGTTCTTGACTGAAATAGAGTTTTTTATAAGTTTTGCTATACAGACGAGGTGCAAGTTTAATCCACTGCAGATAGCCTGTTGTAATGACTCTTTCCAGCAATTTGTTTGTTTCCGACAATAAGTCGACCTTTTTCACTTCTGCGTCAGGATACCGCTGCTGTACCAGATCCATCAGTGCTTCAGCAGCCTGATGATGGCCGGACTGCATTTGTAAATGCGGGAAAAACAAGATTTTCTTCATTTTTTGCACCTCCAATGTACACGATTATCCATTTTCAACTTTCTTTGACGTCTTTTTTTTCAAGAGAAACCAGCCGATCATCACGACTAAGAAGAACACACCAACGAGGGGAGCGTAACTTGGATTGACATGAAACGAACGGCCAAGCACATATCCTGCTACCAGAAATGGCATCACCCAAAGGACTGTTCCAAAGACGGCCAGCCCGAAAAACTGATAGAAAGGCATCGTTGTCAATCCTGCAAAGTAAGGACTGATTTGCCGGATGCCCGGCATGTAAAATCCGAAGACGACCGTCCGCTTGCGTCTCCTTTTGAACGATTGCTCCGCTTTCTTCCAACGTTCTTTCGTCAGACCGATGAATTTCTCCACTTTGTGCAACAGCGGGTATCCTAAGAATCGACCACCTGCATAAGCTGTCAACATGCCCGTCAATGCTCCAGTGATTGCAGCAATCGCAGTAGGTATCGGGTGAAGCTGATGTTGCGCTATCAGTACGCCGATCAAAAAAATCAGCGATTCTTCCGGGGAGGGAATGCCAACGATTCCAAAAAACAAGAGAATGAAGATGACGATGCTTCCATACTGGAGTAAATAGTCTGTCAGCGTCTCAATGGACATGACCATGCTCCTGTCCCTTCATCGTCAGCTCATCCGGCGGTATGAAACGGATACCTTCGGCTATGGCTTCCCGAATGTAGGATTCCAATACGTGAAGCATATGTGCAGGGGCTTCATCATCTGCTCCGGGGTTGCTTCCATCATCATGGAGTACGACGATCGAACCATCTGCTCCGATATCACGCAACCTTTCGGCCAGTTTTTCATTGCACGTCCGGACCTTCCAATCCCCTATAATATGTGTCCACATGATTGTCGTGTATGGATGTGAGACAAACGGAGTCACCAAATTGAAACGTCCCCAAGGCGGACGATAAAAAACAGGTTCACTTCCCGTGATTCTTTTGATCACTTCAGCTGTACGACTGATTTGTTGATGGGTTTGTTCAGGAGTGAGCCGCCAAGTTGAAATGTGCTCGTAATGATGGATGCCGATGGAATGCCCTTCTTCATGCATTCTTCGTATGATTCCCGGGTTTTGCTCGGCATGCTTCCCCACGACGAAAAAGACAGCCTGGATTTGGTGGCGCGCTAACAAATCGAGCAGCACGGGTGTGTAAAGCGGATTCGGTCCGTCATCGAATGTAAGCATGATTCCATTTCCCTTACGAACCTTTTTCCGGATTCCAAGGCTTGTTACGCGGATGAAGAACGTTGTTACAACTGTGTACACACTGTATAGAAGCAATGGTACGGCTATAAAAAACAGACTCCGCTTCCTCATCGATCCCCCTCCTCTCACAACTCTCTTATACTATGTTTTACCCAATCTTTTGGAAGATGAACATCTTCAGTATGACAACTCTTTCTTTTGAAATAACTACGAAAATCATGAAGACTTTCTTAAGATTACAAATGATGAACAACGCGTATATCTACTTATATGGAAAAACCGTGCATAGCGTTCATGCACGGTTTTTGTTTATTTCATTTTTGAAAAACGAACTCATGGCCCCTTCGAGCAGTGGCAAGTCATCATATGCACTAGGTTGTTTCAAGCGCACCTCTACGCGATGAAACAGTTGAATGTAGGTATTTCTAGTTTTCTCGTCGGCGAGGAAAGCAACCCCGTAGCCAAAAACATCCTTTTCTTCCCTGCTATGAATGAGTTTTCCATAGAAAAAGTGCGTTTCGTCGAACAGTTCGATCGTAAACTTGAGGATTACGTCCTCTCTTTGAGGTAGGTCGACTGTGGAGGTGAAATAGAGTCCGCCCGGCCCGATATTCACTATCAACACAAACACATTTCCTACCTTCGCCTTTTTACCATTCACTTCATCAATCGTCATCTGTGCCTTGAAGGGATGATCCGGACTGACCCTAAAGTACTTCCTTCGATTTAGAACATTCTCTTTCGAGTCTAGAACTTCCTGTTCCCGTATTAATAGTTTTGTGACGTTCTCTTCGGAGACTGGTTGGCTGAAAAGGAATCCTTGGAAGAAATCACATTCCAACTCCAGTAGGAAGTCTTTTTGTCCCTTCGTTTCAACGCCTTCAGCTACTACTTCTATAGACAGCATTTTTGCCATTCCGATAATCGATGTTGTAATGGTTTTTGACCGCTCATCTTCCAATACCTTATCCACGAACGAACGGTCCACTTTGATTTTTTCCGGCTTCATGTCTTTTAAAACCTTCAATGAATTATAGCCGGTTCCAAAGTCGTCCAGAACGATACCGAATCCAAACTCTTTCAGCCGCTCGAGACTTTCAGGGATTTCTTCTTCAATGAGCAACACAGATTCAGTTATTTCAATTTCAATCCATTTTGGATCGATGCTGTACTTTTGCGCGATATTGAAAAAAGTGGTCGGTAAATCCTCAGCATAGAACTGCATCGCAGAAACGTTGACAGCAGCTTTTATGTTGAGATTTTTCTGATGCCACTCCGCTAGTGAACGGCAGGTGGATTCCATGACCCATTCTCCGATTTTTATAATTTCTCCCGTATCTTCAGCGAGTTGTAAAAAATCAGCAGGAGTCAGCAAGCCTAACGTCGGATGATTCCATCGTACAAGTGCTTCAACAACTGCAATCCGGTTTGTATGCGCCTTATAGATTGGTTGAAAATAGACTTCTAACTGCTCATTCTCAATTGCGCTAGCGATGTCTTTTGTGAGTATGAGCTCCTTTCTCAATAAACCGGATGTCGTATCCGAGTAGTAATGATAACTATTTTTCAAATGTTTAGGTGCAGAATGGAGTGCCGCACTCGCATTCATCAACAATTCTCCTGAAGTGGTTCCCGCGGTCGGATACATGGCAATCCCCATACTTGTCGTTATGAGCAGTTCATAATCGTCTATATAGAGTGGTTCGTCAAAAATGGCACGGACACTACTTGCCAGACGGGATGTTATGTCCTTACTTTCTAAGAATTTTGTTAATATTGCAAATTCATTAGAGCCGATTCTTCCTATCATTTCAATTTGTTCACCGAGTTGTTTTCTTAACTTAGATGCGATTTTATCAACATAACGATCACCGAATTCATGGCCGAATGCCCGATTGATCAACTTGTAATTACGGATATTCAAAACAAAAACCGCAAACTTTTTAGATAGCAGTTCGGCAATCTTCAACTCGATGTCTGCTTTCTCTATGAATACTTTCCGGTTCGGTAAGCCTGTGACGTAATCATAATTTGTAAGGTAATGGATTCTTTCGTCTCGCTTTTTTATCTCCCCGATATCTACACTGCTAAAGAAGAAACCTTTTAACTTAGGGTCTGACAAATAATTTGTAACCTTCAGCTGAAACTCCTTTATCTCTCCATCTGTTGAGAGTATCTTCATTTCGAAGGTTTGGGACGAACCGGGAAAGTGCATGAGCTTATTCCATTGTTCACGTATATTTTCGGCGTTTTCACTTGCCAAGAAATCCAAGAAACTTCGACCGATGCATTCATGTTCTTCATATCCTAACAACGGCTTCACGGCGGGGCTGATGAATTTCACAGTACCCTTTTCATCTAATATCCCTGAAAGTTCTTTGGAGTTGACGTAAATATGATTCCTGATTTCTGAATCGTCGCTATCTTCCTTACCGTTCACCGGCAGGATACTTTGAAGCATACAGTAGAGTCCATCGATTTGTTGAGAACTATCCCTAAAAGGAAACATCGTAATTTTAAATTCAAATTCGACATTGTTCTGCATTCCTTTTGCAGAAAAGTGTTCGATATTCCCTTGAAGTGCATTCTCCATATGCCGGGCATACTTTCCCTGTTCCCCTGGAGAGAGATACCCCTTGTAACTTTCTCCAATTTTGATGATATCTTCTCCTTGAGATACATTGCCTTTAAAATCTATAATGATCCCTTGTCGATTTAATATAAGGATAAACGAATCTCTGTCTAACTCGTGGACATTGGTTAATGCACTACCCAACGATATGTTCTGCATAGAGGAAGATTTCCTTTTATAAAACTTCATGCAACCCACTCCTTAGTATTAAAATAGATAAGGTCAATAATTCCTTATACAATATAACGTATATCATGTTTAGGTATTTTGCAATACACAAAATTTTCCTAAAAGAGGAGGATAGTACTATACACTTCACTTCTTAAATGCTAAGCATTTTTTGCAACAACGCTTCAACTGCCGGCGGACGATAACGGTTCTTCACATATGCCAAATACACGGTACGTTTAAGGCTTGGACTATCAAGTTCCCGAATGGCTAACGTTTCCGGTACCGTTCCGCCAATATAATTTCTAGGAATGATGGAGATTCCGATCCCTGCTTCCACTAATGTCAAAATGGTTTCAAAGCGATCCGCATCGTAGCAGACATTCATGCTTATCTCCGCTTTTTTAAATGCTTCCGTTATGTTCACCCGTGTTTGAAATCCTTTACTCGTGATGATGAACGGTTCACCTTCAAGATGCTTCAGTTCCACATCGATTCGATTCGCTAAAGGATGATCTGCATGCATGACAAGGACCAAGTTCTCCTTATATAATGGAGCGGTGACAATATCCGGGGTGTCGATGAATTCATTCGTCAAACAAATATGTACCTCGTATTCACGTAACGCCTGCTCAATGTCAGTTCTCCCGAGGACTTCCTTTAGAACGACATGCATATCCGGGTATTCCTCTCTATACCATCCCAACACATCAGGAATCCAATTTTTCACAGATTCTATCATGCCGAGCCTTACTTCACCACTGCCCGCCGCTTTCACTTCATTCACTTCTTTTTCAAATATATCCATTTCAGCAAGGATGTGCAGTGCCCGCTGGTAAAACACTCGCCCGGATTCCGTCAGATCCACACGTTTCGTTGTCCGTTCCAAAAGCTGGAATCCTATTTGCCCCTCCAATGTACGAATGGCCTTACTGAGTGAAGGTTGGGACAAATGCAATTTAGCGGCAGCGCCTGAAAAACCTCTCTCATTCACAACTGCGACAAAATAACGGAGCTGTTTTACGTCCATAGTCCTCATCTCCTTCTTTTGGTCTATTATAACTTAAATGCATAAGTAAATGAATTATAGTTATTTGAATTAATAAATGGCAGCTCGTATAATGAAGCGTATTGCATTTAACTTTGAAAGGGTGACTCTTATGATCAACGCAACGAAACCAGGAATCTGGAGCGGCAGAATCGATGACGTTACCAATCGGGCAGCATTTCGTCTTCATCAAGTGATGCAGCTGAATACTCCGAAAGAAAGCGCTACCAGTCCCACTTGTGCATTGATCGGGTTTTCATCTGACGAAGGAGTTCGACGAAATAACGGGCGTACCGGGGCTTCCACTGGACCTGATTCACTCCGCTATGAACTTGCAAAACTTCCATGGAGACAACCAGAGAACCATCACATAGTGGATTTAGGAACGATCATCTGTGAAGATGGCAAGCTGGAGGATGCACAGCGCGAACTCGGTCAAGTTGTGTACCGGAGTTTAACCGCTAACACAATCCCCGTAATTCTTGGGGGTGGTCATGAAACCGCTTTCGGTCATTACTTGGGCGTACGGGAATTCGCAGGACCTGAGGCAAAAATCGGTGTCATTAACATCGATGCGCATTTCGATTTACGCAGTTATGCAGAACAACCGTCTTCAGGGACAATGTTTAAACAAATGCTTGACATGAATGCGAACACCTCATATTACGTATTAGGAATTCAAGAGTTCGGCAACACACAACTGTTATTTGACGAAGCGGATCGTCTTGGTGTTCACTATATAACAGAAGTTCAGCTAGATGAACTTCCCGTCGAACAAATATATACACAACTTCATCAGTTCATCGCAACGCAAGACTATATTATGCTTACGCTATGCTCCGACGTACTGGACGCTGCTGCAGCGCCTGGCGTCAGTGCACCTTCTCCGTTCGGACTTTCTCCGAAGCAAGTACGGGAACTGATCCGTATCGTTGCGTCTGAACAGAAAACGCTTTCATTTGACATCTCAGAAATCAATCCTTTACTCGATGAGGGAGGCCGTACAGTTAAACTCGGTGCTTACTTAACGAATGAAGCGATTGTCTCACTGCTTGGAGGTATACAGAATGACAATTGAAATGAATCAGGTAACAACGCTTTTCCTAGCTATGGCACTGTTTTTACTCGGCACAGCACTCGTCAATAAATCTAAGATTCTGCAAAAATTCTGCATACCAGCGCCGGTTGTCGGCGGCTTGCTTTTTGCAATCCTCGCTACCGTTCTAAAAGCAACTGGCCTTGTGAATTTCACGCTCGACACATCCTTACAAAACTTATTCATGCTCACGTTCTTCGCAACAGTGGGGCTTGGCGCAAGCTTCGCACTCATTAAACTGGGCGGAAAGCTTCTGATCATCTACTGGGTCGCTTGTGGATTCCTTGCGATTATGCAGAATGTCATCGGCGTATCCATGTCCTACTTGTTCGATATCCACCCTCTCATCGGAATGATGGCGGGCGCTGTTTCCATGGAAGGCGGACACGGCGGAGCGACCGCATACGGCACAACTGTGGAAGCGCTAGGAATCGATTCCGCATTCTCTATCGGGATTGCCGCTGCAACCTTCGGATTGGTTGCAGGTGGATTGGTAGGCGGACCACTCGTCAAGTATTTGATAAACAAACACGACTTGAAATCCACTGAAGTGGAAGAGTCGTATGAATACACTGCAGAAGCACACGAACCTGCAATTTCAGTCGATAATTTCACAATGCAAGCTTTCCTCATTGTCGCTTCAATGGCTGGAGGATCATTACTAGGTGACGTATTCACGAAAGTCACAAGCAACTTCATGGAAAACGGAATCGTCTTGCCTAACTATGTAGGGGCGATGTTTGTCGCAGTGATCATCCGTAATATTGTCGATCGTATTAATGGAAATATTGTGCATATGCGCAGTATTACTCTCATTGGTGACGTTGCTCTCGGCATCTTCCTCTCAATGGCACTTATGAGCATCAAGCTTTGGGAAGTTGCTGGGCTCGCACTGCCGTTACTCGTGATCGTGTTTGTACAAGTTGTATTCCTCGTCCTATTTGCGATATTTGTTCTGTTCCGCATTCTTGGCAAAAACTATGATGCCGCTGTAATGTGTGCAGGATTTGCAGGACACGGACTGGGAGCTACACCAAACGCGATGGCCAATATGGCTGCTGTAACCGCACGATACGGTCCATCACGTACAGCTTACTTAATCGTACCGATAGTCGGCGCGTTCCTGATTGACGTCGTTTCGATGCCTATCATCATTACTACAATAAATATCTTCAGCTAACTTTGTAAACCGGCTCATGGCAGCCGGTTTTTTGTTTTCCTATGCAAAACTCTATCGTTCTTCTGCCAAATGCGCCATAATGAAGCTATATACTGTATACCTGGGAGGAATTCATCATGACTGACATGTACGAAAAACGGCGCCGTGCGCTACGAACTCATCTTCAAGACCAATCACTATCTGCGGTCCTTGTAACTGATCCTGCTAACGTATTCTATTTCACAGGATTCAACTCGGACCCACACGAGCGGTTCTTAGGGTTATATATAGAAGCAAGTGATGGGAAGACCATCCTATTCACACCTGCTCTCGACAAAGACGCAGCGGCAGAGAGCTCAGATATCGAAACGATTGTCCCGATTTCAGATGAACAGCTCCCCTTCGATGTCATCCGTTCCACTGTTGGTCAGGTCGAAGAAAGTGTCGGAATCGAAGCAAAAGCTTTTAGCTATTTCCGTTACAACGAATTCCGTACTGCATTCCCAAATGCTGACGTCGTGGATGTCCAAAGCTACATCAATAAGTTACGGAAACGTAAAACGCGTGAAGAAATCGCTGCATTGAAAAAGCCGATAGAAATTATCGAGCGCGTTCTTGAAGAAGGGATCCAGCTCGTAAAAGTCGGCATGACAGAATCCGAGCTGACAGCTGAGCTCGAATACTTGATGCGTAAATTCGGAGCAGATGGACCTTCCTTCTCCTCCATCGTGCTCTCCGGCGAAAAAGCTGCATTGCCTCACGGCGAACCAGGAGAGCGCAAACTCCAAGTCGGTGATTATTTGCTCATTGACTTCGGAGTCGCAAAAGACGGCTACATGTCCGATACAACACGGACCTTCATGATCGGAGAAGCTACGGAACGTCAACATCTCATTTACGACACTGTGCTCGCATCGAACCAAGCAGGGATTCAGGCCGTCCAAGCCGGGATTCCATTGAAAACGTTCGACATCGCTGCACGCAGCGTTATCCAAGAAGCCGGCTTCGGGGAGTATTTCAACAATCGCGTCGGTCATGGTCTCGGTATTGAAGTGCACGAAGAACCTTCCATTCACATGAACAACGAAGAGATCGCAGAGCCCGGTCTCGTGTTCACGATCGAGCCAGGCATCTATATCCCAGGTGAAGGCGGCGTCCGTATTGAAGACACCGTTTATATCAATGAAGATGGTGAAGTCGAAGTCCTTTCGACGTTCCCACGTGAATTGAGAATTTTAGGCTGATGGATTAGTAGAATTGCCGTTTGCATCCTGTCATATACATGATGCAAGCGGCTTTTTTACGTCGATGCCTGCTTTTTGCAGCGGAATAACTGGTTCCAGGCAAGCGGGGTTCCACCAATTAATCCCTGGCGGCGTTTGAATTGTGCCTGGTTGCCGATGAATTCCTCCGTCTGGCCGATTGTTGGGAGCATTTGGCCGATTGAACCCCTTTTCTGACCGATTCTTCGCTCGAAGTGGCCGATTCCACTGGGACAAAGCAGTAGCCCTTCCTGAAACAAGCGAAGCGCTACCAATTAATCCCTTCCTTCTCGTGAATTGTGTCCCGTTATCGAGAAACTCCGCTATGTGTCGGAGAAAGTGATGTGCGTGTCGCACAAATCGCTGTGGGTGATGGAGAAAGGCTCGCCAGTGTCCGAGAAGTCAATCGATGTGTCGGAGAACCCCCAACTACTGGCAGAGAACGCCCCCCCCTCCTTCCAACCACATGAAAAAAACGCCCCAGTAACGGAGCGCTTCCACCTTATTTTTTCGTTTTATTAGCAACTTCAATGGCACGATTTGTTCCTTCAGACGCTTGTTTCAACGCTTCCACTGGATCCTTTCCTTGATACATATCTTCAAGTGCTGTCACAATTTGCTGACGCGATTCCGGAAACACTGAGATAAGCGCCCCTTGAGTGGCATAGCCTGGCACCGTATCTTGAAGCTGATCGACTGTCACTTTATATTGAGGGAACTCCGCCCACTTCTCCTTCACGTTTTCTTCCTCGTATGCCTTCGGGTTGATTGCAAAATAGCCAGTATCCAAATGCCACTTTGCCTGTACTTCAGGAGTCGTTAAATATTGCATGAACTCCCAAGCTGCTTCTTGCTCCTCTTCTGCAATCCCTTTTGACATCCAAAGTGAAGCTCCGCCAATGACGACGCCATTGCGCTTCACTTCGTCCGCATAGGGAATATATGCGACACCGACTTCAAATGGAGCTGTGTCGATTGCTCCTGCAACGCCTGCTGATGAATCCAAATACATGGCGACTTTTTCAGAAGCGAATGCCGCACGGATATCATCCCAGTTTGTTCCGAAGTTACCGAAAGTTCCTGCTTTGTTCATCGTATTGAGCGTTTCAAACACAAGACGCCCTTCGTCACTATTGAACGCAGCTTCTGTGGCGTCTCCAGTACGGCCGTTGTTTTCATTCACATAATCGCCGCCTTGTGTAGCGAGCAATTGTTCAAAGAACCAACCGTACGTCAGCATGGAGAATCCGTACATTTCCCCTTTTTTCAACTTCGCTGCCGCATCGATGACTTCCGAAAACGTTTCCGGTGCTTTCTCCGGATCGAGTCCAGCTTCTTTGAAAGCATCTTTGTTGTAGATCATCACTGGTGTGGAAGAGTTGAACGGCATGGAGTATAACTCATCATCTACTTTGTAGTAGTTCAAGATATTCTGCTCGAGCTCATCGGCATTAAAATCATTTTTATCGATAAACTTCTGGATCGGCTCGATATAACCGCTATCGATCATATACTTTGTACCGATTTCAAAGACTTGTGTGATGGCAGGAGCGTCCTTCGTTCCACCGACACTTCGCAGTTTTGTCAATGACTCTTCATACGTCCCTTGAAATTCCGCTTTCACTTCGTATTGTTCTTGAGACTCATTGAAGTTCGCGACGATTTCATCCAGCGAGGTTTGCCCAGTCCCGGACATTGCGTGCCAAAACTCGATGGACACTTTCCCATCTTCCGTCTTCGTCGCCTCGCCTTTTGTGTCGTCTCCCTCATTCCCTCCACCCTTCGTGCTGGAATCACTATTCGTACAAGCTGTAAGGATTGCCAAGCTGAGTACCGTTAAAAATAAAAACATGAACTTCACAGTTTTTCTCATATTCCTCTACACCCCATCTCTCAAAGTTTACATCGATTTCTCAGGCTAATAAACGGTGTTGATTGACATTTCACACGGAGCTTGTTGAAATCAGGAATTCTTATTTCACCATCACTTCAAAGCCCCTTGCGACAAGCCTTTCTGTAGTTGCTTCTGTCCAATGAACAGCAGCAATAACGTCGGAATGATGACGACGATGACACCAGCCATGACCACCCCCCAATCGGTTGACATCTCTTGGGATTGCAACTGCTTCAATCCGATTTGAACCGTGCGTACCGAACTGTTCGTCGTGATCAGCAGCGGCCACAAATACATATTCCACGTTGTCAGGAATCCGTAAGCACCAAGAGTTACGAGACTCGTTTTGGATATCGGCAAAATCACTTTCCAAAAGAACGCGAACCGACTGAGACCTGCAATCTGCGAAGCCTCCTGCAACTCTTTCGGAATTGTCTTGAAATGCTGACGCAACAAGAACGTTCCGAACGCGAGTGCGAAAAACGGCAACGACATTCCTTGGTACGTATTCAACCAATCTAGCTTTTGAATCGTGAAGAAGTTCGGGATCATCGTCGCTTCCCACGGAATCATCATCGTGGAAATGAACAGGAAAAACACAAAATCCCTTCCTTTAAATGGTATGAATACAAAGGCATACGCCGCAAGACTACACACCGCTAGCTGCCCCGCCATCACGCTCAACGAAACAATGAAACTGTTCACAAGATATTTCAACAAAGGGAGTCTATCAAACACCTTCACATAGTTATCGAACTTAAAAGCTTCCGGAAAAAATCGGCCTTGTAAAATTTCAGGTCCACTCATAAACGAAATCATGAACGCATACAACACAGGGAAGAACACCAAGAAGGATGTAACAATGAGTAAAAAGTAAATCCAGACTTTCTTGAGCATCGAGTCTCTCACTGATAATGCACCTTCCTTTCAAGAAGCTTGAATTGAAGGAGGGTGACCACCAGAATAATGACGAATAGAATGACTGCTTGAGCACTTGCAGTACCAAATTGATAATTAATGAACGCTTCCCGATAGATCGAGTACACGATCAAATTCGTTGACTGAGAGGGACCTCCTTTGGTCAGAATATCAATCTGACCAAAAGTTTGAAATGCATTGATAAGAGAAATCGTGACAATGAAAAACAATGTAGGTGACAGCATAGGAATCGTAATGCGCCGAAGCCTGTAAAAGTAGCCAGCTCCATCAATCCGTGAGCTTTCGTACAAATGCTCATCGATATTCTGCAATCCTCCAAGGAGAATCAGGAACGAGAATCCTGTGTTCATCCAAATCGTGGAGATGGCAATCGACAACAACGCCCACTCCGGATCCAGTAGCCATTGGATCTGAGGGAGATCGAGAACGAGCAGTATCCGATTGAAGACCCCGACACTTGGATGGAACAAGAAAAGCCAAATTACCGACGATGCTGCAACGGAAATTCCCATTGTCGATGAATACATCGTTCTGAAAAAGCCGATCCCTTTCAGCTTTTCGTTTGCGAGTAATGCAAAAAATAACGCAAGAATAATGCCGACGGGCACTGTATACAGGACAAATAACCCAGTTGCCTTCATACTATTCAAAAATGCAGGTGACGTGAGTAAGTAGCTATAATTTTCAAATCCTACGTTAACCGCTGCATTCCCATTTTGATCAGTCAGATAAAAACTTAAATAAATCGTCCGGATCATCGGATAAAAGAGAAACACCGCAAATAAGATGATGGAGGGCAGTAAATACAAAAAACCAACACGTAAATTTGCTGAACGTTTCCAGCCACTAGGAGCTTTCGCAGAAGTCATGTACTCACCTCTTTCACAATCGAAAGATGTTCAAGTCCTTCTGGTTTACGAATCAGCTCTCCTGACTCTTCATCGAATACACAGAAGTGTTCAGAATCTAGCCCAATCGGAACCCGGTCACCGATTGCAATATCCCATTGTCCGCTCCATTTCGCCATCCATTCACGCTGACCTACTTGGAATGAAAATACGGTTTCATTGCCTAGGATCTCTACATTGGTCACCTCTACTTGTATCCGATTTCCACTCTCAGTTCCAGATATTACTGGCTTTATATGCTCTGGTCGAATGCCTGCGAGGAGCGGCCTGGCGGAACTCGCGGCCAGCTGTACCTCATTCATCGGGATATGGATCGTGTCTTCTATGAAAATACCGGACTTGGTCGGTTCCATTCTTGCTGAACAAAGATTCATAGGCGGAGAACCGATAAATGTCGCGACGAATGGATTCGCGGGATAATTGTAGATATCGATCGGCTTACCTACTTGCTGGATCTTCCCTTCATGAAGAATCATGATCCGATCACCCATCGTCATTGCTTCCACCTGATCGTGTGTTACGTAGATCATCGTAATGCCAAGCTTACGCTGAATTCTACGAATCTCCGTCCGCATGTGCGCACGTAATTTCGCATCCAAGTTGGATAAGGGTTCATCCATCAAGCAGATCGGTGCTTCACTTACAATGGCACGAGCAAGCGCAACCCGCTGTCTTTGACCTCCTGACAATTCGCGTGGCTTCCGCTTCAAATAGTCGGTTAACCCAAGCATCTCCGCCACTTCGTTCGCTCTTTCCATTTGAACGGCTTTTTTCACTTTCTTCACGTCTAGACCGAACGTTATGTTTTGTTGCACGGTCAAATGTGGATACAAAGCATAGTTTTGAAATACCATTGATAGATCACGCTTGTCAGGTGATAAATGATTTGCCCGCTTTCCGCCGATTTCCAATATCCCACCTGTAATTTCTTCCAGTCCTGCAATCATCCGCAACATCGTACTCTTTCCACACCCTGAAGGACCGACTAAAACAAAAAACTCTCCAGCTTCAATCGTTACGTCGATATTCGAAATCACATCGACTTGTTTATCATAAGACTTCGACACGTCAATCAGTTCGACTTTCTTCATCCAATCCATCCTTTCAGGCAGCCATTTCCTAGATGTCCTGTCGTTCTTATCAAGGTCATGGTATCATTTTCAGTAATGGGTTTTCGTACTATTTACATAAGTTAACATCATCTTTACACGTGGTTTACAACTTCAACTGATCGGAGGTTACGACCTTGAAGGTTAAACAGATTGCTTTTTTACTCATACTTTTTCTTTCCAGCTGCTCTCCCGCTTCCAAGCAGCCCGTTTCCCTCCCATCAGAACCATTTCTAGTTATTGCACATCGCGGAGCTTCGGCATATGCACCCGCTCATACGTTTCCTTCCTACGAGCTTGCGATAGATATGGGAGCCCATTATATTGAGCTCGATCTCCAGCGGACGAAAGATGGGAAACTGATCGTTCTCCACAATGATTCCATTGAGTTGAATGGCAACGAAATGGAGATTGAGGAGATTACTTCTGATACGTTAGGTGCCTTCAAGCCAGCCGAAGAATTCAACCAGCCCTCTAACCAATTCGCATCGCAGAGATTTGCGAGTCTCCGGGTACCTTCCCTGGAACAAGTCCTCCGTGAATTCGGAGACCAAACCAATTACTATATTGAGATCAAATCCCCAGAACGTTATCCCGGCATCGAACAGCAGCTAATTGACCAATTGGACGGTCATCATCTGCTAAATCGTGAAGATCCGCTTCCCAAAGTGATCATTCAATCTTTCAGCAGCGATAGTTTGAAAAAAGTACATGAATTGAGTCCATCCACTCCTCTGATTCAGTTATATTCGTTTAAGGAAAAAGCGGATTTGCCAACTTCAAAACTGAAACGGGTCACCCGCTATGCATCCGGAATCGGAGTAAACTCAATGGCTGTCACAGAACACTTAGTAAAAACCGTTCATCAGTCAGGGCTAGCGATACACCCTTTTACAGTGAATGATCCCGAGCATGCTGCTGCACTCATTTCAATGGGGGTGGATGGCGTCTTCACTGACAAACCCGATCTCATTCTCCATCTTTTAAGTCAGGAATACGAACAAGATTAAATTTTCAAAATAATTATAACATAATGGTTGCCAATATTCTCTATCCTATCCAAATTTGTTGCTTGCATGGATAGTGGACGCCGCTTCCAATAGGTTCTCCGCCATCCATTCTTATGCCCTTCAACCTATTCAAATTTCACGGATTTTGTCGATACATGACATATACCCTTCCGATGGTTTTTTTCCCATTAACTTCAATCTACTAAAACACTTACGAAATGGCGGGCAAATGATGGAATCCTATATACATAACTACAAACGCAAACGAGTCTGGATGTTGCTCGTCTTCATCGTTTTTCTTCCGGCAGTTTTTGAAGAGATCATCTCTTCGTTCCTTGACTTGGATTTTCAAAATGACATCTGGTATGAAGTCATCGATACATCCATCATGCTATTGTTTGCAACACCCATCTTCATCCACATGATTCGCGAGAACGACAGGACGGCGGTTCATTTGCAGCAGCAGTTGCAGGAAAAGAAAAAAATTCAGCAAAAGTTGACATTGTCCAACATTGAATTGGAATATAATGCAACTCACGATTTTCTGACAGGACTTCCGAACCGGTACAAGCTGTTCCAAGTACTCAGCAGGATGGTCAAAGAACGTCATGAGCTAGCCGTGCTATTCCTCGATCTTGACCGATTCAAGACCATCAATGATTCGATGGGTCATTTATCGGGAGACCAGTTCATCAAGCTGGTGAGTATCCGTCTGAAGCAGGCGATTCCTTTAGGAGCGCAAGTTTTCCGTCATGGAGGAGATGAGTTTGTTATCTTATCTGAGCTTCCGAATTGCAGGTCTACCGAAATTGCGGATGCGGTGTGTGATGCGTTCCAACAGCCATTTTCCATAAATGGAACACTTCTCTACTCGTCAGTAAGCATCGGAATCAGTCACATGCCCGAACACGGTACAGACGAAGTGACTTTGTTAAAAAATGCAGATCGGGCAATGTACCGGGCAAAGGACCAGGGTGGCGGAACTTTCAACATCTTCTCGAATGGCACTGATGAGTACGAAAAGAAACAGCTCATGCTTGAGAATGACCTCAGAAATGCGCTCGAGACCGAACAGCTTATTGTCCACTACCAACCTGTCGTCGATCTATCCACTGGCCGCCTTAAAAGTTTCGAGGCACTCGTACGCTGGGAGCATCCGGAGTTAGGTCTCGTCCCGCCTGGAGAATTCATCCCCGTTGCTGAACGTTCAGGGTTGATCAACGATATCGGCACACGGGTATTGGAGTCGTCATGCAGACAAGTAAGAAGATGGCACAGCGCCAATGAACAGATAGGTCTCGCGGTGAACGTTTCCATCCGCCAGTTCAGGAATCCACATTTCCCGAATTTAGTGAAAGACGTGCTGGAAATTACACAATTCCCTGCTCATCTGCTCATTTTGGAAATTACCGAGTCGATGATGCAAGATGATTCAGAGTCAGTGCGGATAATCGAAGAAATCCGGACGCTTGGTGTGAAATTAGCAATCGACGACTTTGGGACGGGCTACTCGTCTTTAAGCAAACTTGGATTTTTACCGATCGATTATTTGAAGATCGATCGCTCCTTTATAACGGAGATGTTGATCCATGCACCTATACAATCGATCATACAGACGATCATCGATATGGGACGTAACCTGGATATGGAGCTCATTGCAGAAGGAATTGAAGAAGAAGGCCAATCGCTGCTTCTTGCGGAATGCGGATGTCAATTCGGACAAGGCTATTTGTTCAGCAAGCCTCTCTCCGCGGAGGAAATCGAGATGACTTATTCTCTTTCTACATTAGTGAAAGTGAAGTGAATGAAAAAGCTGCTAGCATGGGCACTGACTAACCTTTTTGAGACAAGTAAAAAACACCTTATTATGCAGCCAATTGTCGGTATTGAACCGGCGATTG
>NZ_JACSQY010000011.1:96849-120951 GCF_014836415.1 Sporosarcina gallistercoris | reverse complement strand
CGTTGATGTATTAAGGTTCAATACCCGTTTTACAACGTAAGGTGTTTTTATTTGTCTCACTTTTTTAGGTCAGTACCATGTCTATGTCCAGACACGCTAGCAGCTTTTTAAGTTCTTGTAGATTCGTTTACAATTCCCCACTTATGAATATGGAACCGGGGATCGATCAGTTCCAGTGACCTTGATCGACCAGTTGTTTTTTACTCTTGAATGCATAAAGGATTGCCAGAATGTTAATGACGAACATCACAACAATGATCCATAGGACGAGTGTGTATGTGCCCGTGAAATCATAGATATACCCATATGCCGGCAATGCGATGATGGATGCAACTGCAAGACCAAGGGAAGCCATTGCATAGATCTGGCTATAGTCTTTACTGCCGAACAGTGTAGATGCAAGCGTTGGTGCAAGCGTACCGATCGAAGCAGCCATGAAACCAAGAATACCGGCTGCAACTGTAATGAGTGTCGCACTGTCAGGGAAGAACAGTAACATGAAGATTGACAGAATACCAAGCACCATTGCGAGCAATGACGTGTTTTTAGAACCGATTTTATCACTAAGTACACCTAGGATCAGCGCGCCTAGTAATACACCGATCATATAGATTCCCATAACGGTTCCAGAGAATTCAACAGAATATCCTTTGTTCGCAAGGAACGTCGGGATGTGAATCGAGAAACTTGCGATTGCAGTGATCAGGAAGAAAAAGAGTGTCAACGCATAGAATGCACCCGATTTTTTTGCAACTGCCAGTGCAATCCCCTTGTCATTCAAATCCTCTGCTGCTTCACCGTCTGCAGAAACTGCTGCTGCGCCATATGGTTGTAATCCTTTGTCTTTTGGTGATTTTCGGATAAGCAGCAATATGACCGGAATGACGATGATTAAAACTGCTACACCTACGATAATATATGTCTGGCTCCAGCCTCTGCTCGCAATGAGATTACCTACGACAGGTTGGGAGATCGCACCAAGTGCACCTGCAGCAGCACCCATGATTCCAAGTGCAAGTCCATTACTTTTCTTGAACCATTGATTGATCAGAACCGGACCCGCAATAACAGTGATGAACACGCCACCTACTGCCAAAGGAATCGAGAGGAGGTACCAACCCCATACTGCTTTCATGAAGCCGAATGCAGCAAATGCGCCAGCCTGCAGTACAATTGCACCAATAAGAAGTGCTTTGATATCATACTTCGCCATCATCTTCCCGCCGATTGGCAAGAAAATCAATGTGACGATTGAAGAAATACTTAGGTAAAGCGTCAAGTTTCCGATTCCGACTCCTAAATCCTTGGCAACCGGAGTAATGAATAGACCTGCTGTATTATTGAGCGCGCCTTTTCCAAGTCCGACCATTAAACAGAGGCCAACTAGAATCCACCACGCGTAATGAAGCTTACTTTTTGTCTTGTCCATAAAAGTTCCACCTTTTCTTTTATTGTGATGCACGTACTTAATAATCCACGACATGTCCAACTAACATAGTATAACACTTCCCGAAAATATTTTGACGTTTAAACAAATAAAAAAACTCTTTCCAGAAGTCTGAAAAAAGCTCTAAGTTATCTTTTGGATAATAGTTATTATGCTTTAATTTCGATTAAATATACTTGACTGGCGGAAATAACTATTTTTAAATATCATTTTCCAGTTCCTCTAAACAAGGCATTGCAGACAGTGCACCCATTTTTGTCACACAAAGCCCTCCCATCTGATTGCCGAACCGGATTACTTCTTTCCACTCTGAAACATTTGCCGGATAGCCATACAGATGCAGCTGACGTAATATCCCCGCCATGAACGCATCTCCTGCTCCAGTTGTATCGACTGGTTCCTTTTTCTCAGCAGGGATTTGAAACTGTTCGCCGTGAATGATGGCAATCGTATCTAATTCGCCTCTGGTAATCAGGACTACAGGGATTGCCAATGTTCCAAGCCTGGATACGCCATCTTCAAATGTCTCCGTATCCATCATGAATGTCAGCTCTTCTTCTGTCAGTTTGACAAGATCGGCATCCTGTAAGAAAGAGGTTGTTGTTTCTCGACAGATTTCTTCGCTCTCCCATCGTAAGGGCCGTATATTCGCGTCGAAAGAGACGAGCGTATCTGTTTCTTTCGCAAGCTGTACCGCCCGCCGCGTCGTTTCAAGAGCTATCGGATGGAACATCGTCCCTGAACAGATATGAAGAATCGATGCTTGCTGAAACGTTTCCTTCCGCAAATCATGTGCGGTTACTTGAATATCCGGCGTTTCGTTTTGGTAACTCGCAAAGACCCGATCGTGATCTGACGTTAGATGTATGTATACGCCATTCACGCGTTTTTCAGGTTTGAGGATAGCGGCGGTCAAGTCAACCCCCTCATTCGCAAGCTCGGCGCGCACGAATTCAGAAGTCTCATCGTTCCCCGTTACAGTGATGAAAGCTACGGGTGCACCTAATCGCGCGATGCCCGCTGCCACATTGACAGTTGCTCCGCCCAAATAGGTAGTAAATGATGAATTGGTTTCGTCTTCGGCGATATGATCGACGAAGACATCGCCATAGATCAGTACATGTTTCTTCATGATAGTTGGTGTACTCCAATCCTGTGTTCTTTCGAATAGTTTATCATGGAAGTGGCACTTATAGAAAAAAATCATGCTGGTTTCCCTTCAGCTTATACGTGATCGCCACCTATATCCAACCCGATTAGTCCCTCGATTGCTGCATATGAGGGATTCCCGGGAGATACCGGCAAAGATCAACAAATTCATAGTTACGACATCAGTCGCTCAGACTGAACCTTATGTTTCGCATAAAGCGGATTATCCGGCTGCAATTCAATGGCGTGCTCAATCGCCGCAATCGCTTCTTCGTGTCTCCCTAGTGAACGTAAACTATTCGCCTTATGGAACCAGAAATCATAGCGCGATGGATGTCGATCGACGAGTTCTTCCATTACTTCGACCGCCTCTTCGTGACGTCCAAGTTCACGCAAATAGTTCGATTTATGATAGTGGTAAAACGGGTTTTCCGAAGACAATGCCGCGCCTTTATCGAACTCCTGGAGCGCATTTTCTGTTTGGTTCATCAACCTGTAACAATAAGCCGTGTAGAAATAGAACTCCAGAGCATCAGGTGCAACGGCCAACGCACGGCTATACTGCGCAAGAGCCTCTTCAAAGCGGACTTGCGCAGCTAGGTAAAAACCTGCATAAAATAACAGATCCAAGTTATCTCCATCAGACTCCAGTGCTGCTTGAACAGTTTGTGAAGCGGCTGACCAATTGTGATGTGCAGCCAATGACTTCGCTTCAATAACCGCTGGATGCTGCGGATCTTCGAGCGTATCTGTCAGTATACCTAAGACGCGGTCCTGCTTTTGTTCATCCGCATAATACACCGCTGATTTCCCATCAAAATCTTGGAGATGAACAGAAGCCCCCGCGTCATACAATGTCTGGATGACATCTGCATACAGCCTTCCCCCGTCTCCTAAAATCACAGCTTCCAACAACGCGGACCATCCAAGGTGGTTCACATGATCGACTGGAACACCTACTGCCAAACACGCTTCAACCGTATGTAAATAGCCCTTTTCAGCTGCCGGCAGCAAAGCAGTCCCGCCAAAACGGTTCACACTCGTCACGTCTGCACCAGCTTCTGCCATCAGTTTCAACGAAGCTGTGAAACCATTCGCCCCTGCGCAGATGAATGGTGTCAATTCTGTTATATCCCGATGATTCGGGTCACTCCCCGCCTCGAGCAACTGGGCGACTGCATCCGTATCATTCTTTTGAACAGCAAGCATTAACGGTGTCCGCCCCAAATCATCAGTCATTTCAACATCCGCTTTTTGTTCGAGTAATTGCGCTATACGTGGATGATCTGCTTGTTGCACAGCTTCCAGCAAAGAGGTGTCCTTGTTGTTCCCTTCCATGTCCTATCTCCTTTTCACGATCGAGTTCCTACTGATTTCAGTGTACCCGATGTTGCAGTTTTTTTCCTTACAATGCACCCGCGCTTAGGACTGGATGCGGTACATGGAATTTCCCAGTACCGCTTTCCGATTGCCTCTCGAGGCTGCAGATTCAGAGCTTATACTAGAAAACAACCATCGCTTAACTGATACGCCCTTCGTATGTGGGAGACTGCATTCATGATATACTTTTTTCAAAGAGAGGATGATCCGATGAACAACGAGCAAGCACTCCAACAAACATTCGAACAGGCACGCACCTATTTCCCAAGTCTCGGAAACTCTTATAAAGGCCGGTCTGTCCTGTTTTTCGACAATTCGGCAGGCGCGCAAGTTTCGCAATTCGTCATTGACCGCGTTACGGATTATTATATCCATCGCAATGCGCAAAAAGGGACGATTTTTACGCGTACAGCGGAGATGCAGCAAACGATTGTCGATGCTCGGCAATTGGCCGCCGATTTAGTCGGTGCAACAGACCATACGGAAATCGCGTTCGGTCAAAACGCGACAAACTTCTTCCATTTGTTCGCGCACCATCTAGGAAGAGATTTGCAGGCAGGCGATCATATCATCATTACAGAAGCGGATCACCACGCAAATGTGACACCGTGGCTGGAGCTGGCTGAACGGGATATCCACGTCCACTTATGGAATGTCGATACACAAGGGAACTTGGATTTTAATCACTATGAAAAACTGCTTGAATTGGAACCGAAAATCGTCGCAGCAGGATGGGCGTCGAACGCAACCGGAACAATCCATGACATGCAGCGCATCACAGCGATGGCTCACGCTGCGGGTGCACTCGTTGTGGCAGACGGCGTGCAAGCTGCGAGCCATATGGCGATGGATGTAAAGACGGCCGGCGTCGATTTCGCAGCATTTTCAACCTATAAAATCTTCGGTCCCCATATGGGATTCGGGTATGTGAACCGGGAGCGGCTTGAGCGGTTGGAAGGGTGGCGTATTCAGAAGGAATTGGAGAAAGACTCGTATTTCTTTGAAGTCGGATCACAGAACCATGAAGGCATTGAAGGGTTCATCGGCTCGATGGAGTACTTAGCGCAGGTGACGAAAGATGCTGAAGATCATGGTCTTTCGCTGGATAGAACCCGGCTTGCTTCCACACGTCCCTCTCGTCGTAATATCGCTGGTGCCATGCATTTCGCCCATTTGTACGAGCAGCAGCTCACAAATCACTTCCTCGCTAAACTTGCAGACGTGGAGGGTGTTGTCTTATATGGAAAAACTGCTGAACAATCTGAAGAACGGCTGCCAGTTTTCTCGTTCAATATCGAAGGAATTGCGACGGACTCTTTGGGCCACGCATTGAATGATGCAGGGGTCGAAGCACGGACAGGGAACTATTTAGCCATTCATCTCATGAAACGATTAGCTGCCCCATATGGCGGAAGTGCACTCCGGATCAGTCTCGTCCATTACAATACCATCGAGGAAATCGACCGGTTTTTCGGGATTTTTTCCCAAGTACTCACTGACTTGAAAACGAACGTAGAATAATGAACAGCAGCCGCCAGAGTATCTATCTGGCGGCTGCTCTCAGTTTTTTGGTAAAGTGATCGCAATTGTCGTCCCGTCTTCTTGATTCACTAGCGCCTGTATCGATCCCCCATGTGCATGCACAATCCACTCAGCAATCGCTAGCCCCATGCCGGATCCTCCCGTTTCACGGGAACGGGCTTCGTCTTCCCGGAAAAAACGGTTGAATACGCGCTTCACATTTTCAGGATGAATACCGATTCCCGTATCCACTACCTCTAGTGTGACCGTCTGCCCCACTTCCTTCATCCGGACTTCAATCAAATCCCCTTCACTTGTATACTTCAATGAGTTGTCCAGCAAAATGACGAGCAACTGATGAAGACGTACCTCATCAGCTTGTATCTTAGGATCCCCAACTAGTTCGAGTCTGAATATCTTATCCTGGGACTCTGCAATTTCTGAATAGGGAATACTGACAGATCGGATGAAGTCGTCAAGAGAAATCTGTTTTTTCTCGAGTTGGGTTTCAGACGAATCCGCACGTGCTAGCGTCAGCAAGTCCGCTGTCAACTTGGAGAGCCGTCTCGTTTCAGACAAACTGAGCGCAATCGGTTCGAATTTGTCTGCAATCGTTTGCTTCGGTGAACGCAGCAACAACTCTAACTTATTTTGTATCACAGTCAACGGCGTGCGGAGTTCATGGGAAGCATTTTCTACAAACTCAGTCTGCCGTTTCCAGGAACGGATAATCGGTTTCATCATTCTTTTTGACAATAAATAGCTTGCTGTAAAAGATAGGACGATGAAAATGGTGGAGCAAAGAACAAGCAGTTTCCCGAAATTTTCAAGGATTGTCTGTTCTGCATCTGTGTTAATGAGCAGTTGGGTGTAGTGTCCACGAGTCGAGTCAGCACCTTCTTGAAATAGGACAGAGCGGAAGTCGTAGTCACCCGATACTGTGATATCCGAAATGATATCCAGTTTACTGAAGTTCGGCTTATAGCTAGTAAAAACACTATCAGACAACTGTGTCCCTAGCTGCTCAGGATTCAAAATCCGCCCTTCCCCACTCCACCTAATTTCGATGATGCGTGGATTGGGGCGATTCCCATCCGGTTCATCCCTCATAGGAGGTCGTCCCCCGTCTTCCGGTTTCCCTATTCCATCTTCCACCATTTCCCGGAACGATAGCAGCTCCCTGTCTGTTTTCTCGAATAGCGTAGATCGTACTTGTGAAAAGATGATAATTCCAAACAACGTGAATATAATCGTAAATGACAGCAGGTTCAGCAACATGAAACGGAATTGCTGATTCCAAACGAGTGACTGTTTAGCCATCCTGCTCCTCCTCATCCGAGAGCATATACCCAAGCCCTCTGAAGGTTTTGATGAATCTATCGTAGTGGAATGGCTTTAGGGATTTACGCAGTTTGCTTGCATACACTTCCACAATTGCCACCGTCGTTTCCGAGTCGAATCCCCAAATCCTATCAAAAATCTGTTCTTTCGTGACAATGGAATTTTTGTTCAGCAATAAGTATTCCATCAGATCGAATTGCCGCCCGTTCAATACGACAGCTGTATCGCCAATCCTCGCTGTCCTGTTCTTGAGATCGAGCGTGAGCTCATGAAATACTGCAACTTCATCCTCACTTCTTCCACTTGAACGCCGAACTACCGCCTTCAATCGAAAGATCAATTCTTCCCGATGAAACGGTTTCACAATATAGTCATCCGCACCCTCCCGAAATCCGTGAAGCTTATCGTCAATCCCATCTTTAGCGGTCAAAATGATGACAGGCGTCTGAATCTTCGACTCCCGTAACCGTTTCAATACTTCATATCCATTCATGTAGGGCAGCATAATATCGAGCAAGATGCAATCGTAAATATTCTGTTCCGCTTGAAACAGGCCCTCTTCCCCATCAAAGGCTTGTTCGACTGTAAATAATTCTTCAGCTGTCTCCCGAATCGTTGCGGATAGATTCCGATCGTCTTCTATAATGAGAAGTTTCATGGTTCAGGTCTCCCTTTCTTCAACTGTCTTAAAAGTAATCCAGTCCATATGAAATTGCAAAACTTTTCTCAGGTTAAGGAAAGGTTAAGGTTTGGATGCGAAACTAAGTCAAAGAGATCAGGAGGTATGAACATGACAAAACGAAAATGGAAAACCGGCATCGCTGCATGTATGGTTTCTACTGCAATCCTTACAGCGTGCTCACAATCCACAGACCCACAGACAGATGCTGCTTCTTCTGCCAAAACAGATTCAGCTATAGTTGTGAATTATACAAAAGACGAGTTGAATACAGAGTGGGATGCTGCTAATGCGACTTCAATCGAGCTCACCGACTCTGGTGCAACTTTCAATGAAACAGATTGGGTTTCATTCGAAGGGAAAGTCTTGACCATTAAAGCGGGTGGAACTTACGTATTATCGGGAAACTCGGCAAACGGCCAGATCGTTGTGGATGCTGAGGATGAAGTTGCTGTGCATCTCATTTTCAATGGGGTTTCTGTCACAAATGAAGATGGAGCTGCGGTCAACATCATCCAAGCGGAGCAAACCATTCTGACCCTCGCAAAAGGAACTGAAAACAGCGTGAAAGACGGGGCCAAATATGAGAAAACCGGAGAAGATGATCCGAATGCTGTCATCTTCAGTAAAGATGACTTGTCCATAAACGGATCCGGTAGTTTGACTGTAGAGGGACTTTATAACAATGGGATCCTCAGCAAAGACGAGCTGAAAATAGCCGGTGCTCAATTGAAGGTGCAAGCAAAAGATGATGGGATCATCGGGAAGGACTTGGCAGCCATCAAGGATGGAAACGTCACAATTTCTTCAGGCGGTGATGGCATCAAAGCAACCAATAGTAAAGAGGACGATAAAGGCAATGTCGCTTTGGAAACCAGCACGATTGCCATCACTGCTGGTGCCGAGGGAATCCAGGCGAAAAACACTCTTTCTGTTAACGGGGGAACCTATACGATAGCTGCGGGTGGCGGCAGTCCAGAAACAGTGAGTAAAAAAGCGGAAGCCCCTCCTGGTTCCACTTCCACTTCTCCCGAGAAAGTCTCTAAGGAACAGACAGGCAAAGGATTGAAAGCATCTCAGTCCATTACAATCACTGACGGGTCCATTCAAGTCGACGCTTCCGATGATGCCATTCACAGCAACGGGGATGTAACGATCTCCGGAGGGACGCTGACATTGGAAACTGGGGATGACGGTATTCATGGAGATGGGCAGGTCACCTTGTCCGGTGGAAAAATAGACATTTTGAAAAGCTACGAAGGAATCGAAGGCAATGCGATTACGATTTCTGACGGGACGATTTCAGTGAACTCGACAGACGATGGCGTGAATATCTCCAGTACTAGCGAGACGGACGATCCGAATAATGATTCCTCTAAGCGGTTACTCACGATTTCAGGCGGACACTTGTCCGTGAATGCAAATGGAGACGGATTGGATGCAAATGGTTCGATCGCTATGACAGGCGGTACTGTTCTTGTAGAAGGCCCCATGTCAGACGGGGATGGTGCATTGGATTATGACGAAACCTTCCAGATGGATGGCGGGATTCTCATTGCATCAGGAAGTGCCGGGATGGCAATGGCGAGTTCCGACAGTTCGAAGCAGCCTAGTATCCTGATGACCTATTCCGAAGTGCAAAAAGCCGGAACGCTCATCCATCTGGAAGACAGTACGGGTGAAGCCATCGCGACTGTTGCACCTTCAAAAGACTATCAGGCGGTATTCATCAGCAGTCCTGACCTTAAAAAGAATGAAACGTACTCCCTATTCTCAGGAGGAAAGTCTACAGGAACGCCTGTAAATGGGCTATACCAAGATGGCACATATAGTGGCGGAAAGGAGACAGTCAGTGTCACACTTACCGATACCGTCACTTGGATGAATGAGTCCGGGGTTACGGAAGCGAAGAACAATATGCACGGTGCACCTAATGGCGGGATGCCTGGCGGTTCGGACGGCAACAATTTTGAAAAAGGTCAAAAGCCTGATGGACAACCTCCTTCCGGCGAAAAAGGTGAACTTTTTGACGGACTCGATGAGAATGTGAAAAAAGAAGCGATGACCATTCTTGAAAAAGAACGATCTGGTGAGCTGACCCGTGAAGAAGCCCAACAACAATTAGCAGAACTTGGAGTTGAAATGCCTCAACGTCCAACTGACAAAAAATGAAAAAGAGCACACAGACGACGATTGTCTGTGTGCTCTTTTTTGACTGAAAATCATTCAACTGGTTATCATCCGCAACATTTCTTATATTTCTTCCCACTGCCACATGGGCATGGATCATTGCGTCCGACCTTCACTTCAGAAGCAGCAGGCTGCTCTGTCAACGGCTTCACTTCCGAACGTTCCAATCCGAACATCTCTTGAGGGGTATGTCCCCTGTTTTCAATGAGACGAACTGTATTGGCCACGTTGATCGCAACAGGGATAATCTGTTTCACTTGTTCTTCAGATAACGGTCCTGCTTGCGCCATCAGTCTGCCGATGACTTCCATAAAATTCGCATGCCACTTGGAAAGTCCCTCCATGAACGTATGAAGCATCCGATCGATCTGGATTTGGGGAATGCTCGCCTTCTGGAATAGTTTCTCCAAATGGAGTAATTCTGTCGTCTGATCGAAATATCCAGGATCCGCATAACGCAGCAACTGTTCTTTTGGCGGCTGATAATACGGTTTCTCGATCGTTTCCCTTACAAATTGTTCCGGGACGATCCCCGCAAGTTTAGGGCCTAGGAAAACCGCATCTTTATAGAGAATATCTTCTTTCTGCAAGCTTGGATCCAGCTCACCTGAAGCGAGGAGGTCTTGCAAGTTTCCAACCGTGATTTTAAGGTCGTTTTGTAAATTGTACAGGGTGACGACTTGCTCAAACTGCACCATCCCATACAATCGGGTCATCGCTTTGATGTACAGTTCCACGTCTTCTTGCTGCTCTTTCGTAAGACCATGGTCCGCCGGCTTCTTAGGCTCCAGTTTTTTCGGTTTTGCAGGTTCCTGTTCCTCGGATACTTCAGATTCACGGTACGGATCGCTAATGATTATGTAATTATTGTGATCGATTTTGTCCCATTCGGTTTTCTTATATTTAACGAATTTCAATGCATCATTAATCCTTTTTTTATCATAAGGTACGTATCTCGCATTCGAAACCCACTGTTTCATATGATCGTGTTCGGGATGTTTGGGATCCTCCATAATCGCTAAGAACGATGAAAATCCTGGCGGTCCCCCGACATCTTCAGGCGGTGCAGTTCCTTCCCCATCTAACAGCGTCGGAAAGCCGAAGTGATAATCGTCTACGATTTCTTCCAGCTCAATTAAAAAGCGCCAGTCATCCCCCAAATCATACGTATAAATAAGCTGCTTGTGCTTCTCCAAGTACGTATCGATTTTCACCCGGGTCGGCAATTTCGGAGTCAGCGTTTTAGAACCTTTGAGTTCAGCGCGCCGAACTGGATTATCTGTGATGCACAAGCCATCCACTTCCACTTCAAAAAAGTGATACGGCTGATCCGTAAAGTAACTTTCAAAATTCGTCATTTGCTGAATCATTTCATGGAGACGGTTAAACGTCGCACCTGCAGGCATAATCACTCTTCGCCTTACCGCTGGTTCAACGTGAACCATTGTTATGTTTACTATATAAGACTTCATAGAGTCACCTCATCTATTGCTTTAATTAGTTTACTAGTGAGATTAAGTGTATCATAGTTCACTGCCGTATTGCGTTTGCACGTGCCGAGAAACGCACTTTGTTTAAAATTCCCAGCCGTTAAAAAACGTGAATATGTATTCTAAAAATTCATTGACTTCAAAACGTTTCTCCTATATGATGAATTTAACTTTCAGAAAGCAGGTGATTACTATGGCAAACTTCAACTTGACAAGTGCAATTTGGATCGGACCCATACTTTCACCTGCCATGCCTTAAGATCAGGCATGTTTCTTCTGGTATGCGCGTGAAAGCATGGAGTCCGATCCACGGACCCCATGCTTTTTTATATGCCCATATTTAGGAGGAAATCATTTGAACACATTACAAAATTACGGCTGGAACGAACTTCATCAAACTCATTGGATTGAACATCAGGAAAATTTCAAATCAAGCGAAGGCAAGATTGGACGCGTGACATTGGAACATAAGCATATGTACCGGGTCGTTACTGAACTAGGCGAGTGGCTCGCTGTCTGCTCCGGCTCTTTACTTCATCGTGCGATCGACCGGCGTGATTATCCAGCTGTCGGAGACTGGGTCGCAATCGAGCAAATGCCTGGTGAAGAACGCGGCATCATCCATTCGATCCTTCCGAGAACTTCAGTTTTTTCCCGAAAAACTGCCGGGGACTCCATGACTGAACAACTCATTGCGGTAAACGTTGACATCGTCTTTCTCGTCACTTCCATGAACGAGGATTTCAACCCAAGAAGACTAGAACGTTATTTGGTCGCTGCCTACGACTCCGGCGCCATACCTGTCATCGTGTTAACAAAAGCGGATTTGTGTGACACACCACAAGACTTTATCGACCAAGCCAGTAATATTGCATTCGGCACGGATGTATTCGCAGTCAGCAGTAAAACGGGCGCTGGGATCGATCACGTCATCGCTCTGCTGAAAGATGGTAAAACCGCAGCGCTATTAGGCTCTTCAGGTGTGGGGAAATCGTCTTTGGTCAATGCCATTTGTGGGGACGCCACTATGGACGTCCAGACGATCCGCGAAGACGATGCAAAAGGCCGCCATACAACGACACACCGGGAACTCATTGCGCTGCCAGCCGGAGGGGTCTTAATCGACACACCGGGAATGCGGGAATTTCAACTATGGAACGATAGCGAGAGCATTGAAGGCAGCTTTTCAGATATCGAGGCACTTACAGCTTCATGTAAATTCAATGACTGCAGCCATAAATCGGAGCCAGGATGCGCGATTCAACAAGCGCTGGCAGACGGTTCTCTCGCTGAAGACCGTTTCATGAGTTACCTTAAACTGCAGCGGGAAATTGCCTATCTGGAACGTAAGACGAATACGCAAGCACAAATTGCTGAGCGGAAACGATGGAAGGCAATTGCAAAAACTCAGAAGAGATGATCTATACGATAAAAAAACGAAAGCGGCAATGGGATCGGCTGCTTCCGTTTTTCATTAGTTCAGTAAGGCTTTTGCAATCAATTGGATTATCAAACCAATAATGACGAAACGCAATAGAATGCGCACGTGCTTCGGGTTCAGTTTTTCCGCAATACGCACGCCGATTTGAGCACCTGACAGGGAACCGAGTACAAGTACGAGAGCGATTGGCCAAATGATTTTCCCCATCACTATAAAACTGATGGCAGCTCCCAATCCGCTCGAAAATGTAGCAAGACGCATGAATCCAATAGAACGCGTGTAAGAAATACGCAACTGATTGAACAAAAAGAGCAGCAGCGTCCCTTGACCTGGACCGAACAATCCGTCATATAACCCGATTCCGATGAGTCCAGCTACACCTGTTTTCGATGGATGCAGAATGGCTTGACCAGCGAAGTCCGCTTTAGAAAGAAATGATAAGAAAAAGGCAGCGATCAGTAACACGATTGCAATCTTGTAAAGAGTTGCTTCTGCAATGTGAGTCGCTGTGAGACCACCTAGCGTGCCCGCAGCAAGCGAAACTGGAAGAATCCACCACGATTCACGGAGGGTAATCTGTTTTTTCAAAAGAACAGTGAGGAACGTAGTGAAGGAACTGATTGTCGTGGAGATCTTATTTGCCCCGATTACAGAATGAATCGGAATTCCCATCAACAGCATCGCGGGCATGGTAATGAGGCCACCTCCGCCCGCAAGCGTTCCAAGCATCATTGCAATCAGTCCTGTGAAAAAGAGTAAGATATACTCCATTCTCACTCGCCTCCCTTCTGACTGGAGTATACCTCTCTGCGTCAGATAAGGTAATTCGATTGTTACGAACGAATAGCATAAGGTGTTCTTATGTCATGTTGCCGCGGCTATTTGAATCATCAATACTTCTTTGCTGTGTCAGAAGAAAAGGACTACTTCACCGAGTCGGTTTTCTTTTTCTTCTTCCATGCGGGATACGATTTACTGACGAACGGAATTTCGTCACAGCCTAGCGCTCTATTTGTATACACAGCCATCACAAATAACACATTCGCCATCAGTTGAGCGAAATCGAAAAGGATTTCAGGGACTTCACGTTCTAACGACACTTTATGAAGGGCACGCACAGATTTCTTTGCCTCACTGCGACATACGTGAAGTACAGTGGCGGCATGCGTTCCTTGGGGCAATACAAATTGTTCGAGTAAATCGCCAAGTTCTTCGACATACTCATCATATATGTCACTTAGACGCTGTAAGTCTTCTGGGAAGATTGCTAGTTTTCCGCGGACGGAACCATTTAAGTGATACGCAAGAGGTTGGAGCCACCGAAGATCGGTTTGGACCTTTTCGATGTCTTCGGTTAAAGACAATGCTTCTCCTATTCTTGTCGTCAACGAGTCCGTGCGAATTTCAAAATCCACCGTAGACGCGGATTCTCTCATGAATGGGTAACATATATAACGCATATCTTTTTTCATACGGTTCCCTTCTTTCATTAAGATTCATTTGGATCAGTATATCACATAGCTTTGTCACGTTATTTTTTATGATTGAAAGCGTAATTAGCATAAGTTGGTTATGATATACTATTCAGTAAATAATAGGAGAGGTGAATGAGGATATGAAACAACTGACTGCGGCAATCTATTTATGCAGCTCCATATTTGTGAGCCTGTATGTATTGAACATTATGATGCTGTACAGCGCAGCCTATCATTTTGCATTATGGATCTTCCCTATTCTCTTACTAATTCTATTCTACGTAACGGTAAAACCGGAACAATCCGCTGAAAAACAATAACTATTGGAGGCATAACATGCTAACAGTCCAACAGCTTGAAGGAATTCAACATTTACAACACCAATGTGAAGAGCACGACCAGATCGAATTGAAATTGAATTGGGAAATGCTTAGGGATCGAAGAGAAGAGTCTTTGGATTTCTTTGTTTGGAAAGAGAATGTTCTCATCGCTTATTTAGCGTTATACGGATTCGGTTCAACCGTCGAAGTATGCGGTATGGTAAAGCCAAGTGAACGCAGGAATGGACACTTTTCAAATCTTTGGATGAAGGCACAACAAGCGATTGTGGAAAAAGGGTTCACAAAAGTACTGTTCAATGCGCCCGGGACATCACAATCCGCAAAAGAATGGATGGCAGGCCAATCATGCGACTATTCGTTTTCAGAGTTCCATATGCATTGGAATCCGAAAGAGCTTGCAGACTCGAAGGACATAGTGTTGCGAGAGGCTACTCTGGAAGACAAAACGTTTGAAACCGCTTTGGATGCTGAAGCCTTCTCCCTTTCATTAGAAGACGCTGAAGCCTACTATAACCAACGCTTGTCCCGTGAAAGAGAGCGCAGGTACATTATCGAAGTCGATGGAAGCCCCATCGGTAAGATACGCGTCATGCGGAATCCGAATGAATCCTACCTTTCAGGCTTTGCGGTGCTGCCTGAATGCAGAGGAAAAGGCTACGGCGGTCAAGCACTGCAATTGGTTGTCAAACAGGAACAGTCTACTGGAAACATTATAAAGCTGGATGTAGAAACGCAGAATGATAATGCGCTGAAGTTGTATGAACGAATCGGATTTGTACAGCAGGAGCGACAGGATTATTACGACGTTCCTCTTGCTTTGCTAACTAAATAATCAGATGCTTAAACGAAAAAGCAGAAGAGGAAATGGTACCATCTCCTCTTCTGCTTTTAATAATGGCATTTTTTCGTTAACTGCGGCGGCCAATCTTTTCAGACACCCGTTCCTTTGCAGCTAGGATTTTCTCGATCATCGTCTGCAGTCTCTCCTCTGAAAGATTAAATGTTACACATCCAATACTGATTGCACCTATCACTTCTCCTGAACGAGTTACTATAGCCACTCCGATTGATGAAGTACCTTCAGTCCGTTCTCCGTGACTGATTGCATAGCCCTGCTTTCGAATCTTTTCCAACATTTCTTTGAACGATTCTTGCTCATCTTCCGGCACAAGCTGCTGAATGATAGTCTCCGATTGTGTATCCGGCATACACGCTAACATGATTTTGTTAGCCGCTCCTATATTCATAGGAATCCGCAGACCGAGCTTGTCATACATCCGGATCTGGTTATTCTCATTATCGATCCTCTCGATAATGATCGCCTCCATCCCCGTACATTTACTCAAGTAAATACTTTCTTCCACTTCCCTGCTGAGCCGATCCAATTCCGGTCGGATCGACGATACATAGTCCATCGTATCGTATGCGCGAAGACCATATTCCATCCATACGGGGCCTAATTTATAAAGTTTCGTATCCGTGTCCTGTTCAGCGAGACCTTGTTTCACCATCGATTTCAAGATGCGATGGAGCGTGCTCAACGCTAAGTCACATTCCTTAGCAAGATCAGAGATTGAGATGCCACTAGAAGTATTCTCGTTTGCTAAAATTTTGGCAAGCTGCATGACCCGATCGATTGACTGCATAAGTTCACTTCCTAGTTATGAGAGTAAATTCTTAAATAATGTTCAAAATACATTGACATTATACCATACTCAGAATATATTAACAGATAAGGTTTCCTTTCATCGGAAACACTTTCCACTAGTCGGAAAAAAGGAGGCGGAATAATGAGATACAACAGTTCAATGTACAGCCCACTAAAGCATGTGATTATGAAACAGCCTACGGATGCTTTCAAGTCTCAAGAACATCTCTCAAAAAACTGGAAGACGTTCAACTACCTAAAAGAACCGAATTTCGAAGAAGCATGCGCTGAATTTTCGGAATTGATAAATATCATCGAACAGCAAGGTGCTCAAATTGACTATCTTCCTTCAAGCGATACAGTCGGTTTGGATTCAATTTATGCCCACGATCCAGTGAAATTCACTCCAGCTGGTGCACTTATCTTAAAATCCGGCAAAAAACTTCGCCAGCCTGAAGCAGCGGTATTCAAAGAGTTTCTCACAGAAAAAGGAATTCCGATTGTCGGAGAACTTACAGGCGATGCGGTTTCTGATGCCGGGGATATCGTATGGCTGGATGACCGGACATTACTCGTTGGACGAGGCTACCGGACGAATGACGAAGCGATTCGCCAGTTGAAAGAAATGACAGTTGACTTAGTGGATGAATTCATTGTCGTCCAGCTCCCACATGACCAAGGTGAGGAAGAATGTCTGCATCTGATGTCCTTCCTGAGTATCGTGGACAAAGATCTCGCTGTCGTCCATTCACCATTGATGCCCGTTTTCCTCCGCCAGCTGTTGCTTGAGAAGGGGTTCAAGCTGATCGAAGTGCCGAAAGAAGAATATGACACGTTAGGTTGTAATGTGCTGGCACTTGCCCCTCGTGTTTGTGTGCTGACAGAAGAGAACGCTTACACGATACAACAATTGAAGGCGGCAGGTGCAACTGTACACGCCTATAAAGGACAAGAAATCAGTCTTCTCGGTACAGGCGGACCTACATGTTTGACTTGCCCAGTCGTACGAGGATAAAAACTATTCGCTATTGAAAAGGAGAGAGTGCAATGTTCACGAATGTAATCGTCAAAAAACCCGGTAAAAGTTATTTGGAAGGTCTTACTACATCTGATTTAGGAAAGCCGGATTATGAACTGTTGCTAAAGCAGCATGATGCATATGTACAAGCACTGAAGAAGTGTGAAGTGACTGTCACTGAGCTCGAAGCAAGTGAAGAGTTTCCAGACTCGACATTTGTGGAAGACGCGGCTGTATTGACTTCTGATTTTGCAGTGATCACAAACCCCGGAGCGGAATCGAGAAACGCGGAAACCGTTGAAATCGAAGCCATCACTAAAAAGTTCTACAACAAGTTTTATTTCATCCAATCCCCTGGAACGCTTGATGGCGGGGATGTCTTACAGGCAGAAGATCACTTTTACATTGGCATCTCTGAACGGACGAACGAAGAAGGCGCTAAACAGCTCAAGAAAATCTTGGAGTCGGAAGGATACGAAGCAACAATTATCCCTTTGAAAGAGTTCTTCCATTTGAAAACAGGGATTGCCTACCTCGGAAACAACCAATTAGTCGTTGCAGGGGAGTTCGTGGATCATCCCGCATTTGACTCCTATGAAAAGATTGTCATCGGGAAGGAAGATGAGTATTCGGCGAACTGTATCCGTGTGAATGACTATGTGATCATTCCAAGCGGCTTCCCGGAAACAAATCGCAAATTCACTGAAGCTGGCTATCAAACAATTGAATTGGACATGTCTGAAGTTCAAAAGCACGATGGCGGCCTAAGCTGTCTATCGCTTCGCTTCTAAAGAACCCAGCGCTATATCCGAACGAGAGGAAGGGAAACCCATGAAAAACCTGGAAGAACCTCAATTAAATCGTTCCATGAAAAGCCGCCACTTGATGATGTTGTCACTTGGCGGTGTAATCGGAACAGGATTATTTCTAAACGTCGGTTACACGATCAACCAAGCAGGACCTGGAGGCGCACTTGTAGGCTATCTGATTGGCGGTCTCATTTTGTATATGGTTATGACCTGTCTCGGCGAACTAGCGGTCTACATGCCAGTGACCGGGTCTTTTCAAAAGTATGCTTCCCGCTATATCAGCCCTTCTGCAGGCTTTTCCCTCGGTTGGATGTATTTTGTAGGGTCCGCCGCAACCGCAGGAGTGGAATTCACTGCTGCAGGAATTCTCATGAAGCATTGGTTTCCAGAGACGCCTGTTTGGATATGGTGCGCCGTATTCATGGTGTTACTTTTTGCATTGAATGCCCTCACAACGAAAGGGTTTGCGGAAGCGGAGTTTTGGTTTGCGAGCATTAAAGTTATCGCTGTACTTGCCTTTATCGTCATCGGAGCTGCAGCGATCATCGGCTGGATTCCTCTAGACGGAAAACCGACGCCGCATTTAACGAACCTGGCACCTTCAGGACTATTCCCGGCAGGCATTGCAATTGTATTCATTACGATGATGAATGTCATCTTCTCCTACCAAGGCTCTGAATTGGTCGGAATTGCTGCCGGTGAAACTGAAAACCCGGAGAAGAATATCCCGAAAGCGATCCGGACGATCCTCTTCAGAATCGTCGTGTTCTATATCGCGTCGATTGTTGTCCTATCGGCAATCTTCCCTTCTTCTGAACTCGGTTTGATGCAAAGTCCATTCGTCACATTGATGGAGCTTGCCGGTGTCCCTTATGCTGCAAGTATTATGAACTTCGTCATCTTGACTGCCATTCTATCAGTCGGAAACTCCTGCTTATACGCATCAACCCGTTTGCTATGGTCGATGGCGAATGATGGTATGGCCCCTTCCGTCTTCGGTCGTTTGACTAAACGGAAAGTACCATTGAATGCTTTGATTTTCACAATGGCATTTTCGTTACTCTCCCTTCTGACAAGCGTTATGGAAGCGGATGCAGTGTTTGTTTTGCTCATGTCCATCGCTGCAATTGCTGTCACGATTTCGTGGATGGGCATAGCAACGTCCCAGCTATTATTCAGAAGACGCTACTTGAAACAAGGCGGAAAACTGGAAGATCTCCAGTATCGGGTGAAGTTTTATCCTTTAGTTCCACTTACTTGTATCTCGTTCTGTTTGATCATCCTTATTTTCCTAGCGTTTGACCCATCACAGCGTATCGGGTTGGGATACGGTATCGGTTTCTTTGCCGCTTGTATGATTTTTTATAAGGTGAGACTCGAGAAGAAGCACATCGCGGATGGCACATTAACGGTCGAACCCGCAGAAGTGAATCAATGATGAATGACATTTCAATTCAGGAGGCTATAGAATGAGTACTTCACAATGGAATACACCCGCTTCACTGAGAAGTTTACTGAACGAACTCGTTAGCTGGGACAGCCGCACGACTACGGATGGGGAATGCACGTTTTCTACACGTGTTGCGGAAAAACTGAGGACATTGGCATATTTCACACACCATCCTGAGCATTTGAAGCTCCAGGACGCTGGCCTCGGAAGAAATTCCGTGCTTGCGCTTTACAAGAATCCTTCAGCCACAGATACGATTGTGCTGATCAGCCATTTCGATACCGTATGGACAGAAGAATACGGTGTAATGGAACCGCTTGCATTCCAACCTGAAGCGTTGACTGCCGCGCTCCACCAAGTGGCGGATGAACTTCCGGAGGATGCACGGAACGACTTATTGTCCGGTGACTACTTATTCGGGCGTGGCACGATGGACATGAAGATGGGGTTAGCCCTTCACATGGCACTTATTGAAAAAGCATCACTCGAGCAGTGGCCGATCAATCTAGTCTTGCTGACGGTTCCTGACGAAGAAGTGAATTCAGCAGGGATGCGGACAGCTGTAGAAGAACTCGTCCGCATGCGTGATGTGTATGGTCTTTCTTACAAGCTTTTCTTGAACAGTGAACCGACATTTTCACAAGAACCAGGAGATCCTAAAGAGTATATCTATTCAGGGACGATTGGAAAAATCATGCCCGCTGCGTTGTTTTACGGAAAAGAAACCCACGTCGGTGAGCCGTTGAAAGGTTTGACAGCAACGTATATCTCATCGTTTCTAGCTCAGGAGATGGAATTCAATCCGTTGTTCAAAGAGACGAATTACGGGGAAACCACCCCTCTTCCCGTCTCGTTGCAGCTGAAGGATTTGAAGACGTCCTATTCAACGCAAACGCCTTATCGTGCAGCTTCTTTATATAACGTATTTCTGATGGATCGCGATGCTTCAGAAATCATGCAGCTGTTTTCAGACGTCGCCCGTCAAGCGATGGATGCTTGTAATGCATCGTATCAACAGATTTGCGAACGGGAAGGAGCGGAGCCAGTCGGTGAAGTGCGCGTCATGCGTTACGAGGAATTATTGGAGTATGCACAATCGAAACTTGGTTCAGAGGCTGTAGAATCGATGATTACGGATGCGGTTCTGGATCAGGAGCTGGACGATCGAGAGAAATGCTTCAAGATTACAGATGCGTTGCTGATCGAATGCCAAGAATTGACGCCTGCAAACGTATTAATGTTTGCTCCTCCTTATTATCCAGCGGTGAACACGTCAGAAGATCCTTTAGTGATCAACTCTATTGACTTGATGAAGAAAACGGCGATAGAGTTAGGGACTCATGTCGATCAAATCCATTACTTCAACGGCATATGTGATTTAAGTTATGTCCATTACACTGGGACTGCAACAGGTTGGACTGCATATGAGCACAACACGCCTGTATGGGGGAAGACATATAGTATTCCATTTCAAGCTATGACGGAGTTGGATGCACCTGTACTCAATGTCGGACCATTCGGTAAAGATGCCCATCAACGTACGGAACGTCTTCATATTGAGAGTGCGTTTGTGCGTCTGCCGTTGATGCTGGAAGTTTTGGTGAAGAGTATGTGTTCAGTGGGAGAAATTGAGCACGCTATTTCATAAGGTAATGAATTGAATTTCACATCGTTGCCCCTATCTACTTCTCATTGGAGGCGTAGACAGGGGTTTTTAGATTATGCTTTTGCTGTCTCTTCATCCTCTACATTTGGGCGGTTGCTTTCATCCTTGAAGTAGCTTGCAATGAATCCGGCGACTAGAAAAGTTCCAGTAAGATAGAATCCAGAAGCGAGGCTGCCAGTTTCGTCTGTAAGAAAACCTGTGATATAAGGTGGCAAAATGGATGCTTACATCCCAAAAGAAATAGACCATCACTCCCGCTTACTAGAGGAAAGACGGTCTGCTATGCGTTTAATTGTTCATTGAAACGTTAGTATCGTGTAGATTTTATGCACCCGTGGCAGTGTGAGTTCTAGATTCAGAAAATGATATACGGAACGTCTCGAGGTAATCACTGCGTTTTCCTATAGGGTGCGCGGTTCATTCAACTATATCTAACGGTAATACTGGATCATTCTCTATGTATCTGGAATAATTCCAACTTCTATTGGATACATCCGTACATGCTTGATCTACACATGTAAATATATAGGATTGTTTATCGGTTACGACACTCACTACATAGGTTGCCATGGAAGCCGGGTCCCCCCCATTGAATCGGCTTACTCCTTGTTTGATGGCATAGACAGTTTCTTTGGATGCAATGTCCTGATACTGTTTATTCCCCAGCACCATCATGGTCATTTCCCCTAAAATCACTTGGTCCTCAAAGTTAGGCGAGGACGAACGGATGTTATAACGATCGACGGCCAAATACAATACAGTGACGATGCTTGCAAATAATAGAAGAGATAGTATGAGTGTTGACTTTTTCATTGGATCACAACTCCTTTTAACAGGTTCATAATCGATTTCCAAGATACTCAAAAGTCATATCTATATTGTGCAGGCAATCGAATTTCGTTCCATGTACTTTTCTGTTGTTCCTTAGTTCCCTTCTCGTAGCGAAACGTAGCCGGATTTCTCCAACAGGCGCTGTCCTTCTTCTGACACCATCCAGTCGATGAACTGCTGAACATTTGGATTGTCCGTACCTGCTGTCACGACATAAAATTCACGTACTAGCGGGTATTCACCTGAGCGGATCGAGTCGTTGGTCGGTGCCACTCCATCTATATTCAGCAGCTTGATTTTTTGCTTTTCCACTAATTCCAACGTTGTGAATCGATGCGAAAATCCAATCGCATTTTTATAATTACGGTACTCTGCACGCTGCTGAACGATGCCGTACCCATCTTCAAACTCGTCCTCGGTCGCGGGCTTCATCGGCGGTGTGCCTTCCATGAATTGCTCTAACGCCTTCTGACTCCTACTGTTGGTTTTCCGCTGATATGCGATAATCGGCATATCCTGTCCACTTACTTCTTTCCAGTTTTCGGTAGTCCCCGCATAGATCTCTCGGATTTGCTGAGTCGTCAAGTTCTGCACCGGATTTTTTTCATTCACAAAAAATACGAATGCTTCTTTGCCAATCGGCGTCACTGTCAGTTCAAGCCCTGCTTCCTTTGCTTTGTTATAATGCCATTTCATAGGTGCAGTGGTGAAAATCAAGTCCGCCTTGCCCTCGATCAAATGCGTAAACGAATAGCCTCCACCATCCCCCATTACGAGACCATCTTTCATATACGAAGGATACTCCCCTTCAGGATAAACAGCTTCTACAAAAGCAGCATACATGGGATACAGCCAAGTCTCGCCATCCAGTTTCGGCAGCGGTTCCTGGAGTTTCAACGATGCTGGTGTTTTAAGTTGAGCAAGTTTAGAATCCTCTCTAAATGGCTGGTAAAACGTTGGATTTACTTCTTCGTTTACTATCCTAATGCTTTCAGTGTGTGCTTCCCGAAGTGGTACGTAGCCTGTTATCACAAGTGCGATACTAGCAATGCCGATGAAAGTGAAGATCCTTTTACGCGTCGTGAAGAATTTGTTTAAGGATAAGGAGACGACCAAATATAAGACTGTCGGGAATACAATAATTAACGGTATGTGATAAGCCGTTCCATTCATCATCGCCATGCAGAAGGCAATAAAAGTTAAAAATACGAGTACAACGAGCAGCATTGCTGATAATAAAACCGCCACCTAAACCCTCTCCTAGCCAATGAAATTTTTGTTTCTATGCGACATTTTAGGTTTTCATAATCTCTTTTCTTACATTAGATAGTTAACCGCACATCCTCTGTTTTTCTCGAGTTGCTACGCTTCATCTTAAGAATGTTGGAGGTGATCTTTCGACTGCATTATATACAGGCAGCAAGTATCGGAATAAATTACAGTTTAGGAGATCGCAATTACATACAAGTTCTCTGGTATGGCACTTATTAATGGTACATATCCGAACTCCTCTTGCAGCAAAGCAATTACTAAGGAAATTAACCAAGGGACCCAAGATAATTATAGTTCTCAACAAATTCAACAAATATATATTTGTGTTATTTAGTGTATTATTACACCATTAGTTCCTTTAGTCAATAAGCACATAGTTTATTTATAATGGCGAAGTCACATAGCGCACATAAGGCATAATTTTAATGCAACTGGTAGTAGGTGAGCCAGTGTTCTTCGACATATCCCATCGGTTGCCGGTCACTTGGAGCCCGATCTCGATCATCTAATGTCCTTTACCAATCAACTCTTCGCATTTCTCCGACACATAGCCGAGTTTCTCGATAGCGAGACACAATTTAACTACTTTAAGGGATTATTTGGTAGCGCTTCGCTTGTTTAGTGAGGGCTAGTTCACCGGCCAGGAGATGAATGCTTTCTCCGACACGTATGGATGATTGTCCGACATCGGGAGTGGTTTCTCCGACATTTCTCTTAGTTTCTCCATCACCTCGAGATATTTCTCCGACACGTAGCGAAGTTTGTCGATAACGGGACACAATTCAACTGCTTTAAGGGACTAATTGGCAGCGCTTCGCTAGTTGAGGGAGGGCTATCTCACTGGATCAAACGGTTTCCGCGTTCACCGACACATCTCACCGGTTGCCTGTCACCTGTTGAGAGTTCTCAATCACCTAGTGCCCTTTACCAATCAACTCTTTCCATTTCTCCGAC
>NZ_JACSQY010000011.1:88963-96749 GCF_014836415.1 Sporosarcina gallistercoris | reverse complement strand
ACATAGCCGAGTTTGACGATAACGGGACACAATTCAACTGCTTTAAGGGACTAATTGGTAGCGCTTCGCTTGTTGAGGGAGGGCTATCTCACTGGATCAAACGGTTTCCACGTTCCCCGACACATCTCACCGGTTGCCTGTCACCTGGTGAGAGTTCTCAATCACCTAGTGCCCTTTACCAATCAACTCTTTCCATTTCTCCGACACATAGCCGAGTTTGACGATAACGGGACACAATTCAACTGCTTTAAGGGACTAATTGGTAGCGCTTCGCTTGTTGAGAACAGGCAATCTCACGGGATCAAACGGTTTCCGCGGTTTCCGCGTTCACCCACACATCCCACCGTTTGTCCATCACCTGGTGAGAGTTCTCGATCACCTAGTGCCCTTTACCAATCAGCTCTTCGCATTTCTCCGACATCTAGCGGAATTTGTCGATAACGGAACCCAAATCAACAATGTTAAGGGATTAATTGGCAGCACTTCGCTTGTTGAGAGCGGGCTAGTCACTCGGCTCAAGCCGATTCCGTGTTCCTCGACACTTCCTAGCGTTTGTCCATCATCTGGTGAGAACTCTCGAACACCTAAGCAGCTTTCTCTATCATTCCCGATAATTTCTCCGACACCTAGCCAAGTTTCTCGATAACTCCACACAATTCCATACAAAAAAGCACTCGCGGCTGCGAGTGCTTTTTTACATTTCATTTACATAAACATACCGGCGATTGTACCGCTCATGAGGTTAGCGAGCGTCCCTGCGATTACGGCTTTGAAGCCGAGTTTCGCAACTACTGCACGTTGGTTTTCCGCGAATGCTGTCATGCTGGCAATCAGGATTCCGAGAGATCCGATGTTGGCGAATCCACATAGGGAGAATGTGAGGATTGCGACGGTTTTATCCGAAAGAGAGGCCATTAACGGCTCGAATGATGTGAACGCCACCATCTCGTTCAAAATCACTTTTTGACCGAGCAAGTTACCTGCCGTCATCGCTTCCGACCAAGGAACACCCATTGCGAACGCAAGTGGTGAGAAGATGTAACCGAAAATCTGCTGAAGCGAAATGTCCGGATGTCCGAACCAGCCACCGATACCGCCAAGGATTCCGTTAGCCATCGCAAGAAGTGAAATGAACGCGATGAGCATCGCGACAATCAGTCCTGCCATTTTCAGTCCTTCTGCTGCACCTTTTGTAACCGCATCGATCGCGCCTGGCTTCACGCCGCCTTCGCCGATCAACTCTTTCGGCTCTTCGTCTACAACGTTCAAAGGCACTTCCGTTTCAGGAATTAAAATCTTTGCGAACACTAGACCTGCAGGAGCTGCCATGAAACTTGCGGACAACAAGTAGTTGATCGGGATTCCGAGAGCTGCGTATGCGAGCATCGTTCCACCGGCAACCGAAGCGAGTCCCCCCACCATAACCGCGAACAATTCTGAACGTGTCAATGTTTTGATGTACGGCTTGATAATTACCGGTGCTTCCTGAAGCCCCAAGAAAATATTAGAAGCTGCCGTGAGGGATTCCGGCTTGCTTGTACCTAGAATCTTTGCCAATCCTCCACCGACGATTCGGACGAAGAACTGCATGATGCCAAAGTGGTAAAGAAGAGAGATGAGCGCAGTGACGAAAATCGCCATCGCTGCAACCCGAATTCCGAAAATGAATCCTGTTGGGGCGGATGAATCTGCCAGACTGCCGAATACGAAAGCGAGTCCTTCATTTCCATAATGGATTACATTTTGGATCCCGCCAGAAAATTTTTCAATAACCGCCCGTCCAACTGAAGATTTCAGAACGAGGAAGCCAAAGAAGATTTGCATAGCAACTCCAATTACGACGACACGGTAATTGATTTTGCGCTTGTTGTCAGAAAGCAAAAATGCAACGAAAAGGATGATGAGGCATCCGAGTAAGCCAGTTAGGATATTCATTAGGTTCTCCTCTAGTAAATGTATTATGGTGCATGTGTAATCGGTTCCATATAATTTACCACAGGTTGATTATGAGCGTCAATAACAAATTGTGACATACTATTTAAGCGCTTCTTGCAACACTTTTCAATTATTGGTATATTTGTGTAAACGATCACACAGATGAGGTGAAACCGATGGCTACTATCAAAGATGTCAGTAAGTTAGCAGGCGTTTCAGTAGCAACTGTTTCCCGCTATTTGAACAAGAATGGGTACGTTAGTAAAGAAGCTGCGGAGACCATTGCTGAAGTCATTGAAAAGCTCAACTATCGACCGAATAATATCGCTAGAAGTCTTGCTGGGATGAAATCCGCGACAATCGGACTGATGGTGCCGGATATCTTGAATCCTTTTTTCCCCGAGCTTGCCCGCTCCATCGAAGATGCGGCGAATGGATATGGCTACACGGTCATGTTGTGCAACACCGATAACGACTCCGTGAAAGAACGAAAGTATATTGATACGCTTCTTCAGAAACAAGTTGACGGAATCATCATCTCTTCGTATACGATCAAACCTGAACATTTAACTGGTTTGCAGAAGCAATCGATCCCAGTTGTCCTCATGGATAACGTATTCTCCAGTGACTCTGTCGTTTCATTGACCGTTGAAAACCGACGGGGCGGTGAATTGGCAGTCCAACATCTACTCGCACAGGGATGCTCGAAAATCGCTCATATATGTGGTCCGCTGACCATCACTTCATCACGTGAACGGACAGCAGGTTTTGAGGACGCCAGCCGAGGAACGGATTGGTTTACGCCGAGTTTGATAGGTTATAGCGATTTCACTGTAAAAGGCGGATATTCAGCCATGAAAGAGCTGCTTGCACTTCATCCGGATTTGGATGGTGTATTTGCGAGCAACGACTTAATGGCTGCGGGTGCCATGAAAGCATTGCAAGAAACCGGCAGAAGTATCCCGAGTGATGTGAAAGTTGTAGGATTTGACGGAATCGGTCTGGAAATGATGAACCCTGAACTTTCTACAATCGCGCAGCCGATATCCGAACTTGGCAAAACGGCAATGGATTCGCTGGTCGGGTTAATCCGGGAAGAGTCGGATATCGTTACCGATCAGGTCTTTCCGGTGACCCTGATCAAGAAACAATCAACCAGGAAAAACTAAAGGAGCTCACCCTTAACGGGCAAGCTCCTTTAGTTTGTTTTTCGAAGTCAATTCCAGTATGACGGACAGCAACACACCGACAAGTAAGCCATTACTGATGAGTGGTTGGATGATTACAGGAAAAGCGTTGAACGTTTCAGGTGGCACATTTAAAATACTGAGGCCGATCAGCATGGGAATCGTCAGTCGATGCAGCGGTATGTTATCAAGCGGTAACTTCCGGATATTACGGATTGCTGTGCTGAACAGCTGCAAATACGCGACAAACAGGACCGAATCCCCTACAGTTGCTGGCATTGTTGCGAAAAACCCGCCTAGTGCAGGTACAAGACCCAGTACAATGAACAACATACTGCCAAGGATGAATGGCCCCTTCTGCAAAATTTTTGTACTTTGCAAGAACCCGATCGATGAAGAATAAGGTCCAAAGGGGATCATGCCGAATAATCCTGCAACAATTGTTCCCGCACCCGTCACATAGTAGGATGCCTGGTAACGCACGAGTTTTGTGCGTTCATTGAATAACGTTTCCACAGTGGAAATTGCAACGAGAGAATTCGCCATATTGATGAGCCCCGCAATGAATGCAGTGATGACAATCCCTACATGCAGCTTCAACTCCCCGAGAGGAAGTAAATTGAAGACGGTTCCGCCACTCGTCGGCGGGGTTTCGGCTCCAAATAAGGATACGTAACCAATCCATCCTCCGATCATGCCGATCAGTATCGAGAAATTCGCAATGCTCCCCTTGCCCTTAAGTGACATGACGAGCACGGCAATGACGATTGCCACGGACACAACCGCGACTGGCAGATTGATGGCACCGCCCTCGCTAATTCCCATCATCCCTTTGAAAAAGTACAGGATCAGCTGAACGGAGAGTAAGAATAAGTAGATCACTAGGACGATCGGGTTGAAAATCTTCTGTAGCAGTTCCGTAAATCCCAATGCTCCAAAAACAATTGTCACCACTCCTGCAAGAAGCATACCGACCGCCAAACTTCCACCGAGTTCCGGGTAACTGAGCCCCATCGCAGGTGCCGATGCACACAGGCCAAGGACGAGTCCCCACCAAATCCCACCGTGACCTTCGAGTAAAGGATAGCGATGACCTATGACAGCCTGCAGCAAGCTCACTGCTCCTATTGTGATGAAAGACGTTCTGATCAGTCCAGCCGTTTCAGCATCGGAAAGACCGAAAGCCAGTCCAATGGAAAGGGGGACAACGATCGTATTGACGACCATGAAAAAAAGCCACTGGATACCAGCGAGTGAAAAGGTCGTTTTCGATAAAGGCGGCATGTTGCGTTCCTTCTTTCCTGACGGTAAATTGAATGAAAAGAGCCTGACAAACCGCTGTCAGACTCTCTGCACATACTTACTTCCCTAATGTATCGACAAGCTTCTGGATGAATCTAGCACCATCCACTTCCAAGCAGACGTCCACATTCGGTTCGCGCTTGTAATAGTTTTTGAAGTCACAAACCGTTTGTCCGTCACATAACTCACTCTTCGTTTCCACATCCACGAAGTACTTCTCCGTTTTCACAAGAGACCGATCAAGTGCAACACCCACCGCTAACGGATCATGCATCGCACATGCTTCTTTACCATTTCTCTGAAGGTAATGATTCATGTAATGAACTGTCGATTCCTCAACGAAGTCGCGTGCAGGTCCCGGTTGGATCGCTTCCACATCTTTTTTCGTGAGTAACGTATTTGACGTCACGTCAAGTCCGACCAACGTGATCGGAAGCCCCGAATGGAATACAATTTTTGCCGCTTCCGGATCGATGTACATGTTATATTCAGCGGCAGGCGTAATATTCCCTGGATGGTCGACAGCTCCGCCCATGATGACAAGCTCTTTCAGCCATTCCTTAAGACGCGGCTCTTTACGTAGTGCAAGTGCCATATTCGTCAGGGGCGCAAGCAAAATCACCGTGATCTCACCTGGATGTTTCTTCGCCTGTTCGATGATGAAGTCCGGTGCAAATCCCTCGTCCCGAATTTCCACTTCCATCTCAGTCAAGGCTCCCCCGATTCCATCGTTCCCATGGACACTTACTTCGAAAAACGGTTCGCGCAATAATGGACGAGTCGCACCTTGGACCACTTTCAAATCGTCACGGCCAAGCAGCGTCGTCACTTTACGGGTATTGATGGTCGCTTGCTCTAAAGACGTGTTCCCGTTCACCGTCGTAATGCCGAGGATGTCCGCTTCCCCGCTCTTTTCTGCGAGTAAAATCCCGATTGCATCGTCAATTCCAGTATCTACGTCAATGATCACTTTTTTCATACTTTCCCCACCTTTTCACATTCTAGCAGTTCGGTAATGCAATGTAAGCCTGTCGCAACGCCATATTTCAGCGCATCCAAGTTCACATGATACTTCGCGTTATGCCACGGAAAATTCTCTTTTTCGGATGAACCCGTCCCCCAGTACATGAAGACGGACGGGACTTCACTTGCCACCATCGAAAAATCGTCGCCGCTCATATACGGGTGTTCATTGACAACGACCGCTTCTTTTCCGAATGTCGAAGTGACCGATTGCGTCAAGACTGCAGTCAGTTCAGGATCATTCCAACTCGCTGGATAACCTTTACTGTAAGTGTACTCGTACGATCCACCCCAGAAATCAGTAACCGAACGGAGCAGCACTTCAAGTTGTGATGCGATTCTGTCTTGGGTTTCCGTCTTGATGGTACGAACCGTACCTGAAATTTCCACACGTCCGCAAAGTACATTCGAGGTCGTGCCTCCGTTAATCGTTCCGAACGTGATGACGCCATTATCGAGTGGCGACGTTTGACGGGAAACGATATTTTGGACGCCTGAAACAAATTGGCCTGCCATTGCAATTGCGTCTATCCCTTGCTGAGGTGCTGCAGCATGTCCCCCTTTACCGATCAGTGTAATGTACACGCGATCCGTATTTGCCAGCATATAGCCGGGTTTCATTTCAAAAACGCCTGGTGCGAGAAACGGGTTTGTATGGAGGCAAATGGCAGCGTCCACTTTAGGATTCTCAAGGATACCCTCTTCGATCATCGGCTTTGCCCCGCCCGGCTGTGCTTCCTCTGTTGGTTGGAACATGATTTTAACAGTTCCGTTCCACTCATCGCGACGCTCTTTCAGGATGGTTAAAATAGCAAGGCCGATTGTCGTGTGCGCATCATGTCCACACGCATGCATGACGCCTTCATTTTTTGAGCTATAGTCAAGTCCAGTGTCTTCTTCGATCGGTAACGCGTCAATGTCACAACGCATTAAGATGGTTTTTCCAGATTTCGCTCCAGTAATTTCTGCGCACACACCCGTTTTCGCCATTGCTCTGTGGGTGATGCCGATACGATCCAATTCTTGTTGGATGAACCCTTGAGTATTCGTTTCTTCCTTACTCAATTCCGGGTGCATGTGCAGGTGTTTATAAGTGTCTCGGAGATACCCATCGAGGCGTTCTTCGATCCATTGGACAGAAATCGTTTCCATCGGTTCATCTCCTTTTCGTGTGAATTAATCCAAATCGGCTGCGTACGGCATACCGTCTTGCGCGCCGAATTTTGTTACGGCACGTGCAGCGACTTTCGTTGCGAATGCGATCATTTCAGGCAGCGTTTTTTCTTCTGCAACACTGATGGCAAGCGCTCCGTTGAACGAATCACCCGCACCTGTCGTGTCGATGACTTCAACTTTTTCAGTGGGCGTAATGACGAGTTGGCCGTTCTGCAAATATGCACTGCCTTGGTCACCCAATGTGACGATCAGTGTCTGGTCATATGCAGCTTGCCACTTTTTCATAAGGTCCTTGAGCTCTTCGTCCGTATTGAAAGGATGTTCCGCCAGTAACGCAAATTCCGTTTCGTTCGGCGTCAAATAGTCGACGAGCTGCAGCATTTCTGCAGGCAGCGTCTGCGCAGGTGCTGGGTTCAGGATTGATTTGACATTGTGTTTGCTAGCGATTTCTAAAACTTTTTGAACCGTATCTAAAGGTATTTCAAGTTGAGTTAACAACACATCTGCCGAAGCGATGAGCTGCTCCATTTCAGGAGTGATTTTTTCTGGAGTGAGTGTGAAGTTAGCGCCAGGAACGACGACGATGCAGTTGTCGTGATTGACGTGAAAAATGTCTGCGATTCCTGTTTTAATATCTTCGACTTGGTCGATGAACGCGGTATTCACTTCGTTATTCTCCATTTGTTCCAGTAAGCTTTTCCCGAATTCGTCTTGGCCAACTGCCCCGATCATCGTGACATCACCGCCTAGACGTGCGATACTGACGGCTTGATTGGCACCTTTTCCGCCGGGAAGGTAATTGACTTCATTGCCCAAAATTGTTTCTCCGATTTGCGGCAACCGATTTGTAGAAATAATAATATCCATATTTAAACTGCCGACAACGACAATACGTTTCTTCAATTCATCACCTGTTTTCAAATAGTAGTAGACAGGAATTTCTTTTCCATGTGTAACCGATTACACATTTCTAGGATAGCATAGAGGGTTTGGTTGGGGCAATGGTTTTTAGTGATGTGGAAGTGATATTTTTGAGTGTTCAATCAAATCAGGACATTTCGGTCTTATTTTTGCCCGACACATTCGGTCGGTTGTCTTTCACTTCGAGAGGGTTCTCGATCACATAGTCAGCTTTGTCTGTCACTCCCGACGCTTTCTCCGAC
>NZ_JACSQY010000011.1:58654-88863 GCF_014836415.1 Sporosarcina gallistercoris | reverse complement strand
ACCTAGCGAAGTTTCTCGATAACGGGACACAATTCAACAGCTTTAAGGGATTAATTGGGGGCGCTTCGCTTGTTGAGAGAGGGCTAGCCGCTCAGCCCCCAGCAGATTCTGCGTTCACCGACACATCCCACCGATTGTCCATCACCTGATGAAAGTTCTCGATCAACTAGTGCACTTTACCAATCAGCTCTTCGCATTTCTCCGACACCTAGCGAAGTTTCTCGATAACGGGACACAATTCAACAGCTTTAAGGGATTAATTGGGGGCGCTTCGCTTGTTGAGGAAGGGCTAGCCGCTCAGCCCCCAGCAGATTCTGCGTTCACCGACACATCCCACCGGTTGTCCATCACCTGATGAAAGTTCTCGATCAACTAGTGCACTTTACCAATCAGCTCTTCGCATTTCTCCGACACTTAGCGAAGTTTCTCGATAACGGGACACAATTCAACGGCTTTAAGGGATTAATTGGGGGCGCTTCGCTTGTTGAGAGAGGGCTAGCCGCTCAGCCCCTAGCAGATTCTGCGTTCACCGACACATCCCACCGGTTGTCCATCACCTGATGAAAGTTCTTGATCAACTAGTGCACTTTACCAATCAGCTCTACGCATTTCTCCGACACGTAGCCAAGTTTCTCGATAATGGGACACAACACAGCCGAAACTATTGCTCTGACATCTAATGCAGGCGCCCCTTCCTCACCACCCATCCGGCATATACTGCAGAGTACACCGAGGAGGCAAGGACTATGCAGTGGATGATGATACTTTTGCTAGGCATCGCTGCCAACTTAGATAATTTAGGGATTGGATTGGCATACGGAATTCAAAAGACGAAGATCCCCCTGCGATCCAATGTCACCATCGCGCTTGTCTCGATGGTTGTTACGTATTTCGCAATGGTTACGGGTGACACGCTGTCGACCTATATATCAGTTGGGACTGCGGATCTCATAGGCGGGTTGTTGCTGGGCAGTATCGGGATTTGGATGATGCTCCAGCCGAAGCCTGTGCAACCGAATCCATTTGAAGACCCCGCTGTCGCAGATATCGACGGCGACCGGATTATTTCCATTCATGAAGCACTTCCTCTAGGTTTCTTGTTGTCCGCGAATTGTCTGGCGGCGGGATTCGGAATGGGTGTGAGCGGGAGCTCCATGCTCGGCACAATTTCCTCGGTCGGTTTCTTTTCATTTATCACCATTGGCGCTAGCCATCGATTCGGAGAACTCCTTGCGCGTACTTGGATCGGGAAATATCCTGCTGGAATTGCAGGTGGATTACTCATCTTGATCGGATTCACCGAAGTGTTTTTTTGACAGTGCCCCCTTGTTTCATCCCATACAAAAAGCTCGTATCCCTTACAAGGGTACGAGCTTTTTCAGCAATCACTTATGAAAGTTCATTCAATACATCTTCGAATACGAGTCCAAGGAACGTTTTTCCGATATACTCCATCGAGCGTTCGTCCACATCGAACATCGGATGGTGATGCGGATAGACCGCCTGGATTTCAGGATTTCTTCCTCCTGCGATGAAGAACGATCCTTTCACCTTTTTCTGATAGTACGCAAAGTCTTCGCTCCCCATCATCGGCGCGCCGTAGCTCACTTTGTCGTCACCGAAAATTTTCGTAGCTACATCCTTCACGCGCGCGGTCTCTTCCGGATCGTTCCAAATGGAAGGGCAATCACTAATATAATTCAATTTGTATTCTGCCCCCGCTGCTTCACACGTCGATTTCACGATTTGTTTCAGCGCGCCTTCAATCATTTCACGTACTTCTTCGTTGTATGTGCGTACTGTTCCTTTAATAATCGCTTTGTCCGGGATAACATTATGACCGTTTCCACTATGTAACGAGCCGACCGTAACGGCAGCTGCTTCTTGCGGACTGACGCGACGGCTCACAATCTGCTGCAAATTGACGACGAGCTGGCTAGCTGTCACTAGCGCATCGATGGTTTCATGAGGAGACGCGCCATGACCGCCTTTTCCTAACACTTCAATTGTAAAATCATCTTGTGCAGAAGACGAATACCCTTCCATCACTTGCACTGTGCCAACGGGTTCTGTCGACATGACATGTGCCCCGTAAATAACGTCAACACCATCCAAGCAACCATCTTGGACCATGAAATCCGCTCCACCCGGTGTCGTTTCTTCCGCAAATTGGTGGATGAAAATCACAGTACCCGGAATCTGGTCCCGCACTTCAGACAGCACTTTAGCCACTCCAAGCAGCGATGCTGTATGCAGGTCATGACCACATGCGTGCATCACGCCAGGCACCTTCGATTTATACTCCACTTCTTTTTCATCTTGGATCGGGAGCGCGTCAAAATCAGCACGTAATGCAATCGTTCTGCCAGGCCGGCCGCCGACTAACGTTCCTACCACGCCGCGACCGCCAACTCCTTCACGCACGGCGATACCTAGATTGCGAAGGTATTCTGCAATCATTTTCGGTGTCTCGACTTCCTCGTTGGACAGTTCCGGATGTTGGTGCAGCTCGCGCCGAATGGATACTTGTTCAGGATACAGTTCATCTAAACGATCGAATAATTGTTTCAACACTACAATTCCCCCTTAGTTATTACGCAGGCCAGACAAATACGTGCGCAATCGTTACAAATATAGCTCCAAGTATAAATTGGATTAAAATCAATGGCCACACCCATTTAAACCATTTAGCAAATGAAATCTTAGCCATCGCAAGCGCCGCAAGAAGCAATCCACTTGTCGGTGTAATGATATTCGTCAAACCGTCACCCATTTGGAAAGCAAGCACGGACGTTTGCCGACTTACACCTAATAGATCCGAAAGTGGCGTCATGATCGGCATACTCAGCGCAGCTTGCCCACTGCCGGACGTCACGACAATATTAAGCAGGCATTGCATAATGTACATACCAATTGCAGCTAAACCCGAAGGCAACTGCGAAACTAGTGCAGTGATCCCATATAGAATCGTATCAATTGTGCTGCTATCTTGCAAAATCACCAGTGCGCCGTAGGCAAATCCAACGACCAATGCACCGACCACCAATTCTTCGCATCCTCTTACAAACGAAACCGCGGTGCCGTTGATGCCTTTCCCATTCACGAGCCCGATGATGAGTGCCATGATTAGGAATAACGCCGAAATTTCCGTTATGTACCATCCGAATTTGATAACTCCGAATCCAAGGCCAATCAGTGTTGCGACTAAAATAATGAGTGTCGTGATCTGCTTCCCTGTCAACGTATGTTCTTTGACCAAATCCACACGGATGTTCCGCTTTTTATCCTCTTCATACACAAGGCTGGATTCAGGATTTTTACGTACTTTACGTGCGTAACGAACAACGTAGAGAATCGCGACCACCATATAAATCAGCCAGAAAATAACCCGCAATCCCATTCCTGAGAAAATCGGAACTTCAGCAATCCCTTGCGCGACACCAACTGTAAATGGATTCATGAAGGCAGCTGTAAAACCTGATGCAACCCCTACTAATACCATACCTGTTCCAACGAGCGAGTCAAATCCCATCATAATCGCAAGCGGAATCATAATGAGGATGAATGGCAGCGACTCTTCAAACATTCCGATAGCCGCTCCGCCTAAACCGAAGAACAGCATGACAATCGGTATGAGATACATCTCTTTGCCTTCCAGTTTAGATGAAATACTTCCAAATGCGCCTTCAATTGCATTCGATTCCCTGAATACGTTAAATGCGCCACCGACGATGAAAATGAAAAAAATGATTGGCGCACTCTGCACCATCCCTTTATGTACGGCTTCAAACACTGGCAAGATCCCTGCCGGCTTTGCGTCAATCTGATGATAAGACCCATCCACGACATACGATTTCCCGTCCTCACTTTGGGTACGATCGTATTCCCCCGCAGGAATTAGATACGTCGCAATTGCCATGATGATAATAACTGTAAATAAAATAACGAATGGATGTGGTGCTTCCATTCGCCACTTCCGCTTCCCGCTTCCTGTTTTCTCTGACATCCATTCGTCCCCCTGAGGTTTTCAATTTCTATTCCGAGCGTTCATTCGACCCATTGCTTAATCTATCACTCCCCTTATTTATATGCAAAGAACTGTATTGTAATCCATTTAAAACTCAATTCTATTTATTCCGCGACCAGAATTCATATACAATACTACAGCATTTTGATTCAGTCAACATCTTTACATCTTCTACCCCAAATAATCGAACTATATGAATTGATGAATATTCATTCATCACAACTGTATAAGATGAGTTGTGTTTCCTGCATACGCCCCTATAGATTATGCAAATTGTTTTTATCATCTTATCTATGTTAAAAAAGTCGCGCTGCAAATAAAAAACCTCCTGAATCATCTTTATCAAAAGACGAAACAGGAGATCAGTCACTTCTTTATTTAGTTCGATAATCACCCAAAACGCCTGAGAGCATTCAACGTCTTGTTGCGCTGCTCCATCAACTTTGCGTCCTCCAGCAATCTGTAGGTGAGCACATCCAGATAAAACAAACTTGAAATTTGTGTATTGATGAACTTTTCGTCATCCACAAATACATGATTCGAGACAAGCACTACTTCGTCAGCGAGCTCAGTCAACGCTTCGGAGTCATTCGTTGTAATGACAATGATCCGCGCACCGCAATCTTTCGCCTGTCGGGTAGCGTCCAATACACTTTGCGTTTTCCCTGTATATGAAAAACACATGAATACGTCTTCTTCGTGTAAAAGTGCACTTTTCATCACCATCGAATGTGCATCCGTGACCGCTGCTGAGTCAATCCCCATACGTTCAATCCGGCTATTGAATTCCTTGGCGATCAAGCCCGAGTTGCCAATACCGCAAAATAATACTCGCTTCGCACTGATCAGGTCATTTGCAATCCGTTCCGTTTGTTCTGTGTCCATGAATTGTTGGGTAGATGCAATGATTGAGTGATAAAAATTAGCGACGCGTTCCACTTCTTCGTCATTTGAACGTTTTTCGGTACGAGTTGCCAGCAATGCATATTTCATCTGTTGGAAAGTGGCAAACTGAATCTTTTTGCAAAAACGGGTGATACTAGAAGGCGAAACATCGATCTCATCAGCGAGATCCGTAATCGATTTTTGTTCAATATTTTTTACGTTCAGCAAGTGTTCCGCAATTTTACGATCGTTTTCGGTGAACTCCGCACTGTGCTTTTGGAGACGATTTTCAAAGTCCATAATCCAAACCCTTTCACATCTTGGTCTTTCTTCCATCATAGCATAGCTTAAAATCGCCAACACCATTTTGAAAATACAGATTCATATATTGACAAGACTGAAAGCGTTTGCTATTCTATTAAAAATATTTTCAGGAGGTGCAATCATTATGAAAAACTTTTTCGGTAAGGCGCAACAGTTCGGCAAGTCGTTCATGTTACCCATCGCAATCTTACCTGCCGCTGGTTTGCTGCTCGGAATCGGGGGCGCATTGTCCAACCCGAATACGATCAGTTCGTATCCGATTTTAGATCAATCTTTCCTACAAGCACTATTTACCATAATGAGCAGTGCGGGCAGTATCGTATTCGCCAATCTCCCGGTCATTTTTGCAGTCGGGATTGCAATTGGTCTTGCGCGTTCCGATAAAGGGACAGCCGCACTTGCAGCACTTGTCGGTTACTTAGTCATGAATGCGACCATCAATGCGATTTTGATCATTACCGATTCTCTTGCGACAGACAATCTCTCTGCCGTCGGACAAGGGACTGCGTTAGGCATCCAAACCTTGGAGATGGGTGTGTTCGGGGGTATTGTCGTCGGAATCATGGCAGGGATGCTGCATAATCGATTCAACAAAATCGAGTTACCACAGTATTTAGGATTCTTCGGAGGATCACGCTTCATACCGATCGTGACGGCGTTTTCATCCATCATCATTGGATCGATCATGTATCTCGTCTGGCCATTATTCCAGAACCTGATTGCAGAAGCCGGAAATCTGGTCAATGCGACAGGTGTCATCGGGACGTTTTTATATGGATTCATCCTCCGTATGCTTGGACCTTTCGGATTGCACCACATTTTCTACTTACCATTTTGGCAAACCGGCCTGGGTGGTTCACTTGAAATCGGAGGTCAACTTGTACAAGGAACACAAAACATCTTCTTTGCACAACTAAGCGATCCGACGACAGGCCGTTTCTATGAAGGGACATCCCGTTTCATGTCTGGCCGTTTCATTACGATGATGTTCGGTCTTCTTGGGGCAGCTCTTGCGATTTATCATACAGCGAAGCCTGAGCACAAAAAGGTCGTTGGTGGACTCATGCTCTCTGCTGCACTAACTTCTTTTTTAACAGGAATTACAGAGCCTCTTGAGTTCTCGTTCCTATTCATTGCACCTGTGTTGTACTTGATTCATGCCATTTTCGATGGACTCGCGTTCATGATGGCGGATATTTTCAACATTACGATCGGTCAGACATTCTCTGGTGGATTTATCGACTTCATCCTCTTCGGTGTCTTACAAGGTGAGGCGAAGACGAACTGGATGTACGTCATTCCGATCGGTATCGTTTGGTTCTTCCTGTACTACTTCACATTCAAGTTCTTGATACGTAAGTTCAACTTTAAAACACCTGGTCGTGAAGATGAAAAAGCGGTTGAACCCGCTGATGGTCAATTATCTATCGATCCTCAAGCGAGCCGTCCGCATTCCATCATCGATGCTCTGGGCGGGAAAGAAAACATTCTGGACCTCGATAATTGCGCGACTCGACTACGCGTGACGGTGAAGGATCCTGAGTTGGTTAAGAAAGAGGTTTTCCCGTCAACAGGCAGTAAAGGTGTCATTATGAACGGCACTGGCGTCCAAGTCGTATACGGCCCTCAAGTTTCTGTCGTGAAAAATGAGGTCGAAGAAATTTTAGAGCAATAAGGAGGAACTTATATGCAGTTACCATCGGAATTGATCGTCTCTTGCCAGGCACTCGAAGACGAACCGTTACATTCGTCCTTCATCATGAGTAAGCTTGCACTCGCTGCGTTCCAAGGCGGTGCAAAAGGGATCCGTGCCAATTCGAAAGAAGATATTTTGGCGATTAAGCAAGAAGTTCCGCTGCCCGTAATCGGCATTGTAAAGCGGAATTATCCAGGATCGGACGTCTACATTACAGCAACACGCACTGAAGTGGATGAACTGCTCGCAAGCGGCTGCGAAGTGATTGCAATGGATGCCACCCTTTCAGAGCGTCCGGCAGAATCCCTTCAAGAGCTGGTTGAATACGTACGGAAGACAGCGCCAAACGTTGAGCTCATGGCTGACATTGCGACCGTGGAAGAAGCGGTTCACGCTGATCAGCTCGGCTTCGATTATATCGGTACGACATTACATGGGTATACCGCCAATACGAGTGGGCAAAAAGTGTATAACAATGATTTCGAGTTCCTGAAAGAAGTATTGAATTCTGTGTCTGCACCTGTTATCGCAGAAGGAAATATCGCGACACCCGACATGCTGAAACGCGTATTTGAGCTTGGTGTATATGCTGCAGTCGTCGGCGGCGCGATTACACGACCTCGTGACATCACCCGTACATTCGTAAACGAATTGCAAAATGTCCGCACAAATTCTTGAACCGCAGAAGCCATCCTTTCGAGGGTGGCTTTTTACGTTCCTGCTCATTTCATCCAGCATGAAACCCCCTTCAAGGAATCTCGAAGAGGGCCGGGTTATCATCACTTCAACTGTAACTTCTCTTGTATCGCTTCCCACATGACTGCATAGCCTGCGCTCGTTGGATGCGGGCTTCCCGTTTCCATCAGGTCCTCATAGGATTTGTCAGGATGCTGCGCCAAATAGGCATTCAGTGCATCGAAGTGGGATATGAACACATATCCATTTTCATCACTTATCCGCTTTAACACGTTGTTGATACTCTCGGGTGCGAACTGGTAGTTAGCAATTGTATTCGTCGAAGGCGGTGGCGCCATCACGATCATCAGCTCAGATCGCTTATCCACTTCACTTAGCAGCGTGCGGATCGTTTGCTCGTACTGATCCAGACTACTATCAATACGGTCGTTCGTACCAAGCATGACAAAGACAACATCTTCTTCGGATGAAACAAGCTGATCCTTGCGCGTTAACGACCACTGCGCCGTTTTTCCGCTGATGCCTGCATTGAAGAAATCGATTTGTCCATACTCCGGCCTGGCGATATATGCGCGGAACCGATTTGCCCAAGTATCCGCTGTATAGGAAGCTTCCCGATACGTCGATTTCCCGTCCTTTAAAATCACCCGACCATTTTGAGGGATTGAAAATCCGTCTCCGCCAGCACCAGCAGTAATACTATCGCCGATCAGTTTGACGGATTTCACATTCCCGCTGTTCAATTTGTCAGCGAGTTGGCTGTACGACTTCGGCATCGACTTCGTCAGCTTGTCCATTTCCGCACGATACACCAATACGGCAAACTCCCCGCGTTTCAGTAAATCGTCTGTTCCAAAGTGTGTATTTGACTTTCCTCTAGTTATCCCGTTGGACACTAATCCCGCAACCGCGTCTAGATAACGGTCGTTGACGTCACGAAACGACACTTTTGAAGGATTTCCTTGCAATGCATATGCCTCGGCGTGACTCAGCATGAGTGCCATCTCACCACGTTTAATCGAATCTGCAAATCCGAAATAGGTATCGTTCTTGCCACGGACAATCCCTGCTTGCTTCAATGCTGCGATCGCCTGTTCGGCACGCGAAGGTACATCCGAAAACGCAACTATTTCAGAAGGTTTCACCGGCAGCTCCAATGCGTTGGCCAATATGACGGCTGCACTGCCTCGTGTTATTGGCTCGCCTGTACCAAAAAGAGTCGGCGATATTCCATTTGTATACTTCTTGCCTGTCAAGTAATTGACAGATTCTTTGTAAGCAGGTGACACATCCCGAAATCCATCCGCCTCCACCATTCCTGGTGAGAGGAATGATATGATGATCATCAGAACTATTAGTAACGACCACTTGCGATAGATTTTCGCTTCTCTTTTCAACTTGTTTCCCCCTGTAGTGAATTTGTGTTTAATATCGACCATAATTATGTAATTTAAATAGGTCGTGCAGCAAAAAAAATCCAGGAACATCTATGAATCTCTATACAAATATGAAAGTGCAATCAATGAACGGCTCATACTTACAAAGACTTACAGAAATTGATAGCCCCGTACTTTTAAAGAAGAGTTAAGCCTTGGAAATAGATAGATATAGTTCTTAAGAACTGTATACATTTCTTCGTTTTCTAGATAAGATAGTCTTATCACGCAGTGGAGGTTGAACTAGATGAGCTGGTCAGTTCTCGGTATTTTTGTCCTTCTAGTCACATGGGGTTTTACAAAGTCAATTACTACAGGCATCTTGTCACTTCTGACATGTTGCGCACTGTATGCAGGGTATACATTTTTCATGAATCACAAAAAACGATTCCGTCAAACGAATCACTTCCACCATACGGCGCGCCAAGAATTTTTTGCCAGCGAATTGAAGCGGCTTAAGGATTTACGGGAATCCGGACTACTTACTGAAGACGAGTTCACTGTTCAAAACAGACTGCTATCTTGCAGCAAACAGAACAGCTACATAAAATCCTGAACCAGATATCCATAAAGCGAACCAGCCACTTCCATACGGCTGGTTTTCCTATTTCTTTTGACTCTCCTTTGAGAGTATTCAAATGCTGCACAAAAAAACGGTCTCTAACATGGCAGAGACCGCATTTTTATCGTTCTATAACGCTACAACAAACTTTCCAATGCCTGTTGAACAGTTGCATAGTACTTCGTTCCCGCAAAATCCATACTTGAATTGACAATCTTCAGTGCAAGTTCAGGGCGTAACCCTGTAGTAATGACTTCAATTCCCATCAGACTAAGTGCATCCTCAAGTTGATGAAGGGATCGAACTACATGGTCATCCACCGAGACAAGGCCAGAGAAATCTGCAATTGCATACTCGACCCCCATCTCTGCAACTCTAGGCAAGACATTATTCATAATTGCGTAGGACCGATCATCCGTGATTTCTCCGATGAATGGAATAATGACAATTCCATCTCGAACAGGTACGATCGGCGCCGATAATTCAGCGAGTTGCTGTTCGGTATCCGAGCGATACAGCTCAGAAAGACGTTCAAATGCATAATAGGTTTCGTTCAGACTTATGTCCAGCAAGGTGTTCACTTGTTTATTGACAAGAGCAAACTCTTTTAACGTGAGTCCTAATCTTTCACCGATTTCAACGAGAACATCGGTAAATACGACGCGTGTTGGAGGATAGCGATCGACAATGATAGAGATTTTACCACCGATTTCCGTCTGCATCGCTGCGTTAGTGCGACTCCATTTCATAAGTGCTTCAGGGATTTCAAATTGGTCATTCCGTAATGATTCCCCTAGGGATTTCCAGAGCTCCTTATACATGAGTAAGGCCCGCTCCTGTTCCGCTTCAGGGACCTCAACCGGCAGCTGGCCGCAAACCCGCTCAACGATCATCGCTGCGAGCTCGTCGGTATGCTCCGTTATATAGTTAAACAACTGATCGAATGAGTTCATCCATAATCACACCCCATTAATTTCCTAATGCTAGTATACAGGATGCCTTTGAATGAAACCATTAATCATACAACGAAATCTGCAACTTGATATGATCCACTACAAATCCAGTCACTTCATATTGCATGTTTTCGAATTCATAAGTGTTTCACTGAATATCCCTTTTACGATAGCCAACCATCCCCGCGACTGCGAAAACCACAGCAATCATTACTAAACTGACTTCCGCCACCCAATCCATCGATTCTATCGGCCATTCCGGTACCCAACCGAATGGTGAAATGCGTGTAGCCCATTCAGGAAACTGCAACAAACTTCCTAGGTATAGCGTGACAAACGAGTAGACGAGATATAACCATACGAGTGAGTTCCACTTAGGTGCAATGCCGATTAATAACGAACTCAAACCAATCATCACCAAGATTGCGGGAATTTGAACAGCGCTTGCTGCAAAAATGAGTGCAGCTGAGAGCGGTTCCTCCATCACATTGATGCTCGCGAGCCATAATCCTAGAGCAGCAATGGAATTCATCACAACTCCGTTCATGACGGCTACGGACACATACGCTCCCAAGAGACGTATCCGGGAGACGGAACGTCCTAGCACACTATCAATTCGATCGACTTTTTCCTCCCCCGCTAATTTATGCATCGCGAGAATACCAGGAATGGTAGCGATCAATGCCATAACGAGCATCAGCAATGGCAGAAATTGTTCAGCCACAGACTGATTTGTATTTCCAGCAAGCATATTCTCAAGTAATTCATTTCCATCAAAAAAAGTTTCTAAATCTCCGAGGACGGAACCGTACGAAACTCCGAGCAGAAGCATTCCGACTGCCCAAATAACAATTCCCGTACGTTGTAGCCGCAATACGAACCCAAGCGGAGTAGTCAAATATGCAGAAGCATGTGTCCGACCAGCCTTCGAGCGGAGGAATCCTGCACCTAGATCCCGACTGCCCTGTAAAACCCCTGCTAGCCATCCTAATAAAATTCCGCCAGCAACGAATAATACAATCGGCCAGCCATTGTTGCCACTAAAAGGTTGCACGAACGTCACCCAGCCTAATGGAGAAAACCAGGACAACAACGATTCAGCGACATCCCCTGCGGAGCGGACCATATACGAAATGACAAGTAGAACCATCGCAAGGCTCGTCGCTCCACGTGCGCTTTCTGCGAGTTGTGCACAAACAACAGCAATTCCGGCAAAAAACAGACCTGTTCCGCCAATCGTCAGTCCATATAATAGCGCGCCTGCACTCTCCATGCCCTCCATTCCTAAAATCACTAGTCCCACCCAAATAATGATGACGAGCGCTATGTTTACACCAACCAATACAGTCATGGCGGCCACTAGCGGTGAGCGTCTTCCTATGGAAAGAGATTGGATCATTTCCGTAATCCCGGCTTCCTCTTCAGCCCTCGTAAAACGGACGGCAAGCAGGATATTCATCAATGCAACGGTAACGGCAGTCAGTAACAGCATCTGATGCGACATCATCGCTCCCAGCGTATAGCTTTCCAGATTCCCTGGACCAACCATCGCCGTCATTGCCGGATTCCGCATCGTTTCAGCCATCACATTCCGTTGCTCCTGCGTAGGATATAACTCGTGGAAAGCAGGAGGAACTGCAAATGTCACAGCAGAAATGCTCACCAACCAAAGCAACAGTCGGAAGACATCACGCCGGACGATGAACTTCGACAGGCGACCGCTCCCCCTTATTGAACTCCCCATTAAGAATCACCTACTCGAGTTATTCCATCTTCATCCCTGTAATGCTGCATGAACAAATCTTCGAGAGTCGGTGGAGCACTTTCCAGCCTCTGGATGCCAAATTGACTCAAATATGATATGACGGCATTGAGTCTCCCGCTATCCACTTGAAACGACCATCCATCTCCAGATTGTGTCAATTTATGGACGCCCTCTACCTCCCCAAGTCCCGGTGCAGGCGCATGCAACTCCACAACGAGTTTGGTACGAGTTAAATGGCGTAATTCATCAAGTGTACCCGTTTCCACGATGACTCCTTGTCGGATAATCCCGACGCGATCACACAACCGCTCCACTTCTGAGAGGATGTGGCTTGAAAGCAACACACTTTTCCCCGCAGCCTTCACCTCTTCCACGCACTGCTGAAAAACATGTTCCATCAACGGATCGAGACCAGAAGTCGGCTCATCGAGGATGAATAGTTCTGCATCTGATGCAAATGCTGCTACTAGTGCAACCTTCTGCCGATTCCCCTTCGAGTACGTCCGACACTTCTTAGAAGGGTCCAAGTCAAACTTTGCAATCAGTTCCTCACGGCGTTTTACGTTCACATCGCCTTGTAGACTAGCAAATAAGTCAATAACCTCCCCTCCCGTCAAGTTCGGCCACAAATTCACATCCCCCGGCACATAGGCAATCTTCCTATGAATTTCAACAGCATCCGTCCAAACGTCTTTACCAAAAATCGTTGCTGTCCCCGCATCTCTCTTCAACAGTCCCAGCAGCACCCTTATCGTCGTCGATTTTCCAGCACCATTCGGTCCGATGAATCCAAACACTTCGCCCTTTCTCACTTCCAACTCCACACCACTCAGCGCGTTAAACTTCCCGAATGTCTTCGTCAATCCCTTCACTTCCAGTATCAGCATCACCACACCCCCTATTTATAATAAATCAGCTTCAATACACCGAGAAATGCATGAAATTCATCCCAATACGATTCCATTTCCAAATCTACAAATGTCTGCCCATCCAGCTTCGCAAGTAGTTCCTTACCATACCCTTCAATCGACCAACCAATAAGTTTCATCACTTCTTCCGCAGGCACATCCTTCCGGAACTTGGATGTGTCGACTCCGCTGAATAAGCTCCTCATTCCGTCCTGCTGCATCTTTTCCAATCGACCTGTAAGCGATCTCGGAATTTTCGACTCGTTCTCCAACATCACTTGACCGATGAAGTGGAACAAGTCCGGATGCAACTGGTAAACTTTCATCTTCAACTTGGCAGACCCTTTCATCCTCTCGATGAAATCCGGTTCGGACACATCCAAATATTGTTTGGATAACTCTTCCATCACACTAAGAGCGCGTTCGACCAAATACTCATAAAGTGCCTGTTTCGTTTCAAAATAGTGAAACAGCATTCCTTTTCCGATACGTGCTTCTTTTACAATCCGATTCGTCGATGCCTGTTCATAAGGACGTTCTGCAAACTCATGGATTGCAGCATCCATAATCCTTTTTTTCTTAGCTTCATCAAGAGTTTCAAACGACTTCAACACAAACACCCCTCTTTAGACCACATCGGTCGATTTTATTATAAAAAAAAAAAAAAAAAAAAAAAAAAAAAACAGACCACACCGGTCGAAGCAAGAATATCATACTTCATACGATTAGGTCAATAAGTAATCTGAATACTCTTTCTCCTGAATTCCTCACTGATCAAGGAGTTCACTCATTTAAATGTTTGAATATATCCTTTGCGAGTGCGTCGTTTCGGCCTTTTCATCAGTACCCACAAGCTGAGAAGCCCCAACAAGATGATGCAGATGGATACCGTCAAAATAATCACAGGATAGCTTCATTTCTTTTAACTGTAATAAGCTATGCAGTTAGAAAAAATTCAATGGGATTTTCCACACCATTTTTATTGATAAAAAATAAAATCTTAAAATATGGAGAATAGAAAAACCTGCAAAGAGAACATTCTCTTTGCAGGTTTCATAGCGCCAACCAAGCTTAACAGCATTCTTCATATATTATGAAGGATTTTCTACATTGTTAGTGTATCATATTTTCTAGTAATCTCAAATTCTATTACTTAATTAATAGAGTTCTGTAGAGGAATACTGAAAAATCTGCGCGATTGATATTTTGGGCAGGACCAAATTTTCCTTGCCCTATTCCATTTGTAATATTATTAAACGCTAGAGAGTTAATAGCATCGTGTGCAAAGGACCCTTTTGAATCTACAAAGTACTCTTTATCACCCACTGGTAAGGAAAATCCGCGCTTCAAAATTGCCGCCATTTCTGCACGTGTTAATTTCCCATTCGGATCAAACCTTTTTCCATTGTCTTTCCCATTGATAATACCGGCCTTTGCAGCTGCGGCTACTTCTTTATAGAATCCCATACTCGGTTTCATATCATCAAATCCAGGATCAGTAACATTCTCTAAAGGCAATTCAAGTGCTCTAGTCAGCAAAATTGCTGCCTGCTGACGTGTTAGCTCGTCATACGGACCAAAGTTCCCATTTGAATAACCAGCTATTACGCCGTTAGTTACAAGAGAGGAAATTTCACTTTCCGCACGGAAATTCAAACTTGTATCTTTAAATAACGGTTCTCTATACTCAGAATCATAAACAGCCTTTACATCATCAAAAATAATTGTTCCAGAGGTTTTCTTCTCACCTGAAGGCTGTGCAATGTAAATTTGTTCAAGTGATAGTTGTCCAGAAGCGTTTTCAGGAACCTTTGCGGTAACGAAGTTCCAACCAACCCACTTTAATCCTCGTTCAGAGGTGAAGTTAATAGTATGCTCACCACCGGAAGAGTCTTTCAACTTCCCTCTTAACCAAGAACGGCTTCCATCTCCATATACTCTTGCTGTAATTAGGGCAGGGTTTCCATCCAATATTTTCGGGACATTCGCATTCAAATAAGCAGCTGAAGTTCCCGTTTCACCTACAAAGTCATAACTGAGTTTAATAGCCGCATCTCCTTCAAAAGGATAGTCCTTGTTATCTGTTAGCTTTAAAACCGAGGACCCGTTAACCGAGGAAGCTTTCCATCCAGTGAGCGTCTCCATTCTGTCTATACTGATAGCAGCTGACGTTCCTACGGATACCGGGATTGAGACGACTTTTCCGCCAAGTTCCGCTGTAATCTTTCCTGTTCCGTTAGTTGCAGTGAATACGCCTGATTTCGTGATTGTACCTACTGAACCTTCGACTCCCCATTTAATGAGAGAAGGATCATAGATGACCGAGCGATTTTGACTGTCAAATGCTTTCAGAGTCAATTGCTTTGTTTCACCTTTTTTCAACTTCAGTTCACTCTCAGACATTTCAATCTTAGTAATCTTATCGACTACTTCAAGATTCAATTGACCATTTCCCTCACCTGTTTCAGTTCGTAAAAGAAGCGTATCTTTGCCTGGTTTTACTGCGGTAAAGTTAAGTCCACTCGATTCAACAGTCCCGTTTACTGAGCTCAATGTAAGCTTTGTATTTCCAAGTGACACTGGATTGTAGAATTGATCCATCACATAATTGATCAGGACAGTTCCCTTTGTCCCTTTTAAGTAGACTCCATCTTTTTCGAAGCGAGCTCCAATTTCTGCGACTTTTCCTGCCGGTGCCGTTGAAACGGCTAGCAAGGAAGTGGATACTCTTCTTTCCGATTGATCCGAAGGGCGGTTGTACAAAGAGACTTGCTGATCGCCCGGTTTCCGGACAGCCATTGTTGTCGACCCGCCTCCGTCAAGATTCAATGCTTGATAAGCACCAAGTGACACCAAGTGCTCTGCAAGTTGTTTCATATTCATGCCTTTACTGTATCCAGGTTGCCGACCGTCAACTGTTACCATGAATACTTTTGTCCCTGTTTTGTCTATAGCAATGGCAGTCCGAGGTGCACGCTCTGTTGCTTTATCACTTGTTAGATCCATCGCGACATTAACCTTACCATCTTTCACCAGTTCCGGTCCTGATGTTAGCATGAAGGACGCATCTTTCCACGGTTCATCGATCGTTGCCGAAATCTCGATTTCAGCACCTACAGGGATTGTCCTTAAATTCACTTCCGCTTCACCATGGCCAGAAAGTACAAATCCATTTTCAGGGATAGGCGAAGGATCTTTATCGCCTCGAGTCCTAACCTTCTTAACAACGCCTTTTACTGTTTCACCGAAATGCAGTTCAGTGCCACCCGTAACATTGTCCAATACAACTTCCACGCCGAGCTCATTTGTTTCAGTAGTCGGTTTAGGGTAAAGCGGCGTATATAAAATCATATTATTCGTTGACCGATGCTTATCTGTACTAGTTATAGCTATTTTCTTTCCTTGGTATGTAAAGTGGATATCCAAATTGTAGGGAGCAATCTTCCCTTTACCTGTTTTGTCGACACCAAACGCAATAGGTTGATTTACAAACTGGTCATCTCCAGTAGCTATTATCCCTGCATTTATCAATTGGTTTCGATAGGATATTAAATACATAGGAAGATAGCCTTGATCAGCACTCCAGAAAAAGGACCCATTAATAGCGCCTGCAACTTGTTGTCCTGGCGAATTATAAGCCTTAGCTTGATCTGTTGTACGAAGTAATTTATTAAGTGGCTTTGGGTAAGATACATCCACTGTAGTATATGGATCATTCAAGTCTACAGTAAGCTTTCGAGTAGCCTGATTCTCACCGTATTTCACTTCATTTACATAGTTATAGTTCACACCTTTCGAGATTTTTTCATTCTGAATTTCGGCATTTGCAATCGCAGGTGGTAAAACCAGCAGGACACCTACTATGGCAGCTACTAGTTTTTTAGATCGTATTGACGTCTTTAAAGTCATTTCAGCCCTCCGCTATCTTTGTAATACTATCATTATAAAAGAATAAAACATAAATGTCCTACTAATCTATGTTTTTCGTTCGAAATGACTAAAAAACCGTAAGTCGGAATCACTTATCCGACTTACGGTTTTTCATTATATTTTTTGTTTTTCATTTGGTTCGAGACAAGCTAGGAAACCTGCCAATATAATGTAAAAGTACATTGTAAATGTCTTGTCTTCCCAAATATTATAGATGAATCCGCACCAATAGATACCGATCATCGCAGCTAGTAATGGTATTGCGAGTGGATTATTATGACGATTCTTCCAAAACAGCACTAGGATTCCCAGTAAAAATACTGCGAAGAGCAGGACACCTGCTATTCCTGTTTGCGCGATAATTTGAATATATTGGTTATCCGAGTAAATGTCCACTCCAATATCATAATCCTTATAAACAGGCGAACCAAATGATTTAGCAGCTGAGTCTCCGAACGTTGCGAAACCAGATCCTATAAGAGGGTAATCCTTAAACACCTCAAAGCCTTTAGAAACCACGTATAATCTACCTGTCGTCAGACTTTTTTCAAACGTATTCGCATTAAATGTCTCTTTAATACGAGTCTTTTCGACTGCAAATCCACCTTCATCTTCAGCAGGACCAGTCCGTTCAATTTCTCCAACCTTTGTATTACTCTTCACCCATTGAGCACTATACGTAGCGGGTAGAGCAACGAGCACAAAACCGATTGCAATGACAGCGGCGATTTTAAGCACCAGTTTCCAATTGAATGTAAACACGAAATAGACAGCCAAACTAATAGCGAAGGCAATCCATGTACCTCGGCTGTATGTCAGAATCCAAACACCAGCCATCACAACGAGAATAATTGTCAGAAAAACACGGACCGCTGAGCTTTTCGTCAATCTTCTTAAATAATATGTCAATAGTGCAGTAATCGTCAGGTAAACCGCCAATACATTCGGATTGTTAAGTAAACCATAGATACGACTACTATTATTTGGTGATAACTGTCGGTTCACCCAGAGCTCAGGCATCCACTGTGAGCGGACAGACACTTTTTCAACAAGTCCCTGAATTAATACAAGTATCACAACAGCAACCGTCATATACATAAAGTTGAGCATGTCTTTTTTCGTAATGTCCAACCGTTTAACCACATATAAAAGCAAAAAGGTTATTACAAATGCACGAATTTGAAAGATGATTGCATTCATCCCGATATCATTTATCAAGGCTGAAAGTGCACCAACGAACAAGAAACCAAGAAACGCCCACTCATATACAGCAAATTTAAATATAGATGTCCAATTGTTCCTTGAATTCCACATAATTCTTAAAAAGACAAAAACAATGATCACATCACCTAAAAGTTTCAATGCAGGATTCACTGTGATCAAAAACGATCTCAAAGGATAATAAATCAATAAAAACAGGATCCCTTGCTTAGGTAAGAAAAATGCCGCTAAAGCAAGAATTAAAGTAATGGCATACGCTAGTATCGCATTTGGCATCAGCAGAGCTAACGCTAATAGAACCGCTCCTGCAATCGGAAAAACGAATTCCATTTTTTTTGATATCAAATTCATGAGCTAAACCCTTTCTATTCTTCATTCGGCATTCATTATAGCACAGCTTATAGTAGAAGATGAGTTATTTTTCTATTCGTCTATAGCGGACGAAGTAGCCAGCATAAAGTTTCAAAAAGGCACTGCATGCAGATTTACATGCAGTGCCTTTCTTATTTTGGATTAAAAAATGTTGTATTCAATTGATTGTACCATTGTTTATAAACAGGATGTTCAATCGTATTCATGCGTTCCACCATATTCACACCTTGATAAAACATCATACCTTTTTCATCCAATCCATATCTTTTTGCAAAATCCATGTACAAGTTGAAAGCTTCGACGCCCTCATTGGATGCAACTTGTCCGAGCCCATACGAATCGATTTCAATGGTTATCCCCGTCCCGTAAATTTGAGCATTCAAAAACGCTTGATGAAGACGATTTTCTTTGTCCTTTATACTCGTCCTAAACGCATTCGGTTGCAGGAAAGCTCCATCAAACCCGTATTCTCTCCACTTATGGAAGTTTGTAGAAAGAGCATGGGGTGAATATATAAAATACTTCTTATGCGGTTTCAGCATGCTCGATATTGAAGAAATAATAATTTCGTCCTCACTTGTCCGAACAGTTTCACTCACCCAATAAAATCCTTTAAGCTTGACGTTGTTATAACCTTCCCGCTCAAAACGTTTCAAAGTCTCTTTTACATACCAACTTGCTAGATCATAACGAGGATAAAGGCCCGTACCTAAGTCTTTACCGTCCAATGAAATGATCGACTCATTGCGTTTTGGATATGGAATAGAAATGTATGCATCCACAACTCGCCCATTCGTTCTCGCAGCGCTATCTAAATTATGAATGGCTCCGTCAGGCGAAAATGTTCTATCCAAATAGTTTTGCCAATCTTCATAGTTTGCGTGATTCGAGGTGCTATCTGTAAACATATTTCCTTCTGTATTGTATCGTAATCCAAGTATGACAAACGTATCAAACATTTCTCGTCGGATACCATCTCCAATATCACTTGTTAAATAATGATTGAAAAACTCTGGAGTAAAGGTTTCTTTCTCTTTCACTCCGTTATAGATAAGCACGCCACTATTCAAACCAGTTTTATCAGAAGAGCCGATCGTTTGCGCATACTCTACAAACTTATTACTTTTCGGATGAATCGTTCCTTTAGGATAGGAATCCACTATTTTGAGTGCATCCTCTACTGAAGTTTCAGTTGCAACTACTTCGCCCTGACTTTTAACTTCATATGAAACAGGTTTCGAGTAAACTCGCGCTACAAAAGCACTGAACTGTGCACGTGTAACAAAGACATCAGGACGAAATGTCCCATCTTTATATCCCGTAGTTACTTCATGATAAGCAATCGCATCGACATAAGGGTAATACACATTGGTCTCAGGTACATCACTGAATAAGGAACGGCCTTTCCCTTTATAATCATATGCCGTGGCAATCATTTTCGACATTTCATCCCGCGTAAGAAGTGCGTAAGGTTCAAATTTGTTATCATATAAGCTCAACCAATCCTTCTCGACTGCTGTCATTATTTGCGAGTACCCTGGTGAATTCGGATTTATATCTTCCACTTCTACTGTGGCCCGTATTACAGATGGCGCATCTAAAGCTCTGGTCATCATGATAGCCGCATCTTTTCTTGTAATACCTTCTCCCGCTCTAAAAGTTCCATCCGTATATCCGTTCACAACACCATGAGAAGAAATAAAGCCAATGTCTTCATAAGCCCAGTATGTATGTGGTACGTCCTTAAACAAAGCAGCTTGCGTAAGTTTGGCGTTAGAAAATAGAAACACAGAAAACACTGCCGAAACCATAAACAGTGTCACAATTCTTTTCATCCCTAAAAGACCTCCAATTATCAATTCATGTAAATTTTTCCTTCGTTACTAATTATCTAGTATACACTATTATTTCACTATTCCCACTTGTATTTTTGTGAAATGCCGGTTAATTGATAAAGTCTCCTAATTCCTTATAGGCATTTTTGTAAGATATCGGTTTCCACATGCTCATTCTATATACCATTTCTGTTTGCTGATAAAGCAAAAGACTTTTTCCTTTTAGTCCATACATTTCAGCGAATTCCAGATACGTTTGGAAATTTTTAATTCCATTATCTATTTGGTGGGGAGAGTAGTTATCAATTTCCAAAGTGATTCCACTCCCTTTGATCTGAGCTTCTAAAAATGCTTTATGCAATCTTGGTGAAGGATCACCTAGTTGTAGACGAAACGTATTCGGTTGTAAATACGCACCATCAAACCCATAGTACTTCCAGTTTTCGAAATTTGTCGTTCGTGCATGTGGAGCATAGATGAACTTCTTACCACGTTTATGAATTACTGAGGAAGTATCTGTAACAAGTTGTTCATCTTCTGCATGGATAACAGTTTCGTTAATCCAAAAGTACCCTTTAAAAACAAGATTTCCATATTTTCCATTTTTCCACTTGCTCTCTATTTCACTTATATACCAGTTAACTAACTCTTTACGGGCATTCAGAGTATTAGCCACATTTTTCCCAGCCAAGTTCTTTATGGCTCCTGTTCTTTTAGGATACGGTATGCCGATATAGACTGAGACCGTTCTACCTTCTTCCATAGCCGCTAAATTCAATGGTTTTAATGGTCCATTTGCTGAGAATAGCTTATCCGCATACCATTTCCAATCCTTATAATCCGCTTTATTCTTTGACGTTTCTTGGAATTCTCCTCCAGGATATTGCCGCCCCATCACTACGAATGTATCAAAATAATTCCTATTGCCATCAGATAGATACGGCTTATAAAATTGTATGTCGAATGCTGTTTTTTCGAGTCCGCTGTATATGAGAACACCATTTTTTATCCCTGTATCTTTCATAGATGATGGCTGTTGGTTATATTTCATGAGTGAATTACTATTAGGATGTACAGTGGCACCAGGGTGTCGCACTGCGTAAGTTATCGCTTCGGTCTCGTTTGTATAGGTAGCTAAAGTTTGTCCATTTTTTTTAACGCTATATGACAGAGGTCGATCATACACTCTCTTTAGGAATGTTGAAAATTGAGCACGGTTCACGGAAACGTTTGGCTTAAAAGTCTTATCAGCGTATCCTGTCGTAACCCCATTTTCCGCAAGCGCATCTATGTATTTATAATAAGGATTACTTGATGGGACATCTTTAAATGAGGATTTGTTTTTTCCTTTATAGTTATAAGCCACTACAAGAAGTTTCGCCATTTCAGCTCTAGTGAGCGGAGCATCAGGTTTAAAACGATTTCCGGATAGTGTTAACATTCCTTTGTTGGCTACAATCATCATTTCCCGGTAGCCTCCCATCGAGATCTTAACGTCTGAAGGTCGAACAGTTGGTACAGAAATTGTTGGTGCATTCATGGCACGAACTATCATGACAGAAGCATCTTTTCTAGATAAGACTTTTGTAGGTTTAAACTGTCCATCAGAATAACCCCTGATAACTTCTTTATCAGTTAAAAAACGGATTTCATCATGAGCCCAATGTGCTTTAGACACATCAGTAAATGTGGCGCCTCTAGCATGTAACGGTAGTAAAATAAGCAATAGGGTGCTCAAACACAAAGCCCAAAATTTTCTCTTAAACATAATTTATCTCCTTTTTGTCACTCAACATATGACTATACTATCGTTAAATTACCAATTAAACAATATAGCATAGTTATTAATTCTAAAGAATGAAAAGCCATATAGGTTATAAAACCTCTTTTAATACACAACAAAAAGCCCCAGAAATCGTAGGAAGTCTAGGACTTAAAATCTTCTGAAAGCATACGTTTCATAATACGCATATGAACCCTTATTAACTAGCTGTGAGGTATAAAAAAACAAAAGTGTTTGCTTTTGAAATCACCTTCTACCAAATTGCACACGCTTTCTCGGCCTTTTCACCAGTACCCACAAACTGAGAAGCCCCAGCAAGATGATGCAGATGGAAACCGTAAGTATAATACTAGGATAGGCTTCATTCCACCCTTCCGGAGATACGTGTTCGTTATAGATGCCGACATACGCCCACACGAGGACAAAACCGTAAGAGGCAATCCAATTTTTCAACAGCGTCGCAATACCGATTGCAGTTCCAACGATCAGAATGATGACCGTCCATGTCTGATCCGACAGTCCGAAACCGTCCCAATCGATCGATACGAAATACGCCGTAATATTAGCGATGGTCGCCACTGTAATCCATCCGAAATACACACTGAATGGCAGTCGTATGAAAAACTTCTCTTTAAACGATAGATCGGCTTTCACCGTCATGCCGTTGATGAGAATCAGACTTACTAAAATGATGATCATCAAGACAATTGAAACTTCAAGCTTTCCATAATGCCACGCCACGATCCACAAAGCATTCGCTACAGATGAAAGCGAAAAATAGACCGCGATTTTCTGCATGAGCTGTGTCACATCCGATCGTTCACCTGATCGGAAGAAACCGAGTTGGTAGACGACATGAAACGCAAGGAGCACATAGATGAGTCCCCAAATCGCAAACGTATACCCCGCCGGCGCAAACAAGTTGCTATAAGAATCCGATACTTCCCCCGCAGTCATCCCGTTCAATGGCAGTGCGTTCGACAAGTAGTTCATGACAATCATTAACACATACGTCACGAGCACCACTACACTCATCTTCCCGAACTTCTTTTGTCGTCCCACTTCAACACCCCTTTTATTAGTTAGACGTCGCTACTTAGTCTATTCCTGAAGTTGTTCCGATTAAAACCCTTTCATTGTAACTGTACGTCATTGGTCCGTTCTGCATACCAGCTGACAAACTGCCGGGCTTCTTGAATGGGCATGTCCTCCAGCATCTCATGCCGCACCGGTTTTGCCCGATTAATCAGTCCAATCGACCCGAGACCGAACCACTGCTGCAGTTTGGTCCGCTTCACAGAGACTTCTATGATTTTGTCACGCCTCGAAAGAAATGTCGTTTTCTCAAATGTCCCCTGACTCAGTTGAATGAATTGCCCTTCCAGCGCGTAGGAAGTGTTCCAATAACTAAGTATCCGGCTGAATATGAGAAGGACTAGAAAGATGATGGACCCCATCGCCCATCCAAATTGAAGATTGAATACTTCTGGCCGCAAATAGATAAGGAAGCTGGTGACAATCAGCCAGAACCAATAGGGTTTGACGAGTCGGGCCACCAACGATTTCCGCGGCAGCCGCTTGGTATCCTCAATCACTTCGTAGTCAGGCAGCAATTCCGCAATCATGGCATATGCCCGCTTCACCGGCAAAAACGGATACAGTGTACTGACTTCGTCCTCATCATCCCCAAGATCTCCAGCGCTAATCAGCTTCACTTCAGCTAGGCCAAGCATTCTTTTCATGAAGGACTGCGTAATTTCGACTGCCTGTACACGTTTCTTCGCGATGGAAAATACAGTTTCATTCAAGACGCCTTTTGAAATGAAGATCCGCTCTTCATCTGAAGCGATTTCGTATCGACCATATTTCACAAACGTCCACATAATGCCTATCGTCAAGGCTAGAACGAAGAGACCGAGTGATAACCCAGCGATCACCCAACCCGAAGTCAGAATGGAAGCAAGCCAACCTTCCACATACTCCTCGACGTCGAACAGTTGGTCCAGTTTGGAGAAGACCGATGTACCAACCAGCAAGATGATCAAAAAACTGAGTGATGTGAAAGACGCTTTGATCGTATCCTTTCTAGTAGGAGTGAAATGGACGACGCGCTCCGGAATAATAGGCGCTATTCCGTCTTCCGTTTGTGTTGCCTCATTCTCAGGATGCATGAATTCTTTCACTGCTTTTTCCAAACGATCCGCTTCAGAACGTCTTAAGGCATCGAATTTCACATTTGAATTCATCCCAGAAGTACCTGTTTCAAAAGTGATGGAAGTCATTCCGAACAGCTTATGTAAAAACGAGGTATGCCGCTGTACATTTTGTATTTTGTCGAAGTACACCGTCCGCTCCGTTTTCTCAAAAATACCCGATACCAGATGGAACGCCATTTCGTCTGCCGCATACTTTCGAGAGAACCATTTCAGAATACTGGCGGATACGGTGAGGACTACTGATAGTAACAGAAGGATACGGCCCAATCGAGCGAGCCAAGAATCTGAACCGATGTTGACGGCAACAACAAACGCAAGTATGGCATAATTTTTCACAATTGCAGCAAAGTCGAACAAGATGGACGACGGATGGTATCGCTTCATCATTCATCCACTTCCTTAATTTTCGCGCAGCGTGCGATTTGGTTTCTCACTTCAATCGCAACTTCTTTCGGCAAAGCAGGAATTCCATGACTCGACCCCATTGTTTCGATTTCCAAGGAATACAAGCCATAACGCCTTAAAATCGGTCCTTGATTCGTTGAGACTGCCTGAATCTTTGACATCGGAATGAGTTCATAGTGTTCATGGAACGCTCCTGATTTTATGTGCAGAAATTCATCTGTAACTTCATAACGGAAATGCTTATGGAAATAGACGGGCCGCAAGCCGATGGACCAGACTGCAGAAATCAGAGTTAGTCCTGCGCCCCAATATGTAATCCAACGCGTCCACGCCCACCAAGAAAAGTACAGACTGACTGCAAAGAAAATCCCCAAAATCATAAGCATGATCACATGGCCAATGGCCGCTCCCCATCTTAGTACAGGTACTGTGGTATCCGCCAATCGTTGCGTTGGTACTTGAATATCGTCCTCCAATACGAGTCCCCCCAGCTGATTCCTTTTCACCATTACAACAAATTTCGTCGATAGTTTCAAAGGAAGCGATAGGATTTGTTGGATTGCGGGAGGATTTACCGTTTGAGTGTTTCTTAATTATAGGCGATTTCTTCTTATTTAGACATTAGAAGTATTCCATTTTTTGGATTATTCATGTTGAATTGTGTCCCGTTATCGAGAAATTCTGGTGAGTGTCGGGGAAGTGCAAAGAGTTGATTGATAAAGGGCACTATGTAATCGAGAACTTTCATCAGGTGACGGACAAACGGCGGGATGTGTCGAGGTACGCAGGAGAGGCCGACGCCGAGTAACTAGCCTTCTTTCAATAAGCGAAGCGCACCCAATTAATCCCTGAAAGCTGTTGAATTGGGCCCCGTTATCTAGAAATTCCGCTAGGTGTCGGAGAAATGCTCCTATGTGATGGTGAAACTCAGCTGAGTGACGTTGAAATCTCTCGTCGTGTCGGAGAACTCACTCTATGTGTCGGAGAATTTTAATTGGTGATATCTCACAGCGAGATTGCCCCTACTTTAATGAGTGACGGCTTACAATTAATCCCTTATTCATGCTGAATTGCGTTCCGTTATCAAGAAATTCCGCTAGGTGTCGGAGAAGTGCTTCTATGTAATGGTGAAACTCAGCTGAGTGACGTTGAAATCTCTCGGTCTGTCGGAGAAGTTTAAACGACATGATTCCCCGCGAGATTCTCCCTCTAATATGAGCTTAACTGCATGCCTCATCCAACACACAAAATCCCGCAGCGCACCACTCGCTCACGGGATTCCGGAATTTATTCGCCTAGCACTTCTTTTGCTGCGTCGCCTAGCACATGCAACTCGTGCATCGGGCGCGTCATTGCTACATACAACAACTTACGGTCAATCTGCGAGTCACGAAACGGATCGCGGAATGCCGCCACGATAACTGCGTCAAATTCCAATCCTTTCGATAAAACACTCGGCACGATGAGCATGCGTGAATCATCGATATCGCTTTGCTCGTCAAGCAGCTGGACCGCTATCCCGCCATCCGATAACACCTCAAAAAGTCGTTTTGCTTCAGCGTTCGTCTTACAAATCATTGCAACTGAGCGGTGGCCACGCTCCGCAATCTCCTCATAAATACCCTGCACACGTCCGATATCCAGCTCATCCATTTCGTGGAACACAGGATCGATTCCATGACGAACGACCGGCTCGACAAGCGGCAAATCTTCCTCCATTTGAGCCAGCACCCGATTCGCCAGATTCATGATTTCAATCGTTGTCCGATAACTCTTCTGGAGCGTCGTATACGTGGCGGTCGGCAACATCTTCAGTACGGGATCCCATGACGTCAATGCCCGGTAGCTATGAATTCCTTGCGCCAAGTCGCCGACGAGTGTGAACAGTTCCGTTTCGAGCCCGTCGTGCAGCGCCGCCAGCTGATACTCACTGTAATCCTGCGCTTCATCGATGAAAACGACACGCATTTTCCACTCACTTTCGAGCCCCTTCAGCTGCACATGCAAGTCGAAAAGCGCTGCCAAGTCTTCAGTTTCCCATGTGTTTTTCAAATGTGCCTCTTGGAATGAAGCCCGGAATACTTCTGACCACTCCGGCGCAAGTTCTGTCTGTAATTCAGCATCTGTCAACCAACTTCGGTACAATTGCTTCACGTTGAATTTTTTGAATCTCTTCATATAAGAAGCAACTTTCTCCTTGCCTTCCTTCTCAATCTTAGGAAGTCTCTCGTCTCGCTCGTCCATGATCCGAGTGATCCTAGCACGACGCTTGTCGTCATCCCGTATTCCATATAATGCTTTATCCAATGCCGCTTCGTATTTATCCGATAATAGCTGGTAGAGTTGCTTGCGCTTGCGCGTCACTTCCGATTTCATGACTAGCTTGATACGCTCAAGTCTTTTCTCAATTGGCAAGTATCCGAAGTCTTCCAGGAATAACTTGCGCAACCGCTTTGCACCCATGATACGATAATTGTCGATGAAAACATCTTCGAATAAAGCCGCTATTTGCTGCTCGAGTTTTTTCACGTACCTTGCCATAATTGACTGGTACTCATCGGATCCTTTCATCCTAGCAATGGCGATTGCGGTTTCATCCACCGAATCCGATGATGCCAATTTCTCAAGTCTTGCATTCGTATCCGTCAATTTCAGCTTAAGACCTGTGGCATTCAGGACATATTCTTCAAACGTTGTCTGGCAAATACTGCCGACCCCGAGTTCAGGGAGCACGTCTCCGATATAATCCATGAACAACTTACTCGGTGCGAGAATCATCAGCTTTTCAGCAGGGAAATCCGTTCCCTTTGTGTAAAGAAAGTAGGAAATCCGATGCAGCGCAATGGTCGTCTTCCCACTTCCTGCCGCGCCCTGGACGATAATCGGCTTGCGCAGACTTGCTCGGATAATGTCGTTTTGCTCGGATTGGATCGTCGAGATGATTTCCGTCAACCGGACATCTGCTTTGCCCGCGAGTGCTTCCTGCAGCAACTCATCGTTCGTCGTCAAGTCAATATCACGAACATCGAGCAATTCGCCCTCTTCAATCTGATATTGCCGCTTCGAATGCAGGTGGCCGCTGACTTCCTCTCCGCGCACATCATACGTCAGATCACCTAATCGACCATCATAATACACATTCGCGACTGGCGATCGCCAATCAACAATAATCGGTTCTTGCGTCTCCTGATGAAATACCGAGGTCTTGCCGATGTAAAGAATTTGGTCCTTTTCATCATCAGGCTGAAAGTGGATCCGCGCAAAATACGGCTTCTTCTGAACGGCTTCAAACGTCTCTTTCTGGGAGCGTGCCATTTCGAAAAACCGTGTGTTCGTGAGAATGTTAATGTAACTCATACTGGAATCCAAATAATCCAAATCCGCCATCGCGTGACGAATTTGTTCTTGAGAGGCGTCGACATCACGCTGCGATTCTTCTAAAAGCCGTCGCATGTAATGTACGGTGTAGTCCAGACGCTCAGCCTCAAACTCAAAATCAGGGTGTCTCTGCATGTACAGATCCTCCGCTTTCCTAGAATTTGTCCTGTCGTTTCCGGATGGTGATAAAATACTGGGGAAATTTGAAACAGAAGATGATTGTACCACTCAAATTTTCAGAGCGCAAGATAATATGACAGAAAATTCTGTAGCGCTTAGATGAGGATCGAGTGCTAGATTTAGCTATGTAGGATAGCCAGTATTTTAACAAACGAAACGCTGCCAATTAATGCTTTCATCATACCGAATTGTGTCTCGTTATCGAGAAACTTCGCTGGGTGTCGGTGAAATCTGGCTAAGTGATGGAGAACTTACTCTGTGGGATGCACAATCTGTGACCGGTGTCGGACATTTCCTCTATATCCTATTCTGAACATTGCTCAGCATACGTTTAATTAATAATAGATTATTCTAACAAGTATGATAGAATTAACTTAATAACATGAAAGGAAGTGAATGCAATAATTTATAAGGAACGATCTTTCCCCACTGCTCTGGAGGGGCTGACAGTCGCTTTAAGCAGACTGCCTGAGACCCATCCTATGTACGGGAAAATCAAGCAACGCGCGGCGTCGATAAAAGCGGGGTATGGAGGCGAGCAAGAACTGGACAGGGTTCTTGGCAACTATACATTTCCGATGTCCACGCATATTTTAAATGATGTATCGTTATCCTCTAGCTCTCTCTTTCAGATTGATACATTGATTCTCACTCAAGAATTTGCATTGATTTGTGAAGTGAAAAATATAGCAGGAGACCTCTCCATTACAGAGAATCCCCCACAGCTTCTGCGTATGTCAATAAACGGTGAAATACTCGGGTTTCCAAGTCCGATTGCTCAACTTACCAACACCTGTCAGTTATTCGAAGATTGGCTGAGCGCTAAAAATATCAATCTTCCTGTCCTTGGCTGTGTAGTGTTGGCGTACCCTAAGCAACGATTATCGATTTTCAAGACCACCGTGCCTATCCTCTTTCCAAGCATAATCCCTCAACACATACGGTCGCTTTACACAAATCACCCATTACTCTCTCCTGAAGATTTTGAGAGCTTGGCCCGACGTATTGTTAAAGAGCATCGCCCCTATTCGCCGAAACCAGTTGCCGACACTTACTCGATTCCTCCTGAAGACTTCTTGACTGGGGTTGCTTGTCCAGCGTGCCATGCTCTTGGTATGATGAAAAACGGACAATTCTGGAATTGTCCAAGCTGTAGGAATCGATCTACAACCGCACACCAGCAAGCCATACTGGATTGGTTCCATTTGTTCGGCGGCCCGTTGACAAACAAAGAATGCAGGAGATTTTGCCATGTCCATTGTTCGCAATTCACTCGTCGAACCCTACTAAATATGAACCTAGTCACTGTAGGCGCATCTAAAAACAGAGGATACATTAAACGAAATAGTTCCCATATCTAAACACTCTTATCGAGTGTTTTTTTGTCGGCTAGCGCTGTAATGAATTGTGTACCGTTATCGAGAAACTCTGCTAGGTGTCGGACAAATTTTGCTATGTGATGATGAAACTCACTCCACTGTACGGCAACCCGCTGCAAGTGACGCACAACCCAACACTTGTGATCGAGAACGCCTTATTGAGCAAGTTGCTGATGTGCTCACGAGATAGCCCTCCCATCAACAAGTGAAGCGCTACCAATTAGTCCCTTAACGCTTTTAAATTGTGTCCCGTTATCG
>NZ_JACSQY010000011.1:0-58554 GCF_014836415.1 Sporosarcina gallistercoris | reverse complement strand
AGAAACTTCGCTAAGCGTCGGACAAATGCGAAGAGCTGATTGGTAAAGGGCACTTGGTGAACGTGAACTCTCACCAGATGATGGACAAACAGTGAGATGTGTCAGTGAACGCAGAACCTGCTTGGGCTAAGTGACTAGCCCTCCCTCAACAAGCGAAGCGCTACCAATTAGTCCCTTAACGCTTTTAAATTGTGTCCCGTTATCGAGAAACTTCGCTAAGCGTCGGACAAATGCGAAGAGCTGATTGGTAAAGGGCACTTGGTGAACGTGAACTCTCACCAGGTGATGGACAAACAGTGAGTTGTGTCAGTGAACACAGAACCCGCTTGGGCCGCTCTCCCTAATAAGCGAAGCGAACCCAAGTAATCCTTTAAAGCTGTTAAATTATGTCCGGTTATCGAGAAACTTCGCTAAGTGTCGGACAACTCCCGCTAAGTGATGATGAAGCTCACTTATTCGATGGACAAACTCTTCCAACTGAAGGACAATTCCACGCAGGAAATCGACAACACAAAAATCCCCCTCTGGCCGATCATTCGTCGGCCAGAGGGGGATCCCCTATTTACTCTTTTAAATCCTCAATTGAGTCAATATCCATATACTCTGGAACTGTCAATCCAATCTTCACGCCAGTCATGCTAGTACCCAAGTCTTCAAACTTGCCTTCATATTTCTCGGCATATGTTTTGTGAGTCACCGGTAACCAGCCTGCGAGTAATGCATCCGAACTGCCATCTGCAACCGATGTCCACATTGGACCCGCTTCCACTTGGGACATTTTCACTTTATACCCTTGGTCTTCCAATACCTTCGCCATGACGTTCGTGCTCGCAATTTCACTATCCCATGCGACATACGCTAAGTTGAATTTTTCGCCATCGACTTTCTCGACACCATCTGTCCATTCTGCTACTTTGTCTTCGTTGTCTTTAACCCAGTTCTCTGCCGCTACTTTAGGATCTTCTCCATCGATAATCGCAATCATCACTTCACCCATATCTTCTTCATCCCACTTGAAGTTTTGAAGAATTTGATAGGCTTCCGGATAGTCTTCTTTCAATCCAAGACGACCGATCGTATGGATTTCCTCTTCTCCCCCATAGGAGCCTTTCGGATCGTCCAAATATTTAAGATCATACTTTGTGAACATCCAGTGAGGAGTCCACCCCGTAATGATGATCGGCTCCTCCTTGTCAATCGCCTTTTTCAAAGAAGCCGTCATCGCAGCACCTGATCCGGTCGTCAATTCCCACTTGTCGAGCCCGTAATCACTAATGGCGCGGTCTGTTGCTTCCATGATTCCAGCGCCTGGGTCAATTCCCGTAATTTTGTAATCCACCATCTCACCAGCGGTTTTATCCGAACCACCTGAAGCATTGTCCTTATCGTCATCCCCACATGCTGCGAGACCTAATGCCAATAGTGAAACTGCGCTAATTCCTGCTAATTTCTTCGTCCATTTCATGATTCTTTTCCCCCTTGTTTTGAGCGACCTGCATGTTGTGTGATGCGGTCTAAAATTATAGCAACGAGTACGATTGCGACACCCGTTTCAACCCCTACACCGGTTTTCAGCTGCGTAACGGCTTGATACACTTTCGCCCCTAATCCAGGCGCCCCGACCATGGACGCGATAACAACCATCGACAGCGAAAGCATGATACTTTGGTTCACACCCGCCATAATATTCGGCTTCGCGAGCGGAATTTGCACTTTCAACAAGCGTTGCCACGTCGTCGAACCAAATGCTTCAGTTGCTTCAATCAAATCTTTCGGAACTTGTTCAATTCCGAGCATCGTCAATCGGATTGTCGGCGGCATCGCAAAGATGATTGACGCAACTAACCCTGGCACGACACCGATATTGAAGAAGAAGATCGCCGGGATCAAGTACACGAACGCCGGCATCGTCTGCATCAAGTCCAAAATCGGTGTAATAATCCTCCTAGCCGTCAGCTGCTGCGACATCCAAATCCCGATCGGTACGCCAATAATGATGGCGATTGCGACTGAGGTCAGAACGAGCGCAAGCATTTGAAGCATCGGATACCAATACCCTAAGTAGTCGATGAAGAGAAAGCCGATTAACGTGAATAGAGCAATCTTCTTCGTCGAGAACCACCATGCTAGCAAAGCAAAAATCACGGCTAGTAAAATCGATGGTGGAAAATCCATAATGTCGACGAACGTCTCAACGGTCGCTTCGAGTCCCGTGGCGATGCCGTCAAACAACGGTCCGAACACATCCACGAGCCAGTCAACGCCCGTATCAATCCAATCTGCAAACGGTAAGCGCGGTAATAACTCATTCATGTGCAGTCACCTCCGCTTCAACCTGTTTCGGCTTCGAAATCTCGCCGTTTTCGTTGATGAACTGATTATCACCAGCAAGCGCACCAATCATGGCGCCACGAATGATAATGCCTTTCAACCGGTTTTTTTCATCTACCACGGCAACAGGAATCGTCGCCGTCGAAACGATATCGAATAGATCCGTAAGCACACTGTCCCCTGTAGCCGTGATCACGTCTTTGATTAAAACGTCCTCGATTTTAAGATTTTTCTCTGCAGCAGCGACCGCGTCTTGAGCAGTCAGCGCGCCCATCAGACGGCCGCCTTTATCTACCACATAAATCGAAGAAATACGCAGACTCTCCATTAAACGAAGGGCAACACGAGGGCCTCTATCGATCTGAACCGTATCGGCATGTTTCATAATGTGGTTCGCTGTCAATACTTTCGACAAATCTACATCTTCCACGAAACGTTCGACGTAGTCATTCGAAGGATTCATCAGAATCTCTTCTGGTGTACCGATCTGCACGATTTCTCCGTCTTTCATAAGTGCGATTCGATCGCCAATCCGTAGTGCTTCATCCAAATCATGGGTAATGAAGATAATCGTCTTGCCCATATCTTCATGCAACTGGAGCAATTCGTCCTGCATATCTTTGCGAATCAATGGATCGAGTGCACTGAACGCCTCATCCATCAGTAAAATGTCAGGATTATTCGCGAGCGCACGCGCAAGTCCGACACGCTGCTGCATCCCTCCGCTCAACTGTCCCGGATATTGAGATTCATAGCCTGCTAGTCCAACGAGCCGCAATGATTCGATCGCTTGGTTCTTGCGCTCATCTTTATCTACCCCTTGAATTTCAAGGCCATACTCCGTGTTTTCCAAAATTGTACGATGCGGGAACAACGCGAAGTTTTGGAATACCATTCCGATTTTCTTACGACGGACATTTCGGAGCTGTTCTTTGTTCATCTTCACAATATCTTCCCCGTCCAACAGAATCTGTCCGGCTGTCGGATCGATTAATCGATTCAATAGGCGGACAAGTGTGGATTTCCCGCTTCCTGAAAGGCCCATGATGACAAATATTTCGCCATCGAGCACATCGAACGCGGCGTTATTGACCCCGACTGTCGCACCTGTTTCTTTTAAAATCTCTTTCTTCGTTTTACCTTCTTTAAGAAGTTGAGCCGCGCGTTTACTCGATTTCCCGAATATTTTCGACGCGTTTTTCACTTCTATTTTCTTTTTCAACAGTGCTTCTTCCATGCGAACCCCCCGATTCAATTTAAACGATGTTTCATAGTATAGCTGTAATCTGTTTGTAATACAAATTATTCACTTAATGTATCGTACGTACAGTTTTTTCTGTACATAACGATTGATTTACAACTAGAACTGTTCTAAGCTATACTGAAGTGTTCAAAGACTGATGAAAATGGTTCATCACAAGGAGGATCATCCATGACGGATGCGTACGAAAAACTAGAAAAATCCCGTAAACGAATTACCGAATCCATTGCCCAAAACATTCATCTCTATGGACTGCCGCCTTCTGCCGGAAGACAATTCGGCATGATGTTTTTTGAGAATCGCCCGCTCACCTTGGATGACATGTCCGCAGAACTCGGGATGAGTAAAACAAGCATGAGTACGTCGATCCGTTCACTTTCAGAAGCGAAACTGGTCGATCGAGTGTGGGAACGTGGCGTCCGCAAAGACTTATATGAAGTAAAAGACGACTGGTACCAAATCTTCGTCGATATGTTCACTGTCAAATGGAGAAGAGCCGTCTCGTTACATACGGCCGCTATCCGAAAATCACTGGCTGAATTGAAGGAACTGAAAAAAGCTGACGACATAACTGATGAACTCCTCGCACTTATAGAGACAGATATTGAAAAACTGCTGTACATCCGCGAATATTACGACTGGCTGGACCGGTTGATCGATGCGTTTGAAGACCAGAAGATATTCGATCTGGTTCCTAGATTAGAGGACGAAGCATAATAAAAACGACATCTCCTTGAATTGCGAGATGTCGTTTTTTGTGTGGATGGATATAAGGGCAGGGGAGCGCTCCTAATTAAACCCTTAAGATGGGTGAATTGTGTCCCATTATCGAGAAATTTCGCTAGGTGTCGGACAAATGCTGCTACGTGAGCGAGAAATTCCATCCATTGAACGGCAACCCGCTCCCAGTGTCGGATAACCCAGCATTTTTGATCGAGAACGCAGACAAGCAAAAAGCCCACCTGCCACTAGCGGCGGGTGAGCCTTTCTCCAAGCTATTTCACTTACAACTTGAATTCTCGTACCAATCCATTCAAATTTTCGGCAAGCTGGGCAAGTTGAGCAGAGCTGCCTGCCACTTCTTCCATGGAACTGCTTGTCTGCTGTGAAGCAGCTGCTGTTTGTTGAACGCCCGCAGCGGATTGCTCGGAAATGGCTGCGATTTCTTCGACTGATTCGCTCATTTCTTCACTTCCCGCTGAAATTTCTTCCAGGTTTTGAGAAATGATACCTATATCAGCCGTCATCTTATTGACTGCATCGCTGATTTCGCTGAACGTTTCGCGCGTCGTCTTAAGTTGTGCAGTCCCTTTTTCAACTTCTACATAACCCGCCTCAAGCGAACCCGCTACACTGCTGGACTCTTGCTGGATCGTACCGACGATTCCAGTAATGTCTGTTACAGATACAGCGACTTGTTCCGCCAGTTTGCGCACTTCTTCTGCGACAACGGCAAATCCTTTACCGTGCTCCCCAGCGCGAGCTGCTTCTATCGCTGCATTCAACGCTAAGAGATTTGTCTGATCTGCAATTGCCTTGATGACAACGACAAGCTTCGAAATTTCTTGTGACTGGACATCCAACCCTTTGATTTTCGCAACTGCTTCTTGGACAATGGTGTCAATACGCTGCATTTGTTCAGTGGATGTCTCCATCAATCGGGCACCGTTAGTTGTCTGTTCCAATACATTTTTAGACGTCTGCTGAATCGCTTCACCCTTCTGGTTGGCATCCTCAACCCTTCCCACAAAACGTTCCATCATCATCGCCAAATCAGTTGCAGTATTCGCTTCACTTTCGATCCCTGAGGTCAATTCTTGCATCGTCACTGCGATTTGTTGTGACGCCGCATTCACTTCCGTCGAGGACTGCGTCAGCTCTTCACTATGAGCTGAAACGGACGATGAAACATCATTGATTTCAGTGAGCATTCCACGCGTATGCTCACTCATTTCATTCGTAGCAGCCGCTAGTTGACCGACTTCATCCCGCGATGTCACGGCTAACGGTTCGTGGCTCAAATCACCTTCTGCAATCAGCTGCATGCGTTCCATTACTCGCTTTATTGGAGCTGTGATCACACGTGCCGTAACCAACGCTGCTCCAATACTGATGACGAGAACTAACAGCAGTACAATAGAAATCCAAATGAGCGTATGTTGACCACTCTCGATAATCTCTTGACCATGTGTTGTTGTCAGCTTTTCGCGTTTATCAGCAATTTTATGATACTCTGCAATCAATTCTGTACCTTCTGCAGATAATTCCTCCAGATTTTTAGCGGCACGCTCTTTACGGTTCGAGTCATACACATCGATTACATCAGACGCTAACTTCTTACGCCAATTGATCATTTTGTCGACTAAGTCCCCGAACTCTCCCGAAGTCCCTATCTTTTCAGCTTCAGCCTGCAGTTGGATACCGTCGTCAGTCAAAGAGAAAAATTCCTCCTTGTAGTGTTCATCTCCGAATAGCACGTAAGCACGAACTGCGGACATACGCCCCGCCATCGTATTCGCCAACTTCAAATCGATCGCCATTAACTGAGTATCTGTTTCAACAATCTCCTGGGTCTTTTGGTTAACTGCATTCACTGACAGTATCGTATAAATGCCCAACGCAAGAACTAATAGAACTACCACGCCAAATGCCGTCAACAGCCTGCTTTTCACACTTTTAAAACCTGATTTTCTTCTCATAACGCTCTCCCTCTAATGATTCTTTAGAATCATCCGTAACTATTTCTTTCGAATCAATTTCACCCATAATTATAGCCCTATAAATGTCTAAAGTCACTATCTTTTACATTATTTTAATGTTTTCATTTTATAACTCACAGTACAATACTTGTTGACCCAAGTTATTTACTAACATTCCGTACTAAATACGATACTTCTCAATAAGTAGTTATAAAATAGACATGACTTTGTATACTTAAATTAAAAATCTGTGAATAAATATTTAGACCTTTAGCAAGGCAAGGTGATAGTACCATTACTCTCTGACTTTCAACTGGATAACCTTTTATCATAAGATATGGAGCTTCGAGTACGCTACATGTTGAACTTCCAGCGGGTGTTTGCGCATTTTTCCGAACTTGTTCAGCAACATCTGCATCAGTTCTATGCACAATCCCCCTCGCTAACACCTTCTTTATCGGTTACGGTGCAGGCACTTTCAAGTCAGTTGACAGGAAATTTCTACTAGAGAGATAAATCCCGCTTTTTCAGAAGCCAAGCGATTGTTGAATCAGCTACTGACTTATTCTTATTAATCGATAAAAGCAGCCTACTCCAGAATATCGGAGAGGCTGCTTTTACGACGAAACTATGCTGGCTAATGAAATCTACTTCTTTACAATTTAAATTCACCCACTAGCTCTCTCAAATCTTGTCCTAGTTCAGCAAGCTGTGCAGAACTGCCCGCCAATTCTTCCATCGAACTGCTTGTCTGTTGTGAAGCAGCAGAGGTTTGCTGAACACCTGCAGCCGCTTGCTCAGAAATCGCAGCAATTTCTTCCACAGACTCGCTCATTTCTTCACTGCCAGCCGCAATATCTGAAAGATTCACCGAGATGACGCCGATATCCTCTGACATTTTGTTCACAGCATGACTGATCTCTACAAACGTTTCGCGTGTCGTCTTAAGTTGAGCTGTCCCTTTTTCCACTTCTTCATAGCCCGACTCAAGCGATCCGGCAACGCTGCTGGACTCTTTTTGAATTGTACCAACTATGCCCGTAATATCCGTCACGGAAACGGCTACTTGTTCAGCTAGTTTACGTACTTCTTCTGCAACAACCGCGAACCCTTTACCATGTTCTCCAGCGCGAGCGGCTTCAATCGCTGCATTTAATGCGAGTAAATTCGTCTGATCGGCAATCGCTTTAATCACAACGACAAGTTTCGAAATTTCTTGCGATTGGACATCCAACCCTTTAATTTTCGTAACGGCTTCTTGCACGATAGCGTCAATTCTCTGCATCTGTTCAGTAGAAGATTCCATTAACGCCGAGCCGTTTTCCGTCTTTTCCATGACGCTTTCAGAAGCTTTTTGAATCGCTTCTCCCCGTTTGTTTGCACTTTCAACACGTTCCACGAATTGTTCCATTGCCATCGCTAGATCGGTTGCGGTGTTCGCTTCACTTTCAATCCCTGATGTCAGCTCCTGCATCGTCACTGCGATTTGTGCTGATGCTTGTTTCACTTCAATGGAGGACTGCGTCAATTCCTCACTGTGTGCAGAAACGGATGAGGAAACATCATTGATGCGATTCAGCATATTACGGGTATTGTCACTCATTTCATTCATCGCGACCGCCAGCTGCCCGGCTTCGTCTTCCGAAAGAATTTCTAGTGGTTCCTGGCTTAAATCTCCGTCTGCAATAGATCTCATGCGATTTCTAACTTGCGTAAGTGGTTTTGTAATGGCTGCTGTAGTCGTAGCGGATGCCGTTCCACTAACTACCAATGTCAGAATTGAAACTGCAAATACCAATCTCAGCGTGATAATTCCACTGTGAATGATTTCATCGCCATGAGTCATGGTTTGTTTTTCACGTCTATCTGCAACTTTATGGTATTCAGCAATCAATTCCGTACCTTCTGCAGACAAACTCTCCAAATTTTGTATGGCTCGTTCTTTTCGATTTGCATCATACATGTCTAAAACATCTGTTGATAGCTTCTCGCTCCAATTTGATGTTCTTTCCTCTAAATCTCCCAAATCCCCTCCAAGTTTAACGGTCTCTCCTTGAAGGGTATTGGCATAATCCGTTAACATATTGAATTCTTCAATATATTGCTCATCGCCAAACAACATATAAGCCCGAACAGCAGACAGCCGTCCAGCCATCGAATTCGCCAATCGTAAATCCGCGACCGCTAATTTTGTATCATGTTCAATAATATTTTTCGTTTTTTCATTCACTCGTTGTATGGAATTCAACGTGAAAAACGCCAACCCTAAAACGAGCAGCATAACAATTCCAAATGACCAGTAAAGTCGCGATCTAATGCTTTTATATCTCATTCTTCTCTTCATAATAATGTCAATCTCCTTCTATTTAAGTAATAACACTCCAATATTCACATATACATCCGGTTCCTTCCAATCAACAATTATAGTCGTGATGAGGTCTAAAGTCACTACTATTTTCAGAATATGTCCTATTATTTAATAGGTCATTCAGATTAAAAACAGCCTATTCGCTATTCGAATCAAGCAAGTTGGATCTACTTATAGGTTAATAACAGAGATTATTGGAGCATACTAGGTAATCTATGAATTTTGTAAAATCAGTCCACCATGCACTCCGGGTTCAGCCATGGGCATGTCACTAACCTCTCCCTCAACAAACGAAGCGCTGCCAATTAATTCCTAAAACCCGTTGAATTGGGTCCCGTTATCGACAAACTTCACTAGGTGTCGGACAAATGCAATGAGCTGATTGGTAAAGGGCACTTTGTGATCGAGAACTCTTACCAGGTGATGGACAAACGGCGGAAAGTGTCGGTGAACGCAGAAACCGCTAGGGCCGATTGTCTAGCCTATCTCCCAACAAGCGAAGCGCTACCAATTAATCCCTTAAATCGGTTGAATTGTGTCCCGTTATCGACAAACTTCTCTAGGTGTCGGACAAATGCAATGAGCTGATTGGTAAAGGGCGCTTTGTGATCGAGAACTCTTACCAGGTGATGGACAAACGGCGAAATGTGTCGGTGAACGCAGAAACCGCTAGGGCCGATTGACTAGTCTATCCCTCAACAAGCGAAGCGCTACCAATTAATCCCTTAAATCGGTTGAATTGGGTCTCGTTATCGACAAACTCCGCCAAGTGTCGGTGAAATGCAATGAGCTGATTGGTAAAGGGCACTTTGTGATCGAGAACTCTTACCAGATGATGGACAAACGGCGGAATGTGTCGGTGAACGCAGAAACCGCTAGGGCCGATTGACTAGTCTATCCCTCAATAAGCGAAGCGCTACCAATTAATCCCTTAAATCGGTTGAATTGTGTCCCGTTATCGACAAACTTCACTAGGTGTCGTACAAATCCCGAGAGATGTCCAAGAAATCCTGGCCAGTGACAGACAAACACCCCTAGTTGATAGAGGAACGTCGATTGGTGAACGACAACACGAAAAAAACCCATCTCGCCAATGCGAAATGGGTCTTTCCTTAATCTTATATCTCCTAGCTTCTGTCCTGCATCGTCGGTACTTGCGGTGTTCGCAGCGATACTGTGATTCCTAGGATGATAATGAATCCGCCAATCAGCTGTGGCAAACTGATGATGTGCTGCAAAATCACGTAACTGAAAATCATGGCGATGAACGGTTCCAAGTTAAGCAGCAGCGCGATGTTCGATGCACCTGCTTCCCGGATGACGCCGTTCCACAAATACGTGCATAATCCGTGCATCACGATTGCGGTGACAATGAGCAGCAACCAATAGGTCCAATCGACTTCCAATGTCGAAGGAATCGCCTTCCAAGACACAAACGGCAACAAGCCGATCATGCCGATCAGGTTCGTGTACCAAGTGATTACACCTACGCTCATCGTTTTTGACATATGCTGAACGAGAAGCAGAAAAACGGAAAACGATAGCATCGTTCCTGCAATCAGCAATTCCCCCCGCCCAATGGAAGGGACAAACCACGTCCCTTCGGTGATGACCAGCCATACTCCGCAAAGTCCGATCAATGCCCCTCCCCAAAATATAAGTCGCCGCTTCTCTTTCAAGTAATAAACGGAGAGTGAAACGGTCACGATTGGGGAAAGTGCTAAAATCAGCGACGCCGTCACGGGATCGGTGTACTGGAGGCTCGCGTAAAAACTCCATTGGTTAAAAGAAACACCGATAAGTCCGCCCACAATGAGCAACAGCCACCCCTTTTTGTCTATGCGCATTCCGCGAACTTGCAGCCGGGTCACTGAATATAGGAACATTAATATGAACAGCAACCGGATAACCGCAATGATTCCCGGATTAAACTGCTCCACTAATATCGAGCCGAAAACAAAGTTGCTTCCCCACGCAATGACACAAAACAATCCAATCAGATATAACTTCATTTGACTACGTTCCACGCGTTCACCTGCCATCTAAAAAAGGATGGCTGCACTCGGCAGCCATCCCTTACTCATTACAATGCTGGAGTTACAATTTTACCTTTTACCATTACGCAGCGGTCGACCGGCTTTCTTGCGACCACTTCCGCCGTTGACGCAGCATCGAAGAAAACAAAGTCCGCTTTGTCTTTCACTAATGGCCACATGCGTTCGCCTTGGGCATTCAATGGCGTCACTCCATTCGTAGCAAAACGTAACGATTGGCGCAATGCTCTTTCTTCGATTTTACGGTTGAGCTCCCCGAAACGCGTCACTTTCTCTAACACGTCACCTGTTCCATACGGACTCCACGAATCATAAAACCCGTCGCACCCGAAATGCACGCGAACTCCGTGCTCGTCCAGCAATTCGATAGGTGGCAGCGTTCTGTTCAAGTTAATCGGAACTGTCGACATGATCGCCACGTCCTGTGCTGCCAGACGCTCTGCTATTTTCACTTGCTGTCCAATCGGTACATCGCCTAAACAGAACGAATGGCTCAGTGCTGTGCGTCCGCGATATCCTGCATCCTCCACTATATCAATCCATTTATCCGATGTATAGTACCCGACCATTCCGCCGTCATGCAGATGGATGTCGACATCCGCGTCAAACTCAGTCGCAATGTCCATCACTTCGTGCAGCGAGCGTTCAATGGACTGATCAATTCCAGCAGGATCGAGTCCCCCAACGATTGTCGCTCCACTCCGCATCGCTTCACGCATTAACGCCGGAACTTCACCTCGAAGCAGACCGTGTTGCGGGAATGCGACGATTTCATGAGTCACAATTCCATCATAGGCTTGAAGAGCCGCTTTCACCCCCTCCAAATTCTTCAATCCGATATAAGGATCGATGTTCACATGCGTGCGGATATGAGTGACACCGTAGCCAAGAAGTGTTTCAATCATTTTCTTTGCTCGCGTCTCAGTGGAACCCGCCAATTCATTCAGCTCCGCTGCTTCATGCTGCAGCCGCTCTTTCAAATTCGCCACTGGTGTAACTGCTTTCCAGTCCAACGTCATGTAGGTTTTGTCCAAATGATTGTGCATTTCTTTTAACGGCGGCACTGCAAGTTTACCTTTCATATCAATCTGTTCGCCATCCATATGGACAGGACTTCCGGCATCATGGATTTCCTCGATCACTCCATCCACAACTTTCAAAGTATGCAGCGCCGTCTCAGTTTCAACCGCTCCGTTATCCATCATTCTATTACCCGTCTCCAACTTTACATTCACAAGCCACGTTGTTTCAGCCACGTTGAACGCCCCCCATCTGTAAACCGCTCTGTACAATGCCATTTTCCGCAACCACTTTCCCTTGGAAGATGACTCGTGTAATCGGCTTGCGGCGAGCCACAGCTTGTGCTGAACAAACTGCATCGATTAGCAGGAAGTTTGCGTCGTCTCCGACTTTTGGCCAGACAGCATTGCCTTCGTCATCGAGCGGCATGATTCCGCCTGTCGCATACTGCCAAGTACGATTCAATGAGAATTCATCCATAAAACGGAAGCGTTCTGCCAGAATCGATAGCTTTTCAATGGTATCCCCGGTCCCATAAGGTGACCAGTGGTCTGTCAGACTATCGTGTCCCAGTGATACATTCACGCCGTTCTTTTGCAAATACTGGACTGGAATTGTTGGACGATTCGTTGGAATCGTTGTCGTCACGTCGATTTGAGCTTCTCTCAAAATCGCTGTCATCGCCTCAAGTTCAGCGCCTTGCAGATCGCCAAGAGCTATCGCATGGCTGATTGTCGTCTGTCCGGTTTTCCCTGCTTGTGTCGCAAGTTCAGCCAGCTTTCTGAATTCAAATGCTCCGAGAGAGTCACCATCATGGATATGTATATCCAATCCCTTACCTGACTCAGTCGCAATGTCCATTGTCGTTTCTAGTGAGCGCTCAATATCCCGATCGATCGTTGCAGGGTCGACACCGCCCACCAGCGTTGCGCCTTTTCGCATCGCTTCTCTCATCAATGATTCGGAATTCGAACGCAATAAGCCGTGCTGCGGGAATGCGACGATGTCATACGTCAACATCCCTTCGAATTTCGCAAATGCTTCCAACGTGATTTCAATGTGCTTCGTTCCAATTTGAGGATCGACATTACAATGAGATCGAATGTGTGTATGACCTTGTGACAACAGCCATTCAATCATTTTTTCTGCACGCTGCAAGGCAACAGGAAGTTGTTGTGGCAACAGTTTTTCTTCTTCTTCAATCCGGGTGATAATACCGTTTGTGATTGGCACACACGCTTTCCATGGACCGCTAAAATAGGTTTTGTCGACATGGATATGCATTTCACGCATCGAAGGCATGAGTAAGTTTCCAGACACATCGATGACGGTATCAGCTGGAACCGTTAGCGACTGCCCGATTGTCTCCACTTTACCGTCTTTTACAAGGACATCATATACAGCGGTATTCGTACCTGTTACTCGGTCCCCATCGTATTGGAATCCTGTTTCCAACGTTACATTTTTCAACAACAAAGTTGTCAATTCCATCACTCCTTCAAAAAGATAGAGTAAGGCCCGAACTTGCGGCCTTACTCTTCAGTTTTACTTACTCACAGTTGTTTCATTGATAATCAGATAGTTGGATGGGTTCAAATAGAAGTCTTTTACATCGTTATTGTAGACCGCTAGATGCTCATAGTTACGGATCGGAACATACACAGCGTCGTCCATCTCTTGCTGCATAGCTTGTTCATAGATCTCTTCACGTTTACTAGGATCCATTTCCACTCGGCCTTGTTCGATCAGCTTATCGATTTCAGGATTTTGATAGTAGAAGTGGTTCCCAGGGGATCCAATGGAATCTGAGTGGAACAGGTTATATTGGTTATAGTCTCCATCGCCTGTTGCATTTCCCCAGCCGCCAATGAACATCTGATGTTTACCGCCATCGACTTCATCGATATACGCACCATATTCCATTACTTGGATCTCTACGTTCACACCAATTCCTTTAAGTTGTGACTGGATGACTTCCGCCATGTTAATGCGTTCTTTCCGGTCACTCGTCAGTAATTTCACCGTGACTCCGTCTTCCAGGCCAGCTTCTTTCATCAGTTTCTTCGCTTCATTAATGTCATACGGATATGCTTCGATATTTTTACTGTAGCCGAACACTTTCGGACTCATGGCAGAATTCGCTAGTGTTCCTACATCATTATAGACACCACTCAAAATCGCCTCGCGTTCAATCGCATAACTGACAGCTTGTCTTACTTTCACGTTATCAAAAGGTGCTGCTGTCGTATTGAATCCTACGTACTCGACAGCCAACCCTTCAGTACGGTATAGATTCAGTGTATCAGAGCTTTCGATTCGATCAATTTCGGTGACTGGCACCTGGTCTGAGATTTGAGCTTCACCTTGCTCGATCATTGCGAGTCTAGTTGCATCTTCAGGAACCACTTTAAATACGACTTTATCGAGTTTCACTGGAGTGCCCCAGTAGTCTTTGTTTTTCACTAATGTGATGTCTTGACCTGACTTCCATGATTCAAATACGAATGGTCCTGTGCCGACTGGATGTGTCGCAAGTTTTTCAGCCGACTCGTCAATTGCCTTCGGACTAATGATACTTCCTTCATTACTTGCAAGGATTGAAAGTAACGGTGCATACGGTTCAGATAGTTTGAGAGTGACGTGAGTCGGATCTTTCACGACTACTTCTTGAATCATCCCAAGTTTCGATTGTTGAGGAGAACCCGTTGCCGGATCCAAGATACGATCTATCGTCTTTTTCACAGCTTCTGCATCAAACGGTGTACCGTCGTGGAATTTCACATTCTCGACGAGTGTGAATTCCCAAGTGAGGTCATCCGTCTGTTCCCACTCAGTTGCGAGCAACGGTTTAATATTCATATCCTTATCAAACTGGACGAGCGTTTCATAGACTTTGCCATGAATGACGTTTGCTGAAGGGATATCTGTGATGAAATGCGGATCGAGCCCTGTTGCATCCGATAATCGGACGACTGTGAGCGTACCGCCGTCTTCTGACTTCTCCTTATCCCCACCTGCACTTGCTTTATCATCTGAATTCGATCCGCTTGTTGAACAAGCTTGCAAAATCAGAAGCAACACCCCTGTTAGTACTACTGTAAGAACCCTTTTCCAACTCTTCATTGTGCTCCCCCATTTCAAATCGTTTTGTCGTTCTAATCTGATTATATAAAACTAAACCGGAAATCACTTTCACTATCTTGCTCACCTTTTTTAATATTTCAACTACTTAGAGTATTCCTATTTACAGGGACATCCAAGCGTTTTACATTTGAGTTATCTTCTACAGACTACCGCAGGGAGGGAATGGAAAATGGCTACAAAAATTACTGCAGCACAAACCATGGAATTAGCGAAAGCTAGACAGAACACACGCAAAGAAAGGTGGCAGTCATTTCGGAGTGTCATGACTCAGAACAAGGCGGCGATGGCGGGTGCTATCATTATAGGAATTTATCTCCTCATGATGCTTGTCGCTCCACTTGTCGCCCCTTACGATCCTTTCGAGATTTCACTGGAAGACAAATTGACGCCACCTTCCATGGAACATTGGATGGGCACGGACGATAAAGGCCGGGACATATTGAGCCGGATCCTCTATGGTTCACGATTATCCATCGGCGTCGGTTTCGCTTCCGTATTATTCGGGGCATTCTTCGGAATCACGTTAGGACTCATCGCCGGCTACTACGGTAAATGGGTGGATACCATTATTAGCCGCCTGTTGGATGTCATGCTTGCATTCCCAGGAATTTTGCTTGCACTTGCGATCATCAGTGCTCTTGGACCTGGTCTCATTAACGTAACGATCGCAGTCGGGGTATTCTCGATTCCCTTGTTTGCAAGGATTGTCCGGGGATCCACGATGGAAGTGAAAAAGCTCGAATACATTGATGCGATCCGTACACTTGGAGCCAATGACTTTACTATCATCTTTAAACACGTCTTTCCGAACGTACTCTCACCTATTATCGTACAAGGTTCTATGCGTCTAGCTACCGCAATCCTTTCAGCAGCCGGACTTTCTTTCTTAGGACTTGGCGCTCAGCCTCCATCACCGGAATGGGGTGCGATGTTATCCAGCGGACGTGATTTCCTGTTCAGCGCACCGTACATGGCCATCTTCCCTGGTTTGATGATTTCAGTTCTCGTTCTCGGATTCAATCTTTTCGGGGATGGATTACGGGATGCACTCGATCCTAAACTTAAAAAATAAGGAGGTCCATTCATGTTACTATTTATCGCAAAACGTTTAGTTCAAATTATCCCCGTCATATTAGGCGTGACACTTGTCGTGTTCTTGATCATGCAGATGGTGCCTGGAGATCCCGCGGCCATATTAGCTGGAGAAGGTGCGTCCCAAGAAACAATTGAACAATACCGTGAAGACTTAGGATTAAATCGTCCGATAGCGGAGCAATACATGTCCTACGTGGGCAATGTTTTTCAAGGGGACCTTGGGAATTCGTTAAAAAACAAGCAGCCCGTACTCGATGAAATCTTACTGCGACTTCCGATTACAATGGAACTTGCCTTCTATAGTATTCTCATCACCATCGTCCTTGGATTAGCTGCCGGAATCATTTCTGCAGTCAAACCTTACTCCATCCGTGATGTAAGTGTCATGGTTGTGGCATTACTCGGGATTTCACTGCCAAGCTTCTGGCTCGGATTACTATTGATGTACCTATTTTCCGTAAAACTTCAATGGCTCCCAGTAGCAGGATGGGATGGCCCCTTAAATATCATCTTACCCGCACTCACATTAGGCGTTGGCGGAGCAGCGATTGTTGCACGGATGACGCGTTCGAGTATGCTCGATGTCATTGGGCAGGATTACATTCGTACTGCACGAGCGAAAGGCTTGAAGGAACACTTTGTCATTTACAAGCATGCGCTGCGTAATGCTTTGATCCCCGTTATTACAGTAGTCGGATTGCAGTTCGGCAGCTTGTTAGGCGGAACTGTTCTCGTCGAATCCGTATTCGCGATCAATGGACTTGGACGAATGATTGTGGATGCCATCCGGACTCGCGATCTGCCAATGGTTCAAGGCGGTGTCCTTGTAGCGTCACTGGTTTTCGTATTTGTGAACTTACTCGTGGATGTGCTTTACCGTGCTGTGAACAAACGGATCGATTTAAACTAAAAGGAGGATTTAGCGATGAGCAAAGAAGTCGTTTTACAAGTGAAAAACTTAAAGACCCATTTCACAACTTCAAAGGGGACTGCAAAAGCGGTGGACGGTGTGGATTTCACGCTCCATAAAGGGGAGACGCTCGGGATTGTCGGGGAATCCGGCTGCGGCAAGTCGATCACCTCGCTCTCTTTACTGCGACTCATCCCTTCTCCTCCCGGGAAAATTGTAGAAGGTGAAATTTTACTCAACAACAAAGATATCGTACACATGAAAGAAGAAGAACTTCGCAAAGTCCGCGGCAATCAGATATCCATGATTTTTCAAGAGCCGATGACGAGTTTGAATCCGATCATTCCTGTAGGCGAACAAATTGCAGAAACCATCCGCTTACACCAGCGTCTGCCTAGAAAACAGGCATGGCAAAAAGCAGTGGACCTGTTGGAAATGGTCGGCCTCCCTTCGCCTGAGAAGCGTGCTAAACAAGAGCCGTTCCAATTGAGTGGCGGAATGCGCCAGCGTGTCATGATCGCGATGGCGCTTGCGTGTACACCAGAAGTATTGATTGCCGACGAACCGACAACTGCGCTGGATGTAACGATCCAAGCTCAAATCTTGGAGTTGATGAAAGACTTGCAAAAGCAGATTGGCATGAGCATCATCTTCATCACCCACGATTTAGGAGTCGTGTCCGAAGTATGTGACCAAGTGGCGGTCATGTATGCCGGTCAAGTCGTCGAGCATCGGAACGCGAAGGACTTGTTCAAAACACCGTTACATCCATATACGCAAGGATTGCTCAGTTCCCTTCCGAATATCCATGAAAACCAGCAGGAACTTCAGACAATCGAAGGATCCGTCCCGAGTCCCTATGACTATCCAGTTGGGTGCCGCTTTGCAGACCGTTGTCCGCATGCACGGGAAATTTGTCGGGCTGAAGCTCCAGTTTTGTTGGAAACGACCGATTCAGAGACAAAAGTCCGCTGCTTCATGTACACGGAAAAGTGGGAAGCGATTGAAGAAAAGGAGGAATTGGTATGTCCGTAAAAACGAAGGAACCCATTTTGGAAGTGAATCATTTAAAACAATATTTCTCACTGAAAAAAGAAACTCTTTTCTCACCGAAACAGACCGTGAAAGCAGTGGACGACATCTCCTTCAAGCTATACCCGGGTGAGACACTTAGTATCGTTGGTGAGTCAGGATGCGGAAAGTCAACAACCGGCCGCTCCATATTGCGTCTCGATGAACCTACAGAAGGAGAAGTCCTGTTCAACGGCACTTCCATGACGTCATTGAGTAAAAAAGAACTCCGCAGTATGCGCGGAGATATCCAAGTCATCTTCCAAGATCCATATGCGTCGCTGAATCCACGTCAAACGATCCGTAAAATGCTGCAAGAAGCCATGACCATCCAAAAAGTGATGCCGAAAGAACAAATGGAAGCACGCCTTCTGGAACTCATGTCACTAGTAGGTCTTCGTCCAGAATATTTGGAGCGTTATCCTCATGAATTTTCAGGAGGCCAACGGCAAAGAATCGGGATAGCCCGAGCACTTTGTGTGAACCCTAAAGTCATCATTTGCGACGAAGCCGTTTCGGCATTGGATGTCTCGATCCAAGCCCAAATCATTAACTTGCTTAAGAGCATGCAACGGGATCTGGACTTGACCTTTCTCTTCATCTCACACGATTTAAGTGTCGTACGCCATATTTCCGACCGTGTCATCGTGATGTATTTAGGAACTATCGTTGAAATTGCAGACAAAGACTCGCTCTTCGATTCACCTAGCCATCCTTATACGAAAGCCTTACTGTCTGCAATTCCATCAATCGACGAACAACGTAAAAAAGATCGCATCATTTTGAAAGGGGATGTCCCTTCCCCTATCGATCCGCCGACTGGATGCAGATTCCATACACGCTGCCCTTTCGCTACCGATCACTGCAAAAAGGAAGTCCCGGCGTTAAGAGCTTTATCCGAAACCCATCAAGTTGCATGCCATTACGCAGAAAGTCTACTCAGCAATTGACACATCTGCTAGAATAGGAACAATCCTTTACCCGCTGGAGGCGTCGCTCATGATGTCCATCGACACGTTTTCGCTATATGTATTATTATGTATACTCGCCCCTCTTGCAGGGGCTTTTACACTTGCGTTCATCATGATATTCGAAAGCCGATTCGATTTCCTTCAGAACGTTGCAAGTAAATCGAAACTGGAAAAGGAATTGCAATATGCCCAATATTATCAGCTCAACCAACGCATTAAACCCCATTTCTTCTTTAACACGCTAAATACTATGCTGAGCCTCGCACGATTGGATCGAAAGCAAGAGCTGATCACAAGTTTGGAAGTGATGTCGAAATTCATGAGATACAATTACCAAACGAACGAAATGCTCGTCCCACTCATGGACGAATTAGCTTATACGAATAGTTATTTGGGTATTCAGCAATTACGTTTCGGCCAGCGAGTCCAAATCCATCAACAAATCGAAGAGCAAGCGAAGCCAGCATACATTCCTCCCTTCGTCCTTCAGACAATGGTTGAAAACACATTCAAGCACGCTTTTGAAAAATATCCAGGGCCTGCAGTCTTAAAAATCATTGTATTCCGTCAAAAGAGTCTGATTCATATAGAAGTGTGGAATACGCATCTCCAACAATCCTCACAGAAAAAGGAAGACTTCACCCGGGAAGACGGTCTAGGTGTAGCCAACATCCGCGAACGTCTGAACCTGTTATTTCCAGATGAACCCGCCTCATTCACGATGTCGTTCGTCGGCGAAGAGGCGTGCGCACAAATCATTATCCCTTTTCGCGAAACACCTATTGTCTAAGAAGGAGTGAGCTTATGTACATTTTACTAGTCGATGACGAACCATTAGAGCTCGAGCAGCTTGAGTATCTCATGAAACCTCATTTCCCTTACTGGACGTTCTTAAAAGCGACGGATGCCACTACAGCATTAGCGTTGGCGAAGTCCCAAAAAATCTCCATTGCATTCCTCGATATTCAAATGCCAGGAAAAGACGGATTGACACTCGGTATGGAGTTGAAAGAGTTGTATGAATTAGACATCATCATGGTCACTGCTTATCAATCCTTCGACTATGCCCGTCAATCGATTCGAATCGGAGTGAACGACTATATTACAAAGCCGATCATCGAAGACGAACTGATCCAGACGTTGAAAAAGTATGAAAAATGGAATGCAAAGTCGGATGCTATCCAACAAGCATTACACATCATCCACGAACGCTATGCAGAAAAGCTCCCGTTAGCAGCCGTGGCAGAAAAGATCCACCTGAGCCCTACGTATTTGAGCCGGAAGTTCCTTGAGGAAATGGGCATCGGCTTCGCAGACTATTTGAATGCCTATCGTCTCGAGATGGCAAAGTCGATGCTGATCAATGATCCTGAAGCAAGTATTTCCGCTGTGGCTGACCATACAGGATTCAACAGTCAACATTACTTCAGTTCGTTGTTCCGAAAAAACTTCGGGATGACACCGACTGCCTATCGCGTACAATTTTCGAATGACTCCGAGGCGAGTCCTGTATGAAAAACTACAATTATTATATGACAGGGGCAATTACACTTGGCTTCTCCACCGCCATTATCTCGTTGCTTGCCCGCTGGATTACCGCAAACACCATTTTGTCATCTCCTGAAGCACTCATTAAATACGGGTTAGTCGGAAGTATCGGGTATTCGTTCATGGGAGCCGTTGCGCTCCTTTTATTCGGGTTCATCTCACTTCGTATCCGGACTTCCTACCCTGATTTACGGACGATTGGAGATTTGTTTCAAGTCCGATTGTACAAAGACGGCTATTATGTTTTGTCCTTTATCGTCCTGTTTCTAGGACTGGACTCCCTATTCATGCAGGCGATCGGAGCTTCCGTACTCTTTGAATTGCTGCTAGGTGTTCCCGTCTGGATTTCCTTACTCTTCTTTTTCATGTATACGTTCCTCCTAGCTGGAGTAGGCGGTATGAAATGGATCCATAGACTGGAAGGACCTGCCCTCATCTTTATTTTCAGCGCAATTATTTTCATCCCGATGTTTTTCTTTATAGGCGAAGGTGCCACAAACATTTATCAAGGTATACGGCTCTTGCATCCTTATCTCCTGTTCACAAACAACCAGGAAGCCTTCTACTTTACAGCGACTGCGATGCTGATCGGATTCGGTCAAATGCTATCCGATCGAGCAACTTGGCAGCGCTTATATATGATCGATTTGAAAAAGGTACGAATCAGCTTTTATTTGACTGCTTTAGTTTGGAGTACGATTCCTTTGGCTCTTGGCGGTATGCTGATGATTGTCATCTATGACCACTCGTTTACGGAGACGTATTCGCTATTATTTGAGCTCGTTAAAAAAATCAAGCCCTTATTACTATCGGTCATCTTTTTCCTATTTTGTTTCAGCACCATTTCAAGTACGATGAACGCAGAACTTCACGCAACTACGGTCCACTTTGTTCGCAATATCCGACAAAAGATTCGACCTGACATGAGTGATAAGCAGTTGCACAAAGCTTCCTATCAGTTTTCTGGAGTCATTTTACTCGTACTGCTCATTCTTTCACTTTTCTACAACTTTGATGCACTGCAGTTCCTGTTCTTCTTCGGAACGCTGTATGCGGCACTCGTACCAGTGATCCTGATTATCGTGCTCTCTAAACGTAAAATATCCCGGCTGCTGCCCTACTCAGCTCCGATTGCAGCCATTATCGTTCACATCTCACCTATTGCAGAAGGCCCTCTTTCAACCATCTGGTGGAGTTTCATCATTTCACTAGGGATTTCGTTCGGATCAATGCTTTTTGCCAAACGTGAACTTTTTAGTGATTAGGCTTTGCACAACTCCCTTAAAGTTGGTGAATTGTGTCACGTGGCCGATTCTTCTTGCGATTAGGCTGATTCCTGCCTCCATCTGGCCGATTACACCCGCGCAGCTGAAGTAGCCTACACATTCAAGCGGAGCGCTACCAATTAATTCCTTAATGCTAGTGAATTGTGTCCCGTTATCGAGAAATTTCGCTAGGTGTCGGACAAATCTCACGGAGTGTCCAACAAGTACTCTCCAGTGATCGAGAAGTGCCGCCGTGTTATGCTCAATCTCCCACAAGTGTCCGACAACGCCTCCCACTCTGGCAAATAGGATTCAGCGGAATCCAACCCTTCCGAACTGGGTGAATTGTGTCCCGTTATCGAGAAACTCTGCTAGGTGTCGGACAAATCTCGCAGAGTGTCCGACAAGTACTCTCCAGTGATCGAGAAGTGCCGCCGAGTGATGCTCAATCTCTCACAAGTGTCCGACAACGCCTACCACACTGGCAAATAAGATTCAGCGGAACCACCCCTTCTGAATCGGGTGAATTGTGTCCCGTTATCGAGAAACTCCGCTATGTGTTGGACAAATCTCGCGGAGTGTCCGACAAATCCCCTTCAGTGATCGTGAAGTGCTGCCAAGTGATGCTCAATCTCCCACAAGTGTCCGACAACGCCTCTCACACTGGCAAATAAAATTCAGCGGAATCCAACCCTTCCGAACCGGGTGAATTGTGTCCCGTTATCGAGAAATTCCGCTATGTGTCGGAGAAATCCCCTTCAGTGATCGAGAACTACAGCTAAGTGATGCTCAATCGCCCACAAGTGATCGACAACCTCCCAACACACGCAAAAAGACCCAGCTGCTGAATTGCGACTGGGTCTCTCTTCTTCTATTAAATAATTCCTTGGAACCGCAAGATGATCTCCGCTATGACCGCTGATCCGAGGAACGTTCCGATCATGACGAGGCTTGCGACGATCAGCGTTCGCCAGCCAAGCTTGACGAAATCGGACCAGGAGCGACCGATGGCAATACCGGCATACGCTAGAATTGGTGTCGTGAGCGCAAGTAACTGAACTTGAGTCGTCCATTCCACGACTTTATCAGAACCTGGGAACCACGGCATCGACACAACCACCCCAATGATGGAAATGTAGGCGATGCTCGGGAAATTCCAAGGGATGATTTCTTTTAAAATGAACCCCGCCAAGCAAATCCCGATCAGAACGGCCATGCCTGGAAGTGCAGCAATCGGCATGATGTCGTAGCCCAACCAGTTACCAACAAGGCCACTGACGCCAACAATAACTAATAACAATACCCACTCTTGAATATTTTTCAGCATCAATACCCCTCCTTCTTCCGAGTCATCCACCCATATAATTTTTCAGTGAGTGGCAATGCAATGAAGATACTGACCCAAAGACCGGTTGATAAGGAGAGTAAGTTACTCGCTCCTGAAAGCGCAACGATTTGTGTCTCAAGATCCGGAAACGCTGCAATCAGTGACCCACTCGCCGCAGCCATCATACTGCCGCTTCCAACTCCTGAAGCCAAAGCAAAAGACAGCGGACTGAGTGGTGTAATCGTTGCAAGTAGTCCTGACAACAAGCCCAAGAACACCGCGCCAAACACTGTACCGAAAATATACATCGCCATGACTCCGCGACCTTCCGGCGAACCCATCCCGTATTTATCCATAATCAAGCCCACGTTCGGCTCGCGTCCAATCGAGTGTGTCATCCCGATTGCTTCGCGTTTCATTCCGAGCCAAATCGCAACAGGCAGTGCCACCACAATGGTTACGAGATGACCGAATTCTTGAAGTAAAAGTGCTGGTCCCGCTGCAATCACTTCCGGAAGCGACGGTCCGATAATGACTCCAATTTTCGCCAGCAACAACGAAACCCCGAGCACAATAATCGGCTCCGCATTGAGCGACTGTCGTTCTTTCACAGCCGGTGTAAAGTACAAAATGATTCCTATGACGAGCGCGTACAGCATCGGCAGCAAAAGGATGACCCCTGGGCCGACTTGAATACTGAACGTACCGATTAGTTCCGTAACAACCACTATCGCTAAAACAATCGCATGTAAACGCCAATCCTTCCATAATCCCAGTGCCGTATTTCCTTCTTGCATAGTCGTTCTTCCCCCTTCACCTATCGGAAACTGAATCAGCGCAGACGATTCATTATCCAACTATAATTTCTGATTATACTGACTTCTAATCCGTCACAAATTTACCACTTCATAAATTCGAAGCGAACATCCAAAAATCTATGTTATGCAGTATACTAGATAATTCAGTCTAAGGGAAGATATATTTTATCCTAGTAAAGCGTTAACAAAAAATGTTATTCGAAAAGAAGTAAAAGTTGATCTACTGAAAAGCAGATCAACTCTTAAGAGTTCTATATCCATTACATCTCCGCAACCTTTTCAAAGACAAGTTTTAAATCTGTTGTCCCCCCTGTAGTGGTAGAGAACGGAATGATTGAATGCAACCGCCAGCCTTGTGCTGCAGCCTCATTCATAATCTGTTCTTCATCCTCTTTAGGCGTCCCCTTCCAACTGCTTTTGATGGTAACGACTTTATAGGTATACATAGTAACACCTCCTTTGGAGAACACCGAAATTTGATAGTCTTTGATAATCACTGATTGTTACTCAATAGCGTTATGATATACTGAATTCACTGAAATCTCAAAAGAGGAGTTGTATCTGACATGAGAGCATTTGTAAAACGGAGTGCCGCACCGGATGATATTGCCCTAGAAGAAGTGAAGATTCCCCTTATCAATGACGATGAATTGCTCGTTCGCGTAAAAGCAATAGGCGTCGGGATTCACGACTCTTATTTCCTCCCAAATGAAATCGAATATCCTTATCCAATCGGGGTAGAGGCAAGCGGTATCGTTGAAGGAACCGGTAGTCTAGTAACGCGCTATAAAAAAGGCGATCGCATCGCTTTCGTCAGCATGATGCAGCCAAAAGGCGGGACGTGGGCAGAGTTTGCAGCTGTCCAACAAGACTCCCTCATCTTACCCATCCCGGATACTATGGATTTTGCAGAGGCCGCTGCAGTCCCCGTTGCGGGCAACACGGTTTTACGCGCGCTTACCGCACTCCATTTAAAAGAAGGCGATTCGGTATTCATCGCAGGCGCTTCAGGGGCTATCGGGACGTTCGCCATTCAGTTTGCTAAGGCACGCGGCTGGAAAGTGGCAGGTTCAGCTTCTCCTAAAAACCACGAATATATGGAATCACTCGGTGCTGATAAAGCCGTCGATTACCGGGATCCCAATTGGATGAAAGAAGTCCGTGAGTGGATGCCAAACGGCGTCGATGCAGCCATTGCGATTCAACCCGGAACTGGTACTGAAAGTATGCACGTCGTCAAAGACGCAGGCACCGTCATCACAATTTCTGGCGATCGGATTGTGCCTGAACGCAGCATCACCGCTGCATTCGTACCTCATAAAGCAGACGTTCGGAATGAAGTCCAACAGCTCATCCAAGAAATTGCTGCAGGTACATACCAGCTTGTCATTGAACAAACATATCCATTTGAACAAGGACTCGAAGCCTTGCAGAAAACCCAAACCCGCCATGCACGCGGGAAGCTAGTACTCACTTTGGAATGAACCATACCCCCTTTCGCTCTGTGAAAGGGGGTTCTTTTGCTTACTTTTACAAGTACCACGCCACACTACGTCCCCTACATTCAGCTTGCTCATGTGTGTGATGCTTGTACATATCTCAACTAGCGAAGTGCTATTGCTTAATCCCTTGATAGAAGTAAATTGTGTTCCGTTATCGACAAATTCCGCTAGGTGTCGGACAAATTCGAAGGGCTGATTGGTAAAGGGCATTGGGTGAGCGAGAACACGCGCCAAGTGATAGAGAACTAGTGAAATGTGTCGGGGAACGCGGAATTAGCTGAACCGGGTAGGATAGCCCCTCCCTCAACAAGCGAAGCGCTACCAATTAATCCCTAAAAGCACTTGAATTGTGTCCCGATATCGAGAAATTCCGCTAGGTGTCGGAGAAATCTTCGGGAGTGATGGAGAAAGCGAGGCGAGTGATGGAGAAAACGCTGCGTATGTCGGACAACCACCAACAAGTGTCGAAGAAAGCACTTATCCTATAGTCAGTGCACTAGCCCTCCCTCAACAAGCGAAGCGCTACCAATTAATCCCTAAAAAGCACTTGAATTGTGTCCCGTTATCGACAAACTCTTCTACGTGTCGGAGAAATCTTCGAGAGTGATGGAGAAACTCCGCCGAGTGTTCGAGATTCCGACGGGAGTGATGGAGAAACTGCCCAACTTGTCGGAGAAGGCAGCTGTCCCCCCACTATCCTCTCAATTCCTTTCTATTCCCCCTCCCCCCTACATACCATGACTATAGCGAGCACCATCCATCAAAAAAAGGAGTGATACCCATTAAAACTTGTCCAGTTTGCAGCCATATGCAACTTGACGGAAATTACTGCGGGGAATGCGGCAATTCATTTTCCGCCGTTCGTAAGAGAACGGCAGCCATGGAAGTACCGACCTCTTCACCAAACGAACCCTTTGAAAAGTTAAAAATGGACGCAAAGAGTTTCATCCAATTCCTAGTTCAGCAACTCCAAACGCCATCCGCCCACTTCCATTCGACGAATGTTTCACCCCAAAACAGCTTTCTGAGTATCATTTTATTCATCCTACTCACATCCGCCACTTTCTACGCCGCATTCCCTACAAGCCTGATCACTCTCAGTCCGTCCTTTTTCCAAGTCGTCCTCTACTTAAGCATCTTCTTCCTGCTAGTCGTCGCAGTCAATCTCATCGCCGTCATCAGTACGGTAAAACTGTTTTCAATCCAAGAATCAGTCCCTGAACTCCTCCAGAAACTAGGTGGATTCTATGCCATTCCTATCGCTCTTTCTGCAGTTAGCCTACTTCTCACACTCGTTCACTCATTCACGCTATCTGCCATTATTCTTGCTATCGCCATCTTTCTTGCATTCATCCTCATTCCTTTATTCACAATCACAAAGCTTCTACTCAAGAATCCTGCAGCCACCGACAGTTTTTACGGCATCCTCTTTTACATCGCCGTCACGACGGTCGCTTCCATTCTTCTGGCTGCATTCGTAGCCGATACGGCGATTGGAGAAATCTTGAGACTCCTGAACTTCTAGCAAACATTCACCTTCCACTCCCTACGCGAATCACACGCTCGTTCGAACTCGTCCGTCATACACTAGAGAGTACTTACAGATTAGGAAGGTGAAACTCATGAAAGATCATCATACAAATTGCGATGGTGGCGGCCCAGACAAACAGCCGAATATTCTATTCCTAATGGTCGATCAGGAACGGTTCCCTCCCGTATATGAAAATGCAGAACTGCAAAAATGGCGCCGTGAACAGTTACTTGCGCAGCAGCTACTGATGAAAAACGGGATGACGTTTTTGAACCATTACGTCGGCAGCACTGCTTGCGCGCCGAGTCGGACGACGTTATATACCGGCCATTATCCTTCCCTGCATGGAGTCTCACAAACACCTGGCGCCGCAAAAGGTTCGTATGATGCGGATCAGTTTTGGCTTGACCCTAACACAGTCCCTACAATAGGCGATTACTTCCGCGCTGCCGGATATGATACATTCTGGAAAGGAAAATGGCATGCTTCAGAGGAAGATATAGTAATTCCAGGTACAAAAAACGCATTGCCAAGTTACAACACAATCACCGGAGCACCGGATAAAAACAAGGAAAGAATTTATCGCATAGGTGATCGTTTAAGTGCGTTTGGATTCTCTGATTGGATTGGACCGGATCCACACGGCACTGACCCGAGAAATTCCGGGTCGTCCGCGGGATTCGGGACGAGTGGACGGGACGAAGTGTATGCAGCGGAAACGGTGGAATTGATAGAAGCATTGGATCATGCAGCGCAATACGAGGAAGAAAAAACGCCTTGGTTCATTCAATGTTCATTCGTGAATCCTCACGATATTGCGCTATTCGGCATTTTTTCGTCCCTCGTCCCTTCCTATAATTTCGAAGTGGATCCAACGCTTCCTTACATCCCTCCTGCTCCGACCACCCATGAGTCATTGGCAACGAAACCATCCGTGCAAGACAGCTATCGACTCACCTACCCAAAAGGACTGCAGCCGATCATCAATAACAACTTCTATCGTCAACTGTATTACAGCTTGCAGAAAAAAGTCGATGACGAAATGATGAAAGTGCTTAATGCGCTTCACCACTCCAGCTTCTCAGATAATACGATTATCGTCTTCACATCCGATCACGGCGAGCAACTCGGCGCTCAAGGCGGACTTTATCAGAAATGGTATTCGATGTACGAAGAATCCATCCATGTCCCATTCATCATCCATAGCCCCCAGCTATTCCCTCATGCCAAACAGACAACCGCCCTTACGAGTCACGTCGATATTTTACCGACATTGCTTGGATTAGCCGGGATTGACGTCTCTGACATCCGGAAGACATTAGCTCTCGATCATACGGAAGCCCAACCTCTCGTCGGCAGGGATCTAACCCCTCTCCTGGAAGGAAGTCAAACCTTTTTCCGTGCAGATGAACCCCTATACTTCATGACAGATGACAATGTGTTCAAAGGGCTTCATCAAACGAATTTCATCACAGGAAAGCCTTATAAGTCCGTCGTCCAACCAAGTTCAATCGAAGCCATCATCGTCTCCCTAAAAACGGGACCTAACGGTGAATCCGAAATTTGGAAGTTCGCCCGCTACTTCGACAATCCCCAGTTTTGGACAGAACCCGGCGTCAGCGATACGACATTTGTGGATGAAGACGGCTGTATCGTCGAAGCCGTCAAAACCGAACCGATTTCCGACCAATTCGAACTGTACAATCTAGCGCACGACCCGCTTGAAACGGAAAACCTGGCGGATCCCGGGTGCTGCTCCCCCGAAACCGAAGCGATCCAGCGTACCCTTCTGAATATGCTGGAAGGGCAACGTTGTCAGAAGCGATTGAAGCCTAAAAAGGGCTGAGTAGTCCCTTCTTTGGATACGTGCCGATAAAATCTCTTCCCTTTTACTCAGGGAGGAGATTTTCTTTTTCAGAAGATTATTGCTCAGTCCATGAAGGCATTTGTAATGGGGGAATGAGCGGGTGGCTCGCGGAAACGAGCGGGTTCCACATCGAATGGGAAGGAATTCGTAAACCTGATGTTTCAGAAAACACATACTCCGCCTCATTGTTAAAAAATCTTAAAATCCCTCCTCTCCAAGAAACGGGAGTGGAGGGATTGCTTAAGTATGGATGATTTCTTTCAATGACTCTGTTCAGTTCCCTTCCATCGTAACCTCATCCACATCGTCTCTCTTCCGACTAAAGATCCCAATCGCAAAATACCCTAACGTCGGAAGAATCACGATCAGCAACATTCCAATTGGACTTTGGAGTGCATTCACCAAATACCCCGCATTCGGAACAAAGAATGTATGCTTTCCTAGCAGACTTTCCGCCTTCACCAGTTCGTCATCCACCCTATTGTTATTATCCCCTTTTGTCACAAAACTGAGGGACCCGGAATCGGTGAGGACTTCCACGACTCTGTGGGTGATTAAATTGCCCCCACTTTCTTTGAACGTGATAATATCGTCCACTTTAACTTCCGCTGCGTCCACTTTTTTTACAAATAGCATATCCCCCGTCTTGAAGATGGGATTCATACTATTGGAGAGGACGGTTAACGGTTGGTACCCGAAAAAGGAAGTGGGCTCACCCTTATTGGTGAACTTTTGTGTTGCTGTCATAATTACTAAACCGATTACTGCAATGACGAACAGACGAAACGCTAGTGTACTAAATGTCTTTAAGCCATCCTTCATAGTTTCACCCCATCTCCCCGATCCGTTCCAGGCGAGTTATTAGTTGTCGTCTTCGTTATTCACATCTTCTTTTTTAGTTTCGTTTTCATAAGTTGAACCCGTATCCGTTTGCTTCGCGATTACATTCAGCCCTGCTTTGTATGAAGCCCCTTGGTATTCGTTCCCCGCACTTTCATCCAGCTTAATCCCCATCATGATGTCGATATACTGACCTTCATCCAACTCCCAGAACTGCTCGTTCTCGCCGTCACCTACTAGGATTTCTCCGGATTTCACTTGGTCGGTTGATAGAATGGTGCCCAACATTTCAATACGGTTTTTACCATCATTTGCAGTTGACAACACTTCGTTTGTCGTCCCATTGAATAAGTTGTCGAGTTTGATTTTCGAGTCTTCGTACGTGTCCTGTCCTGGTTTCACGCTGTATTTCATGGCAATGAACCCGACTTCATATCCTTCAAGCGATGCTTTGTCGACAGAGTGGGTATACGTCGCTTTGATGTGTGCATCCATGTCTCCCGTGTTGGAAATCGACAACCACTCCCCGTAGTGTAGCTGAGATGGCGCGAATTGCTCGGCCGTGAAAATCGGGGTGTCAATATTCCCCCCGCCATTGATTTGCAAGATTCCGTTTTTCATTTCTGCTTGTGCATTCGACTCCGAAGTGAACCAAGAATACGTGCCAAATCCTGTGGATACAAGTAAAGCCCCAGCAAGTGCTGTTCCTAACAAGACATTCTTTGTCTTCTTCATCCCTTGAGTTTTAACCATTCTCGTATTCCCCCATATCCTGATAGTTTTAACAAAGTATTTCGCGTTTCTTGTTGAAAAGGAACTGATGCGCAGCTAAGCTATGCCCAGTCCCCTTCCATTTCTTACTCTTTCGGCTCCAGACCAATTGACCTTAAGAGATCATGAATACCTTTCTTACCAAGCTTTTCTACCGGCTTTTTCTTTGTATCTTTTGCACTTCTTAAGAAGTTCTGCTCGACGAGACGGACATCCAGTTCATCGACAATTCCATCGAGATTAATGTCTGCTGCCTTATCCTTCTTTCCGTACTGTGCAACAATGCGCATGACATCCATAATGTCGATCACACCGTCGCCATTCACATCGCCTGCAAAATTCATCGGTGGATACGTACGAGACCAAAGCCCTCTCCACTCCCCATCCTTGAATGTTGCTACATCGACCGTGCTCACCGAATTCAAATGTCCAGGTACTTCAACGACTAATTCGAATTTCCCTTTTTGCGCTTTGATATCTTCGATGAAGAATCCGCCACTTGGTTGGATATTTCCAGAATATTTCTTGCCATCCGGTCCTTTCACATAGACCTTCGCACCGATTTTACTTAAATCGACGTCATAGAAAATCTCACCGGTCTCTTCCATCAACCCTTCTGGAGCAAAATACCCTTCCAACTTACCAGTTGACGGCACCAAATCGAATGGTTTCAGCGTGAATGCCGCCATCTTAGTCGCATCGGTGCTATTGACCGCTGTATACGACACGTTATTAAAATAGAATCCGTGTGCATCAGAGTAAGACTCATCATTGATGACCTCGAACGTGATATCCAGGAAGGCTTGGTCCCCTTTGAGTCCTTTCATGTCAGACCCTTTCAGTGAAGCACCTAAAGAAGCAACCGTTTCACGGAATCCCTCTTTGAATACAGGTTCCGCTACGTCGATTTCAAGGTTGTTTTTCTTAGCAAACTGTATGAACTCTTGATTCGCTTTCACGTTTTTGAACTTGAAGAGTCCATTCAAAAATGCAATGTCGAACTTTCCGCTTTCCAAATCTGTTATATTGTTCAACGTCAATGTAGTCGTAATCTCATCGCCTTTATGAACTTTGCTTTTGTCATAGGAACCAGAGGCATATTCCGTTCCTTCTTTGACAAATACATAGTTGTCATATCGTGTACTTGTCCCCATTTCAACGGTTTGCAGCGTCAGATTCAGCGGTTTCTTGGCAGTATCTTCCGGCAAAATCCCAACCTTCATATCTCCATTTTCACCAACCGGTAGTAACCCACTTGGAAACGCAGAGTTCTCATAGTAGACTGTCATATTAGCCGATTGGTCATAATTGAGCCCCTTTAACTTTAGATAATCCATGGATGCATCATAAATGTTTGTGTGAACCCATAACGCATGATGTCCATCTTCATCGGTATACATGGAATCATTTACTTCTATGATTCCCGGCTTATAATCCTTAAACGAAATTTCCGGCTCCGTATTGTCAACGACCGCAACGCTTTCATCCACATACGTATTTCCTTCCTTATCTTTTGCGATCATTAAGAACTTGTATCCACCCTCAGGTAATTTAACGTTTTCATTTGAAATTGGATAATTCGGATCACCTGTGAATTCATTTACAATCCCTGCAAATCCTTGGGTGATATAAATTTCACTACCTGGTAAAATGTTTGATGCTCCATAGAGTGAGCCGACGTAGCCAACCGGTTTGCCCGTTTCACCATCTGCAATGACGATATCCACAGTCTCCATCGGACTTTTGAATTTAAATGTGACCGGCGTGAATGGAAGTAAGAACGCATGGAAGTTATTCCAGGAATTCGTGATGACGGGTCTTTCCAATTCTACATAGTCGATCCCTTTACTCGTCACCCGAATTGCAAATGGCACTTTGTAACTTTCACTTAAATCGCTTTCATTGACAAAGTGAACGTACCCTTCATAAGTTCCTTCCGCTGCACTTTGAGGTACTTGAAGCTTCGGCTCCGCTGTAGTTTCACCGTTCGCAGCCACTGTGATTTTTGGGTCCGCTGCAAATTTCACACCGTTTTTCGCAGCATCTTGTCTGACATCCTTAGCTCCCAAGAATTCGACGTCCACTGCGAATTCTTTGCTTTCTTTGCTACTGTTTTTAATGTGAATCGGTCGGGAAACTTCAATGTTTTTACCCGTGTCCGATAGATAGTGCGAGCGGAATGAAAGAGAAGCTGTTTCCTGCTCAATCACAACAACTTCGCCGTCTTCGACCATTTCAGTTTGGTCGAGCACTTTTATCGATGTGTCTGCGTGAACGGCGCCGTATGCGTTAATACGGCCCGCTCCCACCTCATACACGGATTGGTCTCCCTTCAACTCGACGGATGTGTTCATCAATGCTGCTTTCACGTCAAAAGGGGTGTAGTCTGGATTTTCTTGTAAAATCAGGGCAGCTGCACCTGCCACGTGTGGCGCCGCCATCGAGGTCCCTTGGATTCTTGCGTATGCTGCATCGTAACTATTGCCCCCTGGATCGTTCATATAGGAAGGATACGTAGAGTAAATCGCGACACCCGGTGCGACAACGTCCGGTTTGATGTCATAACTTTGTGCGACAGGTCCTCTTGAGCTGAAATCCGCTAAATGATCCCCTTCAGATTTCGTATTGCGTACATCTTTGAACTCGAATGTCGTTTCACCCGACTCCGCTTGAGCTTTCAGCTGTTCTCCATCTTTTTTCGATAAACGGAATGAGGGAATGTATCCCGTACTCTCTCCGACATAATAAGGAATTTGGCCCTCTTCATTGTTGTAAATAATTACAGCCGCCGCTCCCGCTTTTTTAGCGTTCTTGATTTTATCGTCAAACGCCAGAGTGCCCCGTTCGATCAATGCGATCTTTCCTGCGAACTCTTTCCCTTCAAAGTCTTTCACATTACCGAGACCCGCAAAAACAACTGGATACGACTGGTTCTGTATCTCTTCAATTTTGTCAGTGAAGTTTTTAGCTAGAAGTTGTACATCTGTAAACCCTAGATCCCCAGCATCCGCCGTAAAAGTCGGGATGTTTTGTGAGACATCACTCGCCCCAACGGTAATCGCAAGCGCCGAGGTTCCTGGTGCTCCGACCGTCATCGCACCCGGTCCTGCATTTCCTGATGCAACGGTTGCCACTACACCAGAAAGCATGGCATTGTTCACCGCAATGGAAAGTGGTGAAAGTGCACTATTGACGTTCGCACCTAGGGATAGATTTATGACATCCATCTCATCTTTCACGGATTTATCCACACCTGCGAGAATGCCACTTGTTGCGCCACTTCCGTAAGGACCGAGGACGCGATAGTTATACAAGTCCACTCCAGGCGCGACTCCTTTGACAGCACTGTCTACATCATTTGCTTGTTGACCTGCGACCGTTCCTGAAACGTGGGTTCCGTGAGACGTGTAATAGACATTTCCATAGTTATCTCGCTCCGGTTTCCCTGACTTCTTCCACGTTTCGTACGTTTCTTCCATAGGATCCGCATCATTATCAATGAAGTCCCAGCCTTTCACACTATCTGGATCGACCTTACTTGGATCTTCCCCATCTTTTGCCTGATATCCCTTATAGGCGCCTATCAAGTCGGGGTGATTGTAGTCAATCCCTGTGTCCAGGACGCCGACTTTGATTCCTTTCCCTTCAATTTTTTCGTCATGGAGCTTGTCCACACCGATTTGAGGCACGCTGTCGATCATTTTCGGTTCCATCGGGTATTCTTTCGGATCTGGCAAATCCAGTTGAATCGCATCGTCTTTCCAAACACGCTTCACTTCACCAATACGTACTAAGTCTTCCACTTGATTTCCCGGAAGCGTGATGGACACGCCGTTAAACGCATCACGGTATTCATGGGTGATCTCCACATCAACGGATAGGTTCAACTTCGATTGGCCAAGAATAGCTTCTTTGAATTTCCTATGGGATGCGTCGACTTTGTTCTCAGCTTCGTACAGGCTAAGCTGGTTTGGATTCTTGGCTTGTTGAACTTTGGCAGGGTCTTGCTTGAATTCTACGATTACATTCACCGGCTGCTCACTTGTAGTATTGATGCCCGGTTGAATCGTAAATCCAGTTTCTGTTCGGATTTCATTGAGCGATCGTCGCTGCTCATCTGTCAGTTTGCTCAATAATTCTTTTACATCATTGACGTTCGTTGCAGCGCCGACTGTTGCTGTCGGCTGGAATGCCGCTGCCGGTAACAACATGGCTGCGAGCATCACTTTTGCCACTTTCGCCTGGACCTGGTTCCCCTTTTTTCGTTCCCCCACTGTGTACACCCCCGAAATATTGTAGTTTCCTCTTCGAATTCCTGATGGGGACGAGGCGCATGCACCCTGTCTCACATCTGTAACGTTAACGCTACATCATTTTCAACCAATAAGGTATTGGGGTAATCTCAGTATTCAGACTATTTGTAGATGCATTTAGAACCACCTATTGAATATCAAGTCATTACGAAAGGTCCTAGCAGCAGGAGAGCAGTAAGGAACAAGGTTCCATTTGTTGTAGTTTAATGAATAAAGGTCATTACAATTTTTCGTATATTGTGTATAATTACTTTCAACTCCGAATAGTTCGATAGATAAAAAAACTTCTTAAAGATTTGCGTTCATCCCCGTCATCTAAGAAGAAAACCACCTCAACTTAACCTTTTAATATCTGGCACATTGAATTCCCCCAATTAGTAGATGAGGGAATCATGTATATCTATGAACTGTGGATATTTTCAGAAAAAACAAGTCTTTTGGTTTATATTCATTTTGAACAAACAACATGTTGTGAATGGAGGGATTAGTGATGTATGAAGGCAAAATCATTAAATTTTACCGTCAGAAAGCGAAAATCACTCAAGAAGAGTTAGGTAAGGGGATCTGTTCAGTTACGCATATTAGTAAAATTGAACGTGGTATAACGGAATATTCTCCTGAAATCACCATACTCTTGGCGAAACGTCTCCAAATTGACATGGAGGAAGAATTAACTAGCTTGGAAAACTTGAAAATCAAACTCGACGATTGGCATGAGTGCATAATTTCTCAAAATCAACAAGCTTCGACCCGCCTTCATAATGAGTTGAAAGAATACAAACTTCTGGAACTCTCAGAACACGCGACTTATTACAAGATCCTTGTCGCAAATTACTATCTCACGCAAGGCTGTACGAAAAAAGCGAAAAAACGAATTTATGAAATTCAACGATCCGTTGAAGAGTTGTCAGTTTACGAATCGAACTTATTCAAACATATACTCGCTCTTTACTATAGTTCTGTAGATGACTATACAAAATCCATCGATATTTTCAATACGGTGGACTTCAAGTTTTACGCGAACCCTTCCATCTACTATGACCTAGCAGTGGCTTATCAAAATGTGCATTCACCTGTCTTAGCGTACCACTATGCAGAGAAGGCGTTACATCACTTCAAAAAGACCAATCAATTCCTTAGAATCATTGACACAGAAAATCTCATGCTCATCCAAGTCGAATCCGATCAATATCGTAATTTCAACGACACCATTGAACAATATGCAAACTTAATAAAACTGTGTGACCTCTGTAATTCTTTGGAGAAGAAAGCAAAGGTACTGCACAACTTTGCCTACGAACACTTCAGAAGACAGAATTACGAGACTGCAGGAACACTCTATAAAGAATCCATGGCTCTGAAAGAAAAGGATTCCCCGCTCTACTTATTGTCCTTGGAAGGGTATACCCGAAGCGCACTCATTGGAAAGTTCGTGACTCAAGAAGACCTCGTCGCGCTTATTGAAGAAGGTCTAACGATTGCAGATCGTTGCGATGAAACCTTGTACAGACTCATCTTCACCCTTCATCGGTATTCAGCGTTTCAACAAAAAGACGACTATCATACGTACTTATTCGACATGGTTTTACCTTATTTAAAATCCCACGGCTATACATTGACTGCACAAACTTACGATCGCGATCTGTTCAACTATTACAGCGAAAAAGGAAAGCCTGATAAAGCGCTGGAAGTGGCGGAGCGTTTAATCAATATGGATTATGTGAAACAGGAGGAGACGTTGGAGTTGGTAGAGTGAAAGGAACTCTAGAATACTAACGAGTGCAGTGGCACAACGCTGTACTCGTTTCATCCCTCAGTTCACTCCATCTTCCCCTCAATAATACCGAATCCACATTTCCTTCCCGATACCTCACTAGAACTTAATTATTTCAATATTATTCTACAAGACATTTGAACTGCTTGGACGGTATCAACTCCCCGATTGAAGTAAAATGATTGACCAACTGAAATGCTCAGCTAAGTGGAGCTGTTATTGCAGTTTTGTTGATTATATACCTATAGGGGTATACAATATGATGTATAGAGTAGTTTCAATGACAAGGAGATGACTGGAATGGGGAAAAAGATTGTAGTAGTAGGTGGGGTAGCCGGCGGTGCTTCAACAGCAGCACGGATTCGAAGGATTGACGAGCAGGCGGATATTGTCATATTTGAAAAGGGACCGCATGTCTCGTTTTCGAACTGCTCCCTTCCCTTCTATTTGAGCGGAGTTGTCGAAAGCAGCGACAAACTTGTTTTAATGGATCCTGTTGCGTTTAAAAAGAAGTACAATATCGAAGCACGCGTCCATTCAGAAGTACTTTCCATTAACCGCGAAACAAAAACCGTTCGTGTGAAAAATGCAGTCACTGAGGAAACCTATGAAGAAAGCTACGATCACTTAGTGCTCTCTCCAGGCGCTAGTCCCATCGTTCCTAATTTGCCAGGTGTCGACTCGCCGCATGTTTTCACTGTGAGGAATGTCCAAGATATCGAGCGGCTCAGCAATTACGTAGAAACGAAAGACATTCAAAATATCGCAGTCATAGGCGGGGGATTCATCGGTGTGGAGGTCGCTGAAAACTTGAAACTTGCGGGTCGTAGCGTCTCTCTCGTCGAATTCGCCAATCAAATCATGATGCCGTTCGACTATGACATGGTCCAGATATTGCATAAGGAAATGATCGATAAAGGCGTAGAAGTCATTGTCGACGATGGGTTAGCGGAAATCACCGACTCCCACGTGACGTTGAATTCCGGTAAACAAGTTCAGGCTGAAGCCGTCATTCTTGCAATCGGTGTACGTCCTGAAACGAAACTTGCGAAAGAAGCGGGTCTTGAAATCGGAGAACTTGGCGGCATTCAAGTGAACGCGAACTACATCACGAGCGATCCTTCCATTTACGCAGTCGGTGACGTCATCGAAGTGTATCATCAGCTGCTACGAAAACCGACAAGACTTGCACTTGCGGGACCGGCACAGCGACAAGCACGCGCTGCTGCGGATCATATGTATGGCATTCCTCACCAAAACAAGGGCGTCATCGGGTCATCGAGCATTCAGATATTCGATTTAGCAGCAGCATCGACAGGACTTAACGAAAAAACTGCAAAACAAGCAGGCATCCAAGCGGATAGCGTCTACATCATCGCTCCCGACAAAGTGGGTCTCATGCCGAACAGCAATCCTTTGCACTTCAAACTCGTATTCGAAGTACCGACGGGTAAAATCCTCGGGGCGCAAGCTATCGGTAAAGGTGCAGCAGACAAACGAATCGATGTGATTGCAACGCTCATTTCGATGGGTGGTACACTCGAAGACTTGAAAGAGCTCGAACTCACTTATTCTCCGATGTACAGTACAGCAAAAGACGTTGTCAACCTTGCTGCACTCGTTGCACTCAATATCTTGTATGATCGGTTCAAACAAGTACACGTCTCCGAAGTCCGCGGTCTCGTCGAACAAGGCGCAGTGATCATCGATGTACGCGAGAAAAACGAATTCGCAAACGGGCATTTATTGAACGCCATCAACATCCCACTCAGTGAATTGCGAGAGCGGATGGATGAGATACCGACAAATGTACCTGTCTATGTTCACTGCCGCTCTTCACAACGGAGCTACAATGCAGTGATGGCGCTGCAAAACAGTGGTTTCGCCAACGTCGTGAATATCTCAGGGTCCTATTTAGGGATTTGCTTGTATGAATACTACAACGATGTAACTATGGAACGTTCACCGATTACGACAGCTTATAATTTCAAATAAAAGTAAAACGCGGACCCTAGCAATCCGGGAGTCCGCGTTTTCATATGTTCCGTATTATAATTTCTTCAAATACCAAGCATCCATCGCCCCATGCTCAGACCCTTCCAAAGGTTCTTCAAGCAGGTCAAACCCTAATTTGCTATATAGCCGATTCGCAATTGACAGTTTCTGCGACGTCTCCAAGTAACAATAGTCATAATGATCGCGTGCAAATCCAAGCGCAGTTGCCATTAACTCTTTTGAAAGGCCCTGTCCTTGAAATTCCGGCGCAATATACAGCTTCTGCAGTTCGCAGATCCCATTCTTCTGGTCATAAGGTCCAATACCTACGCCACCTGCAACTTTACCCTCGTCATCTACGGCTATCCAATACGCTGCCCCCTGCTGTCCGCGATAAAATTGCGCCAGTTCTCCCAACTGAGGATCGAAATATGCCGTCCCAGGAATATCTAGACCCACTGATTCCAATGAATGCTTAATGATCTTTTCGATCGCAGTATTATCTTTTTCTTCTATTTCACGGATGTGCATCATGATTCCCCCTTTCCTGCTATTGGATGGAGTACGTTTGCAAATGCTGTAAACTTAAAATCCCTTTGCCAAAACGGGAAAGGGATGCTGTTCTTCTATGAATCTTAACACATCGCGATTCACTCGTGCCTAAATACTCAAACGGTATCCTCTGAAAGTTCAGGAAAACGAGTTATTGATATCTATTAAGAATATAGCACTGCAGTTGATAGGCTTTCCATAAGTGGTCTGATTGGTTATGAAATCATATTGCCATTCAATGAAATGAAACCAAACCAATACAAGCCCTTTGCCCGAGTTATGGACAAAGGACTTGGTGCACAACGGTATAATCGGTTGACGTTTACTGTTTCGGTGCCCGGTAGCCAGCCTTCTCTGCTTCTTCGGTGCTGCAGAACCAGCGTGCCACATTTTTGGTCCGGCTGTAATACGTACTTCCCGGTACATGGTATATCCCTGAATTGCTTCCTTTAATATCGCATTGACCTTGACTAGATACGATTGCCGCAGACTGACTGCTCGCTTGACTTCTAGTGGAACTTTGCGAAGTAGAGTTGGAAGAGGCAGACTTAGAAGCAGCAACCTGCTCACTCATCTTCTGAATGGCTTTGTCCTTTTCTCCAACGGAAGCCATCAGTTCCGTGTTCTGTGTCTCTAACGCCGTAATCGATTCAGTAAGAGTTGCGTTCTCTTTTTGTAGGGACTCTACGGTTTCTTGAATCTTCAACTGTTCAGCTGTTTTCCCCTCGAAATCACTTTGAAGCTTGTCTATTTCTTTCTGAAGGGCTAATAATTCTGTTTTGAGAGACTGATTCGCTTCCAGGACAGCGGCATTTTTTGTTTCCAATTCCTCATTCAGCTTTACCTGCTCTTGATTGGTTCCACAGCCTGCCAATAGTAGACTTGAAAAACCAATAGCCGCAAAAGCCAGCATGCTTCGTTTCATAGTACCGGAATACCACATTCTCCTGCACACCATTAACAATAAGACAATCGCTACACCAACTGCTGCAATTCCCATCCTTTTCTCCTCCCCATTCTCCGTTTTAATCAGAAGGGTACCAAATAAGCATTATTACCTACTACCACTGTATCTATACAGGATGTTTTTTGGGTGAAACTAACAGAATGTGGAGATGGAAGAGTGTACGTAATCACACACAACTTTACTTGAATGCAGAATACCTGTCTGGAATTCATTATTGAACATCTCTATTCTCGTTGGAAGTAACAAAAAACTCCGGCCGATTGAAATTTGCAGTGCTCTAGTATGCAATTCGGTTATGGTAAGATGAATTCAAATCACGGCGCAGAAATTGTAATTTACGATACAAATGAGCATTCCAAGAAAGAAGGTGAGGGGCTTGAGTAAAACAGTTTGTGTCATTGGAGCGGGTATAGGCGGATTAATGGCGGGTGCTCTGCTAGCCAAAGAGGGATGGCACGTCACGGTGGTTGAAAAGGCGACGACTGTCGGGGGCTCGGCTGGTTCCTACGCACGGAAAAACCGGCGTTTCCCTACCGGTGCGACCATCGCCTTCGGCTTAGAAGAACGGGGTCTATTGGATACGTTGTTCCATGAACTCGACATGAATATCCCATTTGAATTGCTGCATCACCCGATGGACATCCTATTGGATGATCGGAAAATCTCGATTTTCCGAGACAAGACCGAGTGGGAGAATGAGATGAGGCGTGCGTTTCCTGAAAGAATCGGGGACGTACTCGCTTTTTGGCGCAGATTGGAACAAATCAGTGAGGCCGTGTACGCGGTAACGGAGACACGGGTTTCCCTGCCCATCCAACGTTTGTATGATCTTGGAAATCTGCCGCTCCATGTACTTGCCCACCCCGGAAGCATGCTGCAGCTGGCACGCTATGCGACCCATACCGTTGAAGATTTACTACGTATGTATAAGCTCGACTCCTATACGCCTCTGCGACAGTTTTTGGATGCGCAATTACTTGACGCCGCGCAAACGGACTGCACAGAAGCTGCTTTGCTGCCATCGAGTCTTGCATTGAACATCTATAGAAGAGGCAGTTTTTACGTCGAAAAGGGAATGGGTCAGTTAAGTGAAGCACTGGCACAGCGCATTATCGAACTAGGCGGTGAAGTGCTGACGGCATCTCCTGTGAAAGAGCTGCAGTATGAGGACTCAAAGTGGCGCATCTCCAGCAGGAAGCGTAATGAAGTCTACGACACGGTCATCAACAATACCGGCATTTCATTCGGACCGGGGACAAGCCATTCAGAATCCGAAGACGTTTCCTGGGGTGCGTATCGCATCGATGCGCTTCTGAACGCGTCATTCTGGCACCAGGAGCTCAATGGCAGGCCGCTCCCTTTCGCACTTCAGATTGTCCCTGAAAAAGAACAAGCCATTTTATATTCAGACGGCCACGGTCCGGTATACGTCACTTTCCAGCCTGCCTACAACCGGCAGCATGAACCGGTGGAAGACGAAATCATGATGACCTGTTCCATCCATACACAATCGAAGCAGTGGGAACAGTTATCAAAAGAAGACTATCAAGACAAAAAGAACAGCGTAGCGAAAGCCATGTTCCAAGAGATCCAAAAAGTTCTCCCCGTCGAGGACTACTTACTCTATTCGGAAGCAGGTACGCCACTAACCTATCAAAAGTATATTGGTAAAACGGAAGTAGGCGGTTTTCCGCTAACAGTAAGAAATGCGATCTTAAAACCGAAAAGCGTACGTTCTTCCCATCCGCAATTATACATTGCAGGCGAACAGGCTTTCCCGGGACCCGGTACGTTGTCCTCAGCCCTAAGCGGCTATCATGCTGCGCGTGCAATTATGAAGTCGCATCCGAGTTGAGTAAGGTACCTGGACCACACACAATTCAAACACTATTCCGTGAATTGAACAGCGATCATTAAAAGGACTGGCTTTCATGTCGGTCCTTTTCTACATGTACACAAAAATACTCCCCCTTCTAAATAATCGTCCAGGTATCTGTTTGTAATAAAGAGTTGAACAATAAGCAGGAACAGTTTGGATAGAAATAGCCCAAAACCGATTTCTCGTTCAGAGGACCTTCTCACTCATTCACCTGTCGAGTGGAACTGTTTATAGCATAATCATATATCTATATGGGTATACTTCTGATACAATATAAAAAACAAGGTATTTTTAAAACTCAGGAGGTTAAGTGATGACATATGATAAGTTATCCAAACTTTTTTACAAGTTAACTACCTCGGATTATAATCTAGAGTACCAAAAACGGAAAGAAAGTTATGGTTGCTATTCCACAAACTTGACGATTAAAGGCTTCAAAAGGGAGCGCCTGACAAATGATACTTTCGAGCTGTTTTATGTAAATATACCTGAATTAATGAAGTTGAATAACGAGGTATTGTTAAACAGCTCAAAAATTTCTTCGTTAGTGAACAAGTTACCGGGTTTTGTGATTGAACCCTATTTTAACAAGTTGATCATAAACGAGGCGCAAAGCAATAACGAAATAGAGGGTGTTAAAAGTACAAAGAAAGAGCTGAGCGACGCATTAAAGGAATTGACAAAACCAGAGCCTAAAAACAAAAAATTCCTAGGACTCATGAAAACTTATTTGCATATAGAGGACATAGATCCTTTCGAAAAAACAGAATCATTCAGAGTTCTATACGATAATTTAGTTGCAGATGAAATTTCTTCTGATGATATCCCTGACGGTGAACTCTTCAGAAAAGGGTACGTAGAAGTCAACGACGGGAATTCAACAACCCATATAGGGATCAGTTCGGAAAAGAACATCATAATCGCTTTAAAAGAACTAATTGATTACTTGAATGATCAGTCTCATCCTAATTTGTATCGTTACATGGTGGCACATTACTTTTATGAATACATTCATCCTTTTTACGATGGGAATGGAAGAACCGGCAGATTGATTGTAGGAAGTTACTTATCAAGATACCTGGAAAAATACTCAGCTATCACATTTTCCTACGCTGTAAACAAAAATAAATCGAAATATTATAAAGCACTTGAAGAAGTCCCTTCCCCTCTTAATAAAGGCGAAATCACTTTCTATTTGATCGATATGCTGCAATTGCTATCTTCTGGACAAAAAGGGATTATAGAAGATTTAGAAGAAAACCTTCTCAAATTGAATCGAATAAATGAATACCTTTCCCACGACAACTGGACAGAAAAAGCGAACGAAAGGGAATTACTGTATATTTTAATAACAATCAACGTATTTGTACAAGAGGATACCGAATTATCCCTGGCAAATCTAATGACATTATCAAAAAAGTCCAGGTATCTCATTAATAATTCCATGACTTATTTGATAAACCACGACTACGTGGAAGTAGCTACACACTATCCGAAGTCTTTCAAAGTAAGCAGGGAGTGTTTAGAAACTATCATCCCCGTATGAGTGAGATACCTGGACCTCATACAATTCAGCCAATGAAGTTGCATCCATCATTTAGCGCGCACGCATCTAGAAGAACGAAACCGCGCACAGACATTCTTTCTCACATCACCCAATCATATTAGTGAAGCACAAACCCCAACACCAGTATCTTGATGTTGGGGTTTCTTGTGTTGTATTGTGTGACACACCGGTACTTCACACCGGTACACTTCGGTTCCTGTCAATACGCTTCTGCCGTTTCTCCGCCTTATTCCGATACATTTCCGCATCCGCCTGTCTGAACAGTTGCGACATGCAGCCGATGGAATTCCCAGTGTACGCACTGCCGATCGACAGGTGAATTTCCTCTTCGGGATGAATCCCATTGTAATCTTCCAGCTCTTTGGCCATCACTTCGTCCAGTTCCTGCAGGTGATGGTGTGCATTTTCGCCAGTTATCAGGATGATGAATTCATCTCCGCCAATACGGGCAATCGTTGTATCGTGATCGCTGAATCGCGTCAAATAACGGGCCACACGTTTCAACAGTTCGTCACCAGCTTCATGGCCGAACTGATCGTTGACCATTTTCAATCGATCCACATCACATAGAATCATACCCGCCGGCGTCGAAACTTCCACGTTCAGCTGCTCGATTATTTCATTGAAAAACGCCCGGTTATGGATATCTGTCAACGCATCATAATTCGCCTGGTATTCAAGTCGCCGTTGTTGCTCCATCCGCTCATCGATGTTGCGAGTAACGCCTTGCAGTGCGACCAGTTCGTCATTTTCATAGATGGGTGTGATGCGTTCTTCAAACCAGTGGTAGATCCCGTCCTGGTCCTTCCATCGCTGGATGAGCATGTCGCCATAGTCGACTTCGTTGCTCACTTTATCCATCATTTCCGCCAAGTCATCCGGATGCACCAATTGGAAAGGAACAGAAGGATCCTTCATTGCCGCTTCTGCCGTCCCTTCCCCTAGCCACAGGTCGATTGCGGGACTTAAGTAGATGAACTTCCACTCCGGCTTGATTTGGAAGTGGTAAATCACGTCTTTTGAATTGTCCAACATCGCAAGCATATTCTGTTGCTGTTCTGAAATAGTTGTTTCACTTTCCAAACGCTTTAACGTTCGCTCCGGAGTCAGCCGGCGCAGGAAAACCATTGCTTGTTTCAGTAGATGATTTATTTTCAACCTGCTATCACTCCTGTCACCGTAACCCGTTTTTAAAATCCAGTATTTTAATGAGCCCTTTGATGGAATCATTTAGCCAATGATTGTAAAGATGTGATTTTCTATGAAGTATACCATTTATCTTATTATAGGTAAATAGTTCGTAGTCTTTTATCACTAGATAAGAGGAAGTTTTATATTTCCAGAAAATACTACCTATTACATCCATTCTAGATTCCTTTGCTCATTCTGCTCGTACAAATTCTTTTCTCTCTTGAATGGGATTTCATAATATCCTCGAACATACAGGTGTAATTCAATTGGTAACTTTTAAGACTCCCGCTCGTTACCTGTATACGTTCTTAGCTAGCCATCTCCCGGAAAGCGTCAATCTTACTTTCAGCATTCCATCTAATTTTTCTATATACTCGGAATATACTTTCAAAAAGGAGAGATTGGATGACGCACACCAAAAAATATAACCAGACATGGGATTTGGACCAAATCTTTACAGGTGGCAGCACTTCTGAAGATTTACAACAGACCGTGAAACAGCTGACTGAAGAAATCGGACAAATGGACGAGCAGATCACCCAGTTCAATCCGGAGAATGCAACGGCTGAATCGTTGGCTGCCATCACGGACAACCTGTCTCCTGTCCAAAAACAGTTGCGGGACGTGTACGCGTACATCAGTTGTCTGAGTGCACAGGACGTCAATGATGAGGAGGCTGCTGTATGGGTCGCAAAGCGCGGGGAGTTGAGCGCGAAGATGGGAGCAGTTGGTACGAAACTTGACCAGAAACTGAAAGCAATCGATGACACATCCTGGGAACAGCTGTTGGGATCGCCGCAATTGAAAGCAATCGCTTTTCCTCTCAGTGAAGCCAGACTCCAAGCAAAAGAATTGCTGCCCTTGGAGCAAGAAATTCTAATCAATGATTTGGCTGTGGATGGCTATCACGCCTGGAATCAGATGTACGATACGATTGTCGGCAGCATGCACGTGACCGCAGAAGAAAACGGGGAGACGAAACAGTATTCAATTGGGCAGGCATCGAATAAGATGTCCACTCCCGACCGCAATGTACGGAAAAATTTGTTTGAAAAAATCCATCGGGAATGGCAGAAAAACGCCTCGCTATTCGGGCAAACGTTGAACCATTTGGCCGGATTCCGCCTGCACACGTACCGCCAACGTGGCTGGGACGACGTTTTAAAAGAACCACTTGAAAATAACCGGATGCAAAAAGAGACGCTCGATGCCATGTGGACAGCGATTGAGCAGAACAAAGCGCCGTTTGTTGACTTTCTGAATCGGAAAGCCGACTTACTCGATTTGGATAAATTGAGTATCTATGATATCGGCGCTCCCTTAGGCAAAAGTGAAACGAAGATGTCCTATACTGAAGGTGCCGACCGCATTATCAGCCAGTTCCAGAAGTTCAGCCCGAAGATGGCCGAATTTGCAAAGATGGCGTTCGAAAACCGCTGGATCGAGGCGGAAGATCGACCTGGAAAACGCCCAGGTGGATTTTGTACGAGCTTTCCGAACAAAGAACAGACACGCATCTTCATGACCTTTTCTGGATCAGCATCCAATATCGCAACATTGGCACACGAACTCGGCCACGGATTCCATCAGCATGTCATGAATGATCTGCACATCATGAACCAAAAATATGCCATGAACGTAGCAGAAACTGCATCGACGTTCGCGGAAATGATCGTGGCAGATGCAGCCGTGAAACAAGCTGCGTCAGAAGAAGAAAAAATAGCTTTATTGGAAGACAAAGTGCGCCGGGGTGTAACCTTCTTCATGAACATCCATGCCCGCTTCCTCTTCGAAACACGATTTTACGAAGAACGGAAAAATGGGATGATACCCGTCGACCAGCTCAATCAGCTCATGATCGACGCTCAAAAAGAAGCCTACTGTAATGCGCTCGACGAATACGATCCGATGTTCTGGGCATCGAAACTGCACTTCCACAAAACGGGTACCCCTTTTTATAACTTCCCGTATACGTTCGGTTACTTATTCAGTCTCGGCATCTATGCACACGCACGTGAACAAGGAAGCGGCTTCGAAGACGAGTATATCGCCTTATTGCAAGACACCGGCCGCATGACGGTGGAAGACTTGGCCGAGAAACACTTAGGTGTCGATTTGACGAAGCCGGACTTTTGGGAGAAAGCCATCCAATTGTGCGTAGAGGACGTCCATGAATTCATGCAGCTGACGGAAAAGTGAATTTGTGGAATCAAGTTGAAAGCTTCAAGTCTTTTCCGTTCTACAAACAAACGTTACTTTAAGGGGATACTCCTCTTCTGCCGGTTTGCTACCCAGTGGATGGAAGACATGCATGTTGAATATCCCGAAATGTATAAAAGCAACAACCGCCCTGGACTCATGAACAGGGCGGTTGTTGCTTTTCATGGAAGGATTTTGCAGCGAAATGGGACTGTCATCTATTCCAGCCCAGTTATCACAGCACGTTTACTCTTCTGAGTAGTTCACCCCTTTTCCGTTTCTCTTGATCACATAAGACTGCGTGTACTTCTCACGCACCTTCATGACCTGATTCGTATTCAGTTCAATCTTGTACTGCAACTTGCACGTGCGCAAATATCGATTCTCAAAAACAGTGCAACTGATGGGTAAGACGACCCGACTGCCGTTATTTAAAACGACCATTACTTGGCCGTCCTCATTATTCTTGTATTCATACACATGCTCGATTGCTACCCAAGCACATTCCGGATTTTTCGGAGAGTAAGTCGGTGCCATGTAAATGCCATGTTTCTTGCTGATCGCTACCGGAGGATACGTTCTGCTCCCTAAGATCTCATCCGCACAATCGATAGCTCCTTTCAAACTGGAACCTGAAAGGCGCAAGTTATAGTCTACAATCTTCGTAGGTGTGCTCTCGACGATTATAATCTGGTCCCCTTCCAAAATCATCGAAAGCAAACGACCGCACTCATTAAAGTAAGGAAAAATAACGCACGTTTCAGTTGTAATCATGTACTTGTTTGTAGTTTTCAACATCCTATCCCCTTTTTAGAAATTTTCTCTTTATTTTCACGTAAAAAAGGGTATACTAGCATAAGCTGGTACACCCAGCAGAACTGCCTTAAGTGATTGGTTTTCGACGGCCGATTCTCACTTAAGGCTTTTTTGTGCCCCATTTCCCCACCTACTCCTCACCCCCTTAACTAAGCAAATCCGTATACTATGCAAGCCTATCATCAAAAATAATAGACAATCCTTAGTGATGAATTAACAGAATTTACTAAATTAATTTTATTATATAATATCTTATGCAAATAGCAATAGATAATTTGTAATATATAGGAGTATTTACCGTATTATTGACTATCTCTGTCTAAGGTTCCAAAATTAGTGTCGAATTGGAAACCGAATTGTTAGTTGCGTGTTTAGAATGCTAGTAGCATCAGGAAAATCCCGACGGCAACCCCTAATTCTTCATTAGCTCTTCCTTTCCTGCATCGAAACATCGAATTTTTCACATTCACTAAGCGAAACTTATAACCCCTCCTACCATTCTTCGAAGTTCGTATACAGCAAACCACTAATACCACGATTCGTTTTTCTTAATCGACCATTCTATGATGAAGTCACCCAGGGAATAAACGAGCGTCGTGCACGGCCTGTAAAGGCTGATTGAATTGAAATCATTTGAAGAGGTACTCGAACAATATACACCCATGCTATCTGCAGTTATGCGGAAATTGAACATTTATCGGGATTTTGAACACTTCCGCCAAGCGGGGCGAGTTGCGTTGTGGCAAGCATGGCAGCGGTTCGATGAAACAAAAGGGAATTTCACGCCTTATGCGTATCGTTCCATTTATGGGGCGATGCTCGATGAACTGAAACGGGAAAACCGTTTCAGTGACGTGCATATGCCGGCAGAAGACGACCTTCTGGAATTCGCAGGAACCACTCCCCAAGAAACCGAAGCCGATTACGGTGGATTGGAAGATGCGGTGAGAGACCTCTCCGTACAGGAACGCGAACTGCTGATTATGCTCTTTGTAAATCGCTGTTCCCAAGCTACTTGTGCTGCCCACTTCGGAATTTCCGTTCCGGGTATCAAGAAACGGAAAGAACGCCTTCTGCTGAAGTTGCGGAAACAGCTCGAGTGAGGTACATGGACCACACACAATTAATACGCTATTCTGTAAATTAAATAGCAATCAGTAAAAGGACTAGCCTTCGAGTTGGTCCTTTTATTCATGCACTCCCCAAACCTCCTCCCCTTCTACGAATCGTCCACGTACCTGTTCTTAATAAAGAGTTGAACAATGAGCAGGAACAGTTTGCACAGAAAAAGCCCCCGACCGATTTCTCAATCAGAGGACATTCTCCCTCATTCATCCGGTTAGTATCTAAATTGAGTGAGGTCCAGCATCTCTTTTCAAAGAAAAATAGTGAACTGTCTGTCTACTTTCTTCCGACTTCTTTCTATATAGAAGGTAAAAAGGGGGATCACACATGACACACTATCTATCTCGCTACGCCAATTTCACCAAAGCAGAGGAAATGGACGCCGCTGCCCAACAACATGTCGATATCCACTGGAATGCGATGAATAAGACAGACCGCGCCGTACTGGAGATGATTCGCTATTACTCCGTTAAATACCTGGCTGCACATTTGAAACATCAGACAATCGAAACGAAACTAGGGGTTTCAAACTCCACAGTGAGACGCGCGCTGCGGAAATTAGAGAAGCTCGAAATCATCGAACGCATCCATTACGTGCGACCTGTGATGAGCGGTCTCGGTGCCAACATCTATGCTATTTTGCCCGTTGTTGACCAGGGGAAAATGGACAGTGGAACAACCGGCCAGGAACTCGATGAGCACAAGGTTTCTCAACCATTATCAGGAATCGAACCTTCTTTCTTTAAATCTCAAAAGCCTAAAGATCCTATAAAGACGTCTCAGCCTCCGTCTGATAAGTTATCCACAACTCTTTTCGGCAGGATGAAATCCTTACTTGCATTTACAGGGGATCACTCAAAAGCACGTGAATTTTACGGAATCCACAAAGTTCTATCTGGACGGATGCTGAAATTCGAAATCTATAAAGGACTAGAAGAACTTTTTGAAACACTCGCTTATCGGGCGACACATATTACGGTCATGGCGACAAAAACTAAAAACATCCGAAGCTTGCCGGGATACTTCAAAGGAGTCCTCCGACAACTCATGATAGACGAGCTGTTCTCTGATATTTACCAAGAATATAGCATTTCGGTTGATGGATTCACACTGCCGTTGTGAGTGATTGGTGATGCATATCTAGTGCATCTAGTGAACCTTAACCATTACAAGCCCTTTAACCGAAATCCGTACAACGGGTGAATCGCACTAATTCTGTATGGATGGACCGTTCCTGTTTCGGTGTTCGATAGCCTTCCTCTTCCGCTTCGATGATGCTGAAGAATCAGCATGCCATACTTTAAGTACGGCTTTAATATGTATTTCCAGGCATGCGGTATATCCCTGACTGGCTTACTTTGAGTTCGAGTCGGCCCTGACTCACACAGGTTTCTGCAGATTGCCTTGCTGGATGGCTGTGTTCCTTTCTCCCACTGAAGCCATCTTCCTGACTCTTCATGGAACAATTGTTGTATAGTAGGCTTGTTTCCTCTAACACTCGTAAGGATACAATGACTACTCGCTTTGCTGGATGAGTCTTGGAATGTGCCGAATGTGTGAGTGCTGTTTCGAGGACTGTCGAGTGTTCGTTTAGTGGTTTGTTTCAATGGTCTTCCTCCTAAATTAGAAAAGGCCCTCACCCGGTCGATTGGATGAGGACGCCTTGTGTATCCAGGAATACACGATCTATTTGAAAAGCTAGTTGGGACGGTTGTGTCGGCAAAGGAAAAGTTCTCTAACCGATTGCTCGATTAGAAGGTCCTCTCCTTCATTCACTTAGCCAATTGTCTGTTTAGTGTAGGGTCCAGGTACCTGTTACCCATAGTCAATACCCAGCGTATAGCTCAATTTCGGTTTTTGCCATTTGCAACAGTTCCTGTTCCTCTAGAACAGTCAGAATCTCCAATCCCTTTTGCAACCATGGTAATCCGTCTTCACCTAATCTGCTCAAACAGATCCCTTTCCGTACGTAACAGACCGCCCGTTGCAAATATGCTTTCTGTTTTTCTGAGTAAATGATTGCAGTTTCAATTTCTTTTAACGCTTCTTCATAACAGGCTTCTTTTATCAACATGAGTGAAATATTTACACAGAAATTTATTTTCAGACGCTGGATGTCTTGAAACTCTCCATATCGATCAATACTTTTGAACGCTAGCTTTTTTATTTCGATCATCGTATCCAGTGGAAAAAAGTAAAAAATCGCATTTAACACGTATAGATCTGAAAAGTAAAATTGGTTTTTGACGGACAACCTTTTCCATACATTCGATACACTTGTTAAAAGCATTTCTTTATCCGCCGTATGTATGAGAATGAGCAGCGCTTCTGCTAAAGACTTGATATCGCTAATTAAATGGTCGTCTTTTTTCTTTAAATAGCTCACTGCCATGGTTAGTAACTCTTTCACCTTTTCCTCATTATTGTATGAAATTGAAAGGAATTTCTTAACGATTGCATCCTTTTCACTATGCTTGAACTCATTTTGAATGTATAGGAATTCTTCAAAAGACACTTCGAGATTTTCAAGAATTCGTGACAGAGACGAAAAAGTAATATCCGTCTTATTCAACTCGAATTTTGAATACGCACTTTGCGTCATGACTCCATCCACAACATATTGCTGAGAGTAGGCTTTATCACTTCGAATCTTTCTAACAACGGAACCTATACTTGTGTGCATCGAGCCTCTTCCTTTCTAGTCATTTACGACTTTTTTATTCATCTTCTATTCTGTTGAAAGTATGATTACATTCAGTGGAAGTAAACTTACAAAGATAGGAGGTAACCGCCATGTTAGAATTGCTGATAACACTATTGGATATCTGGTTTATCAATTAACTTTGTGTACGTAACGTATTGCAGTCACGGAACTGGACCCCCGATTTTGACGTATATTCAAGTTTTAAATTAAGCTGCAAAAAAGACTGAATATTACAACTAGAATAACTATCCTCGTATCGTCTTTGCAAGTGGTAACCGTATTAGCATTTGTCGGACGTTTTCATACACTACAGCCATAGAATTTTCAATGAGTATACCTTAAGGGAGTGGATATTGTAATTCTCACTTCTTACCCTCAACCTCTAATCAACATAAAAAAACTATAAGGGAGTTGCAAAAATGAAAAAAACAATTATAGCCCTCTCGTTATCTACTACTTTGTTATTCGGCCAGGCAAGTTCGGTCTCTGCTATTTCGGGGTTAACGAATGGTAGTACAGATCTCCATGAAATCCTCAAACTACAGCCTGATATTTCAAAACGGGAATTACTGAAGGATGTCAGGGAAATTGCTGCGAATACCGGTCAGTCTGAAGAAAGCGTCCTTGAGCAGATCTACACAGAGTTGAAGAACAATGATGAAAAGGGCAAACAGGAAAAAGCCGCGACTTCTGATGTATCTGCTTATGGTGCTTCCGGCGGTACTAAAAGTGTAGGCTCCAGTACGAAAGGTAACTTCTATTATACCCCTTCACAAACTGCTTATTTAGATCATGGCCATGTAGGGTTATACTATACGTCCACAACGATTGTGGAATCCGTCCCTTCTGCTGGCGTTCGAACCATTTCAACTACAGCGCGCAAAGTAGATAGTTCAGGTGCGAAGGTGAAGTCGGTCACCACTTCTACTACAAACCGGAACAATGCTGCCAACTGGGCTAGGAGTCAAGTTGGACAATCCTATTCTTATAATTTTGCAACCAATCGTCAAACCGGTCATACGGGAGCTAAAAACTGTTCCAAACTCATTTGGTCGGCTTACAAACTTAATGGCTCCTTGGACTTGGATGTAGATGGTGGATTAGGAGTGTATCCACGTGATGTAAGAGATGCAAAAGGTACTGTTCTCGTACGAAATATTTAAATCTCAAAACAAGGCCGTCTAATCCTATCAGATGGTCTTGTTTGTCGAGTTGGAGGAACTGGAAATGAAGAAAAAGAGAGTTATCCTACTAGTTGCTTCTCTACTCCTAGTACTTATTTTAATCCTGACCCTTACGAAAGAGAAAAGCATCCCTGCTTCGTCATTACTTTCTCTAAATGAGGTTTCCGAAAAAAAACTACTAGAAAATACAAAAGCCATTATCTATTTGTCCACAACAGCTGATCAGGATATTGACGGAAAAGGAGTCAGTTATGGCGTTTTCGTTCAGGAGGATCACTCCGTTCAAGCACTGCCCATGAAAGGGCTTGAGCTCGGAAGCGTAGCAGTCGGTAAAGATCAGCTTTTATTAGAAGACAAAAACAATGTCACACTAATTAGCGACAAGACGAAAAATTTTAAAATGGACGCTCCGCAATATACAGGAGAACGGACTGGTTACCTACCCGAACACGACCTGTTTTTCAGTATTTATAACAGTGGTTTTGTAGAAGACGGATACAGCTCCGATGTACGATATGGAAATTCGAACGGCTTCCAGGTAGAGAGCATCCCTTATTATATTGCTGCTTCCGGAGCTAACGATCGTACTGTGGATATCCTTACACAAGATTTAGAAAAAAACGAATTCCATCTTAAGGAAGTGACATTTGATAAGGGACTTAATGTAAAAGATGTCGCGGCGATTCAATCCGAATCCACTGAAAACTTGCAAGTACTCGCACCCGTATTATCGGATGAAAACTACTACTATCTGATTATCTCTGAAATTATCAATGATACGAGTGAAGCCGTATCCATTTATCGAGTAAATAAAAACACATTTAAGCAAGATACATTTGAAGTCATCAATTACAAAGATACAGACTTAACCGCCACCATCCCATACAATTATAAAAATTCTGCAGCCATCCATAATGGTAAGCTGTATTACGCCAATGGATTGGGTGATATCTACTCTTTCCATTTAGATACAATGGCAGTAGAGAAAGCATTCAGCCTTGAAAAAGCCAGTGATTCGAGTGTCCGCCACAACGAAGAAACCTATTTCAAAGATGGCAATCTCTACGTATTGCGACATAGTCCGGATAAAAAAGAGCACTATTATTTGGAGACTTATTCGCTCGAGAAAGGGATATTAACAGAGTCCATAGATATTAACGGTCTGGATGCCATCCTTGAACAATCCAAAAACAAGAACGTCTACTCATATGACTTGAAAGTTTTTGAATAGGTACCTGGACCACACACAACTCAATAAAGCAGGCAGGTGTTTACTATGAAAATTTTACTCATGGTTGTTTGGGGTGTCATTCTTCTTTATCTTTTAAATGTATTTCATATCGAGAAGACCATTTTTAACTATGTCATTGCTTTCGTTGTTTTAATGGCGGGCATCTTTCTCATTGAGCGCGTTGGTAAAAAAACTCCCCATAAGTCACGGTAATTATTTTAAAATGAATACTTTTATATTAACAAAAGAAATACGATGACACCTAGGTACCTCACCTAGGTACCTGGATCACACACAATTCCGAGACAATTCATTCACTCGAATCACGACTACATCGGTTCTTAGAGACTGCACATTTGTAGTGGCATTTGTATTCTCATCACAATAAAATGAACACCCTACATGTATCAACTCTCATATATTTTAAATTAGAAATCATCAGGTATTTATCAGTGGAACAAGTTCATCGATCCCTTTGTAAACAGAAAGAGCTCACCATTCCTTCATAAGGACGGATGAGCTCTTTCTGTGCTGAATTCAGCCAAGCTCTCTACACTTACTTCATCTCCATCATCCATTCCGACAGTTCTTCCAGCTCGTCCACACCAAACTCCTGCAAGCAATACGTACTGTAACCCTCAATAGTTTTTTCAAATGATACAGGTAGAAATTGGAATAAAAGACTCGTATCCATGTAAGGGGGTGGTTCAGAATAAGGATCGACGTAGAATGGAAACGAACTGTGAGGATAATCTTGCAGATTCGCAACGAGCGGAATTCTCGTTTCAATCGGGTTCCGGTGGATGTACCGACTAACTATCAATTGTACATTAGGATTGATAACCAGCTTCGAGTAGTAGCGCCGCTGATAGATGCGACCTACGTGACTGTATCGCTTGGAATAGTAATCGCTGTACCGCCGGTTAATGAGCTTCATGATTTTACTGAGATCCTCCTCTGACTTCATGAGGATATGAAAGTGGTTCGACATGATACAGAATGCTACGATGGTAAAGGAATAGTGGGTATATGTATGATAAATGCAGCGCATTAGGTGATATTTGTCCTCAGGATCGTTATAAATATCGGAACGGTTGTTACCGCGCATGATGACATGATAATAAGCTCCTTGGCGCCAGTTACGTTTCTGTCTAGGGATTTCAGTCGCCTCCTACCGTAATGATTCATCTCGTGTATTTGATGCAATTAACGATGCAATTCACGGGGTAATCCCTATCTTGTATACGAATTCGCTACTTCAAATAATGAATCGTACAGTCTAAACATACTTCCAGCCGTCTCGAATTACCCATTGTTTTTCATCCCCTGCTTCCTCAAGCACACACAAATTTCAACTGAGCAACAAGCCCGGTCACCTCTCTTCCTTCACTAACACTTTTGGATTCTCAAGCTCTATGGTATCTATTCAAGTAGACAATCCAACAGACACTTCTTTGTTTTTTCATGCTAAAAACACTACCAGGCAACCGCCAATAAAATTTCAATCCTTACAAAAATCTAATAAAATTTAACTTTCTAACCTCATGCCAGATAGTATACCCAAAGACGTACCTACTGCCAAAACAGTGTTTTCAAATAGTGTAACAATTCAATCCTCTTACAAAAGCCGTAATGAAGGGGTTCGTAGTTCAATTCATTTACTTAGATGAAACCAAATCTGAGTTTTGAGCTATTAAAACACCTCAAAACTCAGAAATGGTCAAATTGATAATAAAAGCATAAGGAATTTCGCCAACTAGGTTTAATCGAAAAAAATCCTCCACCCGAGAGTTCGAGTAGAGGATTTATAAGTTACTCTATGTGAAGAGTTTTCTGACTAGTGTCTGAATTGGGTGTGGTCCAGGTACTTCTACCCCTTCGAGCGATCAGCACGGGTAAAAATCCGATATACAATAAATAGACAGGAGCCAAAGGAGCTCGGTAACGCTGTCCGCCGATCAGCAATCCGAGAGCGGTTAAAGAGGTGAAACCAATCATATAAATCAGCATCGACAAGTGAAGGAGCCTTCGTTTCTTGTCGAAAATAATCGCAGCCACTAAGCCGACTCCACTCAAGATCATCGATAGCAAATCTACAGTATCGAGAGGTTGAAAGAATAAGACCATCTTACCTATGACATTCTTCAAGGTTTCAACGGGATGGCTCAGCATATATTCCTTGGCCCGTTCTTTTAGAATAATACTACGTTCTGGGAGTGATTTTTCACTCAGCGTGTAGAAGTACGGCTCAACAAACTCTTCTTGAATTGTCGTAGCGAAAAAATCTACCTTCGTGGACGGGTTATTCGCGATATATAAGTTTTGTCCACTGTAATTCTCTAATGTTACATACTCCCCGTGCAGATGTTGGTTGTACATCCCGTTCACCATCAGCAAACCAATCGGAACGAGGCCAAACAGGACGATCAGCAACTTCTTTTTGTCTTTCCATACATAGTAAAGAAGCAACATTCCAAGCAGGACAAACATAAACATCAGGTGTGGCCGGAACAACAACGTGAAGCTGATAAACACAATCAGGTACCCTGCATTTTTAATACTTCCCTCTGAGTCAATCCACTTTTTCAGCAATAAAACCGAAATCAGAATCAGTGTGATGAAAATGGTTTCAGTAAGCAGGAATTGAGGACCGTTACGTATCAAGACCGTTTGGACGGCATACAACAAACCTACTATAAGAGCTGACGCATTGTTCTTAAAAAAGTTTTTAGCAATCGCCGCGACTAGGATTGCATTCATCCCATACAGGATATACTGAAAAACGAAAAAAGACGTTTCAGATTTGAATAGAAAAGCAAACACCGATAGAATGATCGCAAATAGAGGTGGGACGATGATCTCTTCCACCCGTACTTGGTTAATTAGACCATTGCCTTCCAACAAATTCTCCGCCATGTTATAATACAGTTGCCCATCTGGCGTTATATTCATGAACGGCACTTGTACTGCCAGCAAGTAAGCAAATAGTGCTGTTAAAGCTGCTACAAAAATCGTGCCGTACATCAGGATTGACTTCCAGTTCACACAATACACCTCGTTAGTGGCAAAATCCAAGTAAGGAGACCCTCCATGACTTCACCTGTTCTCATAATTATTCCTGCTTACAATGAGGAAGCAACAATTTTACAAACCGTGCAGACAATCGAGACCAACACTCCTTATGATTATATAGTAATTAATGACGGTTCAACAGACCTGACATTGAATATTTTAAAAGCGCATCAGAAACCGCATATCTCGCTTCCCGTGAATCTCGGGATTGGCGGTGCCATGCAGACCGGGTACAAGTACGCCCATCGGCAGGGCTATGAGTATGCGATGCAGCTCGATGCAGATGGCCAACACGATCCAGCAGACATCAGCCTTCTACTGGAAAGCATCCAGGACGGAGATTATGATATGGTCATCGGTTCCAGATTCCTCGAAAAAACCGCTTACAAAGGGTCCATCATCCGAAGAATCGGGATCTCCTATTTTTACTACCTTCTTAAGATGATTGCCAAAATCGATGTATATGATCCCACTTCCGGTTACCGGATCGTAAACAAGAGAGTGATTACACTATTTGCTCAAGACTACCCGGTCGACTATCCTGAAGTGGAAGTGCTCGTTACGCTCTCCCGAAAAAAATACCGCATCAAGGAAGTAAAAACGGAAATGAACGATCGACAAGGCGGTGCCTCCAGTATTACGAACGTAAAGGGACTGTACTATATGATAAAGGTAACGTTCTTTTCATTGATTCGATCGTTTCTATAAAGGAGATGTAACCCATGTCAGGAACTATCCAACTCATTACATTCTTGGCCGCACTTCTATTCTTCCTACAAGTCATTTACCTGACGGCCAGGAATAAGCTACATGACAAATATGCATTTTTATGGATTTTGTTTGCATTAGTCGGGATTGGCGCGTCATTTTGCCTGCCGCTCCTCAATAAGATCGCTACACAAATCGGCATCACCTACATGCCTTCACTGGTCTTCATGGCCGCATTTCTGGTCGTCCTAATCCTATTGACATACCAGACGGTCATCATCTCCAAACACGAAAAACTGATTAAACAATTGGTTCAAGAAATCGCATTCCTGGACCATGCGAAAGAACAATCTGAAATGAGAAGTGAAAAATGAATCCAAGTTATCTGCTGCTCATCGCATTGAACACGATCATCCTTGTAATAGGACAGTTCCTATGGAAAACCGGCATGACTAAAAAAGAAGCCGATTTTTCATCCGTTTTCGGCATTTTGAAATTACTATTCTCTCCCTATGTCTTTTCAGGGCTCGTAATGTACGGCTTCGCCACCATCCTTTGGCTCTTCATCCTGTCCAAAGTTCAGCTAAGCGTGGCCTATCCGCTTCAGTCATTCGCCTATCTATTCACAGTGATCGGCGCTTACTTCGTCTTCGGGGAACCTATTACGTTGTGGAAAGTGGTTGGTGTTTTGTTTATTATGCTGGGGGTTTCGATTATTGGGATTTCTGAGGCGAGTTTGTAAGTGTGGATAAGAATATTGTTATATCCCAATATTTTTCAACAAGAAAACTCTCCAATCAACACTTGGGTACTGACCTAAAAAAGTGAGACAAATAAAAACACCTTACGTTGTAAAACGGGTATTGAACCTTAATACATCAACG
>NZ_JACSQY010000010.1 GCF_014836415.1 Sporosarcina gallistercoris | reverse complement strand
CGTTGATGTATTAAGGTTCAATACCCGTTTTACAACGTAAGGTGTTTTTATTTGTCTCACTTTTTTAGGTCAGTACCGTCTCTTTTGTAGAGAGCGATGCAGGTGTTTTTTGTTATGGCCGTTGTGGGAAGTAATTGAGCTCTTCGTTGAACTCTGCATAGTCGAAGTAAATCATCGGGAAGAGGAACCGTTTGCCGGTCGCTTGTTCAGATAGGATCACGTGGTCTCGGCCAGCCGCTTCTACCATGCCGGTTACCGCTTTCACGTTCGTGCCTGCTTCCATCGCGTTTTCAAATGAAAAGTGGAACGTCCCGACCTTACCTCGGTTTAACCGTAAGATATTCTCGATGTATGATTCCTCGCGAAATGCACCCGCTGGCGGACGTCCGCTCGGAATGGTGACTTGCGGTGGAACGGTTTGCTGTTGCTGGGGATACTGATATTGCGGTTGCTGATAGTTAGGTGTCCATTGATATTGAACCATATCATCATCCTTTCAAAGTTAAACTCTTGGGCAATCTTGTGCGGTTGGCGAGAAGAAACAGTGTGATTTGTATCGGCCCGTGTTGTATTGTCCGTACCATTGCTCTGGGCAATCTCCAGCGGGCATGAAAAACCAGAGCGATCTTTCAGCAGGCGAGAAACGTTCCCCGTTCACCACACGTCTTGCCAATTTGCGATCAACTTCACGGGCCCGTTGGTAAAAGTAGCCTTTCGTCGTCGCTTCAAAGCCACCGGGTCGCTGGAATACCATATCCTCCAGGTCGCGAATATCTGTGAAATCCAGGCAGTCCGCAAGAACTCGATTCACACCAACATTCCCGACCATGAGCATCCCGAGCTGGCCTTCGCCTTCCGCCTCCGCGCGCATCAACCGTGCCAGCAAATCGATTTGCTTATCCGTCGTCTTAATTACCGCCACACGACAACCCCCTCACACGTATCCTATGAACGGCGCAGCAAAAACATACCAATCATTTTGAAGTACTGATGAGTTGTAGCAGTGCTCATAAACATAGGGAAAACGCTCATAAATCATGAGAAGTGCTCATAAACTCGGGGAAACGCTCATAAACCATGGGAAGTGCTCATAAACATGGGGAAACGCTCATAAACCATGGGAAGTGCTCATAAACATTGGGAAACGCTCATAAATCATGGAAAGTGCTCATAAACTCTAAAAAACGCTCATAATTCTCCAGAAACGCTCGTCAATCACTAGAAAACCTTGTGAAAAATCATCCAATTCTCGTGAATTTACGCTATTCCCTCCGACGCTTCTTAAAATAAGCGAAGCGCCAACAAATCAAGCCCTACCAATGGTTCACAAGCTACTCTTTGGAAACAGGAGCCCTCTTAATAGGAGAAAATAGATACGCCAAACTTCAAGTTTGACACCTTAAAACAGTCCAAAATGCTAACTTGGCAAAAGCCATTCCAATCAGTCAGGAAACAAGCTACCCTCAATGAAAATGAAAGGAAGATTGCTCATGCTCTTTAAACAGCGAACAAAATCCATGCAGTTACAAGGATTGGAATCCCTCGCAAGGAGACTATCTCCAACACACGAGAAGTATCGATTCATCCAGGATGAATTGTACAAAGCCCGTGCCGGATTTGGAGGGGAGCAAGAGTATGACCGATGCATGAAAGAAGTCCATACTGATTTTCCCCATGCAATCTTGCATGACCTCAGCCTTCAGCAAAACGGAGTGTACTTTCAAATCGATTCCCTATTCATAGCACCAGACCGCGTCGTCATAACGGAAGTCAAAAATATCGCGGATAAAATCATCGTCAAAGCGAACCCGACACAATTTCTAAAAGAGTTGCAAAACGGTTCACGCATAGTATTCAGAAATCCAATTGCTGAAGTCGAACGCAAAATCCACTTTTTGACCAGTTGGTTACACGCGCGGGACGTTCATCTACCTGTTACGGGCCTGATCACGTTTGCGCACAACAACGAAATCCTCATCGAAGAACCGCCAGCTATGCCGATCCTGCCGAATTACGAAGCGCCTGCTTTTTTTAGAGAATTATCGATTGAATCCCCGACACTATCCAAACAAGATATCCAACACCTTGCACATATATTCCTGACAGATCACCAAGACTATGACCCTTTTCCACTTGCTGCACGATATGGTATTTATCCAAATGAAGTAATGAATGGGGTACTCTGCCACAATTGTCCAAATGAACAAGCGATCGTTCGTGAAGGGGACACGTGGAGCTGTCCACTTTGCGGGCATAAGGGTCGGGCACCTTATGAGCATGCAATCAAAGAGTATTTCATGCTCGTCGGAAAGTCGTTGACGAACCGCGAATACTGTAGTTTCACTGGATTGACTTGCCGGCATACTGCAAAACGCCTGCTGTCCAGTTCGCTGCTGCGAAAAGTTGGAACACGTAAAGCGACCACGTATACCCTTGCCAAGTAAAACCAAGATTGATTGGCTGCGCTTCGCCTTGCGAAGCGTTTTCTGTCGTGGAAATCCCGCTCATATCCCAGTGGAAACGCTCATAACTCAAGAAACGCGCTCATAACCCAGTGGAAACGCTCATAAAGCAAGAAAAGTGATCATAACCTAGCGAAAACGCTAATAAACCCACAAAAAAAGCCGCCCCAGGAACACTCCCAAGGGCGGCTCGTATAACAAATCATCTTCACACCGCGAAGAAATCGGCGCGTGTAGCATCTTGCAAAATCGTCCCTACGAAGAACTCGCCGAACTCGCTGTAGCGCGCGCTCACTTCGTCAAAACGCATTTCATAGATTAATTTTTTGAATTGAAGAACGTCGTCTGCGAATAACGTAACGCCCCACTCGTGGTCGTCGAACCCGACAGAACCTGAGATGATTTGCTTCACTTTGCCAGCGTAGCTGCGTCCGATCAAGCCGTGGCTGCGCATCATCTCTTTCCGGACATCCATATCGAGCATGTACCAGTTGACATCGCCTTCGCGCTTCTTATCCATTGGATAGAAGCATACATATTGGCTGCGTGGAAGTTCAGGGTACAAACGTCCGCGAACGTATGGATTTTGGTATGGGTCTTCATCCGAATCCCCACCTGCTAAATAGTTGGAGAGTTCTACTACGGATACGTACGAATATGCAGGAAGAGTGAAGTCTGCGATCGTGAGCTTATTGAATTCGGCTTCAAGCTGCTGCAATTCATCCATCGTTGGACGCAACGTCATTAGCATGAAATCGGCTTTCTGACCGACAATTGTATAAAATGCATGGCTGCCTGTTTTGTTTTTATCCGCTACGTTCAGCTTGTCCAGAAACGTGACGAACTCGTCCACCGCATGCTGGCGCTCTTCTTTGGAAATAAGTTTCCAAGAGGTCCAGTCCATCGTACGGAAGTCGTGTAATACATACCAGCCATCCAGAGTTTGTGCTGCTTCAATCATGAGAAATCGAACTCCTTTAAATTGAGATTCGTACGGGTGGACGGAGAAAAATCCCCGAGGCAGCCGTTCTTTTCCCAGTGTACCATAACGGACAACTTCAATTCAGCCAAGACATCGGATGTCACGAATTCGACATGCCGAAGTGAGTGGAAGAGGAACGGATTGTAGTGTAAACTGAGGATAATTCAAACTAAAACATTCACATATAGGAGTCTATTCATGACAGCAATCGAATCGTATTTATCCATCCCGACATGGCGTTATATAGATGAATCCCTCTCGGCTAAAAGTCGATCTGCACTAGAATCGTTCGCAGCGGATGACACCCTTTGTCAGCTAGTCGGCCAACACCAGAGCGCTCCCGCAGTCCGTACTTGGGTGCACGATAACACAATCGTACTCGGCGTTCAGGATCACCGGCTCCCTCATCTGGAACGTGCATTACCGGCTATCCATGAAGCGGGATACAAGACAATCGTCCGAAATTCAGGTGGCCTTGCAGTCGTACTCGACAGCGGGGTGCTCAACATTTCCATCGTACTTTCCGAGCGCAGCGGGTCAATCGATATCTCTGTCGGATATGACGTCATGCTGGAATTTATCCGCATGCTGTTCCCGGAAGCGGGTGAGCGCATCGAGGCTTATGAAATCGTAGGGTCGTATTGTCCAGGAAGCTACGATCTTAGCATCGATGGAAAGAAGTTTGCGGGTATTTCCCAACGTCGATTGAGACAAGGCGTCGCAGTCCAAGTCTACTTATGTATCGAAGGCAGCGGAAGCGAGCGGGCATCACTCGTCAAAGGGCTCTATGAAACGGGGCTTGGGGGAGAGACGACGAAATTCGCCTATCCTGTCATCCATCCGGAAACGATGGCGTCGTTATCCGAATTGCTCGATCAGCCGCTTACTGTCCAGGATGTCAACTTGCGAATCCAGCAACAGCTCCATCACCTTGCAGATAACGTCCAGTCCGGAGGTTTCCGAGATGAGGAACTGGAACTCTATACGTATTACTTGAATCGTGTCGTTGAACGTAATGCCAAAATGATCACCCCAGTTTAACAAAAACATGAAAAAAAGAACCGCCTATTTCAATGAATAGGGGGTTCTTTTGAGATTAAATTTCCGTTCTGTTCCATTTTGAATGCAGGAGCGGTATGCTCTTCTTCTTCATTCAACGTAACGAGACGACGTGCTCGGTTCATGATTTCAACGAATTGCTCGTAATCATCCCGGATTGTCTTGTTGTCTTTCTTCAAACGCTCTATCGTCTTTTCAAGTTCATTCACACGGGCTTGTGCGGTTTTTGCGGTTTGCTGCCAGCGCAGTGCATCGTTATTGATACCACCCGAATGATGCATGCGAATTAAGTATGCAATCACAGTATCCATGGAAAGGGCAGACAGTGGAACCGATACTGCACGCTGTTCTTCATCCTTAGTTTGCACAGAAAAAAGAGGTGTCGCACGACGTTTGAAATCTGAACCTAGCACACGCAATGCTTGCTTGCGTTCTTTCTTCGCTTGGGCCAACTCTTTCTCATAATCTTGTCGAACCACAGCGTTCCAACGAAAACCACATGCCGCTGCTGTTCGATTCAACGCATCCCCAACCTCTTCGAATGCACTTAATTGCGTGCTTCCTTCACGAACGTGTCGTAATACCGTTTCTGCCAGTAACGTATCATTTTCTTCCAACCATGCGTCTTGTCTAATTTTAACCATCTCCAATGCCTCCCATAATTCGTTCTCTCTTTCTACTGACAGCATGGACAGCACGCGAGAATTTTATACAGAACAAAAGATTGATACTTTCATCTTTTTTCGAATGTGCCATTTGCAGCTGTCGGACTTACTGATTTTTGGTATACTAGATAAACGTTGAACGGAGGTGCGATATGTCGTACGAGCATGAGAAACTGGCTGAAGAAAAGGTGTTCAAAGACCCCGTACACCGCTATATTCATGTGAGAGATCGCGTTATTTGGGATGTCATCGGCACACGGGAATTCCAGCGGCTGCGCAGGATCCGGCAGCTCGGCACAACGTATCTCGTTTTCCATGGAGCAGAGCACAGTCGGTTCCAACACTCGCTCGGTGTCTATGAAATTGTCCGTCGCATCATCGACAGTGGTTTCGGAGGGCGTCCAGAGTGGAATGAGGAGGAACGACTGGTAGCACTTTGCGCTGCACTCCTGCACGACCTCGGACACGGGCCGTTTTCTCACGCGTTCGAAAAAGTATTCGATTTGGACCACGAGAAATTCACGCAAGCGATTTTGCTAGGGGAGACGGAAGTGAATGCCGTGCTAAGCCGCGTCAGTCCGGAATTTCCGCAACGTGTAGCCGATGTCATCGGTAAAACCTACAAGGACAAGCTGGTCATCAGTTTGATCTCCAGCCAAATCGATGCGGATCGGATGGATTACTTGCAGCGGGATGCCTACTACACAGGAGTTCAATATGGACACTTTGACATGGAGCGGATTTTGCGCGTCATGCGTCCGGCCGAAGAACAAGTCGTCATCAAGTCAAGTGGCATGCACGCGGTCGAAGATTACATCATGAGCCGCTACCAAATGTATTGGCAAGTCTATTTCCACCCGGTTTCCCGTAGTGCAGAAGTGATTCTCATCAAGATTTTACATCGCGCAAAGTCGCTATATAAGAATAGCTACTCATTCCAACAAGACCCCGCACCATTCCGGTCTTTTTTCGATAAAACCATTACACTTGAAGACTATATCTCTTTGGATGAAGGTGTCTTATTTACATATTTCCAGCTATGGATGAAAGAACAAGACCCGATCCTATCTGACTTATGTCGTCGATTCATTAATCGTAAATTATTTCAATATGCCGAGTTCGATCCTGCGAAAGAATATCGCAAAATCGGTCAACTCGATGCATTGTTCAAAGAAGCGGGGATTGACCCTGAATATTATTTAGTCACGGACTCTTCTTCCGATTTGCCATATGATTTTTATCGTCCAGGAGAAGAAAACGAACGCGTTCCCATCTACTTACAACTTCCAAATGGGGAGTTGAGTGAACTGTCACGGTCATCCGATATCGTCGATGCCATTTCCGGCAAGCGGCGAACGGACCACAAAATCTATTTCCCTGAAGACATATTAGAAGCAGGACAAGAGGACAATCCTCTTTATAAGGAAATTTTACAGCTAGTAAGAGGCTAGAAAGGAGCGTGCGCAATGCTTGCGGAACACGCGAAAATCGTTCAGATGATTTCCCTGGCGGATGAAGTGAATGGCAGAAAGAAACTGCAGAAGATGGTCTACATATTGAAGAAGATGGAGTTCCCCTTCGTAGAGAAATACGAATTGCACATGTACGGCCCCTATTCAGAGGAGCTGACGCTGCGTGTGGAAGAATTGTGTGAGATGGGTTTTTTGGATGAAACATGCACAGACAAAGGATCGTACGTCCAATACTCGTACCACGCAACAGAAGACGGGCTTAAGTTTTCTGAAACCGGCGGCGCTCCGGCAGCATCCCTTGCCCCATGCATCAGCAAGTTGAATGACCAAAGTTCAAGGTTTTTGGAACTCGTCTCCACTTTGCTCTATTTCGACCATTTAGATCGCTCCGAGCAAATCGCAAAGGTGCGTATCGTTAAGAACAAATTGAATTTTTCAGATGAAGAAATGGATGCTGCCTTTGAATTTATTGCAGAAATGGCAGCCTGTGTTGTCGCATAATTCATGCCACTAAAAAACCGGATGCGCAAGGGGATCCCTTGCTGCATCCGGTTTTTCTTATTGGTCGCTCAAGCGTTTTCCGCCGACAGCATAATGGTTTTTCGGCATTTCTTCGATGAACACTACGACGTTCTCGCGCGGAGCATTCGCTGTTTCCATGACCGCTTCCGTCACTTTTTCGACCATCGCACGCTTTTGTTCTTCTGTACGGCCTTCCAACATTTTAACAGTTACATACGGCATACAATTTCCACCTTCCCAGTAATTTCGGTATAGTAGTTATACTACCAGAAAGAAAGGGGTTTGCGGAAATGGCAGACGAACAAAAACCGAAACAGAAGCTAGGGTTCACCATTATAAAGAACGACCCGACGGATGGTCATAAAGGCTTTGGCATCGGATCGCTATCATTGGAAAACATCACACCCGTCATAATCGACACAGAAGAAGAGATCGCTTCCATCCAAATAGGCGCCATGCATGCGAAAAGCGATATCGAGCGGGGCATCAAATTCACGACTAACCGTGAAGACTCAGAGGGCGGCAAGTTGTACTGGCTCGTCTGGGTCACAATCGACTTCAAAGAAAATGGACCGTACTACGCGGGTGTGACGTCTTGTGAAATGATTGTCAATCGAGAAAAACGTCGCGGCTACAAGCTTTTGGCGGATCACGTGAATTTGATGGATAAATCCATGAAGCGCCGCATCATCGTGGACAATATGGATGAAAAGTCGAAAAAAATTCTAGCCGACTTCCTGAAGGATCATAACGAAGACATGTGGAACAACAGCGAAGCGAAACTTCACATCGATCTCAGTGATTCGTCCCCTCATTTATGAAGGATTATGACAAATCACTAAAAGTCAGCAATCAGTAGTTGAATGTATTACCAAAACGAAGTAAACTAATGATAGCTTGCAATTGTAAGCTAGGACACTCGGGTTCGCCCGACATAAAAGCTTCCTGCCCGTTCGACCCAACAGGCAGAAAGCTTTTTTGTTATGAGAAGGAATTTTTATCTGGATGGATGAGGCGTGAAAAGTGTTGGTGGACACTTGCAAAGCTCAAGCAATTGCGAATGTGCCCGTTCCGGAGCCGAACCCGCTCGTTCCGCGCCCGAACCCGCTCGTTTCTAGTCTCAACCCGCTCGTTCCGCGCCCGAACCCGCTCGTTTCTAGTCTCAACCCGCTCGTTCCGCCCGCGAACCCGCTCATTCCAGCGTCATCTCGGGACCAATCCAGCCCCAACCCTCACTCAAAAAACGAAAATGGGAACAACTCAAACCCCTTATCCTTCTTCGACCCGGTCATCCGTGACTCTCGCAATGTTTTGTCCGTGCAAAGCTGCTTGGGGACATCCCTCTCTTTCATGTAAACGAGCCGCTGCTTGCTGCATCCTTCCACAGCCAATCCGCCAGTTTCGATATCGACCGTCACGCCTTTCACACCTTTTGGCGGAAGAAATGGCTCAGACATTAAACCCTCGTGAGCTCCTTCCATGAATTCAATCCAAATCTGCTTCGACACAGATTTATCGACAGCGTTTTCCAGTTGTTTCCCGACATCATAGCCCGTCCAAATGCCAGCCGTCAGTGTTGGAGAATAGCCGATCAGGTATTGATCGGAAATCGTAGTTCCGGATTTTGCTGCGTAAGGCCGAGACTGTTTCGCGCGCATGGAAATACCTGTGGACGTTAAATAATCATTGAATACCGGGTCAAACATTCCAGTCAACAAATGCGTTAGCACAAACGCATTCTGTTCAGTCATCGCGCGCTTTTTCGTCTGTTCCGGATGCTCGTAGACAAGCTTTCCACGAGAATCCTCAATGGACAGAATCATCACAGGATCGATTTTCTTTCCTCCAGACGCAATTCGGTTATACGCACCCGTCATTTCAAACAGCGTCACAGAAGACGTCCCGAGTGCCACCGCAGGAGATTCCGGGAACTTCACATTGATGCCCAAGTTTTCCGCCATCGTATTGTACTTTTTGTAACCGATCTCTTCCAGCGTTTTCACTGCGTATATGTTATCCGACACGGCAACAGCCTGTGCAAGAGAAATCGGGTGATCTCCGAATTTGCCGTTCACGTTGCTCGGTTCATAGGAGGAACGACCATCGTCATACGTGAAAATCGTCCGCTCTGTGGAAATGTACGTGAGGGGATTAAATCCATCTTCCAAAGCCGCCGCATATAAAATGGGTTTCATCGCAGAGCCGGGCTGCCGTTTTGCCTGGGTCACCCGGTTAAACGGGCTGCCTTCAAAACTCCGTCCGCCGACCATCGCAGTCACTTCACCGGTTTCGGGTTTCATTGCAACAAACCCAATCTGTAACTCATTCTCGGGCATCCGTTCTGCAATTACTTCTTCTGCCGTCTTTTGATGCTTCAAGTCGAGCGTCGTTTTAATGGTCCAACCACCTTCAGCAGGGTATCGTCCTTTGTCGGTCAAGATTTTTTCCGCCTCTTGCCACACCTCATTCAAAAAGTAGGGAGCAACATCTTTAGTTCCCGACCAATCCTCTGTTTTAAGCGCTAGTGCCTGCTCGCCCGCGCGATCTTTCTGCTCGGACGATATGAACCCTTGTTCTTCCATTAAACGGAGCACAATCTTTCTTCGATTCGTGGACTTCTCCAAATCTGCAGCAGGCGAATAAATAGAAGGACCTTTCGGAATTGCTGCGATTGTAGCAGCTTCTTCCAATGTCAATTCGTTCGCGGATTTTGCGAAAAAGTACCGACTCGCTGCTTCCACTCCATACATTCCATGGCCGAAATAGACTGTATTCAAATAGCCTTCCAAAATCTTTTCTTTATCGTAAAATAACTCCATCCGATACGCATAGAGTGCTTCATTAGCCTTTCGGGTCCATGACTTTTCATTGGATAAATACAAGTTCCGCGCGTACTGTTGCGTTATCGTACTTGCTCCTTCTACTTTTCGACGCGCCTTCACATCTTTCAGTACAGCGCCGCCAATCCGTTTGTAGTCAAAACCATTATGCTTGTAGAAGTTTTTATCCTCCACAGCTACGAACGCGTCAATCAGGGAAGGGGACATTTCTTCAAGGCTGACCCAATAACGACGCTCACCTGAAAAGCGATCACCGAGTTGCTTATCATTCCGGTCCATGAAAATAGACGCTTCAGGAACACTTAACGAAGGAGGACCGGCAATTTGTGCATACAATCTAAGGCAGACAAATACTGTTAAAAGAGCGGTAGCCCCTGTAATTGCGAGCAGCCCGGCGAAACGGTACCGTGCTCTGCGCTTATTCTTTTTCACATAGTCCGTTCGCCGCATATCATCCCATCCTTCTCGACACTCATTTGAATGTAGTATGCGAAAGGTCAGGACAAATTAAACGGAGGATTTGGAAAAAACGCCTCTCATCAAGCAATGATTGAAAAAAGGGCTGACGAACGTCTATAATAGAGAGATATATGAAATCAAAGGCGGTGAGCGGATGGGATCGCAAAACTCGGCTGTGCCGGTAAAGATTAAGTTGAAGTCGGCAATCCAACATCCCGGACAGGAAACCGACATCTACGAGCTCGAAATAGAGGGGACCATCGTTGAAAAAGCAGGCAATCGATACTTGCGCTATGAAGAAGAGCAAAATCGTGAGCTCATAAAAACGATGATCAAGCTCGACCCGAATGACGCTCTCGTAATGCGGACGGGCGCCATTCGGATGAGACTGCCATTTGAATTGAACGGCAAGCGTGTCGGGACATACGCTAACGGACCACTCGCGATGGACTTGCTCGTCGTGACGAAAGAACTGTCCATTCAATCTGAACAGAAGGCAGGCAAATTCCATGTGCATTACGACATGCACTCCGAACAATCCTTGCTTGGCAGTTACCAACTAACTATTCACTATGCGGAGGGAACACTATGAATGCAGTAGAACAGATTCAGCACGAAGTTAAGATCGCCTTACACAACGCAGTTCTAGCGACAGGTCTAGTAGAAGAAACGGACGTACCAGCTATCATGCTGGAAACACCGAAAAGTAAAGAAAACGGCGATTACGCAACAAACATTGCAATGCAGCTCACCAAATTAGCAAAAAAGCCTCCGCGTGCAATTGCAGAAGCAATTCTTGAAAAGTTGGACAAAACTGGTACATCTATCGAAACGATCGACATTGCCGGCCCTGGATTCATGAACATTGTCTTGAAAAAGGATTATCTGGATGACGTCGTAAAAACGGTAATCGACCAATCAGCACAATACGGACGCAATGATTCCGGTAATCATGAAAAAATCCAAGTTGAGTTTGTATCAGCCAACCCGACAGGCGACTTGCACTTAGGGCACGCACGAGGCGCATCACTCGGGGATTCCCTATGCAACATCCTCGACTTTGCAGGCTACGATGTATCACGCGAATATTATATTAATGATGCCGGGAAACAAGTGGAAAACTTGGCGTATTCTGTGGAAGCACGTTACTTCCAAGAACTCGGACTAGAAAAAGAAATGCCTGAAGACGGCTACCAAGGCCCGGACATTATTGAGATCGCTAAGCAACTCGTCGAAGAAAACGGAGACAAATTCGTGCATGTGTCCGATGAAGAACGTTATCAATTTTTCCGCGAATTCGGCTTGAAAATCGAGCTAGGTAAACTGCAGCAGGATTTAGCGGACTTCCGGGTACCATTTGACGTCTGGTTTTCAGAGACTTCCTTATACAAAGATGGCAAAATTGACGTAGCGCTGAACAAGCTTCGCGAAAACGGCCACGTCTTTGAAGAAGAAGGCGCGACTTGGTTCTGTTCGACTGAATTTGGTGACGATAAAGACCGCGTACTCATTAAAAACGATGGCTCTTACACATATTTAATGCCGGACATTGCGTATCACGAAGATAAATTGAACCGTGGTTTCGATAAACTCATCAACATCTGGGGGGCAGACCACCACGGCTATATTCCTCGTATGAAAGCGGCAATCCAAGCACTTGGTTACGACCGTGACACGTTGGAAGTGGAAGTGGCACAAATGGTGCAGCTCTATAAAGACGGAGAAAAATTCAAGATGAGTAAACGTACGGGTAAAGCCGTCACGCTTCGCGAACTCGTTGAATTGGTCGGCTTAGACGCAACCCGTTATTTCTTTGCGATGCGTTCAGGTGATGCACAAATGGACTTCGACTTAGATTTGGCAGTTTCAAAGTCAAATGAAAACCCAGTATATTACGCACAATATGCGCATGCTCGAATCTCTTCGATTTTACGTGCAGCTGAAGAAAAAGGCGTATCCGCATCTGTTGCCAACGTTTCACTGTTGAAAGCGGAAAAAGAAATTGATTTGATCAAGAAAATCGGGGACTTCCCACAACTCGTCAGCGATGCAGCGCGCCTTCGCGCACCGCACCGCATCACGACATACATTCAAGAACTCGCTTCGACATTCCACAGTTTCTATAATGCGGAAAAAGTGTTGGATGATGAAAACAAAGAGCTGTCAGAAGCGCGCCTCGCACTGATCACAGCAGCACGCACGACGATTGCCAATGCACTGAAACTCGTAGGTGTTGCAGCACCAGAACGTATGTAACCAACAATGCTAAGCCCTCCATAGAGTCACGGAGGGCTTTTTTGTCTGTTGAAAATCAAGCGAAACACTGCCAATTAATCCTTTAAATCCGATGAATTGTGTGCGGCTGCCGATTAATTCGCTCATGTGGCTGATTCTCTGTACGAAACGGCGGATTCTTTCCGAGAAGTGTCCGATTCCTGCAGCCATCTGTCCGATACCCACTCAAATCTGGCCGATTCCATCAAGCCGTCTATCTGTTATCTTGAATCAAGCGAAGCGCAGCCAATTAATCCCTCAAATCCGGTGAATTGTGTGCGGCTGCCGATTAATTCGCTCATGTGGCTGATACTCTATGCGAGACGGCCGATTCCTCCACGAACCCATCCTATGACAATATTCGCCAGTGTCCTCTCGACATTTCCAGACACTTCTGTATAATAGGAATGTATCAAATTACATAACAAACACGAAAAAGGTGCCTCGAGCGATCGAGGTTAAAAGGGAAGCCGGTTAGATTCCGGCGCGGTCCCGCCACTGTACGTGCTAGCTCATCCGCTTTTGCCACCGGAAAACTTCCGGGAAGGCGCCGATGAAGTGTCGATGCACAAGCCAGGAGACCTGCCTTTTTTCGTTAATCACCCGCGATCTACGAGGATAGACATGGTGAAATTTGGCGAAGTCCGCCTTATTTCCAATGCGCTCATCCTCCGAAACGAAACGGGGGATTTTTGTTTGGAAAAAACAGGAGGAACATATTATGAAAAAAATGTGGCAACTGTGGCTCACAGCCGTTCTTGCGGTTCTGCTTCTGACTGCTTGCGGCGGAACAGACGACAACCAAGACAAGGGAACAGACAACAACGCAGCATCGACGGAGCAATCCGGCAAAGATAACGGATCCGATTCAGAAGCAAGTGAAGATGCCGTCACCTATCCGATGACGGTAACCGATGCAACAGGCAAAGAAATCATACTTGAAAAAGCACCGGAAACCATCATTTCGACACTTCCAAGTAACACGGAAATTCTTTTTGAACTTGGACTTGATGACGAAATCGTTGCAGTAGATGACTATTCCGATTATCCGGAAGCAGCAAACGAAAAAGAAAAAATTGGTGACATGAACCTCAATATCGAAAAAATCATCTCCATGAATCCCGATATCGTTTTCGGACACGAAATGTCACTTCCAGGTTCGGAAGCCGGCTATCAGCAAATACGCGATGCGGGAATCCCGGTGTACGTCGTGAAAAATGCGATGAACTTCGATGAAACGTACAGCACAATCGCAGCAATCGGTGAAGCAACAAACAAGCCGGAAGAAGCCTCGAAAATCGTTGAAGACATGAAAGCGAAAGTGGAAGAAGTCGTTGCGAAAACAGCTGACATCGAAACGCCGAAACGTGTCATCGTAGAAACATCTGACGTACCTGAAATCTATGTACCTGGTAAAAATACATTCATGCAAGAAATCCTCGACAAAATCGGTGCTGAAAACGTCGTGACAGAAGAAGGTTGGATCATGATCAGTCCCGAAGAGATCGTCAAACAGAATCCGGACGTCATGGTCATCATGCACGACTACACGCCTGACGTTATCAACACCATCAAAAAACGTGACGGTTTCGCTGACATTACTGCAGTCAAAGAAGACCAAGTCGTACAAGTCGACGCCAACCTAACGAGCCGCACAGGTCCGCGTCTTTCCGAAGGACTCGAAGAAGTCGCGAAAGCAGTTTATCCTGAGGCATTCAAGTGAGAAAACCACTGATTGCCTACATCGTTTCAGCTGCCGTTCTTGTGACGGCAGTTGGCCTCGGTGTATCCATCGGATCTGTCCACGTGCCGATCAGCACACTTTGGAACCAAGGGGCGGACACGACTGCGACCAATATTCTATGGAAAATCAGAATGCCGCGTGTTATCCTGGCGGGACTCGTTGGTGCGTCGCTCGCCATTGCGGGTGCTGCATTCCAAGGGCTGCTTAAAAATCCACTTGCAGATCCCTACACCCTCGGAGTGTCATCCGGCGCCTCTGTAGGTGCTGTGATGACGCTCTTTTTCGGCATTAGTATTCCCGTTCTCGGTCTCTACACGCTCCCTGTTTTCAGTATGGCCGGTGCCGCAATCACAATGTTTCTTGTCCTCAGCTTTGCGAAGCTCGTCGACCGTGGTCTCAACATGGAAACGATCATCTTAACAGGAATCATTTTCGGCTCATTCCTCGGCTCCGTACTGTCACTAATGATTGCGCTTACAGGTGAAGAGCTCCGTCAAATCATCGGTTGGCTCCTAGGAAGCGTTTCGATGCGTGGCTGGAATTACATCCATATGATTCTCCCATTCACAATCATCGGTTCGTTTCTTTTGTGGATGAACCGGAGGGAACTGAACGCGATGCTATTCGGAGAAGACAGGGCGAAACACTTAGGTGTAGACGTGAAACGCCGGAAACTCGTCATCTTAATCGGAGGCTCGATCTTAACAGGTGCAGCCGTATCCGTTTCCGGAACAATCGGTTTCGTCGGACTTGTCGTCCCCCATATGACGCGCCTGCTTTGGGGAGCGGACCATCGTCATCTACTTACACTATCGTTCATGAATGGGGCGACGCTGCTCATCATCTGTGACCTCATTGCGCGCACGATCATTTCGCCGACAGAGCTGCCCGTAGGTGTCATCACCGCATTCATCGGCGCACCAGTATTTGCATTCATCTTTTATCGACAACGGAAAGGGGGGGCTGCGTAATGTTGCATGTACAAGGTTTAACAGGTGGGTATGGCAAAGAACCGATCGTGAAAAACGTGTCATTCGACGTACAACCTGGGGAAATACTTGGCATCCTAGGCCCGAACGGCAGCGGGAAGTCGACACTTCTCAAAATGATTTCAGGTATCTTGCCGAAACAAGCAGGAAGCGTTGAAATCGCGGATAAACCAGCAGGCAATTATTCGCCGAAAGCGTTTGCGCGCAACGTGGCAGTACTTCCGCAAATGCACGCCCATGCGTTTTCGCATACTGTCCGAGCAACCGTCGAACTCGGGCGCTATCCGTACCAAACGGGGCTTTTCTCCTCGTGGAGCGCAGAAGACGAAGCGGCCGTGAACCACGCAATGGAACGGACAGGGGTCGCACGCTACGCAAACACCCTCATCGAATCGTTATCCGGCGGAGAGCAGCAGCGCGTATTTGTCGCGCAAGCCCTAGCCCAGCAAGCCCCGCTTCTGTTGTTGGATGAACCCACGAATCATCTCGATATCGCCTACCAGCAGCAATTGCTGGACACAGTTCGAAGTCTTGCAGTCGACGAAGGCAAAACCGTCGTTTCCGTGTTCCATGACGTCAACTTGGCTGCGCTCTATTGCGACCGGTTATTACTCATGGAACACGGTGAAATCGCGAAAATCGGTTTGCCGCAAGACGTTGTAAGGGAGCCGATTATTCAATCTGTTTACAATGCTGCGGTCAAAACACAAGCCCATCCGGAATTGCCAAAGCCACAAATGACGTTGCTGCCGGCTATGAACGGTAAAACCCGAGAGTCTTATATTGTGGATGAAACCCAGTTCACCGTCACCCCAGACAGTGTACTATTCCAAGCACCGCAGTCGCTCAAAACGGTTTCATCCGCTGTCCATAATCCAGGGACGGGCTGGTACACTACATTCGTAAACCGTCATGTCGACGCAACTTATGATTGTGATGATGTGAAAACGGAAATGGAAGACTACCTTGAAAAACGGGGTCATCATCTTACTGATACAGTCGGTATGATGACAGCTGTGCAAACACTCCATGCTGAAATTGAAAGTTTTGCGGATGAAGGAGTGTCCATCGTCATCGCTGTCACAGCAGGCGTCGGCAATGCAGTCGACGTCTCAAAAGCGCGTGAAAGGGACATACGTGTCGGTACGATAAACACGTGGATCATCGTCAACGGGCGACTTTCCGATGAGGCGTTCATCCAAGCGATGATCACCGCAACTGAAGCGAAAACACGCGCGCTTCAGACGGAAAACGTGCTCGATCCGTTAACTGGAACACAAGCAACAGGAACCTCAACGGATAGTCTCCTCGTCGCAGCAACGCAAACGGGAAAAGAACTCCCATATGCAGGGCCCATCACTCCGCTTGGGAAATTGATCGGGACGGGTGTCTATGAATGTACAATCCGCGCCATCAAGACGTACAAGGAGGCGAAAGGATGGAAGGACTGATCCTAGCGCATCTACTCGCGGTTACACTCGGATTCTATCTGGATCGGATTATCGGCGATCCGCCAAACTGGCCGCACCCTGTCCGATGGCTCGGAACGTATATTACAAAACTCACAAATTTTCTGAATAACGGAAGTCGTCGCACTGCAAAAGGGGCTCTCTTGCTAGTCCTTATCGTCCTGCCGACGTTCTTACTCGTTGCCATCTTCACTGTCGCAGCCTACTGGTGGCATCCCGTTATCGGAATCGCGGTGGAAAGTGTCTTCATCTCCATCGGGCTCGCACAAAAAAGTTTGCGCATTGCAGCACTTGACGTCTCGAGACCGCTTGCAGCAGGTGACATGAAAGAAGCCCGCAAAAAATTGTCTTGGATTGTAGGGAGAGATACAGACACGTTGAGTGAATCCGAAGTCACGAGAGGCGTCGTAGAAACGGTCTCTGAAAATATCTCCGACGGCGTCACGGCACCCCTTTTCTTCTCATTTCTACTCGGTGCACCTGGGCTGTGGTTGTATAAATCGGTGAACACATTGGACTCCATGGTCGGCTACAAAGACGATCGCTATCGCGAATTCGGAACGGCATCTGCTCGTGCTGACGACGTTCTGAACTTCATTCCATCCAGAATAACCGGCTTTCTGATCCTCGTCCTTTCGCCAAATGAAGGTGGCATTCCACTCCGCAAGAGATTTGAAGGCTGGCGAACGGATGCCAAGAAGCACCCGAGCCCGAACAGCGGCTATCTGGAAGCCGCAACCGCATGGCAACTCGGCGTTCAGCTTGGCGGCACGAATACATACAACGGGGTCACGTCCCATCGTCCGGAATTCGGTCCGAACTTAAAAAAACTGACCGGCATCCATATCAATCAAACACTTGTCCAACTAAACCGCGCGGCATCCGGTGTTTGGGTGCTCGGCATCATCATCGGAGGGATCATCTATGCCACTGCCTAACCATGGCGCGAACCCGCACAAACTATACGAAACACTGAATCTGAAACAGCCGGCGCACGTGCTCGATTTCAGTGAAAACTGCAATCCAGCAGGTCCGCCTGCAGCAATCCAGACAGGATGGAGCGAACTTCTGCCAGAAATTGCACGCTATCCAGATCCGAACGGAGAACCATTCCGCACAGCTGTCGCAAAGTTTCACGGCATCGATGTCTCCCAACTCGTTCTCGGAAATGGAGCGGCTGAACTCCTATCACTCGTCGCCGATCGATACCGTGGAAAGCGGGCAATTCTTATCCACCCGACGTTCTCCGAATACGAAGCGACATTAACCGCAGCTGGGGCGCACATTACACACATCCAAGCGCACGAAGAAGACGGCTTCACTTTACCTATCGACGAACTCAAAACAGCTATCAGGACCGCGGACGTCCTATACATATGCACACCTAACAATCCGACGGGGGTTTTACCAAGCCGAACAGACTTAATCGCGCTCATTCAACATGCGATTGCTTTTTCCTGTGATGTCGTTTTGGACGAAGCGTTCATGGATTGGGTCGATGAAACCTTATCGTTCATTCCCGAAATTGGGAACTACCCGAATGTGATCGTTATCCGCTCGATGACGAAATTGTACGCCATTCCAGGCATCCGGCTCGGGTATGCGGTTGCGCATCCCGACCGTATTGAAAACATCAGCCGAATAGCACCTCATTGGAATATCAATGCAATCGCGGCACAGCTCGGTACGATTTGTCTGCAGCAGGCAGATTATCGCGAACGTGCCATTAGGCAAGCAGCCGAGGAACGCTTGAAGATGACAGCCTTTTTAGCGTCATACCAATGTAAAGTCATTGATTCTGCAGCGAATTACCTCCTATTCCAACCGCCTGCACATCTTCCTGCCAATGAAGTGTTCACCGAGTTGCTGAAGCAAGGCATCGTCGTCCGCCATACCGAAAACTTCAAAGGGCTCGATGGTCGTTGGCTCCGCATTGGGTTGAAGTCCGCCTGCGACATGGAGACCCTACGGACCGCACTGACCCCTATTTTGAATGAAACCCGAAGTACGCTCACTTTCATAAGCGGAGGAGTGAGAAGCGGGAAAAGTGCTTATGCAGAACAGCTTGTTCGAACGGAAGCAGCAAAAACAGGAGGTCGGCTCGTATATATCGCATCCGGCACCGCAACCGACGAAGAAATGGCAGAGCGGATTGCACGCCATCGAGCCGATCGAGCGGATGATGGCTGGACAACGATTGAGCAGCCCACGCATCTTGAGAATGTGCTGCCTAACTTGCAGCCTGACGACCATGTCCTATGGGACTGCGTAACAACATGGCTTGGAAACGAAGCGTTTGAAGGTTGGGAATCCGGTGAGCCCTGTATTTTGAAGCATGAATGCATGGAACGAAAAGTCGCTACGTTGCTCGAGACAATCGACCGTATTCAAAATCAGACGAACCAACTTGTCATTGTATCCAACGAAGTGTTTGATGAATCTCCAAAGACCGAGGAAATCACGCGAACGTATACACAAATACTGGGCGCATTGCACCAAGCAATTGTTGAGAAAGCGGATGCCGCGATTGAAATGGATAGTGGATTACCGATTGTCCATAAGCAAAGGAGGATGCACGGATGAACGGAATCATGGTCATGGGAACCGCGTCAGACGTAGGCAAAAGCCTCGTCTGTACAGCGCTTTGCCGCTTGCTTGCGAATGATGGCATCCGCGTTGCGCCATTCAAATCCCAGAATTTATCACCCTATATGGAATATGCTGTGGACGGAACACCAATCAGCCGCGCACAATTCATCCAAGCAGAAGCAGCCCGGACACAACCGACTGCGGACATGAACCCAATCATTTTGCAGCCGGGAGCGGACGGAACACTGAAAGGCACCTTTTGTGGACAGCCACTCGAGCCGGCGAGCGGCATGGCTTACCGTGACGTGTATTACGAACGGGCGATCCAAGCGATTGAACAGTCACTCGATTCCTTAAGCACCTCTTTCGACGCGCTTGTCATCGAAGGGGCCGGAAGTCCAGTGGAGATGAATTTACGCGCAAGGGACATAGTGAACATGCGAGTTGCTGAACTGGCGGACGTACCGGTCTTACTCGTAGCGGATATCGATCGAGGTGGCGTTTTTGCATCAATAGTCGGCACGCTTGAATTGCTGCAGCCATCCGAACGAAATCGGGTGAAAGCGATTGTTATCAATAAATTCAAAGGGGATTCCGCGGGATTCCAAGAGGGCATTGAATTCATAGAATCCTATACAGGCATTCCGGTTGCAGGAGTGCTGCCATACAAAGCTAACCACGGAATTGCAGAGGAAGACACCGAGAAACCCGAAACACCAGAAACACAAGCACCAAGCGGGACGGATCCGTATGAAGAATGGTCTGAGCACGTTCTTCAGCATATCAACTGGCCATTACTGAAAGGGATTATCGGAGTGGAAGGGGCGAGCAGATGAACGGAATTCTACTGGCACTCCAGTTTTTCACAAGCATCCCCGTCCGAAAAGAATTGCCGATGGAACGCCGTCACATCACGGCGATGTATGGTGCGCTGCCATTTGTCGGTGCGCTGGTCGGACTTGCAATGACTGCGAGTATTTTACTAAGTGAGTGGCTCGGATTCGGGTCTATTCTCGCAAGCGTCCTAACACTAGTTGTCGGAATCGCCTTAACTGGCGGCTTGCATTTGGACGGAGTCGCTGACACGAGCGACGCCTATTTTTCTTTTCGGGATCAGAAGCGCCGACATGAAATTCTTGCAGATCCGAGAATCGGCGCATTCGGTACGCTTGGGCTCATAGTGTTCATCCTATTGAAATTTGCACTGCTGCAAGAATTGATTGCAACGGGTCAAGCAAGCGTTTACGTCCTCGTCGCAGTTCCATTTCTTGCCCGGGGCGCCATGGTGCTTTACTTTGTCTCGACCAAGCCTGCAAAAACAAGCGGCATGGCGGTTTTCTTTCTAGAAAAACTGAATCGCAAGCCGCTCATTGTTTGGACGATTGTATGCATCAGTGTCGGGATGATCGCTATGGGAAAAGTTTTGGAAACAGCCATTCTGCCGATTGTCATGGCGGGTCTAATCGGTGTTTCACTTCTGCTGTATCGATCGTGGACCGTTCGTAACTTTGGAGGCGTCACAGGTGATTTAAGCGGTGCGTTCATCGAAGGAATGGAGGTCGTGCTATGGTTTGCGGTGTTGAGTTCATTGTAATCCGTCATTTGCCGACAATCGGTAATGGAAAACGGCAATACATCGGGTGGACGGACGAACCGATTGTGCCGACTGCTTTAGAGCCTTACGATACTGAGTGTACTGAAGTATACGGCAGTGATTTACTAAGGACGAGACAAACTGCAGCATTGCTGTTTCCGAACGCAACCTATCAGTCCGACCCCCGTTTCCGGGAATGTAATTTTGGCGAATTTGAAGGGAAAACGTACACACAACTTGAAAGGTATTCACATTACCGGAGTTGGGTGGAGGATCCGACGGCGTTAGCACCTTCTGGGGGCGAATCGTTGCGACAAGTAGAAGCACGTGTAGTGGAAGCGTTTCAACATTTACCTCCGGGTGCGCGCCTCGTTACCCATGGCGGTCCGATTCGGTTGCTGCTCGAACGATTCGCACCGGAACCACGTGATTTCTGGTCATGGGAAGTCCCGCATGGAGTTGTTTACCGGTTTCATTGGAAGACAGAGGGACAGTGGAAGGAGGGACAGCGATGCACATCGTTATCGGTGGAGCGGCTAACGGAAAACGGAAATTCGTCCGGGAAATGATGTCTTCGGAGGCCAGATGGTTCGGGGATGAAAAGCCGCTTGTCTTGAGGGAGTTGAGCGAGCTGTCTGCTGAACAACCCGCTGTCATATGCAGCGTTGAACAGTGGATGGCAACGCGTCTGGAAGATGAGGAGAAAGCGATCCGTGAGTTCCTCAATGCTTTAGCAGGAAAAAGTATCACGCTCATCATAACGGATATCGGTAGAGGAATCGTGCCGATGGATGCGCAAGAACGGGCACTTCGTGATGCATGTGGAAGGTTGAATCAGCATTTAATGAAAGTGGCTATTGAGGTCACTCGGGTCTGGTACGGGATCCCGCAAAAATTGAAGTGAAGGGGAGATAACCTATGAAAATCTATACAAAAACAGGGGATAAAGGTCAAACGAGCTTAATCGGAGGTCGGGTGGACAAAGACAGCTTACGCGTTGAAGCATATGGCACAATCGATGAATTGAATTCATTCATCGGAAAAGCGATGGCGGAACTCGATCCGGAAACGTGCCGGGATATTTTCGACGACCTTGAAGCGGTGCAAAACGAGCTCTTTGACGGGGGTGGAGATCTCGCGAACGTCATGAAAGAACGTCATTACAAATTGTCCGATGAGCCGATTGAAGTGCTCGAACAACGCATTGACGAGCTGATGGAAGAAGCGCCGCCACTCGAGAAATTCATCCTGCCTGGCGGAACACATGCAGCTGCGTCACTTCACATTTGCCGGACAGTCACGCGCCGCGCAGAACGGATCACCGTGACACTTATGAAGAATGAAGAAGACGTGCCAGCTACGGTTCAGCGCTATTTGAACCGTCTTTCGGACTATTTATTCGTTGCAGCGCGTATTGTCAACAAGCGGGCAAACGTTTCGGATAACGAATACGTCCGCAGCGCGAAAGTGTTCCGGACAGGAGCGAAAGACAAAAAGGATAACGCGGGCGAATGATCGCATACCGGAATGCGATTCAGCTCGGCGACTGGATTGTCACGACCGATAATTCAGGCGGCATCGGGGAGAAAGCAGCCGACCTCGTTGCGGCTCCTGACCGCATCACCGCGCGTTTCGCAACCCGCGTCGCCCTGCTCGAACAGTGGGCGGCGAATGCGGAACCGGAAGCGGTGCTGCTTCATAATTTCAGTGGAGACGCCAGCTGGGACCGATACTGCAAAGGGATCCAGGATGTTTTTGATGAAATTTGTGCCGCTGTACCGCCGATCACCGGCAGCAGCGAAACGAACATGTCACTTCGTCAATCCGCCGTTGCCGTGACAGTTATGGGTAGGCGGGCAGTGGATACGACTGCACCTTCAAACGGAAATTGGTATACATACGGAACACCTCTTGTCGGTGGAGAAGTGCTAACACGGGAATCCGAAATTGCGTCACTCGCCGTTCTTGCCAAAGCACGTCACAATGGACTCATTCAGCAAATCTGGCCAGTTGGCTCAAAAGGGATTTTGGCGGAATGGCAAGCGCTCACTGGAGACGCGACTCGCGGGGTGGACAGTCCACTCGACGTCACATGTTCGGCCGGCCCAGCAACAGTCATCCTGCTGCAGATTGATCCGCATCGACTGGCAGATGCCAAACATCTTTTTGGTTCGTTGTTGCATAGATTGGAATGAATCCGGAATCATTGGCAACAGACTGCAGTTCAAGAGATTGATTGGGAGCGCTTCGCTTGTTGAGTGCGGACTTGTGTTCGCCTGAGTGGAATTCACCGGACGAGAAAGTACTAAACTCGTCGAAGTGCTCATAATTTTTGGAACCTCTCATAAACTCGTCGAAGTGCTCATAAATCTAGGAAATCGCTCATAAATTCGTCAAAGTGCTCATAAATCTTGGAAATCGCTCATAAACTCATCAAAGTGCTCATAAATCTAGAAAACCGCTCATAAACTCGTCAAAGTGCTCATAAATCTAGAAAACCGCTCATAAACTCATCAAAGTGCTCATAAACCCAGAAAAACAGCTCATAAACCCACCAAAATGCTCATAAATATCAAAATCCAAGTCGTATTCTCACCCCGCTCAAGCTACTCATATAGCAATTCATTCACGAATACCCAGCTTCGTTCACGTCCGATAACCTCTTCATCAGAATTCACTACCATTTCAAAATTTTCATTGACTGAATGCTCATTCATATCTTAAACTAGTAAGTAATGCATCGACAAAACGCTTTAATTCGTCTAGACTAGTAAGAACATTCACTACATACACACAAAGGGGAGGACATCATGACACCTTTATTAATCGCCAACTGGGTTTTGTTCCTAGGTGTTGTCGCATATGGGCTGGCGCTGTTTACATATTTGATCAAAACACGCACACAATTCATCCGACTCGGGCAAAAAGAAGACTTTGACAACAACGTTCAAAAACGCTTGAAAGAAGTATGGGTAAACGTATTCGGACAAAAGAAATTATTGAAAGATAAAAAGAGCGGTACGATCCATGTCATGTTCTTCTATGGATTCCTGCTCGTTCAATTCGGTGCAATCGATCTGATTTGGAAAGGATTGAAACCGGATTCACACTTACCATTCGGCCCGGTCTATCCATTCTTCACTTTCTTCCAGGAGATTGTGGTTGCGGTCATCTTAGTAGCGGTTGTATGGGCATTCTATCGTCGTTACATGGAAAAACTTGTACGCCTGAAACGCGGCTGGAAGTCAGGGCTTGTTTTGATCTTCATCGGATCGCTTATGATTTCCACACTTGTCGCAAACGGCATGAACATGATTTGGCATGGCCACGCAACGACGTGGACTGAACCTATGGCGTCAGGAATTGCAATCGTTTTCAGTTTCCTGTCACCGACGGCGGCAGCAGCGATTTTCTTCGTTGCATGGTGGGTTCACTTGCTTACATTGCTCACATTCCTCGTGTATGTGCCGCAATCGAAGCACGCACACTTGATCGCCGGACCGGTCAATACGTACATGATGCGTTTCGATCGTCGCGGGAAACTTGCGCCAATCGATTTTGAAGCGCTTGAAGAAATTGAAGATGAAGAGGAGATGCCAACTCTTGGTGTCGGTAAAATCACGGATTTCACACAGCTGCAAATGATCGACTTGTATGCGTGTGTGGAATGCGGTCGCTGTACGAATATGTGTCCAGCCACCGGAACAGGAAAAATGCTGTCACCGATGGATTTGATCACAAAACTACGCGATAATTTGACGAACACGGGGGCATTGACAACGAAACAGAAACCTTGGGTGCCTTCATTCATGTTCAGTCATACAAAAGGGAACCAGATTGCGCTGGCTGCTGGTCTCGAAGGTGCAACAATGGACGATATCTACAATCCATCATTGATTGGCGATGTGATCACTGAAGAAGAGATTTGGGCATGTACGACGTGCCGTAACTGTGAAGACCAATGTCCGGTTATGAACGAACACGTTGATAAAATCATCGACCTCCGCCGTTATCTCGTGATGACGGAAGGGAAAATGGATGCGGATGCACAGCGCGCGATGACGAACATTGAACGCCAAGGAAATCCATGGGGACTGAACCGTAAAGAGAAAGAGAACTGGCGTGACGCACGTCCGGATCTTAAGATTCCAACGGTGAAGGAACTGAAAAAAGCAGACGAATCATTCGAATACTTGCTATGGGTCGGCTCAATGGGAGCATTCGACAACCGTTCACAGAAAATCGCGTTGTCCTTCGCCCACTTGTTGAATGAAGCAGGGGTTTCCTTCGCAATTCTTGGCAACAAAGAAAAGAACTCCGGAGATACTCCGCGTCGTCTCGGAAACGAATTCCTATTCCAGGAACTTGCGACTGCGAATATCGCGGAATTCGAAAAAGCGGAAGTGAAGAAAATAGTCACCATCGACCCGCATGCGTTCAACATTTTCAAAAACGAGTATCCTGACTTCGGCTTCACCGCTGAAGTGCTTCACCATACCGAACTGTTACATGAACTCGTCCAACAAGGGCGCTTGAAACCGCAGCATTCAATCGACGAAACGATCACGTTCCACGATTCGTGTTACCTCGGTCGTTACAATGACGTCTACGATGCACCACGCGAAATTTTGAAATCCATTCCAGGCGTCAACCTGGTCGAGATGAAACGAAACCGACAAGACGGCATGTGCTGTGGCGCCGGCGGAGGTCTTATGTGGATGGAAGAAGACGCTGGTCACCGCATCAACGTCGCTCGGACGGAGCAAGCAATGGAAGTGACACCGGGAATCATCTCTTCCGGATGTCCGTATTGCTTGACGATGCTGTCTGACGGAACGAAAGCGATCGAAGTGGAAGAAACGGTAGGAACGTATGACATTGCAGAACTTCTCGAACGTTCTGTATTCGGGGAAGAAATTGCAGATGGTTCCGAATCTGAGCTGGAACCCGTTCTACAGTGAAAAAAGTTTGCCAGACTGCCAGATTTGTCCTACAATTAAGACAGTCGAACAGAACAGAATTATGAATTAAATCATTCGAGGGGGAGCACTAATGCTTCCCCTTTCTGATGAACCCTTACCGAGCGAGCGTTCAGTCGCTCCTGCTAAGCCGAAATGTAAACGCTATCAAAAAACTGGAGGATGATGAAAATGGTTAAAACAGTATTGATTGACGGCGCACGAACTGCTTTTGGGAAAATGGGCGGAGCACTCCAAACCCTCTCTGCAAGTGATTTAGGCGGAGCAGCAATCAAGGCCGCTCTGGAACGCTCTAACGTTGAGGCTACAGATGTAAACGAAGTGATTTTCGGAACGGTTTTACAAGCGGGGCAAGGACAGATTCCTTCAAGACAAGCTGCGGTAAAAGCAGGACTCCCGTGGAATGTGAAAACGGAGACTATCAACAAAGTTTGCGCATCGGGTATGCGAAGTGTGACGCTAGGTGATCAGCTTATCCGACTTGGGGACGAAGAAGTCATCGTTGCAGGCGGTATGGAGTCGATGTCGAACGCGCCGTACTACTTGCCAAAAGGTCGTTTCGGCTTACGTATGGGAGACGCGACACTCGTTGATGGCATGATCTACGATGGACTTTCCGATTCGTTCTCTCCTGGAAATGTGCACATGGGTACGTTCGGGAATTCAACTGCAGAAGCATTCAATGTGACGCGTGAACGACAAGACGAATGGGCGCTTCGCAGTCACCAACGTGCTGTGACCGCTATGGAAAAAGGATTATTTGCGGATGAAATCACACCCGTGGAAATCCCGCAGCGTAAAGGTGATCCAATCGTAGTCGACAGAGACGAAGCGCCGCGTAAAGATACGTCACTCGATGTGCTCGCGAAACTTCGGCCGGCATTCGGTAAAGATGGCACCGTCACTGCAGGAAACGCGCCTGGAGTGAACGACGGCGCATGCGCACTCGTGTTGATGAGCGATGAACGGGCAGCACGCGAAGGCAAAAACGTCCTCGCAACTGTAATCGGCCACGCAGAAGTCGCAGTCGAGCCTGAAAACTTCCCGCAAACTCCAGGCCTCGTCATCAATGAAATCTTGAAGAAAACAGGCAAATCGATTGAAGACATCGATCTATTTGAAATCAATGAAGCATTCGCAGTGGTTGCACTTGCCAGTTCGGATATTGCAAGGCTAGACCCGGAAAAAGTGAACGTCAACGGCGGTGCAGTCGCACTCGGACACCCAATCGGTGCAAGTGGAGCTCGTATCATTCTGACACTTGCGTATGAATTGAAACGCAGAGGTGGAGGAATCGGTATCGCAGCCATCTGTTCAGGCGGCGGTCAAGGCGACGCAATCATGATCGAAGTACCGAAGCAATAACTAGCAAGGCGAACCAACTTGTTGCGCTGATAGTTTATGAGCGGAATTCGGAATTTATGATCATTTTTCGGGGATTATGAGCAGTTTTGTGATTTTATGATCACATTTCGAGATTTATGAGCGTAATTCCTGATTTATGATCACAATCCGAGATTTATGAGCGGAATCACAAGTTTATGATCACAATCTCAACTTTATGAGCATCTCCAAGTAACGAGGTTGAAAAACTCCAGCTGAGCCACTAAAAGCTTGCACCATCTATCAACATGACACGGAAAGGATGAATAGACATGAACATTCAAAACGTAATGGTAATCGGCGCTGGTCAAATGGGCGGCGGCATCGCACAAGTTTGCGCACAAGCGGGATTCAATGTGACCCTCAATGACGTGAAAGAGGAATCGTATGCAAAAGGAATCGCCGTCATCGAAAAGAACTTGGCACGCAGCGTTGAAAAACAACGAATGACAGAAGAGGAAAAGCAAGCAGTCCTCGGACGCATCACGAAATCATTGGATATCCACGACGCTAAAAATGTAGATATCGTCATCGAAGCAGCAGTTGAAAATATGGACATCAAAAAATCCATCTTTAAACAATTAGACGAAATTGCACCGGCGCACACAATTCTTGCAACGAACACATCCTCACTCCCGATCACGGAAATTGCAGCGGCAACGAAGCGGCCGGAACAAGTCATCGGCATGCACTATATGAACCCGGTGCCAGTCATGAAACTCGTTGAAATCATCCGTGGTTTGTCCACATCGGACTCCGTTTATCAATCGGTCGAAGACATGACGAACAAACTTGGAAAAGTGCCTGTAGAAGTGAACGACTTCCCTGGATTTGTCGCAAACCGCATCCTTATGCCGATGATCAACGAAGCGATTTTCACATTGCAAGAAGGGGTCGCAACGAAGGAAGCGATCGACGAAGTGATGAAACTTGGGATGAACCACCCGATGGGACCACTTCAACTCGCAGACTTTATCGGACTTGACACATGCCTTTACATCATGGAAACGCTGCAAGAAGGCTACGGTGATCCTAAATATCGACCGTGTGCATTGCTGCGTAAATACGTAAACGCCGGCTGGCTCGGCAAAAAATCAGGACGGGGCTTCTACTCGTACTCATAAAAGGGGATTAACCTATGGATTTCCAATTCACCGAAGAACAACAGATGATGCGCAAACTAGTCAAAGACTTTGCAAAAGCAGAAATTGAACCGTTCATTCCTAACTTGGAGGCGGATGAATTTCCAACAGAAATCGTCAAGAAGATGGGTGAGCTCGGACTTATGGGCATCACCGTCCCTGAAGAATATGGCGGCGCTGGTATGGATTTCGTCTCGTACATTAGTGCAATCCACGAACTTTCTAAAGTGCACGCAACGGTCGGAGTCATCCTTTCCGTACATACATCCGTCGGTACCAATCCGATTCTCTACTTCGGAACAGAAGAGCAGAAAGAACGCTACCTGAAGAGAATGGCAGCTGGCGAATTACTAGGTGCGTTCTGTCTGACAGAACCTGCATCGGGCTCGGACGCGGGATCCCTGAAAACACGCGCTGTGAAAAAGGACGGCGGTTACGTCCTGAACGGCTCGAAAGTATTCATCACAAATGGAGGGGAAGCGGACGTTTACATCGTCTTCGCCGCCACGGATCCGTCCAAAGGTTCCTATGGCATCTCGGCATTCATCGTGGATGGCGATACTCCTGGTTTAGTCATCGGGAAAAACGAAGACAAAATGGGCATGCATGGCTCTCGTACCGTTCAGCTCACATTCGAAGACATGTTCGTACCTGAATCCAACTTGCTAGGCGAAGAAAATGCAGGCTTCAAAATTGCGATGGCAAACCTCGACGTCGGCAGAATCGGAATCGCAGCACAAGCGCTCGGAATCGCGGAAGCGGCGCTCGAAGCAGCTACTGACTATGCGAAGGAACGCGTCCAATTCGGCAAACCGATTGCTGCGAACCAAGGCATCGGCTTCAAGATTGCTGACATGGCCACCGCTACAGAAGCATCCCGCTTACTCGTTTACCGAGCAGCTCAATTGCGTGCTGAAGGGAAATCGTGCGCACAAGAAGCCTCCATGGCAAAACTGTTCGCCTCCCAAACGGCAATGGACAACGCGATTGAAGCCGTCCAAGTATTCGGCGGCTATGGGTATACAAAAGACTATCCCGTCGAGCGTTACTTCCGCGACGCCAAAGTCACTCAAATCTATGAAGGCACAAGCGAAATCCAGCGCATCGTAATTTCTAAGAATCTTACAAAATGATTAGCGAGACAGAAAGGGAATGAGTGGGAATCAATCCTAGCAATCTCATCCCCTCTCCAAATAGAGAAAAGTGATCAAGCACCCAGCGAATCCGCTCAAGCGGCGCGAAAAGTGATCAAGGAACAGGTGGATCCGCTCAAGCGCAGCGGAAAGTGATCAAGCAGCAGGTGAATCCGCTCAAGCGGCGCGGAAAGTGATCAAGCAACAGGTGAATCCGCTCAAGCGCAGCCAAAAGTGATCAAGCATCCAGCGAATCCGCTCAAGCGACCCGAAAACATGAATACCCTAATCAATGAATCCAAAAGAAAAGAGGAACTCACCATGAACTTTACACTTTCTGAAGAACACGAAATGATCCGCAAGATGGTTCGCGACTTTGCAGAGAAAGAAGTCGCTCCGACTGCTGCAGAACGTGACGAAGAAGAACGCTTCGATATGGATTTATTCAAAAAGATGGCGGAACTCGGATTGACAGGAATTCCTTGGCCGGAAGAATACGGCGGCATCGGCAGTGACTATCTCGCATACGTGATCGCAGTCGAAGAACTGTCACGCGTTTGTGCATCAACTGGAGTCACACTTTCTGCGCACACATCACTCGCAGGATGGCCTGTCTTCAAATACGGAACTGAAGAACAGAAGCAAAAATACCTTCGTCCGATGGCAGAAGGTACGAAAATCGGTGCATATGGACTTACTGAACCGGGTTCAGGTTCTGACGCTGGCGGCATGAAAACAACCGCTAAACTGGACGGCGATGACTATGTGTTGAACGGTTCGAAAATCTTCATCACAAACGGCGGAATTGCAGATATCTACATCGTATTTGCGGTCACGGATGCGGATTCCAAGCACAAAGGAACTACGGCATTCATCGTCGAAGCGGACTATCCTGGTTTTTCTGTCGGCAAAAAAGAGAAAAAGCTCGGCATCCGTTCATCGCCAACGACGGAAATCATTTTCGACAACTGCCGCGTACCGAAAGAAAACATGCTCGGTGAAGAAGGGCAAGGGTTCATCATCGCGATGAAAACACTCGACGGCGGTCGGAACGGAATTGCTGCACAAGCAGTCGGGATCGCTCAAGGTGCACTCGACCATGCAACAGACTATGCAAAAGAGCGCGTACAGTTCGGCAAGCCGATTGTAGCCAACCAAGGAATCGGATTCAAACTTGCAGACATGGCAACCTCAACTGAAGCATCCCGTCTGCTCACGTACCAGGCAGCGTGGCTCGAGTCCAACAACCTTCCGTACGGAAAAGCATCGGCAATGGCGAAACTGATGGCAGGCGACACGGCAATGAAAGTCACAACAGAAGCGGTTCAAGTCTATGGCGGATACGGATATACGAAAGACTATCCGGTCGAGCGCTTCATGCGCGACGCAAAAATCACACAAATTTACGAAGGTACGCAAGAAGTGCAGCGACTCGTCATCTCCCGTATGCTGACGAAGTAAAAAGGGGGTCAGATGATGGAACTGAAACACCAAGTAAAGTCGTCTGTAAAAGATGGCGACTTAATCGAAAAACGTCGTGATCAGATCATTCAAGGCGCTGTTCGGTTATTCAAACAAAAAGGATTCCACCGCTCGACGACGCGTGAAATCGCAAAAGAAGCCGGATTCAGTATCGGCACCCTCTACGAATATATCCGCACGAAAGAAGACGTGCTGTACCTCGTCTGTGACACCATCTACAACGAAGTGCAGCACCGTCTTTCGGGGATTGCAGACGAGGAAGCGACGATTGACGGACTGACGCGCGCGATAGATGTCTACTACCGGCTCGTCGATGACTTGTCTGATGAATTCGTCGTCATGTATCAGGAGTCGAAGTCGCTGCCGAAAAATGCTCTTGACTATGTACTTGAAAAAGAACGGGCCATGACGGGATTATTCGAAACCTTACTGCGTGCATGCGCGGACGCTGGGGAGCTCCGCATTGAGGATAGCAGTGTCAAGCTTGCGGCACACCACATCGTCATCCAAGGACAGATGTGGGCATTCCGCAGATGGGAACTGCAACAGATGTATGAATTGGACGGCTATATTGAATTTCAAACCGATCAGCTTCTGAACGGATTGGTCAAACCGGTCTGCAATTAACGAATGGGGAAATGGAAAACAAAGCAAAAGGGGTGTACGAATATGGCAACAGCTGAAATGCAACAAGAGATTTACAAACCGACACATCACGTTCGGTTTGTCACTGCTTCAAGTCTATTTGACGGACACGATGCGAGCATTAACATCATGCGACGCATTTTACAGTCGACGGGTGCAGAAGTCATCCACCTCGGCCATAACCGTTCTGTCGAAGAAGTCGTGAACGCGGCAATCCAGGAAGACGTGCAAGGTATCGCGATTTCATCCTACCAAGGGGGACACGTTGAGTACTTCAAATACATGTACGACTTATTGAAAGAGCGTGGCGCAGGCCATATTAAAATCTATGGCGGCGGAGGCGGGGTCATTATCCCGAAGGAAATTAAAGAGCTGCACCAATACGGCATCGCCTGGATCTTCTCTCCGGAAGACGGTCGCAAACTCGGCCTTCAAGGGATGATCAACCGCATGGTCGAAGAGTGTGACTATGCAACGGAAGTGAAGGACGAAATGGCCTATTTGGAACAAGTTGAAACGACGAAACCGGAGCTGTTAGCGAACCTTATCACGTATGCCGAAGAGCATTATGACGACCAAGACGAGAAAGCGAAAACGCTGCTGGATCGTGCACGTGAACTATCCAAAGGGACGCCGGTTCTCGGGATTACCGGAACCGGGGGGGCAGGTAAAAGTTCGTTGACTGACGAATTGATCCGCAGATTCCTCCACGAACTCCCGGATCGGAAAGTCGCAATCCTATCGATCGACCCGACGAAACAGAAAACGGGCGGAGCGCTCCTAGGTGACCGGATCAGGATGAACGCCATCTTCAACAAACGCGTTTTCATGCGCAGTCTGGCCACTCGCGGGTCCCGTACTGAACTATCAGGTGCATTGAAAGACGTGCTCGATATCGTCAAAGTGGCGGGTTACGACTTGATTATCGTGGAAACAAGCGGAATCGGGCAAGGGGACGCGGAAATCGATGAGGTTTCAGACGTATCGATGTACGTCATGACGAGCGAATTCGGCGCACCTTCTCAGCTCGAGAAAATCGATATGATCGACTTTGCGGACTTGATCGCCATCAATAAATTCGAACGCAAAGGCTCTGAAGACGCGTTGAATCAAGTCCAAAAACAATACCAACGCAGTCGCCTTCTTTTTGATGAACCGCTGGATTCGATGCCGGTGTATGGCACAATCGCAAGTCAGTTCAATGACAAGGGGACGAATACTTTGTTTGCAGCAATTGTTGACACGCTCAACAAAAAATGCGGAACGGACTGGACGACGTCTTATACCGAGTTCGTAAAAACACAGAAGCAGAACGTCATCATCCCGAACGACCGCTTGCAATATCTACGTGAAATTGCAACGACAGTCCGCGGTTACCATAAACACGCAGAACAGCAGGCGCACCTTGCAACGAGATTGTATCAGCTAGAAGGGGCGCTCTCGGAAGTACGTGAGAAAACACCCGATGATGCACTCGTGAAATCACTTGAAACGCTGCACGACAACGTGCGCGATGAGATGACGGCTGAATCCAGACGCATTCTGGATAACTGGAATACGTTGAAAGACGCGTATGCTCAAGACGAATTCGTGACGAAGGTCAGGGACAAAGAACTCCGCACAGCACTGACGACAACGAGTTTATCCGGATTGAAAATCCCTAAAGTCGCGTTGCCGAAATTCAAAGATTACGGTGAAATCATTCGTTGGGTCTATAAAGAAAACGTCCCGGGATCGTATCCGTACACAGCAGGCGTATTCCCATTCAAACGTGAAGGGGAAGATCCGAAGCGCCAGTTTGCTGGTGAAGGGACACCGGAACGTACAAATCGACGGTTCCATTATCTGTCGAAAGACGACGATGCGAAACGTTTGTCCACAGCATTCGACTCCGTAACTTTATATGGAGAAGACCCTGATGAACGTCCGGACATTTACGGAAAAGTAGGGGAGTCCGGCGTCAATATTTGTACATTGGAAGACATGAAGAAACTCTATGATGGATTTGACTTATGTGCGCCGGCAACTTCCGTCTCGATGACCATCAACGGACCGGCACCGATTATCTTAGCGATGTTCATGAACACTGCGATCGATCAGCAAGTGAAGAAACAGGAAGAAGAATTGGGCCGGACCCTATCAGTGGACGAATTCACGGAAGTCCGGGAAGCGACATTGAAAGTAGTCCGCGGAACGGTGCAAGCTGATATTCTGAAAGAAGACCAGGGGCAGAACACATGTATCTTCTCTACAGAATTCGCACTTCGCATGATGGGCGACATCCAGCAGTATTTCATCAATAAAAAAGTGCGTAATTATTATTCTGTTTCCATTTCGGGCTATCATATCGCCGAAGCAGGTGCCAATCCGATTTCACAGCTTGCATTCACTCTCGCAAACGGCTTCACGTATGTCGAGTACTACTTGAGCCGCGGGATGAACATCGACGACTTTGCTCCGAACTTGTCGTTCTTCTTCTCGAACGGACTGGATCCTGAGTATACAGTTATAGGCCGCGTTGCACGCCGCATCTGGGCAGTTGCCATGCGTGAGAAATACGGCGCAAATGACCGCAGCCAAAAGCTGAAATATCACGTCCAGACGTCAGGGCGATCGCTGCATGCTCAAGAAATCGATTTCAATGACATCCGGACAACGTTGCAAGCGCTTATGGCATTGCAGGATAACTGTAACTCGCTCCACACAAATGCCTATGACGAAGCAATTACAACACCGACTGAAGAATCTGTGCGCCGCGCAATGGCAATACAGATGATCATCACGAAAGAACACGGTTTGTCGAAGAACGAAAACCCTCTCCAGGGATCGTTCATTGCTGAAGAATTGACAGATCTCGTCGAAGAAGCTGTGCTGCAGGAATTCGATAAGCTCAACGACCGTGGCGGTGTCCTCGGTTCAATGGAAACCCAGTACCAACGCGGTAAAATCCAAGAGGAATCGATGCTGTACGAGATGAAAAAACACTCAGGCGAACTTCCGATCATCGGCGTCAACACATACTTGAACCCGAATCCGCCATCTGAAGACGACATCGACAGTATGGAACTCGCACGCGCAACACAAGAGGAAAAAGAGACGCAAATCAAAAACTTGCGCGCGTTCCAATCCGCTCACAGTAGTGAAGCGGAACAAGCGCTAGCCGACTTGAAACAACTTGCGATCTCTGGCGGCAATATCTTCGAGGCTCTCATGGAAACCGTGAAAGTCGCAAGTCTCGGACAAATCACCAACGCCCTATACGAAGTAGGCGGCCAATACCGCCGCAACATGTAACGAACACACCAAAAAGAGCGGGGGAAATCCCCTCGCTCTATTTTGTGCTTTTTCATTTTTGATTTGTTGAATTGGAATTAGAGAGACTATCTACTATCCATACGCGTAACGTGAAAGCTGCATACAATATTTAGTTTCTATGTTTATCAAGAGTTTAAAATAGCTCCCTCTATAGCCCAACCGAATTTATTCACAAACAAAACGAATTTCAGTGGATTTTAAACCCAAAACCCGAGTATACTATAAAGAATGGCCGAAAAGGGGTGCGGAAGTTGAAGATGGCACTTCATCTTGTTATTATAATCATACTAATCGTACTGACCTATCTCCTCTATGGAGAAGGATTGGGTGCAGTTCCCTTCCTGCTCGCGGCCGTCTACTTACTCGTGATCAGCTGGAAAGAATTCAAGCGATTCCGCACGAATAGAAAAACACAGTAACAAAGCACTAGTCGAATACATGAAAGAAGCTTCAGAAAGGGCGTGCATCTCATGGATTATAAAAACATGACAAAAGAACAACTACAAGAGGAGTCAATGATCGACATCACCTTTGCAATTTTTGAAGATCGTCGAGAAGCGATTACATTTCAGAAACTAATGGATGAAATCCGTAGTCTTACAGGCATCAGCAAAAAAGTAATGGAAGAACGCCTTCCCCAGTTCTACACAGACCTCAATATCGACGGTCGCTTCATGGCGATGAATGACGGCGGATGGGCACTTCGTGAGTGGTACCCAGTCGATCAGATTGAAGAGGAAACAGCACCGGTCGTTAAAACCCGTAAGAAAAAGAAAAAAGCTTCGGATGACGACGATGACGAGTTGGACGATCTGGACGATTTGGACGTGGATGAAATCTTCGAAGAAGACTACGAAGAACTCGGCGATGAAAAAGACGTGGATGACGACGAAGATGAAGTGGATCCTGACGAAGACGAAGTTGAAGATCCTGCAGAAGGTCTCGAAATCATTCCTGATGAAGACATCGATTTAGACGAAGAAGATGAGGACGACGAGGACGAAGAGGAAGAGGAAGAAGAATTATAATCTTTTCTTGACTTTAAAAGTCCTCCGCTATACAATCTAATTGGGCTCCTTTTTAAAGGACAAACGAACGGATGTTTAAGCGCTCCTTCTGCAGAGAATACTGCAGCAGGGGCGTTTTTTCGTTATTCCGCCGGTTGAAAGTCAGCTTTTCCCGACCATTACACACATTGGAGGAATCATTCATGACGAAATATATATTCATTACAGGCGGTGTCGTTTCCTCACTCGGAAAAGGCATAAACGCAGCATCTCTAGGTAGACTTCTTAAAAATCGCGGTTTACAAGTGACGATGCAAAAATTCGATCCATACATCAACATCGATCCGACAATGATGAGTCCGCTTCAGCACGGTGAAGTATTCGTCACACAAGACGGCGCAGAAACGGATCTTGATATCGGACACTATGAGCGCTTCATCGACATCGATTTGAACCGCTATTCCAATATCACGATGGGTAAAGTGTACTCACTTGTCCTTCAAAAAGAGCGTAACGGCGAGTATAACGGAGCGACTGTCCAGGTTATCCCGCACATTACGAACGAAATCAAAACACTCATCAAGCGTGCTGGACAAGAAATGCACGCAGACGTCGTCATCACGGAAATCGGCGGCAGTGTAGGTGACTTCGAATCCTTACCGTATCTCGAAGCGATCCGTCAGATGAAAACGGACTTAGGCAAAAATGATGTCATGTACATCCACAATACACTCGTCCCTTACTTGAAAGCAGCAGGCGAGTTGAAAACAAAACCTACACAGCACAGTGTGAAAGAGCTGCGCAGTCTCGGTATCCAGCCAAACATGATCGTGTTGCGAAGTGAATATCCAGTTCCACAAGAAATGAAAGACAAGATTTCGTTGTTCTGTAACATTAAGCCGGAAGAAGTCATCGAAGCGAGAGACGCAGAAACATTATACGAAGTGCCACTGCGTTTGCACGAACAAAAGATGGATGATCTTGTCGTTGAGTTCCTCGGTCTAGATGTCAAGCAACCTGAAATTGACGAAATGAAAGAACTTGTCAGCCTCGTGAAAAATCTATCCAAAACGGTTCGTGTTGCCCTCGTTGGAAAATACGTGGAATTGCAGGATGCATACATTTCACTAGTAGAAGCGATGTACCACGCAGGCTATGCATTTGATGCGGATATTGACATCAAGTGGATTAATTCCGAAGAGGTCACTGCAGATAACGTAGCGGAATTGTTAGCGGACGTTGACGGCTTGCTCGTTCCAGCAGGCTTCGGAGAGCGCGGCGTAGATGGCATGGTCCATGCGATTGCCTATGCACGCAAAAACAATCTTCCATTCCTTGGTACAGGTCTTGGCATGCAACTCGCAGCAGTGGAATATGCACGTAATGTGATGGGACTAGGACAGGCACACTCTGTTGAATTCGATGCACACACGAACGACCCGATCTTCTTAGTGCACCCGGACTACCGCAATGGCCGTGAAGACGAAAGCACTTTGCGTCTAGGCAGCTATCCATGTGAAGTGAAAAAAGGTACCAAAGCGCACGAAGCATACGGTAAGGATCTAGTTGAAGAGCGTCATCGTCATCGTTATGAATTCAACACGGCATACCAAAAGAAGTTTGAAGAAGCAGGTATGGTGATTTCAGGAATCAGCCCGGATGAGCGCCTCGTAGAGATTATCGAAGTGCCAAGTCATCCATTCTACATCGGATGTCAGTTCCACCCTGAATTCGAATCACGTCCAACCCGTCCACAACCGCTTATCAAAAGTTTCGTGGAAGCTGCACTTGCGCACCAAAATTAAAAAAATCAAAACGCCCTATTCTGCATCATGCAGAATAGGGCGTTTTTCGTTGAATAAGATGGCAAGCAGGAAATTCACTCAAGCTCAGCGGAACCCGCTCGTTCCGCGTCCAGACCCGCTCATTCCCGGTCTAAACCCGCCCGTTCCACGCCAGAACCCGCTCGTTCCTGGCGCAAACCCGCTCGTTCCGCGTCCAGACCCGCTCATTCCCGGTCTAAACCCGCCCGTTTCGCGCCCGAACCCGCTCATTTCCGTTCCGAACCCGCTCATCCCAGCGTCTATCAACTAAAACGTATCCAATCTCCAACCCATTACAAATCCATCAACATTTCATCATAAGAAAGTTTCACTGCTTCGTAAATGAACAATGACGCGAGCAAGTGAGGTTCCACAACACGTCCGCCCTCATCGTTAGGTAGCAATCCCTTGGAAATCCCTGTTGAAATGTAGACATCTGCAAGCTCGGAAAGTTCATTTTCTTCAGATGCTTTTTCTGATGAAACAACCGCAAACGTGACATTCTGTTTCGACAAAAGTCTTGCAAATTCAAGTGCCTCTGCATTCACCGAACTCCGGGTGAAGAGCCAAACGCGATCCATTGAACCTAATTCGAGATCAGCAGAATACCGGATCGTATTCGCAAAAGACTCGGCTCCTTCCAGCGCATTGGTCACCACACCATTCAATTCGTTCAGTCCAGCCATCACTACGCGACCGTCTCCAACAGATGCCTGTGCCAGAAGCCGCGCAGTATCTTCAATTGCCTCTTCATGGTTCGTTGCAATCCGCTGCAAGAGACCAGCAATTTGTGTCGTTAACATTTTCATAACTCCACCTCCATAACTAGTAGTATAGTGAAAATGAAATCATTTCGCGATAAAAGCAGGAATTAAAGCTATTTTGTCTAATTACTATTAATATTCAAACTTATTATATTCGGACGAAAGTATTGATTAAATTTAAAAGGAGTGGGCAGTTTGAAAAAGTTGTTGATCGTGGACGACCAGGCTGGTATACGCCTGTTGCTTGATGAAGTTTTTAAAAAAGAAGGGTATGAAACCCTCCTCGCCTCAAATGGTAAAGAGGCGTTACTTCGCGTGGAGAATGACGCCCCCGACTGTATCCTATTGGACATGAAAATGCCAGGAATGGATGGGGCTGAAGTACTTCAACAAGTGAAAAGTGACAGGCCTGAGATACCGGTGGTCATGATGACGGCATACGACGAAATCGGGTCTGCCAATCCGGGACCGCTACATCGTGCAGACCACTATTTCACGAAGCCGTTTGACATCCATGAAGTGCGACAGACAATCGATAAGTTGTTGCGAGAACGATAGTGCCTGTTCCCCTAAGTGGAAGTGGATCGGTTTTTTTGATATGATGGGAATGGAATACATCTAAATATAAACCTAGCACAGTCCATTTTCATATTCGAAGGAGGAACTACACATGGCACTCGTATCAATGAAAGAAATGATGATTAAAGGTAAGCGTGAAGGATATGCAATCGGGCAATTCAACTTGAACAACTTGGAGTATACGCAAGCGATCTTACAAGCAGCTCAAAGTGAAAACTCTCCGGTTATCCTAGGTGTATCTGAAGGCGCTGCACGTTACATGGGTGGTTTCACAACGGTCGTCCATATGGTGAAAGGTCTTATGCACGATTACAAAATCACAGTACCGGTTGCGATTCACTTAGATCATGGATCGAGTCTTGAAAAGTGTAAGGAAGCAATTGACGCTGGATTCACATCTGTCATGATTGACGCTTCTGCAAAACCTATCGAAGAAAATATAGCAATTACTAAACAAGTTGTGGAATATGCACATGCTAAAAATGTTTCCGTTGAGGCGGAACTCGGCCTAGTTGGCGGTCAGGAAGACGATACCATTGCTGAAGGGGTCATGTACGCGGATCCTGCAGAATGTAAACGTCTTGTGGATGAAACGAATATCGATTGCCTTGCACCTGCACTTGGATCCGTTCACGGACCGTACAAAGGTGAACCGAATCTCGGATTCAAGGAAATGGAAGAAATCTCGAATCAATCCGATCTGCCATTAGTTTTACACGGTGGCACCGGGATTCCGACAAAAGATATCCAACGTGCCATTTCACTAGGGACATCAAAAATCAACGTTAACACAGAAAACCAAATTCAAGGAACGAAAAAAGTGCGTGAAGTACTTGCGGCTGATCAGGAAGTTTACGATCCACGTAAATTCCTAGCACCTATGCGTGAAGCGATTCAAGCAACAGTTGTGGGGAAAATGCGTGAATTCGGAAGCTCCCAAAAAGCGTGATTCACTGAGCTTTTTGCGTGAATGACTAGACACAACCTATAGGGGGAGACATCCCGGTAACGGATGAATCTCCTCCTTTTCAATTTTAAGGAGGAACACGGATTATGAAATTTTTCATAGATACAGCAAATTTCGAAGAGATTAAAGAAGCCCATAGCTGGGGGATTTTGTCGGGGGTCACAACAAACCCTTCACTCGTTGCGAAAGAGAATATCTCATTCCACGATCGCTTGAAAGAAATCACGGCACTCGTTCCGGGATCGGTAAGTGCTGAAGTCATTGCTCTCGATGCGGAAGGTATGATTAAAGAAGGTCGTGAACTTGCAGCAATTGCACCAAATATCACTGTGAAATTGCCGATGACTCCTGAAGGCTTGAAAGCATGTTCAGTTTTCGCAGCAGAAGGTATTAAGACGAACGTGACATTGATTTTCAGTGCGAACCAAGCACTGATGGCAGCACGTGCTGGAGCTACATATGTGTCTCCCTTCATCGGCAGGCTCGATGATATCGGTCAAGATGGCTTAGCGTTGATCGAAACGATTGCGGACATCTTTACAATCCATAATATCGACACGGAAATTATTGCAGCATCCATCCGCAGCCCGCAACAGATTACAAATGGTGCGCTTGCAGGCGCGCACATCTCAACGGTTCCGTTTAAAGTATTGCAGCAGCTGTTCAGCCATCCACTGACAGACAAAGGGATTGAACAATTCTTGAAGGATTGGGAAGCCCGCGACAACAAGTGATTGTGTAAAGGAGATTGAAATGGAAGTATATAAAATACAAGGCGGCACCCCTCTAAAGGGAAACATTAAAGTTAGCGGAGCGAAAAACAGTGCAGTCGCACTCATTCCTGCGTCCATTTTAGCGGATTCCCCAGTTACGATAGAAGGGCTGCCCGAAATTTCCGATGTCCATACGTTACAAAATTTGCTCGAAGATATCGGAGGCGACGTAGACTTTCAAGATGGAACGATGACGATTGATCCTTCCGAAATGATTTCGATGCCACTCCCGAATGGCAACGTGAAAAAGTTACGTGCTTCGTACTACTTGATGGGCGCAATGCTCGGGAAGTTCAAAAAAGCGGTCATCGGTCTGCCTGGTGGCTGTCATTTAGGCCCACGTCCGATTGATCAGCACATTAAAGGTTTTGAAGCGCTCGGAGCCAAAGTCACGAACGAACACGGCGCGATCTACTTGCGTGCTGACGAATTGAAAGGCGCAAAAATTTACCTGGATATTGTCAGTGTTGGCGCGACCATCAACATCATGCTTGCTGCGGTTCTCGCAAAAGGGAAAACCGTCATTGAAAATGCGGCGAAAGAGCCCGAAATCATTGACGTTGCAACGTTGCTATCCAATATGGGGGCCAACATTAAGGGAGCGGGTACGAATGTGATCCGCATCGAAGGTGTCGAAAGCTTAAACGGAACACGCCACACGATCATTCCGGACCGGATTGAAGCCGGGACGTTCATGATTATGGCGGCAGCAGCAGGAGATGGCGTCACTATCGAGAACGTCATTCCGCTGCACGTAGAAGCAGTAACAGCAAAACTCCGTGAAATGGGAGTTGTTGTGGAAGAGGACGAAGAAAAAATCTTCATTCCGAAAACAGAGACACTCAAAGCGGTTGATGTGAAAACGCTTGTTTATCCTGGGTTCCCGACAGACTTGCAACAGCCGTTTTGTGTACTCTCCACTCAAGCGGACGGAGCATCGATGCTGACCGATACAATCTATTCCGCGAGGTTCAAACAGATTGACGAACTTCGTAGAATGAATGCAAGCAGCAAAGTCGAAGGACGTTCTGCAATCATTCACGGTCCGACACCGCTCCATGCGGCTAAAGTGAAAGCGAGTGACTTGCGCGCAGGTGCTTCGCTAGTAATTGCTGGTCTGATCGCAGAAGGGGAAACTGAAATCCAAGGGATCTCCCATATTGAACGCGGTTATGGCGGTTTGATTGAAAAACTGCGGGGACTCGGTGCGACGATCCAAAAAGTGGAAGTTCCTGATGAAGATGACGCGAAGAGTAATTCATAAAACAGTTTAGTGCTCATTCAAACGTGTGCTATAATAGAGCGAACGATTGAAACAGTTACACAATCTGCAACTAGCAGAAAACGGGAGGAATTCTAGAGATGGAACGCAGTTTATCGATGGAACTGGTACGTGTGACAGAGGCGGCGGCAGTTGCCGCATCGCACTGGATGGGACGAGGTTTGAAAAACGAAGCGGATGACGCAGCAACAACAGCGATGCGTACGGTGTTTGACACAATTCCGATGCAGGGCGTCGTTGTGATTGGTGAAGGCGAAATGGACGAGGCCCCGATGTTATACATTGGAGAAGAGCTTGGAACAGGCCAAGGACCTTTCGTAGACGTTGCAGTCGATCCGCTTGAAGGGACAAACATCGTAGCCTCGGGCGGCTGGAATGCACTCGCGGTCATCGCTATCGCGGACAAAGGAAATCTCCTGAATGCTCCTGATATGTATATGGACAAAATTGCAGTAGGCCCTGAGTGTGTTGGTAAAATTGACATCAATGCGTCAGTCACTGACAACTTGAATGCTGTTGCAAAAGCGAAAAACAAGAAATTGAACGAAGTGACTGCGACAGTTCTAAATCGTGAACGTCATGCAGCAATTATCGATGAGATTCGTGCTGCAGGTGCACGTATTAAGCTGATCAACGATGGAGACGTAGCAGGTGCCATCAACACGGCATTCGAAGGCACTGGTGTCGATATCCTCTTCGGACTCGGCGGCGCCCCGGAAGGTGTCATCTCAGCAGTCGGTTTGAAATGTCTTGGAGGAGAAATCCAAGGGAAGCTCATTCCGATGAATGACGCAGAACGTGAGCGTTGCGTGAAAATGGGCATTGATGTGGACAAAGTCCTTTACATGGACGACCTCGTGAAAGGGGACGACGCAATCTTTGCAGCAACAGGTGTAACAGATGGTGAGCTCCTTCGCGGCGTACAATTCACAGGAGGCCACTCCAAAACACATTCACTTGTTATGCGATCGAAGTCTGGAACAATCCGCTTTGTAGAGGGACGCCATAGCATGGACAAAAAACCTCACCTTGTAATGAAAGACTGATAGACCTCAAACTGCCCGGCACTTCAAGCCGGGCAATTCTTTTGAACCCCGGCAGCCGATCGCTGCACCCCCAAAAAAATACTTACCCTAAACTTTAAAAGAGTGGTGCCAATAATGACAATGATAACCTTAGCTGACTTGGAAAACATGACGCTCAAAGAGCTTTATGCACTAGCCAAGGAATATAAAATTAGCTATTACAGCAAACTGACTAAAAAAGAACTCATCTTTTCCATACTGAAATCACGCGCTGAACAAGAAGGCTTCTTCTTCATGGAAGGTGTCCTTGAAATCATCCAATCCGAAGGGTATGGGTTCTTACGGCCGATCAATTACTCATCAAGTTCTGAAGATATCTACATTTCCGCATCTCAAATCCGACGATTCGACTTACGTAACGGGGACAAAGTAACTGGAAAAGTGCGTCCGCCAAAAGAGAACGAACGGTATTACGGTCTCCTGCAAGTCGAAGCAGTCAACGGGCAAAACCCCGAAGTCGCGCGCGAACGCGTCCACTTCCCAGCATTGACGCCGCTCTATCCGACACGTCACATTAAGCTGGAAACGGAGTCAAACAATCTATCCACAAGAATCATGGACTTAGTATCGCCAGTCGGTTTCGGTCAACGCGGTTTGATCGTCGCACCGCCAAAAGCAGGAAAGACGATGCTGCTGAAAGAAATTGCAAATGCGATTACGACAAATCATCCTGACACCGAACTGATAGTTTTACTCATTGACGAACGTCCCGAAGAAGTAACAGATATCGAGCGTTCCGTGGATGCAGACGTCGTCAGTTCCACATTCGATGAAGTTCCAGAAAACCACGTGAAAGTGGCGGAGTTAGTATTGGAGCGGGCTATGAGGCTCGTCGAACATAAACGCGATGTCGTCATTCTCATGGACTCCATCACACGACTCGCCCGTGCTTATAACCTGATCATCCCGCCAAGCGGACGTACGTTATCCGGAGGAATCGATCCAGCGGCATTCCATCGTCCGAAACGATTCTTCGGTGCGGCGCGTAACTTGGAAGAAGGCGGCAGCTTGACCATTCTCGCGACAGCCCTCATCGACACAGGCTCTCGCATGGACGAAGTCATCTACGAAGAATTCAAAGGAACCGGCAACATGGAACTGCATCTGGATCGAACACTCGCGGAACGCAGAATCTTCCCGGCCATCGACATCCGCCGCTCCGGAACCCGGAAAGAAGAACTTCTCGTCCCAGCCGGTCAGCTCGAAAAACTATGGGCCATCCGAAAAACATTCTCAGACGCTCCAGACTTTGCCGAACGTTTCCTGAAAAAATTGCGGCAATCCAAATCCAACATCGAATTCTTCGAAAAACTGAACGGCGACATGAAAAACCAACGCAATGGAAAAGGACTCATCTAACCAAAAGCGGAGGCGGCCGATGGATGGCTGCCTGTTTTTCTTTGGGAGATAGGGAAAATAGAGATGAATTCGCCGTACGAATAGATATTCGTGAGTTTATGAGCACTTTTCGTGATTTATGATCACTATGTTGGTTTTATGATCACTTTTCTGAAGTTATGAGCGGAATCCAAGATTTATGATCACTTTCTAGCGTTTATGAGCAAAATAACGTTTTTATGATCACTTTCCGAGATTTATGAGCAGCTTTTTCAGGTCCGGAATTCATATCTTTAACAAAGACTCCTCTTGAAGCGGAAGGCGGCGCGCGGATCAGCTTATGCGAATAAAAGCCGAGCGTTACAGCAACATTTGCGCAACGAAATACCTGATGCGAATCCTTTCAACATCTCTGTAGAAAGCATCTATCTAAAACTGAAATTAACTCAGTGAACTCATCAAATTTCTCGAACAAAAACCTTGCGCACATCCATACAATTTGATAAGATTAACTCATATGATTCATATACGACTGACATACTCGGGTCGTGTAAGGCATCTGTCTTTTACTGGGAAGGCGAGAGCTAACCAGAATAAAAACTCTGTACCAGATGGTCCAGGGCGAGAGGAGAGAGACCGATGAAAGCAGGAATTCACCCAGATTACAAACTATCAACTGTTTCATGTTCATGTGGTAACACATTCGAAACAGGTTCTGTCAAAGAAGACATTAAAGTAGAAGTTTGTTCAGAATGCCACCCATTCTACACTGGACGCCAGAAATTTGCTGCAGCGGACGGACGTATCGACCGCTTCAACAAGAAATATGGCCTCAAAGAAGAAGGCAAGTAAGAACGGCTTTCCAGTTCCCGTCCGGTGCATTGCGCCGGGCGGGAATTTTGGTTTAACGAGCACTACTCCTTATTTTTCAGATAGACGAAAGGGGATTCACCATGTACGTTTCCATGCAAGGCGGATGGGTTGAAGTCATTTGTGGAAGTATGTTCTCCGGGAAATCGGAAGAACTCATCCGAAGAATCCGCCGCTCTCAATTTGCCAAACAAAACATCGCTGTATTCAAACCGGAACTCGATAACCGGTATAGTGAAGAAGCGGTCGTCAGCCACAATGGGACCACTGTTATTGCGATGCCTGTCGCCTGTTCCGCCGATATTGTGGCGCAAGTGACCGACGACTGCGATGTCATCGCAATCGACGAAGCGCAATTTTTCGATGACGGAATCGTCGATACCGTCATGGAACTTGCAAACCACGGTTTCCGTGTAATCGTAGCGGGGCTGGATCAGGACTTCCGTGGAGAACCATTCGGTCCGATGCCTAGACTGATGGCGATTGCGGAAATCGTCACGAAACTGCAAGCGGTCTGTACCGTGTGTGGTTCCCCTTCAAGCCGAACGCAGCGTCTCATCAATGGAAAACCTGCAGGATTTGACGATCCTATCATCCTGGTCGGGGCATCCGAAGCATACGAACCGAGATGCCGCATGCATCACGACGTACCAAAAGGGGTTTCCATCCAAATGCACGCAGAATAACGACACGCCAAAGAGACAAGCTGCCTGGCAGATTGTCTCTTTGTTTGCTTTGTTTAAAAAATGGTTCCACACAAACTGCTTACACTACTTGCACTGTATATTTGCGAGCAGGAATACCGTACAATACTACTAAGACCAAACTAATTAGAGGTGAATCGATCATGTATGACAGACTCCAAGCCGTCGAAGACCGATACGAACGACTGAACGAACTGCTGAGTGATCCCGATGTCGTCAGCGACTTGAACAAACTCCGTACTTATTCCAAAGAACAATCGGACCTCCAGGAAACTGTAGATGCCTACAGGGAATACAAACAAGCAATAGAAGCGAAACGGGACGCCAAGGAAATGCTTGAAGAATCGATAGAAGCTGATATGGAAGAGCTCATCAAGTCCGAACTCTCCGAGCTTGCTGAAACCATTGAAACACTGGAAGCACGTCTTAAACTATTGCTCGTACCGAAAGACCCGAATGATAGCAAGAACGTCATCATGGAAATCCGCGGTGCCGCAGGGGGAGACGAAGCTGCACTATTTGCCGCGAAACTTTACCGGATGTATAGCCGATTTGCTGAACTCAACCATTGGAAAATTGAAGTGATGGACTCGGCGCCGACTGAACTGGGCGGTTTCAAAGAAATTATTTTCATGGTCAGCGGAAATGGTGCATTCTCCAAACTGAAATTTGAAAATGGTGCACACCGTGTCCAACGCGTACCGGAAACTGAATCTGGCGGTCGTATCCACACATCCACTGCAACTGTAGCGGTCCTGCCTGAAGCGGAAGAAGTCGAAATCGAACTGCATGATAAGGATATCAGAACCGATACATTCGCTTCATCCGGTCCCGGTGGCCAATCCGTCAACACGACCATGTCTGCAGTCCGCCTCACTCACTTGCCAACAGGTATCACCGTCTCGTGTCAGGATGAAAAATCGCAAATCAAAAACAAAGAGAAAGCGATGAAAGTCTTACGTGCCCGCGTCTACGATAAATTCCAATCCGAAGCGCAAGCGGAATACGATGAAAAGAGGAAATCGGCTGTCGGTACAGGAGATCGTTCTGAAAGGATCCGTACGTACAATTTCCCGCAAAATCGCGTTACCGATCACCGCATCGGATTGACCATTCAAAAATTAGATCAAATCATCGAAGGGAAAATGGATGAATTGATTGAAGCGCTGACGCTCGAAGACCAGGCCCGTCGGTTAGAAAGCTTGGAAGCCAATGACTGAGACGATCCATCAGACACTTAAGAACTTAGAAGCGCAGCTTGCTCATGAACAACTCGACGTCAACGCAGCGTTTCTCCTGCTGGAGCACGTGACGCAAAAATCCCGGGCCTCTCTTCTCGCGGATTTGCGGGAACCGCTCACTGAACAGCAGAAACGTCAATTTGAATCACTCGCGTCAGACTTGTTAACCGGCAAGCCTATCCAGCACATCATTGGTGAAGAATGGTTTTACGGAAGACCGTTTAGCGTCTCAAAAGACGTACTCATCCCGAGACCTGAAACGGAAGAACTCGTTCAAGGTGCATTGCATCGGGCGTCTAAGTTATTCAGAAACAAGCCGATACAAATAGCTGATATTGGTACAGGAAGTGGTGCAATAGCGGTGACATTCAAGTTGGAATTCCCAAGTGCACAGGTGACCGCGACGGATATTAGTGAAGCGGCACTCATGATTGCACGAAGGAATGCAGAGCGGAACAATGCAACTATCACCTTTTTACAAGGAGATTTAGCGCAGCCCCTGCAAAACGGGAAATGGGATATCATTTTATCCAATCCACCCTATATAGGTCGCGACGAAGCGTCGTCGATGTCGTCCACTGTACTGGAGTACGAACCGCATGGAGCGCTTTTCGCTGATGAAAATGGTCTCGTACTCTATCGGAAGCTTGCAGAAACACTCCCTGCGATTATGAAGAAACCTGCATTGATCGGGCTGGAAATCGGCTATCTGCAAGGGGGAGCGGTGCGGCAACTCTTTCAAAATGCTTTCCCGGAAAGCAAGATTGAAGTCGTCCAAGACATGAACGGCAAAGATCGAATGATATTTTGTGAGATTCAGTGAATAAACGTCTCCTAACCTGTCAACAATGAAGGTCAGGAGGGGATGACATGTTACCAGATTATCCACAGTTCGTACAACAACCGATATTGACAACTGAACCGAACCATAAATGGAGAAAACGACTGATTGCTCTCATAGAATTCATTCTGATACTTGTAATGCTTCAAGCGATTCTCACACTCTTTCAAGAGCACACAAGTGACGAGCCGATTCGCTATCGTATTCTCGCGCACTCGGATGCCCCGGCGGATCAAGCGATCAAAGCCCGTATTCAAAAAGAAATTGAGCCAATGATTGCGGGAGCGATTGCACGAACAACTACTGAAGAGGAGTTGCTCAGTGAGCTTGAAGATCTTGAAGCCGAGATGCTCGCTGCAGCGAACTTACATTCGCCGGATCGTGTCGTGACTCTTGAACGTAAAAATGCGCTGTTCCCGGCAAAGAGGGTAGGCTTCGAAATATTTCCTCAAGACGTGTATGAAGCCTACGTATTAACAATTGGAAGCGGACGTGGAGCGAACTGGTGGTGCTCCATTTTCCCTAAAGTGTGTTACGCAGAAGAAGAAGCTGCAGAGAGCGAAGAAGAGGTAAAATTCTTCTTGTGGGAGTGGATAACTTCTTTGTTCGAATAAGGTTATCCACCGGAATTTGTGGATAACTTTGATAGAGGCGTTGAAAAGGAGGATGAACTTATGAACACCCGAACGTTAAAAGTGGATAAAGGTGTGGATAACGATGATGGTTATCAACAATCTGTGGATTGTTTGCGGAATGGAGGTCTTGTAGCGTTTCCGACAGAAACCGTCTACGGACTTGGTGCACTCGCAACAGACCAGGATGCTACAAAACGGATCTTTGAAGTGAAAGGCCGTCCATCTGACAATCCACTGATCGTACATATAGGAACTAAAGAAGAAGTGAGCACGTACGCGGCAGAAATCCCTGAAAGTGCGCTCCGACTAATGGACGCATTTTGGCCCGGTCCCCTTACATTGGTTTTCAATGAAAAACCAGGTATCATTGCGGAAAATGTCACGGTTGGAAGAGGGACAGTCGGATTGCGTATGCCGGATCATCCAGTTGCGTTACGATTGTTACGGCTTCTAGGTGGCCCTCTCGCTGCACCGAGCGCAAATCGAAGCGGCAAACCGAGTCCTACGAAAGCGAGTCATGTCGCGCGCGACTTGGATGGAAGAATTCCGTTTATTTTGGACGGGGGGGCAACAGGAGTCGGGGTGGAGTCGACCGTCATCGATATGACGTCAACGCCACCTGCAATTTTGCGTCCTGGCGGTGTAACCGTTGAAATGATTGAAGCTGTCATCGGTCCTGTTCGATCGGAAATGCGTGCTGAAGAGGCGGAAGCGCCGCGTGCTCCCGGCATGAAGTACATGCATTATTCTCCGGATGCACCAGTCTGGTTGATCGGACCGGATCTGATCCAGATTGAACAGGCTGTGCGCACGTTGACGGATAAAGGATTAAAAGTTGCAGTCATCGGACCGGATGAGCTGAAAACGGATAAGCCATCCTGGTACTTTGCAACAGGGGCCTATGCAGACCCGCGGCAGCTGGCAACGCATCTATATGATGCCCTCCGTAAATGCGATGAAACAGAAGCTGATGTCATCTTGGCAGTCGAAGCCCCTGCGCAAGGCATGGGTGTAGCTGTTATGAACCGACTGAAAAAGGCGGCAGACGGAAAACGTTTTTTTGATTGAGCAGTGGAGGCTTCCAGTAAGAATGTCAAAACACTTTAAATAAGTTTCGTGCATGGCCTCCCCGGGCGCCGCATAAGATGGACTGGCGTAAACTTCGGGGAGGTTCTTCTATTGGTAGAAATCATTGCGGCTAGTGTGACAACAATCGATATCCTCGTCATCTACACATTGCTGCACGTTCGGAAAAGGAAATGGCTGATTGCCTTATGGACAGCGTTCTTGAATGTCGCGTTTCCTCTACTTGGATTTATGGCGGGAGAACTTTCTGCCCAACTGTTTTCCGAGTGGAGCGGAATCCTCTCAAGTATCCTGCTGGCACTGATCGGTTTACATATGATACTGCAAGAAGAAGACCCGAACGATACCAAAGTAACGGGTCCTCTTCTAATTGCGGTTGCTGTTAGTTTGGATAGTTTTTCTGTAAGCATGTCTTTTGGATTAATGCATCTCAATAAATGGCTTTTCATCGTTTCAACAGGGGTGATGTCCTTAGTCCTTTCCTACTTCGCATTGCGGACGAACTTGACAATGACGCGGAATTCCAGAAAAAACCTACGTCGATTTGCCGGAATTGTGTTAATGGGAATGGGGATATTGTCATGGATTTCTTAAAATAACTGTTTCGATTTCGGGACAAATCGGTTATGATGGTGATAGGTGATTATGATGAATATTTGCTTTATTTGTACAGGAAATACATGTAGAAGTCCGCTGGCGGAAGGGATACTGAAAGCGAAGCAGCTAAAAGGTGTTTCGGTTCGCTCGGCTGGTGTCTATGCAACAGATGGCGCACCCATTTCCAATCATTCCCGCTGCCTATTAGAGGAGTATGGAATGCCAGTTACGCCAACGTCTCGGCGTTTTACAAAACAGGATTTGGAGTGGGCGGATCTCATTCTCACAATGACGGTTTCCCACCGCGATACACTGCGAAGGGCTTTTGCTGACCGGGCTGACAAAATCGTTACATTGAAAGAGTACGTAGGATCGGCCGAATTCGATGTCCAAGATCCTTACGGTGGTAATTTCGGGGTTTATCAACAGACCTTTGAAGAGTTGTCCGATCAGATTGATGTGCTAGCGCGCAAGTTAATGGGGGAACAGAGATGAGAGAGACAAAGAAAAAGTTCGGGTTGAAATGGAAATTGGTCATATTCGTGACAATTCTTGCGATGGTGACGTATTCAACAAGTGCAGTTTTCATTAACATTTTACAGCCGCAATTTTTCCCGAATGCAAATCCGGTATGGTTCGGAATCATGACATATGGAATGGGAATTTTTTGGTCTGCGGTACTCGCCGCGCTTTTCAGTACGATCTTAACGAAACCGCTTCAACAGCTTGAACAGGAAGCGATGAGGATTGCTGATGGGAAAATCGGTACGGACATAGAATTGCCGAACTCTTCCGATGAAATCCGTTCTGTAGCTGAAGCGTTCCAGCAAGTGGTTGTCAACTTACGAGGAATTGTTGGACAGATTGAAACCAACTTTGAAAAAACTTCGCGCTCTGTTGATATTTTGCATAAGGAAACAGGATCCGCTTCGAACCAAGCAGATGCGATTGCGTCAACAATCATTGAAATTTCTTCGGGGGCAGAAGCATCCGCCATCGCAATCCAAGAGACGGCAGAAGCGATGGAAGATATCCGCACACTTGCTTCGGATGTCAATCATCGTGCCGATCAATCGTCCAAGCAGTCGAACGACATGCTCGCTGAACTAAAACGGACAACAGATGCCTATCGGACGCTTGTAGGTGGAATTCGTGAAATGTCCACTCAAAGCGAAGACTCCCTTTCGACGATACGTGACCTCGATAGGAACGCGCAAAAGATCGGTGAAATCGTTCAACTCGTCGGCAACATCGCGGATCAGACCAATTTGCTGGCACTGAATGCTTCCATTGAAGCTGCTCGTGCAGGAGAGCACGGAAAAGGCTTCGCGGTAGTTGCGGAAGAAGTCCGTGTCCTAGCGGATGAAAGTGCAAAATCCGTTCAAATGATCGGCGGTCTTGTCAGCACCATTCAAGCTGACGTCACGAAAGTCGTGAAAGAAATGGAAGCACAAGTGAAAACCGCTGCTCAAGAAGCGGGACGAGCAGACGAAACAAACAAAAGCATTGTTGCAATGGCAACGACTGTCACGGACATGGCGGGTTCCATTACTGGGATTACCGAACTTGTGGAACATCAGCTCAGTAAGATTGAACAAACCGCTCACCAGTCGCAAGAAGTCGCCGCAATTGCAGAAGAGACGTCCGCAGGGGCTGAAGAAGTACAAGCGGCTACGGAAGAACAAGCACATTCAATCGAACAAACAAGTGTCCTAGCGAGCGAACTAAAAGGTCAATCCGAAGCTCTTTACGACGTCATCCGACAATTCGATACTTCCAAATAACAAAGCCGGCTGCGTGCCGGCTTTTTGTGTGGATAAAAACTGGGTAATCCGAAATTCAAAATTTCGGATTCATCCACAAAACAGAAGAATCTCTCATCTTACTTTGCGCTGTGTTTTTCCGGGGAACAATGATAGAATAAGTTGTAAGTATATTAAGAAAAGAGGGACGCACATGAAACTCGCGATTTCTTCAGACCATGGCGGGAACAACTTGCGCCATGAAATCATACAACTACTAACGGAACTAAATATTGAATTTGAAGACTTCGGTCCGGAATCGGGTCAGTCCGTCGATTACCCTGACTACGCCGCACCTGTAACGAAAGGCGTCGCATCAGGTGAATTCGATAAAGGCATCCTCATCTGTGGAACCGGTATCGGTATGTCCATTGCGGCCAATAAAGTGAATGGCATCCGTTGTGCGCTCGTCCACGACGTTTTCAGCGCCAAAGCAACGAGAGGACATAACGATTCAAACGTATTGGCAATGGGCGAACGCGTAATCGGCGCGGGACTTGCCCGCGAAATCGTTCAAACATGGTTGGAAACGCCTTTTGAAGGCGGTCGGCACGAACGCCGCATCGAAAAGTTAATGGAACTCGAAAACAACTGAGAAAGCAGGGGAGCGACATGGACGCGTATATCTTATGGAGACTGCAGCTGGAACAAACACTCGCAGAACTGGCGGAACTGGCTCCACCTGTTCCAGGGACACTTTTTGTCGTAGGCTGTTCGACTTCTGAAGTGGCTGGTAAACGTATCGGGACTGCAGGCGCACTTGAAGTAGCTCAAGCGCTATATGAACCCCTCTCCCAATTCGCTTCAACCCACCAGCTGCACCTCGCTTTCCAAGGGTGCGAACACATAAACCGCGCCCTGACGATTGAGCGGAAAGCAGCGGAAAAGTTTGCGCTTGAACCAGTTTCTGTCGTGCCTGTCCGGACGGCAGGCGGCTCAATGTCCGCATACGCTTACGAACATTTGGATGATGCGGTCGTCGTCGAATCCGTCCGTGCAAACGCCGGAATCGACATCGGACAGACCTTGATCGGCATGCAATTGAAGCCGGTCGCAGTACCTATCCGTACATCCGTTAAACAGATTGGTGAAGCTGTCGTTACCTGTGCAACCACTCGTCCGAAACTCATCGGCGGAGTCCGCGCGCAGTACGAATAACTCGAGGCCAACAAGCTTTGAGAAAGTAAGACTACTAGACGCTAAAGGGGAAATGAACATGGATTTGAGCAATGTGAAACGCGAAGATAGTGCTGTTTTTGAAGCAATAATGGCAGAAAAGAATCGACAGAACGCTAATATCGAATTGATTGCATCAGAAAACTTTGTCTCTGAAGCGGTCATGGAAGCACAAGGCTCCTACTTGACGAACAAATATGCAGAAGGCTATCCGGGCAAGCGCTATTATGGCGGTTGCGAACACGTCGATGTCGTTGAAAACATCGCGCGTGACCGAGCGAAAGAGCTATTCGGTGCAGCGTATGCAAACGTTCAAGCACACTCTGGCGCCCAAGCGAACATGGCAGTCTACTTCACAGTACTCGAGCCAGGTGATACCGTTCTTGGCATGAACCTATCGCACGGCGGTCACTTGACACACGGAAGTCCCGTAAACTTCTCTGGAAAGTTGTACAACTTCGTGGAGTACGGTGTGAGCGAGCAGGACGAGCGTATCGACTACGAAGACGTCCGCCAAAAAGCACTCGAACATAAGCCGAAGATGATCGTAGCGGGTGCGAGTGCATACCCACGCGAAATCGATTTCAAGAAATTCCGTGAAATTGCAGATGAAATCGGCGCATTCCTAATGGTCGATATGGCGCACATCGCTGGACTAGTTGCAGTCGGTGAACACAATAGCCCAGTACCTCACGCGCATTTCGTGACGTCCACAACACACAAAACATTGCGCGGGCCACGCGGCGGACTCATTCTAGTCAACGAAGAATTTGCAGAACAATATGGTAAGAAAATCGATAAAACCATCTTCCCTGGCGTCCAAGGCGGACCGCTAATGCACGTCATCTCTGCGAAAGCGGTTGCATTCGGCGAAGCGTTGAAGCCCGAGTTCAAGACCTACATTCAACAAGTGAAAAAGAATGCAGTCGCTCTAGGTGAAACACTTGTTGCTGAAGGCATCGACATCGTCTCTGGCGGCACAGACAATCACTTGCTCCTATTGAACTTGACGAGCCTAGGTTTAACAGGAAAAGTGGCAGAGCACGTATTGGATGAATGCGGAATCACTGTCAACAAAAATACGGTTCCATTCGATAAAGAAAGCCCATTCGTCACATCGGGTATCCGGATCGGTACACCAGCAGTGACATCACGCGGATTCAAAGAAGACGACATGAAAGAAGTCGGCGCGATTATCGCGAAACTCTTGAAAAACCACGAAGACGATGCTGTAAAAGAAGAAGCGAAACAACGCGTCAAAGCTTTGACAGATCAGCATGCATTGTATGCGTAATTGGTAACGAGGCCGCCATCTCTATGATGGCGGTTTTTTTTGCGGAAGGGCGAAGAGGTTTCACTAAGTGGAAGGCGACCAATAATCCCTGAACGCAGTGGAATTGTGTCCCGTTATCGACAAATTCGGCTAGGTGTCTGAGAAAAAGTCGTAAGTGTCGGAGAAGTCGTTGTGACTGATTGGTAACCTGACGCCGATGATGGCCAACTTCGCCCAACTGATCAAGAACACAAAATTACGTGATATGGCGCAGTCCAGAGAGGTAGCCCTATCAATAAATCCCTTAACGAGGGTGAATTGTATCCCGTTATCGACAAATTCGGATAGGTGTCGGAGAAAACGTCGGAAGTGTCGGAGAAATCGCTGTGACTGATCGGTAACCTGGCGCCGATGATGGTCAACCCCGTCCAACTGATTGAAAACACAAAAACTCCGCTCCGCAACCGTGTAAATCTTCCGCGAATTCCAAACTTCATGCCAAGCAACCACTCGCGCCATCATTCTGTTATACTGTATTGGATAAAGTAAAAGGAGCGATTCTAATGGCTAAAGTACACGTATTCGATCACCCGCTCATCCAGCACAAACTCACATTCATCCGAGACGTTAACACAGGAACAAAAGAATTCCGCGAACTCGTTGATGAAGTTGCAACATTGATGGCCTTTGAAATCACACGAGAGCTGCCCCTCCAGGAAGTAGACGTTGAAACGCCGGTTTGCATGGCGAAATCGAACGTACTTGCAGGGAAGAAACTCGGAATTGTACCGATTTTACGCGCAGGTATTGGAATGGTGGATGGGATTCTGAAACTGATCCCTGCAGCAAGAGTTGGACACGTCGGGTTATTCCGCGATCCTGAAACTCTTCAACCACACGAATATTTCGTGAAGCTGCCGTCGGACGTTTCCGAACGTGAATTGATCGTCGTCGACCCGATGCTTGCTACAGGCGGAACGGCAGTGGAAGCTGTCAATTCATTGAAAAAACGCGGAGCGAAGCACATTAAGTTCATGTGCCTGATTGCCGCTCCTGAAGGCGTGAAAGTATTTACAGATGCACACCCTGACGTAGACGTTTACATCGCTGCACTTGATGAAAAACTGAACGATCACGGCTACATCGTACCTGGACTCGGCGACGCTGGGGACCGTTTGTTCGGAACCAAATAATTGGGGAAGGCGTGAACACTTTGAAACGTAAATGGAAAGTAATGACGATTTTTGGAACGCGTCCGGAAGCCATCAAAATGGCTCCGCTCGTTCTTGAATTGCAGAAGCATGAAGAAGACATCGAATCGATCGTAACCGTAACGGCACAGCACCGTGAAATGTTGGACCAAGTGCTCAAAACGTTCGGCATCACACCTGATTTCGACCTGAACATCATGAAAGATCGTCAAACCCTTATCGACGTCGCAACTCGCGGCCTAGAAGGACTTGACGGAATCATGAAAGAAGCACAACCGGACATCGTACTCGTTCACGGGGACACAGCAACGACATTCGTCGGCAGTCTCGCAGCATTTTATAACAAAATTGCAGTCGGTCATGTCGAAGCGGGTCTTCGTACATGGGACAAGTACTCACCATATCCTGAAGAGATGAACCGTCAGCTGACGGGCGTCCTGGCAGACCTTCATTTCTCACCAACTGAGAAATCTGCGCAAAACCTCATCAATGAAGGAAAGCCGGAAGACCGGATTTTCATCACAGGGAATACGGCAATCGATGCGTTGCATACAACGGTCGACGACACGTATACGCATCCGATTTTCGAAAAAATCGGTGATGACCGTCTTGTTTTACTCACAGCGCACCGTCGTGAAAACTTAGGGGATCCGATGCGCAACATGTTCCGCGCCATTAATCGCCTGCTTGAAAAACACGACGACATTCAAGTGATCTATCCCGTACACATGAACCCTGCTGTACGTGAAGTTGCGGACGAATTGCTTGGGAATAACGACCGGATCCACCTGATTGAACCGCTTGAAGTTGTGGACTTCCATAACTTTGCAGCACGTTCGCACATTATCCTAACCGATTCTGGCGGCATCCAAGAAGAAGCCCCTTCACTTGGTAAACCTGTTATTGTCCTCCGTGACACAACGGAACGCCCGGAAGGAATCGACGCAGGAACGCTGAAACTAGCGGGAACCGACGAAGATACGATCTTCAACTTGGCGGACGAACTTCTATCTGACCAAAACGCCTACGATTCCATGGCGAAAGCGTCCAATCCATACGGAGATGGCCACGCATCGGAACGGATCGTAGAGGCTTTGAAAAAATATTTAAACGAACAAACCAAGTAAATTGAATAAAAGACACCGAAAAAGCAGAGGCTGACATTCCTCTGCTTTTTGAGATTTTTTTACGAGCACATGGTTTTGCCCTCTCTTTTAGATCGAACTAGAATGACAAAGTGGCGAGCCTGCATTCTATGCAATCGAGTCCGTCACCCTAGAAGCCTAGACAGCAGCTACCCTTATGTTCGATAAGTGGGGTGCTCTACATGCGGAGAAAAACTCTCTATCATACAATGAAAATGCCTAAGAAATCCGCACACGAAAAATAAGGGAATTCCCTGATTTTCAGAAACACAACAATTTTTTATGAAAGTGTGTCGATTGTTTGACAGTACCTATAGTTTGTGAAGAATTTCACGGGAATCAATTGACATCAAAATATCGCTATTGTATGCTTACAGAGGGTAATAATGATAGGGTTTATACATAGATAAATCAGCTGAAACCGCTTGATTTTTTGGCTAAGTTCTATCATCACTCGTAGCCTATCGCACTAAAGTATATGGGCATCAGTGCGATACGTTGGACAACGTGTCCTGGTGAACGCCAAGCAGGCGGCACTTTTCTTACCATTCTTAGTCCCGGTACTTCCCGAGACATCTGATCAGTAAGTGGTTGCCGTACAACTCGGACAAGCCAATGCGCACCAACCTGCGAACCCGCTCATTGTTCGACTTCTAAACCGAAAGTCGAGCGCTTCAGTTTCTAACTAAACTTATCGTAATAGGAGACTCACCTACCATGCAGACAATGCAGGAAATTTTCACAAGGCAAAAGAGAGCTCTATTTTTTTTGCTCGCATTGCTGATTCTAGGCTGGGCCTTTACGGGAGCGAAGGAGATTTTTGCTGGTCTTTTGCTAGGATTAATCTTCGGATTGTATAATTTCTGGATACTTATCCGTAGAATGGAACAATTCGACAAGAAACTGGATCAGGGCAAAAAGGTTTCGCTCGGTTCGGGATTGCGTTTCGCTTCCGGAGTGGCTGCGGCCGCCATCGCGATGTCGATGCCAGAATACTTCAATCTGATCAGTACTGTGATTGGTTTGATGATTCCATATGCCCTATTGCTGATTGATAGGATCTTTTACCATGTGAAGCATCATTCTTAAACTGATCACAAAAGGGAGGTGAACGAAACGTGGAACATGAAAATCCGGAACTTGTCCTCTTCGGTATAAGCTTTAACCCGGCTAACATTATGATGCTCTTCGTTACATGTCTCATCGTTTTCATCATTGCAGTGCTTTCAACACGGAGAATGCAGATGAAACCTACAGGCATGCAGAACTTCATGGAATGGATCATGGACTTCGTGAAGGGAATCATTAAAAACAACATGGACTGGAAAACAGGCGGCCGTTTCCACGTACTCGGCATCACGCTTATTATGTTCGTGTTTGTTGCCAATATGCTCGGTCTGCCTTTCTCCATCCAATGGGATCATCAGTTGTGGTGGAAATCACCGACAGCCGATCCAGTCATTTCATTGACATTGGCAGCTACTGTCATAGTTTTGACGCATTTCTATGGCGTGAAGATGCTCGGCATGAAAGGATATCTCAAAACCTATATCCAGCCGATGCCGTTCTTGGCACCACTGAAAGTCATTGAAGAATTCGCAAACACGTTGACACTCGGTCTACGTCTTTACGGTAACATCTTTGCGGGTGAGATTTTGATTGGGCTTCTCGCAACACTTGCTGCCGGCAGCTTCGGCGGTTTTATCGGAGCAATCGTTCCAGCACTTGCTTGGCAAGGGTTCTCGGTATTCATCGGGGCAATCCAGGCATTCATTTTTGTTATGTTGACGATGGTTTATATGTCGCACAAAGTGTCGGCGGACCACTAAACATAAAACCCGCTTGCGGGAATACGCACTACCAAACTAAACAATACTAGGAGGAAATAACACTATGACAGGTTCATTAGGTCTATTAGCAGCAGCTATCGCAGTTGGTCTTGGCGCACTCGGCGCTGGTATCGGTAACGGTTTGATCGTTTCACGTACAGTTGAGGGGATTGCTCGTCAACCAGAAGCACGCGGCGTTCTTCAAACAACAATGTTCATCGGTGTTGCGTTGGTTGAGGCTTTGCCAATCATCGCTACAGTTATCGCTTTCATCGTTATGAACAAGTAATTCAATCAGAACCGATCCAGGTAGTTAACGAGTTGGATAGGGCCTGGGCTGCAAAGCGGTCTTGCCAGCCTGTATGACTCCCTCTGTTATCTAACCACTTTATAAGAACTTTAAACAATGGCGAAGAATGGAAAAAGATCGATCCTTCGCCATTCGTTTATGTCAGCGTATATCGGGCATGTCATGTGCTCGAGCCAATCATTCTAACCAAAACGTTTGTAGATCAGACGTAAGTTTTTGAAGGGAGTGAAACAATCGTGTTTTTGGATACCTTCGTCCTTTTGTCAGCAAACGCTGACTCGGGATTCTTATCCAGCCTGAACCAACGGCTGAACTTAGGTGATATCATTGCAACAGTGTTCTTCTTCACTCTTCTCATGCTTCTTTTGAAGAAATTCGCATGGGGACCGTTGATGGGGATCATGGATCAGCGTGCTGAAATGATTGCAAATGAAATCGATGCGGCTGAACAAAGCCGTCTAGACTCACAGAAATTGTTGGAAGAGCAACGCGCTCTTTTAAAAGAAGCACATACAAACGCACAGTCAATCGTTGAAAATGCGAAAAAGCAAGGCGAAGCTCAACGTGAGGAACTCATTCAAACGACACGCGCAGAAGTGGGCCGTATGAAAGAGAACGCAGCGCTTGAAATCGCCACTGAGAAAGAAAAAGCAATTGCGGCTGTCCGCGAAGAATTCGTATCTCTTTCAATCATGGCAGCGTCTAAAGTACTCGGTAAAGAAGTATCCGAGGAGGATAACCGCGCATTGATCGAAGAAACGATTGTGAAGGCAGGGGAAGGCCGATGAGCCGTTCTATCGTAGCGGAACGTTATGCAACTGGGTTGTTCAAAGCAGCTCAGGAACAAGGCGTCTTGCTCGCAGTCCACACTGACGTTCGAGAGCTCCAAGCAGCACTCAGCGGCAACAAAGGCTTCGAGGAGCTTATGAGCTTACCACAACTGTCATTGAACAAAAAACGTGAATTGATCGCTAATATCCTGCCAGGTGCGCAAGCATTATTGCTCAATGCACTATACGTGATGCTCGATGCGGACCGTATGGATGAACTAAGCGACGTTCTCGAAGATTTCCATCAGTTAGCGAACGCTGCATCCGGTGTTGCGGAAGCGACAGTGTATGCAATCCGTCCTTTGACTGAGCAGGAAGAAACAGCAATTTCCAGCGCGTTTGCTCATAAAGTCGGCAAACAGTCGCTTCAACTTAAGACAATCATTGAACCGAAATTGATCGGAGGCATCCGCCTTCAGATCGGAAACCGTATCTTCGACAGCAGCATTAGCAGCAAGCTTACTAAATTGCAGCGTACGTTGATCGGTTAAAATCTTGAAAGATGAGGGGTGACATACATGGGCATCAAAGCTGAAGAAATCAGCACACTGATTAAGCAGCAAATTGCTGGCTATCAGTCTGAGATGGAAGTTAGCGAAGTAGGTACTGTTCTCGCAGTAGGTGACGGTATCGCCCGTGCTCATGGTCTCGACAATGTCATGGCCGGAGAACTTCTTGAGTTCTCTACAGGTGTACTTGGTATGGCACAAAACTTGGAAGCGAACAACGTAGGTATCGTTATCCTCGGGCCATACAAAGACATTAAAGAAGGCGATGAAGTACGTCGTACAGGCCGTATCATGGAAGTTCCAGTTGGAGAAGAATTAATTGGACGTGTTGTCAATTCACTTGGGCAGCCAGTGGATGGACTTGGTCCGATTCATACTACAAAAACTCGTCCGATTGAAAGCCCGGCGCAAGGCGTCATGGCTCGTAAATCAGTTGATGAGCCGCTTCAGACAGGTATCAAGGCGATTGACGCACTTGTACCGATCGGTCGTGGACAACGTGAATTGATCATCGGTGACCGCCAGACAGGTAAAACTACTGTAGCGATCGATACAATTCTTAACCAAGCAGATCAGGATATGATTTGTATCTATGTAGCAATTGGTCAGAAAGAATCCACAGTTCGCGGTGTTGTTGAAACGCTTCGTGAAAACGGCGCACTAGACTACACAATCGTTGTAACTGCATCTGCTTCTCAACCATCGCCACTTCTTTACCTTGCTCCTTATGCAGGTATTACAATGGCTGAAGAGTTCATGTTCCAAGGCAAGCACGTTTTGATCGTTTATGATGATCTTTCAAAACAAGCTGCTGCGTATCGTGAGCTTTCCTTGTTGCTGCGCCGTCCTCCAGGTCGCGAAGCATATCCAGGAGATGTATTCTACCTACACTCCCGTTTACTCGAGCGTGCTGCAAAATTGAACGACTCCCTTGGTGGCGGTTCAATTACAGCATTGCCATTCGTTGAAACACAAGCAGGCGATATTTCTGCATACATTCCAACGAACGTAATCTCCATCACAGATGGTCAGATTTTCCTTCAGTCGGATCTATTCTTCTCAGGCGTACGCCCAGCGATCAACGCTGGACTTTCCGTATCCCGCGTAGGTGGATCTGCACAGATCAAAGCAATGAAAAAGGTTGCAGGTACACTGCGTCTTGACCTTGCTGCGTTCCGTGAACTTGAAGCGTTCTCTGCATTCGGATCAGACCTTGACCCAGCAACGAAGGCGAAACTTGACCGTGGACACCGTACTGTTGAAGTGTTGAAACAAGACTTGAACAAACCGGTTAAGGTAGAACACCAAGTCGTAATCCTTTACGCACTTACTCGTGGATTCCTTGACGATATCCCAGTTAAAGATATTCTTCGCTTTGAAAGTGAAATCAATATTTGGCTTGAAAGCAACCACACAGACGTATTGGAAACGATCCGTACTACGAAAGGTCTTCCTGCAGATGATGTATTTGCAGCGGCTATCAACGAGTTCAAAAAGAACTTCGCGGTTTCAGGACAATAAGTTAAGTAACGGATTACGGGACTAAAACAAAAAGGTGGTGAATAGCCAATGGCCTCATTACGCGAGGTGGAACAACGCATTAAATCGACGAAGAGTACACGTCAAATCACAAAAGCGATGCAAATGGTCTCTGCTTCAAAATTGAGCCGTGCGGAAGCAAACGCGAAGAAATTCGTACCGTATATGGACAAGATTGAAGAAGTGGTTGGATCCATCGCTTCTGTGACTCAAAACTCCGGACATCCGATGTTAGTCACTCGCCCAGTCAAAAAGACGGGATATATTATCGTCACATCTGACCGTGGACTTGTTGGAGGATACAACGCCAACATACTGCGTAAAGCGAAACGTGCAATCGAAGCGCGCCATGCATCTAAAGATGAAATCGTGCTCTTCGTAATCGGAAGTAAAGGAACTGAGTTTTTTGAACGTCTCGGATTCAACGTACAAGAGAGCCTTGTCGGTGTGACCGATCACCCTTCGTTCGAAGAGATAAAAAACATCGCGAATAAAGCTGTTGGCATGTTCACGGAAGGCAATTACGATGAGTTGTACCTTTATTACAACCATTTCGTCTCCGCCATCTCCAACGAGCCGACGGAACGGAAATTGCTTCCGCTAACTGATCTTGAACCGTCTGGAGTGAGCTCGTCATATGAATTCGAACCTTCTGCTGAAGTGATTCTTGAATCCTTATTGCCGCAATATGCGGAGAGCCTCATTTTCGGAGCGGTCCTTGACGGGAAAGCAAGCGAACATGCTTCCAGTATGACTGCGATGAAGACTGCTACAGATAATGCTACTGATTTGATAGATGACTTGACGCTTGTATTCAACCGTGCTCGTCAAGCTGCGATTACCCAGGAAATCACTGAAATCGTTGCCGGCGTTGCAGCGCTCGAATAGGCGTAACGAAAACGAACGTACCAGTACGACAGGAGGGAAAAGCATGAGTAAAGGACAAATTCTTCAGGTAATGGGTCCAGTTGTTGACGTTCGCTTTGCGGATGGCCAACTTCCAGAGATCTACAACTCCCTGAAAGTCCAAATCAATCGCCCGGGTGCTGAAGCGGAAACGCTCACACTTGAAGTGGCCTTGCACCTTGGAGACGATTCTGTACGTACGATTGCAATGTCCTCTACAGATGGTTTGAGACGCGGCGAAGAAGTAATAGATATGGGCGCGCCAATCTCAGTACCTGTTGGAGACGTTACTCTCGGACGAGTATTCAATGTTCTTGGTGAGGAAATCGACCTTGGAGCGCCGCTAGCGGCAGATGTCCAACGCGATCCGATTCACCGTGAAGCACCATCATTCGAATTCCTTTCTACGAAAGTGGAAATCCTTGAAACGGGTATTAAAGTTGTTGACTTACTTGCTCCTTACATCAAGGGCGGTAAAATCGGTCTCTTCGGCGGCGCGGGTGTAGGTAAAACCGTTCTGATCCAGGAATTGATCAACAACATCGCACAAGAGCACGGTGGTATCTCGGTATTCGCTGGTGTTGGAGAGCGTACTCGTGAAGGAAACGACTTGTACTATGAAATGACGGACTCAGGCGTTATTAAGAAAACGGCGATGGTCTTCGGTCAGATGAACGAGCCGCCTGGTGCACGTATGCGTGTTGCCTTGACTGGTTTGACAATGGCGGAGCACTTCCGTGACGAACAGGGCGCTGACGTTCTGCTCTTCATCGATAACATCTACCGTTTCACACAAGCCGGTTCTGAAGTTTCTGCCTTGCTCGGACGTATGCCATCTGCGGTTGGTTACCAGCCGACATTGGCGACTGAAATGGGTCAGCTTCAAGAGCGTATCACTTCAACTAACAAAGGTTCTGTTACATCGATCCAAGCGATCTATGTACCTGCCGATGACTATACAGATCCAGCTCCTGCAACGACGTTCGCTCACCTTGATGCAACGACGAACCTTGAGCGTAAACTATCTGAGATGGGTATCTACCCAGCGGTGGATCCACTTGCTTCGACGTCACGTGCACTTAGTGCGGATATCGTAGGTAAAGAACACTATGAAGTTGCGACACAAGTACAACAAACGTTGCAGCGTTACCGTGAACTTCAAGACATCATTGCCATCCTAGGTATGGATGAGTTGAGTGAAGATGACAAGCAGATCGTTGATCGTGCACGTCGTGTTCAGTTCTTCCTGTCACAAAACTTCCACGTTGCCGAGCAATTTACGGGCCAAAAAGGTTCGTATGTACCGGTTGCTGAAACTGTACAAGGCTTCAAGGCGATCCTTGAAGGCAAATACGACCACCTTCCTGAAGATGCATTCCGACTTGTTGGACGCATTGAAGAAGTTGTGGCTAAAGCAAAAGAAATGGGCGTAGAAGTCTAATAAAAGGGACCAGGAGGGGAAATTATGAAGATAAAAGTTAATATCGTCACTCCCGACGGCCCTGTCAGCGAAACTGAAGCGGATATGGTGATAGCTGTTACCGAAACGGGTGAGCTTGGTATTTTACCGGGACACATCGCGATGGTAGCTCCACTTGATATCGGCGCACTTCGCCTGAAAAACGGCAATTCAACAGAACACGTGGCAGTGAACGGCGGATTCTTGGAAGTCCGTCCGGATGTTGTCACAGTGCTTGCGCAAAGTGCGGAACTTGCTTCTCGCATCGACCTGGCACGTGCTGAACTTGCGAAACGTAAGGCAGAAGTTGAACTCCAGCAGACTACGAACAAACTGGAGCGTCAAATGGCCGAACTTAATTTACGTAGGGCCATTAACCGTATTAATGTTTCCGGCATGTAAGTCGGATACGAGCAAATCGGACAGAGGAGGTTCTTCTGTCCGATTTTTTTTAACGCTGACAAAAAACGTACTTTATCGTTAAAAGTACGCATCGGGAGTAGATGACTATGGACGCACTAGGCGTTAATCCATTATTGGCACTCGGATCACATATTTTTTTCATAGGTGTCTCGTTTTTTGCTTTGCAAGCGATCATGCCGCAAGCGATCATCCGTAAAAATCGCGTATTTCAAACACAATTATTATTTATTATGTTGAGTATTGCCATCGGTTCTTCGGTATCAAATTTCTTTTTAGACATATCCTATTGGTCGGGAAGACTTCCTTTCATCTTTGGATGATCCGTCTTATCGCCGCATAGACATTTGATGCCTCTGGGGCAATGAGACGAATACTTTCATTATAATTTGATGAGAGAGGTTTACCTGAATCAGCACAAGGGAACCAAGTTGAATGTAACCTTTTCGTAATATGGCAGTCATAAAGAAATTGTAAAATACCCACACAGGACATCCCGACTGTACATAATTTAGACTACAGCTATCTTTTGTCGGAAAGGGTCACAATGGCGCTTGTGAATTGCAGCGCGTCGTTGTACAATGGACTGAGTTTGGATGATTTTTACTACTATAATTTACTGACTTTTGGATATGTAAACTTGTTACGCTTAAGAACGAATTATAACTTTGAGTCGGAGGGGCTTGTTTTGGATAAAATTATTATTAATGGTGGGCGACAGCTGCACGGTTCTGTGCGGGTAGAAGGAGCTAAGAACGCAGTGTTGCCGATACTCGCGGCTGCGTTGCTTGCTACTGAGGGCGTCAATGTCATCCGTGAAGTACCTAATCTTTCGGATGTCCGCACAATTAATGAAGTACTGAAGAGCTTATATGCAAAAACAGAATATAAACCTGAAATTGGCGAGCTGATCATTGATTCCACGGAAACACTTACGAGTGAAGCGCAATTTGAATACGTGCGTAAAATGCGTGCATCCATTCTAGTGATGGGTCCGCTCCTTGCGCGCAATGGCTTTGCACGCGTGGCAATGCCAGGCGGATGTGCAATCGGATCCCGTCCGATCGACCAGCACTTGAAAGGGTTCGAAGCAATGGGCGCGGACATTTCGTTTGGTCACGGTTTTGTTGAAGCACGAGCTAAAAACGGTCTGCAAGGCGCAAAAATCTATCTCGATTTCCCAAGTGTCGGTGCAACGGAGAATATCATGACTGCAGCTGCGCTCGCTAACGGAACGACATTGATTGAAAATGCGGCTAAAGAGCCTGAAATTGTTGACCTTGCGAACTTCATCAACGAAATGGGCGGCAGAGTCATCGGTGCTGGTACGGACGTTATCCGCATCGAAGGCGTGGAAAAATTAGTCGGTGCTGTGCACAACATCATCCCGGACCGTATCGAAACAGGTACATTCATGGTTGCCGCAGCGATTACAGGCGGAGACGTGACAATTGAAAACGCATTGCCTGAGCACAACGCGGCATTGATTTCCAAGCTGCAGGAAATGGGCGTTGTCATTACTGAACTCGATGAAGGTCTTCGCATTACAGCGCAGCACCCATTGAAATCGGTTGACTTGAAGACGATGCCTCATCCTGGATTCCCGACAGACATGCAGTCACAAATGATGGCACTCATGTTGAAAGCAGAAGGTACTGGTGTATTGACAGAGACAGTCTTCGAAAACCGCTTCATGCACGTGGAAGAATTCCGTCGCATGAATGCTGATATTAAAATCGAAGGACGTTCCGTCATCATGAACGGACCTTCAGACCTTCAAGGCGCTGAAGTAGCAGCAACCGATCTTCGTGCTGCAGCTGCACTCATCCTTGCAGGACTTGTCGCAGAAGGCGTTACGAGAGTCACTGAGCTTATTCACTTGGATCGTGGCTACGTCAACTTCCATCAGAAACTGAAAGCACTTGGCGCAGACATCAGCCGTGTCTCCAGCGAATCTGAAACAGCAGACACAGAAGTCGTTCATTCATAATATCGATCACAACTGCCCCTTACATGAGGGGCAGTTTTTTTTGTGGATGAATTCAAATGAAAGTCAATTATGATTGAAAAATCATGTCGATTCATGTCATAGAAGACTACGACTAGGAGAAAGTCAAAAATAGCCTCATAATTGTCTGGAATAACACATACCATGCAACATGGACAAAAGACTATTAGTAGTATTCATCATTTTCCTGTTTTTTATACCTGTACTCCTAAACTTGAAGTACAACAGAACACTAGACGCCACTAAGCCACCCGAGGAACTAGCTTGTGAGACCGAAATTACAGTAGAAGGAGAGGACAAGCCACTGCCGCTCGAAGAGTACATCATCGGAGTCGTCGCGTCTGAAATGCCAGTCGCTTACTCACTGGAAGCCCTCAAAGCACAGGCGATTGCAGCACGCACGTATGCACTCAAAGAAACGGCAGAAGGCACAAAACCGATCGGTCGGGACGTTACAGCACAAGTCTATTCTAACGAAAAAGAACGTAAAGAACGCTGGGGAAAAAATTTCAAGGAAAACGAACAGAAGATACGGAAAGCAGTTGAAGAAACAGCAGGCTCCGTCATCGTACACGACGAACAAATGATTACCGCCATGTTCTTCTCAACTTCCAACGGTCAGACGGAAACTGCTGAGAACTTCACGGGCAATCCAATTCCATATTTACAAAGCGTGGACAGCCCGGACGAACAAACCGTATCTGAAGAAGTGGAACGAACACTCAACATGCCTCTCGCCGAGTGGAATGAAAAACTAGGCACGTCATGGAAAGAAGATGATTTCCGTGCACTCCAACTCGTCCGCAATGAGACAGGACGTGTCCAGAGCGTCCTGTCAGACAGCTTTGAAACAAGCGGTCGCGAAATGAGGGAAAAGCTGAAACTCCCTTCCACCGACTTCAATATCGGGTTCGATGTAACAAACAAGATCGTCCACATCACGACGAAAGGATACGGTCACGGCGTCGGTATGAGTCAGAACGGCGCAGAAGCTTACGCAAAGAAGGGGTGGACCGCAGAACAGATCGTCAAACACTATTATACCGGCACCGAAATAAAATCTTTTGAAAAATCGAAAGAGGAATGTTTAAAAAATCCTTAACTTGCAGAGAATAGCGAGTGAGGTGATCATAAATGAGAGAAGAAAAAAAACCGAAAGCCCCTTCTCAGAAAAACAAGAGCACGAAAAGCAACTGGTTCTGGCCATCTATCTATGCAAGCTTCGCCCTGCTGTTCGTTGGAATGGTTTGGGGATATAATGCATTGACGAAACCAGATGCCGGTGAGCAGGCAGCTGTGGACAAAGAAAAACCGCAAGACGAAGTGACATTGGAAACAAACGCAGCAAACGAACAACTGAAGTACCCGTTTGATGAAGAACTTCTTGACCAAGTTGCCATTATCCAGGACTTCTATGACGCAAAAGCCGATGCAGCTAGTCGAGAAAACGCACTCCTCGTATTTAAACAGACATACGTTACAAATGAAGGAGTGTCGATTGCAGTCGATGGGAAACCGTTCGAAGTGGTCGCAGCGATGAGTGGTAAAGTGGAAGAAATCGTCTCAGATCCATTTAAAGGCAGTGAAATCGTCATCTCTCACAAGGATGGATTGAAAACGATTTACCGCTCCGTCACTGGCATTCTCGTAAAAGAGGGTGACGAGATCCAACAAGGTGAAGCGCTAGCGATGACTGCGGAAAACGAATGGAACCCGCAAGCAGGCGTCCACTTACACTTCGAAGTACAAAAAGACGACGTCGCTGTGAATCCCCGCTCTTTCTTGGCCTTTTAAATAACTCTTTGAGCCAACCTGCCATCCCCCGGCAGGTTTTTTTTTGCGGGTAGAACAGAGGGCGGAAGCTTGGGAAAGGAGCAATAAACCGTGCGAAGCGCTCATAAATCTCAGGAAGTGATCATAAACCGTGCGAAGTGCTCATAAAACTCTGGAAGTGATCATAAACCATGCAAAGCGCTCATAAAACTCAGGAAGTGATCATAAACCGTGCGAAGCGCTCATAAAACTCTGTAAGTGATCATAAACCATGCGAAACGCTCATAAATCTCCACTGAAACATCAATGGATTCCTCCTGCCCTTCAGATCCAAATGAGATACCCTTTCCAATAAGCGATGCGCCCCCTTTCGAGAACCTCCGCAAAGAACCCTAAGTGCTGATTGGTAAAGTGCACTTCGTGATCGGGAACACGCGCCAAGCGTCCTGCAACATCCACTAACTGATCGACAACGTGCCCGCAGAAAGCACACCTCTACATTCAAAAGGAATAGCCTGCCGTCCCTTCGCATACAGTGAAAGAACAAATGGATTGACGGGAAAGGAAGAGGGTGTGCACGAACAAATTCGGAGACGCTGCGTACGTCTCGGCAACCTGCTCATCGAAACCGGTCTCACTGTGAGAGCGCTCGCAAAAGCGACGGGCTACTCGAAAAGTACAGTACACAAAGACTTGACAGAGCGTCTGCCTAATATCGATGCTCAATTATCAGAGGAAGTCGCGAAAATCTTGGCTTACCACAAATCGATTCGCCATTTACGAGGTGGGGAAGCGACTCGTCAAAAATGGAAAATTGAACAACGTAAACTGAATGAGACAGCAGCAACAGAGACGGACTAGCGACTTGCGCAGTCCGTTTTTTCTATGGTGATATTAAAAAACGAACTATGCTCCTTGAAACCGAGGGAAAGCACGGAAAATAGCGATTTTTTATGTTCTTTTTCGGAACACTGTGATAAAATGTTAAGTTAGGAGAACGTGTAAACGTACGAGATAACGCCTGAACGAATGGAAGGGGCAGCGATGAGATGTTTGCGAAAGATATCGGTATTGACCTGGGAACAGCTAACGTTTTAATACATGTAAAAGGAAAAGGGATTCAGCTTAACGAGCCATCAGTAGTTGCGGTTGACACTAAAACACGTGAATTAATAGCAGTTGGAGAAGAAGCAAGACTGATGATCGGACGGGCCCCTAGCAATATCCAGGTGATACGGCCATTGAAAAACGGTGTCATTGCTGACTTTGACAGCACAGAAGCGATGCTGAAAGGGTTCATCGATCGTTTGAATGTCAAAGGATGGTTTTCTAAACCGCGCATCTTGATCTGCTGTCCCACTGACGTCACAAGCGTTGAACAGAAAGCCATTAAAGAAGCTGTCCAGAAATCGGGCGGCCGACAAGTATTTCTTGAAGCTGAACCTAAAGTGGCTGCAATTGGAGCAGGAATGGACATTTACCAGCCTAGTGGAAATATGGTCATTGATATCGGAGGCGGCACAACGGATGTCGCGGTTCTTTCCATGGGAGACATTGTCACATCCGAATCCATTAAAATTGCAGGCAATACGTTCGATCAAGACATTGTAAATCACATAAAGAAAAATCATAAGCTATTAATCGGCGAACGCACTGCTGAAAATATTAAAATGACCGTCACGTCAGTGTTTCCGGATAGCCATCATGACGAAATGGACATTCGTGGGCGAGATATGGTATCAGGACTTCCTAGAACTGTCACAGTCAATTCAAAGGAAATCACGAAAGCGATGGAAGAGTCCATTGCGTGGATCCTTCATTCAGCTAAAAATGTTTTGGAAAAAACACCACCGGAACTATCTGCGGATATTATTGATAGAGGCATCATCTTAACGGGTGGCGGTGCACTCCTTCGTGGATTGGACCAATTGCTGGCAGAAGAATTGAAAGTACCAGTTTTCATAGCAGACGATCCGCTTGGGTGTGTCGCTAAAGGGACAGGCATTATGCTGGATAGCTTAGATAAAAAACGTAACCGATCTTAATCTGTTCGCCACTGGATCATATGCAACAAACCTAAAAAGGAGGCGGGGCACATGTTCCGTGGATTTTATACAGCAGGATCAGGAATGATTGCGCAACAGCGCAGAACGGAATTACTCTCAAACAATATGGCCAATGCCAATACTCCAGGATTCAAGACAGATCAGTCATCGATCCGGTCATTTCCTGAAATGTTCTTGTCCAACTTGGAGGCAGCCAAAGTGCCAGTCCAAAATAGCTTTCAGATGAAAGGCTTGGACCCGATCGGCGCACTGTCGACAGGAACGTATATGCAAGAGACCATGCCGCTGTTCACACAGGGACAACTGCGAGAGACGGAACTCACAACAGACATTGCACTTGTAGACGGAGTATTGCCGGTCAATCCGGAAACGGGCAATCGTGGTGCCGTTTTCTATACGCTTGAAGGATCGGATGGGGAACGAGCGTATACGAAGAATGGGAATTTCGCACTGAATCCGGAAGGGTATCTCACAACCCCGTCCGGGAATTATGTGCTCGATGCAGACGGACAGCGTATCCAGTTGCCGAACGACGATTTCCAAGTGACGGAAGACGGCATCATCAAGTACGGTGAACAAGTAGCAGCCGCTCTTGGAATCAGTTACGCTGTGAATCCGGAAACGCTTGTGAAGCGTGATAATGGACTGTTTTACGCTCTGGAAGAGCTGCCCGACGCAAATGATGCACAAGGAGTCAGCTATTCTTTCAAACAGGGGTTCGTCGAGCAATCGAACGTGGATACGTCTCGAACGATGACGGATATGATGACGGCTTACCGAGCATTCGAAGCCAATCAGAAAGTGCTGCAAGCCTATGACCGCAGTATGGAAAAAGCGGTATCGGAAATCGGTCGTGTCAATGGATAATCGCAAGCTTCGCATAAGCGGAAGGAGTCAAACTAAATGATTCGTACGATGACGACAGCTGTCAATACGATGAACCAGCTGCAAAATAATCTGGATATCATCGGCAACAACTTGTCTAATATAGGAACACACGGGTACAAATCCAATCAGGCAAGCTTTCAGGAAATGTTGTATCAGCAATTCAACAACGACAAAGCGGACACAGCGCCGCGACAATCCCCTGAAGGAATCCGGTACGGCGTCGGAGCGATGCTTGGTCAAACGCAGATGAACTGGAAAGTGGGTACACTACAGCAGACTGGAAGAAATCTCGACTTTGCACTCACTGAACCGAAAAACTATTTCAATGTGATCGTACAAGGCCCGGATGGTCCGGAGACGGTGTATACACGTCAAGGGAACTTCTACCTTTCGCCAGCTCAAGGAAACCGGGTAGCACTCGTTGACGGTGAAGGGAATGCGGTTGCAGACCGTGCAGGAAACGGCATCACGTTCAATGGTCCTGTAGATTCAATTGAACTGAAAGCGGACGGTACGTTGGTTGCGCAATCCGCAAATGGAGCAGAGCAGACAGCTGAAATGGCGGTTACCTTAATTGAGCGCCCTAACCTTTTGACACGGCTGTCCTCAACGCATTTTACACTTCCGTCTAACTGGGAAGAACTGAATGTAACGGAAGCCGATATATTAACAGAAATTGCAGGCCCGGAAGTCGGTATACAGCAAGGAGCTCTTGAAGGGTCCAATGTTGACTATCAAAAAGAAATGACAGACCTCATCAACGTCCAGCGAGCGTATCAATTCAACTCACGTACGGTTTCGATCGCTGATCAGATGCTCGGTCTGGTCAATAATATCCGGTGAGCTGAGTGGGGAGTATTGATATGACAGATGAAAAAAGAAATACAGACATCACGTCCCAGGCGTCTTCGGAGCCGAAACAATCAGCTGCTAAAAGTCGGACAGAAGCTCGGGCAGCCCTTGCAGCAACGGCCCAAGCCACGTCGGACAACGAACAAGTGACGCGCAGTAAGCGAAAAACACAAGCGAACCCCATACAACAAGAAACTGTACAAAAAACACGGACAAAGCGAGAAGTGAAAAAAGAAACGGAAGAAGAGACGGAGACTAAACAGGTCCGTTGGGTACAGATCCGCATTCTTCCGATTTACGTTCGCGTCATTCTGGTGATCGTGTTGCTAGTTGTTGCTGCAATACTCGGTGCACTGATCGGTTACAGTGTCCTCGGTGACGGAACTGCAAGCGGTATTTTCCAAAAGGAAACATGGACACATATTTTTGATATCATGAGTGGAAAAGAGAAATAACTATAAATTTCAGACGAACCGGAAAGGAGAATCACTATGCTGACAGCTGAACAAATCCAAGCGATCATCCCGCATCGTTATCCATTCCTATTGGTCGATCGCATTCTTGAACTTGAAGAAGGCGTACGTGCCGTGGGACTTAAAAACGTAAGCATTAATGAAAACTACTTTAACGGTCACTTTCCAGGTTACCCGGTCATGCCGGGAGTACTGATTGTAGAAGCTTTGGCACAAGTCGGAGCTGTTGCGATATTGCAAAAAGAAGAGAATAAAGGCCGCCTTGCATTTTTTGCAGGAATTGACAATTGCCGGTTCAAGCGACAAGTGGTTCCTGGAGATGTCATCCGACTTGAAGTGGAAATTACACGTATACGTGGTTCCATTGGAAAAGGGAGAGCGACAGCAACAGTTGATGGTGACATCGCATGTGAAGCGGAAATCACATTCGCACTTGGTGCTAAAGATTGATTTTCAGTTAAAAGTTGCAACTGGGAGAAAAATCCGCTAAAATTTTACATAGTGTGTTTACACACTTTGGCAAGTGCAAAATTGCACAACAAGCCAATTAAACATGCGGTCAACGTAGCATGTATATCGTGGGAGGTACTAAACGAGTATGTTCAAAAGTCTTTCACCCAATTTAAAGAGCAGCATCACGAGGTCTATTACACAGACCTTTGAACAATACATGACGGAGATCGAATGGGACCCGGATCGCTATGACATGACAGACTTCATGAAGCGTTGGAGCGAATATATTACAGAAAAAGCACTCTGGTACGAAAAAATTCCGGATGACGTCAAATACGCTACTCAATTTCATGAGGAAATTGCAAGTCGTATCAATGAAGTCATTCAGAAAGTGCTAAGTGAGCCGCCGTCAGAAGAGCAGATTGCAACGATTCAACAAATGCAGGAAAAGCTCAATACGCAATACGTCTATGAATGTAAGGCTGAAGCGACATTCGTCGAAGCCGAACTCAAAAAACGTTATAACGCATAAAGAAAGAATGGATAGTTCCTTCTTTTCAAGCCAAGCTATGATGGATAGCTACTTGAAAGGAGGGAATTTTTCATGTTGAAGAAAGTATTGCCGGCAGCACTTGTTGCAGGATTCGTACTGGCTGGATGTGGTAACAACAACAACGATATTCCAGACAAAAATGAGACACCGATGGAAGACTTGAACGACGGTATGGACGAGCGTGCACGTGACTGGACTCCGGATATGGAGGGCAATGCGCCCGACGGTACGACAGGTCCTAATCTCGATGGATTGGAAGAAGATCGTAACGGCGGGATGAACGATGGTGTCTTGAACCGTGATGGTGTCACGGACGACACGTTAGAAGGTACAGGTAACGGAGAAGGCGGGACGATGGGGGAAAACAGCACTCCCGACGGCGGAAATACGGCTGGAACTGGTAACAATGGCGGTTCTCCAAAGAAAGATGACAAAGGTATGTCAGGCGGAAAATAATGACAGCAAAAACCACGGATCAACAATCCGTGGTTTTTGCTTGTTTATTTCTTTTTTAACCGAGGCCGTGAACGCATGTCACTTTCAAAACGTTCAAGTAAGGCTTGGCCTTCGAAACCACGGTCCAGCAACTCACTCAACAGCTGTTCCGCATATTCGGAACGCTGACGTTTCAATCGACCTTTCAATAAGACGGAAACCCGGTTTCCTATTTCCTGTACGGTATCTACTGCAAGCACAAAGGCGGCAGGTTCGTTTTCAGGATAAGAAATCACGACTTTCGCTTCCACGAGTGCTTCTTCCGCCTGCAGTTTTTCGAATCGTTCTTTATACTCGACATCCAAAAACATTTCCAATATCCACATGCGATGACTGTTCTCCTGGTTGATGATAATACCGTCGTGCATGGGTAGATAATCAGCTGTATCGCCGGAAAGCAAACCGAAAGAAATCATTTTAAACGTTTTCATCCCGTCCGAATCCCCCTTTTTCACCCAGTATACCACAGTCATTCAAAACTCTTTCTAATATGGGCAAAGCCGAATTATCGACAAAATAACACAATTCGAAAGTGCAGTCCCTCCAACGGTAAACAGCGTATGAGCGAAAATACTCATGTTTCAAACTTCATGTTCAGCTATTCAATCACCCTCAAATCGAGGAAATGCACATTTGTCCAATCTGAACCTTATCCGTATGATGAAAGCAATTCAAAGAGAGGAGGGAACTAGGTGAATCATGTGGCACTTGTCGGAAGAATGACGAAAGATCCAGATGTCCGGATGATCGGTGATGGAAGGATGCAAGCGAGTTTTACACTGGCTGTCAATCGCAGTTTCAAGAATCAGCAAGGCGACATCGATGCGGACTTCATTTTCGTTACCATTTGGGGGCGTACTGCGGAAAATACGGCGAAACATTGCGGAAAAGGATCTTTAATCGGTGTCAGCGGACGTATTCAGACACGTTCGTACGAGCGGGACGACCGGACCCGTGCATTTGTAACCCAAGTCGCAGGAGAAGATGTCCGTTTCCTGATTACGAAAAAGCCGTCTTCCGAAGGGCAACCAACTGTCCGAACGCAAGCAGCTTCTACTGCGGCTGACCATTTTGAATTGCCTTCACAAGGTCACGAAAAAGAAACGCTGCCAATTTTCTAATGCATTCACCAGTTACATAGGGCATTAGAAAAGCGTTAGTGAAGGAGGTAGATAATAAAAAACATGGAATAGTCAAGATGTGCGTGTGTTGCCCGTGGAAAGAGCAGCACGTACAAGTACCGGGGGTAAGAACAGGGCCAGAGGGAGTGGGGATTCCTTCTGATCCTAGGAAGCAAGTATGACATATAAACGCTGTTACAAGTGGTCAGGCACGGTTAACGGTGTAGCAGTACGAAGAGGAGTGGTTGTTTCAGCCACCAACAAATCGCGATTTTACCGTCGGATCAGAAGAGACCGCTTCTTACTGGTCCGGCAGCGAAATCGCCTCAAAGGAGAGAAGCGCATGGAATCACACCATAAAATAATACTGCGTATGGAATTACAAATTGGACAACTGATCCGATTGGTTGCGAATTTGAACGAACGCTTGGATGTGCTCGAGCAGAAGGCGAAAGATAAAGAGATACGAAAAGTGTTGCAAATGAACCGGATCAGTCGTATCTAACCGGGGATGTACATAAAAAGACCGCAAACCACGCGAGTGATTTGCGGATGTAGAATGTGGGTCATCCGAATGACAGCAGGTCATCCAGTTCCCGATCAGATAGTTCCGTCAGCCACTGACTGGATTGGATAAGATCAGCAGACAGTGCTGCTTTCTCTTCAAGCATCTTATCGATTTTTTCTTCGATTGTTCCAATCGTCACAAACTTATGAACGTGAACAAATTTTTCCTGACCGATCCGGTATGCTCGGTCAGTCGCCTGGTTTTCAACAGCCGGGTTCCACCAGCGATCTGCGTGCAACACATGATTTGCAGCTGTCAAGTTCAGCCCGGTGCCACCCGCTTTGAGCGAAAGGATGAAAATCGGGAATTCACCTTTTTGGAACGCTTCCACAAGGTGATCGCGCTGTCCCTTCGGCATACTTCCTGTAAGGAAAGGGACTTCGAATCCGTAAAGCTCTGTCAGACATTGTCGAATGAGCTGGCCCATTCCGATATATTGTGTAAATATCAAGCATTGCTCCCCATTGGCAGCGATTTCAGCAGCCAATTTCACAATCCGCTCCAGTTTGTCAGATCTCGACAACATTTCGTCGGCCTCTGTAAATGGTTCTTTCAAGAACAAAGCAGGGTGATTACACAATTGCTTCAGCCGGCTCAACATCTTTAAAATGAGTCCCTTACGTTCAAATCCTGAGAGTGTCTGCAGCTTGAATTTCGTTTCTTCAATGAAGCTTTCGTAAATGGCAGCCTGTTCACTTGTAAGTGGCACATACTCATTTTGCTCGAGCTTCTTCGGTAAATTGAGTTGCAAGTCTGGATCACTTTTCGTTCTCCGCAATAAGAATGGGTGGATTTTAGAGCGCAGACGACTCTTGATACGCTCATCATCATCCCGCTCAATCGGAATTATGAAGTCATCCGTGAACTTCCTGAAACTTCCGAAATACCCGCGATGGATGAAGTCGAAAATCGCCCATAACTCCGCAAGCCGGTTCTCGATCGGCGTCCCGGTCAACGCGATATGATGACCGCCACGAAGTTGACGGATGGCTCTGGATTGCTTCGTTTGCATGTTTTTTATATTTTGCGCCTCATCCAGCGTGATGCTAGCAAATGGAAACTCAACAAGGAATTCACTATCTTGAGTAGCTGTCCCGTAAGTTGTCAGCACGACATCGGGCTTTTCCTGTGCTAAAAATGCATTGAACTGACCTTCTTTCAAACGGCCGGGTCCGTAGTGAATGGCCGCTTTCAAAGAAGGTGCAAAGCGTTCCAACTCTTTTTGCCAGTTACCGAGCACGCTGGTCGGGCAAATGATCAGCGAAGGCGTCGCATCAGGTTCGGCATGCACCTTCAGCAAATAACTGATAAGCTGTACCGTTTTTCCAAGTCCCATATCATCTGCAAGACAAGCTCCGAAGTGCTGTTCACGCATGAACATGAGCCAGTTGAAGCCTTCTTGCTGATAAGGACGCAACTCGGTTTGTAACAGTTCAGGTATTTGTACATGAGGTAAGCCTTTTTTGTCCATTACTTGATCCACATATTGACGGAGTGACTGCTGCATTGTAAACGCAAGTAACGGATCGTCTTCCAACTCATCGTCTTCGCTCGGGACAATCTCTTCAGGGAGCTCTTGGAACAAAAGGTCTTTCACAGTCCACTCCCCATTATCCGCTTGCTCCATCAATTCTTTAATGCGCTTTAACCAAGTCGGATCGATGTGGAACCATTCATCTCCCGTGCGGATGAATTCACGATTCTCATCGACCATTTTTTGAAACGTCTCCCGGTCGATTTCATTGCCGGCTAGTGAGAAACTCCAGTTGAATGAGAGCACTTCATCTAATCCTGCAGCAGATTTGTATGATTGAACCCCTGCATCCGTACGAATTTTCATCTTAGACTCGGTCACGGTCTTCAGCCATGAAGGAAGGAGAACGGCGAGTCCGAATGACTGGAATAACGGTAAATCATGCTGGATGAACATCCGGACTTCGGGGTCGCTCATCGGTATATGAAGAAACGCATCTTCTTTTTCCGGTTGGACGGACTGCAGGAACGAAATCATTTCTGATTGCTGCTCCGAAATGGCAGCGGCATAAGGTTTCATCTTAGCAGGTAACGCACTCTCGATAGCTGCGTGACGTTTCGACTTAGCAGGCACCCATTGTGTCCCGCGTTCGTTCAAAATAACGGTCTCAAGTAACCAGTCTTCCGTCCGCTCAGAGTCCGGTTCGGTTAAGCGGAACGCAGGTCGCACTGGAATATCCGATTTTGTCTCTCCGGGCCATCCGTAGGTTTTCAGATGTGGCAACAAGGAAGCTACCATATCGGCACGTACACCGAGTGCTTGGAACTTGCTGGCAATCGCTTGTTTTGTAAGAAGTGCAGCTGATTCAGAGATTCCTGCTGCGTCAGCTGCGAAGTGGATGACTTGCTCGGCATCAGGTTCGGTATAGGACCACAAGTCCTTGGACAGCCACAGTTTGGCAGCTTCTTCAGCCGCTTCCAATTGCTTAGCATCCTTCTCAGTCGCGCCTGTATATTCGACGAAAGGGTGGCGATTTCCGCTCAATGCCTGGACCCACTCATGTGGATGCAAAAGGATGGTGTTATCTTCAGTTGGCACGGTTAATCCGAACAAGGACGTATCATCGGCAAAGAAGAAGAAGGAGACGAGTCGATCAGCAGGTATCGTTGTTCCATAGTCATCTGCAGCTGAAATCGCAAAAGTGCCACGATCTGTAGGCTGGATGGTCAGTTGTAACTCACGTGCGAGTCGATGTGCAGGTCTCATAATTCAAGACTCCCCCTCTCCATTTCTTCGATTAAAGCGCGCAGCCGGCGGTACTTATCCCGCACCGTTCGGATGTATCGGTTCCAGAAATCTGTGTGACCGCTTTTTTTACAAGCTGTCCGCATGCGCTTGAACAGCTTCACTGCACGACGATAGCTGAGCCGATTCTTTTCAGCGATGAATTGCTGGGCATAATCATGCAGCAAGGGGAGTGCAGCAGTAGGTTGCTCAGCTAACACAAGTTTCAAATCCTCTTGTTCGACACTGTCATACGGTACGTTGAAGCGATGCAGGAGTGCTGCCCATTCCTGATAACGTTTCCGTTCCATCAAGAAAGCGGAATAACGCGGTATCCCGATCTTGCCGTACATAGCAAAGACGGATTCCCGCTCTTCATCAGAAAAATCACCGTTCGCAAGGAGCATGTCGATCTCGTGCGCAGCTGCTAATTGCTCACTGCGGCTCTTCTTCTGGCTGAAGTAGCCTTCGATAGCCGGGTAAAGACCGCGCGCAATAGAAGCTGCAGTAGGGGCAAGCGCTTCAGTGAGCGCAAATCGTGCAAGCGTCATCCAGCTGCCGAAATCGGGCTGCTGTTCTTCAGCAAGGGCACTTTCAAGAACATCCCCGCGTCCTTCGATTATCGCGAAATACATGGCAAACAGACGGGCGTCAGTCGAAGCATCCTGAGCAAGCAGCTGTTTCTCTTCATCGCGCTCGTTACGGCCTGTGAACAACTGTCCCCAAATGGCTTCATAGATTCGGAAACGATACGGGAACAGCCCTATTTGATGGACACAAACTGAATGGACAAGTTCTTTCAGACGTGTCATGAAAGGATCCGTTTCAAACAACTTCGGTTTGTTGCTGAACGTCCCCGCCAATTTTTCAATATCGGAAATTTGGTCGTTAAGCCATGTAGTGATTTGCCAAGTCCCGTAGGAATGCTGGGACTGTCCTGATGATAGTATTGAAGAGGCATACTCAAAAGCTGAATCGACTAGGTGCAGTCGATAATATAAGTCGAACAGAGGCTTCCACTCATATTCAAAAGGCATGAGCGGCTTGACGCGATTCTCAATCTCTGCGCATTCATATGTGAACACGGAAGAGTTGGTCGATAAGGTGAGTTTACGAAGAGGGGCGGTCACTCGCGTTAAGACGCCATCCCATGCTTCAGGTGTACGCTCAGTCACTTTCAAAGCAAGCTGCTCTTTTTCAGACGTCCGCCATTCTTGAAACCATTCAGTTAACGAATGGAACTGTGAGTACAAGTCAAACACGACCGTAAGTTGGTGGGCACAGCGCCCCTTACGACCACACGTGCAACTTAACGTTTGCTCATTAAACGAAAAACGTACAAATTCCGAAGCACGATCATTGAGTTGGGCGAGCACTTCACTGTCATCTTGTGAATAACGATACGACGAAATAGCACCTCTTCGAACTGCTGTAATGGCGCTTCGGATAAGCTCCGACTGATCCGGATGATCCGGACGGAATGTATAGTGGATATCATTCATCATCTTTTCGATTTCTCGTTCATGCAAATACGAAATACGTTCTGCAGCGACGCGCAAAATAAAACCACTCCCTAGACAAAGCATTCTTTCTATTATACATCAGTTCAGCGGCCTTCGTAAATCATCACACGCAGGAAAAGAAAAAACCCTTCATCGTTCTTTTTCAGGACGAGGAAGGGAAGCGTCAGATTGCTCACTTTTTGCGACAAGACTTTTAAATACGGCAAGGTTGGATTTTATCGAATTGAAATAGATGCGACGTTGTTTTTCAGAAAGGGAGGCGGCGATTGCGATCATTTCCCGTAATTCGTTGCTCTCTTCCAACAACTGGCGGTGGTGTTCGATGAATTGGTCACGATAGCGCTCTCGTATCTCTCCCGTCTTCCCCGCAGATTTAGAAGTGTCTGATCGGACGTCACGTAAAGGTTCTCCCATCAGCATCGCGATGAAGTAGTCATCTGGAATGTCAAATGTACGCTTCATTTCCGCTAGCATATCAGGAGTTAAATCCCGGTCGGTCCTCTCATAGTTCGAAAGGGCGGAAGAGGAAATGGAGAGACGCTCAGCGGCTTCCAGCTGTTTGATATCCAAATATTCTTCACGATACTCTTTAAATTGTTTGCCGAAGTTTCGATATTTGCGATCCATGACCATTCCCCCACTTTTTGTCTTACCGTAAAGTAGAAGAGGAATGATTTTGGCGAATCCAACAAAACGTGAAGTGATTTTTCAACAATTCGTTGGTTTAGATACCAATTCAAACAGTATATGTAAAATGATAAGTAGTTTTACATAATTACAAAATAGGTTGAAAGAAACAGGGCAAATCATATGAGAGGAGTGAGAAATTATTTCCCACCAAATGGTAATCTACATCCCGGGTTTGAGAAGAATGATTACGAATGGGGCAAGTGACCTCCAGACGAAGCTGCACCCGCCAAGTTCGGAAGGGATCATTGACGTGAAAGAACGTCAGACCATGTATATCATTTCCGCTACTGTAGGGGAATCCTTTTTCGACTCGATCACGGTCGACTATGCAAAAAATATGATAACGTTTAATCAGGTGAACCGATCGAACGGTATTTTAACAAATGCGGTATTAAGAGCATTGCATGAATTAGGAATACAAGAATTCATACCCCACGGCATGTCCTTTTTCATGATACCTCCCAATCGGAATCCGGAATGACGAATCCCTGAAATAGCTTCTGTCCCACTTACATATAGTTAATAACATCAGGCATTTATCATTCACAAATAGAGCTTGGATGTGATAAACTATAAATAATCGGAATATTCAAATTCGGAGGGGATACAGATGCTATCAGTGAAACGAATGACTCCATTCTATACGAGCAAAGAAGATTTCCGTCTGCGATTAGTGTTTGCGTATCAATATTTTTCGATTCTGAAAGGTCAAGAAGTCTTTCAGTTTGTACCGATTGAAGGAAAAGAAATCGTCATCAACATGAAAAGCTTGCAAGTCGAAAACTTAGGTGAAGTATTCGTCTTTCAGCGAGGCAGCCGGTTCATCCGATTACCGCTGTATCAGTTGCTGTTGATTTCCGATTTACACCTTCATCTATCTGGCGTATTAGAAGGCATCTTCCACTTAGCCCCTGAACTATCTGAACCGCAAGCACGTGAAATCGAGCAACTGATTGGAGAACTGGAACGGGAGAATCGATTGCGTATGATTGACTACGCCTTGGAGAATAACAACAGACAACTGTTCGCGGAACTGACGGAAGGAATGCACACACCGAATGTACAAACTGAATAATGACACGTAAAAAACACCTATCAATCTTGTAAGAGATAGGTGTTTTTTAATGCAGTTTGAAAGTGATGATGCTCAGAGTGCTCATGTGAGTAAGAATAATAGCATGACAAACAATGCGGATCCTAAAAGACCGAACGCAACATCCTGCCAAGACATGTATGCCATCTTTCGAGTTTGTGTGTTATTTTCCATCCTATTTCGCTCCTTTTGTCGATTTCCCGGGAAATAACGAGATATCTCGAATAACGGGTCTCCTTGACGTGGTGAAGATATAGTTATCTTGATAATTAGTTATTTAATACCACAATTCAGTTGTTTAGAAACACATTTTTAAATAAAAGACTATTAATGTATGTTTCTCGCCTGTATTCATTGCAAATCTTGTAGATTTTGCTAAAGTAGAGGATAGGAAGTTATTATCAAAATCCATTTCCCATCTCTGACAAGAAAGGAATTATCCCATGTTCTTCAACTTTTCGTTCTGGCGCTATGTAACGAATCCTTCACAACTCGCGATTAATCACCAAAATTCGGCAATGCGCGGATTCAACCGACGAATTGTCTTCCTTTTTCTTTCCGGAATCGTAATCTTTGCGTTACGCGACATATGGGGAATGACAACGGAATCACTTAGTCCGATGCTGGCACTTACAACCGACGGTGATTATACGATTGCTCGCTTTGTCTCCGTGATAGGTGCTATTTTATGGGCCGTTGTCTACATAGCTTTTCATTTGTTTTTTGTCTCTTACATCCTTGGTCTTTTGACGTCGATTCCAGTTCGACGGATAGTACCTTTGCAACTCCTGGTAACTGGTGTTTTACTTATCGAAAAGATGCTTGTATTCCTTGTCTTCCTCGTGAAAGGGGAATCGACAAACGTATCATTTTTATCATTCGGTCCGTTAACGGCAACTTTTTCGGACATATGGTTTTTAGTCATGTTCCTCAATCAGTTAACAATCATCTCTGCACTCATCGTGAGTTTGCAGTTCAGTTTCATCCGTGCTTATACGAAGACGATGAATTGGAAAAGTTTACTCGCCGTCCTCATCGGATTGCAAATTCTCTTCGCACTGCTGACAGCGGCGATCGGATATATCCCATTTGAACGTCTCTTCAATTACGTCATGCAAGGAGGCGCTGCGTCATGAACAAATTTACAAATGCAGCCATCGGAGTTGTTGTCAGTATTTTTGTCGCACTCAATCTCTATCTGATGTATTCCGAGAAAAGCGTAATTCCGAAGTCGGTATATGTGGGCGAATACGAACGGATGTCAGCGAAAGAGTACAAAGAAGTACTGCCAAAAGAAGGGTTGGTCGCTCCCGCAGAAACGTTTACAGTTTATACGAGCGACAGTAATGCAATCGATACATGGCTCGTCCGTGAAGGTGATGCGGTGACGACAGGTGAAGAACTTGCTACGTTACAGACAGAACAAGCGGATGGTCAGCGTGCAGTTTGGGAATCTGAGAAAGAAGCATTGCTCACACAGCAAAGTACGATCCGTTCGACAATTTCCGATCTCGAATCTGGCGATAAGACAGATAGCTCCAACTCATCGAAGTCGGACCGTACTCAGACTGATGACGATACAAAAGTGGAGCTGAACGTGGATGTAAAAGTCGATGTGAATCAAACCGGTTCATTTGCCCAAGCTATCGCAGAAGCGGAACGTGATCTAGCGGATACAGAACGTCGTTTGAAAGTGGTTGAATCACAATTGGACCAAAATTCATCGAATCCAGCCCTTATTAGCCCGACAGATGGTGTCGTTGCGCGTATTATTGGCGAAAGCGATCAGCCGAAAATCGTCATCTATAGCAATGAGCAAGTGGTGGAGACGTACGCAGAAGACGAAGAATGGAGCAAGCTGGCGAATGGAGATCCCGCTGTGCTGGATGCGAAAGGAACAGAAGGCACGTTAAAAGGTTCAGTCGAATCAATTGACCAAGTTCCTGCAACACCGAACGAATTTTTAGAAGCTTACAAAACGCTCGCAGATAAAAAGGTAACCAATCCATTGGCGTATTATAGAGTCCGTTTAAGTGCGGACGAAGGAGAAGTTCCTGCTCCATTCGGAACGCACGTGAACACGGTCATTACAACAAATGTTGCGCAAAACGCCGCAGCAGTTCGTACGAATTGGCTAACAAATGCAGGTAAGGATAAGGCTTCCGTATGGCAACTTGACAAAAATGGCTATGCAGCGGCAATAGAGGTGGCTACGCCATTCGAATATCTCAATCGTACGGTCGTCACGGAGGGGCTCGCATCAGGGGATGTAGTCGTTCACGACACATCCATCCGCGATCAGGAAAGTGCACCGCGTGTATTCTTCCCGATGCCGATGGACCTGCCGACAAAAGCGGAATGGAAAGCATTCGGCTGGAAAAATTATTTCAAAGTATTGCTATTGAAACAACCATAAGCAGATAAAACGTTACACAAAAAAGACTGCCCGATATTCAGTGCAAACTGATGAATCGGGCAGTCTTTTTGACTGTGTAGACTCTGAAATGCATTAAGGATCGTGTGACTTGGAAAAAGGGTACTAAACAGGTATCCCCTGGTGATAGATGACCAATTTCATCTGTTTCCATTAATTGTTAACCAATCCTTGCACGTTTCGTTTTCTTGTCAATTTGTAAACAGCGACCAAGCTCTCTGTCGAAATGACTAAGTTATCTTAATTTTTGTTCATCTTACAGTTCATATGATCTAGTTAAAAAGTTGTTAACATATCTTGAATTCATGCATAATAATTTGAAAATCGGGAATATGAGACGCATAACAACTATACAGGGAAGTGCATCTTAATGAAAAAACAACGTGAAAAAATACACGAATTGTTGAACCAAGTACCCAAACAAAAGAATATGCGGGTCCGGAAACAGACGAGAAATAGTAACTATATAACTACTGAAGATTGTCATAAGGATTATATTGTCCTCGATTTTGAAACAACAGGCATGCGTGCAGGCGCCGATAAGATCATCAATGTAATCGCGATGAGGTACAAAAACCATCAAGAACAAGATGTCTTCGAATCGTTAGTGAATCCTCAGCGCCACGTTCCAATTGAAGTGATACAGAAAACGGGACTGACGGATGAGATAATTGGCAGCGCGCCTATTATGGAAGAGGTGATTCAACCACTCATTTCATATATTGGGGAGTTGCCGATTGTCATCCATGACAGTTCGTTCGAAATGGGATTCTTAGAGTCCTTCCATGATTTTTCAACATTTAAGTTACCTAAATACACAGTGGTCGATACGACCAAATTAGCAAGAAAAGTGGCGAGTCAGCTGGAAGACACCGAAAAAATAAAAAAACTGGCTTTCTTGCTTGGGACTAAGCAAGAATCTATGAGCGGCTTAACGGATTGCCGAGCGACCGCAGACATCTACAAATATTGTTGTGAGTTGAATGAAGAAATGAATGAAACTTAAATGAGCGGCACTTCGTGATATCAGGGAGTGCTTTTTGAGGTTTTTAATCGGGATCTAGGGAGGTGTGTGCTAATCGCGAGAACGGAAGGGTCAGCATGCCCGTTCCAGGGATGCATCCGCTCGTTTCCTTGGAACAGTCTCTTAATTAATTCGTATAAAAGCTCGCGATCAATCCGTCTTACCCTGATTCAATACCAAGATTAATTGGTGTGCTCCGCTTCGCTACGCATTTAGGGACGGGGAAGCAGGGCATTAGGATAGCCCGCTCGTTCCTGCGATCTACCCGCTCGTTTCTCCGCGGCACCCGCCCGTTTCCTCGCTCTACCCGCTCGTTTCGCTGGACAACCCGCCCGTTTCCCCACGCAACCCGCTCGTTTCCTCGAGCAACCCGCCCGTTTCCAAAAAAATAATCCATCACCCTATCAACTAATCCCCCAGTCAAACGCCCTACATCCATCACCTCCGACATTCATCACGGAATTCGAAGTATTCGCCACTGCCAACGGACTACTTCACATGAGTCAAACAGATGCCTATTGAACGATTTTTCAGAAAACAGTATTAAATCTATAAAACCTTGTCAGTATGCCATTCTAATATCTTCCAAACTATGATATTGTCATTCTGTCACTTAATTTAGTTAAGTCTGACAACTAATAGTTTAAGGGGGAAGAGGAATTGACCAATAAGAAATTCACCAAATTTCTAAGTGCATTTCTAACACTCATCATGGTCCTTTCGCTTGTTCTGCCATTCAACGGTACTGCAAATGCAGCTCTATTGAAACAGCCGTTCAAGACGAATCCGCAAGACGCAAGTGCGCTTCAGCAAAAAGCTGCGATTGCACAGCAGACAAGCTTGCTGGAAGGGGATGCCCGACTCCACAAGGATCTGCAAGGTATATCTGGCAGTCAGGAAGTTCCAGTCATCATTCATTTATCCGAAAAAGCGGTTGGCCTTGAACAGGGGATCCATAAGCTCAACGGGAAAAAGATGACCCAATCCGAGATTACTCTCAAAAAGGGTAAAATCCAGGCCCAGCAAAACACGGCACGTAAGGAAATGACGGTTAAAAAAGTGAAATTCGACCAAGTTTACTCATACGATACAGTCCTCAACGGTCTCTCCGGAACAGTTCAAGCGAACGACCTCAAGAAACTCCTAACAATACGCGGCGTGAAATACGTCGAACCTGATACAACCGTCTATGCACAGGAAGGTCTTCAAAAAGTCGACCCGAAAGTGGATGCAAAGATGGACACAAGCATTCCATTTTTAGGCATTAACAAGCTATGGGAAGAAGGTATTGAAGGACAAGGCGTCAAAGTGGCGGTTCTCGATACAGGCATCGACGCATCCCATCCTGACTTGAAAGCGGTTTATAAAGGCGGTAAAAACTTCGTCCCTCACGTAGACGGGGAGTACGCACGTCCACGCGCAGATGACGATGGTTCTGAAACGTCTCCGCTCGATCGTCCTGCAAACAAGCCTGAAGTGAACGAGCGAGGCAGCTCATTCTATACGACCCACGGAACTCACGTGGCAGGAACGATTGCAGCACAAGGTAACAACGAATTCGGCATCAAAGGCATTGCACCGAAAGTCGACCTCTATTCATATCGCGTCCTCGGCGCTTATGGAAGTGGCGCGACTTCAGGCATCATTAAAGCGATCGATACAGCAGTCATTGAAAAGATTGACGTCATCAACTTATCTCTCGGTGGTGGTGCGAACTCCGAAACGGATGGCGCGTCCTTCGCGATCAACAACGCCATGCTTGCGGGCACGATTTCTGTTGTTGCAACGGGCAACTCAGGCCCGAACCGGGGCACAATGGGAACTCCGGCAACATCACGACTCGGAATTGCAGTAGGGAATACGACAAACCCTGAAACACATTTCCAAGCGAACGTAAACGTAAAAGCAGGTGAATTCACTTACAGTAAAGTGAATGACCTGATGGCAACGACATTCGGCAAAGACGTAGAAACACAATTAGCAGGCGGTTACGATCTCATCGCAGTTCCTGGAGCGGGTGCTGAAAAAGACTACGCAGATCTAGACGTAACTGGCAAAGTGGCACTCGTCGCTCGTGGAGAAATCGCGTTCGTTGATAAAGTCGCAGCGGCTAAGAAAAACGGTGCAGTTGCAATCATCGTACACAACTTTGCGGGCGGTACAAATGCACCGAACAAATCAGATGTATTTCTCGGCGACGCATTCGAATTCATCCCGACATTCGATATGTCTGTAACAGATGGGGAAGCCCTGCGTGCAGCACTCGCTGCAGCGCCAGGTACGATTTCCTTCGATCAATTCTCAAGCATCAAAACAACAGGTGATGACGTCAACGACTCAAGTTCACGTGGTCCATCCACACCGAACTTCGACATCAAGCCAGACGTTTCTGCACCTGGAACCAACATCATGTCCACAATCCCGATGTACGGGAACGATTTCCCGGATGCAGATTACAGCGAGGCCTACTCACGTAAAACAGGTACGTCCATGGCAACTCCACACATTGCTGGAATTGCGGCACTCGTGAAACAAGCGAATCCGACATGGAACGCATTTGACGTAAAGGTGGCTCTTTCCAACACTGCAACAGTACTCGATACGAAAAAGTATGACGTCTTCGCTCAAGGGGCAGGACGCGTGGATGCTTACAAAGCGGCGCGCGCAGATGTTCTTGCTTATGCGATCGATACAGCAAACAATGACGGAACAGAAGTGGACAACTTAAAAGGAACCGTTACATTCGGTCCTCAAAAGTTGGATAAAAACATCTCTGTCACTAAAAAAATCAACGTAAAAGATTTGAAATCAGCTGGCGGCGACTATACCGTTTCTGTTGACGTAACAAAAGGATTCGGCGACGCAAAAGTCACGGTTGATCAATCCGAGTTCACATTAAACGGTGAACAACTTCTGAACGTAACTCTGACGGCGTCAAAAGCAGAGACAAAAGCGGGGGATGAAATCCTCGGCTACATCCACATCAAAGGTAACGGCAAAGATCTTTCATTACCATTCGCAGCTGACTTCGGTGGAGCAGCCGCAGTCGCAGTTAAAGATATGGAAATCACGAAAACGGATCTTTCATTCAATGGAGACGGTGTGAACGATGATGCCATGTTGTACTTCACAATAACTGGCGATGTCGGTTTCAACACGATCGAGCTGTGGGATATCATGAACCCGACCGGCGGCAAGTATAGCGACGGCTACATCGGATATTTGCACGCAAGTGATACCCTAACGGCAGGATCCTACCAGCTTCCGATACTAGGTAAGTACACACAATGGGGCGGTACAGGGTCGGAAGTGATTCCGGATGGCTTGTACACAATCGACTTCTCTGCTGAAACGAAGTCAGGAAATCCCAAAACTATCGCTGATTACGTAGGTCCAGTAGTTGTGAAATCGACTGCAGGCACAATCGAAGGGGCGGTTTCAGACGGAAAAGTAACTGGTAAAATCACCGACAAATACGTCGATTACCAAAAAGAGCTCGTGAAATACGGAATGGGATACGACCTCAATACAAAACTTTCGGCAACATACGAAGTGACAGCAAATGATGCAGTCGTGGATTCCGGTGCAGTGAAGTTGGCACAGGACGGTACATTCACATTCGACCTTCCGACTTTCGATAAAACAAAAAACAATGTCACTGTGAAATACGCAGACGCTGCTGGCAACAAAGCAGAAGAAGTCATCTACACAGCTGTCGATGAGCCGGTGGACACAGTTTCTGTTGCGGTCGATCAAACCGCACTCGACTTGAAAGTGGGAGATACAGCTCAACTTCTCGTCACGGAAACAACAACGAAGCCAGACGGAACTTCGACTGACCGCGACGTAACTGCAGAAGCAACGTTCGCTTTAAGCGACGCAACAGTTGCAACCGTTGTAAACGGAAAAGTGACAGCGGTCGCTGCTGGTAAAGCGGAGATCACGGTCACATACAATGAATTCACACAAACAGTTCCAGTTACTGTAACTGCGGAACCTGTGAAAGAAGAGGTCAGCTACGCACTGAACAAGAAGAGCTTGTCTCTAGGCGTTGGTCAGCAAGAACAGCTGACAATCACGGAAACGAAAGTGAAAGCTGACGGTACAGTCGTGAAAACGGACGTCACGCCAACAGTGAGCTTCAACGTAGTCGATAACTCGATCGCTACGGTCCACAAAGGGCTCGTCACTGCTCACAAAGCAGGCAAAACGCAAGTCCGTGTCATGATTCCTGGACAGGATACACGCTTCGTTTATCTCGAAGTGAAAGATCTTCCGCAAGACGTTGTGACCTATTCGGTGGACAAAACTGCATTGAAATTAGGTGTAGGCCAGCAGGAACAACTGACAGTCAAGCAAACGACCGTGAAGCCGGACGGTACAGTCGTTGAGAAAGACTTCACGCCATCCACAAGCTTCAACGTAGTGGATAAAAAAATCGCTACGGTTTCAAAAGGACTCGTCACTGCTCACAAAGCAGGCAAAACGCAAGTCCGCGTCATGATTCCAGGAGAAGACACGATCTTCGTTTACCTGGAAGTCGTCACGCCTCCACAAAACATCGTCACCTATTCGGTGGATAAAACCGACGTGAAGATGCAAGTGAATCAGCAAACGCAGATTAAGGTAACTGAGAAAACAGTGACTCCAGATGGCAAAATCACTGAAAAAGACGTAACAGGCGCAAGCAAGTTCAGTGTCGTCAACAACAAAATTGCAACAGTCAACAAAGGGTTGATCAGCGCGCTCACGCCAGGCAAAACACAAGTGAAAGTCGTCTTGCCGAACGGTGAAAGCCTACTCGTATACTTGACAGTAAAAGGCGAAACCGCGCCAATCATCACGTATTCTTTGGACAAAGACAGTGTCTCCTTGAAAGCAGGGGACTCAGCGAATGTCCAACTCGTCGAGACCACGACAAAAGCGGACGGCACGTCGACAACAAAAGACGTGACAACAGAGGCGACATACCAGACGAATAATGCCGACGTTGCAACAGTAACCCAAGGTAAAATCTCTGCAATCGCAGCAGGGGATACAGAAATCAGCGTCACCCTCGGCGCGTTCAAAACGACTGTGAAAGTTCACGTAGAAGCAGTTGCACCGAAAGCGATCGTAGTTACAGATGAGATGATCAACGCGTTCATCGCGGATAAAAAATCGAAGCAGATCATCATCGAAGTACCAGCAGCAGTCGGTTTAATGGACGTGGAATTCTCAAAAGCGATCTTGAAGAAAATCGAGAAGTCTGAGAAAGACCTCGTGCTTAAAGCAGGAAACGCAGTCTACACACTCGAAGACGAAGCTGTTGAAGAACTGATGAACCGCTCTGCCGGAGACGCAGTCATCACACTCGGCACATCTTCATCTGCCAACGTGAAGGATGCCGTCTCAGAGGTCTACACAATCGAGTTTTCAACTGGCACTGCAGCTAACAAATCCGCTTTGAAAAAATTCGATGAAGAAATATTAGTCGCAATTGGATTGGATGAAGCAACAGCGAAGAAGTTGAAGAAAGCGGAAGCACTCAACTTAGTCACAAACAAATCATCAAAAGTCAAAGTGAAAAAGAACGAAGCACAGTTCGATATCGAAGCGGCAGGAAGCTACGTGATTGTTCAAAAGTAATAGGAAAAAGGCTGCCTCCGGGCAGCCTTTTTGCATGGGCAGCAGCGAAGCGCTCCATTCAACTAAATGGCCGCCCGAAACTGTGCTTGAACCGCTCCATTCCCGCGGCAGACTACCTTCTTCAATAAGCATCCAAGCTCGCGACAAATCCGTCTTCCCCCGCTTCAAAACCAAGACTAATTGGTGTGCTCGCTCCGCTTCGCATTTCATGATGGTGAAATGGAGGGCACCAGGATAACCCGCCCGTTTCCCCGCGCCACCCGCCCGTTTCCCCGCGCCACCCGCTCGTTTCCCCGCGCCACCCGCTCGTTTCTCTCGGGAACCCGCCCGTTTCCAAACGCGCCCCGCTCGTTTCTCCCGGGAACCCGCTCGTTTCCCCGCGCCACCCGCTCATTTCGCTCGGGAACCCGCTCGTTTCCACACGCAACCCGCCCGTTTCCCCGCGCCACCCGCTCGTTTCTCGCAGGAACCCGCCCGTTTCCACACGCGACCCGCTCATTCCCGCTACATCCCCGTCCAAAAATCACCCTCCAGTTGACCGCTATACTAAATTATCACCTACAAGTTGATTGAATCACCCGCTGATTAACATATACTAAAGAGAGCACATCAAAGGGGGAGAGCATCATGCTTCAAATCGGCTCCATCATCCTGCGCGAACGGCAGAGACTGGGCATCACGCAAGAAACGCTTGCCACACACTGCCAAGTCTCAAAAGCATCTGTCTCGAAGTGGGAAAAAGGTCAAAGTTATCCCGATATCACACTGCTTCCGAAACTCGCAGCCTACTTTGATATCACGGTGGATGAACTGCTCAGCTATGAGCATCAGCTTTCCAAGCAAATGATCCAGGATCTATATAACAACTTCTCACAACTGTTCGGAAAATCACCTTTTCCACTAGTATTCAAGGAAGTGGAAAACCAAGTGAAAACATACTACCGCGATCCATCACTGCTCCTGCAAATGAGTATTCTCATGCTCAACCATTACCAACTTGCTGAAGACAGCGGCGGCATTTTGAACAAAATTACGCAATGGCTCGAGCGGATCCGCCAAGTCAGCGATGACGTTTGGATGCTGAGACAAGTGAACTCCTTGCAAGCAAGCGTTGCACTCATGCAAGAAAATCCGGAAAAGACACTCGAACTCCTCGATGGCGTCATCCAGCCAAGCATTGGAGACGAAGTGCTGCTCGCCACCGCCTATGAACAAGTAGGGAACACCGAGGAAGCGACGCGCGCGATCCAAGTGATGATGTACCAAAGCATCCTTCAACTCGTCGGGAGCAGTCCGATATATTTAAGACTCACCGTGTCCGATCGAGCAGCGTTCAAGGAAACCATCTTCCGCATCGACGGGTTGATCGACCTGTACGAACTCAAACAGCTCCATCCCAATGTGTGTCTGCAATTTTATGTAAGCGTCGCACAAGCTGCTGCAACGGAACAAAATCGCGAGCTGCTCTATAACTACCTCACAAAGTATGTAGATGTATGCATACACAATTTATGGCCAATCGCACTCCGCGGGGATGCCTATTTCAATCTATTGGAAGAATGGTTGGAGCAACTGGACCTGGGGAAAAATGCGCTTCGCAACGATGATCTCATTAAACAGTCCGTCATCGATATTATGAACGCTCCATTTTTCAAACCGTACCAAGAAGATGAAGAAATGAAATCACTGAAAGAGAAATTACGTTGGGGATTGGAGGATAAATGATGAACACAGATTTGGACCTGCTCATAGAATACTTGCCATTCATCATCCCGCTCGTCATATTGCAATTCGGACTCGCCATTTTTTCCGTCATTCATGTCATTCGCCACCCGCATTACCGCTTCGGCAACCAAGTGATGTGGCTGCTCATCGTGCTCTTCATTCAATTCGTCGGACCGCTTATTTACTTCATCGCAGGAAGGGGAGACGAAGATGGTCGTATCCATTAACCAAGTCACCAAGCGATTTGGCGCAAAAGAAGTCTTGAAAAACGTCACCCTTACCATACCGGAGCACTCCGTTTTCGGGTTCGTAGGTGCAAACGGGGCCGGCAAAACGACACTCATGAAATGCATGTTGGGACTGCTCCCGCTCACGTCAGGAACGATCACAATCGCCGGTCAGCCTGTCGCTTTCGGCCAAACGAAATCGAATACGCACATCGGCTACTTGCCGGACGTCCCGGAATTTTATCCGTATTACAACGCCCGCGAATACTTGCAGCTATGTGCCGTCATCACGAATATGCAGAAATCGGAACGCGCACCACGCATTAAAGAACTGCTCGAACTCGTCGGGTTATCCCATACGAAATCACCTATCCGAACCTACTCGAGAGGCATGAAACAACGCCTAGGCATCGCGCAAGCACTCCTGAATCGCCCGAAATTGCTGATTTGTGATGAACCCACGTCAGCACTCGATCCAGTCGGACGTGCACAGATTTTATCCATCTTACAAGCGGCTAAATCCGAAACGACTGTCTTCTTTTCAACGCACATCCTCTCAGACGCCGAACAGATCTGTGATCGAGTTGCCATGCTTCACGAAGGGACCATCATTTTTGAGGATGAACTCGCAGCACTCCAGGAGCAAGTGGACCATCAATTCGTATTCACGTTCACCACAACTGCGGAACACGCGCTATCTCAGCTGAACGACCTGGAATACCACATCTCTATAGAAGAAAATGCACTCATCGTACAGTTATCCAGCGAGAGTGAACGCATGCAATTCATACGCCAGCTCACAGACCGCAATCTCGTCATCCAGTCGATGCATGCCCACAAAAAACCGCTCGAACAAGTGGTACTGGAGGTGCTGAAATGAGTCCTTGGCTTGGTTTTCTCAAGAAAGAATGGACGGAAAGTGTAAAGTCCTACAAGTTGCTGCTGACCGTGCTGATCTTTTCTGTGATCGGCATCTTGAATCCGTTCACCGCAAAAATCACACCCATGCTCATGGAGAACTTCATGCCTGAAGGCGCTGTCCTGAATTTGCCTGAACCAACCGCACTTGACTCGTGGCTGCAATTCTACAAAAACTTCCCGCAAATGGGGCTGTTCATCTTCATTCTGTTGTTCAGCACGATGATGTCGAAAGAGCTTGAAAAAGGGACGCTCGTCATTTTACTCACAAAAGGATTGCGCCGCAGTACCGTGATTACAACGAAATTCATCATGGGAATCATCTATTGGACGCTCGCATTCTTGCTGACTTTCTTCATCACATACAGCTACACCGCCTTTTATTGGGATCAAAGCATTCTGGAGCATTTATTCCTGGCAGCGGGCTGTGTCTACGTATTCGGAATCCTGCTGTTCACCATCACATTATGGGGCAACACTTATTTCGCCTCGGCATATGGTGGCCTTTTAGTGACAGTGATGACGGTCATCGCATTGTTCGTCATCGCAATTTTCCCGGATTCCGCTACATGGAATCCGCTCCAGCTGCTGTCAGCACCCCCGCAACTGATAACCGGGGCAGTGGCATCGAAAGAAATACTGACACCCTTCCTCGTCGCAACGGGTGCCATACTCTTCTTTCTAATAGGAACCATTCTTCATTTCAATAAAAAACGGCTGTAACGTTAGTCACGGAGTGAAATAAATTCATTGTAAATAAGACGTGGAGTCTGTTTTGTGCAAATGTTCCAGGGTATACTAACCATAATAGGTTCGTAGAAGGAGTGCTGCTCAATGGATATCCACGAAAAAGCGATCCGGTTGTTGCAGGAAAAGGCCGAGCAACCAAACCGTTCACGCAAAACAACTTCTCAAAAATATAAAAAAAGCACGAAACCCGTAACCGATTACGTCGTGCTCGACTTCGAGACAACGGGGTTACGGGCGGGTGCCGACCAAATCATCCAAATTGGAGCAATCCGCTATTTCGATCATTGGAAAGATGAGCAGATGGACGTCCTTATCAATCCAAGACGCTACATTTCACCGACCATCACCCGTCTTACAGGCATCTCCAATGAAATGGTGGAAGACGCGCCGACAATCGATGAAAAAATCGGCGATCTGGTGGAATTCATTGGGGAGCTTCCGATTATTGCGCACAACGCCTCATTCGACATGGGCTTCCTGTACGCGCTCGAAGGCGTAAATGGCGTCACCCTTCCGGAATACACCGTCATCGACACCGTCAAAATCGCACGCCAGAAAATCAAAGACACACCCAACCACAAACTCACGACACTCACACAATACCTGCAACTCGAGCACGACGCCCACAACGCAATCGGCGACTGCCTCGCAACCGCCGCCATCTATCAATACTGCACCAAGTAAAAACCCTGCCGCAGCAGGGTTTTTGTGCGTTATTGACACGCTAAACGCTCCATTCGCCCGCCTAAGCGCTCAATTCCGTAAGCTAAGCGCTCCATTCGCCCGCCTAAGCGCTCGATTCCGTAAGCTAAACGCTCCATTCGCCCTCTTAAGCGCTCGATTCCGTAAGTTAAACGCTCCATTCCACCCATCGCTCAGGCTCTCGCACATCACGCGGAAACCAACCTTCCGCCCCGAGCCTCCAAGCTCGCGACCAATCCTTCAATCTTAGGTTCAAAACCGAGACTAATTGGTGTGCTCCGCTACGCTACGCATTTTAAGAAAAGAAATCCTAACCCGGACTGTCACCTGAATCATCTATTTAAATTGTGTCAAAAGGCCAATAATTCGGCTTTGCGACATTCTATATCTTTTCCTTCAAACACAAGCTACACTAGTAAGAAAACTTGAGGTGAGGTCATTGCTGCACAAACATCGAACTGCTCCCAAATTGCTAAGCGGACTGCTTGCTCTAGAAAGGCGGCTACCGCGTCATCATGAAAAATATAAATTCATCACGGATGAATTGCACAACACGCGAGCTGGATACAGTGGCGAATTAGAATATGATCGCTATATGAAAGAAGTACGAACCGATTTTCCTCATGCCATTCTCCATGATCTATCCTTGCATCATGAAGGCGTTTACTTTCAAATTGATTCGCTTTTCATCTCCCCAGAATCCATCATCATCTCTGAAATTAAAAATAGAGCAGACAAAATTATTGTTACAGCCAATCCCACTCAGTTCTTACAAGTCAAAGACAAAGGGGTATCCCAACTTTTCCGTAGTCCGATTGCCGAAGTCGATCGCAAAGTTCAATTTCTCCAAAAATGGTTAGGGAGGAGAAACATCAATATTCCGGTCAAAGGGATCATTGTATTTGCTTACAATAACCAGATGCAAATAGAAGGGGAGCCCACGATGCCTATTTACACTTCTTATGAAGCACCTACTTTTTTCCGATCACTTATACCCGGAAAAGAGATCTTAAGAGAACGAGATATTTCAAGAATCGCGAAAGAGTTAGCTAGATCGCATAGTGAATACAATCCATATCCGCTTGTTACGCATTATAAAATCCAACCTCAAACCCTCAAAAAAGGTGTGTTTTGTTCGACTTGTACCGTTCCCTCTATAATGATTTGGACAGCCCGTCGGTGGGAATGCCGTTTATGCGGAAAACGGAAGAGCGATAGTCACATGGCGACCATTGAAGAGTGGTTCATGCTGATGCCTCACAAATTAACGAATCAAGCTTTCTGCGAGTTTACTGGGATCACAGATCGTCATACGGCAAAACGATTGCTTGCGCGTTCTAAGTTAAAACAACATGGCATTGGTAGGGGGAGTTACTATGAGCTAATCCATTAGGTCCTGCTAGATGGAACTCCTAGATTAATTTTGGGCACTTCGCTTTGCGGAGTGTTTTTTTCTGAACAAGTAGGTAGACAGAGGGCATGCTATAGTCTAAATACGAAAAGGTTCTCAAGGGAACTTGTAAACTCCCGCGGAAACTATCCATAATTCATTCCTTTTCAAAGCTCGTGACCAATCGGGATCTCCTAGGTTCAAAACCAAGACTAATTGGTGTGCTTCGCTACGTTACGCATTTTTGGAAGATCTGAGTTCATAAAGGGTTTTTCGGGAATCTATGGTTTTTCAAACTAAGCGCTCGATTCCCGTGCCGAAGCGCTCCATACCGCTCCTGAAGCGCTCGATTCCCGTGCCGAAGCGCTCCATACCGCTGTCTAAGCGCTCGATTCCCGAGCTGAAGCGCTCCATACCGTTGTCTAAGCGCTCAATTCCCGTGCCGAAGCGCTCGATTCCCGTGCCGAAGCGCTCCATACCGCTGTCTAAGCGCTCGATTCCCGTGCCGAACTGCTCAATTCGCGCCATCCACCCCCAACCACCCCAAAAATCCCCCTACCCCCAACCCACAAAATAGGATATACTCAACAAAAACCCACCATCCACTAAAAGGAGGCACCGCCATGCGACCCGACACACCTAAACTACCGAACTCACCGCAACCCAAGGAACACAAACAAGACCCGCGCTTCAAAACTGCGCACAAAGAGGCTTGGATCGGCGTCGCACTTGCCGTCTTCAACTTCGTCTGGTGGTTCGGCTTCGCGTATGGACTCGGTGGCCGCCCCGTTGAAGAATACACATACATACTCGGCCTGCCCGACTGGTTCTTCTGGAGCTGTGTCGTCGGCTTCATTCTCATGAGCATCATCACCGTCGTCCTCGCGAAATTCGTCCTCACTGACATGCCGCTCGACGACGACCCGACGTACCATCCTGCCCAACCCGACACTCGCACCCAGAAAGGACCGAACTCATGAACATCGGCGTACTCATTCCGCTTATCGTATTCCTGATTGCAATATTCGCCATCGGGTTCATCGCCTCCAAACAAATGGGCAGTGGCGGCAGCTTCCTGCAAGACTACTTCCTCGGTGGCCGAGAACTCGGAGGCTTCGTCCTCGCGATGACCATGGTCGCGACATACGGCAGTGCATCCAGCTTCCTTGGCGGCCCCGGCACTGCATACACCGTCGGCTTCGGGTGGGCGCTTCTTGCGATGACCCAGGTCGTCACCGGTTATTTCGTCCTGCTCGTGCTCGGTAAGAAATTCGCCATCCTGAGCCGCCGCTACGATGCCGTCACGATGATCGACTTCCTGAAAGCCCGTTACAACAGCCCGGCGGTCGCAATCCTCTCCGCTGTCGCCATCATCGTCTTCCTGTTTTCCGCGATGACCGCACAATGGGTAGGGGGCGGACGTCTCATCGAATCGCTCACAGGACTCAACTACACGACCGCGCTCTTCATCTTCGCGATCAGCGTCCTCGTCTACGTCACAATCGGCGGATTCCGCGCAGTCGCGCTCACCGACGCCGTCCAGGGCGGAATCATGGTCATCGGAACGCTCATTCTGCTTATCGGAGTCATCATCGCAGGCGGCGGAATTCCAGCCATCATGCAGGATTTGTTGAATGAAAACCCGCGCCTCGTCACGCCATTCGGAGCAGACGGCAGCCTGACCGCAGCCTACGTCTCAAGCTTCTGGATCCTCGTCGGCGTAGGAGTCGTCGGCCTCCCGCAAATGGTCGTCCGGACAATGAGTTACAAAAACTCACGCGCCATGCACCGCGCACTCGCAATCGGTACCATCGTCACAGGCTTCATCATGCTCAACATGCATTTGATCGGCATCTTCGCCCGTCCCGTCATGCCAGGAATCGAAGTGGGGGATAAAGTCATCCCGCTCATCGCGCTCGAAGTCTTGCCGCCATGGCTCGCAGGCATCGTCCTCGCGGCTCCGATGGCCGCGATCATGTCGACCGTCGACTCGCTGCTGATCCTCGTCAGTTCGGCCATAGTCAAAGACGTCTACCTGAACTTTATCCAGCCGGACGCACCTGAAAAAAAGGTTAAAGCACTCAGTTTCGGCATCACCGGCGTGCTCGGAATCATCGTCTTCCTGCTTGCCCTGCAGCCGCCTGACCTGCTGATTTTCCTAAACTTGTTCGCATTCGGCGGACTCGAAGCCGCCTTCATCTGGCCGATTGTCCTTGGACTCTATTGGAAGTACGGCAACAAATACGGTGCCCTCGCCTCCATGGTCATGGGAATCGGCAGCTACATCGCCATCCATTTCTACAACCAGGAATACGGCAACCTGCTCGGCGTCCACACCGTCACGATTCCAGTAGTCCTATCCCTATTCGCATATTTAATAGGAAGCCTCACCGTAAAACGCGAACCCTTCCAATTCTAAAACAAATCCCTCGGAGCCACCAAGGCACCGGGGGATTTTCTCTATCCTATCAATCTACATTGTAATTATCTGTCCTAAAATATCCGTCGCCCGAAGCGCCGTCTGCAGCGTAGGAAGACACCGTCCTTCCGTCACTCGTATTCAAACAAATCCAAATACAACTAGTCGTAACACTCTGAAACTGATATGATAGACATGCATGTCCAAACTACTACTCTAGGGGGCAATTTCGAATGACTAAGAAGACTAGATTCATGGCAACAGCTATCACTGCAACAGCCGTCGCAACTGCACTGGCGGTACCAAGTGCATCAGCCGACGCCTCGAAATTCACCGACGTATCAGAGAAATACAAAGACGCGGTCAACTTCCTTTGGGCAAACGATATTACAAAAGGTATTTCTTCAACTACATTCGACACGACTTCTGCTGTGAAACGTGCTGATGCAGCTGTGTTCATCGCTAAAACAATGGGGCTCGAACCTGGAGGGACTTATAAGGACTCTGGCTTTACAGATGTACCTGTTCATGCGAAATGGGCAGTCGATGCGTTGACTGAGAAAAAAGTGGTCAATGGGAAAACCAAGACATTATTCGGATCTAACGAACACTTAACTCGCAACGAAGCAGCTGCAATGATCGTCAAAGCGGCAGAACTCGAAGTGGATAAATCCATAAAAGTAACAAAATTTGAAGATGTGAACGGAAACTTCGCTCCATATGTACAGGCACTCGTCAAAGAAAAAATCGCAAGTGGTAAGTCAAATAAGGTATTCGGTGCAACTATGCCCGTAACACGAGGCGAACTTGCACTCTTCTTGAACCGCGGGAACGCAAAATTCGGTTTCTTCGACCTCATGGTGATGCATATGAATGACCATCACGCTTATTTGGAACCATTCCCATATGTGGCAACTGTGGTCAATGAGTTGCGTGCAAAACACGAAAATAACCTGCTTCTCCATGGTGGAGATGTCTTCTCAGGCGATCTCTACTGGAGCAAATACAAAGGAAAAGCAGACACAGTGATGATGAACTACCTTGGTTTCGACGCAGTCACTTTCGGCAACCATGAATTTGATGAAGGTGGATCTCATGACGCAATGCGTAACTATGTCAAAGGTGCAACTTTCCCTGTACTAGGTGCCAACATTGATCTTTCGGGAGAACCGGAACTGGCTGCCCTTCAGACACGTGGTATTGTGGAGAATGCTAAAGGTGGCGGAGTTTACGACGGAACAATCGTCGAAGTGAATGGTGAAAAGATAGGTCTTTTCGGTCTAACAACGGAAGAGACGGCGGACATCGCGTCCCCTAACAAAGTTAAACTTGAAAATTATATTGATCGTGCGAAAGCCACAGTCGCAGCATTCGAAGCGAAAGGTATCAACAAGATCGTTGCGTTGACTCATATTGGCGTTCATGAATCATCCGTTTATGGAAGTGACCAATCACTGGCTAAAGCGGTTCCTGGTATCGATGTCATCGTTGGTGGACACAGCCATACCGAGTTGAAAGAGCCGATTACAGTAGAAAACAATGCAGGCGGTAAAACACTCATCATCCAAACTGGGGAGTATGCGAAAAACCTGGGGACTCTCGATGTGAAATTCAATCCTAAAGGTGAAATGTACTCGAATCACGGCGAGCTCATCGTGATCGACAAAGAGAAAATCAAGCCTGATAAGAAAGCAGCAGGTATTCTAGCACCATTCACACTAGGTGTGGAAGAATTGAAGAAAGAATCTATCGGAGTAGAGTCTGAAGTAGTGCTGGATGCAAAGCGTGATTCAAGCAACGAAGGAACGTCGAGTGTCCGACATAACGAAACGAACCTTGGAAATCTCATAGCGGATGCCATGCTTTGGAAAGCGAAAACATTACCATCCCTTCAAGGGAAAACAGTCATCTCCATGCAAAATGGTGGTGGAATCCGTACCTCTGTTGATGAAGGCACAATTACAGTAGGTGAAATTGTAAAGGTCTTGCCTTTCGGTAATCCGCTAGCGATTGTGGAGGCTCCAGGAAAAGATATCAAACGAGCACTGGAGAACAGTGTTAAAGCAGATACAATCGAAGGTGGAAAAGGACTACAGGAGTATGGTGGGTTCCTTCATGTAGGTGGAATGAAGTTCACATTCGACAGTACGAAAAAAGCTGGAGAACGTATCCAAGACGTAAAGGTACTTGAAGGTGAAGAATATGTAGCGTTGGATGAGGAAAAGACTTACTTCATCGCAACAAACTCCTTCACAGCGCGTGGCGGAGATGGATATGACGTGTTTAAAGAAGCCTCTGCAGCTGGACGGGTAACCGATCCAGGATTCTCAGACACGCAAAATATGATTGAATATCTACAAAGTCTGGGTGGAAAAATCAACCCTAAAGTTGAAGGGCGTATCATCGACGTATCTCTCGATGTTCAACAAAACGGTTATAAAATAACAGAATAACACCTAATCATTCTGCTATTCCTGTCGATATATATTTACAGGGATAGCAGTTTTCCCTTTTTACTAGTCTTATAAACTCGAAAACTCCCGTAAAAAAGTAAATTAGTACATAAGGAACATATAAAATTGGTAAAATTAGTGTTACACTCAAAACTACAGCAAACGATAAAGGAGTTTATGCATTGAAGAAATTAGGACTACTTTCCGCAAGCTCACTGTTACTATTATCCCTGTCCACATTCCAGCCACGTGAAGCAGACGCCGCTGCATACTTTACAGACATACCAACGCACCACAGAGCGTACGAAGAAATTACTTATTTGTCACAGAGCAATATCTTGTCAAACGATCATTCAAATAAGTTTGGCCCGGACGAAGCGATGACTCGTGCACATGCAGCTTCCATGATTGGAGAAGCTGTTCAATTGAGTGGTACGCCTACAAATTCTCGTTTCACAGATGTAACGATCTCGAATCCGGCTTCTGGTTATATTGAAAGTTCAGTTGCCCGTGGAATCATCAAAGGATACTCTGACGGTACATTCAAACCCAACAAAACATTGAACCGTGGAGAAATGGCTGTTCTTATAAGTCGGGCATTCGGATACAATTCGAGTACGACAACAGCCGCTGCCAACGAACTTATCACAAAAGGGATTTCGAAGGGCATCGGGAAAGGGAACTTTGGGACAAGCCAGCTCATGAAACGGGGCGACTTTGCGATTTTCTTAACACGTGCCATCAATGCACAATACCGCGAAGGAGCAGCACCATTACAAAGCTCGCAAATGTACGTGAATGTACAAGATAATGATTCTTTGAATTTCCGCACAGGTCCAACAACTGACTACATGGCGATTAAGAAATTATTCAAAGGCTATCCGGTAGAGGTCTACTATAAGGTGGGAGATTGGGTTTATATGAAAGCGGATGGTGCTTATGGGTTTGTCCATACAGCGTACATTTCATCATCCAAGCCTAGTGTCAGTTCTGTAAAAGACCCGGTAGACTTAGCTCCACCACCGGTTATCGGTGGCTCACCAGGAATTTCTGGAGGGGGATCCCTAGTTGGTCAAACAATCATCATCGACCCAGGCCATGGTGGAACTGATGGAGGTTCAGCCGCTCTTGGACTTGTTGAAAAAGAGATTACGTTGAACGTCTCCATGCGAACTCAAAAGTATTTCGATAAGACACCATTAGCTGTGCGTTATACACGAACTACGGATGTCTATCCATCCCTTGTAGGACGAGTGAATTTTGCTAAGCAGCAAAAAGGGAACTTGTTCGTAAGTGTTCACGCTAATGCAGGTGGAGGTACCGGAACAGAGACTTATTATTATGCAGCTGGTAAAAATCCACACGAAAAAGAATCCAAAGCGCTTGCGACGTATATGCAAAAACGCATGCTTCAAGCTTGGGGACTAAAAGACCGCGGTGTGAAAAACAAATCCCTTCACGTAACACGTGAAAATTCGATGCCTGCAGTTTTATTGGAACTTGGGTTCATCGATACGGCGAAAGACAATTCGTACTTGAAGTCACCAACCTATCGCGAGGCGATGGCTAAAGCGATTGTGCTTGGTACGCTAGATTACTATTATAACTATGAAGGACTTACAGATGTGGCTGGTTTGTATTCACAATTCGGCTCATCTCCCTCTCCTAGATATCATTAATTTCAAAGAAGAAGTCCTGGCTTTCACATTCGTGTGAACGGGACTTCTTTTTTTAAAGAAAACCTGTACAATAGTAACTAAAGAGAGAGGATGAATGCGATGAGGGATCTGGTACAAAAAGCACTATTCATAGTGATGTTTAGTTTAATAGGCAGTGGTTCTGTTTTAGTTGCGGAAGCATCTGAAACTTCGGAATCCCTGAAAGAACAGTATATGTTAGTCGATGAAAACCAACAGGAAATTGTCGACTATATGATACGTGAAAACCTTACAATTGAAGAAGTTTATAGTGCATTTCCAATCATTTCAGCTCAGCTCACTGCTGGCGAAATCGAACAATTAAAAACGAAATTCCCTAAGTTGCACACCCAAGAAAACTTAGAATACGAGCAGACTGCTGACAATGAGCTGGAGTCGGCGAAAGTACTTGGAGCCTCCCCTTCCCTCATCTCACCATATACAGGAGCAGGGGTGAAGGTAGCAATCCTGGACTCAGGAATTGATGTGACCCATCGAGATTTGAAAGTGAAAGGTGGCTTCTGTTCCCTTTCATTTGATTGCGCGCCGGATGTCCCTTATACGGATGATAATGGACATGGTACACACGTTGCAGGTATCGTAGCAGCGTTGAAAAATAATACAGGGATCGTTGGTTTAGCACCAGCTGTCGACTTGTACAGTGTGAAAGCAATGAATGCATTTGGTTCAGGATCTACAGAAAGCTTAGTGTCCGGAATCGAGTGGGCACTTAAGAACAAAATGGACATTATTAATATGAGTATTACAACAGATGATAATGATGTGGCCCTACGTACAGCACTTCAAACGGCATATAACAAAGGAATCCTCATTGTCGCTTCAGTAGGGAATAACGGAGAGACAACAAACAAGGCAGTCCTCTATCCTGCTAGATACAGTTCAGTGATTGGTGTGGGAGCGGTGAAAAATGATCTCACAAAAATGCCTGAAAGTGCCGTTGGTCCAGAGGTGGAGCTTGTAGCACCTGGGGATTCTATATTAAGTACGTTCCCGATTGAATGGGATTACGAGGATGGGCGTACAGATGGCTATACGCGGTTGTCTGGTACGTCAATGGCAGCCCCGCATGTTACAGGATTGTTAGCGATTTACAAAGAACGTTTTCCGCAGATGACAAATGTTGAATTACGAACTCTTATCACAAGTACGGCTAAGGATCTTGGAGTCAAAGGCCGAGACAACTTATATGGTTTTGGTCTTATTCAGTACCTCCCTGAACTGCCGTACTCGGTTAACTTCACCAAAACAAGCGCAACAGGGAAAGTCGTATTGTCAACAACTGATCCAAAGCTTTTGAAAGTGGTCATGAATGACAAGTCGCTCAAACTGAAAGATGGCCAGCTAGAGATTTACGGAGTAAAAGGGAAAAAAGAAATTTTTGTAACATCTGTAGATGCTCAAAAAAAGCAAACGATTGAACGGCAATACGTGGAGTTTAAAGCACCTGCGTACTCTGACGTAAAAAACTCGCAACCGTTTTCCGGACCAGTTGGCTATCTGGCAGGAAAAAACCAAATCAAAGGATTCCAAGACGGGACGTTCCGACCGTACACAGCCATTAACCGCGGAGAAGCGGCCGTACTAATCGGCAGAGCGTTAGGGTACTCAGGAACTCCAACTAAAACAAAATTCAGTGACGTGTCCCCGTCCTCCTATGCATCAGGGTACATTGACGCAGCGGTGAAAGCGAAAGTGATATCAGGGTTCACAGATGGAACGTTCCGCCCGGAAGCGAACGTCACGCGTGCTGAAATGGCAATTATGATCTCGAAGGCGTATCAGTTAACGGCAACATCCAACAAGTCGTTTACTGATGTGAACTCCTCAATTGCAGCCTACAACGCAATTATGAGCTTAGCGAATACTGGGATCACTTCGGGATATAAAGATGGCACATTTAAACCATACGAAAAAATGACGCGATCTGATTTCTCTGTATTCCTGTCTCGTGCTCAAAATGATCTATTTAAGCTCACCTCTTCTTGAGGTGGGTTTTTTTGTGAGCAAAAAGATACGACTATTAGCCAAAAAAAAGATTCAAATAAGGCCATAGGATGGATATCAAAACTTTATTTTTTTCCGAAATAAATAGCATAAAGAAATAGAAGAATGGTAGAATTGACACAAGATAACTTTTAGATAATTAGAAAAGGGTGGATGAATTGAAAAAGATACTGACGCTGCTTATGGCCTTGGGGTTACTTCTTATGCTAGTTCCATCTAGTCTCGGCAAAGAAGCGCATGCCTCTATGAGAGTGGATGTACCAAATTTCGCGTTGAAGTTCAAAGGGACACCGTACTTATGGGGTGGAACAACCCCCGCAGGATTCGATTGTTCCGGCTATATACTTCACGTCTATACCCATTTTAACGTGTCCCTGCCTAGGACATCAGAAGACCAGTTCAAAGTGGGAACGCCTGTCTCATTAGAAGATTTACAACCAGGAGATTTGGTTTTCTTCAAAGATACATATAAAGCCGGAATTTCCCATACTGGAATCTATTTGGGGAATAACCAGTTCATTTCCGCTGCGAGTGCAGGTGTCACGGTCGACAAGTTAACAGGGCATCCCTACTGGGGACCCCGTTATGCAGGAGCAAAACGCGTATTGCCTTTTAAACAATTTACAGACTTGCCAGAAAGTCACGCGGCGTATGAAGCTGTCCAAGACTTAACAGAGAAAGCGATTATTTCAGGATTTCAGGATGATAGTTTCCGACCGGATCTTTCCATCACGCGAGGACAAGCCGCGGCGATGTTGAATCGTGTGTTAAAACTGAAAGCGACAAACATTGGAAAATTCACGGATGTGCCAGCAAATCATCCATTTTCGGCCCATGTGGCGGCAATGAACCAAGCAGGCATATTAAAAGGGTATGACGCGACAACATACGGCTTCAATGACGAACTGACGAGGGGACAACTCGCAGTCATCATGGATCGGGCCTTTAAACTTACGGAAAAATCTGGAAACAACGTGTCTACAGCGTCTTTGTATAAAGATGTACCTGCAACACACTGGATGTCGAATTCGATTCTTGCATTAAAAGTAGTCGATCGTACAAAAGTATTCCAAACCGCAACATATGACGTAGGAAAACCGACAACACGTGCAGAATTTTCAGCAGCAGTTTACAGCGCGATCAACTAAACCGATAGGAGAATGAGCATGTTTAAAAAAATTATTGCTAGTTTACTAGCAATCGTCTTAGTTTGGACAATCGTTCCAACTAGCTCACATGCCGATGAGCTGGATGGTCTGACACTGGAGAAGGAAATGCGGGAGATGATCAGCAGAGGGATCATTAAGGGCTATACAGGTGGAAAAGTCTACCCGAAAGCGGAAGTACGGCGCTCTGATTTTGCTGCGTTCCTAGCTAGAACACTTAAATTACAAAATGAGATTCCGAACTTTGTAGACGTGAACAAATCAGCAGCAGTCGCAGGGGAAATCGGAGCGATTCAAAAAACAGGCTTCATGACGGGAACGCTAGACGGGAAATTCATGCCGGACAAGGTCATTACAAGAGAGGAAATGGCACTGACAATGTCACGAGTACTGGAAGCACATAACTACACACGTACAGGTCAAGACATCATTATTGAAGATCATAAGAGTTTCACATTGAACGGTGGAATTGTTGCAGCGCAGTGGCTGGCATCTGTAGATCTTATGAAGGGCGGATCTGGGACACAAGGACCGAAATCCTTCATCTTCAAGCCGAAGGATAGTTCACTTCGCGACCAAGTTGCTGCCGTCCTTTACCGTTTTATTCAGTTGGAGGAGAACATGACAACTCCAGAGCCACCGAAACCGCCTACTGAACCGGAACAGCCGAACAATCCGGATGCCTATAAGGTGGGCTCCATCCAAAACGGGAAAGTGGTTGAAACGTCTGCACAATACAAATCATACGATGAGGCATTAAAAGTCCTCTCGAACTCGAATGATTTGCGCGTCATCGTGAAAAACAAAGACATCATCAAGATGAAAACCGGATTGGCATTTGCTGCTGCAACTCCAGGAAACACGACAATCATTTATGAGGATACAGCATTTAAACAGCAACTTACGTATGTCCAGAAGGGGCGGGAGTTGAAACATAGAGGTAGTGGACCTGATTATGCAATCATCGAAATTGGTGGCCGGACAGGGTATGTGAAGCACAACGAAGTGGATTTAGTCCCAAAAGAACTCGTCACTGGACGAGATTCCTATAAGAGCCAAAACGGACTGCTGTATCACTCCACGTACAATAACTTATCGAAGAGTTATGGGACATATGTAACTGGTCCGGCTCCTGATAGTCTAGTTCCGAACCGCGATTATTATAGTTATGACGGAGTTCGTTTTACAGACGAAGCGGGAAGAATTCAGGCAACTGAATTTCAATACTTCCAATTCCTATCCGCACGTGTTGCAAGTGTCTATACGGCTCAACAGTTGGATGCTGTAATTCAGCAACTCTTGACAGAACGTCAAGCGACCGGTGCAAGCCGCTATGCGAATGCAACTACAAAGTCGAAGTTAGTTGGACTTGGTAGTAAGTTGAAAACCTTGGAAGGCCAGCATCGCGTGAATGCATTGTTCATGTTGGCGGCAGCGATCCACGAAAGTGATTTCGGGGTGAGTGAAAAAGCAATGACGTGTAACAACCTATTTGGCATTAAAGCGTACGATTCCTCTACTAAAGTGTGTGAGACGAAGTTCGCAAAACCGGAAGATAGTGTGAATTCATTTGTAGGGGATTATATGAACAAAAACTATTTGAATCCGCTAGGCGCTTATGCAAATGGAGCGGTATCGGGTAACAAAAGTGTAGGAGCGAACGTAAGATACGCATCTGATCCTGACTGGGGTGCAAAAATCGCCGGTCACTTGTATACAATTGACAGCAAGCTAGGTGGCAAGGAGTACAAGCGCCTTACACTTGGACGCATCAATTATTATAATAAATACAACGGAGTCAATGTCCGGACTTCACCAGGCGTAACAAATTCCAACTTGCTGTTCTCATATAAACCGAAACCACTAGGGGAAGACGATCTATTTGGCTATCCGGTTGTCATCGTAGATGAGGTGACTGCAGCAGACGGTCAGAAGTGGTATAAGATTGTGAATGACATGAATCCACTACACAATGGGAAGCCGACACCTGAATTTGTATATGTGCTCAGTGAACTTGTCGCGGTGTCCTCGAATAAAAAATAACAAAAAGGATGTAGCAACCGTTGTCAATCGACGGTTGCTACATCCTTTTTAATACGTTTAGCGAAGACCTACTATTAAGACCTTTTTAAAAGACTTAAAAACCGTCTGAACCCAGCACGATAAAACACGAACAGCATCCCCGCATATACGACAACGCCAAGCGGTGCCAACGTCGCAAGCTGTATAACCGGACTAAGCGATCCCAATCCGACAAACACTTTCGCAGCCCAAACAACCAGCCCCATGATCACCGTAGGAATGAGCACTTGCGGAACCATCCGTCCAAAACGCGCCAACTCCTCCTTACCGAGATCCTTATACACGACCACCATCGATACGGCAAAGAAGTAAACACTCACAATGGACGTTGCAATCGCAAGTGCCGGATAGCCGAAGCGATCGACCAACAGCCAGTTACTCAGGAAGTTGATCAGCACCGTCGTCACACTGATCCGGAACACCACTGCGGTCTTGCCGCGTGCATACATCGACTTCGACAGCATGAGCTGCATCCCTTGGAACACAATGACCGGCAAGTACAGCATGAGTGCAATGTGTGTTTTATGCGTGTCAGTGGGTGTGAATTTCCCGTGTTCGTAAATGAAGGCAATCACAGAGTCTCCAATGACTAATAAACCCGCTGCGATTGGCAACAGCGTCACGAGTGAGATCTCCATCCCGCGGAAAAACGTCGCCTTGAACTTCGCACGATCCTCTGTCTGCTCACTCATTAACGTGAAAATGATCGCAGCCAGCGTCGTTGCATAGATCGCATTCGGAATGCTGATGATTAGCGATGCATTGTTCAGGTACGTCACAGCGCCGTCAATTCCCGACGCAAACGCCTTGTTTACGAAAAAGTTCACCTGACCGACGACCGAGTTCAGCAGCGACGGCACAATCAGCAGCAAAAACGCGTTCCGGAACTTGATGTCCATCCGGAATTCCAAGCGATACTTGTAATCAGACCGGAACAGATAATACAGCTGCACGATAACACCAAGGATCGTCCCGAAGATGAATCCATATGCCAAGGAAAAGATGCCCCACTGCTCATTGAACAGCACTGCGAAGATCACCGAAAACAGTGTAGCGAGCAGCTTCGACATCTGCGACGGCACGAAGATCCGCCTCGACTGCAAATAGGAATCTAAAAGTCCACTCAACGCGATCACCGTCATGAACGCGAAGAACACCTGCGTCATCGGAATCGCGATTGTCGCGATCTCGTCCGACATGTTGCCGTACATGATAGGCAGGAAATACGGGGCACCGAACCAGCCGACGAAACTGATGCCGACGAACAGCACCATCGTCCAGTTCAGCAACGCGTTCGCATTATGGTCGCCCGCTTCGCCTGATTTTCGGTTCTTGATATACATCGGTAAAAAGACGTTATTGAAGCCTGTCGAGATCATCGCAACGACGAGGGTGATGAACGGGAACGCGAGGAAGTACGCATCCGTCTCGGACGATACCCCGAATTTTGTGCTGACGATCGATTCCCGCAGCAGCCCTGACAGCTTCAGCACGAGCGCGAGCACTGCCGTCCACAGTGCCGCCTGTTTTAACTTGCCCATAGTAATCCTCCCAAATCACGCCGGCCAATCGGACCGAGCGTGCCGTCTAAACTGCGAAAAGCTCCCTGATTCGCACCAGGGAGCTTCGCAATCAGTGTTTCAATGCTTTCAAGTAGATCGCTTCGTATTTCTCGGCAGCTGCAAAGTGTGAATATTCCTCAATGATCTTCGCCCGCCCCGCTTTTGCAAGCTGTTCGCCGTATGCCGGATCTTCAAGCAGCCGGATCATCGCATCGCTCAATTGTTCCGGATTTTGCTCTTCTACAAGCAAGCCGTCTTTTCCGCTATCGACGATCTCTTTCAGCCCACCGACCGCACAGGCGATCAAAGGAACACCGGAACCCATCGCTTCCAAAGCGGAAATAGACGTCGCTTCTTCAACGCCTGCGGAATAGATCGACGGAACAAGTGCTACATTCGCAAGTGCGTAATACTGCATCATCACTGAGTGATCGACTGCACCGAGCATCGTAATGTGATCGGATACGCCAAGTTCCGCAGCTTTCTGCTTCATCGGCTCCATCATTTCGCCAGTTCCCGCAAATACGACCCGCGCATTCGGGAACTTTTCCACAACAGCAGGGAGTGACAGAATCGGATACATGACGCCATTTTTTTTCGTCAGACGACGCGGCACGAAGAAGATCAGTTCGTCTTGGGAGAATCCATATGTATCCCGGAACTCTGTACGACGTTCGATTTCCGGCTTGAATGACTCCACATCGATGAAGTTCTTGATCATATGACCCGTCACGCCAGTTTCCTTCAAAATGTATTCCTTGATCCGCGTATCGACCGTAATCACTTCGCGTGTAGACTTATAGCCTCTGCGCTCAGCCTCTTGCAGTTCAGCCGCTTCTGGAGAACCTTCAATCACAGTTCCTTTAGAAATGCCTTCAAACGTCAAATAGCCATGAACCGTACTCACAACAGGCACATTCGTTTCAAGCGCCGCAAATGTCGTGAACACGTCTTGCGCGTTGATGATGTCGTATTCCTTCTTCGACACCGCTTCTTTGATCAGACTCGCAAGCTCGTCCTGACGACGTTTCAGCGTCCAGACATAGCCTTTGCCTTGCTTCATTTTATTGAGTAAGAATGCAGGGCCACGGACGATTCCGTCACGCTTCCACTTTGGCACGTCTGTGAACGACACGACATCGACTTCATGCCCGCGTGATTCCAGTCCTGCCTTCAATGTTGTCAAGTGGACGGACAGTCCGCCCAAATGAGGATAATCATATACAGTTGCCAGTAAAATTTTCACCGTTTAACGGCCTCCATTCAAAAACTGTTCCCGCAGCAGATCGACATTGCGGATTGCTTCGCTTCGTAATACCTGGACGTTCGGCTCCATCTTTTGTTTCAACGCCTCACTGTTGTCGAGTGCGTAAATTGCTTGTTCCAGCAAACCTTCTTTTGTGAATGAACCCAGTTCAAACGAATGCTCCCACATACCCGAACGCTTCAAGAAGCTCTCGACTTTACGGTCATAGCTCAGTCCGACGTGAGGGACGTTCGACAACGCTGCGAAAATTAGCGCATGCAAGCGAAGCGCAATCGTCAAGTCCGTCTGTTCAATGAAGTTATAGAACTGATTCGGAGTGAAGTGCTCACCGAGAATCTTCGTCTGATCCGCATATTTCATAAAGGCTTGTACTTTCTTCGAGACGTTCGTGTCATATGGCGGCTCCATCGGGACAAATACCGGCGTTACATTCCGTTGTTCGATCAATTCATCCAACGTCCACGCCATCTTTTCGATATACTCGTCTTCATGCTCGAACCACGGACGCGGCGCAACCGCAACTAACCGTTCGTCGCCAGTCAGATCGAGTGAATCATAAGCAGAAGTATCTTCATCCGGTTTGAATGCAAACACGATATCTGCAGTGACAACCGTCTCCGGCTTCGTGACACCCAAGTTCTCCAAGTACGTCTTCGAATACTCGTCCCGAACTGTAACGAAGTCGGCTTTGTTCGCTAGTCCTTTCATTAAGGTCTTGCCCCAGTTACTCGTAACAGGTCCGATCCCTTGAGAGAAGAACATGACCTTCGTTCCGCAAAGTTTTGCGAGTAAAACGATTAGCAAGTAGTAGGGAAGGGGACCGAAAAGGAACTTGGTCGGGTACGTATCCTGCAGCAACCCGCCGCCTCCGGAAATGAGCAAGTCCGCTTTTCGGAGCGCCTTGACTTTCTCCTTATTTCCATGGCGCCATCCACGGTACACCGCAGAGACGCTATGATCGGACGCCGTCTTCTCAGGAGACAACGAGAACACCGTAATCTCCGGATTATCCAACTCCGCACGCAAGTTATCGATGATGGCCTTCAAAATCGCCTCATCCCCAGTATTTCCTAATCCGTAAAACCCGGACAGTACAATTTTCAAAATAATGATCCTCCTTAGATATGTACGTACATTTTTAATGAAGAAATAAATAGTGTTTATCTGCGTTGCAGACGGACGCTTTCCGCGGGCTCGATCTCAGCCTCCTCGGTCGCTACGCTTCCTGTGGGGTCTTCGATCTTCGCTGATTCCGCAGGAGTCGCCGTCTTCCACTCCTATAAACGGATACTTAGTATAGATAACGAAATGTCGAGTAGAAAGATTCCTTATATAGACACTTAGGTTTGTGGCTGCGTCCGTTCGACTCCTGAGGGATCAGCGAAGGCTTAAGACCCTGGACTGAGCGAAGCGAGGGAAGCGGCTTAAGTCGAGCCCCTAGGAAAGCGAACGGTAAGCAGCCACAAACCGTTTCAATGTAATCTCATTATAGTTATAAATAATCAAACCAAGTCTGCACACTATCGGGCTAATTTTAGCACTATCTCAACAGGCTGTGCAACCTGTTGTCGTTTCTGATATACTTATACAATTGAAAGTGAAGGAAACGAGGGACTATCCGCATGAAAGAATCGTACCTAGGGGTGAACGTGTCCCCTTTGACATATGAAGGTATTATTGAAGAAATCCGGTCGCGCATGTTGCGTCGCGAGCAATCGACAATTATTGCCGTTAATCCTGAAAAAGTCATGACCGCCCAAAAGGATCCACAAGTGCGGGAACTGATAAATGGGGCAACGTTCCAGATTGCAGACGGCGTTGGGATCTTGCTAGCCTCTAAGTTGAAAAAAGGGAGCATCACTTCACGTGTGACAGGTGTCGACATGATGGCGCGTTTGCTGAAGTTTGCAGCAGAGGATCATCATCCGATCTATCTTTACGGCGCAAAAAAAGAAGTTGTGGAACAAGCGGCAGTGAAAATCACGGAACAAAATCCTGGAATCGAGATTGCAGGACTGACAGACGGGTATGAACAGGATGAGGAAGCGCTCGTACAACGAATACAAGAGAGTGGAGCTGAAATCCTGTTCGTAGCACTTGGAAGTCCAAAGCAAGAATTATGGATCCGCCGCAACATGGACAGGCTGGAAAACGTCCTAGTATTCCAAGGAGTCGGTGGGAGCTTTGACGTGTTCTCTGGAAATGTGAAAAGAGCCCCTTCGCTATTCCGTAAAACAGGTACCGAATGGTTTTACCGGCTTTGCAGCGATCCAAAACGTATCAAACGCCAACTGAACTTACCGCGTTTTCTAGTTAAAGTCCTAGTTGCAGACAAAAAGAACGAATTGAATGGAAAAGAGGAATAACAATCATGAAAAAGTCAATCTGCGTTGTTGGTCTTGGATATATCGGTCTCCCGACATCCGTCATGTTTGCCAATCACGGCCACCGCGTACACGGTGTAGATATCAATGAAAAAGCAGTAGAAGGAATCCGTAACAAAAAGTTACATATAGAAGAGAATGGTTTACAAGAACGGTTAAACGAAGCAATCGACTCTGGCATGATGACGGTGTCCACCACACCGGAAAAAGCGGACGTCTACATTCTTGCCGTCCCTTCACCGATCAAGGCGGACAAGACAGCAGAGATGAAATATATCGAGAGTGCAAGTGAATCCATTGTTCCTTACTTGGAAAAAGGCAATCTGGTCGTACTTGAGTCGACTGTTCCCCCGCGAACGGTCCAAGATGTCGTGATTCCGAAACTAATAGCTTCCGGCCTTGAAATTGGTACGGAACTGTATGTCTCCCATTCACCTGAACGTGTCATTCCTGGACGAGTATTCGAAGAACTAATTTCAAATGACCGCATCATTGGAGGAGTCAATGAAGTATCCTCTCAAATGACGTCAGACTTGTATCGTTCTTTTGTGAAAGGGCAGATGCATGAAACAGATGACACAACAGCAGAGTTAGTTAAAGTGATGGAGAATACGTATCGCGACGTCAATATTGCGTTTGCGAACGAACTAGCTAAAATCTCAGGGGAAATCGGTGTGGATGTATGGGAAGCAATCCGTCTAGCGAACTTCCACCCAAGAGTCAATATCCATCAGCCAGGTCCGGGTGTCGGCGGACATTGCATCGCAGTGGATCCATGGTTCCTTGTTGAACTCAAACCGGAGCTTGCACAAATCATTCACTTATCTCGTCAGACGAATGACGGGATGCCCGCTTATACTGCAAAGACTACAAAAAACATTGTAAAACAAGCTGGAACTGAGAATGGAAAAGTTGCCGTACTGGGACTAGCATTCAAAGGAAATATTGACGATATGCGTGAAAGTCCTTCTATAGATGTAATCAATGAAATGAAAGCACATGAGCTAGTTGTAAAAGCATATGATCCTCATATACACGTAAACAATATTCCAGAACAAGTACAAAATATGGACGACGCGTTGGCGGATGCTTCCATTATTGTAGTATTAACAAACCACGATGAATTCAAGGAATTGAATCCGGAGAAAGTAGCAGAAAAGATGTCTGCACGAATTATTTTCGATACGAAAAACTGTATTGATCGATTGAAATGGGAAGCCGCTGGATTCGAAGTACACATTTTAGGGGACGCGAAAAACCAATGAAATCCCTGTAAAATAAGGGAAGACGAGCACAGGATAGCCATGTGCTCGTCTTTTTTATGTAATCATTATAAAGTTTTTGTAACATTAAGTTGTATTTCGATGATAGTTTGATATAATAGGTATGAGTTTAAATGACGCTTAGCAGATTGCTAGAAAACTAGAGTGAATCTCGTATTCTCTCTTTAAGTTTGTGCAATTTGCGAAACTGCGATAGAATTTAAACTATGTCTATTGCTACTAAAGGCATTGGGACTAATTTACCTACATTCAAGGAGGAATTCTACAAAATGGCGAAACAACCAAACGCTTATAAGAAATTCGTAGCAACAGCTGCTACAGCAACTCTAGTTGCAACAGCATTAGCACCGGTGGCATCTGCGGCTCCAGTCGATAGCTACAAAGATGTTAGCAAAGATTACAAAGACGCAGTAAACTACCTATTGGAAAACGGTATTGCACAAGGTACTTCCGATACTACTTTCGGTACTTCTAACAATATCTCACGTGGAGATGCAGCGGTTATGATCGCTAACGCATTGAAGCTTGACACTGCTAACGCAAAAGACCAAGGCTTCCAAGACGTGAACTCACGTGTTGAAGGTGCAGTAAACGCTATCGTTGAAGCAGGAATCGCTTCTGGACGTACAACTGCTAAGTTCGACCCAGCTGCATACATCACTCGTCAAGAAATGGCGAAAATGCTTGCGAATGCTTACAAATTGACAGCTACTGAAAAAGCTGGCTTCAAAGATGTAAACAAAAACTGGATCGATTATGTTTCTGCATTGAAAGAAAACGGAATCACTCTTGGTAAATCAGAAACAATCTTTGCTCCTGAGCAAAACTTGACTCGCGGAGAATTCGCTTTGTTCGTATTCCGTGCAGAAAATCCAGATCCTGAGTTAGCAATCGTTGAGGCAGTAACTGTTGTGAACGAAACAACAACAACTGCTACACTTAAAACAGCAAACAAAGAATTGACTGCTAAAGACTTTACAGTTTTAGTTAACGGTAAAGAAGTAACTCCTACTAAAGTAGAGAGCGATGCTAAAGGTGAAGTTTACACAATCACTCACGCTAGCCTAAAAGATACTTCAGGTACTGTTTCTGTAAACGGTAAGCAAGCTGCATTCAACTTTGTTGTTGTAGAGCCTAAAGTTGAATCAGTTAAGGCGATTAACGCTACTCAAGTTGAAGTTAAATTCAACAATGAAGTAGATGCTGCAACAGTATTTGCTGCAGGTACAAGCGGCACACTTAAAACAGGTGTATTCGCTTTTTCTAACTTGGACCCGAATTCACCATTAACTAACAATGTAGCTGGTAACTCTGCCACTGGTGAATTGTCAAAAGACGGTAAAACTCTAACTATTACAGCTGATACTGGTAAAGTATTCGAAGGTCGTTACGATGTGAAAATTGACGGTCTTAAAGACGTTGATGGTAAAAAGGTCGAAGTCTTCGAAAAGAAGGTTTTAGATTTAGGTAAAGATACTACTGCTCCTACTATTACTGGTACAGAGCGCGTTTCTGCTAACAAAGTAAAGATTAAATTCTCTGAGCCTGTTCAAGCTCACACTCCAACTTACACTTATGCTGACGGAACTACGGAATCAAACGTAACAACGACAGTTAGTGCTGGAGCAACCGAGGTTCTTGTTGACTTGTCAAATGCAGGTGTTCCAGTTAATAAAGAAATCACAGTAACATTTAATGGTTTGAAGGATATGGCTGGTAACATTGTTACTCCACAACCATCCACTGTTAAAATTACAAAAGAGCAGGTAGACGGTGTTGCACCTGCAATTAGCTCTGTTACTCAAACAGGAGCTAAAACTTTCAATATCAAGTTCTCGAAAAACGTAGAAGATATTACGTTCACTGCTGATGGAACTGAAGTAGATGTTTCAGGTACGCCTGCAGTTACTGCTATCGATAAAGTTTCTGCTAACGAATATAAAGTAACAGTCGACGCTAACCTTGATGGAGCAACTACAGTAACTGTTAAAGCGGGTAAAGCGGTTGATTTAGCTGGTCAAACAAGTGCTACAGACTTGTCAAAAGTTGTAACGTTTAGTCAGGATGTTGTAGCGCCAAAAGTAACAGCTTCTAAATTAGTTGTAGACAAAAACAATGCAGAAGTACTTGAGTTAACATTTGATAAAGATGTTACTGCTGGTGTAGTAACTTTAGCAGGTAAGCAAGTCAAGGATTACGTAACTACAACTGGTATTAATGAAACACCAACAGCAGTTTATGCAGATGGTAAGGGAACGAACAAAAAGGTTCTTCATGTTCCATTGTCAGCTGCAGCTCTTAAAGTTGAAGGTGCTGCATACGACCTAACTGTTTCTTCAACTGCGGTAACAAGTGTCTCAGGAAATAAAGCAATGGACAGTATGAAAGTACAGTTTACACGTGGTAAAGATGGAGTTGCTCCAAGCGATGTCAAGACTGCACTTAAAGCAGTTACACCAATTGCACAAGATGCATCTATTAACAATAAGGTAACTGTAGAGTTTACTGATAATGTTGATGGTGCTACTGGTACTAACGTTGCAAACTACAAAATTGATGGAGCAGTAGTCGAGTCAGCAAGAATCGTAGCTGGTTCACCGAAGATTGTAGAGTTAACATTGAAGGCGGATTCTAATACTTTCACAGGAGTGCGTAATGTAACTGTTGAAAACGTAAAAGCTGCAGGCTCTTCAGTTGCTATGGATAAGTACACTGGAACAGTAACTCTTAAAGAAAACGTAGCTCCAAAGGTAGAAAAAGCAGTTTTAACAACTACTACTGAAGTAACGTTAACATTCTCTGAAGCAGTTTCATTAGGAGCTTCTTCAACTGATGATTTTGCTTTGGTAATTGGTGGTAAGACGGTTGCAACAACAGTAACAGCTCCTACTTCTGCGGCATCTTCTGTTAAGACAGTAGCTTTGACACTAGGTACAGCTGTAACTGCAGAAGATATTGCAAAAGGATTAGAATTGAAAGTACTTCCAACTACTCTTGATGTTAAAGATGCAGCTGGAAATAACCTCTTCACTTCTGGGAATATCAAAATTACTAACAATTAATACTGAGTCTAGACTGTATATTAACATCGGTCAAAACCCGGTTATATGCAATACTAATCAACCAAACTGAAAGTGGTTGAATGGGAGAGTCCTCTAATCGAGCAATCGGTTAGAGGGCTTTTCTTTTGCGCTCACAATCGTACCAACTAGATTTTCAAATTTATATTATAACCTAGATAGAAGAAGCGTCCTCATCCATTCAACAGGGTGAGGACGTTTTCTAATTTAGGAGGAGAAACCATGAATGAAACTAACCCGTACACGAACACTCAACACGCCACAGAAACATCACTCACACAGTCTGCACAATCCAAGTCACATCCAGCCAAGCGAGTCGACGTCGTGTCCTTGAAGATGGTGAAAGAAAAGAGTTTGATGTACGCCAATCGGTCTATTAAGTCACCAGAAGACGGCTATCACTTGTTCAAACAGTTTCTAGGAGAACTCGACAGAGAATACTTTGTCGTCATGTGTCTCGATGTAAAGAATCAACCCACACACATTAACGTATGCCATGTAGGCAGCCTGAATTCTAGCATTGTTCATCCAAGGGAAGTCATGAAAACCGCCATTCTCTCTAACTCTTGTTCTATCATAGTGGCGCACACTCACCCATCTGGCAATCCGAGTCCAAGTCCTGAAGATATTGAAGTTACTAAGCGATTGATTGAAGCTGGAGACATAATCGGCATTGATGTACTCGACCATCTCATTATTGGTGAAGACGATTTTGTCTCTTTGAAAGAAAAGGGGTACATGTAATGACAAACCAACTCAATCAAGGCAAGCTCATTTCTAGTGAAGTTCAGTGGTTCATTCATACTTTACGAAAAGACTACGGGGTGAAAGTGACCGCACAAGACGTTAGTACCGAAGGATTGGAATTAGGCATGGACGAAGTGGATGCGGCATTCATTCCACAAGAACTGTTTGAAATCATTCCTAGTACCTTACTCTACGAATTGATGATAGTAGAAGATGGCGAAGAGAATGTTTGGTGTGGGGCTGTAGGATTCTACCCTAGTAGTCCTCAATGGTGTCTACAAGTCATCACAAAAAACGATGAAGTCCAACTCCGAAAACTGCTGTCCATCATCGACTAAGACTCACGACCGTACTAATCAAATATCCTAGCAATCTCAAGACCGTTCTACTTTGCAAAAGAAGAATTGGACGAGAAGTTTGCTAGGTCAACAAACCACAGGTTTTCACAGGCTAAAAACTGACGACAGAAATATAATACTGGCGTGAGTTCATCTGTTTGCACATTCCATCATCGCACTGTAATGACCATTCAAATTCAAAGGAGATGCTTTCCATGTGGAAAAAATCAGCACTTGCCATATTAGTAACAGTACTTGCGGAAATCAGTAAGGAACTCTCTTCATTTCAAGAAACCAGTAAGAAGCTACCGGAAAGGAAGTCGTCATGAGTAAGCTACCGAAACTACCCATCGCGATTCCAGCACCTGTCATTGAGCTAGTTGTCACACTTCTAGTTATCATCATCAAACGGAAATAGACCATGAATGCCTCTCTTTGAGGTACTCATGGTCTTTTTTTAATGGAGGAGGAACAGTTATGCAATCGACGATAGAAGCATTTGAACAGTGGCTATTTGAAGAAGGACGTGCACCTAGAACGATAGAATCGTACGTGTCAGACGTAAAAGGATTTCAACAATTCCTGAAGGAAAAGACAGCAGGAGAAGAACAACCATTGTCCCGATTCTCCTTTGTCCGTTTCAAAGAACACCTAATACAAAAGAACTTTGCAGTAGCAACCATCAACAAGAAGGTAAACAGTCTGAAAGTGTACAACGATTTTCTAAGAACCACGGGAGCTCTAAGTGAAAGCATCATCGTATTGAAACGGGATAAGATACATATTGCCGCTGGAAGTGAAGCAGCTGTCACGAGTCTGTCTGAGGAACAAGTGGAACAACTACTATTCTTTGTCGAGAACCGCAACAAGGTTAGCGCTCGAAACAAGCTCATTGTCTACTTAATGTTATATACCGGCGTCCGAGTGTCTGAACTGGTCAGCATCAAACTCTCGGACATTGACTTCCTCACGAGTCATCTTCAAGTCATCGGCAAAGGCGGAAAGAGACGTGAAATCGGCTTGAAGTCAGAAGTGCTTAGGTTGGTAAGGGGCTATATAAAAGAAGAGCGTTCTGCGTCTGTTTTCCACCAAAGCGACTATCTTTTGGTGAGTCAGCGTGCAGAAAAGATGCATCGGGATGCGGTGAGAAATTGGCTTGCAAAGATTTCAGATGAATTGGGATTCAGGCTACATCCACATATTTTTAGACATACATTTTGCACAAGGTTGTTGAAAAAAGGGGTAGATTTGACGACTGTCAGTAAACTTGCCGGACATTCTACCGTCAACATGACCGCAAAATTCTACATTCAGACCACACGAGAAGAGAAAATGGATGCTATTAATCGTTTGTAGTTATGTAAAATAACGTAAGAAAATTCTTTAAATACAAGACTGAATTTTAGAAATTTTAATTAGAGGACATTGTGAAATTCAGATAGTGAGGATTCTTGTGATACGCGTAAAGGCTCGGGCTACTAGTCCAAACGTCTTTTCAGTCGGGAAGCTTTACTTTCCATAAACATCAAACGGGAAGGCTTGGTCTACCATGAAAACTTGCTGAAATAAGAAAATAAAGTATGTGAAAACCCTTTAGGTAAAGCGTTTTGGTGTTGTTCTTGATTGAAATAAAAGTCTTGCTTTACCTCTGTGATTCATGGTTTACTGTGTGAGAAGTGTTAAGTAAAACAACTGCTACAACTCATGCAGTCGAAAAGGAGACAGGAAAATGAACACTAACGAAACGAGTACTTCTGCAGCAATGACAACCTACGAATGGCAGGGAGGAAGACGAGATGCTTTTCAAGGAAGTTCAAACCATGATTTAGGCGTACACATCCTAAGGAAGCTTATCAATCAAAATTACTTAGATTATATGAACCTCTTGGAAGCTTGTAAGCTTATTGGAAAAGAGAATCTAACGGCTATACTCAACCAGCGAATCCACAATGACCGGTTTACAGTGGAACTGGATTTCATTGAATCAGAAGAACCTGTCATCAGGGGAGAGTATGTTGGTTTTTCTATCCAACTACAACAGTTGATAATTCCGAAATCCTTGCTAGGCTTCCTCTCAGAAGAAGCAATTCATAAGGCATTCAATTTAGTCGGAATAAGAGGTATGGATGAGCACACAATGAGCTACACAGTGTCCCTAAATGACGAGTGGGATGCAGATACCATCAAACAAATTGCCAAAGGCATCAATTGTTACTTGGGACCTTTTGTTGAAAAAGCAGCGAAGAAGCTGAAGCTCAAAGATTACCGCATGGTATTCATAGTCGGAGTAACGTTTTAACCTGCCAAGGAGCGTAGTGTATACGTGGAGTAGGGGATGAGCTGGACGGCAATGATTGATAAGAACTTAAAGTAAAACGCTTGCACCATAAAAGGAGGAAGTAAAATGGCACTAAGAAAATCGAAATTACCAAGAGTCACACCGAATCAAAGTACGGTAGAGAATACAATAGATGTATCGAGCACAACTGCTCATGTAAAGGAACCAGTAGAGGGAAGTAAGACATTCACACAGACCGAATCGTCTAAAATCGTCAATCCGTTAGTAGAACAGCATCCAGTAAAGAAAATAGGGGTGTTGAAAGAACTTGAAGAAATATTGCCTACTAATACGTTTTCAACGAAAGGGGCTGCTCTCTCCATCGTCAACAACAAGAATGGGAAACGCGTCAAGGTTGCAACTCCGATACTCAATGCACTGGATTCACCGAACGCTGTCCGCTTCCTAGTGAATGATGAGAATCAAGAAGTATACATAGTAGCGGCTCAAGCAGAAGAAGTCGCACACAACCTAGCAGGTAAGCCGACTAAAAACGTGGTGTATTCCGCAGGACTGGTGGAACGCTTAACATCCCTGTTTGAATTAGACTACAGTTCCCGAACCTCCCATTCCATTGGAACATGGACAGTGATTGAAGAAGAAGGAACGAGAATGATTTGTGTTCGCTTAGCGAAAGAAATTCAAGAAGAACGATACGAAGAACTGGAAGACGAACACGCTGTACCAAAGCAGGTCACGGAGCCAGTGTCTGAAATGGTGTCGGAATCTTCTGCCTCTTGAAAGGTGTCCCATCAAACTAAAAGAAAAACGTCAAGTGGCTGCAACCACTTGACGTCTACTAAAGGAGTGCTGAACTGACATGGCAACAAAGTTAAGCTACAAATACGAGTTACTTCCTAATGCAGCTGTCACAACCCTACCTAATGCTTCTGACGAGATTAAAATTGGTAGTAAGTTCATTGTAACGAAAAACAGTTTGTATGTTCAAGAAACAGATATGGAAACAGGAACAAAAACTAAGTCTAAACTATCCCAGTTGGTTTGGATAGATAAGGTGTACCGAACACTCGACAACGGGACGGTGTTGTTGGAAATCCTCTTCTACTCAAGAGGACAATACCATCGAGTGAGCACAACACGAGAAATCTTCAATGAAAAGAATATCATGCTGCTAACCGAAAAAGGAGCAGATGTCCGAGGGGATAACTACAAACGAATCGTCGCCTTCCTTCAACAGCAAGAACAAACGATTCAACAAACGCATTACCTGCATACCGCATTAGGCTGGAAGCAGACTGGGGATGAATTGGTCTACTACCATTATCACAGTCTTTCAGGGAAATCGATAGAAGAACCGAGTGGAAGTGTACGAGATACACGTGTAAATGAAGTCGCTTCCATCTACAGTGGACCATTAGCCATCCAACCGACCGGTCAATTTGAGGTGTGGAAAGAAACCATTCGTCAACATGTACTGGGTAGACCGGCATTAGAGTTTGCGCTGGTGTATGGGTTTACGTCCGTGGTCAATGGATTGTTGTCTAAATACCTTCCATTGGAGGTGTTGCTAGTTCACATCTATGGGGATAGTTCAACAGGGAAAACTACAGCTTCTCGACTTGCGATTAGTAGCTTTGGCAAGCCAAGTGCGGATGGACTTTTGAAGAACTGGAATGCGACATTCAATGCTCTGATGAAAGTCATTGCACACAATCATGGACTCCCCATTGTACTGGATGAGTCGAGTACCAAAACCAACTCAGATTTCACTTCCGTCATCTACCAGCTAGCTGAAGGTCGGGATAAAAACCGATTGAATTCGGATATTGAATTACGCGAACAGGAAAAGTGGTCTGGTGCATTCCTCTCGACAGGCGAACATCGTCTCACAGAGAAGTCGAATCAAAATTCAGGACTCCTCGTACGTCTCCCTGAATTTGGCAACATTGCGTGGACCGACTCAGCAGCTCATGCGGAAGCCATCAAGAATGCACTGGAGAACAACTACGGTCACGCTGGACCACAATTTGTGCAACACGTCATTGACACATTCGAAGAAGAAGCGTGGAGAGCGCAACTCGAAGAGTGGAAGGAAAGAGTCGTGGAAGCCATGACCATCAAAGATGGATTCTCTGAGCGAATCGCTGAAAAGTACGCAGTGATGCTCCTAACAGGACAAGTGATGAATGACTGTTTCGACTTTGAGATTCAACTGGATTCATTACTTGAGTTCATCATTGAAAATGACCAAGAGAACATCGGTACACGTTCATTAGAGTCGAAGTCGTTGGATTACCTTCAACAAAAGATTGTGAAACATCATGCCAAGTTCAATTTTGGAGACCGAGGGTTCTCCGGAACGGCTTGCTACGGAGCACTGAAGAAGAAACAAGACTACTTAGAGGTATCTGTCGTCAAGACGATATTAGATACATGGTTGTCCGAAGGTGGCTTTTCTAGCAATCAAGTTGTGCTGAAAGGATTGAAAAAAGAAGGGATTCTCGACAACGAAGCAGGGAAGAACACCCGTCAACGTAAACTGGTAGGCGAAGAAGGGAAACCAGCGAAGCAAACGGTGTACGTTCTGAAACTACCTCACGAACTATTAGACGAGGTCAGTACACTTCCGCAGACGCATCATCTTTCAAGACCTAATTCAGTTTTTATGGACAATCCACCAGCGCAATCGCTAGAAGATATTTTACCGGACTTTGATTGAGTACTGAAGGGGAGTGACTGAATGAGAAAAGCGGATTCAGTCACAGCCTTCTCCATACCCACACAATAAACGAATGACTAAAGGAGAGAATGAACCATGTTACTAACGAATAGCTTTGAAGGATTTGAAAAACAGCTGACACATGCTGAAAAAAGCCCAGCAACCATCCGAAGCTACATCATGAGTTGCAAACGTTTTGCAGAAGCAATTCAGACGAAATACAACCGTCCAGTGTTTCTAGAACAGATACAGGAAAAGGACATTGAAGAATACCTCTACGATTTGAAAGTAAATAAAGGATACAAACCATCCAGCATCAATGTCACATTGAATGGGTTACGCAATCTGTTCAAGTACGCCATGCGGAATCATTTTGTAGAAAAAGACCCGACGGCTTACATAGAGACGTTGAAGAATCATAAAGAACGACGGGATTTCCTCACAGTCGAAGAAATTCAATTGTTGTTGTCGACCATGAATCACTCACTAGGGAACTTAGTTGTGCGGACTCTAGCCTTTACAGGGTTACGGATAAGTGAATGTTTGGCGTTGACCATGAATGACATTGATTTTGACAAGAATCGTGTGTACGTACGAAACGGGAAAGGAAATAAACCACGGACGCTTCCACTCTCACAAGACCTGAAACCGTACTTGATTGCGTACAAAAACGGACCTAGACGTTTCATACAAGACAGTGACACATTCTTTGCGACACAGAAAACAGGGAAAATCTCTCCCGTCTACATCAATCGTTTGTTGAAAGAAGCGACAACAGAACTCCAGTGGGACAAGAGAGTCACCTGTCACACGCTCCGTCATAGTTTTGCGTCCAAGCTTGTCAAAAATGGAACAGGATTGCCGACGGTTGCTGCCTTGCTGGGACATTCTGATTTCCGAACGGTAACAGCAGTCTACGTCCATGTAGATGAGTCTGAATTGCAAGATGCAGTGAACCAACTAAGTCTATAAGGGAAAGGAAGTTGAAGAAGATGAAACAACTAGTAGAAGCGGTATCGCCAGAGCATGATGAACGTGTCCATACCATCCTAACGAAATTAGCTCAAGGCATGAGTCGAGATGAGTTAGCAGGAGAATTTAATCATAAGGATTATAAATCAATAGATGCGTACATGAGAAAAAAAGGCTACCGCTATGATAGGTATATGAAAAACTACGTTCCGCAAATAGAGGAACAAGTCATTCACGTCAATACATCCAAAGCAACCCGAGTCATTGAGTTACTGAAAGTCAATACAGATGAGCCAATGCTTGTCTGTCAGAAACTAGGATTCAAGGACATGCAGGAAATAGGCGACTTCATGGGAATGAAAGGCTACCAGTGGAACACGGAATTGAATAATTATGAACGGAAACCACAGGAGATTGCAACAGGTAGGAACGAATTGATTGAAGAGATGCCACGACCAACTGCAACGAAAGAAGTAACGGAGGTTGAACAAACTGACCTCGCATCTTACCTGTCCCTATTGAAGCTACTGAAACATAATGAAGAACGACTTACAGAGATACTGATTCCATACGGGAAAGGAGGAAGCATCCCCCGTTACACAATAGTGGGTGTTGCACAAACCAAAACCGTTCAAATGATAAATACACTCTCCAATCTAGTTAGTGAGTTTGCGAGGGAAAATAACATGACCCAACGAGACCTATTTGAAGTAGCACTCGTTGACTTTTTCAGAAAGTACGGATATGAAAAAGAGGTTGTACAAGTACTGAATGGTCGCTAAGAAGCAGAACGAGTGCTTCTTTTTTTTGTGCGAAAATGAATTCCGAAAAAACCACGAGCGGAAGGACGAGAATCTCTCGAAATCCACAGATTGGAAAGAAGAGAAACTCAGGCAGGACAAGAGCTGAGACGAAAAACCTCGAAACCCCGCCCTTTTCAAAGGAGAGAGTCATCTACTAAACAGGTAGAAAATACTCAAGATTAGTTGTTTTCATATACTCAGTTAGCATTCCAAGACCATGAATTACTGAAGAATTCTAATGTATGTATCATGGAGTAAGTGAGTCTATTCATTTACAATCATCCCTGTAGCCTTCCATGTTGATTTTATTAGGTTAGAAGGAAGTAGAGGTTTTAGGGAATGTGTAGTGTACTATATAGTAAGATTATTTGTTCGTAATATGATTTCATGTATCCAAACTCTAGAGAGACGAACGACGTTTCTTTTGAAAAGTGTATTCTATCTGTCTCAATGGATGGATGAATTTTGAAGGATTTGGCTGGATGTTTTGGTTTGTCAGATTGGTTAATGGAATGTAGTTACACAAAACCAGTTTCTTGAGGTGAATCTCTATCGGAGAAGTGCTGGGGTTTTGGGGTTTTTGAAACCAGTCCTTGTATGGGATGGAGTGTCCCAAATGATGCGGTGGGATTTCATCCGTTTTGTGTGAGATTTTCAAGGGGTTTTTAGCAGGATTGGTGTTTGGGCGACATTTTGACTATTGGTTCTCTTTTTTTGATTCTCTGTTGTTTTCCTTTGTATTGCAACATTGTTCATTGATTTTCTATTGAACAACAATTTTCCAGAGACACGAGTGACGTGAATGCTTGGTCTGCTAGGGTTCCGTGAAATACCAATTCACCCATTTTCTAGGTTGCTTTTAGGCGATTAACGCCAAACAAGTTGAAGTTAAATTCAATACTCCTGTAGAAGAATCATCTGTCACAGGAACTAACAATACTAAATTGAATGCTAATGTTGTAGAACTAACTAGAACTACTACTACAGCAGATGCGAATGCTGTTACTGGTGCACTTCCAGCTACAACTGATGCAAAACTAAGTGAAGATGGAAAGACACTTACAATCACAGCGCCTAGCACAAAGTATTTCAGTGGAAACTACGATGTGAAAGTTAGCAATGCAGTGAAAAAAGGAACAACTGATAAAATTGAAAATTACTACAGCAAATTTGTTGCTGACGATGCAACTGCACCAACAGTAACAGAAGCTAAATACAATGTTGCTACTGATAAATTTGAATTAACTTTTTCAAAGCCAATTGACGCTAAAACGGGTGAAGTTGTACGCGTTAATGGACAGCCGGTAGCTACGGGTAATGTCAATTTAGTTACTCCGCCATCAACTAAATTGACGATTGACCGTCCTGCTGATGTAGAACCAGGAACTACAGCAGCTATTTATGTTGCAGGTATTACGGATGCTGTGGGTAACTTAATGACTGCATATAATGGTAACGTTCTTGTAGCTCAAGACACTGCTGCTTTGGCTGTGAACAGTATTGAGCAGATTCAAAACCAAAAAGTTCGTGTAACTTTAAACAAAAAGTTAGATTCAACTTCAAATACTAATATGTTAGCTGGAACAGGACTTGTTGTAACTAAGTCTGATGGCGCTACTACAACTAACTTTACAGTTGCAGCAGCACCAGCTGATGTTAATCCTGATGGAAATAAATATGATATCACTCTAACAGACGCTGCTTATGCAAATGGAAACACTGAGAACTTCTCTATTACTTTCGTTGAAGATGCATTTAAAGGCGTTAGTGGAACAAAGAATAAAGTTTATACTAAGAATGTAACTTTGACTAAAGATACTGTGAACCCTACTGTTAAATCTACAAAGGTTGCTGTAGATAAAGAATCTGTAGAAGTAACATTTGACAAAGCTGTAACAGTAACAGCAGTAGGAAGTGTCAAACTTCGTCTTAATGGAGCAGAACTTTCTCCTGTAACAGCTACTGTTAAAGCTGGAACAGATAATGTTGTAGTTGTAAAAACGACAGATGCTGCAGCTGTAACAGCTGGCAAATTAAAAGCAGGTACTTACCAAGCACGATTCGAAGCTGGTGCAGTTACTGACTTAAATGGTAACAAAAATGCTACTTTCAACGCTCCGACAGTAACAGTAGGAGACAATTCAACTGTAGACCCTGCTAAAGCAGTTATTGCAGATTCAGCAACTAATGAATTCACAGTTACAGCACCAGGCACTGAGAAATTTACTGCAGCTAGCCTAAACTATCAGAACTTTGTTCTTGACGGTCAAACAATTCCGGCTAACAGTGATATCACATTTGTTGATAATACGAACAAAGTAATCAAAATTAAGCTACCTGCAAGTAATTCAGTAAATATTCAAGGTCCTGCTCTACTAAAAGCTACTGGTTTAACATTTGATTCAGGTAATCCATATGCTACTAGTTCAGCAACTGTAACGGTTGCTGATAATACACCAGCAACCTTAACTGCATCTAAGGTTCTTGGTAACACATTGGAACTTACTTTCGATGAGGCTATTGACCCGTCTACACTTGCAGATGAAGCAGCTGTAATTGCTGACTTTACTATTAAGAGTGATGCTGGAACGTTTACAGTAGCGGGTACTCCTGCTCCTGCAACAGCAACAGTAGCTCAAGGTTCTAATGACAAGAAGATTGTCATCACTGTAGTACCAGCTAACAGTAATTGGTCTACTGTTGTCGGCGGAGCAAACTTGACTGTAACTACTAAAGAAGGCAGTACTGCAGGTAAAGTAACGAATCTTAAAGACAAAAACGGTGTCTTGGTTAAATCTCTAGTAAAAGTTTCTGTAACTAAATAATTAGAGTTATTACTAATAGATATCCTAATGTTCAAAGTTAAGGTTCGGCAACATTTTGCTGAATTGAAGACCCTCTAATCGAGCAATCGGTTAGAGGGCTTTTCTTTTGCCTTCACAACCGTAGCAACTAGCATTTCAAATAGATATTATAATCCTGAATACACGAAGCGTCCTCATCCATTCAACCGGGTGAGGACGTTTTCTAATTTAGGAGGAGAAACCATGAAAGAAATTAATCCGTACACGAACACTCAACACACATCAGAAACATCACCCACACAGTCTGCACAATCCAAGTCACATCCAGCCAAGCGAGTTGACATTGTGTCCTTGCGAATGGTGAAAGAAACAAGCCTACTGTACAAGAATCGTTCCATCAAGAGTCCTGAAGATGGCTTCCACCTGTTCAAACAGTTTCTAGGTGAACTAGATAGAGAATACTTTGTCGTCATGTGTCTCGATGTAAAGAATCAACCCACTCACATTAACGTATGTCATGTGGGGACATTAGATTCGATTTTAGTACACCCTCGGGAAGTCATGAAAACCGCCATTCTGTCTAACTCTTGTTCGATTATAGTCGCCCACAATCATTCATCCGGTAATCCGAGTCCAAGTCCTGAAGACATTGAAGTCACTAAGCGATTGGTTGAAGCAGGAGAGCTAATCGGTATTGATGTCCTTGACCATCTCATCATTGGTGAAGACGATTTTGTCTCATTGAAAGAAAAGGGGTACATTTAATGACAAACCAACTCAATCAAGGCAAGCTCATTTCTAGTGAAGTTCAGTGGTTCGTTCAAATTTTACGGAAAGATTACGGCGTGAAAGTGACTGCACAAGACGTTAGTACAGAAGGATTGGAATTAGGGATGGATGAATTAGATTCAGCATTCATCCCACAAGAACTGTTTGAAATCATTCCAAGTACTCTACTTTATGAATTGATGATAGTTGAAGATAGCGAAGAATATGTTTGGTGTGGGACGATTGGATTCTATCCGAATTCACCGCAATGGTGTCTCCAAGTCATTACGAAAAACGATGAAGTTCAGTTGAGAAAATTGCTGTCAATCATCGACTAAGACTCACGACAAAACTAGACAACTAGTCTAATAATCTCATGACCGTTCTACTTCTCAATAAGTGGATTGGACGAGAAGGTTGCTAGGTCAACAAACCAACGGTTTTTACAGGTTAATAACTCCCGAAAGAAATATAATACTGTCGTGAGTTATTGTTTTACACTACTAATCATCCGACAATAAGGAACTCTCTTCATTTCAAGAAACCAGTAAGAAGCTAGCTGAAAGGAAACCGTCATGAGTAAGCTACCGAAATTATCCATCATGATTCCCGCACCTGTCATTGAGCTAGTCGTCACACTGCTAGTCATCATCATCAAACGTAAATAGACCATGAATGCCTCTCTTTGAGGTACGCATGGTCTTTTTTTAAATGGAGGAGGGACATTCATGCAATCAACGATAGAAGCATTTGAACAGTGGCTCTTTGAAGAAGGACGTGCACCTAGAACGATAGAATCGTATGTATCAGACGTAAAAGGATTTCAACGATTCCTGAAGGAAAAGGCAGCAGGTGAAGAGCAACCATTGTCGCGGTTCTCATTCGTTCGCTTCAAAGAACACCTACTACAGAAGAACTTTGCAGTCGCGACCATCAACAAGAAGGTAAACAGCCTTAAGGTCTACAACGATTTTCTAAGAACCACAGGTGTTCTAAGTAAGAGCATCATAGTATTGAAAAATGACAAAATACATACCTCAAGCGGCAGTGAAACAGCTGTCACAAGTCTGTCAGACGAACAAGTGGAACAACTATTATTCTTTGTCGAGAAACGCAACAAGGTCAGCACAAGAAACACGTTGATTGTCTACTTGTTGTTGTACACAGGCGTTCGAGTGAGTGAACTGGTCAGCATCAAACTCACGGACAGTGACTTCCTAACCACTCATCCGCAAGTCACTGAAAAAGGAGGAAAGAGACGTGAAATTGGCTTGAAACCATAAGTGCTACGTTGGATAAAGGAGTACATTCAAGAAAGAGAGTTCCACGTCTGTTTTCCAATAAAGTAGCTATCTAAAATTGCCTTGCAAAGATTTCTGTAGACTAGGGTTTTGAAAACATCATATATTTTAGGCATACATTTTGCACAAGATTATTACAAGACGAGTCGATCGTCGTCTTGAAGCGAGATCACCGCTGGAAGTGAAGCAGCGGTCTGTATCCTCAGTTAATCTAGGAGCTTCATCAAGTTCAAAAACTGTCCTTTCCTACGTCTATTTTTACTAATGGTGAAATAAAGTGACATGTATTTATATTCACCCGTGTAACGCCACAGATGGGTATAAATACATTTTAGCGGCATGATAACTCATCCCGGGTAAATCATTTTTAAAGATCTGGATGTATGAATGGAGAATTCTGGTATAATATAAACTGTGAGAGTGAATCATAATTTTCAATAATTTCTTGGTGAGTCGGATGCTGTGTTTTTGTATTATTATCACGACAATATTGTATCTTTTATAAAAAAGTCGAGAGAGTTAAACTGGGTTAGCCGAAATTGTAAAGAATAATTCTTCTTTTGGATATTGAATTATACAACGAAGCACAACTAAGTAAAAGACTCCTGAACATAAAATACTATTAAAAAAGGTCCTGACTAGAAGGGGGATTTGCAAAGTAAATAGTCGGTAGGAGGGATAAATCTATTAGAGTTAGGCTCAGGGAATACTATTTATCAGAAAAATAGTAAATCAATGATCTATAAATATTACTAGTAAAATATGGGGATTAATTGGTGAGGGATTAGTGAAGGATTACGAAGAAAAAATGAGGTTGTAAAAAATTCACGTGGTTATTGGACACAATTCACAAACTAGTTTTGCTTTTCAAACCGACTATTAGGTTGACGGATAAAAAGGAGGATAATTACCATGAAAATATTAAAAATACTTATGTATAGTCTTGTGTTACCGGTTATAATACTTTCGGGTTGTAGTGAAAAAGAACAAAAATCTGCAGACATCGACGAACAAAAGGAAGAAAATAAAGAGAGTGTAGGCGAAGACAGTTATAACGACATTGATATTGGAATCATTGAGTCTGCTGGCGATCTTATTATTGACATCAATGATGGGAATGGTGACTATAAACCATTTAGAATGTTAAATGACACTGAGATTTATTTAAAAGTAAGAGATATTATTGATAATGCCAACTGGGTAGCAGTGAAAAAAACAACAAGTAGTTCTGGGGAATTTCGTATTGAAAGTATTGATAATGAAGACAAAGAGAATCCAGTAAAAACGTTTTACTATCTATCATTAAATCCTGATGGTAAAACAGTTAAACTTATTGATTCAACGCATGATTTATATACGGATTTGAACGAATTGGATTCAGAAAAGTTGTTCGGCATTTTAGTTAATGAAAACTTGTCGAATTATGATATAAACAAAAACAATCACTAATTTAGGGAGTAGTGAATAGTGCCTGCTGGACATGAAATTGCGATTATTCCAAAATGAAATGAAGTCAGACAAGTACTCTAATCGTTAAATTGATTAAAGTACTTTTTTGCTTATTACAAGTTTCTGTAAGAGCGGTTCATGAAGTAGATACATGAAACAAGTACACTTTGGTTTCTTTCGGAATAGCACCAAACAGCCCCCTAAATCATCACTGAAAACAATATGGTGAGGTTTTTCAATAGGAAATCCATAGGAGAATCCACCGACAGTCGTCACCTATCCTACAAGCGCCAACCCGCTTTTACTAGCAGTACCCCTGCCTACAGTTCCTTTATTCTAGTTCTACCACATCAACCGTTTTTCCAAGATAATTAGCTGTATCTTTAAAGTTGTGCTTGATGTACAGAAGTTGTGAACTCATGAGGGAGAGTTGACATCATCGTATCCCATTCGTGTACTTTTGCACCGAGAAGTCTACACAACCATCTATTAACGTTTCACAATAAATTGAATCTCCGAAACTTCTATTAATAAATTTCCTCATTCCCATACTTCGCACGATTTAGCCAACTAAGTTAGTTGAATTCTAGACAACTTGAATTCACGCACTTCTAAAATGCTGTTAGGGCAGGTGATAGGGGTTCAGATGAAATTTCTCCAATGGAGGTAAACAGTAGTGTAGGGAAGCGAAGATGTATGAAGTGTCTTTGGAGAAATCCATAAGCAAGAAAACGGTTAGAGATTTTCTAGGAATCTAGGTAAATAAGTTGATTGCTCTCCTGAAGAAACACATTGATTACAATTAGTCATTCGCATTCTACTGGTATTAATTTAACATAAAGTGCAACTATTCCATTTTTGGAACGACTAACTAAATAAGAGATTGGAGGAGTGAAAGATGAAAAGACTTATTGCAATAAGTACGTTGAGCATTTTTCTAATGGGCTGCACGGCTTCTAAAGAAATAGAAGTAGACGAAGAAACAAAAAATTATGAAGGGACCTATCAAGACTTATACATCCAGAACTTTGCAACTGTCGTGAACTCTGGGACGGAACGTTATGGTCAAGGAAATGTTTTTAGACGCCATGATCCCTATCGGCTCAACGGAGCTATTGAAGTATATCCCGGTTCTGTTTATGAACCAGACATGCCCGCGAATTTGAAAGAGGGGTATACCGCAAAAATCACATTGGAGGAAGTGAATCGACATGCAGAACAGGCGAAAGAGATTTTTTCAATCACTACAACCAATCTGGAAGAAGCCAAAGTCAAGATTCCCAATGAGCCTGGTAAGTTGTATAGATATACAGTGGAAGTCAGGGATGCCAATAACGCAGTGAAGGACGTTCGATACGATCCGCTCTATACTACTTTCGATCAGTATAATATGGCTATGAAAATCATGAAGGATGTTTATAAAAAGAACGAAACCATTACATTCATAATCGAGAACTGGGGTCCGAATTATATTTCCTACAGTAAGGATCTGGAAGTGTTTAAAAAGAAAGAGGATGAGTGGGTGAAAGTTGTCAGGCAAGAAGATCCCGGATTTGTAACGTTGCCATTAAAAATAGAAACGGCATGGTCCATGTCGTATTTGAAGCTGGATGAAGATGGTGACTTAATCATGCCGCTTGAAAATCGCAGCATCGTATTAGATCGGTACGAATGGGAAGAAGGGCAATACAAATTGAAAATACAGGTAGGCTCTGCGAAACATCCGTATACATTGGAAGATACTTTCCGTGTCGAGTGAAGAATGATGAATGAGTAAATTCAGCAAGTGTTCACTCTTCATCGTCTGAAATTATGTATTGTGGAATTCCTTCCATCTAATACACCAATAAAAACCAATGTCCTCTTGCGAAAAATTCGAACTATAGTAAGCTACTGGTAGGGAGGGATGGTTTTGAAAAAAATAGTAGTTTTACTCTTATCAGTTTCCTTGGTTTTGTTAGGGAATGTAGAACCAGTGAACGCAGCAGGTTTTTCGGATGTACAGAGCACACATCCTTTTTCTCAGCATATGAGATTTTTGTATGATAAAGAGATCATTCGAGGATTTGAGAATAATCGGTTTGCACCGGATAATGACGTGACTCGCGGTGATGCAGCCTTGATGATCGCAAGAACTCTCGATTTGAAAACAGAAAAAAGGGACACTGCCTTCTCGGATGTAAGTAGCCAAAGTGCAGCTTCAGGAGCTATTCAATCGGCTAGCGAAGCTGGGATCATTAACGGATATACAGATGGAACCTTTCGGCCGAATGAAGTCGTGACCCGCGGCCAGATGGCGAGCTTTTTAGCGCGTGCATTTAAACTCGAGGAAGAAGAAGCACTTTCGTTTCATGATGTTCCAATTAGTTCCAGTAGCTATTCCGATATTCGCAAAGTGATTGCTTTTGGTGTCACCGAAGGCTATTCTGACGGACGTTTTCAACCAGCGAAGTCGTTGACGCGTGCTCAGTTCTCTGCGTTTCTTGCACGCGCGTTAAATGACGAACTTCGTTTAACCGTCTACGTGTGTGGATATGATCCTGAAAGTCGAGAAAATCCGGATCGACAAACCATGAACTGTTTGCTTACGAAAGCTGCAAGACAAGCGGAAACTCCGATACCGCCTGAAATTGTAAAAGCGCTTGCGTCTGTAGAAAGCAATGGCTGGAAGCAGTTCACTGACAAAGGTGAGCCGATTATTAGTAACGACGGTGGCATCGGGCTGATGCAAATCACGAACACCGCTGGATACGATGTAGAGCGGCTAAAATATGATGTAATGTATAATATTGAGGCAGGTCTGGACTTCCTTCAAACAAATTTCATTCGAACGGATTTACCGAAAATTGCAGACCATGATTCAGCAAAATTGGAACACTGGTATTTTGCAATCATGGCGTATAATGGCACTAAGTCTGTAAATAGCCCGTTTTATCAAGCGACGGGTGATAGAAACTTGAATGCCTATCAAGAAAAGGTCTATTTCGAGCTCAGTAAAAATGGCTTGTTGAATACCGCTATCCATTCCATTCAAATGACGAAAGAGGACTTCAGTTATGGTGAAGTTACGAACCATACGATCCAGTTCAAGAAAAAAATCTTCGATATGACAAAAGAAGCAACCACGTCCAAGGAATTACTGACATCCGGTGATAAGGTAACGTACTCTGGATCGGGTATGCGGACAGAACCGAATACATCTTCAAAACTAGTACCCACGACTTCAACGGACCAACTGACAATTTTAGGCGGACCGGTTTACAATGAACCTCCAACTTCGAAAAACCAATTCGTTTGGTACCCAGCCCAAACTGTGAAGAATGGGAAAAAGCAATCCGGTTTCATTGCATCGCCTTATATCAAGTAGTTTTGGATGCTTGATGGAGAATCGTATCCGTGAACTTGGGGCTAATTGAGTTAAGATTCGATGGTTAGAAATTCACTTGGGTGAAAACGTATACAGCGCACAATGTTGTATAGTTAAATAGCTGAACAAACAAAAGAGTTCTCTAATTGAGTTGTCAATTTGAGGACCTTTTTGTTTATCGAGATAGGAATATTCTGCATTTAACAAGACGGTTTTTAATAGTAGACCGTGCAATTCACCTAAATTTCTCGTTTTTACAACAAACATTGTAAATTAAGTGAAAAATCTTCTATGAATATTTACCTAATCATGGTAAGATTTTCTTTAGGAATAATTATTATAAAATTTGGAGGGATTCGATTTTGAAGATGTCTGATAAGTTATTTAAAATGACCGTAGCGAGCGCAATGCTCACAGGCTCGATCGTAGCACTGGCTCCAACTGCTCAAGGTGCAGAGGCAGTTACGTTTAAAGATGTATCAAAAAGTATGGCTTCTTATGAAGCAATCATGAATTTAACAAAGCGTGGGGTAATCAGCGGCTATTCGGATTCAACATTCCGTCCAGCAGAAGATGTAACACGTGGCCAGGCGGCTAAGTTCATCGCAGGGATTATGAATTTGGATACTTCGTCCGTTGTTGACCCTAAGTTCTCAGACGTACCGAAAAGTCATCCGTTCTATAAGTACATTGCAGCATTGAACAAAGAAGGTGTCATTCAAGGGTACGGGAACAACAAGTTCGGAGTGAATGACAAATTGACTCGCGCCCAGATGGCGATTATTATCGGGAAGGCGTTTGGGTTTGAACAGAAAGAACTCGTGAACGATAAGTTCGTCGATGTGAACAAAAAACTTCCTTATGCACAATACGTCCAATCATTGATAGACTATGACATCACACGTGGGCTGACGAGCACTACATTCGGTCCTTACAATTTTGTCGATCGTGCGCAAATGGCGATTTTCCTGCATCGCGCTGATATGATGAAAGACGGCGTGGAGATTACAGGAAATGTAACATCCGTTAAAGATGGTGAAGTAGTGATCAATAAAGGCAGCTATACTGTTTCCGATTCAGTAAAAGCTATCTTGAACGAAAAGAATGCATCTGCATTAAAAGGTGCTGAAATCACATTAAATGTTAAAAATGGACAAGTTGTTTCAGTGAAGTCGCTCGAACTAAACGCTTCCGGTACAGCTGCAACGCCACTTGTTTTTGATGGTGCTGGTTCTACACTCTCTGGCGACTTGAAGTTGACAGGAAAGCACTTAGCGATCAATAACTTCAAAGTGAACGGCACAGTCACGATCGGAGATGCTCCAGTTTCCACAGCAACCATCGTTGCGGATTCTACGATTTCGTTCACAAACGTAGGTTTTAAAGTCGTGGAGGTGGATAGTAAATCTCCAATGGCAATTCAATTCCTTGGAACAAGTTCACTTACTCAATTGAATATCCTTTCCAATATCAAATTGATCAGCGACACAACATATATCTTCCCTTCTGTGGAAATCTTCAAAGGTGCTGACAACGTAACATTGGATGCTCAAATCAATAGCCTGACAGTTCAAACGCCAGATAAGTTCACACTGGATGGCAATGCAGCTATTAAGAATCTAGTTTTAGCAACAGCGGCTCCAGTGAACATTGAAACGACGGGTAAGGTGGATAACCTACTTATCAAACTAAAAGAAGCACTCGTATCACTAGGTGCCTCTACAAAAGTCGGCGATGTGAAGCTACCAGCCGGCACGGATGCAAAAGACGTTATCAAGGACTACGATAGTGTGAAAGATAAAATTGATAAGGTGGATGGAGAGCCAGTTGTAACTCCAACACCGCCAGTGACACCGCCTGTTACGCCACCAGCTTCTAATGAGGCGGCAGAAGCTGCTGCTAATTTAAAAGTTCAAATTAGTGAGAAGCTAAAAGGTTATTCCGATGGTGAGGATTTCCAGATTACTGTTACTGGTAATACTATCAACTTTAAAATTGGAGGAAAGTTCGATCCAGAAAAGATTAGCAATACGGGCTTGATATCGTCTTTCTTAACTTTAAAAGAAATTCAATCTGTTGACGTTGATTATGGTATTGATAATGCGAATATCAAATTATACGTTAGTAAGGACAAACAAAAATCTGAAAGTGAACTTAAGAGTGAATTAAAGGTTTTGATTGATAAGACAGAGTACAAGAAAGACACAACTTTTGATGTGACTCTAAATGGAGAAACGAATTCAGGTGTTACTTATAATGTGAAATACGATGTGGTGTTAAGTTTAATTCCTGGTTAAAAATAACTAGGATTTAATCCAATATCATTTGCAGAAACAACTGAAGCCAAAATAATAATAAGAAAACTCTCCAATCAAGGCACTGACTAACCTTTTTGAGACAAGTAAAAAACACCTTATTATGCAGCCAATTGTCGGTATTGAACCGGCGATTG